>NZ_CP080096.1:1200000-2400000 GCF_019428685.1 Paraburkholderia edwinii
CGGCCGAATGGTTCTGGGCCAATATGCTGCACGTGTTTCGCGTCGACGCGGACGTGCGCGCGCATACGCATAGCTGGGTCGAGCATTGCGACTGGATGCCGGCGCTGCTCACCGGCACGACGGCTCCCGCGCAACTGCGGCGCAGCCGCTGCGCGGCGGGGCATAAGGCGATGTGGCACGAGGCCTTCGATGGTTTGCCTAGCGAAGCATTTCTGTCGCGGCTCGATCCGCTGCTGTCGGGCATGCGCGAGCGGCTGTATCGCGATACGTATACGGCGGACATCGCCGCAGGCCCGCTGACGCGCGAATGGGCGCACACGCTCGGCCTTCCAGCCGATGTGATGGTCGGTGTCGGCGCGTTCGATGCGCATATGGGCGCGGTCGGCGCCGGCGCGCAGGCGCATACGCTCGTCAAGGTGATGGGCACGTCGACATGCGACGTCGTTGTCGTGCCGAGCGACGAGATCGGCGAGCGCGTCGTGAGCGGCATTTGCGGCCAGGTCGACGGTTCGGTGATCCGCGGCATGACCGGGCTCGAAGCGGGGCAATCGGCGTTCGGCGACGTCTATGCATGGTTTCGCCGGCTGCTTTCATGGCCGCTCGGCTTGCTCGCGGAAGCCGATATGACGCAGCAGCAGCGCGACGAACTCGCGTCGCGCATTCTGCCCGCGCTCGAACGCGCGGCCGCGAACGAAGATCCGCTGCTGACGGGCATCGTTGCGGTGGACTGGCTCAACGGCCGCCGCACGCCCTATGCCGATCAAAGCTTGCGTGGCGCGCTGTTCGGCCTGTCGCTCGGCAGCGACGCGCCTAAGGTTTATCGCGCGCTGATCGAGGCCACGGCATTCGGCGCGCGCGCCATTATCGAGCGCTTCCAGGAAGAAGGCGTGCGCATCGACGACGTGATCGCGGTGGGCGGCGTCGCCCGCAAATCGCCGCTCAATATGCAGATCGCCGCCGATGTGTTCGGTAAGGAAATTCGCGTGACGGCGGCCGACCAGGCCGTGGCGCTCGGCGCGGCGATGTTCGCGGCCGTCGCAGCCGGCATTCACGACAGCGCGGAAGTCGCGCAAGGCGCGATGGGCGCGGGCTTCGAGCACGTCTACCGGCCCAATGCGAAGTCGAGCCTCGTCTATGAACAGCTGTATCGCCGGTACCGCTCTTACGGCGCGCTCGTCGAGCATGCCGGGCGCGAGATGCGGCATCACGTAGCGGAAACAGAAGACACATCATGTTCACTGAACTGAAACGCGAGGCCTACGAGGCGAACCTCGAGATCCCGAAGCAGGGGCTCGCCATCTACACGTTCGGCAATGTGAGCGCGTTCGATGCAGCGCGTGGCGTGTTCGCGATCAAGCCGAGCGGCGTGCCTTATGAGCAGCTGACGCCCGACTCGATGGTGATCGTCGATCTCGATGGAGAGATCGTTGAAGGGAACGGGCGCCCGTCGTCGGATACGAAAACGCATGCGGTGCTGTATCGCGCGTTCGCCGGCATCGGCGGCATCTGTCATTCGCATTCGATGTATGCGGTGGCGTGGGCGCAGGCGTGCCGCGAAATTCCCGTGTTCGGCACGACGCACGCCGATCACCTGACCGAACCGATTCCTGTGACGCAACCGATGGACGACGCGGCCATCGAGCGCGACTACGAAGTCGAAACCGGGCATCAGATTGTCGAGCGGCTGCGCGGGCTCGATCCGCATGAAGTGGAGATGATCATCGTCGCGTGCCACGGGCCGTTCACGTGGGGCAAGACGGCGCAGCAAGCCGTGTATAACAGCCGCGTGCTCGAAGAGATCGCGCAGATGGCTTACCTGACGCGCACGATCAACCCGGTCGCGCCGCCGATCAAGGAAACGCTGATCCGCAAACACTATCTGCGCAAGCACGGCGCCGGCGCCTACTACGGCCAGGCGAGCGAGGCGGCCCGGGAGGGCGAACCCGGGCAGGTGGAAACGCCCGATACGGTCGACGGATTAAAATAGCTCGTAGATAACCTGCGCGGCATGCGTTTTCGTGGCCGCATTTCGGACCCGGATTCGATGCCCACGCCTGAGAAAATCACCACGGATAGCGTACTGGCCGACCACCGTCGGGAGCTGATTCTCGACGCGCTTGCCAAAGGCGGTCAGTGCCGGGTCACCGATCTCGCCCAGCAATTCTCGTTGTCGCCCATGACGGTGCGCCGCGATCTGCAGGTGCTCGAAGAGCAGGGCCGGCTGCGGCGCGTGCACGGCGGCGCCGTGCTCGTCGATTCCGAAATCGACTACCCGTTGCGCGCCCGCGAGGGGCAAACGCAGAAGCAGCGCATCGGGCAACAGGCCGCGGCGCTGATCCGTAACGGCATGGTGGTCTACCTCGACTCCGGCACGACGGCCATGGAACTCGCGCGCCGCATTCGCGAAGGACTGCCCGATGTGAACCAGCTGTCGATCGTCACGCACGGCGTCAATCTGGCGATGGAACTGGCCGGGCATCCCGCGTACGATGTGCATCTGATCGGCGGCGAGCTGTATCGCAACGGTCTGGCAACGGTCGGGCCGGTGGCTCTGGCGCAAGTCGGACAACTGCATTTCGACCTGTTTTTCATGGGTGCGCGCGGCATCGACCTCGAAGCCGGCTGGACCAATGCGAACCAGCTCGAAACGCAGCTCAAGCACGCGGCCATCGAGCGCAGCCGCGACGTATGCGCGATTGCGGACAGCACGAAGTGGGGGCAACGCGGTTTCGTCTCGATCGTGCCGTTCGAGCGCGTATCGATCTGGGTCTGCGATAACGAGTTGCCGCAGGCTGCGCGCCAGGCTGCCGACAAGGCCGGCATTGAATTACTGATCGCCGGCTGATGTTGCGCACTCCGCATGGCACACTGAGGGCCTACCGAGGGTCCACCGAAGCCCCACCGAAGCCCCCTGATATTTTCGAAGACACGACTCAATGCATCGACAATTGGACTTTCTGCGCTGTAAATGTGTGCTGTTCGATATGGACGGCACCTTGCTCGATTCCCGTGCGCCGATGCACCGCGCGTACACGGAGTGGGCGAACCGCTATGGGCTCGACCCGTCGCTTGTGATTCGCGAAGCGCAAGGGCGGCGCACCATCGACACGCTGTGGGCACTCGCGCCTGCCGGCACCGACGTCGAAGCGGACACGGTCGCGCTGATGCAGCGCGAATACGAAGACACCGAAGGCATCGTCGAGATTCCGGGCGCGGGCGACCTGCTGCGCGCGTTGCAGCCCAATCGCTGGGCCGTCGTGACCTCGGCGGACCGGGCGCTTGCGCAAAGACGCCTCGCGGCCGCCGGTTTGCCGGCGCCGCAGCTGCTGATCAGCGCCGAAGACGTCGCGCGCGGCAAGCCGGCGCCGGACGGGTTCGAACTCGCGGCGCGGCGCATGGAATTCGACGCGCGCTTTAGCGTGGTGTTCGAAGACGCGCCGGCCGGCATCGAGGCCGGCATCGCGGCGGGCGCAAAAGTGGTGGCCGTCGGCTATGCATCGACGGCGGCGGGGCTCGGCGAGACCGTTCGCGTGCATGACCTGCGCGGCATTCGCGCGTCGCGGGACGGCGACGACATCCTGCTTCAGGTGATTGCCTGAATATCGCCTGAAATATCGCCTGAATGGCGTCTGAAACTGCCGGCGGGTAAGCCCTGGCTGCCTGCCGGGCGTCCCGCAGGATCATTTCGTTCAGGAAAGCGTTATCCTTCGCATCAGTGCGATGGGGCCCGCGGCTGTGAACCGGCGGTGGGCGTGCCGGCTTGACCGCGAAGCCGATCAGCGATCTTTTGAACGAACCAGATGAGAGACGATCCGTTGCCGCGCATTGTTGTCGTCGGGAGCGTGAACATGGATCTCGCGACGTACGTGCCGCGCTTCCCGCAACCGGGCGAAACCCTGCAAGGGAGCCGCTTCCTCGTGGCGCCCGGCGGCAAGGGCGGCAATCAGGCGATTGCGGCGGCGCGGCTTGGCGCGCACGTCGCGCTGATTGCCTGCGTCGGCAACGATGAATTTGGCGCGCGGCTCATGGCGAGTCTCGAGGCCGAGGGAATCGATTGCTCGGGCGTCGCCGTCAGCGAACACGCCGCTAGCGGCATCGCGATGGTCGTGGTCGACGAGGCCGGCAACAATTCGATCGTCACGGTGCAGGGCAGCAACGGCGATCTGACGCCGGAGCTCGTGGCCCGGAATCTTCAGATGCTCACGGTCGCGCGGATGATCGTGTGCGACCTGACCGTTCCGCTCGAGACGGTCGAAAGCGTACTGTCGATCGCCGAGCGCTTCGATATTCCCGTTCTCTTCAATGCTTCTCCTGTGCAAAGTCCGCTGCCTGCGCGACTGCTTCGGCAGGTCGACTACCTCGTTGTAAACGAAGTGGAAGCGGCGACGCTCGCTGGGCGTCCGCTCGATTCGATCAACGACGCAATCAAAATCGCACGGTCGCTGCACGACGCCGGCGCCCCTCATGTGCTTGTCACGCTCGGCGCGCGCGGTGTGGTCGCGTATTTCGCCGACGAAGGCGGCGCGCAGGTCGAATTCTTTCCGGCTGCCGCCGTGACTGCGCTCGACACGACCGGTGCCGGCGATACGTTTGCCGGCGCGTTTGCGACGGCTATCGTCGCGGGCGCGTCGGGGCCGCGCGCCGTTGCATTCGCTCAGGCGGCCGCGGCTACGTGTGTGACACGTGCCGGCGCGGCGCCGTCGATACCCTATCTGCACGAGATCGGCGTCGAATTCTAAGGCGGGCGGCGCTGCCCGTTTTATTCGATGCCGGCTAATTCCAGGCATTGCAAACTGACCGCGCTCGCGGCCCAATCATTCAAATTTATTGTGCTTTATTTTCTTGTGCTTTAGTGCTTGGCAGCGCTTGGCGGCACTTGGCGCGCCGCCTATGCCTATGCGGTCGCAACAGTCACCGCAGGCGTATTCGCATTGACCACCACCACCTGCGTGCCGGCAATTGCATTGTTCACCGCCGGCACTTGCCCGCCGGTAATCGGGTTCATCTTCGTGAATGTGCAGCTTAGCGTCGCCGGCGTTAGCGTGACGACGGCATAGCCTTGCGCATCGGGGTCGACATAACTGAGCCACGAGTTGTTCGTCTTTAGCGAATCGCTGAACGGCGCGAGGCCGCTGCCCGATAGCAGCGCATCGACCCACGCCTGCGTTTGCGCCGTGCCGTTCAGAAACTCCTCGTATTGCGTGGTCAGCGACGTGCCCGAAATGCCCGCAGTCACGAGATCGACCATAACGGGTTGCGGTGTCGTAGCGTCGAAGTCGTCCATCACGGGGCCGGCCATAAACGCGCCGATATTGCCGCTTAACGAGACCACGTTGCGAATCCCGCCGTTCGCGAGAAACTGCATCAGGCTCTTGCGTTCCGCGTTATAGCCATCCCACATGTCGGCGTTGAGCAGCAGCAGGGTCATGAGCGAGTAGGGCGGCAGCATCTGGTTCAGCGCCGCGATCGTCGCCTGAATATCGGCCTCGTCGAAGCCGCCTTGCTGACCGAGCTGATGTACGCGCGAAAATGGCGCGGGGCGCAGATTCTGCGTGACCGCATCGGTCAGATCACCCTGAATGGCCGCATGGAAAATCGATTCGAGCGGCGGCAAACTCGAGTCCGTGCTGATCACGGCCTGCGTCACCGCATCGACCACGGTATTGAAGCCGTTCGTCTGCATGCGCAGCAACGGCACTTCGTTGCCCCATAGTTTCCACGCAGTGGTCGCGCTGCTCATCTGGTTTTGCCACCACTGGCGCTGCGTGTCGCCGAGCATCGACACGGGTGTCAGCGCGTTGGCCGCCGACGCGAGACGCGCGGCTTCGGCGCTGTCCACCAAACTCTTGCCGACCACATAGCGGCTGCCGATCGCGCCTCCCGCGCTTTGCTCGGTGATTTCGTGGTCCGCGCGATAGAGCCGCTCGTCGGTCATCACGAAGGTCGCCAGGTCGCCGAACGAAAACGCGCGATAGACCTGGATGTTCTGGAACGACGGGTTGCCCTGATCGAAGGGCACGTCCGCGGGCATAAATTCGAACCATGCCTGATTCGCGTTGCGTCGCCGCGCGGTTTGCGGTGTCGAGTCGTCGGTGGTGTAGGTCTGGTGATCCTGCCACGCGTCGTTCGAGAATTCGTGGTCGCCCCATGTCGCGATCACGGGCCAGCGCGCATGCACGCGCTGCAGACGCGCATCGGAACGATACGTCTTGTAGAGCATCCGGTAGTCGGCCAGCGACGTCGCGTAAATCGAGCCATCCGCGAGTTTCGTGCCGTCGGGCAAGACGAAATCGCCATGCTGCGGGTCGCGTGGCGGCGTGATGACGTTAGGGCGATTCAGCTGCTCGTACACATAGTTGCCGACGTGCACGACAAAATCGAGGTCTTCGTTTTGCAGCGTATCGAATGCAGCCCAGTGGTTGGCGCTCCAGTCCTGGCTGCACAGATACGCGAAGCGCAATTGCGCAAGCGATTGTCCGGCGGCCGGCGCGGTCCATGTGCGGCCGGCCGTGCTCATGGCGGTGCCGGCGGCGAAGCGATAGTAGTAGATGGTGTTCGCCGCAAGGCCCGTTACCTTATGGCGCAACGTGTAGTCCCATTGCGCCTCGGCGCTCACGGTCGTGTCGAGTACCAGCGATTTGAAGTCCGGATCGAGTGCGACCTGCAACGACACGTTGATCGGTGCAACGCCGTCGCCGCCATCCACGCGCGTCCATAGCACAACGCTGTCCGGTTTCGGATCGCCCGATGCGACGCCAAGCGAGAACGAGCGCGGGACGCTGCCGGCATTCGACGCATCGCCGCTGCTGCTCGTGCTATCGCCTCCACCGCATGCGGTCAGCACGGTTGCGCTCGCAACCGACACGGTCATGAAGCTGCTCCATTTGAGGAATTCGCGGCGATTCATCATGGCGGACGAGTCCAGAACAAAAAAGGTAAAAGACAAAGCGAGCGCAAACGCAATGCGCTAAAGCGCCAGGCGATTGCCTTGGGCTTAGTGCTTGGTGTGAATGCCGTTGCATCATGCAAACGTACTGGTCCGGCATTAGCGCCTGGCGAAATGTCATGTGCATGACAGCATCGTCAAAGAAAAAAATCGCAAAGAATTGCTTGTCGTGCTTAAGAAAAATGGCGCCTTGAATCAGGCCGTGTCTTTTCTTATTGGCGAATGCTCTGCATTGCGAACGCATCTTGATAAGCACCGTCATGTAGCTGAAATTTAGGCCCACTAGCATGAGCCGCCTGATCGCCAAGGCACGGTGGATGAACGGAGCGTTGCTATGAACAAGATAAAGATATATACGTTGGTATTAGGCGCGCTGTGCGCATTGAGCGCTTGCGGCAATTCCGATGACTCAAGTGATGCGTCAGGGAATGGCAATGCGGGCAATGCAACGGGTTCGCCCAACGCTTTAGCGGTCACGCAAAGCGACAGCCAGATTTCGGTGAGCGACGGCGCCACGCTTTTCACCTTTGACCGTGCGGACTGGCACACGCGCTGGGCCGATACGAGCGGCAATGTGCTGTTCGAAGACGCGACGCCGGGCGCGCAGACACAACAGGTCAATCCGGACTTCGCGATATTCAACGATCGTCAGAACGGCATCGATGAAGCGTACCCGGGCTTGCCGCAAGTCACCTATCGGCCGTTCGCCTATCTGACCGGCACGCAATGGCATTTCGCGACCGGCGTGAGCGCGGTGCAGGCAATCGGCAATACGGCGACCGTGAGCATGACGACCGACGACGGTCTTGGGGCAACGCTCACGCTGACGTATCCCGGCGACGGCACCGTTAAGCTGCACTATGCGCCGGCCGCGACCGGCGTCGCCGCGGTGTCGACTGCATGGCAAAGCCCGAGCACGCAAACGTATTTCGGCGGCGGCCAGCGTTTCTCGTCGGTGAACATGCGCGGCACCGCGCTGCCGCTCTGGATCAGCCACGGCCCGGGTTCGAACCGGCAGACATCGACCAATGAAATCGCAGCATCGTTCTTCTGGTCGCCGTCGGGTTCGGGGGCGGCGATCGATTCCGATGCGCGCGGTGAAATTGTCTTTGCGAAGAGCGACGAGCGTCCGGACGCGGTGCGCGCCACCATCGAGAATAGCGCGCTTGATCTTGTCTATTACCGTGGCACGCCGAAACAGATGTTATCGGCCTACACGGCGCGCGTTGGCCGGCCGCAATGGACGCCGCCCGACTGGATGTGGCGGCCGATGGTCTGGCAGGACGGCGACACGAGCACGGCTTCGGTGAACGCGCTCGTCGACGGCATGAGTAGCCGCAATATTCCGCTCGGCGCGGTGTGGCTCGATAATCCGTGGGACGCGGGCAAGGGCAGCTTCAATTTCGATCCCACGCGTTTCGCGGACCCTGATGGGTTGATCGCACAACTGCATGCGCAAAATGTGCGGTTGATGGTGTGGCTTTCGCCCTACTACGACGGCACGTTTCTAACCACTGCCGCGGCGCAGGGCTTCACGATTACCGGCACGCGGCCCGATAACAACGAAGCGACGTACTTTCCGCCGCGCGGCCTCAACGTGCACGCTGACTTCACGAACCCTGACGCCTATGCGTCGTGGCGCGATAGCTTGCGTGCGCTCGTGCGGCGAGGTGTGGATGGCGTGAAGGTCGATCGCGGCGAAGAGGATCTGTCCGATACCTCGGTGTGGCACAACGGCTTGCCGAACTCGCTCAATCACAATGCGTATATCGACGCTTATCACAAGGCGATTTTCGATGCGTTCAAGGCCGAGCGCCCGAACGGCGACTTCACGATTCTCGCGCGTGGCGGCTGGAACGGTTCGATGCGCTGGGCCGGGCATTGGGAAGCCGACAATCAGAGCGCGCCGGGCGAGGGCGGACTTACGCAGGCGCTGCGCGGTCTTGAATCGCAGGCGATGAGCGGGTTTTCGTTTACGGGCGGCGATATCGGCGGCTACGCGGGCGGCCGCCAGAACGCCGGCGAGGCCGGCGCGAGCAATCCGCTGCTGACGCCGACTGAAGGCACCTATATGCTGTGGACCGAACTCGGCGCGCTATCGCCGGTGATGCAGACGCCGGTTGCGCCATGGTGGGTCAGCGACAATGCGGTCACCGTCTATCGCCGCTATGCGACGCTGCACGACCGGCTCGTGCCTTATATCGCCGCGGCGGCGCGCCAGAATATTGCCGACGGCACGCCGATCGTGCAGCCGCTGCCGTTCGCATTCCCGAACGACGCATCGGCGGTGGCCGCGGACGACGAGTATCTGTTCGGTCCCGATCTGCTCGTCGCGCCGGCAACCTCAGCGCTCGCGAGTCAGGGGATCGGCGTGCGCAAGGTCTATTTCCCGGCCGGCACGTGGCACGACTTCTGGACCGGCGAAACGATCGTCGGTCCGCAAACGCGCAGCTTTGTGCCGGCGATCGACAAGCTGCCGCTGTATGTGCGCGATGGGGCGGTGCTGCCGGCAGGTGTGTCGGCTGCGCAGTTGCCCTAACAGGTGAGTGCGCGGGTGAGCGTGCGCGCGGCATAGTTTGACGGCCGCGCGCCTGAGCCAGACGCTAAAGCCGCTTCAAGGCTTAGCAACAATCGCCTGTATTAACGCCGCTCGTCCCTCGCGCAGATTGCGGGCGAGGTTCTTCGTCATCTCAGGGAATCCCGGCCCCATCACGAGATGAAGACCCAGCGTGAGCGCGGGCATACCTGACATCGAGGCACGCGCTTTCTGTACTTCGGCAAACCATTGGATGGCCGCCTCGGTGCAGTCGGTCCATGAGACGACATTGAAGGTCTGTTCGAGCAGAAGGCTTTGCATGCGGTCTGCCGTGACGAGAAAACTCGTCTCCGGTGTGGCCGCCCACGGAAGCGGATAGTGCAAAGGCTCGCCCGATGCGGCGACCACATCGAAGATCGCGAAGCGGCCGCCCGGCCGCAAGACGCGAAAGGCTTCGCGATATAGCGTCGCGCGGTCTGCGATGTTCATGGCGACATGCTGCGTCCACGCTACGTCGAATGCTTCGGATTCGAAAGGAAGCGATAGCGCATTCGCACACGTGTAATTGACGCGATCGGCCAATCCGGTTCGCTCGGCGAGGAATCGTGCGGCGTCGACATAGGCCTGGCTAAGGTCGATTCCGGAGACGCGGCAACCGTACTTCGTGGCCAGGTATCGGGATGGTCCGCCCAATCCCGAACCGATATCGATCACATGGGTCGCCTCGCCGAGGTTCAGGGCTTGCGCGAGTTCTACCGTCGCCTGCAGTCCGCGCGAGTGAAACTGGTCCAGCGGCGCAAGGTCTTCGGGTCGGAGCGCTTTCTCGTCGAGCCCGTCCGCTTTGAGCGCGTTGCGCAGGCGGTCGATCAGGCTTGCCTGCCCATAGTGCTGTTCAACTTTTACTGAATCGATCATGTCTTGCTCCTGCTGTTAGGTGTACGCCAGGCCTCGGTTAAACCTTCACCTGTTTGGGCGAATCGGTATGGAGGGTTGCCGGGCTTTCGCCCGAAGCGCTTTGCCGGTTCGCGGCGAGAATCTTGCGTGCCGCGAATTCGGAACCGATCAGTGAAGCGGCGACGAGTACCGCGCCAGCGTACCCCAATGCGTGGCCGCCAAACATCGGGATTCGCGCGGCGCCGAGAAGGCTGCCCGCCGTCGCGCCGAAGAACGTCGCGGAGTTATTCAGACCCAGCAGAATGGGCGCAGCCGCCGGAGCGATCGTCACGAGCCGGTGCTGCTGAGGCACGAGCACGCCCCATCCGAAGGTTCCCCACACGACGACGGCCGGGATCGCAGTCCAGAGGCTCGCGCTCGTCCACTTCAGAAAAATGAAGTTCGCGGTGACGACTGCCAGCATCGTCACGAGCACGGCGCGCGAGCCGATGCGGTCGCTCAGCCGGCCGGCGAGCAGGTTCGATACCACGCCGGCAAGGCCCCACATCACGAGCATGGCACCGAGGAGCATCGAATTTCCATCGATGGCGCGATCGAAAACCACGGCGAAATACGTGTAGACGATGAATACGCCGCTAAAGAACAACAGCGAGCTTAGAAGCGTTAGGCTCACGCGTGCGTCGGTGAGCGGCTTGAGCCGTTTGGCGAACGACACGGGGGGCAGCATCGGAATATGCGACAGGAACGCCATGACGCCGAGGCCTGCCAGCGCGGCGAGCGCCGCGACGAACATCATGGTCCAGTGCCAGTTGCCGAGGCCCGCGATGATCGTGCCGGCAGGCGAGCCGAGCGCGGTCGAAATGGTCAAGCCGGTCAGTACGACAGCAATGGCGAAACCTCTGCGGTCGGGGGCAACGATCATCGGTGCGGAGCCCGTTGCGGTCGGCGAATAGACGGCCGCGCCGAAACCGGCCAGGGCGCGTGTGGCAAGCGCAAAGCCGAAGCTCGGCGCGAACGCCGTACCGAGGTTGGCAACGACAAATACGGCAAGGCCGACGAGCAGCAGACGCTTGCGCGGAATATGCGCGGCAAACGTCGCGATCACCGGTGCGAGCACCGCATACGTGATGGAATAGAGCGTCGTCATCTGTCCCGCAGCCCCGATGCTGACGTCGAAGCTGCGCGCGATCTCGGGTAGCACGCCGGCCACGACGAAGCTGTCGGTGCCGAGTGCGAACATGCCGAGTGCTAAAACTAAAAGTCGCCGATCCACTTTCCACTCCTTTCTGCGTGCCCGATTTCGATGAGCGTGCAACAGATGACGCGTCTAATCTATAGCCGGATCGTGCTAATTACTTGCCCTGGATCAGCATGCCCAGCGGGGCGAGCGGGCCGATCGGCATCAGCTGGTATTGCGCGAAGCCGTCGGCCACGAGCGGCAGTGCATTCACGGTGGCCTTCGCGTCGTCGACCGAGTCGACGTCCATCAGGAAGACCACGCCGGGCGCATCCTGGCGATACCAGTACTGCTCGATCTTGCCGTCGAGATAAAGCTGAAGCGTGGCGGGCACTTCGCGCGGCATGATCTGTTGACGTTGTTCGGGCGTGACGGGTTTGACGATCGATCCGATGGCGAGAACTTTCACAGGAATCTCCTTGGTTACGTATCGACGGAGTGTCGAAGGTGTGTTGATTGCGATGGACAACGAGGACGAGTGTAGTCATCGCACCGATCGGCTGGTACAGTCATAAACGACAACTTTGGAGGCATTTACGCCATGCGTATTTCCGTGCTCGCACTCGATGGATTATTCGATACAGGCCTTTCGTGCACGCTCGACGCGTTCGGGGTGGCGAACAAGATCTCCGCGCGCGCGATGGGGGGCACACCGCGCTTCGAGGTATCGGTGGTGGGTGTGCGCAGGAGAGTGCGTTCGAATCACGGTTTCCCGATCCCGGTCAAAGCGGTGACGGAGTCGAAGCGAAAGCCCGATTGGGTGATCGTTCCGGCGCTCGTCACACCGTCGCCGGATGAGGTGCTGGCTTCGCTCGAACGGCCCGATGTGACCGACGCCAAAGCGCAGCTGGTCGAATGGCGTGCGAAAGGCGTTCGCGTGGCCGCTTCATGTATTGCCACCTTTCTGGTTGCGGATGCGGGGCTCCTCGATGGCCGCGAAGCGACGACCAACTGGTCGCTTGCGCCATTCTTCAGGCAACGCTATCCGGCCGTGAGCCTCGATGAATCCCGCATGCTTGTGCCGACCGATATCGGTGTGACGGCGGGCGCGGCGATGGGGCATCTCGATCTCGCACTGTGGCTGATACGCACCGTGAGCCCCGAGCTTGCAACACTGGTTTCGCGTTATCTGCTTGCGGATATCCGTTCGTCGCAGGCCGCGTACATCATCCCCAATCATCTCGCGCAGGCCGATCCGCTGATCAAGCGATTCGAGCAGTGGTCACGCGAAAATCTGAAGACGGGGTTTTCGTTGCAGGCAGCCGCGAGTGCGCTTGCGACGAGTTCGCGCTCGTTGCAGCGGCGTTGCCAGGAAGTGTTGGGCAAGTCGCCGCTTGCGTATTTCCAGGATCTGCGCGTGGAGCACGCGCAATCGTTGATTCGCAGTAGCGGACTCGATGTTGAAACGATCGCGGCTGAAGTGGGGTACGGCGATGGGGCGACGTTGCGTGCGTTGTTGCGTCAACGGCTGGGGAGGGGCGTGAGGGAGTTGCGGTCGGATCTGCTTTGAAGGTGCTTTAAGGTTGCTTTGAAGGGGCAATACTTTAGTCTTGCGCCAAGTCCCCTGCCTGCTTCTTGCCGCAACCGTTGTTGCGTCGCCTCAGTTCACAATTGTTCAGAATCCTGGCGTGAACCTTTCTGCTACCGTGCGCGCGGTACCGATTACGTCAGAGAATGAAAATGAAAAAATGCGCGCGTCGGCTTCAACTCTCGCAACGTCGTCAAGCTCAGTTCGCACTTTCTGCTCTAACGCTGGCTATCGCCGGAACGTTACCGCTTCCGGCGATGGCGCTGGATATCACGGTGAATAGTCAGCAGGAGCTGATCGACGCGATTAACACGATCAACGGGCCGACCGGTTCCGATGGCTCGACCATCCGGATGGGCAGCAGTTTCACTGTTACCGCTACGCTGCCGCCGGCTACGCGGGCCATGACGCTCGATACGCAGAATTTCATGCTAACGGGAGGAACCGTATGGTCAGGTCCGGTCACCATCGAAGGGACGCTAGTCGCCGACAATGGGATTACAAGCGGAGCAATTCAGTTCAACGGGATTTCCGCCAGCACTTCAGCGACCAATAACGGGTCGATTACCGGCGGTGCCTCAGTCGCTGGGGGCGGAAGTGGGGGAGTAGCCGTTGTCGTGACATCCGCAAACGTGGTGAACAACGGAACGATGACCGGTGGAAGTGCTACGGTTTCCGGGGTCGCGGGTAGTGGTGCCCAGATCAGACTCGGCGGCACGTTAACCAATAATGGCCTGATTCAGGGAGGGAATTCCAACGGCACGAGCGCATTAGACGTGGGTGGCAGCGGCGTTACTTACGCACCGGGAGCTGGAACGCTGATCAACCATGGCACGATTCGCGGCGGAACGGGCGGCGTGGGCGGCAATGCAGTCTTCGCCCGGGCGGGCGCTTTGCCTATTGTGAACACGGGCACGCTCGTAGGCGGAAACGGTGTTGCGGCTGTCTCCGGGAATGCATCTTTTACGCTCATCAACAGCGGCACTGTACAAGCTGGCAGCGGCAGTGCCAGCGCGATTCAGCTGACCGGTGGTGCGACCGTTGCGCTCACGCTCGAAGTGCAAGCCGGGTCGACGATCTCGGGCAACGTTGTTGCAAACGCAGCGTCAACCTCGAACACGTTCATTCTGGGCGGCGACGCAAACGATGTCTTCGACGTTTCGTCGATCGGCTCGGCCGCGCAGTACCAGAACTTCAACGCTTTCCAGAAGACCGGCGCGAGTACGTGGGCATTGACGGGTACCGGCACGACCGCTACGCCGTGGTCGATCCAGCAAGGCACGCTGCAGATCGGCAATGGTGGGACTAGCGGCAGTATCGTCGGCGGCGTGACCGATAACGGCACGCTCGCGTTCGATCGCCGCGATGCGTTCAGCTTCGACAATCTCGTTACCGGAACAGGTTCGGTGAATCAGGTTGGCACGGGCACGACGATTATCACCGCTGCAAACACGTACTCGGGCGGCACGAACGTGCTGGCGGGCACGCTCGCCGTCGGCGATGCGGCTCACGCCAACGCCAGCATCGGCTCAGGCCTTACGACGATCACCGCGGGTGCAACGCTTGGCGGCTACGGCACCGTGTCGGGATCGGTGAACAACAGTGGAACGATCGCAGCGGGCAATGCGCTGGCTGCGTTCGCCGCGAGCAACGCGGGCACGTTCAGCATCGGCGGCGATCTGAGTAATGCGGGCATCGTTAATCTTGCGTCGTCGACGGGCAAGGCCGGCAACGTGCTGAACGTGGCCGGCAATTACACGGGTACGAACGGCCAGGTTGTGTTGAACACGGTGCTGAACGAAGGCGGCGCCGCGTCGCAGAGCGACAGGCTCGTTGTGGGCGGTAACGCTAGCGGCGCGACGGCGATCAAGGTCAATCAGTCGGGTTCAGGTGCAGCGACGGTCGGTGATGGCATTCAGCTTGTGCAGGTCAACGGCACATCGGCTGCCAACAGCTTCCATCTGGCCGGACCCATTCAGGCTGGCGCGTTCCAATACATGCTGTTCCAGGGTGGTGCGACGGACGCGAACGACTGGTACCTGCGCTCGCAACTCGCACAGCAGACCACGCCCGATACCGGCGATACCGGCGGCTCCACGGGCTCGACAGCGCCGCCGGCTACTTCCGCTGCCGGCAGCGGCCCGGTTGCCTATCGCCCGGCCGTGGTCGGCTATACGGTCACGCCGCTGCTCAACGCCGACTATGGCTATGCGATGCTCGGCCGCCTGCATGAGCGCGTCGGCGATATCGCGAGTCTCGAGGCGGCGCAGCCCGCGCACAGCAACGGCGTGTGGGGGCGTATCGGCGGACAGAACGTCGATGCCGATACCGGCGACCGCTTCTCGGCCGACGAGCGCACGTTCTTCGCGGAGTTCGGCAAGGACTGGACGCTATCGCGCAACGCCAACGGCGGCAGCACGCATGCGGGCGCAACCGTGAGCTTCGGGTCGACGTCCGCGACGTTCGCCGACAGCGTGCGAAGTTTTGCGGGATTACCCGATGGCACAGGCAGCGTCGAAACGCAGGCGCAATCGATTGGCGGCTACTGGACGAAGTACCTGCCCGACGGTAGTTATTTCGATGGCGTCGGGCAACTGACGCATTACCAGAACCGCTACGGCGACATCTTCGGCGACAGCGGCAGCCAGAACGGTTTCGGCGCAGGTGTTTCTGGGGAAGTGGGCAAGCCGTTCGCGCTTGGCTCGACCGGCGTGGCGATCGAGCCGCAAGCGCAACTGCTCTATCAATACCTGCACCTGAACCACTTCGACGACGGCATCTCGGACATCAGCTCGAACACGACGAACGGGCTACGCGGCCGCATCGGTTTCAGGATCTTTAGGGCAAACCTGAGCAACGATTCGAAGACCTCCACTCTCACGCCTTATTTCACCGCGGACGTATTGCACGACTTTTTCTCGCCAGGACAAACAACGGTGGGAGGCACGTCGTTCGACAACGAACTCGGCAAGACCTGGTACGACCTCGGCGTCGGCATGACGGGCAGCTTCGGCAAGAGTTCGGAAGGCTATGCGAACGTGAAATACGCGCACAACTTCAGCGGCGAGTATCGGCGCACCGTGTTTGCGCAGGTTGGATATCGGTATAGCTGGTAGAGCTTGTCGCCTGTGTCGAGGCTAACTAAAGCCGACCGGCGGACGAACCCGCCTAAGTGGCCAGCTCTCGCTTCTTCTTGTTGCGCTTGGCCTCATACATCGCGACGTCTGCCGATTCCAGCACCGTGTCTATCGCGCTGCCGTCGCCTGTCACCGTCGCGATACCGATGCTCGCGCCAATTCGGACCGTGACGTCGTCGGTCAGATGGAAGGGCTTCTCGATCTCGGCGATCACGCTATTCGCAAACGCGCGCGGCTCAGCTGCATAGGGCGGTTGATCGACAATCACGAACTCGTCGCCTCCCATGCGGGCAACGAGCGCATTGGGCCCAGCCAGGTGACGAAGTCTTGCCGCGACCTGGATGAGCAGCTTGTCGCCGCACTCGTGTCCATAAGCGTCGTTGACCGCTTTAAAGCCATCGAGGTCGAGGTAGAAAACCGGTGCGCCGGCCCCTTTATGCGTCGCCTCGGAGAGCTCATAAGTTACCGCGTGGAAAAGTCCCGCGCGGTTAAGCAATCCCGTCAGCCCATCGTGGCGTGCGCGGCGGTCGTTTTCGCGCTCGGCCTCCATCGTCGATATCAGCATCACGTTGAGCTTTTTCGCGGCGACGCTCATTGCGAACAGATAAAACGGGATCTGAACGAGTGTGAGCAGCAGCACCGGTTCGCCCGATAGCACAGCGCCAATGCAGCATGGGCCGAGCGACAGGAAGATCATGATGGCGACGAGGCGCGGCGCGGCGAAGTTTCTAAAACAGATGCCGCCTACCATGGCGGCAGCGGAAAGAAAGGACAGCGTGGCGGCTACCCAGTCGCCGCTGGTCGCACTGATCAGCGCGCCGTAGCCGACGGTCGCGCCCCATAGCGGCGCCAGAAGAATATATAGATCGGTCGGCGTGGGCTTGCCCTGTTCTGCGCGCCGATGCGAAAGTACTAGCAGGACCAGACGCGCCAGACAAACCGCGATTTCCGAGAATAACCAGAACAGGAATAGCGGACTCGGATGACGATACGCGAGCGCCGCGGCAACGGCGATGGTGTTGAACACGCCGCCGAGGAAAATCGGCAAGGTGCCGAATAGCGTCGAAACGAGCGCCGCACGAATGGCGAGCGGCGTGTCCCTTCCGGGGTAGACCAGCCAACTGGCCAGCTTTCCCTGCGGCATGCTAAACGATTCAAAGGACTTCGTCACCTGAGCACCTGCGAATTGTCGCGCGACAATTATTTGTCTCCTGTTTGAGGCTCGATGAAGAAACCTGGCTGAACGATGGATAACGCGTGATTGGTTAACGGCATCGTTCTGGAAAAATTAAGCGAAGCCCGCAGATTCCCGACCGCACCGCACCATCCGCTTGGCGATGGCAAACGCGTCTATCGCAAGACGCGCGAGATTTTATTTGGAATCGAACTTTGAAGCACTTGCGCCTTGCTTAGCAATCCAGCGTTGACAGTTTACACATGGGGGAATAACCATGCTGCCCCCCGGCATCATGGATATAAAGAAAACGTCGGCCATTTTAACAGCTGGTTTCTTCGCTTTAAGTTTATACAATGCATCAAGCTCCGCGCAGTTGTACGGGTTTTCAGTTGCGTTGGCATTCGCTGCGACGGGCGGGAGGCTGAAACCGAAAGCGGCCTCCAGATCGCTTCCTTTCCTCTTATGTCCCGCGCGTCCCGATTCCAGTGTGCCATCAGTTAGATCGATTGCGACAGAGAGCATGTGACAGATCGGCTTGCCAGAAGCGTCATTAATCGGCGCGGTCTTTAGCGCCAGGGTCCGCAATTCTGCGTTCGCCCGGGACTTGTAGGTATGAATCTTCATTTCACTCAACTCTGAAGCTTCCTTCTCCTTGATTGCCCCATCCCACTTGAGGTAGGCATCTAAGGCCGATTGATATATATACGCAGAGTTGTACGCATTCGATGCCCCGTATTGCTCCCTGGCCGCCAGCAGTTCAGCTACGTTCGTGGCAGATCTGATCCTTGTTAGAAGGTAGTTTCGTGCACTGAGCATGAGTTCGACACAGTGTTGCTGATTGCTATCTGTTTTGAACTGGTTCCTGCTGACCGCGTTGCTGAGCAGGCGTGTCTCCTCGCAATACGCCTTCACTAGTTCTATTGCCTGCTTATGAATTACAGGCCATCTGGTTGCAGGGTCGTTAATAGTCCGGATGTTTGCCTTCCACGCGGCATTCATTTCAGCGTAACTCTTGTACCCGTGGACGCGCCACCAGCCTCCTTCCCCTTTCGGATATATGTTCTCCACCGGCACATTCTTCGGTTCCTCGAGAATCGGGCCCCAGCGTACGTCGTCGTAGAGTTCCATGTTCCTCCCGAAATGCATTGAGCATTGATTGATGGGTTTAGGGCAGTGCAACAACGTATTCAAATAGATTGACGTAACTTACGTTAGGCAAACTGACCAGAACAATAGGTCCGCGATGCATCACCGTGCCCACGCGACACGTCGGACGAGGCAGAGCACAAGACGAACCTGTATCCGGCCCGTCCAATCATGCCGCTGCTTGCTCGCCTCGCGCGAGTGGCATAGAGGAGTGACGTACGCCAATGACAATGGTCAAGACGATTTCGCAAGCGCGGGTAGGTTCAATGAGTCGCTACAACAGCCTCGCGTAGTTTATCGGTCGGAGACATGAAGCCCAATGTTTTTCTGGGCCTTTCATTAACGAATGGATAGGGCTTTGCGATGCCGTTCAATGCGCCGGGCAGCGAATCGCAAACAGGTGCGAATAACGACGGGTCATCTTTCACTACTCAAGCACGATTCGCGGCCTTCACCGCCAACGCGGCCGCAGCCGAGCGCGTCTCCACATGCAGCTTGTGGAACAGATGCTCAAGGTGCTTGTTCACGGTACGCGACGCCATGCTGAGAATCTCGCCGATGTCGCGATTGGTCTTGCCGCGCGATAGCCACAGCAGCACTTCCGCTTCGCGCGTGGTCAGCCCGAATTGTGCGCCGAGCGTGGCGGCGTGCGCGGCGTCGTCGAATTCCTCGAGGATCAGCATCCATTCGCCGCGCGCCGGGTTGCCGGACACGCGGGCGGTTCGGCGCACGCCGTGCGTTGTACATTCGAACATCGCCTGCGCGTCGCAGCCGCGCGCAACCCAACTGGTGAACCACTGCAGCAGCGGCGGCGGCAGGCTCGCCGGCGCCGCCGATATGTCATCTTGCGCCGCTGCGTCGTAGCGCCTCAACCGCAGCGACGCCTGCGGGTTCTGCCAGCGGATCGCGCCGTCCGTAGCCGCGATCAGCGCGGCACGCGCCTCGAGACCCAGCACCGCATCGGCGTAGCGCTGCGCTCTCGAGCGCTGCACATGGGCGGCAATGCGCGCGCAGACCTCGTTCGGCTTGACGGGCTTCGTCACATAGTCGATTCCGCCGACGCGAAATCCTTGCACCACGTGTTCGGTCTGCGTCAGTGCGGTCATGAAGATAACCGGCAAATGCGCGTGACGGCTATCGAGCTTCAGACGGCGGCAGGTTTCGAAGCCGTCCATGACGGGCATCACCGCGTCCATCAACACGACGTCCGGCGTCACGCGCGCGAGGCACTTCAGCGCCGCTTCGCCGTTCAGCGCGACGAGCACCGCATAGTCGGCCGACTGCAGCGTGGTGGAGAGCAGCGCGAGATTGTCGGGCTTGTCGTCGACGATCAGTACGACGCTGCGGTTGCCGGCGAAGTCGAGCGTGGCCGCTTCGGCGAGGTCAACGTAGTCTTCAGCCATCGGAGTCGTCAGAGAGTAGGGCGAGCCGGCGTGCGAATTCAGCCAGTTCGAAACGCTGCGCAAGGGCGCGCAGCGATGCAAATTCGTCGGTCAACTGCGGCCACTGCAGCGTAGCCTTGTCGAGCTGTTCGACGATCCCTTGCACGTAGCCCATTTCGAGCAGCGCGTCGAGCGCATCGCGCAAGGCGCGCGGTAACGCGGTCCGTACCTGTGTCACCGCAGGCGGCTCCGGCGCACCCGCGGGCGCGGCGGTGTTTTCGTGCGTGACGATCCATTCGATTTGCAGCAGCCGGGCGAGCTTTTCGAGCAGCAACGCGACCTGCAGCGGCTTCACCAGATAGTCGTCGCAGCCGATCGCGGTGGCGCGTTCGCGATCGTCGGCGAAAGCGTTGGCCGACAGCAGCATGATCGGCGCGCGGCTTAGCTGACTATCGCGAATCAGTCGGCTGGTTTCGTAGCCATCCATGTCGGGCATCGAGATGTCCATGATGATCGCATCCGCTGCATGAATGCCGAGCCAGCGCAACGCATCGGGGCCGCTGCCGGCCTCTGCGACCGAAAAGCCGAGCGGCGCCAGCACCTGGGCGACGACTGCGCGCTGTTCGGGCAGGTCGTCGACAACCAGCACCGTGCGGCGTGCGCCGCGATAGCCGCCGATGCCATCGGTGACGGCGGGCGCATCTTGCACCACATGCACTTCCGGCGCGAACAGCTTGACGACGAAACGCGTGCCGCGGCCGGGCGCGCTGTCCACTTCGAGGCTGCCGCCGAGCGCCTGCGTCAGCAACTGGCAGATCGTGAGCCCGAGCCCGGCGCCATGGTCGTGGTCGCGCGCGGCATGGCCGCGTTCGAACGGCATGAAAAGCCGTTCGATATCGGCAGGCGCGATGCCGGGCCCGGTGTCGCTCACTTCAAAGGTAACGGTGTCCCACGCATGGCTTACACGCAGCGTCACGGAACCTGTCGACGTGAAGCGTATCGCGTTGCCGATCAGGTTGATCAGGATCTGCCGCATGCATTTCTCGTCGGAGCGGACGATGCCCGGGAGGCGGCCTACGGTCTGGACATCGAAGATCAGCATCTTCTCAGCGGCCTGCGGGCGCAGCATCGCGGCAAGATGTTCGATGAAATCCGGCAACGGCACTCTGGTCACGTTCAGCTGCAGTTTGCCGGCTTCGATGCGCGCCACGTCCAATAGGCCGTCCACCAGGGCGAGCAGATGTTCGCCGCTGCGCTGGATGGTCTGGATCGCATGATGGCGCGCGGCCGGAATTTCGTCGCGCGCCTGCAGCAGCAAATGCGCATAGCCGAGGATGCTATTGAGCGGCGTGCGCAGCTCGTGGCTCAAGCCCGTCACGTAGCGGCTTTTCGCCTGGTTGGCCGACTTTGCCGCCTCGGTGGCGCGTTTGAGTGCCGCATCGGTTTTCTGGTGTGCATCGATCTCGAACATCAGCAATTCGGTCTGGCGCTGCGATTCCTCCTGCGTGACGCGCCGGTTTTCGCGTTCGAGCACCAGCCACCAGGCGCCGATGCAGCCGATCAGCGACAGCGCGAAAAAGATCGTCACATAACTGTGCGCGAGTTCCTTCCACGCGGGCGTGTCGAATGGCGCGAGAGAACGGGTGCTTTGCGACCACACCAGATAAAGCACCACGCCGAGCAGCGCGAGCATGACCGCGACCAGGCTCAGGTAGCGCGCAAGCCGCAAGGTGGTCGGCCCGAGCGCCGCGCCCGGAAAAACACGGTGCATCGCGTCGTTCAACTGCGCGCCGAAGCGCGCGTGCGGTTTGCAGCGGTCGTTGCAGCGCGAGTCGAGCGAGCAGCACAGCGAGCAGATCGTGCCGCCGTAGGCGGGGCAATGCGCGGTGTCGTCGGGTTCGAAGTCGTTCTCGCAAATCACGCAGCGCCGTGTCTCGTGACCATCGGGCGCTTGCGCTTCGCGTGCCAGGTAAAAGCGGCCGCGAGTCGCGATCGCGATCGCCGGTGCGCATACGAACGCCACGCCGAATGCGATATACGAAGACATTGCCTGCGCCAGCACGCCGAGCATGCCGACGTGCGCAAACGCGGCCACCACTGCGGCGATCAGCATCGCGCCGACCCCGACCGGATTCACGTCGTACAGGTGCGCGCGTTTGAACTCGATATGCCGCGGGCTATAGCCGAGCGGCTTGTTGACGACCAGATCCGCGAATACCGCGCCGATCCATGCAATCGCGATGTTCGCGTAGAGCGACAGCACTTTGCCGATCGCTTCGAACACGCCCATTTCGACCAGCAGCAGTGCGATCAGCACGTTGAATACGAGCCAGACGACGCGGCCCGGGTGGCTGTGGGTGAGGCGTGCGAAAAAATTCGACCATGCGAGCGAACCCGCATAGGCGTTGGTCACGTTGATTTTCAGCTGGGACACGATCACGAACAGCGTCATCGCCGGCAGTGCCCACGCTGCGAGTCCGAGTGGATCGAGCAGATGGTGATACGCGATCAGATACATCTGCGTGGGCTGCGCCGCATGCCCGACGTCGATTTCGTGCTGGATCGCGACGAAGGCGAGAAATGCGCCGCCGAGCATTTTCAGCGCGCCGGGCACGATCCAGCCGGGGCCCGCCGTCAACAACGCGATCCACCAGCGCCGCCTGTTGTGTGCATCGAGCGGCGGCAGAAAGCGCAGATAGTCGACCTGCTCGCCAACCTGCACGATCAAGGCGAACACAACGGTGCACGCCTGCCCGAAGGCGATCACGCTGAATTCGTGACCGCCCGGCGCGAGACCGGCGAAAGTGGTCCAGTCGATGAGCAGGCCGGGGCTATGCCATAACACCGCCGCATACGGCAGCACGAACAGCACCAGCCACAGCGGCTGGGTCCAGCTCTGCAAACGGTTGATCAGCGTGATGCCGAACATCACGACTGGAATCACCGCCAGCGAGCTGATCACATACGCGATGTCGATCGAGATGTGAAAGTACAGCTGCAGCGCGAGCGACATGATCGCCGCCTCGAGCGCGAAAAAGATAAACGTGAAGCTCGCATACAGCAGCGACGTTAGCGTCGAGCCGATATAGCCGAAGCCCGCGCCGCGAGTCAGCAGGTCCATATCGACGCCATAGCGCGCTGCATAGTAGCTGATCGGCAGGCTCGTCAAAAAGATCAGCACCGACACTGCCGCAATCGCACAGATCGCGTTGGCGAAACCGTAATTGACCACGAGTGCGCCGCCGATCGCCTCCAGCGCGAGAAACGACACGGCGCCGATCGCGGTGTTGGCCACGCGGAATTCGGACCAGCGCCTGAACGAGCGGGGCGTGAAACGTAACGCGTAGTCCTCGAGTGTTTCGTCGCCGACCCATGCGTTGTAATCGCGCCGGATCTTGACGATGCGCTGTGTCGTGGCGGGCAGCGCTGCGGTCTGGTGCGTCTGGCCCATATTCGATGATCCAGTTTAGTGCGCGGACTACACGGGTCGATGCATTGAGCAAGTTACGTTCCATTTTTTTCGGCGGATATACGTCAATCGACGTATATCGAAGCGGAATTTGTCCTCCTACATTGCGGCCACGCAGCGCCGGAAGCTTGCCGGCGCTTTATCCCGCGACGCGGATCAGACAAGGAGAACAACGATGGCCGTAGACGATCGATTCGAAGACCCCGCAGCCGGATTCGAGGCAGCAGATGCAGCTGCCGCTGCGGCGCAAGCGCCTTCGCCGCTGCGCCGGCGCCTGCTGGGCGGCCTCGCCGCGGCGCCGCTGGCCGCGCTCGGTTTGCCGGGCATGTCGTTCGCGCAAGGGGCGCCGACCGCGAAGGTCAACACGACGGGTCTCGCGGTGACCGATACCACCGTGACGGTCGGGCAGCTGCACTCGGCTACCGGCACGATGGCGATTTCCGAGACCGGTTCGCTGCAGGCCGAACGCCTTGCCATCGAGCAGATCAACGCAATGGGCGGGGTGCTCGGCCGCAAGATCCAGATCATTCAGGAAGACGGCGCATCTGACTGGCCGACCTTCGCCGAGAAGTCGAAGAAGCTGCTCGAAAACGATCACGTCGCGGCGGTGTTCGGCTGCTGGACCTCCGCTTCACGCAAGGCCGTGCTGCCGGTATTTGAGAAGGATAACGGCCTGTTGTACTACCCGACCTTCTACGAAGGGCTCGAGCAGTCGAAGAACGTGTTCTATACCGGCCAGGAAGCCACCCAGCAGATTCTGTGGGCACTCGACTGGGCATCGAACACGAAGAAGGCGAAGACGTTCTTCCTCGTCGGTTCCGACTACATCTGGCCGCGTACGTCGAACAAGATCGCGCGCCGCCATATCGAGCAGCATCTGCATGCGAAGGTGGTCGGCGAAGAGTACTACCCGCTCGGCACCACCGAGTTCAACTCGCTGATGAACAAGATCAAGCTGGCGCGCCCGGACTGTATTTTCGCGACCGTGGTGGGCGGCTCGAACGTGGCGTTTTACAAACAGCTGAAGGCCGCGGGTATCACGCCGCAGAAGCAGTTCCTGCTGACGTTGTCGGTTACCGAAGACGAAGTGCTCGGCATCGGCGGCGAAAACTTCGCGGGCTTCTTCTCGTCGATGAAGTATTTCGAATCGCTGACCAACGACAACAACAAGAAATTCGTGGCCGCCTTCAAGGCCAGGTATGGCCAGCACGCGGTGATCGGCGACGTCACGCAGGCGGCCTATCTCGGCCCATGGATCTGGAAGGCCGCTTGCGAGCGCGCCGGCAGCTTCGACGTCGACAAGGTCGTGGCCGCGTCGCCCAACATCGAACTGAACAACGCGCCGCAAGGCTACGCGAAGGTCGATGCGAACCACCACCTGTGGAGCCGCTCGCTGATCGGCGAGGGCCAGGCCGACGGCCAGTTCAAGGTGGTCGCGCAATCGGATGCGCCGATCAAGCCGGATCCGTTCCCGAAAGGCTACATGTAAGCCGCCTGAATGTGCCGTGCAACGGCGGGCACGCGCCCGCCGAATCTGGGAGAACTTCGATGTCAGCAACCGACATTTTCAACATCACGTTGATGCAGGGTTTCGCCGGCTTGAGCCTGTTCAGCGTGCTGCTGCTGATGGGGCTCGGGCTCGCCGTGATTTTCGGCCAGATGGGCGTGATCAATATGGCGCACGGCGAGTTCATGACGATCGGCGCGTACACCGTGTATCTGTTTTCGCTGTTCGCGCAGAACGTGTGGCACGCGTTCGCGCCGATGTACTTCTTCTTCGCGATCGTGGCTGCGTTCTTTATTGCGTTCGCGGCGGGCTGGCTTGCGGAGTGGGCGCTGATCCGGCATCTGTACCGGCGTCCGCTCGATACGCTGCTGGCTACATGGGGTTTGAGCCTCGGCATGCAGCAGGTGTTCCGCTCGACCTTCGGCCCGAAGGAAGTCAGTCCCGCGCTGCCCGACTGGCTGATGGGCTCGTGGGAGCCGGCGCCGGGCCTCGATATCCCGGTGAGCGGCATGTTCGTGATGGGCCTCGCGCTGCTGATGACCGGCGGCCTGCTGCTTGCGCTGTACCGCTCGCGCTGGGGGCTGCGGGTGCGGGCCACGGTCGTGAACCGGCCGATGGCCAACGCCGCCGGCATCAATACGAAGCTGACCGACCGCGTGACCTTTGCCATCGGTTGCGGCGTGGCCGGTGTGGCAGGCGCTGCCTTCACGGCAATCGGCTCGACGGGGCCGACCAGCGGCTCGCTGTACATCGTCGATTCATTTCTGGTGGTGACCTTCGGCGGTGCCGCGAGTCTGCTCGGCACGGTTGCATCGGCTTTCGGCATTGCGCAGACCCAGTCGATCAGCGAGTTCTTTCTGTCGGGCTCGACTGCGCGCGTGCTGACATTGTTGACGGTCGTGATCATTTTGATGTTGCGTCCGCAAGGGCTTTTCGCTTCGAAGGTGCGGCGCGCATGAAACTGAAGCACGCGCTGCACCAGCTTGACGCCCCCTTTGAGTTTGTTCGATCAACCTGTTCGGAGAGACGGACATGGAACCTCTGAATCCCTCTGCCGGGCCGGTCGCGGCCCGCGGCAAATCACCCGCCGCGCCGGTCGGCTGGCGCGCGCTTGCCGCGCGCATCGAGGCATCCGGATACGGCGGCATCGTGCTGCTCGCACTGCTGATCCTGATCGTCTTCCCGCTCGCACTCGACGCGTTCCGTTTGAACCTGATGGGTAAGTACCTGACGTACGCGTTCGTTGCGATCGGTCTCGTGATCGCATGGGGCTACGGCGGCGTGCTGAGTCTCGGCCAGGGGGTGTTTTTCGGGCTTGGCGGCTATGCGATGGCCATGTTTCTGAAGCTCGAGGCATCCAATCCGATTGCCACGAAAACGCAGACCACGCCGGGCATTCCCGACTTCATGGACTGGAACCAGGTCACCGCGCTGCCGTTCTGGTGGAAGCCGTTTCATTCGTTGCCGTTCGCGATACTCGCTGCGCTGGTCGTGCCGGCTGCGGTTGCGCTGATCGTCAGTTATCCGATGTTCAGGCGGCGCGTCGGCGGCGTGTACTTCGCGATTATCACGCAGGCCATTGCGTTGATCCTGTCAGTGCTGATCATCGGCCAGCAGGGTTTCACCGGAGGTGTAAACGGCATTACCGATCTGCGCACGCTGCTCGGCTGGGACATCCGTACCGACCAGGCAAAACTGATTCTGTATTTCGTCAACGCGGTGCTGCTGCTGGCGGCGCTGATCGGCTGCCGCTGGATTCAGCGCAGCAAGCTCGGCACGCTGCTGCTCGCCATGCGCGACAAGGAAGACCGGGTGCGCTTTTCCGGTTACGACGTGTCGATGTTCAAGGTCTTCGCGTTCTGCGTGGCGGCGCTGCTCGCGGCGATCGGCGGCGCGATGTTCACGCTGCAGGTCGGCTTTATGTCGCCTTCGTTTGTCGGCATCGTGCCGTCGATCGAGATGGTGATCTATGCGGCGGTCGGCGGGCGCATGTCGCTGGTGGGCGCTGTGTATGGGGCGATTCTGGTCAACCTCGGCAAGACGTGGTTTTCCGAAAGTTTTCCGAACCTGTGGCTGTATCTGATGGCCGCGATGTTTATCGGCGTCGTGATGGCGTTCCCGAACGGACTGGCCGGACTGTATGAGCAGCATGTGCGCACGCGCGTGCAAAGGGCGCTGCGTGGCGCTGCCTACAAGAGGGGGGCGGGCGATGAGCAATAGCGATTTCCTGCTGGCGATCGAAGACCTGAGCGTGTCGTTCGACGGCTTCAAGGCGATCGATTCGCTGAACCTGTACCTGGAGCGCGGTGAACTGCGCGTGGTGATCGGACCGAACGGTGCGGGCAAGACCACGCTGCTGGACCTGATCTGCGGCAAGACGCGCGAAACCGCGGGCAGCATCAAGTTTCGCAACGAAGAGATCACGAGCCTCGCGGAATTTCGCCGCGTGCGCAAAGGCATCGGCCGCAAATTCCAGACGCCGTCGATTTACGAAAACCTCAGTGTCGCGCAGAACCTCGAGGTGTCGTTTCCGCGCGGGCGCAGCGTGTTCGGCGCGCTGGCGTACCGGCAGGACACCGAGGTGGCCAATCGCGTGCAGTCGGTGGCCGACGAGATTGGCCTTGCCGCATCGCTCGATCTGGAAGCAGGTTTGCTGTCGCACGGGCAAAAGCAATGGCTCGAGATTGGCATGCTGCTCATGCAGGAACCGGAACTGCTGATGCTCGACGAACCGATCGCCGGCATGAGCGTGCGCGAGCGCGAGGTGACAGCCGAACTGCTCGATCGCATTTGCGAGAACCGCTCGATGATCGTGATCGAGCATGACATGGCCTTCGTCGAACGCATTGCGCACAAGGTGACCGTGATGCATCAGGGCAAGATTCTCGCGGAAGGGCCGATGGCACAGGTGCAGGCCGACCCGCGCGTGATCGACGTTTATCTCGGGCATTGAGGGGGCGCACATGCTGCAAGTCGACGATCTGGTGGTGAGCTACGGGCAAAGCGAGGTGCTGCATGGCATCGGCTTTAACGTGGCGAGCAAGGAAACCGTGGCGGTGATGGGCCGCAACGGCATGGGCAAGACCACGCTGTTCAAGACGCTGATCGGCATCCTGCCGTCGCGGCGCGGCTCGGTGCGGGTCGGCGGTGTGGATGTGACCGGCGAGGAAAGCTACCGCCGCGTGGCGAAGGGCATTGGCTATGTGCCGCAAGGACGGCAGATTTTTTCGACGCTGACCGTCGAGGAGAACATTCGGACGGGTCTGGAGAATGCCGGCAGCAAGCAGGTGCCCGACGAAATCTACGCGCTGTTCCCAGTGCTGTTCGATATGCGCAAGCGCAAGGGCGGCAACCTGTCCGGCGGGCAGCAGCAACAGTTGGCGATCGCGCGGGCACTGGTGACCGATCCGAAAGTGCTGCTGCTCGACGAGCCGACCGAAGGCATCCAGCCCTCGGTAATCAAGGACATCGCCAAAGCACTGAACGAAATCCGCAAGACGCGCGACATCGCGATTCTGGTATCCGAACAGGTGCTGAGTTTCGCGCTCGACGTAGCCGACCGGCTGTTCGTCATCGAAGGCGGGCGCTTCGTGCATCAGAGCACGCGCGATGCCGGCGACAGCGAACGGATTCGCGAATACCTGTCTGTCTGAACGGCCCGCCCGCGAGGCCGTGGCGTGCGGCGGCACAGGCCGTCGCACATGTTCGAGTAATTGAAACGAGGAGCGAGTGAGATGCCCGATACCCTGATCAAGGTCGACCTGAAGCAGTCTGCTTACGAAAACGAAAACGTCCACAACCGCTGGCACCCGGACATTCCGATGGCCTGCTGGGTCAATCCGGGCGACGATTTCATTCTGGAAACCTATGACTGGACCGGCGGCTTTATCAAGAACGACGACTGCGCCGACGACGTGCGCGATATCGATCTGTCGATCGTGCACTTCCTGTCCGGCCCGGTGGGCGTGAAAGGCGCGGAGCCGGGCGACCTGCTGGTGGTGGACCTGCTTGACGTGGGCGCGCGCCCGGATTCGCAGTGGGGTTTCAATGGCTTCTTTGCGAAGTCGAATGGCGGCGGCTTCCTGACCGATCATTTTCCGCATGCGCAGAAGTCGATCTGGGATTTTCACGGCCTTTATACAAGTTCGCGGCACGTGCCGGGCGTGAACTTCGCCGGGCTGATTCATCCCGGGCTGATCGGCTGCCTGCCCGATCCCAAGATGCTCGAAACATGGAATGCGCGCGAAGCGGCGTTGATCGCCACCGAGCCCACGCGCGTGCCGCCGCTGGCGAACCCGCCGTTCGCCGCTACCGCGCACATGGGCAAGCTGGCCGGCGACGCGAAGGCACAAGCGGCCGCGCACGGCGCACGCACGGTGCCGCCGCGCGAGCATGGCGGCAATTGCGACATCAAGGATCTGTCGCGCGGCTCGAAGGTGTATTTCCCCGTCTACGTGGATGGCGCGGGTCTTTCGGTGGGCGATCTGCACTTTAGCCAGGGTGACGGCGAAATCACGTTCTGCGGCGCGATTGAAATGGCCGGCTGGGTGCATATGCGGGTCAATCTGATCAAGGGTGGCGTCGAGAAATACGGCATCCGCAATCCGGTCTTCAAGCCGAGCCCGATTACGCCGAACTACAACGACTACCTGATCTTCGAAGGTATCTCGGTCGACGAGAGCGGCAAGCAGCATTACCTCGACGTACACATCGCTTACCGGCAGGCTTGCCTCAATGCGATCGAGTATCTGAAGAAATTCGGCTATTCAGGCGCACAAGCTTATGCGTTGCTGGGCACAGCGCCGGTGCAGGGGCATATCAGCGGCGTCGTCGATATTCCAAACGCGTGTGCGACGTTGTGGCTGCCGACGCAGATCTTCGATTTCGATATTCGTCCGAATGCGCAGGGTCCGATAAAGCATGTACCGGGCGGAGTGGATGTGCCGCTTTCGTACGACCTCGCGCGGTCCTGATCGTCAGTTGCTAACGTGAGGAGCCAGTCATGCCGGTTTACGACTTTCAATGCGCGAGCTGCGGCCCGTTCGCCGTGATGCGTAGCGTCGCCGCGCGCGATCTGCCGTTGCATTGCCCCGATTGCGGTGCCAGTGCGTCGCGCCTGATCAGCGCGCCGGCGCTCGCGCTGATGGCGGGCGCACAGCGCAATGCTCACGCGACCAACGAACGGGCCGCGCATGAGCCGCGCCAGACGAGCGGCGGTGCGGCGCGCCATCCATCGGGTTGCGGCTGCTGCAGCGGTTCGCGCATCTCGTTGGCGGGTGCGAGCGGCGGCGGCACGCAGCGAGATGGGCTCAAGCGCCCAGCGGGTAGCAGCCGCCCATGGATGATCAGCCATTGAGCGGCGAGCAGGGCGCAGCAACGTTGCATGTACAACGTCCGCCGTGCGGTGAGCGGCGATCGATCAGCATGAATTGAAACTGGAGGAGCAGCCATGCGACATGGTGACATTTCGAGCAGCAAGGACAGCGTGGGCGTAGCCGTAGTCAACTACAAGATGCCGCGTCTGCATACGAAAGCCGAAGTGCTCGAGAACGCCCGCAAGATTGCGGACATGGTAACGGGCATGAAGCAGGGCCTGCCGGGCCTCGATCTGGTAATTTTCCCCGAGTATTCGACGCACGGCATCATGTACGATCGCGACGAAATGTTCGAGACCGCAGCGGTGATTCCGGGTGCGGAAACCGAGGTGTTCAGCGCGGCGTGCCGCAAGGCCAACGTATGGGGCGTCTTCTCGCTCACCGGCGAACGTCATGAAGAGCATCCGAAGAAGGTGCCGTACAACACGCTGGTGCTAATCGACAATCACGGCGAGATCGTGCAGAAGTATCGCAAGATCATGCCATGGACGCCGATCGAAGGCTGGTATCCCGGTGATCGCACGTATGTGTCGGATGGGCCGAAGGGGTTGAAGATCAGCCTGATCATTTGCGACGACGGCAACTACCCCGAAATCTGGCGCGACTGCGCGATGCAGGGCGCCGAGCTGATCGTACGCTGCCAGGGCTACATGTATCCTGCGAAGGAGCAGCAGGTGATGGTCTCGAAGACGATGGCGTGGATGAACAACACCTACGTCGCCGTCGCCAATGCGACGGGCTGGGACGGTGTGTATTCGTATTTCGGTCATTCGGCAATCGTCGGTTTCGACGGGCGCACGCTCGGCGAATGCGGTGAAGAGGAAATGGGCGTGCAATACGCGGAACTGTCGTTGAGCCTGATTCGCGACGCGCGGCGCAATATGCAGTCGCAGAACCATTTGTACAAGCTGCTGCATCGCGGCTACACCGGCCTGATCAATTCAGGCGAGAGCATGCATGGCGTGGTAGCGTGTCCGTTTGGGTTCTATCGCGACTGGATCAACGATCCCGACGCGGCGCGCAAGAAGGTCGAAGCGCTGACGCGTACCGCACCGGGTACGCCCGAATGTCCGATCGAAGGCATTCCGGCGGGGCCGGTGACAGGGGAAGCTTGAGTAAGCGGTCAGTTTTTCTTTGGGCTTTGTCGAGTAAGCCCGTATTCAGTGCCGGCGCAAGCCGGCATTTTCTTAGGCTTTAGCCAGGCCTGAATTGCTTGCCGGCGATTAATCGGCATGTCAAACGTTTGCGTATTACTACATTACAAAATAGCGCCGTGCGCGCTGCGCATTTTAAGCAATTTCTGGATGTATGGCTTGGATGTGGTGATAAAACGGCGTTACCATGCGAGGCTATGCCAGACGTAATTTCTGTCACGCACAGTACACGTTGAACTATTAGCGTGCTGGCTTCCATTCACGATTGGCTAGCCTCATCATGCATCCAGCGTTTTCGCGGTTTCGCCGTTCCGGCGCGCAACGGGATCCACGGTCTGCCGGGGAACTGTGTCAGGATGTGCCCGCAGTCCGTTCGGACGATCCTAATTCGCTGGTGATGCAGATTTTCTCTTCGCGTCGCGATATGGCCAGTCTCGCGGTTACCGAAGACGACCGGCCAATCGGGCTTATCAATCGCGATATTTTCCTGTCGCAGATGAGCAAGCCGTTTCACCGCGAGCTTTACGATAAGAAAAGCTGCGTTGCGTTTATGGACAAAGAGCCGCTCGTTGTCGACGCGGACATGAGCATCGAAGCGCTGACATTCAAAACGGTCGAAGTGGGCGAGAAAGCGCTAATCGATGGTTTCATCGTGACGCGCGACGGAAACTTCGCCGGCCTCGGCAGCGGCTTGCAGCTGCTTGGCGCGGTCGCGGAAATGCAGGCGGAGAAAAACCGCCAGATCATGCAGAGCATCGAATATGCGAGCGTGATTCAGCGCGCCATGTTGCGCGAGTCGCGCGATACGCTCTCGGCGATGCTGCCCGATGCTTCGCTCGTGTGGGAGCCGCGCGATGTGGTCGGCGGCGATTTCTACCATTTCGCCTCGTTCTCCGACGGCTGGTTCGGTGCCGTGGCCGATTGCACGGGGCATGGCGTGCCCGGCGCGTTCATGACGCTGCTGGCTTCCGCGTCGCTGTCGCAGGCGCTCGAACAGATCGGGCCGCGCGACCCGGCCGCGCTGCTGGCGGCGGTGAATCGCAACGTCAAGGCGTTGATGGGGCAGGCGAACAGCACGGCCGAAGCGTCTCAATCGAACGACGGGCTCGATGCCGCGTTCTTCTGGTTCGACGCGTCGCAACGTCAATTGCATTTTGCCGGCGCGAGGATCGCGCTCAACGTGCTGTTGCCTGATGTTGCCCAATTCGAAACGATTGCCGGCGATCGCATGGGCGTGGGCTATGTCGACAGCCTCGTCGACTACGAATGGAATTTGAGGACCGTCTCGCTGCCACCCGGCAGTCTGCTGTTTGTTTGCACCGATGGTCTTATCGATCAGATCGGCGGATCGAAAAACATTTCGTTTGGGCGACGCCGCGCCTTGAGTCTGATCGCGCAGCATCGAGCGGAACCGGCGCCGGCAATTGGGGAGAGCCTGCGGCACTCGCTTGGTGAATGGCAAGCCACGCAAGCCCGCCGCGATGACGTCACTTTATTTTGTGCCCGTGTATAGCCATTAAATAACAAGAATGTCTTCAATACTCGAACAGGACAGCGCCTTCTACGACCTTGCGCAGAGGCGCAACGTGCTCTTTTATCATAAGGGCTACTTTTCCCATAACATCGTCGCCTCGATGGGCGAGGTAGTGAGGCTGCAACTGGAAGTCGCGGGCGTAGACGGCCCGACGCGCCGCAAGCTTTTTTCGGCGTTTGTCGAGCTGTCGCAGAACATCGTGCACTATTCGGCCGATGCGCTGCAGCCGGACAGTCAGAGCGGCGGCGCCATTCGCGAAGGCGCGGTATGCATCAGAAAAGATGGCGAGCGGCATCTGATGCTTTGCGTCAATCCGATTTCGACTGCCGACGTCGAACATCTGCGCACCAAGCTTGAACCGCTGCGCAATATGTCTTTGGAAGAAATCAAGCAGGCATACAAGGTCTCGTTGCGAGCCGAGACTCCCGAGGAGAGCAAAGGAGCAGGGTTGGGTTTTCTGACGATGGCGCGCGATGCCTGCGCGCCGCTCGAGTTCGCGTTTCACCCGCGCGCCGACGACCCTGAAACCACGCTGTTTTGCCTCAAGGCCATCATCTAAAGGAGGCGTACGAGCGCCATGGATAACCTGTACATTGCCGCAACGTCGACTTCTCCGGAAGTCGACTTCCGGTTCGATCAACACTCGCTGCTATTGAGGGGCGAGTCGTATCCCGAGAACGCGGCGGCGTTTTACGCGCCGATCATCGAGCAATTGCGGGCGTATCTCTCCGGGTGCGCCGAAGACGCGATGATCACCATCGATGTCGTCCTGACGTACTTCAACAGCTCGAGCACCAAGATGCTGTTCAGCATGTTCGATGCGCTCGACGGCGCGGCGCAGGCGGGTAGCCGCGTATTGATGAACTGGTATCGCGACGAAGAAGACGAAACCATTGCCGAGTTTGGCGAGGAACTGAAGTCCGATTTTCACGCCATCGAATTCACCGATCGCCCGGTCTCTCACCAAGGACAATAAAGTGTCCAGGATCTCCTCTGCGGATGCCTCTCTGAGCGACGTGCCGGATCTCTTCCAGACCGAGAATTACGCGCTGGAAAAGGCGCGCATGATCCATGCGAATGCCGACGTGGGCGAGCTCGGTTACCGGCAGTCGCTAGGAGAGCTGATTGCGCACTTCGAGCGCCTGATGCGCGAGACGCGGCGCCTGATCGGCCGCAGCGATCGCGCCGAACGCGAAATGCAGGCGCTTGCGCAGCAGCTCGCGTATCGCGCGACTCGCGATCCGTTGACGGGCGTGTTCAACCGCAGCGCGGTGATCGAGCGGACCACGAAGGTCCTGCAGACCAACAGTGCGGTGATGGTCGTGCTCGATATCGACGAGTTCAAGCGCGTCAACGACGATTTCGGCCATCCCACCGGGGACCGGGTCATCATGGGCGTGGTGGAGTGCCTGCGCCGGATAGTCGGTGACAAGGGCCTCGTCGGCCGCGTCGGCGGTGAGGAATTCACGGTGCTGCTGCCCAGATGCGATCCGGCCGATGCGCGCGTGCTGACCGAAAGCATGCGGCAAGCAATCGGCAGCTACGCGTTTGCGCCGCCGGTGAATCGCCGCGTGACGGCAAGCTTCGGCGTCAGTGCGAATCTGAAAGGAACCGACTTCGATACGGCGTATAGCCTTGCCGACGCCGCTTTGTATCGAGCCAAACGAAACGGGCGCGACCGCGTGGAACTGGCCGATCAATAAGCTCGCAATCCCTCGCCATCCGAACCGGATCGAGCGGCTCATTTTTTCCTCATTTTGCACGGGCACACTGCATCCATCGCTTAAAACGAGGGGGCGGCCATGGAAACGAGGGAAAAAACGGCGTTCCGGCCCTATGTCGACGTTCTGCTCGACCAGCTGGAAAAGCGTGCCGATGGCACGGTGCTGCGCTATCTCGACGAAGACGTAACCGGTAGCGCGTTTCGCGCTTCGATCTATCGTCATGCACGCGCGCTTGCGACGCTCGGCGTCGCGCGCGGTTCGTTTGTCGCGCTGTTCGCACCCAATTGCCCCGATGCACTCGCCATTCGCTATGCGGCGAACCTGCTCGGCGCGGCATCGATGTTCCTGCCCGCCATCGCATCGGCAGAGCATCGCGCGGCCTATATCGCGCGTCTTCAACCTACGATACTCGTTGCCTTCGCGCAGACGGCGCATCTCGTGCCCGCGGATGTCAACGCGCGCGTCGTCCTTGTCGATGCAAGCGGCGCTGCCGGTTCGCGCTTCGCCCGGCTGGTGCGCGTGCAATCCGCACTGCCGATGCGCTGCTGCGCGCTGCCCGACGATCTCGCGGTCATTGTTTCGTCGGGCGGCTCGACGGGCGTGCCGAAAGCGAGCCGGCGCAGCTTCGCTGCGTATTCGGCGATGGTCAGCGCGCCGAGCCGCGAGGACCGCCGTCAGCTGGTTAACGGCGCGCTGGCGTATCTGTCGCAAGTGCTTGTCGACAACACGCTGATAGGCGGCGGTACGGTTGTGTTGAAGCCTTGCCATCATGCTGCGCAAACGCTCGAGACGATCGAAGCCGAACGCATTACCGATGTGCTGCTCGTCGAGCCGCAACTGTTCGACACGATGGATCACCCGGACGTGCGTAAGCGCGATCTTTCTTCGCTGCGCTCGATCGCGCATATCGGCGGATCGGCGCCGGCGATTCTGCGGCGCCGCGCGATCGCGCGGTTCGGCCCGGTGCTTACACATCTGTATGGTGCGAGCGAAGCGGGACTGGTGAGCGTGTTGTCGCCAGCGGACTATCTGGCAGATCCGGGCATGCTGCATAGTGCGGGACGCATCCGGCCCGATGTCGCCGTGCGTATTCGCCGCGCGGACGGCACGCTCGCGCACGATGGACAGACCGGCGCCATCGAAGTGAAGTCCGCGGCTGTGGCGCAAGGCTATTACCATCAGCCGGCCGAGGAAGCGCGCAAGTTCAACGATGGATGGTGCGCGACGGGCGACGTGGGCTTCGTCGACGAACGGGGCTGTTTGCATGTGCTCGGCCGCGCCGCCGATGTCGCGACGATCGACGGCGTCGATATCGGTCCGGCGCAGATCGAGTCGCAGTTGTGTGCGTTGCCCGAAGTGCGCTATGCGGTCGCGGTCGCTGTGGCAACGGAAGATAACACTCGCGGATATCGGTGGAATGCCGTTGCCGTGCCGTGGCCGGGCAAGCGGATCGATGCGGAGCGCTGTTCACGCAAGCTTGAATCGACGTGCGGTATCAACGTCGCGCGTGCGGTGCGCGTGGTGGCGGCGCAGTATGTGCCGCTCACCGAACAGGGGAAGGTGGATCGTGCCGCGATCGCGCAGATGGCCTGGCTTGCGGGCGCCCTGCCTGGGGCGATGTGTGCCTGAACGGCTTCAACCCGGAACTTTCCTTTTTTGATAGTTGTCCATCCTTATAAATGGACAGGGAGTGGCGTTCATCTGTTAAAAGCAATATGAAAGCGAATACCACGTCTTATGCATGGAATGGAAAGCCGATAGATCGTCAGGCATGGATCGGCGCACTATCGAAGCGAGGCTGGCTCTGCAGCCTCGATGTCTCGCAGCTCGGCCGGTCGGCCATGGATATCGGGCACGCCGGTCAAGCCGATATCATCAATATCGATGCGGCGTGGCAGAGGCTTACGCCGGGCACACAGCGATCCATCGACCCTTGGGAGACGGAGTATCTGATCGTCAAGGCGGTGAAAAGCGGCGTCGTGTCGATCGAGCAGCGTGGCCGAACCATGACGTTCGGGCCGGGTGACATCGCTGTGCTCGATCCGCAACATGTATTCACCGTATCGTTGCGCGACCCCGCGCGCTTCTCGGCGCTACGCGTACCGAAGCCGGTCTTTCGCGAGCGCGGACTGCGTTCCAGCTTTCCTGCGATTCTTCATCCGGACCCTGCTTCAGCCGATGTTTGCGCGGTACGCGATGTACTGCTCAATTTGACGGCGCAAGGGGGCAAGGCTAGCGAAGCGCTACTCGCGCGTCTCGGCGGTCAGTGCATCGATCTGTTCGACGTGCTGATCGACAGCGGTGACGAGCCAGGCTCGCACCGGGCGGACGCGATCACGGTGCGGCGCGCGAAGCAGCTGATCGCACGTGATCTCGGCGACCTCGAACTCAATGTCGAGCGGATCGCCGATGGGCTGCATATGTCGGTTAGCAGCCTTACGCGTGCATTTCAGGCCACCGGCCTGTCGACCATGCGTTACGTGTGGTCGATGCGCCTCGAGCAGGCGGCGCGGCGCTTACTCGCCGACGCGTCGCATGGGACGATCAAGAGAATTGCCTACGAGTGCGGCTTCGCGAGCCATGCGCACTTCAGCCGCATGTTCAAGGCTCGCTACCAGATGACGCCGCGTGAATACGCGATCAATCGTGGGCGAGCGCGCGCCGCGGAAACAGCGAACCAACCTGAAGCCGATTGAATGGGCTGTGCGGCTCTGCTGTGCGGCTCAATTGGGCTGTTGTACCTGCTGGCAATCGGTCGCATACCACTGATCGACCTTTTTCTGGGCTGCCTGCAGATCGGCCGGATAGTACGGATCGAAGCCCCATGACGGGTTGTAGCCCGCTGCTTCGAGGGCGGCCAGCTGGCTCAGGTTGCGCTCGCGTGTGAGCGGCTCCTTGTTTCTGAGCGCGGTCAGGTCGCTACATTGCGTGGGAGTCAGATGCGTGCGCGCGCTTTGTTGCGCGCCGCTGCCGGCAGCGCAGCCCGCGAGCGCGGATACCAACACCGATGCCAACACAGACACATTCAGCATCGGCCGGAATTTCAGCGAGTGGTTCATGTCACGTCTCCCTTCAATGAGATAACGCTCATCACGCATGGTTTGTTCCCAACATTCCAGCGCGAACCTCCCTGACTGTTCGCATACAGCTATTGCCGCAAGCGCGAATCGAAGACACTGCCGACGAAAATCCCGTGCGCGCGCTTGACGTGTATTTAGATGGCATATATCTTCTAAAACCGCTTGCAAGGGCGTGCATTGCCGGTATGCTTGCGCCGCGATTACTTTCCGAACTCTCGCCATGCCGCTGCCCACTTCACTCGGCTTCGCCGGTGCCCTTTCACTGGTTAATCTCTGGCTCGCCTATCGTTGTGTGCGCATTCGTCTGAACGGTCCGGGGGGAGTGGGGGACCTCGGTATTCCGTCGTTGCTGGCTCGCATGCGCGCCCATGCCAACTTCGTTGAATATACGCCGTTTGTGCTGATTCTGATGGCGCTGCTTGAATATGCAGGCGGGTCGCGCGCATGGCTTCAAGGACTCGGCGCGGTCTATCTCGTGGGGCGTATCGTGCACGCGTTCGGCATCGAGCGGCCGAAGTTCACGATGCAGCTTATCGGCGCCCTGGTCACGTGGGCGGTGCTGCTTGCGCTGGCTGTCTGGGCGCTCTGGCTCGCTGTTCATTTTTCGACGGCTGCCTAGTTGTTGCGCGACGCATGTTGCGCGATGCACTCACGTACTCACCACTCACGCACTACTGCAGATATCGGACGATCAGCCTGGTCGCCTCGTCGACGAGCACTTCGAATGCTTCATCGGTAAGCTGTTCGGAATGGTGCAGGACGGCACTATGTGTGAGCGCTTCGATCGACGTGACGCAAACGAACGCGGCGAGTTCAAGGTCGACCTGACGAAACTCGTCGCGATGCGCGTCGAGATAAGCCCTGAACAGCGCATACGTCTCGCTGCTTAGCATTTCCATGCTCTCGGATTTACCGGTGCGCGGCATCTGCTCGGAGAGCACGCGATGTAAGGTCGGATCGATTCGATGGGCCTCGATGGCGGCGGCGATCAGCTTGCGCACCGCCTGCTCCATCGGCAGCGCCGCGACGTCGGTCAACGCACGGCGAACGACTTGCGTCAGTTCATTGCCATGACGTTCCACCACCGCCGCGACGAGTGCTTCCTTGCCCGGAAAATATTGGTAGAGCGAACCAACACTGACGCCCGCCTTTCCGGCAATCCGGTTAGTACTCGCTTTATCGAAGCCGTCCGTGACCAGAATGCGAGCAGTCGCTTCGATCAGCGCGTCGACGGTTGCGCGCGACCGCTGCTGAGTGGCGTGTTTCCTTGGTTTGGTGGGCGGTTTCCGCGCCATTTTTCGCGCTCCAAATGCGAGTAGGCAAATACGAGCTAGTACTCGTATTATGCATCTGGCCAATCGCCTGGCAACCCGAAAATCCGATTCCAGTCGAACCGTTCGTTGTGAGCGGTATAACAGGAGTGGCGTCATGACATGTCAGCCTTACTCGCAGCTGATTGCGATCAAATGCTGGGCCGACCGCGGCCTTTGCGATGTGCTAAGCGAGCAATTCGACCGGCTAGGCAAAGACGACGCTATCCTGATGCTTCGCATACTCGACCACATTCATGTGGTCGATCGGATTTTTCAGCACCATCTGCAGGGGCTGCCGCACGGCTTTCAGGCGCCGCGCTCGGACACGCTGCCGGAACTCGAGCCGCTTGCAAGAAGTATGAAAGAGGTCGACGAGTGGTACGCGTCTTATGTCGATAGTCTCGCGCGCGAAGACTTCGAGCAGCCTGTCGATTTCCTGTTTACGAGCGGAAAGCCGGCGCACATGCGGCGCGGCGAAATCGTTCTGCATGTGTGCCTGCATGGAGCCTATCACCGCGGCAATGCGGGCGCGGTGCTCCAATTGAAAGGCATTACGCCGAGCCGGGATGCGATTACGGACTTTCTTGAAGAAGCGGCGTGATGCTATTTGCGCGGCCTTGCTTTAGCGGCGCTTGGGCTGACGGTGGCTTTACGCGCTTTGTCCCGCTCGATGCTCCATTGCTCGAGCAGCGTGCGCGTCTGATCGCGTATCGTCGCCTTCAGCAGTTGAGCCTTTTCGGCGTCGATGCTTTTCCAGCGCAACGACGCAAGCGTCGAGCGATGCGCAACGTGGAAAATCACCATTTGCCCATTCAGGCTGAAGCTGCGGATCGCGGTGACCGGATCGTCGGCGGCGAGCCCGGAAATTCGCGCGATCAGTGCCGCGCACGCCTGGTTTAGCGGGTCGCGGATTTTACAAACGAGGATTTCCGACGCGCTTTCAGGTTCGTATCCGGCCTGCTCGCGCGCGAAGAACATGCGCCGGCCGGGCTTGCTGGTTTTGGCAAAGGCGGCGTCGGCGATCGCTTCCTGAATGCGCAGGAACGCATCGATCAAGGTAGCCGTGTCGGCGTTCTCGCGCAGCACGTTCTGCGCATGTTCGACGGCCGGTCCAAATGTTTTCCACGCTTCGTCGGCCAGCGCTTCGACGCATGCGCGATAGACGCCTTCCTTGTTCTCGAAGTAGTACTGCAGCGCCGGTGCGTTGACGCCGGCGCGTGCCGCGATATCGCGTGTCGAGGCGCCGTCGAAGCCGTATTCGCCAAACAGTTCGACCGCTGCATCGATGATCCGGTGGCGCGTTTCATCGCCGCGCGCATAGCCGCCATCGGGCGACCGGCGCAGCTTCTTTGCGGGGTTCATGCATTTTTCTCCGTTGCTCCCGAGAAATATAACACTTGACACAATTTTATCGGCTGGAATAATTATGCCAGTTGGAAAAAATTGGACCAAAATAATGTCAACAACCGCAGGCTCTCCTAACCGCCCTGTTCCGGCTGAACCCGCTAAAGGCTCTTCTGCCGCAGGCGCAAGGCGTCCCAGCCGGCGCATGGTGCTGATCGTGCTGGGTGCCGCCGCGCTGATCGTCGGCGCGCTCTGGCTCGTGCGCTGGTGGACCGTGGGCCGCTTCATCGAAAGCACCGACGACGCGTATTTGCAGGCCGACAGTGTGACGGTCGCGCCGAAAGTGGCGGGTTATGTCACGAAGGTATTCGTCGGCGATAACCAGGTCGTCAAGCCCGGCGATCCGCTGGTGCAGCTCGACGCGCGCCAGTATCAGGTCGCGCTGGACCAGGCGCTCGCCACGATCGATGCACGCAAGGCCGACATCGCACGCGCGCAGGCCGACATCAAGCAGCAGCAAGCCAACATCGCGCAGGCGCTCGCGCAGCAGCAGGTCTCGCGCGTGAGCGCGCGGCATGCGAGCGATGAGGTGCGTCGTTACGCGCCGCTTATCGCCACGGGCGCCGAAACCAGCGAACGGCTGTCGGAGCTGACGAGCAGCCGCGATCAGGCCAACGCCACGCTCGCCGCGAATGCGGCGGCCGTCGATGCGGCGCGCTCGCAGGTCGCATCGCTCACCGCGCAGCTTGCGCAGGCCAAGGCGCAACTCGAAGCGGCGCAAGCCAGCGCGGCGCAATCGCAGCTCGACCTCGACAACACGACGGTGCGCAGCGCGCTAGGCGGCAAGATCGGAGATCGCACCGTGCGCGTGGGCCAATACATGCAGCCGGGCACGCGGATGCTGACAGTCGTGCCCGTGCAGAACACCTATCTCGTGGCCAATTTCAAGGAAACGCAGGTGGGCCGCATGCGTATCGGCCAGCCGGTGGACATGCATGTCGATGCCTTGCCTGGCCACGATCTGCATGGTGTGGTCGACAGCTTTTCTCCGGGCACGGGCTCGCAATTCGCCTTGCTGCCGCCCGAGAACGCGACCGGCAACTTCACGAAGATCGTGCAACGCGTGCCGGTGCGGATTCGTATCGAGACGGGCCCGGAAACGCGTAGCGTGCTGTTGCCGGGGCTCTCGGTGACGGTCGACGTCGACACGCGTTCCGCGCGCGATCGCGATGCGCGCATCGATGCAGAGAACCAACGTGGCTAATTCATCCGCGCCGGCGCCCGGCGCCGCTTCTCATGCATCGCATGCTCCGCACTCCGAACCGCGTGCCAGCGCGAGCGACTGGATCGCCGTCGCCGCAGGCGCACTCGGCGCGTTGATGGCGACGCTCGATATTTCCATCACGAACTCCGCGCTGCCGCAAATTCAAGGCGAAATCGGCGCGACTGGAACTGAGGGCACGTGGATCTCGACCGGCTACCTGATGTCGGAAATCGTGATGATTCCGCTCGCCGCGTGGCTGACGCGCGTATTCGGCTTGCGCAATTTCCTGTTCACGAATTCGGCGCTATTCATTGCGTTTTCGATGATGTGCGGCTGGTCGCACACGCTGCCGATGATGATTGCCGGCCGCATCGGGCAGGGCTTCACCGGCGGCGCGCTGATTCCGACCGCGCAGACCATCATCCGCACGCGCCTGCCGCTGTCGCAGATGCCGGTCGGCATGACCATGTTCGGCTTGATCGTGCTGCTCGGGCCGTTGTTAGGGCCCGTCGTTGGCGGATGGCTCGCGGAAAACATCAGCTGGAGCTGGTGTTTCTTTATGAATCTGCCGATCTGTCTTGCGCTGATGACGCTGCTCGTGGTCGGCTTACCGTCGGATAAGCCGCACTGGGAGGCGTTTTTGAAGGCGGACTGGCTCGGCATCGTCGGCCTTGCGATCGGGCTCAGTTCGCTGACGGTGGTGCTCGAGGAAGGTCAGCGCGAGCGCTGGTTCGAGTCGTCGCTGATCATCTCGCTTACGTGCGTATCGGTGTTCGGCATGGTCCTGATCGGCGCTTCGCAATTGACGGCGAAGAAACCAATCCTGCGCTTGAGCCTGATGCGCAATCCGAACTATGCAAGCGTGATTATCATCGTGTCGGCAGTGGGCGCGGCGCTGTATGGCGTGTCGTATCTGCTGCCGCAGTTTCTCGGCATCGTGGCGGGCTATAACGCGGAACAGTCGGGCGCGATCATGCTGTTGTCCGGATTGCCCGCGTTCATGATCATGCCGGTCTTGCCGCGGATGCTGGCGAAGTTCGACTTCCGCCTGCTCGTGATCACCGGGCTGCTGATGTACGCGGCCAGTTGCATGCTCGATATCGATTTGACCGCGCAAAGCGTCGGGCACGACTTCGTCTGGTCGCAACTGATACGCGGCACCGCGCAGATGCTCGCGATGATGCCGCTCAATCAGGCGTCGATGGCGGCTGTGTCGCGCGAAGATTCGGGCGATGCAGCGGGTTTGTACAACATGGCGCGTAACCTGGGCGGGTCGATCGGCCTTGCGATTATCGGCACGGTGATCGATCGGCGCACGACGTTCCATACCGCGATGATTCGCGAATCGGTCAGCGCGAATTCGCTGATTGGTCAGGAAAACCTCGCAACCAACGCGGCTAACTGGTTCACGCATACGGGCGACATGGCGTACTCGCATATGCGCGCGCTTGGGCAACTCGCCACGCAGATCCAGCAGCAGGCCACTGTCATGACGTATTCGGAAACCTTCTATCTGCTCGGCATCGCGCTGCTTGCGTGCATTCCGCTTGCGCTGCTGCTGAAAACGCCGCGCCGGAATGCACCGGCGCCTCCGTCGGCTGGACACTAATGGCGCTTATGTCGCTTTTTCACATCAATATGACGTTCAACCGTCCTTCGTGTTCTGCAGTCGCGGCTGCTGCGTTGCTGTCCGCGCTTGTGCTTCCGGGCTGCACGGTCGGCCCTGACTATCGCGGCGCGCCCGCTGTCGCGCAGGATTCGACCGGCAGCAAGACCTTCGTGCGCGCGGCGAATTCCGGCACGACGATGACGCCGGCGCCGCCGAACCAGTGGTGGCTCGCATTCAACGACCCGCAGTTAAGCGAACTCATCGCGGCCGCGTTTGCGCATAGTCCCGATGTGCGTATCGCACAGGCGCGTTTGCGCGAATCGCGCGCGCAGCTCGATCAGCAGAATGCCAACGAGTTGCCGAAGCTGTCGGCGAATGCGGCCGCGTTGCGCGCGCGCGAGCCGGACCTGAGTGCGTTTAATAGCGGCAATAACGGCGGCAACGGAAGCACGTCGTCTTCGGGGCGCGGCCCGCTGCAACTCTATACGGCCGGCTTCGACGCGTCGTGGGAAATCGATCTGTTCGGCGGCACGCGGCGCGCGATCGAAGCAGCATCGACGAACGCGCAGGCCGTCGACGCCGATCTTGCGGATACCCAGGTATCGCTTGCGGCCGAGGTCGCTCGCACCTATATCGAACTGCGCGACGAGCAGACACGTCTTGAGATCGCGCAGCGTCAGGCGCAGACCGAGCAGAACATACTGACGCTCACGCAGCAGCGCCGCGCACGCGGCACGGCGGCGGACGTCGATGTCGAGCGCCTGACCACGCAGGTCGAGAACACGCGTGCGACGATCAGTCCGCTCGACGCGCAAGTGACCGATTCGCTCGACCGTCTCGCGGTGTTGACCGGCCGCGCACCCGGCGCGCTCGACGAACAGCTTGCCGCCACACGCCCGCTGCCGGCGTTGCCTCAGACCGTTTCAATCGGCGACCCATCGGCGATGTTGCAGCAGCGGCCCGACATTCGCGCAGCGGAACGGCGGCTTGCGTCGAGCAATGCGGAAATCGGCGAGCATGTTGCGGATTTTTTTCCAAAGGTGACTTTGCTTGGCGATATCGGCTTTAGCGCAAGCGATCCGGGTCATCTGATACGCAAGAGCAATTTTAGCTGGGTGACGGTGCCGTATCTGCAATGGAACGTGTTCGATTTCGGTCGCACGCTAGGCAGCGTGCATGCGGCCGAGGCGTCGCGCGACGAGGCAGAGGCTCAATACACGAAGACCGTGCTCGAGGCGCTGCAGGATGCGAATTCGTCGCTTTCACGCTATGGGCACCAACGCGAGCATCTCGTCACGTTGCAGAAGGTCGAAGCGTCGGCCACTCATTCGGCTGTGCTGATGCGGCAGCGCTATACCGCGGGCGTATCGACCTTGATCGATTTGCTCGATACGCAGCGCCAGGAGTTTACGGCGCAGCAGAATGTCGTTGCGGGGCAAGCCGAGTTGCTGAAAGACTTCGTATCGCTGCAGAAGAGCCTCGGTCTTGGCTGGCAGATTTGATCTCTCGACTAACTTGTTTGTTCGCGTTTATACGCTGCCTTGATCCGTGCCCTTGCCGAGCGCAAGCACGATCTGTTCATGCATCGCATCGACCGCCTGCGAGCGCACGGACTTCTTGCCTCGAACAAGCGCAACGTCGAGCTCCGGCAGATCGGGCAAGCCGTGCCGCGCATCGAGAATTTTCAGCGCGGGCGGCACGCTGCAGCGCGTCAGCACGGCGATCGCCATTCCGCTTGCGGCCGCGGCATGCTGGCCCGCGACGTTCGGGCTGTGATACACGATGCGATAGTCGCGCTTCTGGGCCGCCAACGCTGAAAGCGCGATGGCGCGCGGCAGACTGCCGGCCTCGTGCACCGCAATCGGCAGCGGGTCGCGGCGCCACGCTTCATGTTGTTCATCGCCGACCCACACCAGACCTTCGCGGAACAGCAGTGTGCCGCGCTCAGGATGATCGCGCGTGACGACCGCCAGTTCGAGCTCGCTGCGCTCGACTTTCGGTATCAGCACGGTGGACTGCTCGCAGACGAGCGTGACTTCGATGTTCGGATAGCGCGTCGAAAACTGGCGCAGAACGGAGGTGAGATAGGCCATCGCGTAGTCGTCGGGGACGCCGAGGCGAATGCGGCCGGTGATGTGCGCGCCATGAATGGCGGCCAATGCTTCCGCTTGCAATTCGAGCATGCGACGTGCGTAAACGAGCAAGTCCGCGCCGACCGGGGTGAGCGACACGTGCTTCGAATCGCGCGAAAGCAGCGGTTTGCCTACCGCTTCCTCGAGCTTCTTGATCTGCATGCTCACGGCGGATTGAGAACGGTAGACGAGCCTCGCCGCGGCGGTGAGGGAGCCGGTATCGACGACCGCCACAAATGCGCGCAGCCAGTCCGTTTGCAAGTCTTTGGGTTGCATGTCTTCTATTCGATTTTCGAAAGATTAAATCAATATAAATTCGCTTTTGCGATGCCGTCAATGCGCACAGAATGCGCTGCATGAAATCTTCGACATCGACTTCCAGTGTGATAAGCGACGCGCAATGCGCTGATGTGCAAAGCGCGGCCCGGCACGAGCAGGGCGGCGCCACGTTGATGGTGCTCGGCGGCGTCATGCTCGGCACCATTGGCATCTTTATCGAAGAGGCGGGGCAGGATCCCATCACGACCGTCCTGTTCCGATGCTTCTTCGGCGGCGTTGCGCTGTCGCTCTGGGGCCTTGCGCAAGGGCGCATCGCGGAACTGCGCCTGACGGGGCGCGCATTGCGCTATGCGGTCGCGGCGGGGTTGCTGATGGTCGTGAACTGGGGGCTTTTTTTCGCTGCCATTCCACGAACGTCGATTGCCGTATCGACCGTGATTTTTCATGTGCAACCGTTCTGGGTCATCGCGATGGGCGCATGGTTGCTGCGGGAGAAGATTTCGGCGCAACGCGCGGTAGCGACGGTCATCGCGCTCGTCGGTCTCGTGCTGGCAACAGGTGTGCTGAATGGCCACGGCCAACCAGGTAGCCGAGTATCGGCCGACTACTGGAGCGGCGTGGCGATGTGCCTCGTCGGCTCCTTCGCCTATGCGGGCGTCACGATGATCGCGAGAATGGCGACGCAAGTCAGTTCCTTTGCGCTTGCATGGTGGCAATGCCTGATCGGCCTGTTAGCGACGTGCTGGTGGCCCTTGCTGCATGGTCTGCCGGGTTGGGGCGTGGCGTGGGGATGGCTCGCGGGCATCGGGGTTATCCATACGGGCCTTGCGTATGTTGTGCTCTACGCGGGCATGAGCCGGTTGAAGACAGGCAATATTGCGCTGCTGCAATTTGTTTATCCGTTGACCGCGATTCTCGTCGACAGAGTCGTGTATGGACACGCGCTTGGATCAACGCAGATCGTCGGCGTATGCGTGATGGCGGTGACGTTGTGGTGTGTCAGGCGGATGCGTTGATGGGTTGTGCGTGCAAGCCGTGAGCGTGCGTATGAAATAAGGCCTGCGGGCAGAGGCGCGACGCATCGGGTGGAGGGAGGTATCCTGCGATTTGGAGATGCGATCAAGGTAAGATGAAGCGGTCGAGGTGCGACGCGCGCGCCCCTCTAATCCGAAGGAGCGACAACCGTGCTGAACGAGACGACGGGACCTCGCATTCATCAGATTAAGCAAGGCGTCAGGCTCGCGTCCGGCTTCGGGGACGGACTCAGAAAGAAGTGGAGTGTTTTGCGGGTCTCACCCGCACAGGCAAAGGTGCTCGCCGGCGCGCTCACGCTACTGATCTTTGCGTTGGACTGCTACTTACCGGTTCCGCTCAACGTTGCGAAGCTGTACCTGTTCGTCGTGATCGTGCTCGCCTGGACGCGATCCGTTCGATGGTTATGGGGCGGCGCTGCAATCGTAGCGGTACTGGCTGTCATTATTCTGATCTTTAGACACGGGGTCGCGGGTCCGCAAGATATCGCTGCGATCGATTGGGCGAACCGCTATTTTACGGCTGGCATGCTGCTGGTCATTGCGGGTCTTGTTCATAGCGGAATGGCGATACTGGTCGCGCGCCGGCATGCAGAGGAAGCGCTTCGGCGCGCCGAGGCGGACTTCGCGCACGCCGCGCGCATCTCGATGCTCGGCGAACTCACTGCATCGATTGCCCATGAACTGAAGCAACCGCTAGCGGCCATTAGTATCAATGGCCAGGCTGGGCTGCGCTGGCTCGACAGGCCGGAACCCAATATTGCGGAGGTGCGGGAGACGACTGCGCACGTTCTCGCTGAAGCGCGCCGGGCCGCCGATATCATCGATCATATTCGCGCGATGGCCATCCGGCGCGCGCCCGAGCAGTTGCCCGTATCGCTCGATGAACTTATCGAGGAGTCGCTAACGTTTCTGCGTCCTGAACTTGAGGCGCGCGGCGTGATCGTGTTTCACGAGTTCACTCCCGAAGCGCCGAACGTGCTCGCTGATCGCGTGCAGTTGCAACAGGTGATCGTCAATCTCGCCGTCAACGCGATGCAGGCGATGGAACAGGCGGACAGCCCACAGCGCCGAATGACTATCTCGACCTCCATGCCGAATGCCGCCACCGTGCGCTGCGCGATTGAGGATAGCGGCCCGGGCTTGATGTCCGATCATATGGGGCATCTTTTCGAGCGCTTCTTCACGACCAGGGAAAACGGTATGGGTATGGGTCTCGCGATCTGCCGCTCGATCATCGAGGCGCATGACGGGTGGATCGCGGCAGACACCGGTTCTGCCCACGGCGGTGCGCGCTTCTATTTCACGCTTCCTGCCGTCGATACGTGCGCATCGCTTTCACGTTAGCGCGAGCCAGACCGTCTTGGGTTCCGTGAAGTTTTCGATCGCTACATCGCCATGCTCGCGGCCGAAGCCGGAATCGCCCGAACCGCCCCACGGCAGACGCACATCCGTATAGCCGTAGGTATTGATCCACACGGTGCCGGCCTTCAGACCTGCGGCGACGCGATGCACGCGCCCGATATCGGCGCTCCATACGCCTGCGGCGAGACTATATAGCGTGCCGTTGGCGATTCGCACCGCGTCCTCTTCGTCATCGAACGGAATCACGCTCGCGACGGGCCCGAAAATCTCTTCCTGGGAGATGCGCATTTCATGCGCGACATTGGCGAACACAGTCGGTTCGATGAAATAGCCGCGCGCACCCGTTCGTTTGCCACCGGTGACAAGCGACGCGCCTTCCTGTTTGCCGATGTCGACGTAGTCGAGAACGCTCTGCATCTGCTTTTCGGAAATAACCGGCCCCATATGCGTGTCGCGCTGCGCCGGGTCGCCGAGGCGGATCGATTTCGCGCGCGTGGCAAGCCGTTCAACCACTTCGTCGTACACCGCGCGCTGCACGAGAATGCGCGAACCCGCCGAACACACTTGCCCCGCGTTGAAGAACACGCCCGATGCCGCAGCGCGCACGGCGTTGTCGAGATTCGCGTCGGCGAAGATCACGTTCGCGGATTTGCCGCCCAGTTCTAGCGTCACGCGCTTGAAATTGCTCACCGCGCCTTGCAGAATGCCGCGCCCCACAGACGGCGAGCCGGTGAACGTGACTTTGTCGATACCCGGATGTTTGACAAGCGCGTCGCCGATCACGGACCCTTTGCCGGTGACGATGTTAAGCACGCCCGGCGGCACGCCTGCTTCGAGCGCGAGTCTGCCGATACGCAGCGCGGACAGCGGCGTGATTTCCGCGGGCTTCACAATCAATGTGCAACCGCAGGCGAGCGCGGGCGCGATTTTCCACATGCCGATCATCAGCGGGAAATTCCACGGCACGATCGCAGCGACCACGCCGACCGGTTCGCGCAGCGTGTAGGTCAGCGCATCGGGCCGTGCGGGCACCACCTGGCCGTTGATCTTGTCGCACCAGCCTGCGTAGTACGCGAGCGTATCGATCGCGGAGGGCACGTCCTGGCGCAACACGCCCCCGATCGGTTTGCCGGCGTCGCGGCATTCGAGCTCGGCGATTTCATCCTGATGCTCACGCAGCAAGTCGGAAAAGCGCATCAGAATGCGGCCGCGTTCCGCCGCGCGCATCGCGTTCCACGGTTTCAATGCGGCACGCGCTGCTTGCACCGCGCGTTCGACATCCTCGACCGTGCCCTCGGCGACGAGCGCGATCGGCTCTTCGGTTGCAGGGTCGAGATTGGTGGAGTACTTGCCGCCGCCGGGCGGCACGGCTTCGCCGCCGATCAGCAGATCGTGGCGCATCAGTTCGCGGGGGTTGTTCATCGCGGCCTCTCATTCGGTGACGCGGATGGTTCATCGTCGCCGCGAGCGCCGGGCGGCGGACATTCATTATTTTTTATCATTATTATTGACGAACGTTTATGCGTTGGATTCATGCGAAAATTGCTCGATATATTCGTGTATATACGTCGAATATGCGGCGAAAGCCGCCGATCCGGCGACGCATACAATGTGGGACGGATCGCGGTGCACCAACTGTACTGAAGGGCATCCGCTGTAACTGTGCTCCTCTGCTGGACCTCGGCGGAGGCAGGTTGCGGAGTAATGCGTGAAGCAATAGATCGGAGTGACACATGAACATCGAAGCGAAACAGCAGGTGGGTCAGAGCTTTTCCATAGCGGCGATGCGGCACGCGCGTGACATGACCTGGGTGGCGGTTGAAAAGATCGCGGCGGCGATCCGACCAGGCATGCACGAATCCGAAGCGAACGCGCTGGGCAAGAAGCTGTTGCAGGAAATGGGCATGGACCGCATCTGGCACCCGGTGCTGATCCGCTTCGGCGAAGACACGCTACGGACCTTCAAGGAGCGCTCCGCGGGCGACCCCACGCTCGGTTCGGACGATATCTTCTTTATCGATCTGGGCGTGGTGTGGGATGGCCACGAAGGCGACGCCGGCGCGACGTTCGCTGTCGGCGACGACAACGATATGCAGCGCTGTGCCGAAGCGGCAAAGACGGTGTTTGACGAGGTTGCCAGGCATTGGCGCGACACCGGCTGCAGTGGTATCGCGTTGTACGAATATGCGGCCGCGCGTGCCGAGGCACACGGCTGGCGGCTTAATGTGGACATCAAAGGCCATCGCGTGAGCGACTTCCCGCATGCCATCTACAAAGCCGGCAATCTTGGCGATTTCGACAAGCAGCCGGCCGCGGGCTTGTGGATCCTCGAGATTCAGATTGCGCATCCCACGCGTGCGTTTGGCGCGTTTTACGAAGATCTGCTTGTGTAAAGCGTAGCGTTTTGATGCACCCAACTTGAGCTACCTTGAGCTGCGGCGCATCGACGTCATTGTCGAAGACAGCATCAATCCCGCCGTCTCGCTTGCAAACGAAAAGCCGGGCATGACGATTTCGCGGAAGTACGCCTTAAGCGCGGTCAAGGCGATCCGCCGTCGACAAAAAAAGTGGGGCGCGCCAGCACGACGCGCTCGATGGTTGCGCCCGCATCGAATTGCGCGCATTGCCTGAGATGGCGCAGAAACAGCGCGACAACGTCCGTATTGCGAATCGCGATCGACGCCCATGTCGGTCGTGTCGGTCGTGTCGTCGGCGAGTGCAGCGCCAAGGATGCTCTTGATCAAGCGCATCAACCTTCCGTTGAATCCAGCGAGGTACGCGGCGAGCGTCGCGCGGCCGAATACACGGACTCTGTTCGTCAGCGTTGAAAAAGGATCCGCGGTCCACGGTGTCCGATGCTCGTCTTCAATCTATGCGAAATGCATCATTCCGTCGCGAGGAATGGCGGCGGCGGAGTTCGACGCACCGAAATTGATAGCGCAGTAAGTCATTTCGATTCGAATTGTCAGTGAAAACCCTGGAACTGAAAAAGTGTTGACAGTTTGCATAAGACGATAGACACTTCGCATCAAGCTGATTCGTCGCAGTAAGGCAATCGGCGAAGCGCCGGTGTCGAGTGATCTCTCGCCTCTCGGGCCGGCGTTGGAGGAGACGGATGCGAGCACGTGCAGCGGGCCATTCACGGCCTTGCGCTTCGCGGCTCGATATCGACGAAGAGTCCGCAGCCTGTTCACGCACACGAACCGGCGGCGGGGTGTCCTTGCAATCTCAACTAGAAACTAAGGATCCCGAAATGACAGTCAGGAGGGTGCAGCAGGTGTTATCTGTTATCGCGCTGGGCGGAATGGCCGGCGCGGTGCATGCACAAGGCAGCGTGACGCTTTATGGTTTGACGGATGCCGGCATTAGCTACGTGAACAACGCGGCCGGCGCCGATGGTAAAAGCCATAGCCTTGTGAAATTCGACGACGGGATCGATGGCGGCAACCGCATCGGTTTCAAAGGCACCGAAGATCTCGGCGGCGGATACAAGGCGATCTTCACGTTGGAGAACGGTTTCGGCCTCGCGGACGGCTCGATCAGCCAGGGCGGCGCGCTGTTCGGTCGTCAGGCGTTTGTCGGTGTGACCAAAAAAGATATCGGCACGTTTACGCTGGGCCGCCAGTACCCGTTTTCGCACGACTATCTGAACCGGTTCGCGACAGGTGGCCTCACGGTCGGCGATGCGTACATGTATCACATCGATACGCTCGATCTGCTGACGTCGGTGCGGATCAATAATTCCGTGAAGTTCAACAGCGCGCAGTTCTACGGCTTCCGCGTTGGCGCGATGTACGGCTTTTCGAATCAGGCCGGCGAATTCGACGGCTCGAACGGAAATAATGGCAGCGGCGGATCGTCGAGAACGTACAGCTTCGGTGTCAATTACAACAACGGCCCGTTCAGCATGGCGTTCGCGTACACCGATATCACCTATCCGCTGCAAACTGCGCCGCCGCTCAAACTCACGCTTGCGAATCTCGCGCCGCTCGGCGAACGCGATCTGCGTACGTATGGTGTCGGCGCGAAGTACCGGTATGGGCCCGCGCTCGGCTATGCGTTGTGGACTAACACGCGTCTCGAGAATCTCGATCACAGCGCTGCGACGCTGAACATTTATGAAGGCGGTGTCGTGTACAACATCACGCCGGTCTGGATCGGGGCGCTCGGCTACACGCGCACGCAGGTGACGGGATCGGCGAACGGCACGTGGAACCAGTTCAATAGCAGCATCGAATATCTGCTGAGTAAGCGCACGAGCGTGTATGCGCTCGCGATCTATCAGAAGGCGTCCGGTTCGAACAATGGTGTACCGGTACAGGCGATGATCGGCAAGTCGACGAGCTACTTCGGTAATTCAGGCAGCGATGCGCTGAATCAGCTCGCATTCCGGATCGGGATACAGCACAAATTCTGATCGAAGTCCCGGTTGAAATGGACCGGAGTGGGTAGCGCAAGTGGGGACGATACGTGTTATGCAATCGTCAAAAAGTAAAGTGTTGACAGTTTTCACATGGCAACCTAGACTTCTTTGTATGGAAATCGATCAAAAACCGACTATGGTCTCCCTTGCCGAATTTCGTGCTCACACGCTAACCGGCATGGTCCAGCATGAAATCGAGCGAATGATATTGAGCGGCGAGCTCGCTCCCGGCAAACGGCTGAATGAAAAGGCCGTGGCAGACAAACTGTCTGTCAGCCGCGGCCCGGTACGCGAAGCGTGTCGGGCTCTCGCCGAACTGGGCCTCGTGTATCTCGTGCCGAATCGCGGCGTATTCATCAAGAAGGTCACGCGTGACGATGCGATCGAGGTCTACGAGCTGCGCGCAGGCTTCACGGCGCTATCGGCGTCGCTGCTCGCACCAGTTCTCACGCCGGCGATGGCCGAAAAGCTCGACGCTTACGTGGACGAAATGCAGGAGGCCGCCGAGCAGGGCGACTTTTCGCGCTTTGATCCGCTCAATCTCGAGTTTCACGACTACATCGTCGAATCGACCGGCAATTCGCGGTTGATCAAGGTGTATCGCGGCTGCGTGAAGGAGTTTCATCTGTTCCGCGTGCACGGCATGGTTCAGCGCGGCGCGCTGCTCGCGTCGAATGAAGAGCATCGCGAGATTGTCGATGCGCTAAAGGCGCACAACGCAGTGCTCAGTTACGACAAGAGTTTCAGCCACGTCTCGAAGGGTAAGGAGCGCATGCTCCAGGCACTCGACGATCTGGCGAAGAACGCCGCTGACGATCAGAGCGACGAAGAAATCGACGACTCGATCGCCTGAATAAGCGGCGACTCCGTCTCATACGCGGCAGCGGTCGTCGCGTGACAAGCCTGATGAGGCGGGGTCGCATCTAATGTCGAAATAACTGCCAAAAAAGTCGCCGCGGCAAAGCGACATTTCATTATTTCGTACACCGAAATGGTGGCGCGTTTTTGTGGTGGAAGTTAACCGGTGAATTCGCACGCGTTCGCGCGGTGAATTCGATTATCAGCAACCAGCAGCCCATCCGTATGCTCGAACTATCGCTTGCATGCCAACTGACGGACCGCACACGAGCACTCATCGACGGCAAAGCAGCCATCGACGGTTGCAACATCAACTTTATCAATGGCCCTGCGGAGGAACTGTTTCAGCGCGCTTTCCGGCACGGCGAGTTCGACATCGCTGAACTGTCGCTCGGCACGCATCTGATGACGACCGCGCACGGGCAAAGCCGTTATGTCGCGATTCCAGTGTTTCTGTCGCGCTCGTTCAGGCATTCCGCGATTTACGTACGGGGTGACTGCGGCATCGAGCGCCCTGAGATGCTCAAAGGCCGCAGGATTGGCGTGCCGGATTTTCAGCAGACGGCCGGCATCTGGGTGCGCGGCATGTTGAACGATGAATACGGCGTGCGCAGCAGCGACGTTCGCTGGGTAACCGGCGGGCTTGAGCAGACGGGCCGCCAGGCTCGCGTGCCGTACAGCCTGCCCGAGGAGATCCACGTCGAACCGATTGCGGCCAGCGACACGCTGGCCATGCTGCTCGATCGCGGCGAGATCGACGCGGTGATCGCGCCGAAGCCGCCGTCATGTTTCGGTCGCAATCCGGACGTTCGGCGTCTCTTCCCCAAGTATCGTGAGGCGGAAGAGGCATGGTTCGCGAAAACGGGACTTTTCCCGCTGATGCATGTGGTCGGCATTCGCCGCACGCTGGTCGAAGCGCATCCGTGGTTGCCGGTCAACGTCTACGCGGCGTTCTGCAAATCGCGCGACATTGCGCTGGGCGAGCTGTCGATCATGGACACGCTGCGCGTCATGCATCCATGGCTCGTGTCGGAAGTCGAGCGCGTACGGGCGCTAATGGGTCAGGACTTCTGGCGCTACGGGGTCGCAGAGAACCGCGCGGACCTCGACACCTTGCAGCGTTATGCGAAAAACGACGGATTGATCGAGCACGAAGTACCAATCGAACAGCTATTCTCAGGCAGCACGTTCGACAGTTTCCGCTTCTAGTCCCGCTTCAGGTCGCGACGCGCAACACGCGAATGACGCGCGAAACGTACGCGACACCTTGTACAGAAACACGAATAACCCTGCATACAGGAGACGAAGTAATGAGAAGGAGGCAAGCTTTGACGGCGATCGCAAGTGCGGGTGCTGCGCTTCTGGTTGCAAATCCCGTAATGAGCTTCGCGGCCGAAACATGGCAACCGCATCGGCCCGTCGAAATCGTCGTGCCGAGCGCGCCCGGCGGTGGGCTCGATCTCGTCGCGCGCACCTTGCAAAGCGTGATCCAGCAGGAAAAGCTGTCGAGCCGGCCGGTCACTGTGCTCAATCGTCCCGGCGGCGGCGGTACGGTCAGCATCGCATATATCAACTCGCACGAGGGCGACGGGCATTACGTGACGGTCCAGGCGTTGCCGCTGATCACAAACCATATCACCGGCCTCAGCACCATCGGGCTCAACGACGTGACGCCGCTCGCGGTGTTCGTGACGGAACAGGTGGTGTTTTCGGTGCCGGGCAACTCGCCGATCAAATCAGGCAAAGACCTCGTCGACATGCTGAAGAAAGATCCGCAGAGCGTCGCGATGGGCGTATCGAGTTCGCCCGGCGGTCAAAGCCACGATGCCGCAGCGCTCGTGATCAAGGCTGCGGGCCAGGACCCGAAAAAGCTCAAGGTCGTGTTCTTCGATTCCGGCGGCGAAGCGATGACCGCGCTGATGGGCGGACACGTCACGGTTGCTGCCACGCCGGCCGGCGTCGTGCTTGGGCCGAGTGAGGCAGGGCGCGTGCGCATGATCGCGATTCCGGGCCCGCATCGCGAGCAGGGTGCGCTTGCGAACGTGCCGACCTGGAAAGAGCAGGGCCTCGATATCGACTTCACGACATGGCGCGTGCTGGTCGGGCCGAAAAACATGACGCCTGCCGAGATCGCCTGGTGGGACAACGTGCTGAAGAAGGCAACCGCGTCGCCGGAATGGGCGACCGCGGTCAAACGCAATCTTTGGACTGCGGATTACAAGGACAGCGCGCAGACCCGCGCCTTCCTGCAAAGCGAACAGGCGCGGCTCACGCCGCTGCTCGGCGATCTCGGTCTCGCCAGATGAGCGTCCGCTCCTCCTTTTAACCTGCTTTAACCCGCTTTAGTCCCTTCGACCTCTTAAGCTCTTTAACCTTTAACCCGCAGTACCCAACGCACTGGAGAAGCTTATGTCCCGCATCGTTCACCTCGCAGTCAAAGTCGACGACCTCGAGGCGGCAACCCGTTTCTATACCGAAGTGTTCGGCTTCCAGGAAGTGAAAACGGGCCGCAACCGTCAGCATATTTCGCGTCATATGACCGATGGCCACATCGATTTCACGCTGATGAAGTACGACAGCGAAGACTCGCACGAAGCGCAGATCGCAGGGCCGGGTCCGCGTCTGCATCACTGGGGCGTGACGGTTGACGACCAGGAAGCGGCGGCGGAAAAGATCCGGCAATACGGCGGCGAGATTCTGTCGGCGAAGGGCGAAGGCGCGCTGAAATTCCGCGCGCCGGACGGCACCATCGCCGAGGTCGTGAAGCCGGGCCGCTATAACGAAAAATAAACTGGCACGTCACGCATAACGGGGAGGCGGCGTCGCGCCGCACTCCGTTCGAGCGTCCTCTCGCGGCCGCCGCGCACAAACCGCACTGTCATGCCGCAATCGTGGCGGACAGGCGGCAGCGCGACCGGCGTACCTCACAGATTCACAACTGACCGTTGCCGCGGGTTGCGCCATCGTATGCACCCGCTCCGGCCGGTCAGTGCTGGAGGAGACATGAAGAGCGTGAAAGGCGATGTCTGGCTGGCGATCGTCGTGATTGTCGGCGCAGCCATTTACCTGTACCTGGACCTGCAGTTGCCGGAGGTCAGACTCAGCGACCCGCTTGGGCCCAAGGCATTTCCCGCGCTGGTCGGCGTCGGGTTGATTTCATCTGCACTGCTGCTCCTGTTCGAAGGTCATAGCAAGGCGCGTCATGCGGCGCATCCGGAGCGGATAGAAAGCGGAAAGGATACCGAAGCGAACGCACAGAAGCAGCCCGACACCGTCACGCCGCGATTTGCACTCGAGGCACGTACCGATACGTCTACCGCGCGTTACGGCCAGGAATCCGGGACGGCAGCAGCGACTGCAACTGCAACAGCTACAGCGAGCGGTAACGAGCACGCCGATTCGCATGCAGACGCCGCCGACTCCAGCGACGCGAATCCAAAAAAGCTCCCGCGCTACGTGCTGGTCGGCATGCTGCTATGGACCGTTGCCTATTACTTCTGCTTCGACCGCGCAGGCTATCTGCTATCGACCACGGTATTTCTTCTAGGTCTGCTCAGCTACTTCAACCGCAAGCGGCACAAGACCAATTTCGCGGTCGCAATCGGCGTTGCGGTCGTGCTCGATCTGCTTTTTTCGCAGTTGCTTAGCGTTCCGATGCCGCAAGGCATCCTCCCATTCTGAGGCGGTCGCAATGGATAGTCTGCAAGGCATTTTGCACGGGCTCGCAATCGCCGCGACGCCGACGCATGTTCTGTACACGCTGGCCGGCGTGTTTATCGGCACGATGATCAGCCATCTTCCGGGTATCGGACCGTCGGCAGGCATCGCGTTGCTGATTCCAGTGACCTTCGGTATGGACCCGATGTCCGCGCTGATGATGCTGACCGGCATCTACTACGGTTGCATGTACGGCGGCGCGGTCACGGCGATTCTGCTCAATACACCAGGTGACGCGGCGGCCGTGATGACGGTGCTCGACGGCTATCCGCTTGCGCGCAAAGGCCGCGCGGCGGCCACGCTTGCGATCGCGGCAGTGAGCTCGTTTATTGCCGGCATGATCGGCGTGACCGCGCTGTCGTTCGTGGCCGCGCCGCTTGCGGCCGTCGCGCTTCACTTCGGGCCGACGGAATATTTCGCGCTGATCTGCTTTGCGTTGTCCACGGTGAGCGCGCTCCACGGCAAGTCGCTAGCGAAAGGGATGATCGCGGTATTTATGGGCTTGGGGCTCGCCACCGTCGGCATCGATCTGCAAAGCGGTGTGCCGCGCTTTACGCTCGGCTTTACCGAATTGCTCGATCGCGTAAATTTTCTGGTCGTCGTGGTGGGACTCTTTGCGATTGCCGAAGTGAGCCGCATGGTCGAAGGCACCTTGGGCGGCACACTGCATACGGTGCGCGTCGAAGGAAAGCTCTGGTTTACGCGCGCCGAGTGGCGACGCGCAAGGCCGGCGATTCTGCGCGGCTCGTCGGTCGGCTTTCTGTGCGGCGCGGCGCCGGGTCTTGGCGGCACGCTGGCCGCCATGCTGTCGTATGTGCTCGAGAAGAAGCTTTCGAAGCACCCCGAAGAGTTCGGCCACGGCGCGATCGAAGGCGTCGCGGCGCCGGAAGCGGCGACCAACGCGGATACCTGCGGCGCCTTTGTGCATCTGCTTGCGCTCGGTGTGCCGGGCTCGGGCGCGACCGCGGTGATCATGGGCGCTTTCATCATGTATGGCCTGCAGCCAGGTCCAATGCTGTTCCATACGAATCCCGACATCGTGTGGGGGCTTATTGCGAGCATGTACGTGGGCAATATCATGCTGCTCGTGCTGAATTTACCGCTGGTCGGCATTCTGTCGCGCATTCTTTATGTGCCGCCCGGCATTCTGCTTTGCGTGATTCTCGCGATCGCATCGATCGGCGTGTTTTCGTTCAATAGCGACACCTTCGATCTTTATCTCGCGCTCGTGTTCGGCATGCTTGGCTACGCGTTCCGGCGTTTCGACATTCCCAAGGCGCCGCTGCTGTTTGGCCTGATTCTGGGCCATACGCTCGAGCAGTCGTTCCGTCAGGCACTGACGATCTCCAATGGCGACCCGACCGTCTTCGTGCGCAGCCCGATTGCAGCCGGCTTGCTTGTGTGCGCAACGATCAGCGTGAGCGCGTCGGTATGGAGCCGCCGCAAGCCGCGCAACGTCATACAGCAGGCGAAGGAAGAAGCCGACGAACAGATTGCCGAGCACCACCTCGTGAACGGCCGCCACTGAACGAAGCCCGACCTAACGGTCGACGAGGCATAACCATGGGAATGGAGACTGCAACGAATCCCGATGCGCGCCAGGTGTCGCTGCTGCAGATCATTGCGCTCTTTGCGCGTGTCGGGTTGACGAGTTTCGGTGGAGGCCTCTCGGCGTGGATTTATCGGGAAGTCGTGACGCAGCGCGGCTGGCTCAAAGACGAGGAGTTTCTCGGCGCATTGACGCTGGGCCAGATTCTGCCGGGCTCGAACGTGGTGAACCTGTCCATCTATGTCGGTCATCGATTGCGAGGCCCGCTCGGAAGCGTGGTGGCCGTCAGCGCATTGCTCGTTCCGCCGATGGTGGTCGTCGTGCTGTTCGCGAGCGTATTTCACGCATTCACGCAGCTTGCCGCGGTCCATCGCTTTCTCGAAGGCGTCGCGGCGGCCGCGATCGGCATGACGGCGTCGGTCGGCCTTCGCACGGCTCGTGCGGCAATCGCGGTGCAACGTTGGCCAGTGCTGCTGATCGTCGCGGTGTTTGTTGCGGTTGGCGTGCTGCGTTGGCCGTTGGTGCCAGTCGCGATCGTTGCGGGCGCAACCGGTTTGCTGATTTCCGCGAGGATCCGGGCCCGTGCGTGAAAACCTTTATTTGCAGCTGATCGCGGTATTCGCTCCCCTGTCGTTACTGTCGATCGGCGGTGGGCAGAGCATTGTTGCGGACATCGATCAGCAGGCTGTGGTCATTCACCACTGGGTGACGCAGCAGCAATTCGTGGATCTGTTCGCGATTTCGCGCGCCGCGCCGGGACCGGGCGCGCTGCTGACAACATTGATCGGCTGGAAAGCGGCCGGCTGGACCGGTGCGCTGATCGCGTCGCTGGCGCTTTTCGTGCCATCGTCGCTGCTCGCGTATGCGGCCGTGCTTGCGTGGAGCCGGCACAAGCGGCACCCGTGGCACGCGATTGCCGAACGCGGCCTCGCACCGGTTGCGACCGGGCTCATCCTGTCCAGTTCGTTGACTGTGCTGCGCGCCGCATCGGCGACGTGGGTGATCTGGGGCCTCGCGCTGATCGCGCTAGGCGTATTTCTGGCGAGGCCAAAAATGAATCCGTTGATTGTTCTTTTCTGCGCCGGGCTCGCGAATGCCCTGGCCGGCAGGATTCTATAGATGACCTCGCAAACGCGCGTGCTATTGCCGGAACTGTGCCGCATCCTCGAGCGTTGCAGCATCGAACGCCTGAGAGAACCAGCGCTGCGCCGCATGCGCAAGCGGGTCGTTCCATCCGCCGTATTTGGCATTATCGGCAAACTTCGCGTTCAGGGCCTCAGGCGAAAGCGGTTCACGCGCGCCGCCGCGCATATGCGGCTGGCGCAATTCCAGCACGCTGCCATCCGCTAGCGTCGCCCGCAAATGGCCCGTGAAATTCTTCGGATATTCGTTATCCGGATCGATCCGGTAGCGAATCTTCGCGGCGAGTTCGAGTACCGCCGGGTCATGAATGCGCGCATCGGTGAACTGCTCGAAGCCAGCCTTACGATCGAAGAAGCCGACGGCCATGCAATACGGCGTGCTGAACTTCGCAGCGTAGGCGGTGGGCGGACGGTGCTTGACCGCGAGGTCTTCCCACAGTCGATGCACGGTTCCTTCGCCGACGTCGCACACGATTTCGCGGATCTGTGCGGCCTTCACGCCGCGCTCCGCGAGCGCGATCGCGCAGTCGATAAACGGCTGGGTCATGGTTCCGCATGCATACGGTTTGAATGCGATCGTGTCCATGATCCAGCTCTGCCCGAGCCCGTCGAGCACCGGCTCGAAATTGGGCGGGCGCGATGGCGCGAATGCCTTGAAGAAACCGTGACGCCCTTCGAGCACCGTGCGCGGACCATCGAAGCCGCCACGCGCCAGCAACGCAGCGCGAATACCGGCCTGCGCCGCCCAGCCCGCGTGCATGCGCTTGGTCGACGTGCCTTCGGCGAGGTACTCGATGATGCCCGAGGCCATGCTGCCCGCGATGCCGAGTGCCGACGTCGCCGTGCGTGCATCGAGCCGCAGCGCAGCCGATACGCCGGCCGCCGCGGCCAGCGCGCCGATCACCGCGGTCGGATGAAAACCGGCCGAGTGGATCGCGCGCGGTGCGACGAGACTCAGACGGCACATCAATTCCGCGCCCGCGGCAATGCCGCGCAGCAATGCATCGCCGCCGAGCTGCTCGCGCTCGCACACCGCCAGCACCGCGGGCACGACGACCGCGCCGGAATGCACGGGGCCGCCTTCGAACGTGTCGTCGTAATCCTCGCCGTGTGCCGCGGTGCCGTTGATCAGCGCCGCGTCGTATGCGTTGAAGCCGCCCGTGTGACCGAATGCGGTGCAGCGTCCGCCGGGCTCGGTCGAAGCGAGGATCGCGCGAATGTAGCTTTCCTCGCGACCGGCCACGCACAGGCCCGTGACGTCGAGCAGCAGCATGCGAGCAGCCTTGACCGTCGAAGTCGGAAGGCGCGCCGCGTCCATTCCCGCGATCCAATTTCCAATCTGATCAGCGATGCTTACTGATTTGTCAGCAACGGTATCGGTATTCATGCTTGGTCACACTCCGGCCTGGATGGCTTTGAAGGGTTCGTGCTTTACGTGAGCGAAAGGTCATCGTGACGCTTGCAAACTGCAGAATGTCGACAATATACTTAAAACACGTTTGACGTACAAGCCGAAGTGAACGCCGAAAGTCGAAGTCGAACCGAAGTCGGAGACAAGCCCATGCGCTCGAGCAACCGTCGGGGTGACGTGTGATGCAGAAGACGAATATGTTCAAAGGCGCGACAGGCCGCGTGTTCATGCTGATCTGCGCGATGTATTTCATCGAGTACGTCGATCGCGTGAATCTGTCGGTTGCTGCGCCGCTGCTGAAGTCCGAATTGCATCTGAGCAACACGCAGCTCGGTGTCGCGCTTTCGGCATTCGGGTATTGCTATGCGACGTTCCAGATCATCAACGGCTACCTCGGCGACCGCATCGGGCCGCGCCTCATGCTGGCAATTTCCGGGCTGCTGTGGGCGATTGGCACGCTGACGACCGGCGTAGTCGGCGGGCTTAGCACGCTCGTGTTCGCGCGCATGTGCGTCGGTCTCGGCGAAGCCGGCACGATTCCGAATGCGACGCGCGCCATGACTAACTGGGTGCCGGCGCCGAAGCGCGGCTTTGCGCAAGGTTTCACGCATGCGGCTGCGCGCTGTGCGGCAACCGTCACACCTCCGCTGTTAGTGGTGATGTTTCCGGTGCTCGGCTGGCGCGGCTCGTTTATGGCGCTCGGTTGCGTGAGCCTCGTCTGGGTGACGGTGTGGCTGTTCTACTTTCGCGACGATCCGCGCACGCATCGCGGCGTGACACGAGCGGAAATCGACTTTCTGCCTGCATATGTGGGCCCGCGTCATCGCACGGCTGTGCCCTGGTGGCCCTTGATCAGGCGCATCATGCCCGTCACGCTCGTGTTCTTCTGTCATGCGTGGACGCTTTGGCTTTATCTGAGCTGGTTGCCGAGTTTCTTTGTCGGCGAATATGGCATCGAGCTCAAGCATTCGGCGCTGTTCACGTCCGGCGTATTTCTCGCTGGTGTAGTCGGCGACACGGCAGGCGGCATGTTGACCGATGCGATCTATAAACGCACTGGCAACCTGAACCGCGCGCGCCGCGATGTGATCGTCTGCGGCTTTCTCGGTTCGCTTGTGCTGTTGTCGTGTGTGCTGTTCGTGCGGAATACGGCCGTGATTACGCTCTGTCTTGCCGGCGCGCTGTTCTGTCTCGAAGCCACGGAAGGGCCGATCTGGGCCGTGCCGATGGATGTGGCGCCGGCCTTCGCAGGCGTCGCAAGCGGATTTGTAAGCACGGCGGCGGGCTTAGCCGCGATCGTTTCGCCGCTCGCGTTCGGCATCGTCACGGATATGACGGGCAGCTATCGCGTGCCCTTTGTGATGTCGATCGTGCTGTTGCTGATCGGCGTGGGTCTGGCATTCTGGATTCGTGCCGACCGGCGCGTGCAGTCTTCAAGCGAATCCATTACTTCAACGCAGTCACTGGAGGCTCAACCATGAGTGCAGCACCGCGCGAACGCGTTGCCGTTGTTACCGGCGCCGCTCGCAACATCGGACGGGCGATTGCGCTCGAACTTGCCGCGGCAGGGGCGACGGTGGTCGTCAACGCGCGTAGCTCCGCCGCTGAAGCGGCCGAAACGGTCCGCGCGATCGAGGCGGCCGGCGGACGTGCGGTCGTGGAGCTTGCCGATGTGAGCGCGCCCGACGGCGCGCAGGCGCTGATGAAGGCCGCCGTGGAGCGCTTCGGCCATATCGACGTCCTCGTGAATAACGCCGCGCTGCGGCGTGAAGTGCCGTTCGAGCAGCTCGACTGGACCCAGTGGCGCGAAGTAATGTCGGTGATTCTCGACGGCGCATATCTGTGTGCGCGGGCCGCGTTGCCGCATATGATCGGATCGGAAGCGGGCGCGATCGTGAACATCGGCGGGATGTCGGCGCATGCCGGGTCGGCGGGGCGCGCGCATGTGATTGCGGCCAAAGCAGGGCTTGTCGGCCTCACGCGCGCGCTTGCCCATGACCTGGCGCCCGACGGTATTACGGTGAACTGCGTAGTGCCGGGTTTGATCGCCACGCAGCGTGGTGGAGCGGCGGGCAACACGGAACCTGCGCATCACGCCGAACGCAAGACTTTGCTAGGACGTCGAGGCACGCCCGAAGAAGTGGCCGATGTGGTTGCGTTTCTTTGCAGCGACAAGGCTCGATACCTGACCGGTCAGGTGATTCACGCGAACGGCGGCGCGTTTCTTGGTTGAATTGGTTTCACGCTAAGGAGATATACTTCGCGGCGGCATGGGATTGCTAAACGATTGCTAAAGCACTCGGCGCCCCTGGAAATGCATCTGGACCCACGCGAACTATAAATTCAAAAAGCATGATTCCCTTATCTAGCCTTTACGCCTGCCTGTTTGCAGTATTCCTCGTTCTTGTGATGCCAGGCCCGACTAACACGCTACTCGCGGCGGCGGGCCTCGAACATGGCTTTCGCCGTGCGGTCCGGCTGACCGTCGCCGAATGTTGTGGATATCTGATCGCGATCTCATTCTGGGGCATGTTTCTGCTCGAACTCGCACGTGCAGTGTCCTGGCTGCCATGGGCAGTGCGTCTTGTGAGCGCGTTTTACATTGCCTGGCTTGCGATTCGCATGTGGGGCGCCACGCTCGATCTCGCGGGCGGGCAGCGCCGAACCGTCAACATGCGAACGCTTTTTGTCGCTACGTTGCTCAATCCCAAAGCGATCCTGTTTGGTGGAACGATTTTTCCTGCTGCTGCGTTTGCCAGTTTGACGGGCTACCTCGAAGTGATGGGGGCCTTCGTTGGCTTGCTGTTTCCGATTGGCTCGCTATGGGTAGCAGTGGGCGCGCAATTGGGGAAGGGACGGCTTGCATGGCTTAAGCCGGCGTACGTGTTGCGCGGAGCGGCGATTGTGCTGGGGGCGTTTTCGGTGACGGTGGCGTGGTCGGCAGTGCACTAAGAAACAATTCAAACAGAACTCGGCATGTCCAATTTTTTGCTCAGCCGTGCAGCGTATTTCCTGATGAAGAAGAAAGAGGCGACGCAATAGGTCGAGCTGATTTTTCAGCCCGGCCTATCGACAGCCGTGTAGCGCCGGATCACGCCGGCCCCGGTTGAACCGTTACGGTAAGGGTCACGTATTCAACTCAATGCGCCCCGATCTCCGAATCCTTGCAATCAGCCGCCGCATTCACCGGATCGCACCGCGCCACCGACTCGCCAGGTAACGCAACCTTAAACCCCGTCGACGCAGGCTCCGCAGCCGGATAGTCCGTGCTGATAATCTGCGCGCCGCTATCAAGAGCTTCATCCCGCCGCGTCGTATCGTTGCGCATCGCTTCAATCGTGCCGTCGTCGGTTCTGGTTCGGATCAGATAGCCGTCGCGCACGAGTTGCTGGATTTGCGCGACGTCAGGCGTATTAACCTCGATAAACGCGCCGTCTGCCGCCCCCGGCGTCGAATTCGTAAACAGCACGCGTCCCTCAAGCGACGGATGACCGTCGCGATAAATCGCGGCCAGCTTCGGCGGATCAAGCAGGAACACAACCTTACCGCGCGCCTTTTCAAGCGTCGGCCAGCCGTTGTGCGTCACCGCATCGTTAAGCGTGGCATGCGTGCCGCGAACATCATCGGGCATGACGATTTGCGAACGCTTGAATACCGACAGAATCGCATGGTCGAGCGCATCGAAGGTCGCGCGATCGAATGGCTCCGGCGACACGGTAGGCAGCGGCCATTTTTTGGTTAGCGGCTTTTGCTTGGGCTCGATCAGAATAAACAGCGGTACATGCCCCGGGTTCGCAGCAGACCATGCGCGAATCTCCCGCAAACAGGCGCTAAACGGCTGGCACGTGCTGCGATAGTCGACATCCTGGATATGCATCACCTTGAAGCCGGGCTTTCGCATCAAATGCTGCGGATCGAACGGCGGATCGGCCGGTAGTCCGGCAGCCTTCACCATTCTCGGGCCGGCAGGGTTGGCATATAGGCCGCCGTTCTGATCGCTGAAAACGTCGAGTTCGAGTTGTCTGACGCCGCCCGTCAGCTGCGTGGTCAGCGAAGGGTGCTTGTATCCGAGCTTCTTCAGGTCATCGGGATGATGCATTTCCCAAATCTTCGTGTCGCTTGGTGCGATGCCGACGTGGTAACTGTTGTGCGTGCCGATCACCTGAATCTGGTTCATGCGCACGGCGTTGTCGCCGGTTTGCGCGAGACAGAGCATCGGCGCGAGCGCGAACGCGCCGGGCATCAGGCATTTGAAAAAAAGCGATTTCATCGAAGCTTCCTGTGGTTGAGCGATTACCGCTCAGTGATCGAGTGAGTGATCGAGCGAGTGATCGAGCGAGTGCTCGAGTTAGCGCTTTAGCGCGCGGCGGATGAAGTCGAGCTCGCGCTTGTACCCTGTGTCGCCGCAGCCGCACAAAGCGGCGACTGTGGATCGGACATCGACGGCGGCGGCACACGCGTGCCCCAGTCCGTCGGTACCGGTCCCATCGTCAATTCCAGCGTCCCGCCGTCGGCGATCTGCGCATGGCGGAACCACGCGTTATCGAGCGGCTTGCCATTGAGCGTCGCCGACTGCACATAGCGGTTCAAACGCTCGCGATCGAAATTTTTTGTGACGATCCGGAACACCTTGCCCGACGGCATGTCGATTTCCGCTTCGGGAAAACTCGGCGTGCCGATCAGATAGACATCCTGACCCGCATTCGGATAAAACCCGAGCATCTGGAACACGAGCCACGATGACATCGCGCCGGAGTCGTCGTTGCCCGGCAATCCGGCGCGCGAAGCGCTGAACTGTTTTTCGAGCTGATCGACGATGCGATCGACGGACTTGTCGGGTCGGCCGGCCCATAAATAAAGCATCGGCAGCAAAAAGCCGGGCTCATTCGACATGTCGAAATGCTTGCGGTTGAAAAGCGTATCGAGACGATGAACAAAAGCCTCCTTGCCACCCGATATCCGTATCAAGCCGCGCACGTCTTGCGGCGCGTACAGCGAGTACGTCCAGATATCGCCTTCATATTCGAAGTTGGGCCAGGTGCCGCGTATCGTCAGATCGGGCGGCGCCCAGCTGCCGTCCGGATTACGCGGGCGTATGAAGCCGGTCACGCCGCCGGTCGAAAGGCTCGTGTCCCACAGGTTGGCCCAGTTGCCCGCGCGTGCCGCATAGCGCCTCGCCGCCGCGGTGTCGCCGAGTCCGCACGCGAGTTCGGCGATCGCGAAATCGTCATAGGCGTACTCGACTGTGCGCGATCCCGACCGTTCGTCGGCGTCGGTCACATAGCCTTTGCTGTTGTAATCGATGAGGCCGCCACGGCCTTCCATGCGCGCGTCGGCGGGCGGCACTTCGGCGTCCTTTTTCATGGCCGCGAATGCGGCGCGGTAATCGATACCCGTCATGCCCTTCACGTATGCGTCGGCCACCACCACGTCCGCGTTGCTGCCGCCCTGCGTGCGACCGCTCGTATTGCCGCTGCGCGCGTCGGGCATATAGCCTTCATGCCGGTAAATGTCGATCAGCGAGCGGATCGCGTCACGCTGACGATCGGGCGCGATCAGCGTGAGCAGCGGCCCCTGCGAGCGGAACGTGTCCCAGATCGCGTAGTAGTCGTCGTAGTACGGTTCTTTCGACTTCCACAGCGGATTCTCGCCGGTACGATCCGACGGCAGCAGTAACGCGTGATAAAGGGCGGTGTAGAACTGGCGGCGCTGCGAAACGGTGGCGCCGTCAATGCGAATCGGCGATAACGCCTTGTCCCATGTAGCGGTTGCGGCGTCGCGCACGGTGTCGAACTGCCATCCCGGCGCTTCAGCGGTTACGTTGCGGCGTGCCTGCTCTTCGCTGACAAATGAAATGCCCACCTTGAGCTGGATCACTTGTCCCGCGCCGGTGGTGTAGTCAAGCGACGCGCCGAGCTGCGAGTCGCCTTCAATCGATGCGTGCCTCGCTGAAGTGATCGATGCGCCGGACCATGTGTGCGCATCTTTGGCAGGTGTGTCAGAGACGAGGTAGAAGTACACGCGGTATTCGCCGCCTTCGTTCCATCCACCCCGATAGCGGCCCACACCCGCCACTTCGTGGTCGGACAGCACATCGACCTTGCCGCCGACGAACTGCTGCGATTCGGCGCCGTTGCCGTGATCGAGCAGATGAGCGACGTCGACGGTGATATGCGCGTCGTCGCTTTGCGGGAATGTGTAGCGATGCAAGCCGACACGGCGTGTCGCGGTCAACTCGGCAAGCGTGTCGTAGCGCGTCAGCCGCACACGGTAGTAGCCGGCACTTGCCTCTTCATCGGCCCGCGCGGACTTGATGTCGCCGGGATTCAATGGCCCGGTCACGGGCGCGACGAGTATATTGCCGTACTTGCCGGAGCCGCCGCTCAGATGCAGATGGCTGAAGCCTTTCACGAGGCCGCTGCTTGCATAGCCGCCGCTAGCGGGTTCGCCGTCGAAATTTTCGACGTCGGGGCCGAGCCTGACCATGCCGAAAGGCAAGGTTGCGCCGAGAAAGACCTTACCGCCGGTATCGACGCCAAGGTAGGGATAGACCGCGCTGGCGGGTCCCGACGTTGCCGTTTCGTGCGACGTGGTTGGAACGCCGTAGGCGTCGCCGGTCGCGGTCTGCGCGAGCGTCGCCGCGCTTACGCTGCCTGAATACGCAAAATACAGCGCCGCCGCCGCGAGGCAAGCCTTCGCCCGAACGCATCTGAGTGACGCTAAAAGTGAGCAGTTCATATCAAAGCGACCCAATCAGAAATACACCGTTGCCTGCAGCGTGAAGTTGCGCCGCGGCAGGAAATAGAAGGTCGGATCGACCGCCGCGCCATTGCCTTCGGTCGCGGTGCGCCGATTGAACAGGTTATCGACGAGCAATTGCAGCTTCAGCCGCTTCTGATACCGGAAGCCGAGCACCAGATCCGAGTAGTAGTACGCGGGAAGATTCACGTTCGGGTTCTTCGGGTCTTCGCCGGAACCCGTGAAGCGCGTGCCGACGTACTTGGTCAGAAACGAACCGAAGAACGGCCCGCGGTCGTAAAGCACGCCGAACAATGCGGTCGAGCTAGGCGCATTGGCGATCGTCAGACCCGTCGTCTTCGACTTCGCGCTGTTCAAACTGCCGTTGACCGTTACCGCGAAACCGTGGCCGATCTGATACGTGGCCTCGGCCTCCAGACCCTTGTAGATCACGCCGCCCTGGTTGAAGAACACCGGCTGGTTCGTCACGCCGTCGACGGTTTCGAGCCGGCTGTTGATCTCATTGGCGAAGTCGATGTAGTAGCCGTCGAAGTCCGCTGCCAGCCGGTCGCTCTTGTAGACCACACCAGCCTGGTAGTTCAGCGTTTTTTGCGGATCGAGCGGCGCCTGTTGCGGCGCGAGGCTTTGCAACACGCTAACGGGCGGCGCCTGAAAACCCATCGCCCACGATGCGTACACCGACACCGGCGGTGCGATGCGATAGTTCGCGGTCACCGAGCCGAGGTCTGCGCTATACGATGCGCTGTTATTCAAGGCGATAAAGTTTTGCAGGCCATCGAAGCTGCGATTGAAATTGATGTGCTTGTAGCCCGGCGTGATGGTGAGCCCGGGCAGCGGCTTCCACTCGAATTCGAGGAAGGTCTGCGCGGTGTTGGTCACTGCGAGGTTGTTGTTGACGAGCGAGCCCTTGCCCGGGTTCGTCAGAAATTGCACCGGTGTGTTGGTTCTCAGGTCGACGTCCTGCTCGAACTGGTTGATCCGCGCGTGTTCGAGCCATGTGCCCGCGCGAATCGTCGTCGAGAGCCAGCCGCGGCCGACGTCGCCTTCGATCTTGAAGATATCGCCCCAAGAACGGTACTGGCTCAACGATTGCGTGCCGGGCACGCCGCTCGCGAGATTCACCGAATTGGGCGTGCGCAGCGTCGGGTCCAGACCGCCGAGGCCTTCGTCGGACAGCGCGTACGTGTACACCTTGTTGTCGATCCGCACGACGCCGAGGTCGCTTTGCACGCCGATATATTCAAAATCAGCGCGGCGGTGATCGGTGTTGTAGCCCGCGAACGCCTGCGAGTTCGGATCGGCATTCAGGTTACCGAAGTCTTTGCTGAAGCGGTTCGCCGTTTCGGTCGTGATCTGCGAAAACGTGTTCCAGATCACGTCGCTGACGCTCGAGAAGAGCGTCACCACCGTGTTGTCGCCGATCGGCTGTTCGACCTTGAACGACCAGTTATTACGGCGGAAATTCGCGTTTTCGATCAGGCCGTTGGTGCGCGTATGGTCGAAGTTGAGCTGCGCGGTCGTGCCGCCTGTCTGCGAAATCACGCCGGTGTCGAGCACGCCGCCTTCCTCCCACGACGCGCCGGTGCCGATTGCGCTAAAGAGCCGGCCGCCAGGTGTCTGCGAAGGCGTTTCCGAAAACAGCGAGATGGTGCCGCCGAAGGTCGCGTTGCCCACCGTGCTTGCCGTGCCCGGCCCGCGATCGATCACGACATGATCGAGCACGGCGGCCGGAAAGAACGACACCGTCGCGTGCCCGAACGCGCTCGGGTCACCGAATGGAATGCCATCCCACGTCACGTTGTACTGGCCGTCCTGGAAGCCGCGGATCGTGCCGCTCTTGCTCGAATAGCCGGCACCGTTCGGCGTGGCATTGACGACCGAAGGCGCATATTGCGCGATCGCCAGATAGTCGGAGTTCGGTTGCGCGATGTTCCGGATCAGATTCTTGTTTAGCACCGTTTGCGGCTGAATTTCGGTCAGCGATGCCTGCGTCGGCGCGATCAAGGGAGCGGTGTTTGCATGCGCGTTGGGCGCATTCGGGTCGTTGCTCTGCGTATCAGCTGCGCCGGTGGCGCCGACCGTCCCGAGATCGAGGGGTTGGCCCGAGGATTGTCCCGCGGTTTGAGCGGGGGGCTGACCGGCGGGTTGACCCGGCGAGTTTGCAGGAACAGTCGACGACGAAGCGGGTTTGTCCTGCGCATTCGCGTTGAGCGCGAATGCCATGAGCGCGAGCGAGGCTGTGAGGCGCATGACGACTCCTTGCCGGACGGCAATAGGGAAGTGGGTGCCGCTGTGACGCGGCGATAGGAACTGGCGTGAACCGCCGGGCGACTTGCGTCGTGCGGTCAGGAAGACGGTGCGAAGGTCACGACAATCTCGAGGTTCAGCAGATGACCCTTGAGTTCGGGCGGAGGGTCCGGAAACGCGGCGCTATTGAGTGCCGTCAATGCGGCGTCGTCGAGCATGCGCTGCCCGGACGATTGCACGACATGCGGGTTCGAAATCGTGCCGTCCTGATACGCGAAACCGAGCCGGACATGCCCGGTAAGCCGCATGATTCGCGCGGCATTCGGATAGCGGACGGCGGCCTGCACGGCATCGCGCAAGCGTGCCTGGAACAGTGCGGATGGTTTGGCATCCGAATGGCTTGCCTGCGCTTGAGGCTGCGGTTGAGGCTGTTGCGGCGACGCATCGACGGGAGGCGCGGGCGTTTCCGGTGCCTGGTCATGCGCCTGCTCGGGCTGCGCTGGGGTATCAGCAGGCGCGGGCGCCTTCGGCAACTCCGGCTTTGGCGCAATGGGATTCGCGTTCCGCTTAGGCGCCACGGGTTGCTTCACCGCGCGCGGCGGCGGCTTCACCGGCACCGGCGGCGTGGGCGGCGCTGTCTTCGCGGCAGCCGGCGGCGGCGCGGGAGGCGTTGGCGCGGGTGCCGCTGGCGCCAGCATGACCTTGATCGGCTCGGGCGGCTTCGCTTTTGGCCTGATCTCCTCGCGCTTGAAGAGCCCAGTGAGCGCTGCGAGAATCAGCGCCTCAATGACGAGCGAAACGACGAAAGCTTCGCCGAGTACCGTGCGAGCTCTCGCCGGCTCCGGCTGTTGCAACGTGCTCATTTCACGATTCCAGTATTGCGGTCGGCCGCATGTTTATTGCTGCACTTTGGCGGCCAGAGAAATCTGCGTGACGCCTGCAGTGCGGCATGCGTCCATGACAGCCATCAGGCTTTGCACCGACGTGCCCTGATCGCTTGCAATCGTCACGGCCGTTTTGGCGGGGTCGTTGGCGGCGAGTTGATGGGAAAGTTCAGGCAACGCAACCGGCTTGCCGTCGACCAGCACGCTGCCGTTCTTCAGCAGAGCCACGAGCACCTTCGGGTGCGGCACTTCCGTGGCGGTCGAGCTATGCGGCAATTGCGAAGCGATGCCGCTGCTCGGAATCATCTTCAGCATTGCGATCACGAAGAAGACGAGCAGGAAGAACATGATGTCGATCATCGGCACGATCTCGATGCGTGCCTTGCGTGGCTCGAGGTAGCGCATCACGCATGACTCCTTGCGCTCGATCCGTCGAGACGGTTGATCAGCATCGTCTTTAGCGTTTCCATGTCGTGCACGAGCATGCGAACGCGCGTCTGCAACGCATTGAGGAAGATCAGACCGACAATCGCGACCAGCAGTCCGGATGCGGTCGCGACCAGCGCTTCCGCGATACCGCCGGTGATCTGGGTGGGTGCCGTGCCGGGCTGGCCTAACACCTGAAACGAGTTGAACATGCCGATGATCGTGCCCAACAGGCCGAGCAGCGGCGCCAGCGTGACAGCGGTGTCGAGCAGCCACAGCGAACGGTCCATTCTTGGAACTTCGAGAAGAATCGCTTCTTCGAGCCTGTCGCCAAGCCGCACGTGATCGCGCAGATCCGGAAAGTTGAGTGGCACGCGTAGCACGCTCGCAAGCGGCTGGCGCTGCACGCTGCGCAGCAGGTTACCTAGCTCATTCAGGTCGAGATGATTGAGCGATTCGACTCGCTTGATGACGAGATGACCTTTTTCTCTAAGCCGCGCAAGAAACCACGTGCGTTCGAGACTAATTGTGAGGGTCATCAGAAACAATAGCGGCATAACGAACAATATGCCGCCGGAAGACATGGCGATATTAATCAGATTGCTGAAAGACAATTGACTGCTCCGGCTAAAGAAGTAACTTGCAAAAGGCTTGGTGAATCGAAACCCAGATATTGGACATGTGCCGAACAATTCGAGGGAAGTTAGAGGGGGTGTGTTTCAGGTTTGTGTCGGTGGCCTACCGGCCATTTCGATGTCGCACCATTTTTTTATTTTTTTGAGTCGGATAACTGATTGATTGGAACTTTAAGGGGCGCTTTGCTTTATTAGCTCATTGCTTTGTGTGCTGGCGTGTTTAGTTCGTGCGCAATCTTATTTTAGTTAATGACTGAATGCGCAGAATGGCAATAGATCGACGCGGCGCATAAAGGGACTTATGGCCGCAAATCGATCGGAGAAGGAAGCGTTTAGTCGGATTTGCACACTTTGCTTCGTGAGGTTGAACGGACCTTGGCGAGCATGTTAGTTGCCACCCTGGTCAGGAATCTATCCTTCCTGGCAACAACCGGATGACGTACACTCGCATTCGCTTCGCGCGCCGAGCGACCGTCAAACGCGACAACGCTAAAAAACGTCAAGACCCAGGCACCGGTCATGCCGTACAACATCACGAGACGGAAGCCATGCACGAGCGCCGCATGAACGATCACGCCGTGCGGATCGGCGGCCATCAGTTCGACGCTGCTTTGCGAGAGCTCCGCGATCGCGCCGGCAGCAACTTTTTCCGCAAGCAAGCGCAGCGAAGCGACATCGGAAATATCGGGCAGTGCGCGCGAGAGCGAGGAAAGCACGCCTTCGAGCAAGACAAAACCCATGAGTGCGATATTGATGGCGAGGCTGATCAATCTCGCGCTCATATCGATGCCCGAAGCCATACCCGCGCGGTTTGAAGACACGGAGCCCGTAGCGGTATTCGTGACGGGCGTATTGGTCAGGCCGAGCCCGATCCCGCACGCCAGGCAGCCCGGCAACATCGTGATCCAGCTGGCGTGGTCGGCGCCGGTTCCGAGCCTCATCAGCAGGAAGCCGAGGCCGATGGTGAACATGCCGAGCGGAATGACGCGGCGCGCTTCGAACCGGAGCGCGAGACGCTCAGCAAACGGCGGCACCACCAGTGTCGGCAACGTATAGGCAAGTAGCGACAGTCCCGCCTTTACGCTCGTATAGCCGAGCGCGCCTTGAAAATAGATCGGCAGGTAGATCATGAACGGCCAATAGCTGAAGTTCATGCCCATCGACCCAAACATCGCACCCGAAAACGGACGAATCCGGAACACCGAAAAATCGAACATCGGCCGAGGGCTGCGCTTCTCGACATAGAGGAATGCCATGAAACTCGTGGCCGTGCCCGCGATGATGCTCCACGCGACGACGCTGTCGAATCCGAGGGCGGGCCCTTGCGTAATCAGATAAACAAGGCCGAAAGTCGATGCCGATAGCGTGACGACACCGGGCACATCGAGGTGCTGCGCATGCGGGTCGCACGATTCCTGCACACCGGCGAAGGCGAGACCGAACGCGACGACCGAGACCAGCGTGTGGACGAGAAACACCCACTGCCAGTTGGCGATCGCGACGATCATGCCGCCGATAATCGGCCCGAAACCCAGCCCGATGCCAAAGATAATTCCCCATGCGCTAAACGCCTTACTGCGTTCGCGTCCTTCCTGAAACTGATGCGACAGCACAGCGACCTGGCAGATAAGCATCGCGCCGCCGCCCATGCCTTGAAGAAACCGGCTGACGATCAGCACGGGCGCGTTCCACGCAAGCCCGCAAACCAGCGACGTGACCGCGAACATCACGATGCTGGCCATATAAACGCGTTTGCGCCCGAAACGGTCGGCGAGCGCCCCGGTAGCCATCAGCACGGTGGTGCACGCGAGCGTGTACGCATTCATGATCCATTGAATTTCCTTGAAGTCGGCATGGAGCACATGCTCGAGCGTGGAGAGTATGGTCGGCACACTCGATATTTCGAGCCCGAACATCAGCGAAGTCAGGCAAACCGTGGCGAGTGCAACGGCATTTTGAGGATGGCGAAGTAGTGTCATGGGTATCGAAGGGAAAGGGATTCTTGTGAACCGCATGCACCGAACACAACAGCAACGGTTCAATCAGGAATACGTCGGATGTACTATATCGGGAATGCAGTTCCCGATTGACGCTGGTTTTTCCCTTCAATTGTTCCTGTTGGGACCCAATATGACGGACAAGCTCGATGGCGTGGCAGTCTTCGTGCAAGTGGTCGAAGCGGGCAGCTTCACGCTTGCGGCCGAGCGCATGCATCTCACGCGCTCGGCAATCGGCAAGGTGATCGCGCGGCTCGAAGGCCGTCTCGACGCGCGGCTACTCCATCGCACGACGCGCACTCAGACACTCACGGAAGCGGGGCAGGCCTATTACGACCGATGCGTACGGGCGCTTGCCGAACTCGACGCCGCCGAAGCCGAACTCGATAGCGGACATAGCGAGCCGCGCGGCCGTTTGCGCGTCAGCGCGCCGCTCGCGTTCGGCCACCATTGCGTCGCGCCTGTGTTGTTCGGTCTCGCGCGCAAGCACCCCGCGCTCCAGATCGACATTTCGTTCACCGACCGTGTGGTGGACCTCGTCGAAGAAAACATCGATCTGGCGATACGGATCGGCGAACTGCGCGACAGCACGAGCCTCGCGGCACGCGGCCTCGGCGTTCAGGATCTCAGTATCGGGGCCGCGCCGTCGTATCTGGCGCGGCATGGCATGCCCGTCGATATCGACGATTTCGCGGGGCATGTGGGCATTGCTTACTCGCGCGCGGGTGTCGTATCGCCATGGCGCATGCGCGACACGGATGGCGTCGAGTGGGAGCTACCGATCGAGTCGAAACTGAGCATGGACGATATCCAGGCGATTGCGGGAGCCGGCGTCGCCGGGCTGGGGCTCGTGCAGGTGCCGTGCTGGCTGCTGACGCGATATATGGCGACCGGCGAACTCGTGGCAGTAAGAGAGCGTTGCGGCGTGCGACCGATGGATATTCATGCGGTGTGGCCGAAAACGCCGTACTTGCCGTTGAAAACGCGTTATGCAATTGATGCGCTCGTGGCGGAAATCCCGGCGATGAATCTGGGTTGAGAGGATGCTAGCGAGCTCAGCAATGCACGCGACACCCAACCCAACGCCATGACAGCACGCAAACCTGGCATGCGTTGCTTCTCATCCGTGAAGCCATTGGGCAATTGCCGCACCGACAGAAGCGATCGTCGCATTCTGGTGCTTTCCATCGGACGGATCGCCGGTCAGATAGATCGAGATAAACAGCGGGCGGCTTTCTTCCGACGGCCAGACGACGGCCACGTCGTTTGTGGTTCCGTGTTCGCCTGCGCCGGTCTTGTCTCCGATTCGCCACTGCTGCGGCAGCCCCGCGCGCAGCCGCGTCCCGCCGGTTTTATTGCCGGCCAGCCAGCCGATCAGGCGGTCTCGCGACGCGGGCTGTAGCGGGTCGCCTGTCACTAGTGCGCGCATATTCGACAGCATGGCGGCCGGCGATGTCGTATCGCGCGGATCGCCGGGGCGTGCTTCGTTAAGCTCAGGTTCGACCCGATCGAGGCGCGTGACGTGATCGCCGAGCAGGCGCGCATAGGCGGTGAGGGCCTCAGGCCCGCCGATGCTTGCCAGCATGAGATTGCCGGCGGTGTTGTCGCTAAAGGTGATGGCCGCTTCGCAGATTTCCGCGAGTGTCATGCCTTGCGCACCGGACCTGTTTTGGGTAACCGGAGAATTCACCACGACATCGTTCGGCTCGAAACGGATGCGGCGTTCCAGTCGATCGGTGCCGCTATCGACTCGTGAAAGCACCGCAGCGACCGCCAATAGCTTGAACGTGCTGCACATTGGAAAACGCTCGTGTGACCGGTAACCGGCGCGCTTGCCGGTCTGCGTGTCGATCACTGCAACGCCCAGCCGGCCCCCGCGGTCGGTCTCGATGTGACGCAGCGCGACCGATAGTGCATCGGGTGCGTCGTTATCGCTTTGAGCGAACGCCCTCGACATCGGGAAAAGCGTCGGAAATAAACACGCCCCCGAAACAGCAAGAATTGCTTTTGCAACGCCGCGACGATCAGTCATTCCATGTTCTCCTTATGTTTTCCTCATGTTCTTCTCAGGCAGGAGCGCTACTGTCGCTGTGGCTCGCCTGATCGACAAGCGATGAAAAATCGGGAGAGCCGATAGATAAACTTGGGCATCGATGCGCGCTGGGAAAAGTAAGCACTTCGCTCAAGCCCGGGTTTGGAAAACCCTAAGGCGATTGACTAAAGTTATCTTCATGCCCATTACCTCGCATGACGGCGTGCAAAGCGGAGGAGAGCATGGCCGACCTTCAACTCGACGTGAACCCGACCTTGCGCACCGTTGCGGATCTGCCGTGCCCGCGCGGTATGCCGATTCTGGGGAATCTCTTCCAGATGGCGCCGGCAAAATTGCATCTGACCTTGGAGCAATGGGCGAAGCAATTCGGTTCGCCATACAGGGTCCAACTCGGCACGATCCCGGTGACGGTATGGACGCAGGCCGATCTGTTCCAGACCGTCATGCGCGAGCGGCCGCATCTGTATCGCCGGTTTGCGCCCATGGAATCCGTGATGGCCGAACTGGGCGGAAACGGCTTGTTTTCGGCGGAAGGCGCGGCCTGGGAACCGCAGCGCCGGCTCGTCATGCGAGCGCTTTCCTTTTCGAACATCAAGGGCTTCTTTCCGGCGCTGGAAGCGATTACCGGGCGTTTTCTCGTTCGACTGCAACAGGCCGAGAAGGAGCAACGAACGCTCGAGATGACGAAGGAACTCAAGCGCTATACGGTCGATGTGACAAGCACGCTCGCCTTCGGCGAGGACCCGCATACGCTCGAACGGGAACAAGGCATCATCCAGGAACAGCTTGCTCTCGTCACGCCCGCGCTGATGCGGCGCATCACCGCGATTTTTCCTTACTGGCACTACGTCACGCTTGCCGAGGACCGGCGGCTCGCGCGGGCCATGGTGGAAGTGCACAGTTATATCCGCAAGATGATCGAGCGGGCGCGCGAGCGCATGCGTGAGGCTCCCGATGCGCCGCCGCGCAACCTGCTTGAAGCCATGCTTGCCGCGCGCAACGAGCCCGATTCGAAAGTGACCGATGAACAGATTTCGGCGAACGTGCTGACGCTGCTCGTCGCGGGCGAGGACACGACGGCGAATGCGATTGCCTGGGCGCTGATGTACGTTGCCGCGGATACCCGGCTGCAGAATCGCCTGTTCGAACAGGCGCGTATGGCGTTCGGCGAATCCGCAATCTGTCCGGACTACGACGCATTGAAGCATCTCGATCTGTGCGAGGCCGTATGCAACGAGGCGCTGCGCTTGCGGCCCGTTGCCGCGATCCAGACATTCGAGCCGCTGACCGATGTGTATATCGGCGGCGTCGCGATACCGGCGCGAACACGCATGCTGTTTCTGACGCGTCCGGCCACGCGCGACCCGCTGAACTTCGCGCACCCGGAAACGTTCGATCCCGACCGCTGGAAGCACCCGCGAGATCCATCGGAAGGCGCGCACGAACTGAAGGCGTACCTGACATTCGGAGCGGGTCCGCGCGTGTGCCCGGGCCGTTATCTCGCAGCGGTCGAGATGAGGCTCGTCATATCGATGCTGACGCGCCACTTCGAGATCGAACTCGCGATCGACCCCGCGAAGATTGAAGAAGTCTCGGCATTCACGATGGTGCCGAACACCATGCCGGTGCGGCTCAGGCCACGCGGCTGAATCGCGGCTGAATAACAGTTCGGAGACTTTCCCCGCAGGAGAGAACGTGGACGTCGCCGCCTGGCTGCATAGCCTCGGAATGGAACAATATGAGCGGGCGTTTCGCGAGAACGCGATCGACGAGCACGTGCTGCACAGCCTGACGGCCGACGATCTGAAAGAACTCGGTATCGCCTCGATCGGTCATCGCCGCAAGCTACTCGATGCGCTGAGCGAATTGCGAACGCGGACGCAGGCATCGCGGCAGGCTACCACCCCGATACGATCCGCGCACGCCACAGCGACCCTCAGCGACACGAAGGCCGAACGACGGCAGGTCGCCGTGCTGTTTGCCGATCTGTGCGGCTTTACGGAGATGAGCCGCGAAGTCGACGCGGAGGACGTGCTCGCGATGCTCGATCGATACTTCGAGCAGACGGATCGCATTGTCGAGCAACATGGCGGCCATATCGACAAGCATGTTGGCGATTGCGTGATGGCTGTTTTCGGGGCGCCGCTTTCGCACGGGAACGATGTCGAACGCGCGTTGCGTGCGGCGCTTGCCATCCGCGACGCGATGCCGCGTTTATCGCGCACGCTGTCGCGTCCGCTCTCGGTGCATGTCGGTATTGCAGGCGGACAGGTCGTCGCGAGCGGCGCCGGCAGCGACGCGCATCGCGAGTACACCGTGACCGGCGAGACCGTGAACCTCGCCTCGCGCCTCACCGACGCGGCCGGGCAAGGCGAGATCCTGATTTCGGAAGCCGTGTGGCGCGCGGTGGCCGATCGCGTCGACTGCGCGGAGCGTGGCGCGATTGTCGTCAAGGGTTTTGCGCAGGCGCTGCCGGCCTGGTGTCTTGCCGGGTTTCGGCACACTGGCCTGGGGCGGCCGTTTATCGGCCGTCGCGATGAACTGCTCCAGTTCAGGGCCGTGCTCGAATCGTGTCGCGAGACCGGGCGCGGGCAGGTTGTGCAGGTGCGCGGCGAAGCCGGCATCGGTAAGACCCGTATTGTCGAGGAATTCCAGCGTGAGGCGAGCGAGCTGGGCTTCGCTTGCCATGGCGCCGTCGTGCTCGACTTCGGTGCAAGTACGGGACGGAATACGATTCGGTCGCTTGTGCGAAGTGTCCTTGCGCTCGACGATGCAAGCGATGCCGGCACGAGCGATGCCGCTGAAGATGCCGGCGCGGCCGCAATCGCGCATGCCACTGCGCACGGCTTGATCGATGCCGGCGAGGCGCTCTTTCTAAGCGACCTGGCCGGTGTGCCGCAGACGGCCAGCGAACGGGCGGTCTATGAGGCGATGGACAATGCAATGCGTGTCTCGGGCCGCGCGAACGTTTTGACGGGGCTCGTGCAACGAGCGAGCCGTATGCAGGCCCTTGTGCTGACCGTCGAGGACATTCACTGGTCAGACGGATCGACACTCAGTGACCTTGCCCAAGTCGCCGCGACGGCGGCTCAGTGTCCGGCTGTTCTGCTGTTGACGACACGTGTCCAGGGCGACCCGCTCGATGAGATATGGCGCGCGGCGGCCGCTGCGCCGTATGCGCGTTTCGATGTCGGTCCGTTGAACGTCGGCGACGCGCGTCTGATGGCCGAATCGTTTCCTGGTGCGACGGCGGACCTTGCCGAACGCTGCATCGAACGCGCGTCGGGCAACCCGCTTTTCCTCGAACAGTTGCTCAGAAATGCGGAGGAGACGGCAGGAACGGGCGTGCCCGGATCGGTGCAAAGTCTCGTACAGGCGCGGCTGGACCGGCTCGATCCGGCAGACAAAACGGTGTTGCAGGCGGCCTCGGTACTGGGGCAGCGTTTTGAAAAAGACGCGGTCGTTCACCTGCTCGATGGCGCCGACGCGAAGTTGGAGAGCCTCGTAGAAAGCCTTTTGCTGCGGCATCAAGGCAGTGGATTTCTGTTTCACCACGCGCTGATTCGCGATGCGATCTATGACGGACTGCTCAACAGCCGGCGCCGCGAGTTGCATCGCCGCGCGGCACACTGGTATAGCGAGCGCGACCTCGTGCTGCGCGCCGAACATCTGGATCGCGCGGCGGACGCCGATGCGGTCCGCGCCTATTGCGACGCGGCACGTTCGCTGGCGGCCGGATACCGCTATGAATTCGCGCTTCGTCTCGTCGATCGAGGGCTGCAACTCGCGGCGCCCGCCGACGCCGAGCGCGTCGCGCTCGAGTGCCTGCGTGGCAACATCCTGTATGACATGGGCGACATGACACAGGCGCTCGGCGCTTTCGAAACGGCGCTCGACTCCGCGACCACGGACACCGAGCGATGCCACGCATGGATCGGGTGCGCCACGGTGAAGCGCGTGATCGACCATCTCGATAGCGCATGGACCGATCTGGACCATGCGCAGGCCGCAGCCACCGCTGCAGGCCTGCTGCGCGAAGAGGCCCGCATCCATTTCCTGCGCGGCAATCTGTGTTTCCCGCGCGCCGATAGCGACGGATGCCTGCGCGAACACCAGCGCGCCCTTGCACTCGCGCGCGAGACGCACGACCACGAACAGGAGGCGGCCGCGCTGGGCGGCGTCGGCGATGCCGAGTACATGCGCGGCCACATGATGAGCGCCTACGATGCTTTCTGCCGCTGCATCCGGTTGTGTCAGCGGCATGGCTTCGGACGCATCGAGGTCGCCAATCGGCCGATGCGCGCGATCACTGCATGGCTGGTCGGCAAGGTCAGAGCGGGACTCGACGACGCGCTCGCGAGCGTTGCCGCCGCGGAAAAGGTCGGCCATCGCCGCGCGCTTGCCATCGCGCATCACTCCGCCTACAACTGCCTGCACGATCTTGCCGAATGGGATCGCGCTATGGAGCATGTCGGCCCGGCGTTGCAGTGTGCACTCGAGCTTGGAGCAAGGCGCTTCGAAGGCGAAGCGCTGCTGTTTCGCGCGGAGTTGCACCGCGCGGCGGGGCGCCGCCGCGAGGCGCTCGACGACATTGAAAAAGCGCTGGCGATCAGCCGGGAGACCGGTATGGCTTATCTTGGCGCGTCATGCCTCGGCATCCTGGCGAACACCACAGACAACGTCGCCGTCTTCGAAGCAGCGCTCGCCGAAGGGGAAGCGGTGCTTGCCGCCGGAGCGGTGAGCCATAACTACTATCTGTTTCGACGCGATGCGATCGACGCATGCATCGATCGGGGGTTGTGGGATGCGGCCGAGGCCCATGCCGTGGCGCTCGACGAATACGCTTGCCGCGAGCTTTCGCCCTTCGCGGTCTTTGTGGCGGCGCGGGCACGCGCGCTTATCGCATATGGAAAGGGTGTCCGGGATGCGGCACTGCTGGCCGAACTGGAAAAGCTCAGGGAAGAGGGCAATAACCTCGGGTTCGTCTACGCGCTTCCGACCATCGATGCGGCAATTGCAGGCGAGACCATCAAAACCGGATGAAATCGGCGCCGCTGGAAATCGCACCGATCAGTACGCGGCCCGCAACGCCTCATTCGCAACGGCCAGCCGCGCAGCAATCGACTTGATCAAAAAACGGTGAAATTGCTGGGCAGCGACGGGGTCTTCGCGCTCGAGCGCAAGCAATGTCGGCAGTGCAAGCCGTCGAACGCGCGTCGGCGCCTCGGCGATGACATCGGCACTGCGGGGCGTCTGCATGTAGACGGCCATTTCGCCGACTACGGTTCCGGGGCCGAATGAACGCAAGCGCACAAGCCGGCCGTCCGGCAATGGCAACGAAACCGCCACGCGCCCGCGTTCGACGATATAGAGCGCGTCTCCCGGTTCGCCACGCAGAAACAACGGTTGGCCTGCATCGAGATCGCGCACTTCGAGACAGGCCGACAGCTTTTCCAGTGCAGGCGCCGTGAAATGCGCCTTGAGCGTCACGTAGAAATCCTGATCGTCTGCATCGTGCGTACTCGCACCCGATTCGAGCAATTGGTCTTCGATCCATTCGAGCCCCGCATCGAGCGTCGCGAATTCGTGAATTCGCAGATTGAGCGTGCCTGACCGTGTGAGCAGGCTGCGCGAGCGCGCCGGTAGTGAAGTCAGCACGAGGTCCGCACCCGACGACGCGCATAGCTGCCTCAACTTCACGAATGCAATCGATACCGACGCATCCATGCCATTGGTCGCCGCGAAATCGAGCACGACATAGCGAACCGGGAGCGCGCCGTGCGTATCGAGCCGCTCGCGCACGCGCTGCAGAAGCGAATTCGCGGTGCCGAAGAACAGAAAGCCTTGCAGACACATACCGCACAGCTGTGCGCCGCGTTCGCGCAGCCGTGTCGTGGCCTCGATGCTGCGTTCGACGGTCGAGGTCCGCGTGGCCGCATCGAACTCCGAGCGCACGCAACTGACGCGTCCGTACAGCAGCGCGAACATCACGCATGCCGCGACGATGCCGGCTACCACGCCGGCAATCACGCCATAAAAGGCGATAACGGCGAGGATGCCGGGCACGAGCGCGTACTCGTACCAGTTAAGCCGTGCGTACGCGCCCACGAGCCAGTGCAGCAGCAGACGCAAGCCCATGAAAAGTTGCAACCCGACCAGCACGGGCACAGGAAAAAGCGCCACGAGATCGGGCAAAGCAGCCAGCGCCACCAGACACGCGACGGCGGCGAACACGGCCGCCAAACGGCTCGTCGCGCCGGCGCGCGAGTTGAGCATCGAGCGGTTGTACGACTGGTAGCCGACCATGCCGCCCAACAGGCCACTCGCAATATTGGCCAGCCCCGCGGCCCGCATTTCGCGATTGAGGTCGACGTTTTCGCCGGTCGCCGCGCCGATCGCTGTCGAGTTCATCAGGATCGTGATCGCCGATGCGGACGTGACGACCAGTGTTTCGGGGAGATGCGCGGTGATCGCGGGCCAGTCGATTGCACCGCGCGCAAATGATGAGGGCAGTTCGAAGTGAGGAATCAGATGCAGCCTGACACGCGGCATCAGCAGGCCCATGTTGCGCGCATCGTCGATCGACAGGCCGGCGAGCGCGAGCAACACGTAAAACAGCGCGATGCCGCACACGAGCACCAGCGGCAGCGCGGCGATGTGCTGGCGGCCTGGTGTTGGGACTGTCATCAGAACGGTCGTCAGCGCGCCGACGAAAAGCGCGGGCACCCACGCGAGCCAGGACAGATGCGTAAGCAATGCGAGATTCTGCCAGTGCGGCGTTTCGCCGGTCAGCACACGAAAAGCGCCCGCCAGCAGCAGAAAGCCCGTGCCCGCCAGAAATCCTCCGACGACGGGATAGGGCAGGAACTGCAGCGAGCGGCTTCGTTTTGACGAGCCGATCGCGTACAGCACGATGCCCGTCAACACGGAGCACAACGCAATCGCGATCAGTACGGTGAGCAGGGCGGTTTGCGGCGATCCGCCGTCGGCGCGCACGCTGCTCGCCACGCCCGCGGCGACACCCGCGAGAAACGCGGTGGCGTTGCTGTCCGGTCCGGCGATGTTCAGGCGCATCGAACTGGTCAGTGCAATGACCAGCGCGGTGACGATGCAGCTGACGAGTGCGGTGGGAACGCCGAGTTGGGCATAGTGCGCCAGGTCGGCGCTGAAGATCAGCGTGCCGAGACTCATCGCGTAGCACAGCATGACGAGCGCGGACACGCCGCCCGCGGTCAGGTCGCCGAGCAAGCCTGCGACCCGCAGGCTTTTGACCCATTCGGAGCGAGAACCTGTGGCACCGGGCTTCACTGCGTTCTCCCATCATGCGCGGAACCTGACGCATATCGACGGTTTCTACCGTGTCCAGTATTTACCGTGTCTCGCGCGCCTGTCAAACGGCGTACGCCGGTTACTGCTGTAAGCGCACGGCGAGGTACGCGCGCAATTGAACTCAGTCTCTTTTCGCCTGCCGTATCAACCTGAATGCCGGCACGGCCTGACGATAATCCATACGCAGGTCAATTCTGTTATTCCTTGCAATCAATGCATCGGAAAATAATGAAGAAAATTCACGATAAACATAATTCGGGAGCCTAAGTACATTCAGTTTTGGGGCATGCTTTTTTGACAAAAAAGGGCGTCCGCATAGCGCCGATATAAACCCGAAAGTTAAATTACACGCCTCTGTCGTACAGCTGGCCGATTCACTCGAGTTGGCTTTCGACTGTCAATCAAATGAGAGGAGAGAAATGAAACGGGGTTTGTATTTTATTGCCTGTTCAGGCGTGTTCGCCGCGCAGCTCGCGCATGCACAAAGCTCAGTGACGCTGTATGGCCTGCTCGATGCAGGGCTTCAATACACGAATAACGCCAATGGCGGATCGCTCTTCAGACAGAGCACCGGCAATATCAACGGCGACCGCTTCGGCATGCGCGGCAACGAAGATCTCGGCGGCGGCCTCGGTGCGATTTTCGTACTTGAAGGCGGATTCAACATCAACAACGGAAAATCGGCGCAGGACGGGCGATTGTTCGGCCGCCAGGCGTACGTCGGTCTGCACAGCGAGGCATACGGTCTGGTTTCGCTTGGCCGTCAGTACGACGCGCTGACCGACACGCTGATTCCACTTTCGGCCACGTCGATCAACTTCGGCGATACCGCGTTTGCTCACCCGTTCGACAACGACGACATGATTCACTCATATCGTTTAAGCAACACAGTGAAGTACACGAGTCCGGTTTACGGCGGGTTGAAGTTCGAGGCCCAGTACGCGTTCTCCAATAGCGTGGACTTTGCGGTGAACCGCGCATACAGTGCGGGCCTCGCGTATAGCAAGGGGCCATTGAATGCCGGTATCGCGTACTTTCAACTGAACGGCACGAAAAACACCACGATCAGCAGCCCCGGCGCGCTCGACGCCAACGAAACGCAGGCGAACAATACGGCTGGCTTCGTGCTGGGCGCCGATGTGCAGCGGATCGCCGGCGCGGGCGTGAACTACGAAATCGGCAAGGCGAAGGTTGGCTTCGTCTATACGCACACGCAGTTCCAGGGCTCGACGTCGTTCGGTTCACAGAACGGAACGGTGCGCTTCGATAACTACGAACTCAACGGCAAATACTTCGTGCTGCCGCAGCTCACGGTCGGCGCCGAATACGTCTTTACGAATGGCCATGTGACGAACACTTCGACATTCGGGTCGTCGCCGAAGTGGAATCAGGTCGGCTTGCAAACCGTGTACAGCTTTTCGAAGCGTACCGATGTATATCTCGAGGGCGTCTATCAGCACGTGAGCGGCCGTAATTTCAGCGCTTTCGTCTATAACTCGGGCGGGGCCTCGTCGACCAACAATCAGATCGTCGGCATGATGGGGATGCGCACGCGCTTTTAATGATGCGCCGGGCGGCGAAGCATGAGCGGCATGAGTCCGGCTCGAGCGGACTCATGCAGGCTCAAGCAGGATCAATCGAATGCGCGAAACGCGTCGCGATACTGCCCGGGTGTCATGCCCATAATCGCCTTGAACGTGCGGGTTAGATGTGCCTGATCCGCAAACCCCGTCGAGACGGCGATGTCGACGAGCGGTTGCTGCGACCGCAACAGTCGGCACGCCGCACGGATGCGCGTCTGCGTTTGATACGCATGCGGCGTGAGCCCCACCGATTGCTGAAACGCGCGTAAAAGCCGGAACGGCGGCAAGCCCGACGTAGCCGCCAGTTCGTCCAGCGTCACCTTGTCGCCGAGGTTTTCGACCAGATAGTCGCGCGCGAGCCCAACCGCGCGCGGCTCGCGTTCGCGCGCGGGAAGCGTGACCGCGGCTTCCGAATGCCGCAACAGCAGTCGTGCGATCAGCGTGACGAGCCACGATTGGCGTTCCAGTGAAGATGCGTCGGCTTCGGAGCGTCGGTGCAATTCGAGCAGTTCGTTGGCCGCATCGGGGTCGTCGAACGTCGGACCGAGAAACGCGATGCTGGACGCGGGAGAGTATCTGCGCAAATCCGCCGCGGTGATCTGCACCATTTGCGGATTGAGGTGGATGGTTCTGCACCGCCATCCTTCGGCGTTCACCGGCGTGCCGTAGTGCGCTTCCTCCGCGTTGATGAGCGTGAAAGAGCCGGCCTTGGCAATACCCTGACGCGAGCGGGTGCGCAGATTGATCGCGCCTTCCAGCACGAGACCCAGGCTTATTTCCTCATGAGCGTGCCACGGATACATGTGCTGAACATAAGTACCCTTGAGCATCTCCGCGTCATGCAGGTCCATCATCCGCCAGACCTTGACGCTGCTGTCATGCGACATCTTTACCTCGAAATCAGATTCGCGATGTGTTCCCCGAAGCGAGCCGGGAAAACGCGAACCAAAACCATACCGGATATCGGCCATCTTTGCCGGGTGTGCCGGCGCAGCCCTGTTTTTCGCGGCGAACCGCGCCCGCCATTCACGAACACGGACCGCGCCGGACCGGAACACGGTGCAAATTTCCCTGCATCGCGTGCCGACACCACACCTCTCTTCCAGCTTACCAGGCCGCGCCGCCGCTGGTCTTGAAGAATCTTGCAAGCAGGCGAGCGGCGCCTGGCGGCGTTCCGTGGACGCAAGATTCTTCAAGACCCGGCTCAGGAGCGCCGGATATCGTGCGTCACGCGTGAACGTGGTCAACGGTAAGAAGGACATGGGTACGATGAAGCAGGACGAAAATAGTGTGGCTCTGGTCGGCGGAGGCGCCGCTTGCGTGGCGACGTTTATCGCGCTCGTCAAACAACGCGCGGTGCGAACTATCTATATAGTCTCTCCGGGTGATATCGGTCCCGGCATGGTCTTCGGAAATCACGACGAAGACCTGTTATGCAATACCTCGGCGGAAATCATGTCGGCGATCGCGGATGTCCCACAAGATTTTCTGCTTTATTTGCGGCAAAACGGACGACCGGTGGATCCGGAAGCGTTCGTGCCCCGCGCGTGGGTCGGCGCCTATCTCGCGGATCGCTTCCGCCACTTTTCGGATATCGCTCACCGGCACGGCATCAAGGTGATTCACCTGCCGTATCGCTTTCGCTCCGTGCGTGTGATCGATGGCGGCGGTCACGAGTTGAAGCTCGAGCGCGGCGAGACGCCGTATTCGCTGTTTGCAACGGACGTCGTTTTCTGCACGGGCCTTGGTGTGCCCCGCATTCCCGATCTGCTGAAGACGTATCTCGGCCATCCGCGTCTGATCGAAAGTCCTTATCCGGAAGCCGACATGCTGCGTCGCATTCCCAGGCATGCGCGCGTGCTCGTGGTGGGCAGCAAGCTGTCGGCGGTCGACGCGGCGATTCTGCTGTGCCGGCAACACTGCAAGGTGTCGATGGTCTCGCCGTCCGGCGCGCTTCCTGCCGTGCGCAGCCGGTCCATCCGGAATGCGCGATTTCGCCTCGACCGCTCGTGGCTCGAGTCGCTTTTCAGGGGATGGACACCGGGCGGCGATGTGTCGTATCCGAAGGGCTTGAGGCACGGTTATCTGAAGTACCTCGCGTACCACATGTCGACTCTGACCGGCCCTTCGTGGCGCGAGCAGTTCAGTGCGGCACGCGGCTACCGCGAGCGGCTGCGCGATCAGATCCGTCTCGCCGAACTCGGCCAATGCGAATGGCAGGACCTGCTGGTGGACCTCGTGGAAGCGATCAACGCGATCTACGCCAAAACCCGGTGTCCATTTCCCGGCGCCATGCACCCCGCAGTCGGCGAGCGGGTCGAACCATACCTGACGTCGCTCGCGCTGCCGAATGCGAAGAAGCTGCTAGACGTGATCGACGATGGCTTGCTGACCGTCAGCAAGGGCCGATTGCTCGATGTCGTCGCGCCGCCCGATAAAACGGCGCCGTGGAGCGTGAATTGGGGCGAGGGCTTTCAGAATTTCGATGCGATCGTCACGACCGCGGGATTTCATGCGCCACGCCTCGTCAGGAACGAGTCGGGCGAGATGGAACTCGAAGTGCACGGCGCGCGCGACAGGGAGACGGTGGCGGTATCGCAGCGATTGAACGCCGAGCCGACGCGGCCAGCCGGACAGGGCAACCTCTGGTTTGTCGGGCCGCCCACGCATTCCCGCGTGCCGATTTCGAGCGCGCTATTCGTCAATGCATCGGTCGCTGCGCGCGTGGCAGAAAATCTCGCAATGGGCCGTTGCGCGACGATTGCGCGGCGAATTCCGCCCTCAGGACGCCGCCGCGCAACGATGGCCGGTTGACGCGGTTTGCCTTCAAAACAGTTTCAATAAACAGAATAGATAACCACCGAGGGTTCTTCGCGTACCCTATGCCGGCGCGCGGCTCCTAGAATCATCAGCGTTGTATTTCATTTTTTTTCCGAAAAAATCAACGTATAGGGCAGCAGATGGCGGAGAACAACTCGATGCTGGTCGTCAGCGCGCATAGCGCTGATTTTGTGTGGCGGGCAGGTGGCGCAATCGCGCTGCATAAGAAAAACGGGTACCGCGTCAAGGTGGTGTGTCTTTCGTTCGGCGAGCGCGGCGAGTCCGCCAAGCTGTGGCGAAAAGAAGGCATGACGCTCGACAAGGTCAAGACTTCGCGCCGCGAGGAAGCGCTGCGTGCAGCCGACGTGCTCGGCGCGGAAGTCGAATTCTTCGACCTCGGCGATTACCCGTTGCGCGTGTCGGACGAAGCGCTGCTGCGCCTCGTCGACGTTTATCGCGACGTTCAGCCCGCTTTCGTGCTGAGCCATTCGCTCAAAGATCCGTATAACTTCGACCATCCGCTGGCGATGCATGTGGCGCAGGAAGCGCGCATCATCGCTCAGGCCGAAGGTCACAACCCGGGCCAGAAAATTGTCGGTGCGCCGCCCGTCTACGCATTCGAGCCGCACCAGACCGAGCAGTGCGAATGGTCGCCGAATACGTTCCTCGACATCACGGAAGTGTGGGACGTAAAGCGCAAGGCAATCGAATGCATGGCAGGTCAGGAGCATCTGTGGGAGTACTACACTCGCGTCGCCCTGCAGCGCGGCGTGCAGGCCAAGCGCAATATCGGCATTACCGCCAAGCGCAACATCGAATACGCAGAAGCGTATCAGCGTGTCACGCCGAGCGTGGTGGGAGATCTGTCATGAAGCGCGGCGTTGTCGTTACCCGTATCTCGCGGGCCGATCCGGCCGCCGTCGAAGTGCTGAAGAACGCCGGCAGCGCGACCGTGCATGAGGCGCAGAACCGTCTCGGGCTGCTCGCCACGTATATGCGGCCGATCTATGCGGGTGCATCGATTGCCGGCTCCGCGGTGACGGTGCTGATTCCGCCGTCCGACAACTGGATGATCCACGTAGCCGTCGAGCAATGCCAGCAAGGCGACGTGCTCGTCGTTGCGCCGACTTCGCCCTGCGAAGACGGCTATTTCGGCGAACTGCTCGCGACCTCGCTGGCCGCGCGCGGCGTGCGCGGCCTTATCATCGACGCTGGCTGCCGCGATTTGCGTGCGCTGAAGGAGATGGACTTCCCGGTCTGGTCGAAGGCGATTTCATCGCAAGGCACGGTGAAGGAAACGCTGGGCTCGGTGAACATTCCCGTGGTGTGCGCGCAGCAACTCGTGCGTCCCGGCGATGTGATCGTAGCGGACGACGACGGTATCGTCGTGGTGCCGCTCGAAACGGTCGCGGCGGTCGTCGAAGCGACGCAGGCCCGTCTCGCGAAGGAAGAAAAGACGCGCAGCGTGCTGGCATCGGGCCAGCTCGGCCTCGACTACTACGGCATGCGCGACAAGCTCGCGGCCAAGGGTTTGCGCTACGTCGAATCGGCCGACGATCTGTAACTTGGCCACGTTGCCCAGCCTGGTTGTTTGAGAGAAGACGGGCGAGCGCTCATCAAGCGCTCGCCCGATACTAAAGAAGGAGACACCTCGATGCGCGATGCAGCGAGTATGGCGGCAATCGAACGCGTAGCGTTTATCGGTTTCGGCGAAGCGGGCGGCATGCTCGGTTCGGCGCTCGCGAGCAAGGGCGTGCAGGTGTCGATGTACGACCGCCTGCTCGACGGCGGCGAGCACCACGCGGAGGCGATGCGCGACAAGGCGAAGCAAGCAGGCGTGCGCGCGGCGCCGGATCTTGCGCAGGCGTTAGCGGACGCGCAACTCGTGATCTCGGCAGTGACGGCGGCTTCCGATGTCGAAGTCGCCGAAGCGGTGAGCCGCTGCATCACGCCGGATCAGACCTATCTCGACATCAATTCGGTATCGCCGCATACGAAGCAGCATGGGCAGCATTGCATCGAAGCGGCTGGTGCGCACTACGTCGAAGCGGCGGTGATGGCGCCGGTGCCGCCATACGGTCTGAAAGTGCCGATGCTGCTCGGCGGTACGACTGCCGAGGCGCTTGCGCCGCGGTTGCAGGCACTCGGCTTCAATGCGCGCGCGGTATCGGGTAAGGTCGGCGTTGCGTCGGCCGCGAAGATGTGCCGCAGCGTGATGATCAAGGGCATCGAGGCGCTGTCGGTGGAATGCCTCGCGGCGGCGCGGCACTACGGCGCCGAAGAAATCGTGCTGGCCTCGCTGAAGGAAACCTTCGGCAAGATGCAGCACGATACAGACGTACCCGGCTATCTGATCAGCCGCGTCGCCGAACACGGGCGCCGGCGCGCGGAGGAAATGCGCGAAGTCGCGCAGACCCTGCGCGATGCGAAACTCGATCCGCTGATGAGCGAAGCGTGCGCGAAACTACAGGACGGCGTGGTGGATGCGATGCAAACGCGCGACATCCGTTACGAGGATGTCGTGCCGTTCGTCTGGCGGGACTTTCTGGATCTGCTCGCGCGTTGATATTACGTTGATGCCGCAATAGCGTCGCGTTGATTCCGATGATCACGCAACCGCACGCCCGGCATACCCGAGTGGATTGAACTGCGCGACGACCTCGCGAATCGCGTCGATCAGTTTGCGCGCGGCCGGCGACGGTTCGGCGAATGCGCGCATCGTGAAGCCGATGTCGCGCACCGTATCCGGCATCGGCACGTCGAGCACCGCGAGCTGGCCCATTTCGCACTCATACTGCATCTGATGCGCGGAAAGCGCGGCCACCATATCCGATTGCAGCAGCAGACCGCGAATCATCGCAAGGTCGGCCGTTTCCACCGCGGGCACGGGCGGCGCGAGCCGGCTGCGCTCGAATAGCGCGTCGAGAATCTCGCGGCTCGGAGAATGGCTGCGCGGCAGCACCCATTGCATATCGGACAGCTGTTTGAGCTTCAGATTGCGCACGCCCGCAAGCGGATGGCCGGGCCGCGCGAGCACCGCCATCGGTTCGGACATCAGCGGTTCGGTGACGAGGCCGCTTGCCGGATCGGGCTCGCGCACCGCGCCGAGAATAAAGTCTATATCGCCTGCACGCAGCCCCACGGCCAGCGTTTCGTAGGCGCTTTCATCGGTAATGACGCGCACGCCCGGATAGGCCTTGCTCAGATGCGCGACCGCGGCGGGCAGGATCAGCGTGCGTCCGAGCGGCAGCGCGCCGACCAGGACATGGCCGCGAATCGTGCCCTGCAATGCGGCGACGTCGTCGGGTACATGGCGCAATTCGTTTAACGCGCGGCGGACGTGAAGCACGAAGATCTCGCCGTCGGGCGTCGGCTGCAGGCCGCGCGCGCTGCGATGAAACAGTTCGAAGCCCGCGCCCGTTTCGAGCACGCGGATCGCGCTGCTGACCGCGGGCTGGCTGATGCCGAGCGCGCGTGCGGCGCTCGGCATGTGCCGGTGGCGTGCGAGTTCGACGAGCAATTGCAGGCGTCGCGTATTGAGCAGCGACGACGGCACGCCGCGCGGCGCGTTCACCCGCCGCTCCTGCTGACGCGTCGCGCACCACGTGGCCAGCGTTTCGAGCTCGCCGAACACGCGCTGCGCGCGCTCGAGCACCGTGCGGCCGGTCGGCGTGGGCAGCATGCCCGACGGATGCCGCTCGAACAGCGGCACGCCGAGCGCGCCCTCGAGTTCGTGGATCGAGCGCGTGACCGCGGACTGCGCGCGATACAGCGTCTCGGCCGCACGCATCGCGCTGCCGTGCTGCGCGACCCGCACGAACACGAGCAGATGCGCGAGATTGAGCAGCTCGCGCGGTGCGTGCGGATCGGTAGCGGGCGGGCGAGGGCGTTTGGCGGTCATGGCGCGCGGTGGACGGATGGCGGTCAATGATACGCGACGTGATTTGCGCCTTGCAGCGAAATGAGCCGTCGGGCAGGCTGCGATCCGGCTCCTTCTAGCCGCCGTGGCCGCCGGTCGAGCCTTCCGCTTTGCCTAGATGGTAGTCGACAGCACTGTCTATAGTCGGATGAAACCGTTCGGCGCCGACGAGCTCCATCAATTCGAAGCGCTTGAGCTTGTCGCGAACCGGGTCCTTCATCTCGGCGAAATGCAAGGTGATGCCGCGCTCGTTCAGTACGCGAATCAGTTCGAGCAACATGTCGGCCGATGTTACGTCCACGCTCGTCACGGGTTCCGCTGCCACAACGACCCTACGCACGGGCGTCGGCGATTCTTCCACCGCCTGTAGCAGCCGCTCCTGAAACAGCTCGGAATTGGCGAAAAACAGCGGGGCGTCCCAGCGAAACAGCAGCAGCCCAGGAATGCGCGCGGCATTCGGGTAGCGCTTGATGTCGTGGAAACCGCGCACGTCGTCGACATGGCCTAGCACGGCAAAATGAGGCCGCCAGCCGTCCCACAGAAATTCGATGACGGCGATGACGACCGCGATGCAGATGCCGGTAATCGCGCCGAAAACCGCGACGCCGACGAAGCACACCATGGCAAGCCAGAACTCCCACTGCTGAATGCGATAGATCCGTTTGAGATCCGTTATTTCGAACAGGCCGATGGCGGCTGCGATAACGACGGCCGCCAGTGCGCTGTTAGGCACGTAACGCATGAGGTTCGGCGCCGCGATCAGCAGCAGGGCGACGGCCAATGCGCCGACCACGCCCGACAGCTGCGTTTTAGCACCCGCCGCCTCGGCCACCGGTGTGCGCGATGAACTGCTGCTGATCGGGAACCCTTGAAAGAGCCCTGCCGCCAGGTTCGCGGCGCCGAGGCCCACCATTTCCTGGTTGGGATCGACGCGGCTACGCGATCGTGCCGCAAAGGTTCGCGACAGCACGCTGGTATCGGCAAACGATATCAGCGCGACAGCGCAGCCGCCGACGATGATTCTGGTCAAATCGGCACCGTTTGCCCAAGGCAGGACAAACGACGGCAGGCCTTGCGGAATCTTGCCGAGCACCTTGACGCCGAGACTATCGAGGCCGAACACGCTCACGCATAGTGTGGCGAGCACGACCGCGATCAGAATGCCCGGCACCTTTTCAAAGCGCTTGAGAAACAGGATCAATGCGAGGCTGGCCGCGCCGACCGCGAAGCTATACCAGTTCGTTTTGCCGTTAGCGATGCCCATGCCCAGGCTTAGCAGATCTCTTAGCGGACCGGCCTCATCGATTTTGATGGCAAAGAGCTTCGGCAACTGACTGATCAGAACGGCGATCGCGATGCCGTTCATATAGCCATATCGGATCGGCTTCGACAGCAATTCCGTGATAAAGCCAAGGCGCAATACGCCCATTGCGATGCAAAACACCCCGGAGACGATGGCCATCATGCTTGCGACGGCGATGGCACGCGACGGATCGCCAGCGGCCGCCGTCACGACGACAGCGAGAATCGGCGCGGCCAGGGCGGAATCCGGCCCGAGCACGAGTATCCGGCTGGGCCCGAATACGGCATACGCAAGCAATGGCACGATGGTGGCGTAGAGCCCGTAGACACCGGGCACACCCGACGCTTCCGCGTAGGCAATGCCGACCGGCACCAGCATCGTGGTCAGGACGAGCCCGGCGGCGATGTCTTTCGGTAGCCAGCTCGTCTGGTATTCCCTGAGCATCGTGACGCCGGGCAGCCACCGCAACCATCGGTGATTGGGTTTGGCAGATGGTTTGCCTGGGGAGATTGACGTGTCGGGTTGCATGAGTCGATCGCGTGAGATCGAAACCGGCCTCACGTTTTGATAGTTGGAGGGGATGCCGTGCGGGTAACGTCCAAGCCCGGATAACGCCTAGAATAGTTCAGGGATGCAAAAGAGACCAGCGCGCCAAGGCTCGTTCGTATGGCTTTAGCGGCGCCACTCGCAGCGAGGGATAGACAGATGGGAATGCTCAACTGGCTCCTCAACCGGAATCACGCGCAGACCGGCTCGCAAAATTCGGCACAGATCGACGCAGGCATCAAACGCATTCTGGCCATGCATCCGCGCCTGCAAATGGCATCGCGCTACGAACAGCGTTTGAAGCCCGCGGTACTGACCGCGCTTCAGTACATCGACGGCTTGCTGGCTTCGTTGCCGTCGGCGCATCAAGCCAATGCGCAGGCCTGGTCAGCCGATTTTCATCTGCGTGCTTTTTTTGCCACGCCCGAGACGCTGCTGGAGGCGTTCGGCCGCGCCGAAGAACTGCGATCGTTTTTCGACGGCAATGCCGAATCGACAGAAGCCTATGCGGCGCTCGGCATGACGATGAACGAGCGGCATTTCCTCGGGGTTGCGCTCGAGGGCAATGAAGTGCGTCACGATGTTCCTCAGACTTCACTGTTGTTCGGCGATCATCGGGTGCGTATGTGCAGTCGCACTGAGCTTGAGCTACGCGACGAAATCGGGCATCGGCTGCTGGATCAACTGGTGCTCGAGGGCATGGCGAAGCTGTCGAACGATCACCATAAGCTGCTCGATGAAGCGCGCTCCATGCTGCAAGCGCGTAAGACGCTGCTTGAGCGGCAGGGCGCCGGCATGCGCTCGGTGGTAGGCGACGAATCGGCTGACGAAGCCGGACAGCTCGAACACGTGCAGAAACAGCTGGAAGAAAATGCGCGCCAGCTTGGTGAGATCAGAATGCCGGGCAAGACGTACGACCTTCAGTTAAAGGGAATCTGCGACGTTCTGGCTCATCCCGCGGCCCATCTGTACGTCAATACGAAACGCGTTCGCATCGACCTGATGAACGTGATTCGCGACAAGGATGGTCCGGGCTGCCACGAAATCGAGTTTCATTTCGCGCGTATTCCGGGCGACCCGCCTCGCATGCGCGCATTCGCGCTCGTGTGTTTTCCTCGTGCGGAACTGGCGCCCGGCGGAATGCGAATCGATGCCGTGATGCGTGGCCTCGGTTAGCGGCATCAGCTAGATGCTCAGTTAGATGAGTAGGACCTTGGTCCAATTGTCTCCGCGGTGCGATGGGGCCTACCATCCCCGATAGCGGCCCAGGTATTTGCCGGATACTCGTATCGGAGTATTGGAGGCAACCCGCGAGGAGACATGCGATGCTGCCCACGCCGACTACCCGAAGGGTGTTGTCCAGAGAGCTGCTCGACGTCCTGATCCGGGCCGGGCTGGTTGCCGTACTGGCGATATTCTGCGTTCGGATCTTCCTTCCATTTCTTAATCTGATGGTCTGGGCGGTGATTCTCGCGATCACGCTTTATCCGCTTCAAGTCAGACTTCGCCGCGCGCTCGGAAGGGATGGTCTCGTTGCGACGCTGATTGTGATCGTCGCATTTGCCGTCATTCTCCTGCCGACTTATCTGCTCGGCGTGGCGGTGGCCGAATCCATCGAGCGCGCAATGGATATCGTCAGGAACGGCGAATTCCGCATTCCGCCGCCCGCCGAATCGGTGGCGCGCTGGCCGCTGATCGGTCAACGCGTGTACGACTTCTGGCAACAGGCCTCGACCGATCTCACCGGTCTCGTGCACAAGTTCGCGCCGCAACTGAAGGAAATGAGTCTCGCCTTGCTCGGTATGGTGACCGGGCTCGGTGCCGGGCTGCTGATATTTTTCGTCGCGCTGATCGTGGCCGGCATATTCATGGCTTACGGAGAAAAAGGCCACCACAGTGCGGTGCAGATCGCATCGCGCATCTCCGGCCCCGAGAATGGCCCGCAAATCACGGATCTTTGCACGGCGACGATTCGCGCGGTCGCTCAAGGCGTGGTCGGCATCGCGTTTATCCAGATGCTGCTGATCGGCGTCGCATTCGTCGTGATGGGGATTCCCGGCGCGGGGCTGCTCGCCCTTGCCGTGCTGCTGATCGGCATCATGCAGTTGCCCGCGACGCTGATCACCATCCCTGTCATCGCTTTCGTCATCGTGACCGAGGGCGTCAGTGTCGCGACGATCGTTTTCTCCGTCTATGTTTTCGTCGCGGGACTGGCCGACAACGTGCTCAAGCCGCTGATGCTCGGGCGCGGCGTGGCCGTGCCGATGCCGGTCGTGCTGATCGGCGCGCTCGGCGGGATGGTGTCGGGCGGCGTCATCGGTCTGTTCATCGGTCCTGTCATGCTGGCGGTCGGCTACCAGCTGTTCTGGCGATGGGTGAGGGATCAGCCGCAGCCGCAGCCGGAGAGGGCGAAGGAAGAACAGCACACTACGTAGAACCGACGGGGCCGCGCCGTGTCGACGAACCTGCGTCAATCGTGGCTCATGCTTATCGGCGCGGGTTGCCTCTGCGGATGTACCAGCGTGGGGCCCGATTTTCATCCGCAGCACGAAAACTGGAGCGAACACTGGAGCAGCGCTTCGATTGCGCAGGTCACCGAGCAGCGTACCGAGCCCGATGTCCGGCAATGGTGGCGAATTTTCGCGGATGAGAATCTCGAGTATCTAGTTGCGCAAGCCGATGCGCAAAACGGTGACCTGAAGATTGCGGGCCTGCGCGTGATCGAGGCCCGCGCGCAACTAGGCATTGCGACCGCGGGGCGGTATCCGCAACTGCAGCAGGTCAATGCCGATGTGCTGTATTCGGCACGCAAGCGCTCCGACGGTTTCAACCCGCGCTCAGGCGCCTACTGGCAATACGGCGTGGGCTTCAGCATCGGCTGGGAGCTGGATTTCTGGGGGCGCTTCAGCCGCGCGATCGAGTCGGCCGACGCGTCGTTCTTCGCGGCGCAGGCCAATCGCGACGACGTGCTGGTGCTGCTGCACGCGCAGGTGGCCGATACGTATTTCGCGCTGCGTACCGCGCAGGCCCGTCTGCATATCGCGCGCGAAAACGCCCGCTTGCAAAAGCGCAGCTTTGAGATCACGCAACGCCTTTTCAAAAGCGGAGAAAGCGATGAACTCGATCTCCAGCAGGCGAAGACGCAATACCTCGGCACGCTGAGCAGTGTTCCCGTGTTCGAAAGCCAGATCGTGCTCGCGCGCCACGCGTTGTCGGTGCTGATCGGCCGGCCGCCCGACCCGTTGCCGGAACTCGACATGCAGCCCGGCAAGGAGGGGGTGCTTCCGCTCGTCAGCCGGGCTGTATTGCAGGATGTGCCCGCCGATCTCCTGCTGCGTCGTCCCGATGTGCGCGCGGCCGAGTGGCAGATGGCCGCGCAATCCGCGCTGATCGGCGTTGCGGAGGCGGACTTGTACCCGTCCGTGTCGCTGCTCGGCTCGCTTGTCTGGAGCGCCAGTTCGCTGACCGGTTCGCCGAATACGCTTGCCGTGGTCGGCGGGCCGAGCGTCACGTGGAACGTATTCGATCACGGCAGGATCACGAACAACGTGCGCGTGCAGGATGCGCGTTTGCAGCAACTGATCGTCGCTTATCAGAACACCGTGCGCGAAGCAGCGCGCGAGGCCGACGACGCGGCGACGGCGTTGATCGCGGCGTTGCAGCGCGACAGTATTCTTTACGATGCCGAGCGCGCGGCGCGGCGTTCGCTCACGCTAGCCAACACGATCTATCGCGAAGGATATTCGGACTTTCAGCGGGTACTCGATGCGCAACGCGCGCTGTTCTCGCAGCAGGACGCGTATGTCGTCAACCGCGGCAATGCGGTGAGCAGCGTGATCGCGCTTTACAAGGCGCTCGGCGGCGGCTGGTACACGGCACAGCCGCTCGTCGATCCGGCGACGCGCATGCAGATGCAGCAGCGCACCGACTGGGGCGATCTGCTCGACGAGCCGGCCGCATCATCCGTTACCGGCGGCAAGCCGGAAGGGCCGGTGCAATGAGCGGCACGCCCGAACCCTCCGCGGACCCGCCGCGACAGCCGCCGGCGCCGGCCGCCGACCCTTCGTCGAGGGCGGTCAAATGGGTGCTCGGTGCGATTGCCGTCAGCCTTGTCTGGTATCTGCTGGCGGATCGTTTTACGCCCTATACGCAACAGGCTCGCATCGAGGCCTACGTCGTGCCCGTGGCCGCGGAAGTGTCGGGCCGGGTGACACGCGTACTCGTGCACAACAACGAGGAAGTCAACGCAGGGGATGTGCTGTTCGAAGTTGATGGCGAGCAGTACCGGATTGCCGCGGATCGGGCGCGCGCGGAACTCGAATCGACGCGCCGGCAGATCGGCGCCAGCACGGCCGGCATCGATTCGGCGCGCGCATCGTTACGCGCGGCGCTCGCGAACGAGGTCAAGGCGCGCCAGGACAGCGACCGGCTCGAACGACTCTACCGGGAAGACGAAGGCACCGTCTCGCTGCGTCGCCTTGAAGTCGCGCGTGCCACTTACGAACAGGCGCAAAGCCAGGTGGCGGCGGCACGCGCGGAAGTGGAACGCGCGCGCGAACAGCAAGGCGGCCGTGACGCGGAAAATGCGCAGCTGCGCAGCGCCGCCGCTTCACTCGAAAAGGCGGAACTCGATTTTGCCAATACGCGGATACGCGCGCGCTCGGCGGGCGTGATCACCGACCTGCGCACGGAAGTGGGCCAGTTTGCTGCGGCGGGCAATCCGCTCATGACGCTGATCGCGATTCGTGATGTGTGGATTAGCGCGGACATGACCGAGAACAACCTCGGACGCCTCGAGCCAGGCACGCCGGTCGCCATCGCTCTGGACGCATTGCCCGGGCAAATTTTCGAAGGACATGTGCGCAGCATCGGCTACGGGGTGAACGTCGGGCCGAGCACGCCGCCGGGCACGCTGCCGACGGTTCAGAACAGCCGCGACTGGCTGCGTCCGGCCCAGCGCTTTCCGGTGATCGTCGAGTTCGCAAAGGACGAACGCGCAAAACTGCACAACATTCGTGTCGGCGGTCAGGCCGAGGTGATGGCGTTCCCCAGTCCGGGCAACCCGCTCAATCTGCCCGGCAGAGTGTTTTTGCGCGCGATGAGCTGGCTCTCGTACGTTTACTGATGGTATGGATGCCTATGCAAAGCGACGTTCAGCGGTCTGGCCGGCGCGTGCTTCGATTGGCGACTGGGACAGCGCTCAGCCTCGCGATCAGTTTCGCGCTGGACTTGCCGATTCCGGTGATAGCGCCGGTATTTGCCCTTTTTTTGCTCGCCACGCGGACTGGGCCGTTGACATTCAAGGCGGCGCTTGCACTCGCTATGATCGTCGCGGCGACGACAGGCAGCGGCTTACTGGTCGTTCCGCTGCTTCGCTATTACTCCGCCGCCGGCGTGCTGACGGTCGGCCTCGGGCTCTTTCTGGCGTTTCGCTACGGTCTTCGCGGCGGGAACAATCTCGTCGCCACTTTCCTCGCGGCCGGTTTGACCATGATCTCCGCGGCCGGCGTTGCCGATATGCAACTGGCCGCGACCGTCGTGGGCGCGCTCGTGAAAGGGCTGCTCGTGGCGCTGTTCGTGTCGGCATTGAGTCATGCGATCTTTCCGGAGCCCGCGAGCGAAAGGCCGCAACTGCCGCAAGCACGCACGGCTCGGGATGGTGAGGCCGTGCGAATCGCACTGCGAGCCGCACTGGTGGTCATGCCCGCGTGGCTGCTCGCAATGAGCGATCCGGCCGCTTACATGCCGATCATCATGAAATCGGTCAGCCTCGGCCGCCAAAGCTGCACGACGTCCGCTCGCGATGCCGCACGCGAACTGCTCGGGTCCACGTTGCTCGGTGGACTGCTCGCAATCGTGTTCTGGTTTGCACTCAGGCTCTTCGTCAACCTCTGGATGTTTTATCTGTGGATGCTGCTGTTCGGCTTGCTGGCAGGGCGCAAACTCTATCGCCTGAGCCCGACACGGCAATCGCCGGGGTTCTGGCTGAACAGCCTCGTTACGCTGATTATTTTGCTGGGTCAGTCCGTGCAGGACAGTGCGGCCGGCAAGGACGTTTATGCCGCGTTCGCGGTGCGCATGGGGTTGTTCCTCGGCGTGACAATCTACGCGTGTTTCGTGCTTCAGCTTTTCGAACGATATGGCAGATCCCGCTGAAGACTGCCAGCCGATATCGACGACATCGGCGATGGCCGCGGGATTCGCAGACCTCGCCGGCACGGGGCTTAAATCTTCAGCGGCGTCACCTTGGTGCCGGCAAGCGAGACATCCGCCATCAGGCCGGCATTGGTCATGACGATGACCTCGACAGGCGCCGTCGCGGATGTCGTGTCGATCATGCCATTGGCGCCGACCTTCACGAGCGCCACGGAGGCGTCGCCGGCAACCGTCCACCCTTTCGAGTTCCGGAACTGAGCGAGCGCATCGGACGTCATGAAAAGAAAGAAAATCGCCTTCGATTGCGCACCCGCGGTTAGTCCGACCGATCCCGATGTCGTGCTGTAGTACCCGACGGTGCCGCCGCCCACGCGCAGCGCGCCGTCGCCATGCTGGGCACCGATGATGAATCCGGCCTGAAGCACGTTCGGGAAGACCAGAACACCTTGTGCCTTCGATATGAGTTCCCGCGACCCTTTGACCGAGGTATAGAGGCGCGACAGTGCGCCATCGACGCTCGCGTCGAGTGACTGACGCTGCGCCATATCCGTTGCTGCGCTCTCGCCGCTGCCGGAAGTCGTCGTGCATCCGGCGAATACGGCCGGCACAGCCGCCGCAATCGCGGTGATCAGGAAATCTCGCCTCTGCATTGTCATCCTCCATGTGCGTCATTGATGGGCTCGAAGACGCATAGTTCATTTAATGCCTTTATCTGAATTTTCAAAAATATTTTTTATTAAATAAGGGTTCCGAATTATGACTTCCGTTTTTAATGAAAATGAATTGAGAACGGGAAGTGATTTGTTAGCGGGAAATTTTCCTGAAGGGATAGCGATTCGCGAAGCGGCTACATGCAAACGCTTTGAATGACCAATTGGACTAAGGTCCAATATCGTTCGTGCAACGCTGTGAGTAGGCTGAAGCAGGATCCGCCGGCGCCGAAGTTCGGCACGAAGCAAGGCTCGCAGGTGGACTGCGCACGAACTCTCCGAGGAGCACAACGATGAAGGTCGGACACTTTCTGCTGGCAGCCACCCTCGCGCTGGTGGCGCATTTCGCACTCGCTCAACCGCAAACGTCGGTCGACGTATCAAAAGGAACGGGCAATGTGTCGGCGGCGGCAACCTCCACAGTCACGGCCACGGTCGTGGCTATTGCGCCGGCAACGCGGACCGTGACACTGAAGGAGGCGAGCGGCCGGGTGTTCGAGGTTCAGGTAGGCGAGGAAGCGCGCAATTTCGATCAGCTTAAGGTTGGCGATATCGTCACAATGGAATACAGGAAAGCGATTTCGCTAAGCCTTGAGAAAACGAGCGGCCCACGCTCCGCCACGCAGCAGATTATAGAAAAGCGCGCGGCTCCGGGTGAGAAGCCAGGCGGCACGATTGGCAGGGAAGTGACCGTGATGGCGGACGTGATTTCCGTTAATGCCAAATCAAAAACGGTCTCATTGAAGGGGCCGCAAGGCAATATCGTGGATGTGATCGTGGAGGACCCGGAGCAGATGAAACATGTCCGGAAGGGCGATCAGGTGAAGGTGGTGTACACCGAGGCCATTGCGATATCGGTCACCCCTGGTGCCAGCCAGTAGGGCGATAGCGTTTGCCTAGAAATCGTGCCGGACAGAAACGGCTGCGCCGACTTCGTGAATATGAGTGGCGTTGATGAGCGGGTTGGCCATAAAGCGCCAGTTGTCGTCCGATGCGGTTGAGCTGACTGACGAAGCCGGCGCTGCAGGCGCGCCATATGGCGTCGAATTTCGCTTCAGAATCTGACTCTCGACTGTCGTGCCCGCATAGCGCGATTCGCCGTTTTCCGGCTGGGGCGAGAACGGGACATTGGCGTTCCCGTACGCGAACTGGTATTGGCTCAGTGCTGCACTGTAGCTATGCTCGGGTTGCTTCGTGGTGGCGTTCGCTATGGGCGTGGTTGCTGGCTTCGCGGAAACCGCATGCTCCGTTCGAGCGGTGTGCGTATGCGGTTGCGTCCGTTCAGTCGGCCGAACCGTAGAGCGATGCGCCGAAGGTGCGGAAGAAGTGTGGCCCGCGGGTTTTGCGGGCGCTGTTGCAGCGACCTCCGCAAATGCGGCACTGGTGAGGCCCCATAAGCATGCCCCGGCGATCCAATAGCCCCGGTTGCGGCCCTTCATGAAAACGCCCCATTTGGCGGCTGCGAAAATCGACATTCGAAGACCTTCTGTTTCGACCGCGCGCCTCGATCGCCGAATGCGGTATGACTGCATTGCGCGGTAAGTCATGCTTGCCTGCCCATTAAACAGGCAGCGTAATCATAAGGCACGTTCAACCCGCCAACCGTTCGAGATTTCCCTTGTAACCGGCATTTCGCGGCTTGAATACAACAGGGGTTTTCACGGAGTCGTCGCGCGCATGGCTGCATTCGAACGCTGAATTCGCAGGGAATCGCGGCAGGCAAGTTTGTGCGCGAGACATTCGAGAACCGACCCCGCAAATGGGCCACTGTTCTCGCTCAACCTCGCGCTACCGATAAGGGCAATCGCTCAGGCGATGTTTTCCAGCTGCCGCAATTTCCGCAAGACCGTCACCAGTTCGCTCGGGTCGGGCCGCTTCGTGTAGTCGGGACTTACCTCGGCATAGGCCACCGTGCCGTCCTGCGCGATCACATATCGAGCCGGCATCGGCAGTGTCCAGCTCGCCTCGCCATTGATAACCGGCAAGTCGACATCGAACCCCTTGTACGCTTCGATCAGTTCATCCTGCAGGCGGAAGCGGATTCCAAACGCGTCAGCGGTCTGGCCGCCTGCGTCGACGAGAATCGGATAACTGAGCTTGTTCTGCCGTTGCGACTTCAGGCTGTGTGTCGCGGTCTGCATCGAGATCGAAACGAGATGTGCGCCGAGCGAGCGGATCTCCTCTGCGACTTCCTCGATAGCCTGCAAATCGATATTGCAATATGGGCACCAGACGCCGCGATAAAACGTGACAACGAGCGGCCCGCGTTCGAGCATGTCCGTCGACGAGACAAGCTCGCCCTCGGCTGTCTTGAGCGTGAACGTAGGGGCGACATCGCCCACTTTGAGCGAACGCCCGGCCTGACCCGTTGCGATCAGTTCATCTGTTGTCCTGTGAAAGAGTTCGACCACGTGGGGCGGCGCGACCTTGCTCTCGAAGTGCGTTCTGAAGGCATCCAGTTTGTCTTGCAGGTTCATTTCCCGACTCCTTGTTTGCTCGCCGGTGTTGGCGTGAAGTCATGGTGATTTATTTGTCCGTTGACGGGTAGAATGGCTGAACGACTTTCAGTTATTCGCCAGCCAAATGAATGACAAACTATCCGTGCTGCGGCTTTTCACGCGGGTCGCCCGTACGTCGAGCTTTACGAAAGCGGGGCGCGAACTGGGAATCAGCCAGCCATCGGTGTCGAGGCAGATTTCGGAACTCGAAGTGGACGTGGGAACCGCGCTCTTCGTCAGAAGCACACGCGCGGTGAAACTGACCGAGGCGGGCGTCGACTATCTGATGCGTGTCGAGGCGATTCTCGAAGCGCTCGAAGAGGCCGATCTTGTGGCTCGCGGTACCTCGGAACTGCGCGGTCGCCTGCGCGTCGCGCTATCGACGAGCTTCGGCATCCGCGAGGTGATTCCGCGCATCGGGCGTTTCATGGCGCGGCATCCCGCGTTGCACATCGACTTGCTGATGTCGGACGATCGGCAGGATCTGATTGCGGAAGGCGTCGATGTGGCGATCCGGTTCGGTGCGCTACCGGATTCGACTGCGAGATCGAGGCTTATCGGACGTTCACCGCGAATGCTTGTGGCTTCGCCTGAGTATCTGGCGCGCGCGGGGCGGCCTGTCGAGCCATCCGATCTGAGCGAGCATGCATTCGTGCTGGGGCCATCGAGCGCGGCTTCATTGGGATGGACGCTCCGCAAAGGCGGACGCGAGTTTGTTTTGCGCGGACAGGGGCCCGTGCAGGCGCAAGGACAAGGACGCCTGACGACTACCGTCAACGAGGGCGCGACGGCCGCGGCGATCGCCGGGCTGGGTATTTTGACCGTCGGTTTGTGGGGGTGCCGAAGCGAGCTTGCGGATGGGCGCCTCGTGCAGGTACTCGAAGACTGGCAGCTCGATCCGGTTGAGATCCACGCCGTGTTTCCGCCAGGCCGAGCGTCGCGCCCCGCGGCCCGCGCGCTGATCGACTATCTCGTGGGTGACATATAGCTTCCGGCATGTTTGGGTAACGCGTCCGACACGCGAATCCACGGTACCCGCTGCGAAGTCCATGTGTGGTGCAGTGGAGGCACCTGCTCCGGCGTATCGAGGCTGCATGTCGAAATATCGATCTCACCGGGAAAGTCTTCGTGTTGATAAGTCAGGTGCGTGCCGCAGTCCGCACAAAATGCGCGCACGACCGACTTGCTGCTGGCCAGCGCTGCGGGTGCGCCAAGCACAAAGCGAAACTCTGATTGCCTGACGCTAAACCAGGCGACGAACGGGGCACCCGATATGCGGCGACAGTCCACGCAGTGGCAGATCGTCGAATAGAAAGGCATACCGACGATCTCGTAACGAACCTTCCCGCAGAAGCAGCCGCCTTTGAGCATGATGTCCTCCTTGGCGAGGGCGGTCGCAGACACGCGCGCATATGCGTGCAGGCGCGACGAAAAGCGTTGTGCCGGTCTGGTGATCTTGACGGCGTGGGCTATGTCGACGCGGCGCCGCGTCGATTAGTGTAGTGCGCGGGTGAGGCGGCTTGCGATTAATCCGTCTTGATGAAGTCGATAAACGCGCGCAGCGGCGCGGGGACGAGGCGCCGGCCCGGATAGTAAAGGAAGGGCCCGGAGAACGGCCGCCACCACGGTTCGAGAATCGGTTCGAGCGCGCCGCGTTCCAGATGCGGGCGCAACCATTCTTCATACAGGTGGATTACGCCGGTTCCCGCAATGGCCGCGTCGACGACGAGATCGACGGCGCCGCCGAGTTGCACCAGCAGCGGACCGGAAGGCTCGATCCGCAGCACTTCTCCCGCGTGCTCGAATTCCCACGGCGGCATCGAGCCGCTCGGGAAACGGCCGAGCAGGCATGCATGATCGAGCAGTTCGCGCGGATGCGTGGGCCGGCCGCGCCTTGCAAGATAAGCAGGAGAAGCCGCAGTGGCGAAGCGCTGCACGCGCGGACCGATCGGCACCGCGATCATATCCTGTTCGAGCCGCTCGTCGTAGCGAATGCCGGCATCGCATCCCGCTGCGAGCACATCGACGAAGTTCTCGTCCGCGACGATTTCGAGCCGTATATCGGGGTAGGCGTCGAGAAATCGCGGCACGATGGACGGCAGGATCAAGCGCGCCGCGCTGAGCGGCACATTGAGCCGCAGCGTGCCTGCGGGCCTGTCGCGAAAGCCGTTGACGATATCGAGCGCCGCTTCGACTTCGGTAAGCGCAGGACCTAGCCGCGCCAGCAGGCGCTCACCCACTTCGGTGGGCACGACGCTGCGCGTGGTCCGATGCAGCAGCCGCACACCGAGCCGCGCTTCGAGCCGGCGCACCGCTTCGCTGAGCCCCGAGGCGCTGACGCCGGCGAGGCGGGCGCCATCGCGAAAGCCTTTGGCACGCGCCACGGCCACAAACGCGGTCAAATCCGAAAGATCGATTTCCATCGTGTGCTCGCTTGTACAGCGTGTGTGATGACTACGGATGTTTTGCGCGCCGCTTTGCAGGCGGTGCGATTTCGGGCGCTTCCTCGCAGTCTGCAAGAATTTTGCAGAGCTCGTCAAAGACCCGTTGCACGCGACGCGGCACCGGCGTTCGATGAGGCCGATACACGTACATCGTGGAAGCTTGCGGACGCAACCGATCGAGCAGAGGCGTCAACACGCCTTCGCGCAGCAAAGGCAAGGCAAGATGCCCGGGCAATTGCCCGATGCCGATTCCCGCGGCGACTGCTTCGCACTCTGTTGCGGGATCGTCGGTGACAAAGGCCGGGTTCGCGGGAACGATCGGATTGCCGTCGCTGAACATCCATGGCCACGGCCTTCCGGTGTTGCGATCGATCAGCGCCGTGATGGGCCGCGTGAACAGATCGCGCTTGCTCGCCGGGTGCCCGACACGCTCGAGCAATGCGGGCGCGGCGACGAAATACAGCAGCGCCTTCGATACGGCTCGCGCGACAAAGCGGTTGTCGCGCATCGGGCCGATCCGCACGCCGATATCGATCTGCTCGTCGACCACGTCGGCCAGCACTTCCGATAAGCGCAGATCGAGCGTGAGCCCAGGGTTCGCGGCGAGCACCGGCGCGAGTCCGCGCGCGATAAAGCGGTGCCCGAGCGCGCTCGGCGCGGCGATGCGGACCACACCGGAAAGCTCGTCGCTCGTGCCCGATGCCTCGGCCGGGAAGATGTTTTCGACACCGGCGATCGCTGCCGCACTTTTCAGCGCGAGCTGTTCTCCGAAATGCGTCATCCGGACTCCGCGCGTGCTGCGATGAAAGAGCGGCTCGCCAAGTTCCTCTTCGAGCTGCTTGATGACGCGCGTGATGACCTGCGGCGAGACGCCAAGCCGTATCGCCGCGTCGCGAAAATTAGGGCTTTCGGCCGCCACGCAGAACACCCGCAACGCTTCGAACCGATTCATGCGTCGCCGCTCCGCGCGCGCCATTCCATTCGCGGGAATTTCAAATTCGCCTCCAGTTCATTTACTCGCTCGGGGTCGATCTCCATACTGCGCTTCGTCAATTCGACAACCGCTCGCCTATGCCGAGCTTTTTATGGTGCCCGACATGTATTCGATTTTGATGATTCTAACAAGCGCCACTTCGTGGACGCAGAAGGATGGCGCGCAACGCCCGAGCGGTTTCTGGGCCGAAGAATTCGTGGTGCCGCACGACATGCTGTCGTCGGCGGGCGTCAAGGTGACGATCGCGACGCCGGGCGGTAAGCCGTCCGTCGTCGACGAAATCAGTCTTACGCCGGAGACCAACGAGGGCGACGTCGCGAAAGTCGACAGGCTTTTCGCTTATCTGGAACAACACGCTGAAGCGTTACGCACGCCGCGCCGCATCGAAGAGATCAACGCAGCCGACTTCGATGCCGTGTTCGTGCCCGGCGGACACGGTCCGATGCAGGATCTGGCCGTCGATGCGAACGTAGGCCGGATATTGAGCGCGGCACTGGCGAATCCGGAGCAGGTCGTGGTTGCGCTGTGCCACGGGTCGGCGAGCTTTCTCGCGGCCGGCGACGAGACGAACTGGGCATTCAAGGGATATCGGATGACGGCGTTCACGAACGCCGAAGAAACGCAGACGGGTCTTGCCGCCAACGCACCCTGGTTGCTCGAAGACCGGCTTCGCGCAGCCGGCGCGTTATTCGACGGCGGCGCACCATGGAGTTCTCACGTCGTGGTGGACGGCAATCTCGTGACGGGACAGAACCCGATGTCCGCAGAGGCTGCAACGACGGCGATGCTCAATCTGCTTGCGGCGCGCGGTAGCCAGAACGGATCGACGAAGCACTGATGTAACCGCTCGGCGCCGCTCCACGCATTGGAAGTGGAATAATCTGCGCAGACGCGCGTTCAATGGATGCGTGGGGCGACCCGTTTCATTCGGCAACAGCGTTCGGCACCGGCGGGAGCATGAGTTGACTGATATCGAGCCTGACTGTATCGATGCGCAGATCCATTGGTATCCCGTCGCCGCTTCACGTGAAGTGGGCGAAGGGCGCATCATGCAGTCGTTTCTCGATGGCCAGGAACTCGCGCTGTGGCGCTCCGCGGACGGCGAGGCGCATGCATGGGAAAACCGCTGTCCGCACCGCGGAACGCGTTTTTCTCTAGGATGGGTCGCCGCCGACACGCTCAGTTGTGCCTACCACGGCTGGCGCTTCGGAAAAGACGGCGCTTGCACTTATATTCCTGCGAAACCGAACCTCTCGCCGCCGCGAAGCGCATGCGCTAAAACCTATGCCGTGCGCGAAGCAGGCGGGTTGATCTGGGCGACGCTGGGCGATGCATCGTGGCGTGGTATCGGCGATGTCCAGATGCCGAATGCGTTTTGTCGCGGCTTTGTCGTCTATCGATCGCCGCATGCCACGCGCTCGTTTCTGCTGGACCACTTCGCGGCGGCGCGTGCGGGTGGCGCCGTGATGGAGCAGCGCGATGAGTCCGGCACGCGCCGCGTGCTTTTCCTGCAGCCGATGAGCGGCGAGCGAACCGTCATCTATCTGTGGATCGACACCGAAGACGAAGCCGATAGCGGCGCGCGCGTCGAGGCGATGTTGCGCGCGGCGCGTGCATTCAGGGAGCTTCGCACGCAACTCGAGGCCAGCGCGCACGACGCGCCGGCAGGGAGCAGACGATGAGCGAAGCGCAGCGCGATGCGGCATTGAAGGCATTGAACGGAGCACCTGTCGACGAATGGTTCGCCGTATCGGCCGCGTCGCGCATCGGCGAGATGCCGCTGCGCACCCGTCTGCTTGGGCGGCCGCTCGCTGTTTGGCGCGACACGCTAACAGGCGAGCCCGTTGCCGCGCCCGAGATCGGCGCGCGACAGCGCTATCACGCAATCGATCGTTACGGCTGCACGTGGGTCGCGCTTGCCGCGCCGCGACGTGCGCTCTTCACGTTGCCGCAATATGAGCAGCCGGGCCGTCGCGTTATCGATTGCGGCGCCTTCGGTGTGCATACGTCGGCGCCGCGCGTGATCGAAAACTTTCTCGATATGGGGCATTTCCCCTATGTGCACACAGGCATTCTCGGCGAGGAACCGCACACGGAAGTAAAAGACTACAAGGTGCACGAGGACGAACACGGCGAACTTTGGGCCACCGATTGCGCATTCTGGCAGCCGCGCGCCGCGGCCGCCGCAAACGCGGGCATGGACGTCGACTATACGTATCGCGTGCCGCAGCCGTTCTGCGCGCTGCTCTACAAAACAAGTCCGCGCATGCCCGCGGAGCGTGATGTGATCGCGCTGTTCGTGCAACCGCTTGGCGAAGTGGAAAGCCGCGCTCATCTGCTGATGCTGCTGTTCGACGACGAACACGACAACACTGCGCTCGTGAGTTTCCAGCAGACCATCTTCGGGCAAGACAAGCCGATTCTCGAAAGCCAGTTGCCGAAGCGCTTGCCGCTCGACGCGCGCGCGGAAGTATCGACACGCGCGGATGCGATGTCGATGGCCTACCGCCGATGGCTAAAGGCCAGGGGCCTTCGCTATGGCGTGGAAGTCAAACCCTCTCGTTGAAGGAGACGGCCTCCATGATCAGACTTCTCAACTACGAACTCTCGGGAGACTGCTACAAGCTGCGGCTCTTCATGCATTTTCTGCGCGTGGAGTATGAAACCGTTGCCGTCGATTTCTATCCTGGGCGAGAACACGAATCGGCGCAGTTGCCGGTTCTCGATGATGGTGGCTCGCGGTTGCGCGATAGCGAGGCGATTCTGGTCCATCTTGCGAGCCGCTACGACTCGAAAGGGATGTGGTTTCCGATCGAACCTGTGGCGCGTGCGCAAGTCGCCCGCTGGTTTGCGATCGCGCGCGACCTCACTCGCACGGCATCGGCCGCCCGGCTGCACGACGTGTTCGGCTATGAGCTCGACGTTCGATCCGCACGCCGCGCTGCGCGTACAATTTTCAGGCTTGTCGACGACCATCTTGCCGAAAGCGAGATCGAAGGCCGGCACTGGCTGGTCGGCGAAACACCGACGCTTGCCGATATCGCCTGCTTTCCCGACATCGCGCTTTCGCATGAAGGCGGCATTGCCCACGATGATTTCCCGGCAATCCGCCGCTGGCTGGACGCTATGCGATACCTCGATGGCTTTGTCGCGATGCCAGGTATTCTGGCTCCGCCGCGTTGACAATAAATAGATGACCGGTTATCTTGTTATCCATCGACGCTAACCGGAGATCCACGAAGATGCCGCGTCCCGCTAATCCTGAGGTGCGCTCGCGACTGCTGTCGGTCGGGCGCGACGTCGTTCACGACCGCGGTTTCAACGGCTGCGGCGTGCAGGACATCACGGCGGCAGCCGGTGTGCCGAAGGGCTCGTTCTACAACTACTTCGACAGCAAAGAGGCGTTTGCGGCCGAAATTCTCGAAGACTACTGGCAGTCCATCGAAGACCGTCATGGTCCGATTCTGTACGACGCGCGTATCAAGCCGCTCGCGCGCATCCGGAAGTTCTTTCGCGCTCTCACCGATGATCACGGCAGGAACGACTTTGCATTGGGTTGCCTGATCGGCAATCTGTCGCTGGAACTGTCGAATGGCAGCGAAGAGGCTCGCGCGAAGCTTCTGGCGTTACTCGCGCGCTGGCAGGGGGCTATCGCCGCGTGCCTGCGCGAGGCTCAGGAACGGAATGAACTCGACCGCAAGGAAAACACGCAAGAACTCGCGGCGATCGTGATCGAGGCTTACGAAGGCGCGGTCATGCGTGGCAAGATCGAACAAAGCGGTGAGGCCTATGAGCGTTTCGAGAAGGTCGTGTTGCCGCGCTTGATTCGCTGATTTTTTTTGGCGTTTTTATAAGACGACCGGTCATCTATATTTGTGTGGGGGCAGCCGTTGTGACCCGGTGGTCCCTGCTTTCCCGATGTACTTTCAGATGGTGGAGGAATCATGAGTCAGGCAAACGAGGCAGGGCAACAGAACGTCAACCGCTACGCGGACCCGGCCGATCCGGCCTTGCCGCAAACGGGCTTCAAGCTGGACCGTGCGAAATCGGCGCTCGTCGTGATCGATCCGCAGAATGACTTTCTGAGTCCCACAGGTGTGACCTGGTCGGTGTTTGGGCAGAGCATCACGGAAAACAATACGGTTGAGAATCTGGGACGTCTCTTCAAGACTGCAAAAGACGTGGGTATTGCCGTGGCTATCTCGCCGCACTACTACTATCCGCACGACCATGAATGGCATTTCGGCGGCCCCTTGGAAAAGGTCATGCACAGCCTGGGCATGTTCGATCGCAAAGGACCGACCACGCTCGAAGGTTTCGACGGGTCCGGCGCGGACTTTCTTGAGGCGTACAAACCGTACATTCTTGACGGCAAAACCATCATCGCATCACCGCACAAGGTGTATGGCCCGGAGACGAACGATCTGGCATTGCAGCTTCGAAAGAAGGGCGTGTCGCAAATCATCCTTGCGGGCATGGCGGCAAACCTGTGTATCGAATCGCACTTGCGCGAACTGATCGAACAGGGGTTCGAAGTCGTCGTGGTGCGCGACGCGACCGCGGGTCCGCGGCTGCCGGACGGTGACGGCTATCTCGCGGCGTTGATCAACTACCGCTATCTCGCTCACGCCTTATGGACCACCGAGCAGACCGTTCAGGAGCTCTCGCGCTGACGCACCGCATCCGTACCTGCCGTTGTACCTGATATACGCGGGTACAGTACTTCGGGATTGCAGGGAACTGTCGCTGGTTGTACTCGTTAGCCATCCGGAACATGGAGGGCGAGATAGCGGCGCGCGTGCGGCCGCTACGGCTGGTGAAGCCTGAAGTGCAGTACGATCGCGCGATCGATCCGCTATGGATCATGCGCCACTCGTTAGTGGTAGGCGATCCGTCGCTAAGACCCGGTTGCGGGTGGCTGCCCGACGACTGGCTGCCGGGCGACGTGATGCGACGCATTCTGCGCACCATCGCGCGCGGAGAAAACGCGAATTTCACGGCCTATGGCACGCCGCAAGGGTTTTACCCATTGCGCGACCAGCTCGCGCGACGTTTAGGCGAACGCGATATCACGGCCGGCCCCGACTCGATCCTGCTGACCGAATCGGCGACGCGCGCGATCGACCTGATTGGACGCTTCTTCCTCGAGCCCGGCGACACGGTTCTCGTGGATGACCCGTGCTACTTCAACTTCCCTTCGATGATGCAAGCGCAACGCGTCGAAGTGGTGGGCGTTCCGCACACCTTGCACGGCCCCGATCTCGAGGCATTCGCCGCGGCCTGCGTCAAGCATCGTCCCAAGCTCTATGTGACGACGGCAGTGCTGCACAATCCGACCGGCGTGAACATCAGCGCCTCCACGTCGCACCGGCTGCTCCGGCTCGCGGAAGCGCACGACCTGATCCTCGTCGAAGATACCGTATACGCGGACCTCGACGGCAGCGCGCCGCCAGGGCTCGCGGTGCTCGATGGCCTCGACCGGGTCGTGCTTCTGGGGAGTTTTTCAAAGACGCTGTCAGGCGCGCTAAGAAGCGGCTTTATCGCCGCACGCAGCGATCTGATCGAAGGCTTGACGGATCTCGCGCTGGCCACGAGCTTCGGCGTGAGCGATCTGTCTGCGCAGATTACGCATCGTCTGCTCGTGGACGGCAGTTACCGCCACCATCTGGAAGGGCTGCGGCCACGGCTTGGGCGAAACATGAGCCTGACGATCGATCACCTGCAGCGACTCGGCTGTACGCCCTGGGTGCGTCCCGATGCGGGCATGTTCGTCTGGGTTCAATTGCCGGCAGGGTTCGACTCATCTGAAGTCGCGAGGCGGGCACTCGAGCACGATCTGGTGCTTGCGCCGGGCAATGTCTTTAGCGTGTCGCAGAGTGCGAGCCGTTATATGCGCTTCAATGTGTCCCAATGCAGCGACAAGCGCGTTTTCGACGTCCTTGCGAATCTGCTGAGTTGATGTTCCAACTCATGCCAACGTGCTGCTCACTTGTTGCGTTACTTACCTCGTTGCTCATCTCGTTGCGCGACTGCCGCAGGCGACCATATGCGCATAATCGCAACCAGCGCGGCGAATACCATTGTCAGCAAAGCCGCAATGACGCTGGATTCGTACACGTCCGCAATAACGAACACGCGCGCACCGACACTGACTGTGCCTTGGGGCGACGTCGCATATTTGATTGGAAATTGCACGGCCATTCCTGCCCAGACCAGACATGGCAAAAGCCAGTATCCCGAACTATGCACGGTAGAAGCGCGTTCGGACCCAAAGCGCCGCTCCAGTAGCGCGAACAGCTGGAAAAACAGCCAGCCGGTTAGCAGCCAGCCGAGAAAGTTCGTCAGGGGGACACCGAAATAGCCGCCGGGATGGCGGAACGTCCACAACCCTTGAACGGTCGCTCCCGTCGGATCAAGCGGAAAGTCAAAGAACGTAAGGACGAAGGCCGCGATCAGCGGCGTCGTGAACCGCGCAGCGCCACTCGCTTCAGACGGCTGATCTCGCGTGATCAGTTGTGACAGAACCCAGGCCATCCAACCCGCGGTCATATAGACGAGCGGCACGTATAGCGGCACGCCCAACGGCTTGAGGCCGGCGACATTGTGCGTATAGAAACCGAAAGGGAAACCGGATTGGATGCTGGTCGCCTCCATGACAAACGAAACGACGCATGCGATTCCCGCATAGGTCGCAAAGCCTTTATATCCATACGAGAGCGATGCGTGCAGCACTACGAACAGCAGCAACAACAGCGCTTGCAGGCTTTGTGATACTGCCGTATTCGAACCCGGCAGCGTGCCTGACAGAAAGACGATAAACCAGCAAAAGGCCAATACCCAGCACAGTCGCAATCGCAGGGCACCAGAGGAATTGTGGGTGCGTGTCATCTCAAGACCCAAAGCCGCGGCCAGGGATAGTTTGGCACCCCGCATCTCCCGCGGCAGGAAACGACGCTGGGTACTTCTCCTTGCCAAGAATGACGGTTTGGCTCGTTGCGATAAACCCGTCGGCATAGGTTGCCTCGATAAAGAACGCACTCCAGCCGGTTTCAGGTTCGCGAATCGACACGTCGATCGTGCTGGAACCCGCTGGCGCCGTCGGAATCGCAATCCCGGTAGCGGTGTAACGAACACCGCATGCCAGCCGGAAATCGCGTGCGTGCGGATTCGTCGCGCTCCACAGGGCGAGTGTTTGCGGCGGCTCCGACGAACTGAAGCGGATCAGCGCATCGCGGCCTTCACGGCGCAAGGTCGTGTTGATCGACGGTAAGGGCACTGCGTTCTGCAGCCGGTTGACGAACGGCGTCATCGAACGATGCGTCGCATGCTTGATGTCGTGATGCGATGCATTGGGCACCATGCGCAACGTTTTGCTTCCGCTTAGCTTGTCGTAGTAAAACCCCGCGTTATCGGGCGCAAACAGATCGTCGCCGCTCGCGTTGACGATGTATTTCGGTATATCGAGTCTGTGCGCATGGCGCGTGCCGAGATACCTGAGCGGATCGACGATTCGCATCAACGCGTCGAACTGCGCGCTGTCGATTTTCTCGTCGATATGTTCCGCAAAGTACGGGAAAAACGCGATCGGCCATGCGCCGCCGTACGAGCGGTACATATGCTTGAGTACCTCGCGCGTGTCGAGAATATCGACGGCGAATGCCACGATCGCGTCGATTCTTGTATCGGCAATCACGGCAAGCCAACTCGCCCACGCGCGTTTCGATACCGCGGAGATCACAAACTTGCGTATGCCGAGCGCGCTCAGTTCGCGCTCGGCCAGCGACATCGCGCGAGAAATGGCCGCGACCATCGGTACGTTCAGCGGCAGTGTCGCGCGCCTGGCAGGGCTGTCAAGAAAAAGCGCCCAGCTGTGCGCGACGCTGTCGTCTTCGGTGCGTGCGCGGCCATCGTCGGTATAGACGAGGGTCTGGTTCGGCACGTCGTGGACCACCACCACGGCCGTGCGCGTTTCGCAGGCGATGGTAGCGAGTACGTCGTGCGCATAGTCATGCGGACGGGCCGCGTCTTCTTCGCTTTGATCGTGCCGCGTCCCGCCGTTGATCACGAGTAGCGCGCGTTCGCGCATTGCGTCGGGCGGTACGTAAAGGGTGACGTCGTGCTGCCACTGAGCGGGCTGAACCAGGCCTTCAGGCGACCAGTTCTGCGAAGTCAGCAGATAGGTGTGTTGCTCGACACCGGGCAAAAGGTTCTGCGCGGTTTTCACATACTGCAGCGGCTGGCGCTCGATCGCGTCCCGGTAAGCCGCGATGGCGTCTTCGAAGGCAATGGACTCGTTAGGCATAAGCGAAGTGGGCGCGCGTCGCGCGCGTGAACGAATGTTTAAGCGCTTATCTTCTTCGCTGCGATGACCGTCAGTACGCTTTGCGTTGCGCGCACAGCGGTCGACATCGCAGTCCCGTCTACTTCAGGAAAACACCTTCGTCAGGCGGCAAATTCCCGCTTGAAAACGATCGCGAGGACGCGTGGCGGTCTTATTGCCGAAGCCCGCGGCGGCGGCTGCCGGCAGCAGCTAGCCGCAATGATTCGCCTGCAACTCTAGCGGCCGATCATCGTAACCGGCGTTTCGCCCACGCGCGCGAAACCGCGATACATCCCTTCGGTATTGAACGGCAGCGCGACGTTGCCCTTTGCGTCGACGGCAATCAGGCCGCCGCGTCCATCGATGCGCGGCAAGCGATTCATCACGACATCGTGCGCCGCTTCGTCGAGCGATACGCCACGGTAGGCGATCTGCGCGGCCACGTCGTAGGCGGCGACCATGCGGATAAACATCTCGCCGGTGCCTGTGGAGGACACGGCGCAGGTCGCATCGTCGGCATAGCAGCCCGCGCCAATCAGCGGTGAATCGCCGACGCGGCCCGGCTGCTTGTTCGTGATGCCGCCCGTCGACGTTGCGGCCGCGACGTGCCCGTGCAGATCGACGGCAACGGCGCCTACGGTGCCGAACTTGTTATCGGGATCGATCGGTTCGCGCGGCGGCGCGTCGCCCGTGATTTGCGCGTCCGGTGTGTGCGCAGCCGCGGCAAGCGTGGCGCCGTCGTGGTCGAGCATCGCGCGTTGCTGGCCGCGCGCGAGCTGCCATTGCCGGTGACGATCGTCGGTGTGGTAGTACGACGGGTCGACCAGTTCGAGGCCTTGCGCCTGCGCGAACGCTTCGGCGCCGTCGGCCGTGAACATCACGTGCTCGCTGCATTCGAGTACGCGGCGTGCCGCAAGCACCGGATTGCGCACACGCGTCACGCACGACACGGCGCCGGCTTTCAGCGTGCGCCCGTCCATGATCGACGCATCGAGTTCGTGCTTGCCCGCAGACGTGAAAACCGCGCCGCGCCCCGCGTTGAAGAGCGGGCAGTCTTCAAGCAGCCGCACCGCTTCGGTCACGGCATCGAGTGCGCTACCGCCCTCGACGAGCACGCGCTGCGCGGCGTCAAGCACCGCGCGCAGCTCGGCGTGATAGCGCGCTTCTACATCTGGGGTCATCGACGCGAGCGAGATCGTGCCTGCGCCGCCGTGAATCGCGATGACTGCGTTCGAGGTCATGGGTTTGTTCTTCGACGGGTTAGACAAGTGGGAATGGGGGGAAACGGGTGAGCCAGGTTAGCACGAATTGCCAGGCTCGTCGAAAATCAAAAAAATAGCCCTATTCGTTACGTTTGATAGATTTGATACTTCGTTTGCTCATACTTCCGTCGAAGATGGGGATTGGCGGCGACGAGGTTATCGCTGTGTGGAATAACCGTTATTCCATGACCGCTGCTACCGCGCCATGACCGCGGCCAATACATTTCCCGTCACCGACACATGACGACGGAGAAATGAAATGAGCACGAAAAACAGGGTTCTGGTAGCGGGAGCGAGCGGATTGATCGGCGTGGCCGCGATCGAATCGTTCCTCTCCGATGGATGGGACGTGGTCGGCATTTCGCGGCGCAAGCCGCAACTGCCGAGCGGCCGGGACTTCGAATTCGTCGCGGTCGATCTGCGCGATGAAAAGTCCGCGCACAAGACGCTTTCCGCACTCGACGGCGTGACGCATGTCGCGTATGCAGCCATCCACGAGAATGCCGACGATCTGGTGGGCGGCTGGTCCAACGCGGCGCAGATCGAAGTCAACAATGCGATGCTGCGCAATGTGATCGAGCCGCTCGTTTCCGGGAAGTCGCCGCTCAGGCATGTGTCGATTCTGCAAGGCACGAAGGCGTATGGCGTGCATCTTCATCCGATTGCGATTCCGGCGCGCGAGAGCGATCCGCGCGACGATCACGCGAACTTCTTCTTCGATCAGCAGGACTACGTTCGCGATGCCGGCAAGAAGCACGGCTTTACCTATACGGTATTGCGCCCGCAACTCGTGACCGGCAAAACGCCGGGCGCGCTCAATGTTTTGCCGGCGATCGGCGTCTATGCGGCTATCCGCCGCGAAAAGGGCGAGCCGTTCAGCTTTCCCGGCGGCCCTTCGTTCGTCTGGGAAATGGCCGATGCCGATCTCGTCGGCGACGTGATCGTGTGGGCCGCGCAGTCGCCGCAAGCGGCCAATGAAATCTTCAACATCACCAACGGAGATGTTTTCGAATGGCGCAGCGTGTGGCCGGCGATGGCGACGACCCTCGGCGTAAGCGCCGCAGGCGACGAGCCGATGCGTGTCGCGCAATACATTCGCGATAACGCCGATGTCTGGGCGAAGATCGTCGACCGATACGGGCTGGCGAGCGGCGATCTTCGTGCGTTTGTCGGGCAGGGCGATCAGCATGCGGACTTTGCATTTGCCTATGGCGCGCCCGCGGGTCCGGTGGCATTTGTCAGCACTGTCAAGCTTCGCAAGGCCGGGTTTAACGCGGCAGTCGATACGCGCGACGCGTTTTGCGATGCACTTCAGTCGTTTATCGACCGCAAGCTGTTGCCGCCGGCGCTTTGATTTGCAAAGCGAACGAAGAGGGATTGTCATGCATATGAAAGCGTTGGCTCAAATGGCCCGAAAGCTTATGCATCAACGTGCACGTCGAGCGGTGACGCGCCGTAACAGGCAGGTAACACGCGGCGATAAGAACCATTCGCATTCAAGCATGAACTGACGTAGCATGGCGGCTCGCGTTCCCACGCGGAACTGAATGCGGCTTGATGCGATGTTGAATACTCTGCTGATTAGCAATGTCTGGTTTTATGTTTTAGGGGTGCCGGCGCTTCTGCTGACAAGTCTTTCAAAGGGCGGGTTCGGGCTGGGCCTCGGCGTCGTGACGGTACCGCTTATGGCGCTGTATCTACCGGTGCCGGAAGTGGTCGCGATTCTTCTGCCCGTGCTTTGCCTGACCGACCTGATCGCGCTGTGGCAATACCGCGGTCAATGGAACTGGCCGCTGCTGCGGCTCGCGATACCGGCTTCGTTTATCGGCATTGGCGCCGGCACGCTGGCCATTCATCACCTTGGCGAAGTGTGGCTGCGGCTCGCGGTCGGACTGATCTCCGTCGACTTCGCGCGGCGCCGCATTTTCCGGACGCGCCGCGTCGCGACCACTGAAGCCGTGCCGCGCTTGCGGCCGGCTTCGTGCATGTTCTGGGGCGCGACATCGGGCTTCACGAGCTTTATGGCCAACGCGGGCGAACCGGCATTGACGATGTATCTATTGCCGTTCAGATTGAGCAATCGCAGTTTTGCCGGCACCACGGCGGCGTTCTTCGCCGTCGTCAATCTCACGAAGCTGATGAGCTTTTCGATGCTCGGCCTGTTCACGCGAACCACGTTGCTCACAAGCCTTCTGCTGACGCCCGTCGCGGTGCTCGGCACCTACGCGGGCATTCGCCTGAACCGCAGGCTCAATGCGACGCTGTTTCATCAGCTTTCGTGCGCGATTCTGCTTGTGATCGGTGTAAGGCTCATTTATACGAGCCTTAAGGTGATCGTGTAATCTCGCGGCGTTGTTCCTCAAAGGAGCGTGATATGGCTTTGATCGACCATCTCGATCACCTGGTGCTGACGTGTGTGGACGCCGAAGCGACGAAGCACTTCTACACCGAGGTGCTGCAGATGGAACTCGAAACGTTCGGCGCCGGCCGCATGGCATTCCGCTTCGGCAATCAGAAGATCAACCTGCACGTGCGAGGCTCGGAGTTCGAGCCCAAGGCGCATTTGCCGGTGCCCGGCGCGCTGGATCTCTGCTTTATCGCCACGGTTCCGCTAAACGACGTGATTGCGCATCTCAAGAAGGTCGGCTGGCCGATCATCGAAGGTCCGGTCGAGCGAACCGGAGCCACGCAGAAGATTCGTTCGGTCTACTTGCGAGACCCCGACCTCAATCTGATCGAGATTTCCGAGCCGATGAAATAGCGATTGCGTCGGCCGCGTGCGCCGGCCGCGTGCGCCGGCGCGCGGGGAAAAGGCACAAAGTGTCCTCCCGCGTGGAACAGATTGGCCCAAACCCTGACGCCCTACGCAGCGCATTTCCCATGCGCTCGCCTTGATGGTCTGCACGCCGTGCCACGGGCATGGGAAATGCAGACTGCAGTCGAATCCTTACCCACACGCCAAAGCGGCCACGAAATCAAACAGCATCGCGTGCCGCGGGGCGGATTGCGAGGACGCAGACGATGGGCGCGCACGAGCAACTGCAGGACTGGCGCAGCTATGCGCTTAGCCTCGAACAGGAAGCGACTAAAGCCGTAATCGGACACCACGACACCGTGCGCCTGATCAATATCGCGCTGTTCGCGCGGGGCCACGTGCTGCTCGAGGGCGGCGTCGGCGTAGGCAAGACGACGCTGTTGCGGGCCATTGCACGAGCGATCGGCGGCGAATTCGAGCGCGTCGAAGGCACGATCGATCTGATGCCGGGCGACCTCGTTTATCACACATACGTCGACTCGGACGGCAAGCCGCGCATCGAGCCGGGGCCGCTGCTCAAGCACGGCGAATCGCTATCGACGTTCTTTTTCAACGAGATCAACCGCGCCCGCCCGCAGGTCCAGTCGCTATTGCTGCGCGCGATGGCCGAGCGCTCGGTATTCGCGTTCGACCGCGAATACAACTTTCCGCATATGACGCTGTTCGCCGATCGCAACAAGGTCGAGAAGGAGGAAACCTTCGAACTCGCCTCGGCCGCGCGCGACCGCTTCATGTTCGAACTCAATATGGCGACGCCCGATGATGATGACGTGCGCCGCGCGCTCGTATTCGATCCGTCGTTTCACGATATCGACGCGCTGCTCGAGCGCGTGACGCCCGAAGTGCTGCCGTGGCGCGAATTGAACACGATGGCCGCGATCATTCAGGCCAGCGTGCATACATCCGAGGCGATCGAGCGCTATGCACTCGATATCTGGCGCGCCACCGAGTCGCCGCGACGCTATGGCATCGAACTCGACGACGTCGACATCGACAATCTGATTCTGGCCGGTGCGAGTCCGCGTGGCATGAGCATGCTGCTGCGCGCCGCGCGCGTCGTGGCCTGGCTTGCGGAACGCACCTATGTCGAGCCCGAAGACTTGCATGTCGTGCTGACGCCGGCACTCGGACATCGCGTGTTTTTCACACCGATCTATGAACTGCGGCGCACCGAGCTCGCGCAGGCGCTGACGCAGCAGATCGTCGAGCGCATCGCGGCGCCGTAACGCCATGCTGCCGCAACTGAAGGAATTCCACTACAGGCTGCCGGTGCGCGTGGCCGGCGCGCGGCCCGGCTCGCATCGCGGCACGAGCGTCGGGGCGGGGCAGGAATTCGTCGCGCACACGCGGCTTTTCGACTATCCGGACCCGCGGCGCATCGATATTCGCGCCAGCATTCGCGGCGGTCATGGCGAGTGGCTCGTGAGGCTGCACAGGCAGCGCGTCGCGGTGCCCGTCTATGCGGTGGTCGATGTGTCGGCTTCGATGCGCTTCCGTCGCGAGGCGAATGCGCCGACCAAGCTCGACGCCGCGGCGCAGTTTGCTGAAGCGCTCGGCTATAGCGCGTTTCGTCATGGTGACCGGGTCGGCATGCTCGCATTCGACGAGGGCGAACGCGAAGACCTGTTTCTGCCGGCGCGCCAGGTGCGCGGAGCCGGGACGCTGATGCGGACAACACTGCTCGATTCCCAGGTTCGCGATCGGCATGCGGCGTCGAAGTCGCGCGTAAGCGGTCTGGAAAGGGCGTTTGCGCGTATCGCGGAACGCGCCTGCCTTGCCTTTCTGGTATCCGATTTCCAATGGCCGATCGAGATGCTGCCCGACATGCTGCGCTCGATGTCTCGGGTATGGCTCGTGCCGATTGTTGTCTGGAGTTCGGCGGAAGTGGGGCCGCCGGCGAAGAACGGCTGGCTCACGGCACACGATATGGAAACCGGTGAACAGCGATCGCTCTGGGTGACGGACAAGCTGCGCGAGCGATGGCGCGCGGGCATGGCTGAGAGGAAGCAGCACATCATCGATACCTTTGCAAAAGGCGGTGTGCGTCCGCTGTTCGTGACCGACACGTTCGATGCCGATGCACTGAGCCGTTACTTCGTGGAGCAGGTTGCATGACGCCGCCACGGGATGGCAACCCGCGCGAAGCGGCGCTGAGCAACGCTGGCAAGCGGTCGGGCTTGGCGGCTTGCGCGTATGCGCCTGGGCTTGCGTTCGCGTTCGCTTTAGCTTTAGCGATGCTATGCGACTGCCATACGGCAGCCGCAGCCGAAGCATCGGTTCAACAACCCCGGGCATACGGATACACCATTGCCGATGTGCTGGAGCAAAAGGTTCTGCTCGAAGATCATGGACGTCGCGTCGATCTCGTTGCGCCGCCGTCCGCGGGCCGCATTTCGCTATGGCTCGAACGCCGTCCATCATCGATTGCGGCCGATAGCGCCGGACACCGATGGCTCGTGCTGCGCTATCAGATCATCAATGCGCCGGAGCAGCTAACCTCAGTGACGATTCCCGCGCTAAAGATTCCGCTCGCCTCAGGCTCAACGCTCGATATTCCCGATTGGCCGATAACCGTTGCGCCGTTGACGCTGAGCGAACCGCTCAACCTCGGCCAGCTAACGTCGCTGCAAGGAGATCGCATTGTCGCGGCGCCGCCATTGGCGCCGATCCGTCGCGCAATCGCGAGCTGGGCTTCGGCAACATTTGTCATCCTGATCGCGTGGGGTCTGTGGTGGTTCTGGCGCGAGCGGCGCGAACGTGCCGCGCTGCCGTTCGCGCGCACATGGCGCGCGCTGCGCGGTCGCGATGCCGCATCGATGGAAGGCGATGCGCAGACGTGGCGTCTGCTGCACGATGCGCTAAACGCGACAGCCGGCCGTGTCGTACGCGCGCGCTCAATGCCCGAACTGCTGCACCGTGCGCCGCACTTGCAAACGCTCGAGCCACAGATCGAAACCTTCTTTCGCTGTTCGAGCGCGCGCTTCTTTGAAGGCGCGCATCACACGCAGCAGCCGGAGCATTTTTCGCTGCGTGAATTCGCCCGCGCGCTTTACCGCGCGGAACGGCGCAACCGGCGTTAGTGGAATGCCATGCTCGACTTCGCCTATCCGTGGGTGCTCGCCTTGCTGCCGCTGGCCGCGTTGCCGCTGTTGCGCCGGCACTTTGAATCGCTGCCGTTCTCATGCGTCGCCTGGCTGCCGCGTGACCGGGCAGGGCGCTTCGTTAGCCTGTTGTGGCGTGTGCTCGCGGTGCTGGCCATTGCGTCGATCATCGTTGGACTATCGGGCCCGGGCAACTCGAATCTCGAAAGGCGCGTGACCGGCACCGGCGGAGAAATCATGATCCTGATGGACCGCAGCGCGAGCATGGATGCGGAACTCGGCCGCGGCCTCGCGAAATTCCCGAACGCGCTTTCCACCGGCGAATCGAAGCGGCAGGTCGCATCGCATGCGCTGGCGACGTTCGTCGCGCATCGACCTAACGACAGCTTCGCCTTCGTGCTGTTCGGTTTGCAGCCGATGCTGGCGGTGCCGTTCACCCGCGATCACGACATTGTCGATGCGGCGATGGAAGCGACCAATGTCGGCCGCGGCATGCCGGACACGCGGCTCGACGCCGGCTTGTCGTACGCGGTGCAGCTCTTCAATGGCCGGCCACGTACGGGAGGGCGCGCCATCGTTCTGGTCTCGGACGGCGGGGCACGGCTCGACACGGAAGCGCGTCAAAAGATAGCAGCCGCGCTTGCCAATGACGGCGTTGCGCTCTATTTCGTCTATCTGCGCAGCGGCATTTTCAGCCCCGATCTGACTAATATCGAGCCGCGTTTCGAACATTCGGCCGAGGGCGAGTTACATCGCTTCTTCCAGTCGCTACGGACCCCGTACCACCTGTATCAGGCAAAGGATGCGGAGCAGATGGCTGCTGCGATGGCCGAAATCGGGCGCCGCGAGAGTCAACGCTCGGTATTCGTCGAGCGCTTGCCACGGCAGGACAGAAGCACATGGTGCTTTGCCTTGGGCCTTTTCTGCTGTGCCGCGTTGATCTGCATGAGCAGCGTTCAGAAGCGGAGCTTCGCATGAGACGCAAATGGATGCATGTTCTGTTCGGCGGCGCCGCGATCTGTTGCGCAGGCGTCACCGCGTATTACGCGTTGACGCTTCAACGCGCGATCGACATGAGCCGTGCTATCGACGCCACGCGCAGCGCGACCGTCGCGCAGCTTACGAATGGGCGTGCGAGCGGGACTTCAAATGGGGTTTCAAGCGGGACCTCAAGCGGGCCGGCTAGCGGGCTATCGGGCGGCTCATCAATCGGGTCGTCAAGCGATCCCGCCGACGAAGCGCCTCAAGTGCGTCTTGCCCGCGCGGTCGCGCTGTCCGCTGCGGGACGCGAGGCCGAGGCGGGCAAGCTGCTCAATGAACTGGTTCTCGAGCCCGGTCGTATCGACGTCAAGCGGGCCGCGCTGTTCGATCTCGCGAACCTGTCGCTGCGTGAAGCGGCAGGCGACGATGCGCGCGGGCCGCTGCGATCGTTGCCGTTGCTCGAGACGGCGAAAGCACGCTACCGTGACTTGCTGCGCGACGATCCGACCGACTGGGACGCGCGCTATAACCTCGAGCGCGCGCTGCGTCTCGCACCGGAATCGCCTGACGAGGTCGACACGGATCAGGACATCGAGCAGCGCCGCAGCGTCAGAGTACGCGGCGCACAGCCACAGGAGCTGCCGTGAACATCGGCAAAGGCAGCGTAGTGGTTTTTATGCGCCGATACGCGCTGCTCGGCGGGGCCGCCTTGCTGCTGGTCGCGGCCGTATGGATGCCGCCGATTGCGCGTGCGCGGTTAGTTTCAAGCTACATCGTGACGTTCGACATTACGCAGAGCATGGATACCGAGGACGTGACGCTGAACGGGCGTCCGGTTAGCCGTCTGACGTTCGCGAAGACGGCGATGCAAGAGGCGCTGCAGCGCCTGCCTTGCGGCTCGCGCGTTGGCTGGAGTGTCTTTACGGGCACGCGCTCGCTGCTTCTCTTCGTTCCGGTGGAAGTTTGTTCGCATTACGACGCATTACTGTCGTCGCTTGATCAGATCGGCGGACAGATGCGCTGGGCCGACAGCAGTGTGATCGCGCAAGGTGGTCTTTACTCGGCCGTGCACGCGGCGTCGGATGCGGGATCGAAAGCGGCAGTGGTATTTATCACCGATGGGCAGGAAGCGCCGCCCGTTGCGCCATCGGAGACGGCCGTGCGGGGCATTACACAAGGGCAGGCCGACGGATGGATTGTCGGTGTCGGCGGCGATCAGCCGGCGCCGATTCCGCGCACCAATGCGCAAGGCGCGCGCATCGGATTCTGGCGCGCCGATGAGGTGATCCAGTCAGTGCCTGGCAGAAGCTCGGCGGGCGCCGGTGGGCACGAGGAATTGTCGGCATTGCGCGAGCCTTATCTACGAGCGCTTGCGGCACATTCAGGCTTCGGCTATCAGCGGCTCGACAACCTCACCGCGCTATCCACCGCAATGGCCGATCCTAAACTCGGCCAACGCATGCAGGTTGCGACCGATTTCCGCTGGTGCCCGGCGCTTGTCGCATTGCTTTTGCTCGTGCTTTATTTTATTTCGCGACTCAGAAGGAAAACTCAAGCGAAAAAAACCTCTACGCTAAGCGTTAAAGCACGCCTGGCGCCGAACCCTCACTTGGCGGAATGAGCCGGTCGAACGCGCTGGATCGTGGTGGGGCTTGTGCCGTAATGCTTCTTGAAGGTTCTGCTAAAGTGGGCCGCGCTGACGAAACCGCACTGCCATGCAATGTCGCTGATGCGAACCCGATCGTCGCTATTCGTCAAGAGCTTGTTGGCTCTGGCAAGCCGCTGCTGCAACAGGTAGCGCATCACGGACGATCCGTCGCGCTCAAAGAGCTTGGTCAGATAGCGCCTTGAAACGCCCATTGCGGCGGCAACGAAGTCGATATCGATCTGTTCGTTCGCCACATTGCGTTCGATGAAACGCTTGGCCTGCTTGAGCAGGGCGTCCGAACTCGTGACGCGTTTGGGCGCGGTCAGGTCGTCGGTGACGATTTCCATCAGGTCGGTCAGATGCTCCGCAACGAGCCTTGCACCGTACGAACTGCACTGCTCGCCATAGGCCGCCGCGCCCGCAATCAGCGACTTGAGCAATGCAACGTCCGGCGACGTGGCATCCGCCACGAACATCTCGCGGCTCGACAAAACCTTTCCTCTTGTTTCGAGCGAAGCTTTCGATACGCGCAGGATCATGCCGCGCGAGTCGTCGCGCGCCGTCTGCGTGTATTTGATGCTGCCGTCGAACAGCAGCAACGAGCCTTCGCCAAGCTCGACCTGGTCGCCGTCCTGTTCGATCTCGATGGTGCCGCTTTCGATCAGGAACAGCAGCAGTGTGTTCTTGCGCCAGTCGTCGAGGCCCGGGCCCGGTGTCCATGTCCATTGCTGACCGGACAGTTCCGCGGCCTCGAAGCGAAGATCGCCCATATACCACGACGCGGTCAGAAGCTCGCGTGTGACGCCTGTTTCGAACTCACACTCCATGCTCCAGTTTCTTCTGACGAGATCGCACCACTCGCCCTTGGTCTTGGCTGACTTATCCTGGGTTGCCTGTTTGACGAAATGCATCATGCTACGTACCTGACAACTCAACTAAAACTGCGTTGCATCACCGCCGCATCGAGGCCTTCATGCGGCGCTTCACTTGCCGAGACGCGATGCAAGAGTCGTGTGACGGCATCGCGGCAGGCGGCCTCGTTCTGTAATTTAGACAACGCGGTCAAACAATCCGAAACCGCTTCATTGCTTAACTGTGCGACCAGTACGCTGTCCATCAGAAGACGTTGCGCAAGCCGCACCGCCGCCGACCGGCATGCGGGGTCGTCTTCCATATCTCCAAGTGACTTAAGGCAATTGACGACATGTTTGGCGCTAAGACGGTTGCAAATCGACGCGTCCGTCGCAAGACGCCGCGACAATTGTCCAACTGCTGTGCGGCATGTTTTCTCGGTATGCAATTTTGCCAACGAATGCAAGCACACAGCGACATGCCGTCCATTCAGGTTGTGTCGCAACGGACCGTCTTCGACGACGCGCTTTGCAAGTCGAACCACTGCGCGCTGACACGCGGAGTCTAAAGCCCATTCGCCTAAAGCGCTAAGACAATTTGCGAGACGTACGCCATTCAGCTGTCTTACTACTGTTTCGTCCGTAACAATGCGGGTTGCCAATCGTCTTCCTGCAAAGAAACACGCTTCATTGCCGTGCCATTTACCAAGCGCATACAAAGCGTTTGCAATTGCAAGTCCGTTCATGCGCGACAGTAATCTGTCGTTCGTCACGATCTGTCTGGCGAGATGTGCGCCGGCCTGAACGCATGTTTCATGGTCGTGCCACTTGCTAAGCGCGTTCAGGCAACTGCCGATCTCATGACCGTTCAGGTCGTTCCAGAGCAGCGCATCGGTCGTAATGCCTGCCGCCAGATGTATCCCCGCGGCGCGGCAGATCGGTTCCCTGTCCCACTTACATAGGGCATTCAGACATTCGATGACCTCACGCACACCAAGCGTCAGGCGCAGCGGCTCATCGTTGGCGAGCCGTATCGCGAGCCGCAAACCTGCGTGCTGGCAGGCTTCGTCTTTATGCCACTTGCCAAAAGCGATCAGGCAATCGGAGATCTCAGAACCACTCAATGCATCGCAAAGGCGGCTGTCTGTTTCGAGTCGCGCGGCCAGTCTCGCAGCGGCTCTTTGGAAAACCTCAGGTTCCCACTTCGCTAGCGCGCTTAAACATGAGGCGAACTCACGACTATTGAGCTTGCTGCGAAGCGCGCCGTCTGATGCCAAAGCTTCTGCAAAGCTTGCGGCAATCTTCTGATTGGCATCGTCGTGGTTACGTTCGTTTAACGAAGCCAGTAATAAATGGAAATTTGAATGGCCCTTTGCGTGCGCAGCGAAAATATCTGGATTGTTTACGAAAGATAATCTTTCGTTATCCAAATTCCTCGATCGAAGGAGACTTTCAGCCCCTTTCATATCTATTTCTCCCTTTAGGTCCATTGGGCGAAGCTATCTTGGGCCAATGGCTAGCGAGAAGTTTGACCGTGCGACGACTTTCTTTTGTCTTTACGGGCATGCGTGCGCTTTGCTTCTCAAGCATCGAGCGCCCTTGCCGTCAACGCAGGCTAAGGCGGTCAGCAATGCATAAGCGCTTCCGCCGACGTCAATGTTGTCAAAGATCAGACTACCCTTCTACGGAGTTCCGCATGTCGCTTTCCATATTTAGCAATATTCCCTCGCTGGTCGCACAAGAGAACCTGAACTCTTCGGGCAGCCTGCTTGACCAGTCGATCCAACGCCTGTCATCGGGTAAGCGTATCAACAGCGCGGCGGACGATCCGGCTGGCCTCGCAATTTCGACGACGCTGCAAACGCAGATCAACGGGCTGACTCAAGGCATCTCCAATGCAAACAGCGGCGTGTCGCTGGTGCAGACGGCCAGCACGGGTCTTCAGCAAATCGTGAATGCGCTGCAGACGATCCGTTCGCTGGCCAACGAAGCGCAGGGCGGTACGGAGACGCCGGAAAACCAGGCATCCTCGCAAGCGGAAGTGGCGCAGGAGATCGATGAAGTCAACCGTATTGCTTCGCAAACGACGTTCAACGGTTTGAATCTGCTGACCGGGCAACTGGGCGTTATCAATGTGCAGGTCGGCGCGGACGACGGCCAGACGGTCGCGGTCAATCTGAGCCAGAGCGTCTCGGCTGGATCGCTCGGTGGTGGCCTCGCGGAGTCGGGTGCGATTCTCGGGACGGTATCGAATCTCAACCTGAACGCCGACGGCACGGTCAATACCAGCGGCAGCCCGGGTGCGATCAGTTCGATCAACATCGTCGCGAACGGCAACGGCGGCTTCACGTTCACGGACCAGAACGGCAACTCGATCTCGACGGCAGCATCGGCCTCGCTGTTCACCACGACGACGACCAACGGCATTTCGTCGCTGTCGTTGAACAGCACCGGTGCACTGACGCCGACGAACGAGCTGACGTCGATCTCCGCTGCGGTTGCCGCAGGTTCGGGCGCCGCGAACGGCGCAGTGTTCGGCACGATTTCGGACATCGACATCGACCCGGCGACGGGTCTGGACGCGACGGCGAATACGGAGAATGCGATCACGTCGATCACGGTCGAATCGAACGGCAACGGCGGCGTGAAGTTCGTCGATCAGAACAACAACCCGGTTCCGGCATCCGCAACGGCGGGCCTTTTCAACCTGACGACGACTGCCGGCGGCGGTGTGAGCGCCATCTCGTTTGCCGGCACCGCGCCGACCAGCACGATCGGATCGACTGCAGTGGGCACGCAGCCGCAAAACAGCACGCTCGCGTCCGTCAACACGTTGAACACGCCGACGACGGTAGCCGATATCAACATCAGCTCCACGCTAGGCGCGAACAATGCGGTGCTGTCGATCGACAACGCGCTGGCCACCATCAACAACCTCCAGGCATCACTCGGGGCAGCGCAGACTCGCTTGACCGGGATCTCGCAATCGCAGCAGGACGAGTCGACCGACCTGTCAAGCGCGCAGTCGCAGATCACTGACGCCGACTTCGCGCAGGAAACGGCAAATCTGAGCAAGGCACAGGTGCTGCAGCAAGCCGGTATCTCGGTGCTCGCGCAAGCGAACTCGCAGCCGCAGCAAGTGCTGAAGCTTCTGCAATAAGCGTCGCGCCTCCAGCAGAACGACGAACTGGAGAAAGCGGCTTTTAGTGAGTAGCACGCAGTAACGTGCGCGGGTGAGCCGGCAATCGATGCAGTCAGGCTCATCCGCGAAACGTGGACAGCATAAGCAGTACGACGTCCTAAACCCCGAATGCGGGAGTGAGCGGCCTGACGCGCCGCATGGAGCTTTTCAAATGTCGACTACACCCGTTTCCTCGGCGGCGGCCGCCGCGGCCGCCAAGGCGGCTTCCGCGGTTCAGCAGGCCGCCCAATCGCTGATATCCGAATCGACCGGCAGTACACTCGATGTGAACTCGCTCGTGTCGGCGCTTGTGCAAGATAGAGTCGCGGGTCAGAACTCTGAGTTGACCACGCAGGCAGGGATAGACAAAAGCGATATCGCCGGGCTCGCCTCGCTGTCCGGTGCGCTGGGCAGCCTCCAGGCGGCATTGAGCCCGTTCCTGAGCGGCGATGCGCTTGCATCGTTCTCCGCGACGTTAAGCGGCGATGGCATTACGGCGAAAGCCGGCCAGGGCGCAGTGGCGCAGACCTTTCCGCTCGACGTGACGCAAGTTGCGCAGTCGCAAATTCTCACGTCGCAGCCATTCAACAGCACCGACGCTGCCGCGATGGGCACAGGCACAGTCAGTATTTCGCTGGGCAGCGGGTCGAGCGCGAAGTCGTTTCAGATCAGTGTCGACTCGTCGGACGACAGCCTGCAGGACATCGCCAACGCGATCAACACGGCATCGGACAACCCGGGCATCAAGGCAAGCATCATCCAGGGCGCGAACGGCCCGTCGCTGAGCCTGCAATCGACTGCAACGGGCGCGGCGAACACCATCAACGTCAGCGTGAACCAGTCGAGTCCCACCGCGCTTTCACAGCTCGATGTGACGTCGGGCACCAGCACGGACCCGGGCCCTCCCGTCGGCGCGTCGACGATTGCGACGGGCGGCAGCGTCTGGACACAAACGCAGGACGCGCAGGATGCGCGGCTGACTGTTGATGGCCAGCTCGTGACGAACGCGAACAACACGATTCCCGGTGCGATTCCGGGCGTGACGTTGACGCTCGATCCGAACAACCCGAAGACGATCGGTGCGCAGAACCTGACGGTCGCGCCCGACGAAAGCTCGGTTGAAGGCGACCTCTCTTCGTTCGTGTCGGCGTATAACGCCGTCATCGATCAGCTGAACTCGCTTGCGGCGCCGGGCACCGCAGGCGTGCAGGGCAGTGGCGGCCCGCTGCTCGGCGACCAGATGATCGACCAGCTGGGCGCGGCGCTCGGCGGCATCGTGGGCGACAAGGTATCGAGCGGCGGCTTGTCCAGCACGCTCGCCGAGCTTGGCATCAATTTCCAGGCCGATACAGGCGGTGAGCCGTTCGCGCAGCTCGAGATCGGTAACAACGAGTCCGGTCAGTCGCTCGACGATGTGGTGTCGAACGACCCGGCGCTTCTCAGCGCGCTCTTCAACGATACGAATGGCCTCGCGCAGCAGCTCGACTCGATGGTGGCGACGTATACGGATCCGGCTAAAGGTCTCATTACGAAGCGCACGACTGACCTGACCGACGATATTGCCAGCCTCGCGAAACAGCAGGACGTTCTCGACGACTTCGCGAAACAGCTGACATCGCAGTTCAACGACCAGTTCACCGCGCTAAACACGATCATGTCGCAGGCGCAATCGAACCAGAGGTTTCTGACGCAGCTGTTCGGCGGCAGCAATAGTAATGGCGCGCTGGCGCAGAACAGTACGTAAGCGCAGCGGCGGCTCACAAGATTGAGGGACGCGCCGCCGCTTTTTGCGGCGCTGTCTTTGCGGCGCGGTCTATTGCGGCGCGTCTATTGTGCGGCCCATGCCCACGTCGAAATCAGCCACTTCTCTTCGACCTTTTCGAGTGTCGCGGTAATCGTGCCGCGAATCCGCGCTGGCTTGCCATGCTGTTTGAAACGGTAGACGGCGGGCACCACGATATAAGCGTGGTCGTCGATCACTTCGATATCGCGCGCCTTGAGCAACTGCATCGAGAAATCGCTGATGCCGTTCTGCTCGGAGTCGGCCGCATACGCCTTCGCCCATGTGCCGATCGCCTGCTCGGGCGCGCCCGTGAACACGAACGGCGCGAGATCGTCGACGAGCACGACCGACGGCGCGAAGTTTTCCGCAAGCTTGGCCGGGTCGATATTCTGGTTCGCTTCGTCGATCGTTTGCTGCATGCGCTTGAGCACGTCCGACTGATCCGACGCGAAAGCGGAGCCGATGGACAACGACACCGTGGCGACGAACGCGCCTAGAAACAAACCGGCGACGAGGAATTTTCGCAGCATCGTAGTTTCCTTCCTGTTATGAACGATGCTGCATGATGGCCTGTCTTCGCGCTTTCAAGGCGAGGCGCATGCGAAGCCATATCGCGCCGGCGCGAATCGTTCGCGTGCGGGCGCTAAAGACGCATTGGCCGATTCGTCTTCGTCGCTAAAGACGCATTCAAGCTTCCTTGACAGGAACCGGCCGTGTCAGCAGGTCCACGTAAAAATCATAGAAGCGTGAGTTGTCGAAGCGCTTGACTACGGTTGCCGGTTGCAGCCCGGGGCGGGGCTCGCGGTAACCGACAGAACGCCCGTCGTCGGCGCCGAAGCTCGAGTCCACGTCGATCCAGCGTTGAACCGTTTCCGTCGCGAACGTCGGGTCCACAAGATACGCGAGTGTCAACGTATCCCAGATACTTGTCGTGTAGTCCGGATTGATTTCGAAGCCATCGTTCCCATCGGATACATAGCCGTTCAATTGCCTGAACAGGCGCGTGACGATCGTTTGTTTGTTCGGATCATGTGCGACGCGATCATAGACGCGCTTGTCCATCTTGACGGTATCTGTCGCGTCGAGAGGAATCACGACGTGGCGGGTCGGCAACCGCAGTACCTCTTGCGCCGCTTGCGGATCGAACCACCAGTTGAATTCGGCGGTTGCTGTCGTATTTCCGGGTACGTCGATCGCGCCGCCCATATAAATAATCTGCCTGATCAGCGACGCGATTTGCGGGTGTTGACGAGCCGCAAGCGCGAGGTTGGTCAGCGGCCCGACCGCGAGGATCGTTACCTGCCCAGGATATTGGCGAACAGAGTCGACGATGAAATCAACCGCGCTTCTGCTTTGCACGTTGGCGTGAACCGCGAATCCATCGGGCGGTGCGATAAGGTCGCGATCCGACCCAGGCTGAGCCGATGCCCACGCGCCAAGGTATCCGTCGCCGCCGGGATAGTGTTGCCGCTCTTTCTGGATCGTCGCGAGGTTGCGAGACAGGGGCAAGTTCGCGCCGGCGTACACGCCGACGCGAGCCGCCATGCCGAGGCGTTCGACTGACTTTAACGCGTCAGCCACGCCTTGCCTGAGCCAATGGTTGCCTGACACGACGGTGATACCCAGCAGATCGATCGTGCCCTCGGCTTCCAGCTGACACGCCATCGCACCCAGTTGTCCGTCGTCGCCCAACGTGGTGTAGTCGCTATCGATAATGACTTTCGGGATCGGATCTGTTTGCATGGGGTCGCATAGCGAATGTAGAAGCTGCCGTCGAACGTCGACCGTCAAACGTCGACCGCTTCAGGACGCTAGCACGCAGTTATCGAGCCCCGCCTTGAAGACATCGATGGGCAGCTGTTTGCCGATGAACACAATCTTTGTCTCACGCGTTTCGCCTGCCATCCAGCGCTTGCCGACATCGGTGCCGAAAATCATGTGCACGCCCTGAAACACGGTTCGCCGGTCCACGCCCGCAATGTGCAATACGCCCTTGTATCGGAGCATCGACGCGCCGTAAAGGTTCACCACCGCGCCGAAGAAATCCTCGAGCTTGTCCATATCGAACGGTCTGGTATTGCGGTAGACAAACGAGGTCACGTCGTCGTCATGCTCATGCGACACATCGTCGAGAAAATCGGGCTCGATTTCGATGATCGCATTGAGGTTGAAGCTGCGGATGTCGAGCAGCTCCGACAGGTCCGTGGCGCCGAAATGCACCGGCCTGATCGGCGCGCGCGGATTCATGCGGCGCAACCGGCGCATCAGTTTCCCGGTCTGCTCCTCACCTGCGAGGTCGGCCTTCGACACGAGGATCCGGTCGGCAAAGCCAACCTGCTCCTGCGCTTCGTGGTGCTCGTCGAGCTGGGCGCCGCCGTGGCAGGCGTCGACCACCGTCACGATCGCATCGAGCAGATAGTTTTCCTGGACCGCATCGTCGACGAAAAAGGTTTGCGCGACGGGTGCGGGGTCCGCCAGTCCCGTCGTTTCGATGATCACGCGGTCGAACTTCAGCTCGCCCGCCGCGCGCCTTTGCGCGAGCGTCGAGAGAATCCGCACGAGATCGCCGCGCACCGTGCAGCAGATGCACCCGTTATTCATCTCGACGATCTGCTCGTTGCCGTCCTGGACCAGCAGTTCGTTGTCGATGCCCGCCTCGCCGAATTCATTCTCGATCACGGCGATGCGGCTGCCGTGATGTTCGCCGAGGATGCGGTTCAGCAGCGTGGTTTTTCCCGCACCGAGGAAGCCGGTCAGGATGGTGGTCGGAATCAGCGTCGGCTCGGCCGGCGTGGACATGGCGTTCTCCAGAAAAACTGAAACGTTCGACTACGGGAAGCCTGCGATGAGCAGACGGCGAAACGCTTCGCAGCAAAGCGCCGACAGTGCAGCGTGCACGAAGAGGAAGACAGTCTGAATGTTATAATATATCATTTCCAGCTTGCATCGATCTTGCCGGTTCCTGTACGGCGAGACGAAGCCGTAATGGTCCGGCCGGTAGGCGGCCGGTCGCGCATACCGCGATGCGAGTACAGATACGAGTACAATCGCCGCTGCAAAACCCGGAAGCTGGTGTGAATCCAGCGCGGTCGCGCCACTGTGATCGGTTCGTCGAGGTTGTCGTTGTGTTGCGGTTTCCTCTACGTGCCGAAAGTCAGACCTGGGCTTTGCTTTCTTTCCCTGTTTCTTTTTCTGGGGCGCGAAACCCCTGGAGATGTCGACATGACCGCACTCATCTGCATCGCGCGGATTTCCTTTCCGCTCTGCTCGCCCCCTTGCCGTTCACGCCATTGCAACACGCCTGGACTGACTTCCTAGCGCGTAATCGGGCGTCGTCTGCCTGACACCGTCAGGCGTTCACGCGATCACCGGACCAAGGACTGTCCCGCTCGAGTCGATTCCATTCGGCTCGAGCGGGTTCGCTCGACCTTGCGTCGGCGTACGACGACGGTCCACGAAAACAACAAGATCTGACAGACCCGAGAATGGACATTTCAACTTCGTTTGCGCCTGTGAGCCGTTACGGGGCCCGAGGCCGTCGCCTGTGTGGCGGAGCGTTCGCATGCGCGTGGCTGCTTCACGCGTTGCCGGCCTTGGCCGATGGCGCCGCCGCTGCCGCGGATGCACAAAGCGGCGCGCAGGCCGCAACGGATACGAGCAATCGAACCCTGCCTGCCGTGCATATCGAGGCAACTACGGACGCAACCACGAACGCAACCACGAGCAATGGCGCCGTTGCAGGTAACCTCAGCACGCCGATCGAGGCGGGCAGCCGGTTAGGCCTCTCGAGTCTCGATACGCCCGCGAGCGTCGAGGCCATCACCAGCGGACAGATTGAAGAGAAGGGCGACACGAACGTCACGCAAGCCGTGACGCGGGCCACCGGATTCGCAACCGATGCCGCGCCGGGCAATGGCGGCACATCGGTGTCGGTACGCGGCTTCAGCGGCCCGGAATCGATCACGACGCTATACGATGGCGTGCGCATGTTCCCCGGCGCCGGCACGGTGACATTTCCGTTCGATACGTGGTCGGTCGATCGCATCGAGGTATTGCGCGGGCCGGCCTCGGTGCTGTACGGCGAGGGCGGCATCGGCGGCGTTATCAACGTCGTGCCGAAGGCGCCGCTGCGCGACTATGCGACGACCATTCAGCTCGGCGCCGGGTCTTACGGCGAAAAGCGCGCCGCACTCGATACCACCGGCGCGCTCGGTCCGATGCTGTCCTATCGCTTCTATGTCAGCGACGATCGCTCGAACGGCTGGGTGCCGCGCGGCAACACGCACACCACCGCGGTTGGCGGATCGCTGCGGCTCGACGTGAACCCGGACCTGTGGTTTTCGCTCGACTACGATTACGGCCGGCAGGAGCCGGCGCGCTATTTCGGCGTGCCCGTTGTGAACGGGCAGCTGAATCCCGCGCTGCGTTTCCAGAACTACAACGTCGCCGATGCGGCCATCTCGTACTACGATCAGTGGACCCGCCTGAATACGACGTGGCGCGCCGCGCCCGGCATCACGCTGCACAACCAGCTGTACTACCTGCTGACGAACCGTCACTGGCACGACAGTGAAAGCTATATGCTGCAGCCGGACGGCAACGTGCTGCGCAGCGACTACATCGAGATCCTGCATCACGAGAAGCAGGTCGGCGATACGCTCGATGCGACATTCGACGGGCACCTGTTCGGACATCAGAACCGCGCGGTGGTCGGCGCGGACTTCAATGTGATTTCGTTTCTCGACACGAGCAACTCGCCGTTCGACGGCTCGTCGATCGTGCCCGCGTTCAACTTCGATCCGGGCGTGTTTATGAGCCCCGATCCGACTGTGCCCGCGTTCCGCACGATCACGCATCAGGCGTCGCTGTTCGCCGAAGACCGTCTCGAACTGACGGACCGGCTCGCCTGGGTGAGCGGGCTGCGCTACGACCACATCGATTTTCATCGCGACACCTTCGCGACCGCGACCACCGCCGCGTCGTCGTTCGACAAGACGTTCGCGCATACGGGCTGGCGCACGGGCCTCGTGTTCTCGTTGACGCCGGACCTCTCCGTGTACGCGCAGTACACGACCGGCACCGATGGCGTCGGCTCGCTGATTACGTTGTCGCAATCGAGCAGTGCGTTCACGCTCTCGACCGGCCAGCAGTGGGAAGCGGGCATCAAGCAGCAACTGCTCGGCGGCCGCGCATCGTGGACGCTCGCGTTCTATCAGATCGTCAAGCGCGATCTGTTGAGCACCGATCCGGCCAATCCGGACCTCAGCGAACAGGTCGGCAAGCAGTCGTCGCGCGGTGTCGAGTGGTCGGGGGCGTTGCAACTGGGCGGCGGCTGGTCGGTCGAGGCGAACGCAGCGCTGCTGCGCGCACGCTTCGACGACTTCAACGAGGAAGAGAACGGACAAAGCGTGTCGCGCGCGGGGAACGTGCCGTTCAATATTCCGGAGCAGACCGCGAACGTGTGGCTCGAGTGGGCGTTCGCTCCCGGATGGAAAGCGGGCGCCGGCGTGCAGTACGTGGGGCGGCGCTTCGGCGACAACGCCAACACGGTGCCGATTCCGTCCTACACGCTCGTCGATGCGTCCGCATCATGGCGCGCGACGCGCAATCTGACGCTCGCGCTGTATCTGCGTAACCTGACCAACCGCGTTTATGCGGTAACGACGCAGAACGACGGCACCGAATGGCTGCTCGGCGCACCGCGATCGGGCTGGGTGACCGCGACGCTCAATTTCTGAACTTCATTCCCTGGGAAGCCGCCTGATGACCACACTGCTGATCGACGATTTGAGCTGGTCGCCGCACGACATCGAGCGCGGACGGCGCGGCGCGGATCTGTTGCGGCATATCGCGCTCGACGCGCGCGACGGCGAATTCGTCGGCCTGATCGGTCCGAACGGCAGCGGCAAGACCAGTCTGCTGCGCTGCGCGTTCCGCTATGCGAAGCCGCGGCACGGCCGGGTAATGCTGGACGGCAGCGACGTCTGGTCCCGGAACGCGCGCTGGGCCGCGCAACGCGTCGCCGTGCTGCTGCAGGACGCGCCGGAAGACTTCGGGCTTAGCGTCGCGGAAGTGGTCGCGATGGGGCGCACGCCGCACAAGCGCCTGCTCGAAGGCACGACGCCCGACGATGCGGCGCAGGTCGAGCGCGCGCTGCGCTACGTCGAACTCGAAGACGCGCGTGACCGGCGCTTTGCATCGCTGTCCGGCGGCGAAATGCAACGCGCGCTGCTGGCGCGCGCGCTGGTGCAGCAGCCGCAGGTGCTGATGCTCGACGAGCCGACCAATCATCTCGATCCGCGCCATCAGATCGAACTGCTGGCACTGGTCAAGCGCTTGGGCATCACGACGCTCGCCACTATTCACGATCTGAATCTCGCTGCCGCGTTCCGATTTTCGACGTCGATGCGCGCGCCGATGCGTTGATCTCAGCCATGCGGGCGCGAGGCGACGCGGTTGCAAAGGCGCTGGGCCCGAACCTGTCGCGCCCGCGCGTTTTCGTCTACGACAGCGGCGAGGACAAACCGTTTACGGCTGGCGCGCTGGCGATGCCAACCGCGCTCATCCACGCGGCAGGCGGCGTCAATGTGATGGACGATGTCGCGCAAAGCTGGACCCAGGTCAGTTGGGAGAGCGTTATCGCGCGCAATCCGCAGGCCATCGTCATCATCGACTACGGCTCGGTGACCGCGGACCAGAAAATACGCTACCTGACCGGCAATCCGGCCCTGGCGAACATCGAAGCGGTGCGCGAGCGCCGCTTTATCGTCGTGCCCTACGATGCAGCGACGCCCGGCGTACGCAATGCCGATGCCGTCGAGACTATCGCGCGTGCGTTGCATCCGCTGGCGTTCGCGCCGGACGCGGCGCGAAGCGCCCGGGGACAGTGATGGATACGCCCCGAACCGCGCATGCCGCGCAGATGACGCACACGATGCCGTTCAGGCGCGCGCCGCGCAAGGCGTGGCGTCGGATCGCGATATTGGCCGTGCTGCTCGCCATCTCGATCGTGATCGCCACAGGACTCGGCCCTGTTGCAGTTGCGCCCGCGATGACCGCACGTATCGTGATCGAGCATCTGTTCGGCACCACGACCGCCCCCGCGATGCAGGACAACATCGTCTGGCTGATCCGCCTGCCGCGCGTGCTGCTTGCGACGCTCGTCGGCGCCTCGCTCGCGGTTGCCGGAACCACGCTGCAAGCGGCGACCGGCAATCGTCTGGCCGATCCGCACCTGCTTGGCGTCAGTTCCGGGGCGAGCGTCGGCGCCGTCGCCGCGACGCTGTGGACCGGCGCCGCATTCGGGTCGCTCACGCTGCCGGTGCTCGCGTTTGCCGGTGCGCTCGCCGCGACGTCGCTCGTCGTGATGCTCGGCGCGGGCCGCGGCCGGCTCGACTCGCAGCGATTGTTGCTGGCGGGCGTCGCCGTGTCGTTCGTGATGATGGGATGCGCGAACCTGATGCTCTATCTCGGGGATCAGCGCGCGGCGACTTCCGTGCTGTTCTGGATGCTCGGCGGGCTCGGACTCGCACGCTGGGACATGCTGGGCGTGCCCGCCTGTTTCGCGGGCGGCGGGCTGCTCTGGCTGATCGGCAGGCGCCGCGAACTGAATGCGCTGATGAGCGGCGACATCGTTGCCACGACGCTCGGCGTCGACATCGCGCGGACCCGCCGCGAGCTGTTTGCCGTGAGTTCGCTACTGACCGCGGCGATGGTCGCGACGAGCGGCGCGATCGGCTTTGTCGGACTCGTTGCGCCGCACGTATGCCGGCGCCTCGTCGGCGCGGACCATGCGCGGCTGTTGCCGGCCTCGGCGCTGTTCGGGGCGGTGCTGCTGATCTGGGCGGACGTCGCGGCGCGCGTACTCGTCGCGCCGGACGAGCTTCCCATCGGGGTGCTGACGGCGCTCCTGGGCGGTGTGTTCTTCGCGGGGCTGGTTCGATACCGAGGCTGACGCGCTGACTCACGCACCGCGCCGCCCTCAATCCCTGCCGATAATCAGGAACAGATTGAAGCCGATAAACGTCAAGGCGACGATCGCGCCGCACACGTATTCGAGAATCAGCGAAAACCGCTTGCCGCGGTTCGTCGTGATGCTCGCTGTGATCGTGACGATGGTGGCGAACACGATGTCGACCAGCACGACAATGTTCAGGCGATCCACAATCGTCAAATGATGCTCGTGGCCGAGCACGTTCGCCACCGCGCGGAAGTTCAGCACGACGGCGAACAGCGCACCGGCAAGCAGTGTCACGCGCGATTCGATCAGCGGGCGGCCATCGTCCTTGTGCAGCAGAAAGCTGACCGTGCACAGCAGAAACGCCGCATATAAAGGCGCGGCCAGATTGAGAAACAACGCAAGGCTCGCGCGCTGCAGCGTGATCGTCATTTCGAGCTTTGTGTAGTCGGAGCCCTTGCCGCCGGCCGGATCGCCGAATTCCGTCGCATAGTGCGTCTCGCCGACGTCGATGCGCTGATCCGTGATACGCCACCCCTGCGGGCTCGCGGTCGGCAGATAGCCGGTGTTCGCGACATCGGCGTCGTAAACCATGCTCGCTGTATCGTCGGTGCCTTCTTCCAGCGTTAAATGCAGGACCTGCTCGTCGAACGGAAAATTGCGCAAGTCCCAGTCTTGCCTGAACTTGCCGATGATCTTGACTTGCCGCCAGTACAGGTCGCCGCGTCTGGTCGTGCTTTCGAGCCGCTTCGTGATCGCGTCCGAATGGACGAACTCCATCGTCTGCAGCGGATTTTTCGCGGCTGAGCGTCCGACGCTCCAGATCCAGAAATCCGCCGCAAAGGTGTTCTCGGCCGTATCGACCGCATAGATCGCGGTGACGAACATGCCGACCTTGTAGTGCTGCGGCTCAGGCTTCGGTATCGCCTGGCAGATCGCGACCGACGGCAGTAGCAGCATCGCCAGCAGTGCCCACGCACCGCGTGCGAAGCGCGTGCCTCGATGCCACCGGCGTGCCGGGTTGATTGCAGAACGTCCCATCCTCGGTTCCTCGACGGTTCACCGCGGGAAAAACGCCGCTTCACCCGGGATGTAAAGGGATTCGGAAACCTGTGTCAACCCGGAATAATGCTCGATGGGACGGGCCGTTCTGCGTTGTGCTGTTGTTGTCTGTGCCCTGGCGCACAGACAGGCGGGAAGGGCGCTTTACCAGCGGATCAGCGCGGCGCCCCATGTAAAGCCCGATCCCATCGCCGGCATCAGAACGAGATCGTTTTCCTTGATGCGCCCGTCTTCCACCGCTTCCGCCAGCGCGAGCGGAATCGACGCGGCGGACGTATTGCCGTGATGGTCGACGGTCAGTACGACTTTCTCCTTCGGCAGATGCAGCTTGTCGCCGAGGGTTTGCACAATGCGTTGATTCGCCTGATGCGGAATCACCCAGTCGAGATCCGCCTGCGTCAGGCCGTTGGCTGCGAGCGCTTCCTGCGAAGCTTCGGCGAGATTGACGACGGCGTGCAGAAACACCTCGCGTCCTTCGAGATGCATCTTGCCGGCAGTCTGGGTCGACGATGTTCCGCCATCCGTATGAATCTTGTCCTGATGCCGCCCATCGGAGTGAAGATGCGTGGACAGGATACCTTTCGGCGGTTGGCCGGCCTCCTGACGCTCGGCACGCAGGACGACCGCGCCCGCGCCATCGCCGAACAGCACGCAGCTATTGCGGTCCGTCCAGTCGATGATGCGCGACATCGTTTCCGCGCCGATCACGACCGCCGTGCGCACCTGGCCCAGCCGGATCATGTTGTCGGCGACGGACAACGCGAACACAAAGCCGGAGCAGACGGCCTGCACGTCGAACGCGATGCCGCCGGTCATGCCGATGGCCGCCTGCACACGCACGGCGGTCGCCGGCATGGTGCGATCCGGCGTGCAGGTCGCGAGCACGATCAGGTCGACGTCGGCGCCGCTGATGCCGGCCTGTTTCAGCGCAGCGAGCGCCGCGCGCGTGGCGAGATCGGACGTGTTTTCTCCGTCCGCCGCGATCCGCCGTTCCTTGATGCCGGTGCGCTGCGCGATCCACTCGTCCGATGTGTCGACCATCGTGGCAAGTTCATGGTTCGTCATCCTGCGCTCCGGAAGCGCCGATCCGCAGCCGGTTACGCGAGCGGTCCATCCCGTCGTTACGGCTGCGGCTGGGTTCCGGACCTCAGAACCGGTTACTTCCGTCATCTTCTGGACTCCGATGAGTAGAGATAGGGCGCAGGGCGCTTACCAGTTTCCGGCGCCGCCGGCCGAGCCGCTCACAGGCGCGCCGTTCTGCGAACCCGCTGCGCCGGCCGGCCGGATCAGCGACACGAGATGTTCGGCGAGTGAGGCGAAGGTCGGATAGTCGAACAGCACCGTCTCGTCGATTTTTATCCGGAGCCGTTCTTCGAGAAAGAAGGCCAGTTCGACCGAGTGCATCGAGTCGAAGCCCGCCTCGGCAAACGTCTGATTCAGATCGGACGGTACCTTCAGATTGTTCGCCTCGGTCCACTCCTGGATCCAGGCAAGAATCTTTTCCGCGTTGACGGTGACGCCATCCACCGATGCTTGAAGTTGGTCGCTCATTGCTTCTATTCCAAAAGGTCGGGTTGAGGAAAGAAATACGTCTACGCTTCCGTCACGCGCAAAAGCTGTTCTTCGCCAGCCGTTGCGCCGTCCAGAAAGTGTGCGAGGCCTTCGGCGGAAGGCATGCGGACGATCGAGTCGTGGTCGTCGTCGAATACCTTCACGGTGATTTCGCCCGTGGTCAGCAGGCGCAACTGCGCGGCGACCTGCTCGCCGGAAGCGCCGCCTTTGCCGCGCGTCGCCAGCGCGTAGCTGATGCGCGCGCGGACTTGCCGGGGCCGATGCCGGGCCAATGCCGCGGCGCACGAGGCATGGAGACGTGCGAGGTGCGTAAAGACAGCCGGATGGGCGCGGCGGCGCGCGTCCGAAAGGCCAAAGTCGTTATCGAGCATTGCATCGAAGCGGCTGTCGGCCAGCAGCGCGGCGACAAGACGCGCGTCTTTGTCGGGGTTTTCGTCGTTACGGTTGCATTCGCTTACGATGTTTGCCAGACGTGTCGCGAATGTTCCGCTGTAAAGCGGACTGTCGACGATCAGAAGCGGCGGCGCATTCGAGTGTTCCGCTTCCCATTGCACGGCCATTTCCTGCGCGACCAGACCGCCGAACGACCAGCCGCCAAGCAGGTCGGGCACGCGGCCGACTGCGGTGACGAACGCGGCGCGATACAGCGCGGCGAGCTGTTCGATGGACAGATAGCCGACCTCGCGGTCGTGGTCCGCATACGGATGCCGGACCGCGACGATGGTCGGGTCGCCCGGCCATACCGAAGCGAGATCCTGGTAGGACAGCACATCCCCACCGATCGGATGCACGAGCGCAATGACCGGGCCTGTGCCTTCGCGCAGCGATACGACCAGCGCGCGTTCGTCGATTTCGCCGGGCAGTTCGTCTGCCTTGCGAGCGTCGCGGGTTTCAGTCGCCGGACGCGATGGCGACGATGCGAAGTAGCCGGCCAGCGAGATGAGCGACGCGCCTCGCGCCAGCATCGACATCGGCGGCATTTTTCCGAACGTTTGATGCAGGCGTACGCGCAGCTCGGTCAACGCAAGCGAATCCATGCCGAGCTGCACAAGCGGCAGATCGTCCACGAGGCTCACACTGTCCGATGCAACGGAAGCCGCGATCGAGCGGATCGTCGCGAGCAGCTGATCGCTGGTCGCGTTGTCGCCGCGCGCGGTGTCGGCGGATACCGAGGCCGGTGCGTTTGCGACCACTTCGCCGATCTCCGCGATTTCCTGCCGCAGCCGTTCCACATGGTGCGCAGGCGCAGACGGCTTGCGCTGCGGGAACGGCAGTTCGAAGCGCTCTTCGTCGAAGCGATAGGTCGGCAGTTCCGCGGGCTGCGGTGCCGTCCCGTACATCTTGCCCCACGCGACAGCATGTCCGGCGCTGTACAGATGCGCACAGGCATGCGCGAAGCCGGTCGTTTCGGATTCCTCGTCACCGTCCGGTCCATCGGCAAGCGACGAGATCGCGCATTGCCAGTCTCCCGACGCCTTGGCGCGCGCCAGTTTGGAAAGCGCGGCGCCGGGCCCGACTTCGATAAAGGTCGTCTTGCCGTCGGACGCGAGGTGCAGTGCCTCAAGGAATCGCACCGGCTGTTCCACCAGATCGAGCCAGTGCTCGACGGTTGCGACTTGCGCCGCGGCAAGCTGCCCGGTCAGCGTCGACACGATCGGAATGCGCGCCGGTGTGAGCGTCAACGGCTCGAGCGCACGGCGGAAGCCGTCGCGCATCGATCTGAGCATCGGTGAATGGCCGGGCGTGTCATAGGTTTTCAGCACGGACACGCGCTTGCCTGCCGCCGTCATGGCCTCGTGCACTTTCGCCACGGCGTCCTGCGTGCCGCTCACGACCGTTTGTTCGGGGCCATTCATGCCCGCGACGAACAGGTCCGTGCCGAATTCGAACTGCCGCGACAGTTCTTCGACACTGGCGGCCACCGCAAGCATCGCGCCGCGAGGCGTTTCGGTGTCGAACAGGCGCCCGCGCGCCTCGACGGCCTTCAAGCCATCCGCGAGCGTCATCACGCCGCCGATGACGGCCGCCACATGTTCGCCGAGCGAATGGCCGATCAGCAGATCGGGCTGCTGCCCGAGTTCCATCCACGTGCGAGCCAGCGAGTAGCAGACCACGAAATGCGCGAGTTGGCCCGGATGATGGCGCACCGAGGCCGGGTCCTGCCCGAGGATCGCATCGAGCACGTCGCGCGCGGTATTGCTGTCGAGCTCGCTAAAACAGGCGTCGGCAAATTGCCGGAAGATCCAGTTGCCGTTATAGAGCTGCGCGCCGACGCCCGGTTGCCAGGCGCCTTGCCCGGGGAACAGAAAGGCGAGCCGCGGCTTTTTAGGCGTATCGCCCGCGTGCCATTTACCGGATGGGCTCGCGTTGAGGAAATCGTCGATGGCCGCGATAAAGTCTTCCCTGCTCGTTCCGACGAGCGCCACGCGATGCGCGAAATGCTCGCGCCGCACGCTGGCCGTGTAGCAGACGTCGCGCAGCGGCACGGGCGTATTCGCAAGCAATTCGCGGTAGGCCGAAGCAAGCCGTTCGCGTGCCTGCGGCGAACGGCCCGACAGCGTCAGCACGCGTTCGCGATCGACTTGAGTCACGGCGCCGGCTTCGTTTTCATGCGCGGCGAGAATCAGATGGACATTGGTGCCCGTAATGCCGAAGCCGCTGATGCCGACGATCGGCTTGTCGCCATCGAGTGGCATGCCGTAGCGCGGAATGTCGAGCTGTGCGCCGTCCCAGCGAAAGCGCGGGTTCGGCGTTGAAAAATTCACCTGCGCCGGCACATAGCGGTGACGCAGAATAAGCATCGCCTTGATGATGCCGGCCATGCCGGCGGCGCCTTCCAGGTGACCGACCTGCGCTTTCACCGAGCCCACGAGCATCGGCTTTTGCCTGGCAACCGGTGTGGAGTACACGTTGCGAAGCGCCGATAGTTCGATCGGGTCGCCTAACGATGTTCCCGTGCCGTGTGCTTCGACGTAGGCGACTTCCTCAGGACTGACGCCGGCGCGCGCCAGCGCGTGCCGGATGACCGCTTCCTGTGCGGCGCCATTCGGCGCGGTCAAGCCATTGCTCGCGCCGTCGCTGTTGATCGCGGAGCCGGCCAGTACCGCATCGATGCGATCACCGTGGGCGAGCGCATCTTCGAGGCGCTTGATGACGACCACGCCGCCGCCTTCGCCGCGGATATAACCGTCGGCGTCCGCATCGAACGGGCGGCAGTGTCCGGACGCGGACATGGCCTGCAGCCGCGCCACGCCGATTGTCTCCTCCGGCCCGAGAATCAGGTTCACGCCGCCTGCGATCGCGATATCGCAATCGCCGGTGCGCAGGCTTTGCGCGGCAAGGTGAATCGCGACCAGCGACGACGAACAGGTCGTGTCGACGAAGAGCGCCGGGCCGCTAAAGCCGAACAGATGCGCGACGCGCCCTGGCGCCATCGCGCGAAGATTGCCGAGCTTCGAATAGGTGGTGATGCCGGAAGGGTCGCCCGACCAGAACGTCCGGCGGCCGTAGTCGGCTTCGCCGGTCGTCATGAAAACGCCAACCCGCTTGCCGCGCAGTTCGCTCGGCACGAGCCCCGCGTTTTCGAGCGCAGCCCACGTCATTTCGAGCATCCAGCGTTGCTGCGGGTCGGTTTCCATCGCCTCCGCTGCCGAGGTGCGGAAGAACTTGCGGTCGAAGCGGAACGGATCGTCGACGTAGCCGGCCACGCGCGAGTAGGTCGTGCCGGGCGTATCGGGATCCGGCGAATAGCAGGCGTCGATATCGAAGCGCTCGCGCGGCGTTTCGCCGATCGCCGAACGCCCGGAGTTCAGAAACGCCCAGTACGCGGCCGCCGACGTGCCGCCTCCGGGAAACCGGAACGACATGCCGATAAAGGCCAGCCGTCCGGCGTTTGCATTGGACTTGTCCATACAGTTCTCGCTACTCAATGGCGCACGCAGAGCCCGTGCTTTCGCCGTTCACGCCCGGCGCGCTGCGTCGAGATCGTCGCTGCTGCTGGCCTGCACGAGCACGGCCATATTGCCGGGCAGATGCAGGTTGTTGCGGATCTTCGCGTGCGCTTCAGGCAGCCGGCTCCACGGGAAGACTTCCGAGAGACACGGGTCGATGCGGCCGCTCATCACAAGCCGGTTCGCCTGCGCGGCTTCCTTAAGGCTGGCGAAATGACTGCCCTGAATACGCTTCTGACGCATCCAGATGTAGCGCGCGTCGCAGGTCAGGTCGTAGCCGCTCGTCGCGGCGCAAAACACGACCATGCCGCCGCGCTTGACGACATAGCAGGACGCGGCGAACGTGTTGCGGCCCGGGTGTTCGAACACCATGTCGACGTCGCGCTTTTCGCCGAGCGCTTGCCAGATCGCCTTGCCGAATTTCTTCACGCCGTCGATATAGGCGCTGTACTCGGCGGTCGAGTCGATCGCGGGCGGTGCGCCCCAGCACGAGAACTGCGAGCGATTGATCACGCCCACCGCGCCGAGGCTCCTGACGAATTCCGCCTTGGAATCGTCCGACACCACGGCAACCGGACGCGCGCCCGCGAGGGCGGCCAGCTGGATCGCCATCGTTCCGAGCCCGCCGGCGGCGCCCCATATGAGGACCGATTGGCCGGGCCCGAGCGCATGTGGCTTGTGGCCGAACAGCATGCGATACGCGGTCGCGAGCGTCAGCGTGTAGCAGGCGCTGGCCGACCACGTCAGGTGCTTCGGACGCGGCATCAGTTGCGTGGCCTGAACGCGCGAGAACTGCGCGAACGAACCGTAGGTAGTCTCGTATCCCCAGATACGTTGCGCCGACGAGAGCATCGGGTCGCCGCCGTTGCATTCCTCGTCCTCGCCGTCGACCTGAGAGCAATGCGCGATCACTTCGTCGCCGACTTTCCACGCGCGCACATTGGACCCGACTGCCCACACGACGCCGGCGGCGTCCGAACCGGTGATGTGATAAGGATCGTCGTGCAGGTCCAAGACGGAGAAGGGCTGGCCGAGCGCGGCCCAGACGCCGTTGTAGTTAACGCCCGCGGCCATCACGTGCACGAGCACTTCGTTCGCGCCGATCGAGGGCACATCGACGATTTCCCGCGTGAACGCCGTTTGCGGTTCGCCGTGGTTTTCGCGGCGGATCGTCCATGCGTGCATTTTGCGCGGGACCACGCCTAACGGGATCGGCTGGCCGATCTCGAACAGCTCGGGCCGATTATTCCTGGTCTCGACGACAATATCTAACAGTTCGGTATCCATATATGTCCCCCGAATTTACGATTGCGCGTGGTTGATCAGGCAGCCGCCATGCCGCCGTCCACGGACAGCGCGGTGCCTGTGATGAATGAGGCGGCGTTACTGGCCAGGAACACGACGGCCTGCGCCATTTCCTCTTCCGTGCCGAGCCGGCCAACCGGATGAAAGCCCTTGATCTGGTCTGTCATGCCCGTTTCTTCGAGAAATTTTTCGACCATCGCCGTGGCCACGAAAGCGGGGCAGATTGCATTGACCCGGATCTGCTGTTTCGCGTATTCGAGCGCCGCGGCTTTGGTGAGTCCGATGATTCCCGCTTTGGAGGCGTGGTAGCCGCACCCGCCGAATGCGGACGCGACGAGGCCGTAGGTTGACGACATATTCACAATCGATCCGCCGCCGGCCTTCAGCATTTCGGGAATTTCATACTTCATCGACAGGAACATGCCCTTGAGGTTGGTTCCCACGACGTAGTCCCACGTCGACTCATCGGTCTCGGCAACGGGTTTGCCGAACACCTCGACTCCGGCATTGTTGAACGCTATGTCAAGCTTGCCGAAGGCATCGACCGTGCGCGCGACGGCGTTGGCGCAATCTTCTGCTCTGGAGACATCCGTTTTAACGAAGATGGCCTCGCCGCCGGACTCGCGAATCTCGTCGACCACGCTTTGCCCTTCTTCCTCGCGTCGCGATGCGATGGTCACCTTGGCGCCTTCTTTCGCGATCAGCAAAGCAGTCGTTCGACCGATTCCCGAACTTCCCCCGGTAACGAGGGCGACCTTCTCCTGAAGCTTCAACAAAGGATTCTCCTGGTTGTGGTGCTGCGGACGGTCCTTGCCAGGAACCGGAAAAAGAATGCGTGAGGGATTCTATTAGCGCTATTAACCCCGGCGATCGGACTTCACAAAAGTTCAGATTTCCTGATCAGAAAGACGAAGCTCTTGCGACTTCTAATCGAGTACGATGGCTTCGCCGTGATGATGGCGGAGTGATTTGATGGCAGCCATGCACGATAAAAGTGCTTGAAGTGACAATTGCTCAACTGATGAATCTTGTTTGAATGGCTGATTAAGAATTCGAGGCAATCTGTATGCAGCACCAGAAGAGAGAACCGAACGAGGCGCCGCACTCATCGGGCGCGCTTGAGCCTCGAAGCTCGCAGTACGATCGCGGCATGGCGATCATCCATACGATCGGGAGCGAGGGGTTCGATACCTTAAGTGCGGCGTTGGATCGCCTCGATCCCGACTTCAAGCGGATGCTCGTCGAGCATGGCTATGCCGAACTCATTGCGCGGCCCAAGCTTGCGCTCAAGCATCGCGAGCTGGTTACCGTTGCGGTGCTATCGGCAATGGGCAATGCGGATTCCGCGCTCAAATATCATGCGAGCGGCATGTTGAACACGGGATGGTCAGCTGAAGAATTGCTTGAGACCGTATTACATACCTCAGTCTATGCCGGCATTCCGTTAGCCATAGCCGGTATTCGCATTGTTTTAAGCATGCTTACTGAGCGAGGCATCGAAGTTAAGCATAGGGAACTGCAGGCGGCGCGCGAGTCGACATTGCGCGAATCGCACCTCGCGCAGCTGCTGCGGAGCCAGCATGAACAAATCGATTCGCTGCCGGTGGAAATACGCGAAGTGTTCACGGAAGTCGCGTACGGCGCCGCGTTGGACGGGCCGGCCTTATCGCTCAAGGATCGCCAGCTTGCGACATTGGCGATCGCCCTGGCTAAAGAAAACCAGTGGTCCGCTGTCAGGCTGCATCTGAAGGCGTGCGCACAAGTGGGATGGACTCGCGGCGAGCTGACCGAAGTGCTGATCCAGTTGACTGGTTATATCGGCTGGCCGCTGGTTTTGCCGGTGACGCGAATCGCGCTGGAAGTCTTCGATGAAATTGCACGCGAGCATCCGTCCGACGGCGCGATACGGTCGGAGTGGAGTGAACCGGTTGAGGCGCGAGATACGCGCACGCCGGCGGGGCGACGATCTGCTCTCGCTGTGCCGAAAGATGTGGCGGACCTGTCGCCGCTCGTTGCCCGATATCTCGAGGAGATGGGATCGACGACAAGCCGGTTCGATTCGATTGAAGAGGCGCGTGCTTCGCGGCTTTCGGATATCGCATGCCTGACATGTCTTGCGCGAAACGCAGACGCAGACGTCCTCGCCGCACATGTGAAGGCAGCGCTATCGCTCGGCGCGTCGAGACAGGATGTCGTCGACGCGATACTCAAGGCATTGCCTCATGCCGGCGTGCTCGCAGTGCAGTATGGCTTCAACGTGGCAAGCAAAGTATTCGGAACGATAGACGCAACTGAGCGCGCAGAAATTCAGACATCTTGACCAAACGGCAAGTAAAAACGGCAAGTAAGCGAAAAAGGAAATCAAGCGATGAACGAGGCGGGTGGATACGATCTTGAAGACCTGGTGGTAGGCATGAATGCACGCTTTACGAAGACCTTGTCCGAGCGGGACGTCTTCCTGTTCGCCGGCGCCAGTGGCGACCGGAACCCCGTGCACCTCGACGAAGAGTACGCGAAGCGAACGCGATTCGGCGGCCGTATCGCGCACGGCATGCTGTCGGCTTCCGTAATTTCCGCGGCGATTGCCGCGCGTCTGCCTGGTCCCGGCTCGATTTATCTCGCGCAGAACCTGAGCTTCAGGCGCCCGGTCAGAATTGGCGAAACGGTCTGCGCAACGGTCACCGTCAAGGAAATCCTGACGGGCCGGCGCCGCGCCGTGCTCGAGACGAGATGCGAAGTGAACGGCATCGTCGTGGTGGACGGCGATGCCGTGGTCATGCCTACGTCTGCCGTCGAGCGTGCGAAGGAGCAATCGCGAATCCAGAGCGCGGAGATGGCTGAACTCGCGCAAGCGGCCGATTACGCGGCCGCCAGGCCGCCATCGACAAGGTAGATTGCCGCCGAAAAGGTAATGACAGAAAGCACGGTGCTGACAAGAATCGAGGTCGCTGCTTCACTTTGATAGGCGCCGGCCTCATTCGCGAACATCGCCGGAATCGTGGCGGACGGCAGCGCGCACAGCAAAATCATCTGCTGCGCGTAAAGCCCGCGCACGCCGAGCAGCACGGTCGCCGCGAACATCAGCGCCGGGTGGATCAACAGCTTGAGCCCGAGGTTCCCCCATACTTCGTTCGACAGCTTCAGCTTGACCGACGACATGATGAGCCCGAGGCACAGCAGCGACACGCCCGGCGTCGCCTTGCCGAGCAGATTGAACGCATCGGCGAGCACGGGCGGCAGCTTGACTTCGAGCAGCGACAGCAGGATGCCGAGCGCCGGCGCCCACATCAACGGACGGCGCACCGCGCTCGATACGCTCGCGATAAACGCCTGCGTGCCGCTGCCTTTGCCGCTTGCGATCGTAAGAAGCATGGTGGTGAGCGGGATCATCAGCAGGCTTGCGATCAGGTTCAGCACGAGCACCGAGTAGATGCTCGACGGCCCGAACATCACCTGCAGAATCGGAATACCCATAAATGCGGCGTCCGGATAGCCGCAAACGAAGCCTTTGAGCGTGGCGGCCTTCAGTTCGCGATAGCGCCACCAGCCGATCAGCAGCGCGGCCAGATACATGCCGATGATGCCGATAAAGGTCGCGAAGATCAGCCTGAAGTCGAACAGCTGCGCGCGCGGCGTGCTCGCCATGCCGACCAGCAGCAGGGCAGGGAAGATCCAGCCCAGCACGAGCCGGCTGATCAATAAGCTATCCGAATGGGTCAGCCGCTTGCGTCTGCCGGCGACAAAGCCGAGCACGATAATGAGCGCGACCGGCAAAACCGGGCCGACAATCCTGTCAAACATCTCCTTGCTCCTTCGATTGTTATACGAATGCGCTGCATGACGAGCGCGGCAGTCCGTTACACCGCGAAGCGGTAGTCGCGAATCACATCGGGGTTCGGCTCGAGGCCGAGGCCGGGCCCTTGCGGCACGGCAATGCGTCCGTTGCGCGGCACGATCGCGTCGCCGTACAACTGCGCTTCGAGATCGAAATAGCGCCATTCGACGAGCGCCTTGCCGCCGCCGAGCGCGGCGCTCGCGTGCACGCTGGCGAGCAGGCCCGGGCCGTCGTAAAACGTGTGCACCATGACCGCGACGTTATGGGCCGCCGCGAGCGCAAACACCTTTTGCAACTCGGTAATGCCACCCATCTTCGCGGGGCTTGGCTGGATAAAGTCGACGGCGCCTGCTTCGAGCATGTGCTGGAAGTCCATCAGCGTCGACGCGTTTTCGCCGGCCGCGACCGGAATGCCGCCCTGCGTTCTCACCGTGGCGAGGCCCGCATAGTTCTCGGGCGGCCACACCGGTTCTTCGATCCAGCGCAGATTGAACGGCTTCAGCTTCTCGGTCATGTCGAGCGCTTCGCGCACCGACCACGGGCAATTCACGTCGAGCGTGATCTCGACGTCGGGGCCCGCCGACTCGCGCGCGGCGCGCACGCATTCGACATCCACTTCGTGTAGTTTCAGATGTTTGAAACCGCTGTCGATCGCGCGCTCGACGTTACGGCGAATCAGATAAGGGTCCGCATAGCGGATCAGGCTTGCATAGCACGCGAGCGAGCTTGCGTCGCTGCCGCCGAGCAGCTTGTAGACGGGCTGGTTTGCCGCCTTGCCTGCGATATCCCAGAGTGCGATGTCGATCGCGGACAAGCCATAGATAAACGCGCCGCTGCGGCCGAAGATATGAAATTTCTTCTGCAGCTCGAACTGCAGTTTCTCGCGCTGGCTGACGTCGCGACCGAGCAGTTCGGGCGCGAGGATCGTGTCGATCACGAGCTTCACGGCCGGCACGGCGGTAAAGCCGAATGTTTCGCCCCAGCCCGTGATGCCTTCGTCGGTGGTGACTTTGACGATCAGCGAATCGACCATCTGCAGGTCTTTCGCGCCCCACACGCCGCCGGCCGATGGGCCGCCCGTCGTGAACGGAATGCGCAACGGGATCGTTTCGATGCTGGCTATTTTCATCTGCTTGGTCCTCGAAAAGGGCTTCGGCTTGCTTGCGTCTTTCTCGATGCTTTCGCGCACGCCGCTTATGTTGGCAGAATGATAGGGGACATCTGGTTGTCCTGCAAGTGAACAAGTTGTTCTTTTAAGGAATAACTATTTGAACGTGGATGAACGAGCGGGTGATCGGCGAGTGCCGTAGAGGTATGGGATTTCCCGACAGATGGGCAGGACAGCATGGAGAAGGTGGCACGGAACTCGAACCGGCACTGATACCCATGTAGAATGACAGGACAAGTAATAGGGACACTACCTGCCATGAGTGAACTGAACGTCCGCCGGGTCGAGCGCAGGCCTCATCTCGCCGAGCACATCACGCGCTCGCTCAGCGATGAAATTGCCGCGGGACGTCTGCGCCCGGGCGACCGTTTGCCGACCGAGCAATTCCTGTCCGAGAACTTCGGCGTGAGCCGGAATGTGGTGCGCGAGGCGATCGCGAGTCTGCGTTCGCAAGGTTTGATCGAATCGCGGCAGGGGGTCGGCGCGTTTGTCGCGAATACGCGGCAGGTGGCGGCAGAGCCGCTGCAACTCGTTAGCGCGCAATTGCTTGAAGGCGACAACACGATCCGCAATATGTTCGAAGTGCGCGCCGCGCTCGAATGCCAGGCAGCGGCGCTAGCGGCGCTGCATATGACGCCGCGCAAACTGAAGACCATCGAGGACGCCGTGGAGCGGATGCGCTATGAGGGTGCGCCGACGGCAGCGACGGTGAATGCGGATCTCGACTTTCATCGCGCTGTTGCCGCCGCGTCGGGCAACGATTATCTGATCGCGATGATCCGCACCGTGCTCGAGCCGATGCGGCCATTGATTGCCGCGAACTTTTCACGGCAAGGGCCGATGTTCGGCAATATCCCGAACGCGGCGCGCGGCGAACATCAGGATCTCGTGCAGGCGTTCGCCGATAAAAACCCGGCCGCGGCACGCGAAATCATGGGGAAGCATATCGTGAGCGCCGCCTCACGATTCGGCTACGAAATCGCGTTTTTTTAGGCCCGCGCCGCGTTGCTTTCAGGCTTTGCGCAGGCCATCCCCGCGATGCACCGCGTGCTTGCTGCTCTTCTCGCTCGCCACCTCGTAATGCGGGTCGTCCTTCGACGCGGCCACGGTATGGCCGGCGAACGTCGTGCGCTGCGTGATCACGCGCACAATCTCGCCATACGTCATGCCTTGCGGCGTGTTCCAGCTCACGCGGTCGTGCGGTTTGAAGTGTTCGGTCATTGCTGTGTTTCCTCCCGGAGCTCATCGCCGGTTCGACGCCCTGTTTAGCGAACCACGATCCATCTGATTTCCAGCGCGCCGGCCGCCGCGGCCGATTCCTGCAGCGGCGGCATCTGCTGCAGATCGGGCCTGCCATGCCAGCGCACCTCGAAACGCTCCTCGATGCGGCGGCTTACCGTTTGCGACGTACATTCGACTGCGCTGATCCGGCACCCGAGCTTCGCAAGCGATTGAATCAGCGCCTCTCTGGAAAACAGGCCTCTGTCGTAAACAACGGTCAATTCAGCGTGGTTTTCGCGCGAAATGTGGTCTTCGACAGTCTTGAGAAACCACAGCACCACGATTCCGAGCACGGTGCCGATCGCCCCGAGCGCCAGCTGGCCGCCACCGAAACACAGCCCGACGACGGTGACGAACCACATGGTCGCGGCCGTGGTCACGCCCTTGACGAGACCGTCCTTGCGAAGAATCGCGCCTGCGCCGATAAACCCGACGCCGGACAGAATGCCGAGCGGCAGACGCATTAAATCGAGCGTAACGAACGACGACGGATCTTTCCCCGCTTGCGAGAGCATTGCATTGACCTGCAGCATCGCAAGACATGCCGCGAGGCAAACCAGCAGCGTCGTGCGCAGGCCCGCGGTTTTGCCGGATTCGCCGCGATTGAAGCCGATCAGCAGGCCGGCAATGATGGCGAGTCCCACGCGAATCAGCAGATCTCGCCAATCGAGCGTGAGCGGCATCGCTCCCATATGGCACCTCCTTTTTACAACGGATGGAGCCGGTAGATGCCGACGGCAGTTGAACGAAGGCCGCCGGCGATAGAAATCTGCGGCGCGACGGCTGGGTAGATCGAGCGCGGAACGGCGCGCCTTATCGCACCGCTCCACGCGTGTTACCGCTGATGCGCGGACCGGTTCAGCATCCGCGCGCTGTGGCACCTATGTTCATGTAGCCGCGAGCGGCCCCGCTCGAGCTGGTGCCGGCTCAAACACCCCGCGTATCCCTTCCCTCGCGTATCGCGAGCGGCGCGTCGGACCAGTACGGCTGACGGTTGTAGTACTCGTGCATCTGCGTGCCCCACGCGGTATCGGCCATCGACGGCCAGTGATCCTTATCGAATCCCGGGTCGTCCTTGATGCGTTGCGCCGCAATGTCGACGCGGAAGCATTTTTCCGCGGTGTCCAGCGTGAGCGCGTTCCATGGAATCGCGTGCAGCGTCGAGCCCATGCCGAGAAAACCGCCTTCCGATAGCACGGCATAGGCGACACGGCCGGTGCGCACGTCGAGCATGATGTCGGAGATCTTGCCGACATGCTCTCCATCCGATGTCATGACCTTGTTGCCATCGAGCGTCGCCGCGGCCATCACGTCCGGGCCCGGGCCTTCGCCGACTCCACCACCTACGATTTGCGCGCCCGATCCGGATGCGCCCTGCGGGTTAAGCGTGCTCATAATTTCCTCCCTCCTCTGGGAATGATGTTGCGTGTTCGATAGCGCAATCGCTATGCCCAACTTTCGACCGGTGGGGCTGTGCCTGTTTGTGATCGACTGGCTGTCAGCGGAAAGGACTTGTCTGCCCCGTGGTAGCGCATACGCTTGAGTGACAGACGCCATGTCCCGGCGCGGCAGGTCGCGGCAGTTCGCCGTTTCACCTGTTGATTCCCTTATTGCCGCTTGGCCGGCGCGCTCGCGTGTATGCTTCGGGTGCGCGCCGGGCCGCGCCGCCTGGCAAGGGCCGCCGGGCGCCAGCCGAAATCCGCAACGAAAGCTACAAGAGGAGAAATCCATGTCGAGCGAGTCCTCGTCATCGGGACAGGCAGCGATTCGCGATGCGCACAACGGGTCGGCCGCGACACCCGATTTTCCGGTGGTCGGCATCGGCGCGTCCGCGGGCGGGGTCGAAGCGCTACTGACGTTTTTCGAGCATGCGCCGGCGCCGATGGGACTCGCGCTGGTCGTGATCCTGCACCTGCCGTCCGAACCGGTTAGCCATGTCGACGAGGTGCTGCAGCGCACGTCGCGCCTGCCGGTCACGCAGGTCACGGGCGCGACGCCGATCGAGAAGGACCACGTCTATATCATTCCGCCCGGCAAGCATCTGTCGGCCGCGAACGGCTATCTGCACGTGACCGACCGCGCGCAGCACGCCGCACCGATTGCGATCGACTATTTCTTCCGCACGCTCGCCGATGCGCACGGCGCGCGCGCGATGGGCATTGTGCTATCGGGATCCGGTTCGGACGGCGCGGTCGGCCTGAGCCGCATCAAGGAAGCGGGCGGTATGACGATCGCCCAGGAGCCGTCCGATGCGATGTATCCGGAGATGCCGCATCACGCGATCGCGACCGGCCATGTCGATTTCGTGCTGCCGGTGGCCGGGATTCCGGGCAAGCTGCTCGAACTGTGGCGCAACGCCCAAAGCATCCTGCCGATCACGATCGAAGCCGAGGAAGAAGCCGAAGGCCCGGCCGAGCCGACGCGCGACGAATCGGAGCGCGCGCTGCACGACGTGCTCATGCATCTGCGTGTGCGCACCGGGCACGACTTCCGTCATTACAAGCGCGCCACGGTGCTGCGCCGGATCGAGCGCCGCATGCAGGTGAACGGCGTACGCGACCTGCAGGCGTACCGCACCTTGCTGCGCGCGACACCGGTCGAGACGAGCGCGCTGCTCGCCGACATGCTGATCGGCGTCACCCAGTTTTTCCGCGATCGCGACGCGTTCGACGCGCTGCGGCGCGAAGTCATTCCAGGCGTGTTCCGGCCGTCGTTTGCCGATGCGCAGGTGCGCGTCTGGGTGGCCGGCTGCTCGACCGGCGAGGAAGCGTATTCGATCGCGGTGCTGCTCGCCAACGAACGCGAAGCGGCCAATTCGGCCACCTCGGTGCAGATATTCGCAACCGATATCGACGAAGCGGCGATTGCGCGCGCACGCGCCGGCATCTATCCGGCTTCGGTTTCCGCCGATATTCCGGCCGCGATGCTCGGGCGGTACTTCGTGCGCGAGGGTGCGAACTTCCGGATCGCCAAACCGATACGCGAAAAGATGCTGTTCGCCGTACATAGCCTGCTGCGCGATCCGCCGTTTTCGCAGCTTCACGTCATTTCCTGCCGCAACGTGCTGATCTATCTCGACCGGTCCGTGCAGCGGCAAATTCTCGAACTGTTTCACTTCGCGCTGCGCCCGGACGGCTATCTGTTTCTCGGCACGGCGGAGTCCGCGGATGCGGCCGACGACCTGTTCGTCGTGGTCGACAAGAAGAACCGCATCTATCGCGCGCGGCCCGCGCTCGGCCGCGTAAAGGCCGCGGTCGGCTTTCCGATGATAGGTGTCTCGGAACAGGCGGCGCGCGAGGAAAAACCGGCCGCGCCGCCGGTGGGTGTCCCGCCTGCCGTCGACCGCCGCGTGTTTTCGTTTTCGGCGCTGCATCAGCGCGTGCTCGAGGAATATGCGCCGCCGAGCGTGATCATCGATCGCGATTCGAAAATCGTGCATCTGTCCGACACTGCGGGGCGCTTTTTGCATCACGCGGGCGGCGAGCCGTCGAACAACATCATGGAGCTCGTGCTGCCGGAATTGCGGCTCGATTTGCGCACCACGCTGTTCCGCGCGCTGCAAACCGGCGCGAGCGTCGAAGCGCGGCGCGTGAAGCTTGTGCGCGGCGATGAGGCGTCGTGGATCAATATGACCGTGCGGCCGTTTCACGATACCGGGCTCGATGCGGACTTCTTCCTCGTGCTATTCGACGAGGTGCAGGAGCGCATGACCGATGAAGGCGAAACCGATGGCGGCGGCCGCGACCCGGTGCTGATCCAGCTCGAACACGAATTGCAGCACAGCCGCGAACAGCTCGCGACGACGATCGAACAGTACGAGACGTCGGTCGAGGAACTGAAGGCGTCGAACGAAGAGTTGCAGGCGATCAACGAGGAGCTGCGTTCGGCGACCGAGGAACTCGAAAGCAGCAAGGAGGAATTGCAGTCGGTCAACGAGGAACTGACGACGGTCAACGCCGAGCTGCAGAACCGTATGGAAGACACGGCCAAGGCCAACGACGACTTGCAGAACATCATCGTGTCGACCGATATCGCGACCGTGTTCGTCGACAAGAAAATCCAGGTCAAGCGCTTTACGCCGAGCGCGACGCGCATCTTCAAGCTGATCGATACCGATATCGGCCGGTCGCTGTTCGACATCACGCATTCGCTGCAATACCCGACGCTGGCCGAAGACGTCAAACAGTCGTTTGAGGCGTTGAAGCTGATCGAACGGGAAATACAGAGCCACGACGGCCGCTGGTATCTGCTGCGCCTGTTGCCGTACCGCACGGCCGACGACCGCATCGACGGCACGGTGCTGACGCTGATTGACGTGACCGAGCGGCACGTCGCCGAGGAAGCGGCGCGGCGCGGCGAAGAACGGTTGCGCCTCGTCGCGCAATCGACCAACGACTACGCGATCATTGTGCAGGACCCGCAGGGGAAAATCGTCTCGTGGAATACGGGCGCCGAGCGCATCTTCGGTTACGAGGAAAAAGAGGTTGTCGGCCGCAATGTTTCGCTGATCTACGAACACAGCGAAAGCGCGCAGCAGATGGCCGCGCAGGAGCGCGAAATCGCGCAGCGCGACGGACGCGCCGACGACGAAGGCTGGTATGTGACGAAGGACGGCAAACGCGTCTACTGCAGCGGCGTCGTCACGCCGATCGTCGATGCGTCGTTCACGGGTTTCGCGAAGATCGCGCGCGATCTGACCGAGCGCAAGCGCCGGGAGGATGCGAACCAGCACGCGCTCGAGCATGAACAGCAGCAGCGCGAAAAGGAAGTGCTGTCGAACCAGCTCAAGGACGATTTCATCGCGGTGCTGTCGCACGAGCTCAAGCATCCGCTGAATCTGATCGGCGTGAAAGCGGAGATGCTGCCGCGGTTGCCGGAGACGCGCGGCATCGCCTCGGTGCGCGAGACGGCCGAGTCGATCCGGCGCGCCGTGCGCAGCCAGGCGCAGATCATCGACGATCTGCTCGATCTGTCGAGAATCCGCACCGGCAAGTTCGCGCTCGAAGTGAGCCGCGTTGATCTCGCGGCGATGATCGAGGGCATTGCCGATGCCGTCGAAGAAGACGCGCATGCGCGCGGCGTCGCGCTGACCGTCGAGCTCGACGTGAAGCCGGCGCCCGCGATGGTCGACCCGGTGCGCTGCGAGCAGATTGTCTGGAACCTCGTCAGCAATGCGCTGAAGTTCACGGGCGCGCGCGGCCATATCCGTATCCGGCTCTCGCGCGAACACGGTTTGTGGCGCATCGATGTGACCGACGACGGCCAGGGCATCGACCCGGCGCTGCTGCCGAATGTGTTCGAGATGTTCCAGCAGGGCCGTGTATTGCGCGATGTCGGCAAGGGCGGCCTCGGCATCGGTCTCGCGCTGGTGCGGCAGCTCGCGGAAATGCACGGCGGCCGCGCCGCGGCGCGCTCGGACGGCCAGGGGAAGGGCACCGCGATGACGGTCTGGCTGCCCGTCGCGGGCGATGCCGGCGGTGCGGCCGGCTTGACGGCGCGCATGCCGGGCAGTATCGCGGCGCTCAACGTGCTCGTGGTCGAAGACGATCCGGAAACGGCGTCTGCGCTATCGGAATTGCTCGAGCTCGAACACGCGTCGGTGCAGGTCGTGCCCGATGCATCGGAAGCGCTCGCTGCGCTCGCGCGGCAACCGGTCGACGTGTTGCTCGCGGCATTCCCACCGCGCGACATGGATGGCGCTGCGTTCGTGCGCGGCGTGCGGGCCGAGCGCACGTCGCGGCAGCTGAAAATCGTCGTGATTTCGCCGCATAGCCGCGAGCAGAATGCCAACGCCCGGTTGCCCGAAGGCGTGGATCTCCAGCTCGTGAAGCCGCTCGATTTCGATGAGTTGCTGCTCGCGCTGCTGCGTGTGAGCGGGCGCGGCGAGACGTGAGGTGAGGTGACGTGATGTGGAACACGCCGCGCGCCACGCTTTGCGCGTGACGCACGGCGCTTGCCGGCGCGAACTTCAGGCCGGCTGTTGCGTGCCGCGCAACGTCGCAAACGTCGAGAGCACTTCTTCGAGCATCACCGGTTTCTTCAGATGCGCATCGAAGCCCGCCTGCTTCGCGCGCGCGATATCGGCCTCCTGGCCGAAGCCGCTCAGCGCGACACAGATCACGTGCTTCAAGCCCTGCCTCTTTCGAACCTCGTCGACGAGCTGAAAGCCGTCCATGCCGGGCATGCCGAGATCGGACAGGATCATGTCGGGCGCTTCGCTGCCGGCGAGCATCGCCAACGCGTCTTCGCCGCTCGTTGCCGCCTGCACGATCGCGCCTTCGCTTTCGAGCAGCAGCTTGAAGGTGTCGACCGTTGCCGCGTCGTCGTCGACCATCATCACGCGCACGCCGTTCAGCGACGCATGCGTGGCCTGGTCCGATGACCCGCTCGTCACATGAAACAGCGGCCGGTGCGTCGGCAGCGTGACCGTGAACGACGCGCCGCGGCCGAGTCCCTCCGATTCCGCCTGCACGGCGCCGCCATGCAGATTCACGAGCTCGCGCACGAGCGTAAGCCCGATGCCGAGCCCCATGCGGCGCCCGGCTGTGTTACGCGTCTGCTGATACATGTTGAAGATGTGCGGAAGCTGCTCGGGGTCGATGCCCATGCCGGTGTCGGTGATGCGCAGTAGCGCGTTGCCGGCGTTGAGTCGCAGCGAAACGTCGATCGAACCGTGGGCCGTGTATTTGAGCGCATTGCTAAGCAGATTCCAGACGATCTGCTCGATGCGCGTGATATCCGCATGCAAGACGACCGGTTCGTCGGTAATCGACACGCCAAGCGCGATGCCGCGTTGCGCCGCTTCGTTTTGCACCGCGCCCGCCACACGCTGCACGATCTCGCGCATATCGACGGCCGTGCGCACGATCGACAGCTTGCCGGTGCGCACGCGCGAAATATCGAGCAGGTCGTCGATAATCTGCGCCTGGCTCATCACGGTGCGGCGGATCGTATCGGTGGCGCGCGACAGGTTCAGGTTGCTGCTCGTCTGCGGCGCGCGCGCGATCAGCTCGGCGCTCGCGGCGATCAGGTTCAGCGGGTGCTTGAGCTCGTGCGAGACGACCGCGAGAAACTCGTCGCGGCGCAATTGCGCTTCGCGTTCGCCGGCGTTTTTCGCGGTGTCGCCGGGCTTGCGAACCGCAACGGCTTCGCCGCCCTGAATAAGTTCGCCGAGATCGCGCGTGATCTTCGCAAAGCCGCCGATATCGCCTTCATTCAGCCGCGACAGCACGCCGCCCGCGAAAAAGCGCGAACCGTCCTTGCGGCGGTGCCAGCGTTCTTCCTCGATGCGGCCGAAGCGGCGCGCCTCGTCGAACTCACGCTGGGCGACGCCGGCCGCGCGGTCTTCGTCGGTCGACAGCGCGTCGGCGGACTGGCCGAGCATTTCTTCCTCGGCGTAGCCGAAGATCCGCTGCGCGCCCGCGTTCCAGCTCGTGATGACGCCGTCGTCGTCGAACGTGATGATCGCGTAGTCTTTCGTGCTTTCGGCGACCATGCGCATGCGCCGCTCGCCGTCGCGCAGACGGTCTTCGGCGATGCGCCGCTCGGTGATGTCGATAAACGACAGCACCGCGCCGTCGATGCGGTCTTCGGTGGTGCGATACGGCACGAAGCGCGCGAGATACCAGCGGTCGTCGTTGCTGCGCAGTTCGCGCTCGATCAGACGCAGCGAATCGAACGCCTCGGCGGCGTCGTCGGCGAGCTTGTCGTATTCGAGCCGATGCGTGATGTCGAGCAGCGACCGGCCGATGTCCGACGGAATGATGCTGAACACGTCGGTGGCGCGTGGCGTATAGCGCTTGATGCAAATATTGCGGTCGACGAAGATCGTGCCGATATCGTTGGCCGCGATCAGGTTCTGCAAGTCGTCGTTGATCTTGCCGGTTTCCTCCACCTTCGACTTCAACTCGGCGTTGACCGTGGTCAGTTCCTCGTTGATCGACTGCAGTTCTTCCTTGCTCGTTTCGAGCTCTTCGGTCGCCGAGCGCAGTTCCTCGTTGATCGCCTGCAACTCTTCGTTCGACGCCTTCAGTTCCTCGGTCGAGGTTTCCGATTGCTCGATCGTCGATTGCAGCTGTTCCTTCGTGCGCAGCAGTTCGCGCTCGAGCTGGCTGACGACGGGATCCGAATGCACGCTGCCGACGGGCGTTTCGGTGCCGCCCATGCTGTCCTCGACCTCGTCGAACAGCACGAGCACGAAGTCGGCGCTCGTTTCGGGGTCGTGCACGGGCCGCGCGGTCATATTGACGAAGTACGAACGCCCGTCGCGCTCGATGCGCACGCGCCGCGCCTCGACGCTATGGTTCGTATGCAGCGCCTGAAAGATCGCGGTACGCAATTCGAGCCGCAGTTCGGGCCGCACGACCGCGACGATGTTGTGCGACGGCTCGCCGCCCGAGTATTGCAAAAAGCGCCCCGCGCGGTCCGACAGATGGACGATTTCCGAATCGCGGCTCACGATCACGCTGGGCGGCGCGTACTGTTCGACGAGACGCTGATGCAGGTCGCCGAACGAAAAGCGGCGCCGGCCCGGCGGCTGGATCGTCGAGACGAGCGGGCGCAGATTCATCGTGCCGCCGCTGCCGATCGAGACCGGCAGCGGCGTATCGCCGCGCACGGCCGTGTTCGCACGGTAAATGCGGTTGCGCTTGTCGACTACGGTGAACATCGAACTGACGCTATCGGCCGATTCGGAGCTGCCGAGAAACAGGATGCCGCCCGGACGCAGCGCGAAGTGGAACATCTTCAGAATGTCGATTTGCGCTTCGCGGTCGAGATAGATCAGCAGATTGCGGCAGCAGATCAGATCGAGCCGCGAAAACGGCGGATCGCTCAGCACATTGTGATGCGCGAACAGCATGTGCTCACGCAGTTCCTTTTTCACGCGGTAGTGCGCGGCGTCCTTGTTGAAGAACTGCCGCACGCGAACCGGCGACACGTCGGCGAGGATCGAGTCGGGATAGAGGCCCGTGCGCGCGAACGAAATCGCGCGTTCGTCGATGTCGGTTGCGAATACCTGAAACGAGATGCCTTCGGTCGATTTCTGCGCGCGCTCCTGCAGCAGAATGGCGAGTGAATACGCCTCTTCGCCGGTCGCGCAGCCGACCGACCAGACGCGAATGCGGTCCTGCTCGTTGCGGCCTTCGAACAGCTGCGGCAGCACGTCTTTGTCGAGTGCTTCGAACGCTTCCTTGTCGCGGAAGAAATTGGTCACGCTGATCAGCATGTCCTGCAGCAGCGCCTGCGTTTCTTCCGGATGCAGATGCAGAAAATCGCGGTATGCCTGCAGATCGATCAGCGCGTTCACCTGCAGGCGCCGCTCGATGCGGCGCAGGACCGTCGCGCGCTTGTAATGCCGGAAGTCGTGCGCGGTGCGCGTGCGCAGAATCACCATGATCTCGCGCAACGCGCGTTCGGTGCTTTCGCTTACTTCGGCATCGCGTTCTTCGATTTCGGCCGCATCGGGCAACTGGATTTGCGTCGCATTGCGGCTCAGATCCATGAGCCGTTGGGGCATTTCGGCGGCCGGCAGCACGAAATCGACCATGCCGGTGGCGACCGCGCTACGCGGCATGCTGTCGTATTCGGCTTCGGACGGGTCCTGCGCGAAGGTGAGGCCGCCCATCTCTTTCACACGCGAGAGCCCGACCGAGCCGTCCGAGCCAGCGCCCGACAGCACGATGCCGACCGCGCGTTCGCGGTGCGCCTCGGCCAGTGTGCGGAAGAACAGGTCGATCGCCGCGCGGCGCCCTTCTTCGGGCGTCCGGCGCTCGATGCGAAGGTAGTCGTCGACCATCGTCAGTTCGAGTGACGGCGCGATCAGATAGACGTGGTTGCGTTCGATCGGCGTCGCGCTCGTCACCTGAACGACCGGCATGTCGGTGGCTTTTTGCAGGAGCGACGGCAAATTGCTTTCGCGGTCGGGCGACAGATGCACCACGACCACGAACGACATCGACGTGTGGGCCGGCAAAGCTTCAAAGAATTGCAATAGCGCATTCAAGCCGCCGGCCGAAGCGCCGATGCCGACGATCATATGGTCGGCCTGGCCTGGCAGCGTTTGCCCGCGTTTTTTAGGCATCTCTACATGTCCTGAAGTGGATCCGGTGCGCTCGTGCCTAGCCGTGCTCATAGCGATACGGTGGGGCGGCGGCCGGGCGGGGCGCGGTCTCCTATTATCCGTCGGGAGAAAGCACAAGCAAACATTACGCCACAGCGATATGACGACGGCTGCAGCCTGGATTGCCGGAGCGGGTCCGCGACTTGCTACTCATGCTTAAAGCCCAAAACCGAGAACTTCATGAAGCGTCGCGACATCGTCGTGATCGCCGCATCGAGCGGCGGGTTCCACGTACTGCGAACGCTGGCTGAACGGCTGCCTGCCGATTTGCCGGCCGTCGTTTCCATCGTAATGCACATCGGCCGGCACGCAAGCGTGCTGCCGGAACTGTTGTCCCGCTGGGGGCCATTGCCGGCCCGCTTTGCAGCCCACGAAGAGGCGGCCGAGAACGGCCGCATCTACGTCGCGCCGCCCGACCGGCATCTGTTGATGGGCAAAGGACGATTTCAGTTGAGCGTATCGGCGGCGGAGAATTTCGCGCGTCCGGCAGCCGATCCGCTGTTTCGCTCGGCGGCGATGCACTTCGGCGAGCGCGTGATTGGCGTCGTGTTGAGCGGCGACCTTGACGACGGCGCCGCGGGGCTCGCGACGATCCGCGCGCACGGGGGTTACGGGATTGTCCAGGACCCGGCGAAAAGCGCGATGAAGTCGATGCCGCTTGCCGCGTTGCAGGCGGCGGGCGCCGATGCGATCGTCCCGCCCGACGATCTCGGCGCGGCGATCGTCGCGGCTGTGCAAGGCGCCGTGCGCGCGCCGGATTTCGTGGGCACCGCAGACCTGACTGCGTTGCGCACCGAGGCGGAGATCGGCTCCGGGGAGCGCGCGGGGCTGGACGAACTCGACCGAATCGCGGTACGGTCCGCGATAACCTGTCCGGAATGCGGCGGCGTGCTGTGGCGCATTCGCGATCCGCGGCCGCTTCGCTACCGTTGCCACACCGGCCACGCGTATTCGGTCCGCTCGCTCGACGAAGCGATCGCTCAACGCACCGAAGACGCGCTCTGGAAGGCCATCCGCGCGGTCAACGAACGCATGGTGTTCGCGCGCGAGCGGCGGCAGTGGGCGGTCAATAGCGGCGACCCGAAGGCAGCGTCGATCGAGGAGGCGCGTATCGACGAGGCGGAAACACTGGTCGAAGTGCTGCGCGCGTCGATTGCGCGAACCGGCGCGTCGCATGGACCGCAGCGCGCCGGCGACGATGTGGCGTGAACGCCACGCAGTGCGCACAATAGTTCGTGCAGTGGGCAGGGCGCGCGTCAATGCATGCATCAAACGGCGAGGGCGAGTTGGGAAAAATTCATATCTATCTGCTCGGCGCTCCCGATCCGCTTATGCCGGAGAAGGAGCTGATCCTCTTCGACAAGGCGGGCTACACGGTCGCGGTGAGCCGGCTCGCCATCGACGACCTGCCGGCCTACACGCCCGCTCACGAGCGGCCCGAACTGCAGAGCATGCTGAGGCGGCTTGTGCCGCGCGACACGCTTGTCGTGCTCGAACTGCCGGCGCTCGGCTGCAATGCGCGCGACATACTCGCGACGCTGATGCACTGCCGCAAGTCGAAGATCGTCGTCAAATGTGTCGAAGTCGGTCATAGCGACCTCGCCGGGCTCCCCGAGCCCGCGGCGGTCAGGACGCTGCGCGCGCTGGTGCGCCTCGATGCGGCTTGCCGTAGTTTGCGCAGCAGGGACAGTCTCGCGGCCGTTCGCGCCGCGGGCAAAACCACCGGCAGACCGCCGTCGCTGTCCGATCAGCAGCGTCAGCGCGTGCTGCAGTCGCTCGGCAAGGGGCAGTCGGTCAGCGAGGTCGCGCGCCGGTTCAACACGTCGCGCCAGACCGTCTTGCGGATCCGCTCGGATGGAGCGCGCGCCGCCGCCGGCGCAGCATGAAGCGGCGCGCATAGGGTGCGCACGCGGGTGTCCGAAAGCCATCCCTTAGGAACGCCCATTCGATCCGCCGTGCGCTTACGATGGATGGACGTGCTAAAGCCGCATCGACGCGGATGTTCCGCATTGCGACGAATGGCACGAGGGACGGAATATGACTACAAAAGAATGCACTCGCGCGATCGCTTCGCCTTGCGAAGACGACGCGCGAAAGCCACGCGCGCCTGTTACCGCTCATGTGAACGCTCATCTGACCGACTTCCCCGCGGCGGCACCGGCCGGCATAAGCGCCAAGGCTTGCCGCGAGTTCGAAGCGTCGCTCGCGAAACTGCAGGCGGTTACCGAACAGATGCAGCATACGGAAGACGCCGACGGCATCGATTCGATGGCTTTTGCGCGGGCGCTCGAAAGCTATCAGCGCGCAAGACTCGTCTGGCTATCGAACGAAATCATGCTGCGCAGCAGCGCGGTATGCATGCCGGTGCGTGTGCCGGCGCCTGAGCGCGTGCTTTCGCTTCACTGCGCCGAACCGGTCGCCGCGTCGTACGAGATTCTGCTGCGCATCAACGGCTATCCGGTCATGTCGCTCGATGAGCTGGGCGGGCTCGACGCGCTGCTCGATCATTTCGCGCCGCAGGCGGTGCTGCTCGATCTCGATGAACGCTTCGGCATGAAGTTCGCCTGCATCGTGCGTGCGCGGGAATGGCAACGGCAGCAGGACGGGTTGCGCGATATGCGGATTGTCGGGCTCGCGTCGCCGCGTCTCGCGCAGACGCACATTCCGCTGGTGGACATCATGATCGGCAAGCCCGCACAGCTCGGCGAGCTGGTCGATGCAATTCACGCTCATTACTAACGTGGGTCGCGCGCGCCGCCCGGTCCTCCGGGCGCGGATGTACGAAACCCTTGCGTTATGGACATGAAACGACCCTTTACGTTAGTGCAGGGCTCTCATAATCTGGCACGAGGCTTAATCTGGTTCCTATGCGGTGCTGCGGCCTGGGACATGCTCTCGTCCGCCTGTCCTCGCGGCATAGCTTTTGAGCGGCCTTCGCGGCACAGCTCCGAGGCGGCCCTATGCGGCCGCTCTTTTTTTGGCTGACGGGGATGAAGGGGATGAAAATCCTGTTTGTCGACGACGACGCCGATACCTCATGGACCTTTAGCGAGCTCGCGAAGCTCATGGGCCACGAGGCCGTGTCGGCCACCACCGGCGCGCAAGCCCTCGACGAAGCGCGCCGGCATTCGCCGGACCTGATCTTCCTCGATGTGTTGCTCGGCAAGGACGACGGACGCGAAGTCTGTGCGTTGCTGCGCTGCGAGCCGACGCTTTCGCGGTGCGCGATCTTCGCGGTCACAGGTCTTCCGCATGCCCACGCGATTTGCGATCCGAAGCTGTTCGACGGCGTGTTGCTCAAGCCGGTCACGATCCAGTTGCTGGAAGAGGCGATCAATCATCGGTCGGTGCTGCAGCCTGTGCAGACGCGCGAGCCGGAAGTGCGCTGAGGCTTGCCGTTTTCGTTGTGTTTTGTGCGTGGCTTAAGGTCGCCGCTTGGGTTCAGCCTGCAGCGTAACGATATTGACTATGCCTTGCCGCGCCATCTTGGCGTACGGGCAAATACGCTCCGTCGCGCGAACCAGTCGCTCGGCGATCTCGCAATCGACGCCCGGCAAATGAATTTTGATGTCGGCGGTCAGCGTGTACATGCCGTCGACGGGATCGCGTCCGAACGTCACTGACACATCGACGGCCATGTGCGGAAGCGCGATGTCGTTTTTCGCGGCGATCAGCGCTAACGCGCCATGAAAACAGGCCGCGTACCCGGCTGCGAAAAGCTGCTCGGGATTCGTGCCGCCGCCCGGGCCGCCCATTGCTTCGGGCATGCGCAAGTCCAGTTCGAGATGGCCATCGTCCGAGCGAACGATGCCGGACGCGCGTCCGTGATCGGTTTCGCCCCCCGTTGCGCGAACGTTGGCCGTATAAATCCCCTCAAACCCGGCGCCGAAATACTTGTCGAGCATCGTTAATGGGGGAGAAGTCAGCTTGGTCATGGTGTCGATCGGCTTTCCCGAACGGCGGCGCGCTGCGGTCTATGGAATGCCGCGTGCATGAATCGCCGTCGTCAAGGCCAAGCGTAGGCGCGTCGATCCGCATGTGGAAGGCGCGGGAAGGAACGCACGGTGTTGCTTTGAGGACAACAATGGGGGGCTGAGAAAGGCGGCGGCAAGCGCTGATGATCGGTAGAAAACGATCTGTAAGCATTCTGCGCGTTTCCGCGTGGGCCGATTGTTGTCGGCAAGGCAACATGATGAGCGCGCGTGCGGCGCTATAGCCGTTCGACATCCGTGTCTACGATTGGCCTCGCATCGTTGCGCATGCAACGTCTTTGCAGGCGCGCGACAGTTTATTTCGCGCCCGCCGCTTTTGCCTCGTGGCGGCAAATCACATCGTCGACATCGTCTTCTTCCACGGGTTCGCAAATAAAGAACCCCTGACCCTCGCTATCGGGCATGGTTCTAGCCCATGCGAACTGCTCTTCCGTTTCGAGCCCCGTCAATATGATTCGCTTGCCGTGGTTTTGCGCGAGGCGCACCAGCGTTTCCACCATGCGCTGCGATTCGCCATTCACTCCCACCTGCCTGATCAGCGAGCGATCGAACTTCACCGTATCGACGGGCAATTGCTGCAGCAGCGTAAGAGAGTTGAACCCGGATCCAAAGTCGTCGAGTGCGACGCGCACGCCGACTGCCTGAATAGCGTGTATGACATCGATAAGCCAGTCGAGCCGGTCGGGGTGCACGACGCCGGTGAGTTCGATTTCAAAGCGGCCCGGGCTCACGCCGAACGAAGCAAACAGTGCCTTAAGGCGGCCCGGTAGATCCTTCCGGCCGAGTTCCGCGGCCGACAGGTTGATCGCGAGAGACAGGTGCTCGCGGCCATCCATTTTCCATCGCACGAGCGTTTGTACCGCACGTGAAATCAGCAGATCCGTAAATCTTCCCGCGAGGGACGAGTCTTCGACGACGGTGATGAAGTACGCAGGCTCGAGGACGCCGCTCGCCGGGTGCTGCCATCTGATCAGGTATTCGAAGCCGGACAGCCGGTTTTCCTGCAATCTCAGCTTCGGCTGTAGCACGAAGAAAAACTCGTTTTGGCCCAAGCCTCGTTCCGCATCGCTGACCAGGGTGAATGTGTTTTGTATTGGCGAAGTTTGTCGCATTGGTGTTCCGCTTCATCTGATGCGGTTAAATTGCGCGGCGAACCGGGCATCGTCTCCTGGCACCCCGCACAGCGCGCGATTCTTTTCTATACAGAAGTCTATTTCTTGCAAGTCAAGGCGCGCATTTTGCAAAATTATTTTAATAATTCGCCGCACTCCAACGACAACCTGCGGGTGTTCCCTGGCAATCCGATGGAGGTTGCGCGGAAAGCACCGATTCGCAATTAACGCAAATAAACCGGAAAACAAGCATCGCAAGCGTTTGTCTAAAACGGTGCATACGATCCATTGGCTGGACGAAGCATTTTACATGGAAAATCGCCGAAAAAATCAATGTGGCCCGGCCGGATTTCTCCATCGACGCATGCAGTGGCCCATTCGTGACAATTGTTTACATTTGTAAGGTTCTGTATTCCGTATGGTACGTGCACTCGTCTAGACGACAGGGCGCGGCAAGTCATTTTTTCTGTTCGGCTCGGGAGGCGTATTGTGCCTGTAAGCATTGATCTTGAAAGGTTTTTGGGTGCTGGAGGTTCGCTGGGCCGTCGGGCGGTGAGTCTCGGGGACGACGCCCGGGAGGGCAGGCAACGCGCCGGTGACACGGATCTCGCTTATCATCCATGTCAAACAAAAGCAGGTGGTGCATTGCGACATGAATGATTTAACTTAAGACTTTAGAATATGTCCGCGATTTTAGAACGATGGAAAATTAAATTCGATATATTCTATTCTTACGTTTTCAGAATAAATGGCAATAGAACGGATAAAGAAAAGGCTATGGAATTTGCGGACAAAGGCAAGCAGGCCAGGCTCCGATTTTTCGCACGAACAGTCAGGCGCTTCTGCATCAGCATCAATCGTCTGGCGTCCGAATCTGAAGCGTGAATGCTTCTGGCTCGTGGCTGTGCTGATGCTGTTGTGCGGGTGCGTTACGTGGCTTCATCTGTTTCATTGGGTGGACCTTGCGTTTCTGGATACCACGTCGCGTATCGTGCACCGGGTATCGGCGAGCAGGACGGTTCATCCTGTCGGCCACGCATTGCAGCTGATGTTCAACGAAGGTGTCGTTCCGCTGCTATGCGTGCTGCTCTATCTGCTGAGCCCTCGCACCGGTCTTCTGATGTCCTTCATGTTTGCCGCGATGATGGTCGGCGGCTCGATGGCGATGTTGAAATACGAGCAACTGTTTCTGTCGCCTTGTGTGGGCATTTTTGCGTGTGCCGTCGCGTATCCGCTTTGGGCGTGGCGACGCCAGGAGGCGCTGCTCGGCTATCTGTCGATCGAAGCGGAAAAGGGTGCGAAAGAGCCGTCGCTGCCGGAAGAGCAGAGGCGCGTGAAATTCTTCGACGATCCGGTGGAGCGGCGCTTAAACGCAGCGGCGTCGCTGTTCGACCGGGTTCGGCGGCATCGAGAGTTCATTTCCGAATGGGTCGACAGCCTTCCCGAGGCGACACTCGTGACCAACGCGGCCGGAGACGTCATCCTCGCGAATGAGCGCGTCAGCGCGCTATGTCAGCGTTCCGAATTGCGTATCGCGGAGCGCAGTTCGGTGGCGGGCCGGCCGGTATCCGATGTGCTGTTCGAGATCACCGCATCGCACCGCGCAATCGAGTTCGCGTCGCAAGCGCGTGCGCTCTTTGCGCTCTGGTCCAGCGACGACGATCCGCCCGCTTATAACGAGTCGATGTTCGCGCAAGGCATCGAGATCACGAACGCGCGAAACGGGCGTTCGCTGCTGATCAAATGCGCGCAGATCAAGCCCTCCGAGGGACGCGATGGCGCGCTGATTTTCCATGTTGCCGACGTCTCGTCGGTGCGCATGGCCGAGCGTCAGCGCGATACGGCGCTAAGGTTCCTGTCGCATGACATGCGTTCGCCCCAGGCCGCGATTCTGGCGCTCGTCGAGCAGATGCAACTGGCGCCGCCGCGCTTTACCGCGAGAGAATTCGCGACACTGGTCGGCCAGTACGCGACCTCCGCGCTCAACCTGGCCGACGATTTCCTCTTTCTCGCGCGCGCCGAAAGCTTGCCGCCGAAATTGACCCAGGTTGATCCCGCGCTTGTGCTGGGGGACGCCATCGACGATCTGTGGCCCCAGGCCACGGCCAGATCGACGACGGTCAATCTCGCTGCGGAACCGGGTAAGAGCACCATCGCGGATGTTCAGCTCTTGCGCCGCGCGTTTGCGAATCTGATCGGCAATGCGATCAAGTTCAGCCCGCGCTATTCGACCGTCGATGTGCAATTGGCGGAATTGGACCGGCATCTGAAGATCTCGGTCATCGACCGTGGTGTCGGCATTCCCGAGCCTGAAAGAAAAGCGCTCTTTCAGGAATTCAGCCAGCTCGATGAAAAGTTCTCGAGGTCGGGGCACGGTTTAGGGCTCGCGTTCGTCAAGACTGTGGTCGACTCGCTTGGCGGCAAATTGCAGGTCGATTCGGCGCCCGGTCGCGGCACGACATTCATGGTTTTCTTGCCCAAATTGCTCAATGAGTTGAGCGATGAGCTAAACAACGGCTAGCCGGCTGCTCACTTTACGCCGCGTAACCGTTAATTGTGATGCGACGCGCATTGAATGCGAAAGCCCTTCATCAAGTAGTTCACAAAAGTTCAAACATATTTATAGTGTGTATCCTACGATCATTGCTTGTGTCGACATTGCCCGATGCGCAAACGTTTGCGCGATCGGCGAATGCTTGAACTGTATCCAGTCGGACATAAGAACGTCACAATGTACGGGGGCACACATGCGCATTCTGGTTGTCGAGGATGATCCCATTCAGGCGGAAGCCGTATCGACTGCGTTGAGTTCATTGAGCCACGTGGTCACGATTGTCGACGACGGCGAGCGGGCGGTTCGCTGTTTGCGATCCGAACCGATCGACGCGGTGGTCCTCGATTGGCACTTGCCGCGCATGAGCGGCATTGAAGTGCTGCATTGGATTCGCGCCCGCACGAACGTCCGCTATGGCGTGCTGTTTCTGACCAGCCGCGTTCACGAGGTCGATGTGGTCCGCGCGCTCGACGCGGGCGCCGACGATTACATGGTCAAGCCGTTTCGCGCCGAAGAACTCGCTGCACGCGTCAATGCCTTATTGCGGCGCGTTGCGCGCTCGGCTGCGCGCGACGAACAGATCAGGGCAGGCGATTACGTGCTCGATCCGATCGAGCGCACCGTGACATTGCGCGGCGGCAGGATCGAGTTGACCACCAAGGAGTTTCAGCTCGTCGCGGCGCTATTTACCAACCTCGGTAAGATTCTTTCGCGCGATCTGCTTGCAATGACCGCATGGGGCCGCGAGCTTAGCGTCGAATCGCGCTCGCTCGACACGCACATCTACCGGATCCGGCAAAAGCTCAAGCTCAGTCCTGAGAACGGCTTGCGCCTGTCTTCTATCTATACGCTCGGCTACCGGCTCGATCTCGCCAAAGCGCAGATCGAAAGCGAATCCTGCGCTTAAGCGCTTTCTGTTAAAGCATCGCATTCCACACTAAATAGAACAATCGGCCTCAATGAGGCCGAGGTATGCGCACGCCTGTCATCGCATGCAAGCGATGACGAATTCACGTTTTCCTAAAGTCTTTTCTGCTCATACCGTAAACATCTGGGTTTACGTTCCGGCCGTTGTTTTCGTCGATTTTAAGTTCCTAAATTATAGGAATCGAGTAACGATATTTGGGTTTACACATCCGGGTGATCGCTGCACAATGCGGAGCAATTGAGGTCGCGGTCTTACAAGCATCAAACAATACGAACACGGGGTTTGACACAGCAGCATCAGCGAGAAAGGGGAGGCCACCCATGCAGGCGCAGTCCAGATCCGAACCGTGGGCAAGAACGATCTTCCGCGTCACGAGCGGAAACTTTCTGGAGATGTACGACTTCTCCGTCTACGGCTTTTACGCGGTGTCCATTGCGCACGCACTGTTTCCGCGCGGTAACGAATTCGTTTCGCTGTTGCTGTCGCTCGCTACCTTCGGCGTCGGTTTTCTGATGCGGCCCATCGGCGCGCTCGTACTCGGCGGATATATCGATCGCAAAGGACGGCGCAAGGGTTTGTTGCTGACGCTCGGTCTCATGTCGATCGGCATGCTGATGATTACCTGCGTGCCCGGTTACTCGACGATCGGCATCGCGGCGCCGATCATCGTGGTGTGCGGACGCCTGTTGCAAGGCTTTTCCGCCGGCGCGGAACTGGGTGGAGTGTCGGTCTATCTCGCCGAGATCGCGCCGCCGAAGCGCCGCGGGTTCTTCGTCAGCTGGCAGTCTGCTAGCCAGCAACTGGCAGTTGTTTTCGCGGCCGTGCTCGGTGTTGCGCTTAGATGGCAGTTGTCGCCGGAGCAAATGGATTCGTGGGGCTGGCGCATTCCGTTCGTGATCGGCTGCCTGATCATTCCGGTGCTGTTCTCGATGCGCCGCCGTTTACGCGAGACCGAAGCATTCGAGGCGCGCAAAACGACGCCTTCGCCGCGGCAGATCGTTCAATCGCTGCGCGATCATCGCCGCACGATCGGCGGCGCGGTCATGCTGGTTACGATGACCGCGGTGATGTTCAACCTGATCACCGCCTATACGCCGACGTACGGGCAGAGCGTGCTGAAGCTGCCCGCGATGGATACGTTCCTCGTGACGATGGCAGTCGGCCTGACAAACTTCGCGATGCTACCGATTATCGGCGCGCTGTCCGACAAGATCGGCCGCCGCGCCGTGCTGACCGCATGTGCGGCGCTCGTTATCCTTACCGCTTATCCGGCGATGTACTGGCTCGTGCAGGCGCCGAGCTTCGCACGGCTGATGACTGTCGAAGTCTGGTATGCCCTGATCTACGGCTCGTATCAGGGCGGCATGGTCGTTGCGCTGACCGAGATCATGCCGGCCCATATTCGCAGCACCGGGTTTTCGTTAGTGTGGAGCGTTGCGCAGGCGGTGTTCGGCGGTTTCACACCGGTCATCTGCACGATGCTGATTCATGTGAGCGGAAACAACGCGGTGCCGGCGGTGTGGCTCAGTTGCGCGGCGGCGGTTGCACTGATTGCAACGTTCAGGATGTTTCCGAAAGCCGTGGAAGCGCACGATACGCCCGGCGTGAGCTTTGAAGAGGGGCTGTCGCAACATCATTCGTAAGTACTACGCGCGGTCGTTATGCGATTGCGCGCGCACCAGACGCTTATCGGCCACGATTGGCAAACTCGCTGATTTCCGTAGCCAATGCGGCGGTCGCGCTCGTGAGCGGATTGGGCGTGCTCGTGCGGTATAGCGCGACGAATTCGACAGGCTTGATATCGGGCGTGGTGTCGAGCACGGTCAGCATACCCGCTGCGATTTCCGCAGCGTACGAGCGGCGCGGAAGCAGACTCACGCCCAGCCCCGCCAGCGTCAGGTCGCCGAGCACGCGCACCGTATTGCACGAAATGACAGGTTTATATTCGGCGCCGCCTTCGCGGAACCAGCGCTCGATCACAGGCGCGTGATGCGATTGCGACGACAGGCCGAGAACCGGCCATCGCGCGAGATCGACCGGCGTCATACGTTCGGTCGGCACGTTAAGCGCGCTCGGGGCGATCCAGACGAATTCATCGTATCCGAGCGGAACCGATGAGGTGCCCGCTTCGTCGATCGGCCCCGTGACGATCGCGAGTTCGATTTCACCGTCGCGCAGTTTATCGACGAGCGCTGCCGTTAGCGCGATATCGAGCACGACCGTGACGCCCGGGTAGCGATCGCGTACCGCGGCCATCAGTTTCGGCAGCCACGTTTGCGCGACGAGGCCCACTACGCCCATTCTGATCGTGCCGGTCAGGGCCTGCGCATCGCCGATCTGATGTCGCACGCGTGCGGCCAGCGCGACGATTTCCTGGGCTGGTTTTAGCAGCTCCTGGCCCTTCGGCGTGAGCCGGGCACGATGCGACGAACGATCGAACAGAGTCACGCCGAGCGAACGTTCGAGTGCGCCGATGCGCGCGGAAATGGTCGACTGGGTTGCGGAGAGCGCGTCGGCGGCGCCCGCGAAACTACCCGTTTCGACAATGCGGATCAGGGTTTCGAGCTGTCGGATATCCATAGGCGGAAGGTGTGGAGTTCGTAGCGTTCATCGAGTTTTTCGATGTGGCCTGATCGAAATATATCGCTATTCGGCGGCACGCAAAAACCCTAGAGTTTCCATGCCGTACAGACAACTTCGTAGAGGAGCGGGTGGATGGACCAGAGGGTGAACCATAACGTGGCCCGCGGCGTGTCGATACTCGAAGAGGGGACCGCGCCGGGCAAAAAGGACATCAGAACGACGCCGTTTAACGGCCCGATCGCATGGACCGGCGAAAGCCTCGATCCGAACGACGGCATGATCGGCATCGACGCCGAATGCCTGCGCGAACTCGACGGGCTCGTCGAGATCTTGAATGCGAATCCGATGCAGACCGCGCTGCTCGACGCGGCGGAATTCGATCTGCCGGCGTGCCGGCGGATGATGCAGCACGCGAAGGAGACGCTCGAAGCGGGCCCCGGCTTCGTGATTATCGACAAGCTGCCGGTGAAAGAATACGGCGTACAGGCATCGCAAGCCGTGTACTGGATTCTGTCGCAGCTCGTTGCAAGGCCGGTTGCGCAGAGCTGGGACGGCAAGATGATCTACGACGTGACCGATCTTGGCAAGCCGCCTGGCAATGGCGTGCGCCCCGATATTACGAATGCCGAACAGAATTTCCACACCGACAACAGCTACAACCTGTATCCGCCCGACTACGTTGCATTGCTGTGTCTGCAACCTGCGATGGAAGGCGGCGTGAGCAGCATCGTCAGCTTCTATACGGTGTACAACGAAATGCTCAAGCGCAGTCCGCATCTGTTGTCGCGGCTTTATCAGCCTTATCTGTTCGATCGCCAGCGCGAACATGCGCCCGGCGACGCACCGGTGATCAGCCATCCGCTGTTTCAGGCCGACGGCGAGCACCTGCTTTGCCGTCTCTCGCATCGTCACGTCGTGAACGGTTATGCAATGGCCGGCGTGGCGATGGACGAGGAAACGTCGGAAGCGCTCGAAGTGCTCGAACAGACGATGCGCGAGCCGCAGCTGTGCAGGGAGTTTTTCTTCGAGCCGGGGCAGATCCAGATTGTCGATAACAAGCGCTGCGGACACCGCCGCACCGCATTCGTCGATTATCCGGAGCCCGAACGCAAGCGGCATCTCGTGCGTTTGTGGCTGCGTGATGAAGGCCGCCGCTTTTATAACGGGTGAAAGCAGTGGGCCAGCCGTGAGAGGTAACGTTGGATAGAAAAGGGGAATCTCGCGATTCCCCTTTTTTTTGTGCTTGCAAAGCTTCGATGCGGCTTAAGCTTTGAGTCATGTATCTTAGGCCGCCGTCAATGCTCCGCTTCCCACGCGAAACACGTTGACCGCTTCTCTCAAACTGCGCGCCTGTTCTTCCATCGATTGTGCAGCGGCGGCGGCCTGTTCGACCATCGCGGCGTTTTGCTGCGTCGTTTCATCCATCTGCGCGATGGCGATGTTGACCTGCTCGATACCCTGCGTCTGTTCCGACGACGCGGCCGAGATTTCGCCGATGATGTCCGTCACATGCCGCACCGCTTTCATGATCGAGTCGATGGTTTCGCCCGCGCGTTCAGCAAGACCGCGGCCCGATTCGATTTCCTGCACCGACGCTTCGATCAGCGCCTTGATTTCTTTCGCGGCGTCCGCGCTGCGCTGCGCGAGGCTGCGCACTTCACCGGCGACCACCGCGAAGCCGCGGCCGTCCTCGCCGGCGCGCGCGGCTTCCACGGCGGCATTGAGCGCGAGAATATTCGTCTGGAACGCAATGCCTTCGATTACCGAAATGATTTCGACGATACGCGTCGAACTCGATGCAATGCTTTGCATGCGGTCCACGACCTGATGCACGACTTCGCCGCCTTCGCCTGCGATATGCGAGGCGTTCGCGGCCATCTGGTTCGCTTGCCGCGCATTGTCCGCATTCTGTTTGACCGTGGCGGTGAGCTGTTCCATGCTGGCCGCCGTCTCGCTTAGCGAACTGGCCTGTTCCTCGGTGCGCGAAGACAGGTCCTGATTGCCGGCAGAAATCTGCTGCGCAGCCACTGTAATCGTTTCGGCGCCGCCGCGGATGCGCGCGATCGTATCGATCAGCCGTTGCTGCATGTTATGCAGCGCGAACAGCATGCTTTGCTTATCGTTGGCGCGCAGGTTCAGCGCGCTCGTCAGGTCGCCGCTCGCAATCGTTTCCGCGATTTCGACTGCATACGACGGCTCGCCGCCGAGGCTGCGCTCCACGTTGCGGATGATCATCACCATCGCAAGCGAGATCAGGCCGCCGACCACGAGCACGACGATCAGGTAGTTACGCAGGTTTGCGTAGAACGCGCTGTCGATGTCGTTCACGTAGACGCCGGAAGTCAGATACAAGTCCCACGGTGCAAAGCGCTTGACGAACGCGATCTTGGTCGCAATGCCGTCGTTAAGCCGACCCTCATACTGAACGAAGCCTTGGCCTTTTTCCTGCGCAAGCTTGATCATCTCAAGCCAGAACAGCTTGCCGTTGGGATCCTTGTAGTTGGTCACATCGCGATTGCGCATGTCGGCAAGCACCGGATGCATGATCACCGTCGGATGCGAATCGCAGATGATGATGTAGCCGTTATTCGGGTAGCGCATCGCACTGATTCGGGCGAGGGCTTCCGCGCGTGCCTGTTCGACCGGCATTTTGTGTTCGTCGGCGAGTTTCGCGTACTGGTCCGCTACGCCGTACGCGGCTTCGACGACGTTTTGCACCGCCCCTTGCCGTTCCAGAAGCATCGTATTGCGTGATTCGCGTGCGGCCCAACCGCCCAGGATGAGGAGACCCAACCAGGTTACGACGAGCGCCATCCATAATTTTGTGTTTACGCTGAGACGGCTCAATTGCAACTCCTTGAGAGGCACGCATTTAAAGCGTGAGGTGAAAATCAAAGTCGTTCTTTTCAGCTAACGGAGGGAAGGGCGAGGTAATGAATAAGGGTTAACGCTTATTCGGTGATGTTTATCTCGATGTCTGACTTTTAATTGTCATTTTGGGCAAATCGATTGGCTCGAATTCCTGAATGTCAGGAATCGCATGGTTTTTTTTTGCGACCGGCACGGATGGCGATGGCGCGGTTTATCTTCCGCGGGCGTGACGAAGCATCGCAGGGGCCTTCCGATTTCGGGACACCCCGTCGTTTTGTAGCGGTTTGCGTGGGCTTCGGAATTGTTTCGTGAAACGAGATTCTGAAATGTCGGCGAAAGCTCATGTCGAGCCCAGTCGGTTGCTCGTCAGTCCGCGTCGCGACGGGCTATGACCCTTGATCGGCGCGCCTTTCGCCCGAATTGTGCAGGGCCCGTACCTGCCAGGCCGCACTCGCCCGACTTTGTTGGTATCGCACGGGCATCGACGGCAACCGCTCGTGTAACCAATAAGAAACGCTTTGACAAGTTACATCACGTGGCTATCATGAACTTCACAGGTTGACCTGATTGCGTGGCTTGAGTGGTTATGTATGAAGGTCGGTTAGCGAGTTAATTCGACGTTTCGACGTTTCAACGGGTGATAGGAGAGTGAAGTGAAGGCGATCGTTCTGAATGGTTTTGGTGGTCTGGAAGCGCTGGTGTACAAGGACATTCCGAAGCCCGAGCCTGAGAAAGGAACCGTCGTTATCAGGATCAAGGCGTTCGGCATCAACCATGCCGAGATGCATATGCGCCGCGGCGAATGGGCGGAAGCGGCGCCGGTCAGTGGGATCGAATGTGTGGGTATTGTGGAGTCGTGCCCCGGCGGCGAGTTCGCGGTAGGTGCGAAGGTCGCGACAATGATGGGTGGGCTTGGCCGTACGGTCAACGGCAGCTACGCGGAGTACACGCGGGCACGGGTGAGCAATGTGACGCCGATCGAATCGAACCTGTCGTGGGCTGAGCTTGCTGCGATTCCGCAGTCGTATGCCACGTCGTGGACCACGTTATTTCGCAATCTGAAGATTCAGCGCGGGCAGACAATTGTGATTCGCGGCGCGTCGTCGGCGCTTGGTATCGCCGCAGTCAACCTTGCGGTCAATGCGGGTGTAAAGGTGATCGGCACGACGTCGAAGGAGTCGAGCTTCGAACAACTGAAGGCCCATGGCGTGAGCCGTTGCGAACTCGAACGGCCGGATCTGTCGAAACATATCGCGGAGCGCAAGCAGATCGACGCCGTGCTCGATCTGGTCGGCAACAGCACGATGCTCGATTCGCTGAATATGGTGCGCCGCGACGGCAAAGTGTGTCTGGCCGGCTGGCTCGGCGGGCTTGCGCCGATTGCCGATTTCAATCCGCTGCTGCAAATGCCGAGCGGCGTCGATCTGACTTTCTTCGGCAGCTTTGTGTTCGGCGAGCCCGGTTTTCCGTTTTCGGAAGTGCCGCTGCAAGCGATCGCGGCCGATATCGAGGCGGGGAAATTTTCGGCCAAGCCATGGCGCGTGTTCCGCTTCGACGAAGTGCCGGAGACGCACCGGATCATGGAAGCCGGCGAGGCACGGGGCAAGATGGTCGTAGTGCACGACGAGTGATCGGCGCGCCGGTTGCTAGCGCCGGTGATGCGCCTCCAGCAGCAGCTCGAGGAACATCTCGGCGCTGCGCGTGAGCGGCCGCGCTTCTTCGACGATCGCGCAAAAGGGCATCGGATAGGATGGCGAATCAGGCAGCACGTCGAATTCGTAGCGCGGCGAGAGCCGCGCCGCGTAGTGTTCGGGCAACAAACCCACCGATTGACCAGACGCGACCATCATCGCGATCGCTTCCAGACCGCTTGCCTCCATGCCTTGCCTGAATCCGTGATTCACAAGGGCGTCTTCAACGAACGGATGCGGCCGGTACGCGAGCGGCAACGCACGCGTGTCGCCGCCTGCACGAATCTCGCCGACGGCGGCCGGACAATAGAACACGCGATGCGTCTCCGTGAACAGCGGGTAATGGCGAAACGTACGCATTTGCCGGTACGCACCGCGAATTGCGATCTGCACACGCCGCTCGGCCAGTGCGGCACCAAGATCGCTGAAGGTCATCACCGACAACGACGGCCGCACGAGTGGCGCAACGCGCTGCAACTCGGCGAGCGCCTCGGGAATATGGCAATTCTCATGAGTCAGCACGTGCTCGGAGGTGCCGAGCAGCAGCGGCCCCGATAGCACGCCGCGCACGGCATCGACTTCGGGCTTGATGCGCTCTAGCGATTCGAGGGCCTGCAACGCGACGCGCAGCGCGACCGTGCCGCTTTCCGTCAGCTGGAAGCCGCCTGGCCCGCGCTCGCATAGCTTGACGCCCAGGCGCGCTTCGACGTCGTTGATGTGTCGGCTGATCGACGCTTTCGACATAGCCAGCGCGCGTTCGGCCGCGCTGAATCCACTGGCCTGCGCGGCGGCGCAAAACACGCGAAGCGAGCGCAAGTCACGCTCGGTCAGGTCCATCTTCTTCATTGCGCAGGGACGCGAAAGGTTTTGGTTTTCGGAACCATAGCAGCGAAAAAATGGTTTTCCAAAACATTTTTGACTGCCTACATTGGGTTCACCAACGATCCGCCACGACCTCGGGGAACACCATGCTCTCGCTCGACCGACGCAAATTTCTGACCGTAGCGGGCGGTGTGTCGCTCGCGCTCGTCTTGCCGTCTTTCGCCTTCGCCGAGGGTGGCACGCTCGACGATATCCGCAAGCGGGGCAAGTTGACCGTGGGCACGGAGGCTGCCTACGAACCTTTCGAGTTCGTCGAGAACGGCCAGGTGGTCGGCTATGGCCACGATATCCTCGAGTACATGGCGGGCAAGCTCGGCGTGTCGCTCAATCAGGTCAACCTGCCGTTCCAGGGCTTGCTGCCGGGCCTGATGGCGCACAAGTTCGACTTTGTCGCGACGAGCGTCGGCATCAATGCGGAACGCGCGAGGCGCTTTGCCTTTTCGGAGCCGGTCGGTGTCGTGGATACCGTGCTTGTCGTGCGCTCGAACGACACGCACATCAACAAGGCCGACGATGTCGCAGGGCATGTGGTCGGCACGCAGATGGGCTCGTCGTCGCAGCCTGTCGCGCAGGCATTCGATACACAACTGAAAGCGAAGGGCGCGGGCTACGCGGATATGAAACTGTTTCAGGCCTATCCGGACGTGATGGTCGCGCTGTCGAATAAAACGCTCGATGTCGGCATCATGCCGTCGAATATTGTCGCGGTGATGATGAAGCGCGAGCCCGGCCAGTATCGCGTGATTGGCAAGATCGGCGAGCCAAAGATGCTCGCCTGGGTCGCGCATCCGCAGGACAAGGAAGTTCGCGCGTTTATCAATACGTCGCTGAACCAGCTCGAGCAGAATGGCCAGCTCGCGCAGATGCAGAAGAAGTGGTTCGGCTACACGATGAATCTGCCGACCAGCGGTTATCTGCCTGAAGGCGCGGTCTAAAGCGGGTACGCAGCGTGTTCGGGATCAGTAAGGCACTCGCGGCGACGGTTGCGCCATTCGCTCGCGATTTCGCGCAAGGCGCGGCGACCACAGTGATAGCCAGCGTCGTCGCGTTCGCGATCGGCATCGCGATCGGCTCCTTGCTGCTGGTGCTAAGACAGCATGGCGGCCGGCTCTGCGCGGCATGCGTGGTCGTTTACGTGAGCGTGATTCGCGGCACGCCGGCGCTCATTCAGATGCTGATCGCCTACTACGTCCTGCCTGCGATGCTGAATATCTCGATCGCGCCGCTGACAGCCGGCATTCTCGCGCTTGCCTTGAATACGGCGGCCTACGTGTCTGAAATCCTGCGCGGCGCACTCAACACGCTTGGACATGGCCAGGTGCCCGCAGCGCGCGCGCTCGGTATGAATGCGCTGCAGGTGTGGCGCTACATCGTGTTTCCACAGCTGTTCTATCGCTCGATTCCGCCGTTGACCAGCGAATTCACGATGCTGCTCAAAGCCTCTTCGCTGATGTCGATTATCGCGGTGCACGATCTTGCCACCGTCGCGCGCGACGCGACATTGCAAACGAACCTGCCGCTGCAGCTCTTTTCGCTGACGGCCGCGCTCTATTTCACCATCCTGTTCGTCGCGTCGTCGGCGTCGCGCCGGATCGAGCGGCACTTCGCGAGAGGTTTGCCTCATGGCTATTGATCTTGCGGTCGCCGAATCGTGCGTGCCGCCGCTGCTCAAAGGGCTCGCGGTCACCGCGCAGGTCTGCGCGCTCGGCATTCCGCTCGGCATCGTGGCCGGCACGCTCGCCGCGTATTGCCGGTCGGCGCCGTGGGGCGCGCTGCGCGCGCTCGCGTTCGCCTACGTCGAGATGGTGCGCAACGTGCCGTTCCTGATTCTCGTCTACCTGGCCTTTTTCGGCTTGCCGAAGCTGGGCGTCATGCTGTCCGCGTTTGCGATTGGAGTCGCGGCGACCGCGTTCTACACGGGCGGCTACTTCTGCGAAATTCTGCGCGCGGCCTGGGCGAGCCTGCCGCGTGGGCAATGGCAGGCAGGTCTCTCGCTTGGACTCTCTGGCGTGCAGATCCAGCGCTATATCGTGCTGCCGCAGATATTCGGATTCCTTGCACCCGCGACGACGAGCCTCACGATCATGATGTTCAAGGACTCGTCGGTGTTCTCCGTGATGAGCCTCGCGGAACTCACTTACCAGAGCAATCTGCTGACCGCGGACACCTTCGCCTATGTCGAAGTGCTCGGTACCACCGCGCTGATCTACTGGGGGTGCAGCGTGCTGCTCGACATCGCGGGCCAATGGTCCGAACGCTACGCGACACGCTATCGGCGCGTCTGAACGCCGGTCGACATTCGAAGAATCCCCCTCCCGTTCCTTTTGACACGCTGGAGTTTCCCGATGACACGACCACCACTTGTTGCGCCGCTTACCGTGCCGCCGAAGACCGGACACAAGACGCTGCTCTACTCCGAGCTCGCACTCGATCTCGACCATCTCGAAGCCGATATTGCCGTGCTCGGCATGCCGTATGGCGCCGCGTATTCGGCGGCCGATTTCACGAACGACCAGACCCGCGCACCGGCGGCGATTCGTGCGGCGACCGATCGTGTCGTGCGATCGCCGGGCCACTACGACTTCGATATCGACGGTCCGCTGCTGCAGGAGCGCGACGATATCCGCTTTGTCGACTGCGGTGACGTGATTGCCGACCTCGCGGCGCCCGGCAGCCACTATCAACGCGTCGAGGCCGCGGTGCGCAAGATTCTCGCGGCGGGCGCGCTGCCGATCGTGATGGGCGGCGACCACGGCATTACGACGCCGGTGCTGCGCGCATTCGATAGCCTCGCGCCGATCACACTCGTGCATGTCGACGCGCATCTCGACTGGCGCGACGAAGTGAACGGCGTGCGCGATGGGCTGTCGAGCCCGATTCGCCGTGCCTCCGAGATGGCGCACGTCGATCGCATCGTGCAAATCGGACTGCGTGCGCAGGGCAGCGGCCGCCCCGAGGAATTGCGTGCGGCCCGTGCATACGGCTCGGAACTCGTGACCGCTTACGAGTTGCATGAAGTGGGGATGGACGCCGTGCTCGCGCGAATTCCCGACGGCGGCAACTACTATCTGACGATCGACGCCGACGGTCTCGACCCGTCGGTGATGCCGGCCGTGGCGGGTCCCGCGCCCGGCGGCGTGACCTTCGTGCAGGCGCGCAAGCTGATTCACGGTCTCGTGAAGAAGGGGCGCGTGGTCGGCATGGATATCGTCGAAATTCAGCCGGAAAAAGACGTGAACCAGATTTCGTGCATCACCGCGGGCCGGCTGATTCTGAACCTGATCGGCAGCGCGATCCGTGCCGGCTATTTCGACAAAGGGCGTTGACTCATGGAACATATCCGCATCCGCCCGTTCAATACGCGCGACACGTATCCCGAGCAACGGCTCGACAATGACCTCGCTCAAGCGGTCGTGGCCGGCAAGATGGTTTTTCTGCGCGGCCAGATCGGGCAGGATCTCGATACGCGCCAATCGGTCGGTATCGGCGATGCGGCCGCACAGGCCGAGAAGGCGATGTCGAACGTCAAGATGCTGCTCGAGGAAGCCGGCAGCAAACTCGAGGATATCTGCAAGATTACGATCTATCTGACCGATGTTCGTTATCGCGAAGCCGTGTATCGCGTCGTCGGCCGCTGGCTCAAGGGCGTGCACGCGGTGTCGACGGGGCTGACCGTGACCGCGCTTGCGCGGCCCGAGTGGGTGGTCGAAATCGATGTGATCGCGGTCAAGCCTTAGGCAAGCGCTGCTTCATCGAATGCACGCCCGAATGCACTTCCTTCACGCACGCTCGAAGGGAACGCTGCACCAAATCATGGCTTGTCCGAATCACGTTGGATCACGCGGGATGACGCGAGCGGCTCCGTTCGAGTCGCTCGCGTGCATGGTCGACGCCTGCTGATCGTTGCCCGGTGTGGCTTCACGCTGCCTTGCGCAAAGCCCGGCACGAAAGCTGCAATCTCCCTGTCTGAACTTGTATCCAAGATTGAACGCAAGATGCGCGCGATCGTCCACGCGGCCGTCCATGCCGCGGCCAACCACGACAGACAGGAATCCAGACCATGACCCATCGCCGCGACTTCATCAAACGGATCGGAGCGTTCGCGCTCGGCAGCGCACTGCCGTTCGACGCGGCGTTCGCCGCCGGCAATCTGACCGTCGGCGTGATCTATGTCGGCGCGCGCGGCGACTATGGCTATAACCAGGCACAGGCGCAAGCCACTGCGGTAATCAGGAAGCTGCCGAACGTCAAGGTAGTCGAAGAAGAAAACGTGCCTGAAACCGTGGCCGTTCAGAAGACGATGGAAGCGATGATCGAGCAGGACGGCGCGACGCTGATCTTCGCGACGTCGTTCGGTTACTTCGATCCGCATGTGCTGAAGATAGCCGCGAAATATCCGAAGGTGCGCTTCGCGCATTGCGGCGGGCTGTGGAAGAGCGGCGATCCGGCCAATATCACGAGCTATTTCGGCTACATCGACGAGTGCCAGTATCTGAACGGCGTGGTGGCCGGCCATGCGAGCAAGACGAAGAAGCTTGGTTTTGTCGCGGCCAAACCGATTCCACAGGTGCTGCGCAATATCAATGCGTTTACGCTCGGCGCGCAATCGGTCGATCCGTCGATCACGACGCATGTGATCTTCACCGGTGACTGGTCGATGCCGATCAAGGAGGCCGAGGCCACCAATAGCCTCGTCGATCAGGGGTGCGATGTGATCACCTGCCATGTCGATGGCCCGAAGGTGGTGGTCGAAACGGCGGAGAAGCGCGGCGCGATGAGCTGCGGCTATCACGCAAGCCAGGCGCCGCTCGCGCCGAAAGGGTATCTGACTGGCGCGGAATGGGACTGGGCGACGCCCTTCAGGACCATCGTCGCGTCCGCGCAAAACGGGCAGCCGCAACAGAATCTGATGCGCGGCGGCCTCAAGGAAGGCTTTGTGAAGATGTCGCCGTACGGCGCGAAGGTCGGCGCCGATGCGCGCGCGAACGCCGACTCGGTGAAGGCGAAGATGGTGGCCGGCGCTTACCCGATCTTCAAGGGGCCGATCAAGGACAACAAAGGCGCGAGCGTGATCGCGGCGGGCGTCACGCATCCGCAAACCGATATCGCGCTCGAAAGCATGAACTATCTCGTCTCGGGTGTCGTGGGGCAGATCTGATCGTCGCGGCCGTTGCATTCAACGTCCCACGCAAGGAGTGACGATGCGTTCCGATGTTTCAACCAGTGTGAGCGCGCACGGCAGCGGCGCAAGGCTCATGCTCGGCATGCTGCCGGGTGTGCCGACGTTGTGCGCGGTTGGGTGCACGCTGCTGCTGTTTTCGCTGTTCCTGCTCGTGCAGGGGCAGCCGGCCGCGCAAGCGCTAGGGCTGATCGGCGAGGGCGCGTTCGGCTCGTGGTTCGCATGGCAGAACACGCTGCTGCGGGCCGCGCCGCTCATGCTCACTGCGCTGTGCGTGGCATTGCCGGCGCAGGTGGGGCTGATCGTGATCGGCGGCGAAGGCGCGCTGGCGCTTGGCGGCCTCGCGGCGGCAGTCGCCGCGCAGGCCGTGCCGCATGGGTTGCCGTGGTTCGTCGCGCTGCCCCTGGTGGCCGTGGCCGGCATGGCCGCCGGCGGGGTCTGGATCGGCGCGGTAGGCGCGCTGCGCCAGTGGCGGGGCGTCAACGAGACAATCAGCAGCCTTCTGATGTCGTACATCGCGATCGCGCTGTTCAAACAACTGGTCGAAGGACCGCTGCGCGATCCGGCAAGCCTGAACAAGCCTTCGACGCCGCCGCTGCCCGATGCTCTCGCGATCGGCTCGATGCCCGGCCTCGATGTGCATTGGGGGCTGTTCTGGGGTGTGCTCGCGTGCATTGCGGCCTGGATCTTCGTGCGCCATAGCACGCACGGTTTCGCCATGCGCGTCGCCGGCGGCAACTTTCGCGCGGCGCGGCTCGTCGGCTTGCCCGTGAACCGGCTTGCGTTTGCTGCCTGTGTGATGGGTGGCGCGGCCGCGGGCCTCGCCGGGATGTTCGAGGTCGCGGCGGTGCAGGGCAGCGCAAACGCATCGCTGCTCGCGGGCTACGGCTACGCGGGTATTCTCGTCGCCTTTGCCGCACGGCAGAATCCGCTCGCGATCGTGCTGTGCGCCGTGCTCGTAGGCGGGATCGAAGCGAGCGGCAGTTTGCTGCAGCGCCGTCTCGGTCTGCCCGATGCGACCACGCTCTTTCTGCAAGGTCTGCTGTTCGCCAATCTGCTCGCCTGGGAGGCCTTCGGGGTGCGCCTCGCGGCGTGGCGCACGAAACTGCAAGCGGCCGCGCGTGCCGGCGAAGCGGGTGTGCAAATGGAGCGTACTCATGCCTGATCCGCATTCGACCTTTGCCGTGCTCGCCCTGTCGCTTATTGCGGGCGCGATCCGCGTCAGCACGCCGTATCTGTTCGTCAGTCTCGGCGAATGCCTGACCGAGAAGGGCGGCCGTGTGAATCTCGGTCTGGAAGGCATTCTGGTATCGGGTGCGATGACCGGTTACGCCGCGTCGTTTCTGTCCGGTTCGCCGTGGGCCGGCGTGCTCGCCGCCGGCGGCGCGGGGCTGTTGCTCGGCTGCCTGCACGGCCTCGTCTGTTCCTTGCCGCGCGTGTCGGATATCGCTTTCGGCATCGCATTGATGCTGATCGGAACCGGCCTTGCGTTCTATCTCGGCAAGCCCTTTATCGAGCCGCAGGCACCGATGCTCGCGTCGCTGCATCTCGGCGACGCGTTCGCATCGCCTCAGGTGCGCGAGGCCTTGCACGTGAATCCGCTGTTTGCGATCGGCGTCGTGCTCGCCTTCGCCTTGCAATGGGGCTTGCGCCATACGCGCTGGGGCGTGGTGCTGCGCCTCGTCGGCGAAAACGCGGAGAGCGCGCGTGCGATGGGCTATCCGATTACGCGCGTGCGCGTTGCGGCGACCGCGGTCGGCGGCATGTTCGCGGGCGTCGGCGGTGCGTATCTGTCGCTCGTCTATCCGGGCAGCTGGAACGAAGGTCTGTCGAGCGGGCAGGGATTGATGGCGGTGGCCCTCGTGATTTTTGCGCGCTGGAGACCGCTGGCGTGCCTGTGGGCCGCGCTGCTGTTCGGCGCTGCGGGCGCGCTCGGGCCCGCGCTGCAGGCGGTCGGTGTGACGAGCGGCTACTACCTCTTCAATGCCGCGCCTTATCTGCTGACGCTCGTCATCATGATCGTCAATTGCAGGCCCGATCGCACGCTCGCCGGCGCGCCGGGCGAACTGAGCCTGACGCGATAGCGCGCCAATGCGTTGCGCGCCGATTGCCATACCACCCGCAAGAGAGTTCGACCATGACACGTTTCATCGAAGCCCGTCCCTATCCGTGGCCTTACGACGGCGCGCTGCGCGCCGATAACACCGCGCTCGTGATCATCGACATGCAGACGGATTTTTGCGGCATCGGCGGCTATGTCGACAAGATGGGCTACGACCTGTCGCTCACGCGCGCGCCGATCGCGCCGATCAGGTCTGTGCTTCGGCTGATGCGCGAACTCGGCTTCACGATCATCCACACGCGCGAAGGGCATCGCCCCGATCTGTCGGACCTGCCCGCGAACAAGCGCTGGCGCAGCCGCCGGGCGGGCACGAACGGCATCGGTATCGGCGACGATGGGCCATGCGGACGCATTCTCGTGCGCGGCGAACCCGGCTGGGAAATCATCGACGAACTTGCGCCGCTGCCGGGCGAAATTGTCATCGACAAGCCCGGCAAGGGCTCCTTCTGCGCGACCGATCTCGAACTGATTCTGCGCACGCGCGGCATTGCGAATCTTGTGCTGACCGGCATTACGACCGACGTTTGCGTGCATACGACGATGCGCGAGGCGAACGATCGCGGCTTCGAATGCATGGTGCTCGCCGATTGTTGCGGCGCGACCGATGCGGGCAATCACGACGCGGCGCTGAACATGATCCTGATGCAGGGCGGTGTGTTCGGCACGGTCTCGGATTCATCGGCGTTGCTTGCGGCGCTCGGGAGCTGATCATGTCGACGGCTGCGCGCGCACTCGGTATCGAAGTGCTGAACGCGACGAAGCGGTTCGGCGCCTTCCGCGCGCTCGACGGCGTATCGCTGAAGGTGCGGCCCGGCACGATCCACGCGCTGCTTGGCGAGAACGGCGCGGGCAAGAGCACGCTCGTCAAGGGACTGGTCGGTTATGGCGTGCTCGACGACGGCGAGATTCTCGCGGACGACCGTCAGGTGCACATTGCGTCGCCGCGCGACGCGCGGGCGCTCGGTATCGGCATGGTGTATCAGCATTTCACGCTTGCCGCGGGGCTATCGGTCGAGGAGAATCTGCTGCTTGCGCGTGGGCGCGTGCCGTGGCGCATCGACTGGGCCGCGGAGCGCGCGGCGCTCCAGACGTTTCTGCGCGGCATGCCGTTCCGTTTGCGGCTCGACGCGTCCGTTGCAGGGCTCGCGGCTGGCGAAAAGCAGAAGCTCGAAATATTGAAGCAGCTCTATCTGCGCCAGCGCTTCCTGATTCTCGACGAACCGACTTCCGTGCTGACGCCGCAGGAGGCCGACGAGGTGCTCGGTCTGATGCGCGAACTGACCGCACGCGGCGAATTGACTGTGCTGATGATCACGCACAAGTTTCGCGAAGTGGATGCCTATGCGAACGACGTGACGGTGCTGCGCAAGGGACGCTGGGTCGGCACGAGCGCGGTGCGCGATACCGATCGCGACCGGCTGGCCGCGTGGATGATGGGCGAGGAGCGCGCGGGCGATCCGCGCGCGGCTGCGGAGCTGAATGCGCGTCGGCTGCCGCGCCGCGCCGTGGCGGCGGACGCGCCGCTCCAGCTCGAACTGCGTGAGCTGAGCGTGGGCGACGATCGCGGCCATCGCGCGGTGCGCGAGGTGTCGATTGCGGTACGCGCGGGCGAGATTCTCGGCATTGCGGGCGTGTCGGGCAACGGCCAGAAGGAACTGATCGAGGCGCTCGTCGGGCAGCGCCGCGCTGAAGCAGGCGATATGCGCGTAAAAGGTGAGCCATATCGCGCCACGCGCGAAGCGATGACGCGCCTGCGTGTGTTCGCGCTGCCGGAAGAGCCGTTGCGCAATGCGTGCGTGGCGGGCATGAGCGTCGCCGAGAATCTCGCGTTGCGCGAGTTCGACCGGGCGCCGTTCAAGCGCGCCGGCTGGCGGCTCGACCGCCGCGCGCTGCGGGCGCGTGCGCAGAAACTGATCGCCGAATTCAATGTGCGGCCGCCGGCGCCCGAGCGCGCAATCGGCACCTTGTCGGGCGGTAACGTGCAACGCGCAGTGCTCGCGCGCGAGTTCGGCCAGCCGGTCGACGTGCTGATCGTGGCGAACCCGGTTTTCGGCCTCGATTTCGCATCGGTCGCCGATATTCACGCGCGCATTCTGACCGCGCGCGATGCGGGGGCGGCGGTATTGCTCGTCAGCGAAGATCTCGACGAACTGCTCGAGCTCGCGGACCGCATCGCGGTGATGGCCGATGGCCGTATCGTGTTCGAAACGGCCGCGGAACAGGCCGACAGGGTGTTGCTCGGCCGTCATATGGCGGGGCACGTCGACGCGAGCGAACAACACAGGAAAGTGACGGCTCCCGTGCATGCGGGTATCTGACAAAGGAGAGAGGACAGCAATGAGTTCAAGCGGATTGGGCGGATTGAACAGGTCACCGAATGGAATTGTGGTTGGCCTCGTGCAGTTGCAGAACCCCGATGTCGAGACGCCGGCGCAACTCGCGGCGCAAACGCAGCGGATTGTCGAACTGGTGGGCAAGGCACGGCGCAACAACCCGGCGATGGATCTCGTGGTGTTTCCCGAATACGCGCTGCACGGGCTGTCGATGCGCACCGACGACGCGATCATGTGCAGCCTCGACGGCCCTGAAGTGGCGGCATTCAAGGCTGCCTGTATCGAGCATCGCATCTGGGGCTGCTTTTCGATCATGGAGCGCAATCCGGGCGGGAATCCGTATAACAGCGGTATCGTGATCGATAGCGAGGGTGCCGTGCAGCTCTACTATCGAAAGCTGCATCCATGGGTGCCCGTCGAGCCCTGGGAACCCGGCGATCTCGGCGTGCCGGTCTGCAAGGGGCCGAACGGCGCGATGCTGTCGCTGATCATTTGCCACGATGGGATGTTTCCCGAAATGGCGCGCGAAGCCGCATACAAAGGCGCGGAAATCATCCTGCGCACGGCTGGCTACACGGCGCCGATCCGTCATGCATGGCGCGTGACGAACCAGGCCAATGCATTCCAGAATCTCGCGCAGACGGCGAGCGTGTGTTTGTGCGGCAGCGACGGCACCTTCGATTCGATGGGCGAAGGCATGTTCTGCGATTTCGACGGCACCGTGATGGTCGACGGCAGCCACCGTCCCGACGAGATCATCACCTGCGAAATGCGGCCCGATCTTATACGCGAGGCACGCGTTCACTGGGGCGTGGAAAACAACATCTATCAGCTCGGCCATCGCGGCTACGTTGCGGTGAAGGGCGGGGCGCGCGATTGTCCCTATACGTTCATGCAGGATCTCGTGCGCGGCGAATACCGGTTACCGTGGGAGCAGGACGTGCGCGTCACGGACGGCACGTCGTGCGGTTTTCCGGCGCCCGAGCGGCATTACCGCAACGGATCGCGAGGCTGAGCGATGCAAACCGTGAGCGGCGCGCAACCGTTTCCATTTCATTTCGATTCGCGCCACACCGCGCTGGTTGTGATCGACATGCAGCGCGACTTTATCGAGCCGGGCGGTTTCGGCGAGGCGCTCGGCAACGACGTGTCGCTGCTCGCCGCGATTGTGCCGACGGTCGCGGTGTTGCTCGAGCATGCGCGTGCAGAGGGCTGGCTCGTCGTGCACACGCGCGAGTCGCACGCGGCGGATTTGTCCGATTGTCCGCCGGCCAAGCGTGCGCGCGGCAAACCGCTTGCCCGCATCGGAGATCAGGGGCCGATGGGCCGCATCCTCGTGCGTGGAGAGCCGGGCAACGCGATCGTCGATGCGCTCGCGCCGGCCGCCGGCGAGATCGTGATCGACAAGCCGGGTAAAGGCGCGTTTTACGCGACACGTCTGGCGGAGGAACTGGCGCTGCGTTCGATCACACACCTGATCTTCGCCGGTGTGACGACCGAAGTCTGCGTGCAGACGACGATGCGCGAAGCGAACGACCGCGGCTACGAATGCCTGCTGATCGAAGATGCGACGGCGAGCTACATTCCGGCGTTCAGGGACGCGACGCTTGCGATGGTGCGTTCGCAGGGAGCGATCGTCGGCTGGACAGCGACGTTGGCGAGCTTGATGGAGGCATGAGGATGGCGGTTTCGATGAGCGAGTTAAATCGTCCGGACGTGGTTGCGCAGGTTACGGCGGCGTTCGATGCCTATGAGCGTGCATTGGTCGACAACGATATCGCGACCATGAACGCGTTGTTCTGGAGTACGCCTCAAACCGTGCGCTACGGCATTGCCGAGGTGCAGCACGGCGGCGAAGCGATCCAGCGCTGGCGGGAGACATGTGAGCCCGTGCCGCGCTCCCGACGCCTTCATCGCACGGTCGTGACAACGTACGGCAACGATCACGCGACGGTGAGCACGGAATTCACCAGCGACGCGACGCCGCTGCTCGGGCGGCAGATGCAGACATGGGTGCGGTTCGACACGGGCGGCGCGTTCGGCGGCTGGACCATCGTCGCCGCCCATGTCAGCCTGATCGATGTGCATTGACGCGATGCGGTCCGGCTTATGAATGGCTGTGCGCACATGGCTGAGGTAACCGGCTTTCCTATGCTTGCCGATGATGGGCAGTGCGCGACGGAGAAGGCCGCGTCCCGTGCGAATCCACTCGCTGAGGAGGTCTATCAGCGGCTCAAGCACGACGTCTTCAGTTTCAGGCTCTTTCCCGGCGACCGTTTCTCGGAGAACGATATCGCGCAATACTATGGCGTGTCGCGCACACCGATGCGTGATGCGCTGTTCCGTCTCGCTCGCGAAGGCTACCTCGAAGTGGGATTCCGGCGCGGATGGAAAGTGGCCGCGGTCGATTTCGACCGGCTCGATCAGCTTTACGACCTGCGTATCGTGCTCGAAGCCGCCTCGCTCGAGCGGCTGGCGATGAATGCGGCGGCCCATCCGGTGCTTGGCGAACTCGAACGGATTTGGTGCGTTGCCGAACCGGAGCGCAATAGCGATGCAGTCGATATGTTCAGGATGGACGAGCAATTTCACCGCGGGCTTGTCAGCGCCGCGGGCAATCTCGAGATGCTGCGCGTCCATGACGAAGTAACCGAGCGCATCCGCATCGTGCGGCGCCTGGATTTTTTGAAGCCGCACCGCACCGCCGCCACGTATGACGAGCATGCGGCGATTCTTCACCTGATCGAGCGCGGCAAACAGACCGAGGCACGCATCATGCTGAGTGCGCATATCACTCAAAGCAAGCTCGAAGTGCGCAAGATCACGTTGTCCATGCTGATTTCGGCGCGAGACAGCAAGTTGCCGTTCGTTACGTAGCGAACGGTGTTGCCATACTGGCCGACACCTCGGCGGTGTTATTCTTTCGGAATCGGCCGACTATCGGGGTCGAATCGGTGCCAGCCGCCGCGAGGCGGGCTGGTGTTGCCGCCTGGAACTGGCGCGCTCGCGCCGGCTCATGAGGAGAAGCCCATGCCTGCGCGCTCGATCGCATCGCTTTCTCTGTCTTTCGGTCTCGTTTCAATTCCCGTCAAGCTCTACTCCGCCACGGAGAGTTCGGCGGACGTGCGTTTCAATCTGCTCGCGCCGGACGGTTCGCGAGTCAAGCAGCAGTACATTTCGGAAGCGAGCGGCCAGATCGTCGAGCGCGGCGCGATGAACAAGGGCTACGAGTTCGAAAAGGACCGATTCGTCGTATTTACCGCGGACGAGTTAAAGGCACTCGAGGATAGCGCGAGCCACATGGTGGAGATCGTTGCTTTCATTCCTGAAAAGTCCGTCGATCCCCTTTACTACGACAAGGCGTATTTCATTGCGCCCGATAAGCGCGGCGGCAAGCCCTATAGTTTGCTGCAGCAGGCGCTACTCGAAAGCCAGCGCGGCGCGCTGGCGAAATGGGCGTCGAAGGGCAAGACACACATCGTGCTGATCCGCCCGACGCAGGACGGCCTTATTTTTCAGCAATTGCTGTTTGCCGACGAAGTGCGCTCCCTTGCTGATTTGCATATCGAGCACGTACCGGTGTCCGCGGCGGAACTCAAGCTTGCGCTGCAGATTATCGAGCAGGGCACCGAAGATCAGTATGACCCGAGCGCCTACGAGAACGAAGAGAAGAAGCGTATTCTCGCCGCGATCGACCGCAAGATCGAGGGCAAGGAGATCGTGTCGAACGAACCCGTGGAGAGCGAGTCCAGCGGGCAGGTGATCGACCTGATGGAAGCCTTGCGCGCGAGCCTGTCGAAGGGCAGCGGAGCGCGGCAAAAGCCCGCCGCGCGTAAGGCGGCGGAAGAAGCTGAGGTTACCGAAATGCCGGCGCCGCGCGCGAGGAAGCCCGCACAGCGCGCGGCGAAAGCACCCGCCGCGGCGCCTGCTTCTGCTCCTGCCAAGGTCCGCGCTCGCAAGTGAAGCAGAAGAACAATCGCCACGACATCTCGGTACGCAAGCTGCAGTCGTTGCTGGGAGTATCGCGCACCGTACTCGCGGGCCTGATCGACGAGGGCTTCGTCACGCCGGCGCGCGGGCCGCGCAACGAATTGCGCTTTACGTTTCAGGATGTCGTGCTGCTGCGTACCGCATTTCAGTTGCGCTCGGCGCGGATTTCCTCGCGCAAGATTCTTGCGGCGCTCTCGCGCTTGCGCGCGCAACTCCCCGATGAAATTCCGCTTTCCGGCATACGCGTGAGCGCGCTCGGCAACACGATCATGGTCAGGACCGGCCCATCGCAGTGGGATGCGAATACTGGGCAGCTCGCGTTCGATTTCGAGGTTGCCGATATTAAAGGCGATGTGGTTTTTCTCGACGCATCGCCAGCCAGGAAAGATGCTCGCGCGCAGGCGCATGAGTGGTATGCGCTTGCAGATCAACTTGCCGCCGACGGTGAGGCCGGCGAGGCAGAGCAGGCTTACCGCAAGGCGCTGGCAGTTTCGCCTTTACCGTTTTACGGCGCTTACGTCGACCTCGGTGCGCTGCTGTGTGAAGACGAGGGGCGTTGCAAGGATGCCTTAGTCGTCTTTGACGAAGCGATCGGGCATTTTCCTGAAGATGCCGTTCTCCACTTCAATCGGGCGGTCGCGCTTGAACTGCTTGGGCGGTTGACGGATGCCGAGCAAAGTTACGCACGGTGTCTCGAGATCAATCCGAGTTATGCCGATGCGCATCACAATCTTGCGCTGGTCAAGGAGCAGCTTGGCGATAAGCAAGGGCTGGTTCGGCATATGAGTGCTTACCGGAAGCTGAGTAGCTGATCTCCGACGCGGGCGTGCGATTCCTACAGGCGTCTTCCTGCCTCATTCCCTGCCGCAACGCATTGCAGAAATTCCTGCACTTCAAATCAGCGCGTTCGTAGATTCAAAACCCGCTTCTCTGGATATGTTTGACGTACCTGTTCACCACAGGGATATCGAACAATGAATCTGGAGAGCTTATGGTTGACCGAGGGTGGCTAAATCGCGCGTGCCTGCGCGTTGCACATGTGCTGGCTGTGGGTTTGATCGTTGCGTTTGCAACGGATGCGCATGCCGGTTCAGGCGATGCATCGTGTTTCGGGCTCTATTCGCAGTCGCGCGCCGTGCCTGGCACACGGGGATGCTCGATCAGCGTTGCCGGCGGCACGCCCGGCGGAATGGGCAACTATAGCTGCATCAACAGACTCGATCTGATCGACAGCTATTGCGCGACGCCTTCGACGCCACCGCCCGAGGCAAGCTGTCCGGTTGCCGACCCTGTGTATCCGGCGACCGGCGTGACGACGGTCAGTGAGACCGATTTCGTCAGTGGCGGCGACTTGCCGCTCGTGTTCAAGCGGACCTATCGCTCCGCGCCGTTCACCCGAACCGATTCAGGTTTCGGCACCAACTGGTTTCACAACTGGCAGCGTCAACTGGACGTCGCCAAGGCGAGCGGCGCTTCCGCGCAGGTGATTGCGTATCGCGACGATGGCTCGAAGCTGATTTTCGTCAAGGACGCGGGGCAGTGGAAAGCGAGCGGCGGCATGCCGTTCACGCTTACGCAAAGCGCGTCGGACTGGACCATCACCGATCTGACGAGCGATACGCGCGAAACGTATTCGGCGGCAGGTGTGCTGCAAATGGTGCGCACGCACGAGCGGCGTGTCATTTCGTTGACGTATAGCGATGCGAATACGCCGGCTGTGGTTGCGCCAGCGCCAGGCTTGCTGATTACCGTTACCGAGCATGCGGAGGACTCGGTTCCGTATATGGACCTCGTGCTGCGCTTTGCGTACGACACGAAGTCGCGCATCGTGCAGATGACCGACCCCACCGGCGCAGTGACGCGATACGGCTACGACCAGCACGACAACCTCGTTTCAGTGACCTGGCCTGATGGCTATGTGCGGCGCTTTGCTTACGAGAACGCGGCGTTCTGGACCTTGCTGACGGGCGTGATCGACGAAACGGGCTCGCGTATCGCGACGTGGGACTACGACGCTAAGGGCAGAGCGGTCTCGGTTAGCCATCCCGATACGACGCGCAATGTCCAGTTCGTTTATGGCGACGGCAAGACGACGGTTACCGACAGCCGCCGCAGCACGACGTTGAGCTTTGCCCCCATAGGCGGCGTGCAGCGTCCGATTGGCAGCAACTCTTCAGCGGGTTCGACCAGCACGACGTGGGATGCGTCGGGGAATCTGCTGACCGACAGGGCCGCGGACGGCAGCGATACCGAGTTCGCGTATGACCCGGCCGGGCGGCCAGTGCGTTCCGTGCGGCGCAATGGAGCAGGCACGCAGATTACGTCGATGCGCTACGCGGACGGGGTTAGCTTGCGTCCGTCGATGGTGGCGATGCCGGGCAAGGTTCGCGCTTTTGTCTACGACGACGCGGGAAATCCGACCGGCGTTAGTGAGCTGACGACCGATGATCCGACTGGTGCGCGCGGATTCGATGCGTCGACTGCGGGTGGTCAGAAGCGCACGTATGGGATGACGTACGACTCGTTCAATCACCTGAAGACCTTGCAGGTGTACGCGAATGGCGTGTTGAGCGAGGACTGGCATCTGACTACGGATGCGAGCGGTAATAGCCGGAGTTGGAGCGACGCGGTTAGTGGGCGGGACGTCGGCATTTACCTCAGAGATGCGGCGCATCGGCCACTTAACCTTTCGGGGCAAGGTATCGATGTCACGGTCGGCTATGACGCGCGTGGGCGTGTCAGTCGATTCTGGTACACGGAGCTGGCGACACGGAACAACGGTTATGTGCAACGGCGTTTGACGGTGAGCTATGTGCATTCGCCGGATGGGCGCGTGGTGTCGCGCACCGGTACCGTCAGGACGGATAGCGGCGCGGAAGTGCCGATCAGCAGCAGTGAGATCGATGTTTGGCTCGACAACTATGAAGCAGGGGTGATACCTGCGGGTCCTGCAGGTGGCGCACTGTCACTATTGCTGAAGGGGCTGATGGCGCTACCGGAGCAAGGGCTGGAGGATGTGTGTGTCGAGTGCTGGATCTCACCAGGGATAAGATGGGCGGCGGGGGCGGTTAATTGGGGGATGTCGGTTGTCGGACGCGCTGGCGGGGAGTGCGCGACCACACCGGCGGTCATCGATCAGCTCTCGGCTGCGGCCAACGAGATGCATGCAGCAGGTCAGTTGATTAGCAAGGCGGGAAGAGGCGTAACAAAGCATCCCGACTATTTCGGCTTTAAGTCTGCGGAAGAAGTGCGCCAAGTGTATCGAACTAGTGAGCAACTCAATGAGTTTGCGGGAAGCCAAGTCATCGAGATATTGAAGAAAGGCGCGCGAACCGAAGGAGACGGGGGGCCTACCGGCCAAGGTTGGGTTACCTATACGAAGCCCGACGGCGTAGCAGCAAGTTGGACCAGGAATGGCGAATTTATTGGCTTTAGAGGAAACCAGCGAGGACGGTGACATGGGAAAACTGGTATTTGAGCAGATTGATGACGTTCGCGCCGCTCATCCGTATTTGTTCGTCTATTTGCTTGGGGATCAACAGACTTTCCAGGTTGGTCGAGGACATCCGTTCATGCAAATCGAGGTGACGCGAGAACAGAAGTTGTCGTTTAACTTCTATCCGATTGACCAGGAGATTGCGCTTACTCAAGAGCATTGGGAGAAGGTTCTTGCAGTTGCTCGTGAATTTCTTGAAGAGACACTTCAGAGCGGAGACGATTGGTGAATTCGTCGACACACCGAGGAACGCTCGTCGATCGCAAACTTGCCGCGTGAATGGATGAGGGGAAGTGACCAAACTAGCATTCGATTTATTAAGTGATGTACATGCCGCGCATCCGTACATCTTGGTAGGCTTACTTGAAGACGATGAGCCACGCCTGCCAAGCGTCTTTGACCCGTTCATGGAAGTGTCAGTCGAGAAGGACAAGACTTTGCTGCTGACTATCAACCAGGGAAAGAAGTTCGTGGCACTCACGATTGAGCAATGGGAGGAGATCGCTCAGGAAGCACGTAAGTACCATGCCGAAATACTGGCGAATGGCGACGAGTGGTGACTCTCGGGTACGCCAATCGATAGCCGGGCTCGTGAAGCGCGCTGAGCCCGGCGGCGTGGCGCATATACCGCGAATCGAACTTACCGCCGCCAACGCTATTGGAGTAGGCCGATTGACCGGCCTCGCTAACCGTCGAGCAATGGGACGCCATGGCGAGGCACGCGAAAAGCTATCACGAAAAAATCCTGTCAGGCGACATAGACTGTTAGCGACACTTCCGACGCCCCACGTACCAACCCGCCTTTATAAAATCTTTTCAAAAACCCCCCAACTCTTTTGATGCTCCGCCTAAGTAACCTGCATAGAATCGTCGGGCTGCAGGTGCCTAAGCGGACCTCACGCAAAGGAGGGCCCACTCTCGTGGTCGTACGGGCGGCCTTTCGTTGAACACGCTTGTCAAATAAGCCGAGCGTTATCCGGACATCCTGAGGTATCCGGGGCTACGCGCGCCCGGCTTCATTTCTGTTGGGGATTGAGTGAAAAAGAAAATTATCGGCGCAGCTGCTTTGTCCGTCTTTGCCGTGGCGGCTCATGCGCAAAGCAGCGTCACGCTTTATGGTTTGATCGACACCGGTATCGTCTATACGAATAACCAGGGCGGCAAGAGCGCGTGGCAGGAACAAAGCAGCATGCTGTCGAACGAAGTCTGGGGCCTCAAAGGCAGCGAAGACCTCGGCAACAACCTGCATGCGATCTTCCGCCTCGAAAACGGCTTCAATATCCAGAACGGCAAGACCACGTACTCGAATACGATCTTCGGCCGTCAAGCCTACGTCGGTCTTCAGCACGACCAGTACGGCACGCTGACGCTCGGCCGCCAGTACGACCCCGTCGTCGACACGCTCGGCCCGATCGCGCTCGCCAACAACGGCGACGGCAACAACCTCGCCGCGCACCCGTTCGATAACGACAACGTCGACGACTCGTTCTACATCGACAACTCTGTCAAATATGTAAGCCCGACCTTCCACGGGCTGACCGGTGAAGCACTGTACGGCTTCAGCAACACCGCCGGCGGCTTCTCGGATAACCGCGCATACAGCTTCGGCCTGACCTACAGCATCGGTCCGATCAACCTCGCCGCGGCTTATTTGCAGCTCAATAACGGTTCGCTTAACGGTACCGGCGCAGTGTCGAGCAACGACTTCGTCAATTTCCCCGCTGCACGTCAGCGGGTGATGGGCGTGGGCGGCAACTATACGATCGGACCGGCCGTCGTTGGCCTGCTGTGGACGCATACGCTGTTCGACAATACGCAGCCCGGCGCGAATTCGGTGATCCAGCAACCGTTCGATACGCTGCACTTCGATAACTACGAAGTCAACGTGCACTACGCGGTAACGCCGGTAATTTCGCTCGCCGGCGCCTACACGTTCACGCAAGGCGCGTTTAGCGGTGCGACCGGCTCGGCCGATCCGAAATGGCATCAGGTGACGCTGATGGCCGATTACTCGCTCAGCAAGCGCACGGATGTCTATGTGGAAGGTGTCTACCAGCATGCGTACGGTGCGGAAGGTTCGGCGTTTGAAGGTGCATTTATCAATGGCCTCGCGCAATCTTCAACCGGCAACCAGGTTGCGGCGACCATCGGTATGCGCACGCGCTTCTAAAACCCCGAGCGCCGGCAGCCTTAAGGGACGCCGCGCGCTCGGCTTGCGCGTCTTTACTTTTGCCGGCTGCGCGCCTTCTTGCTGTCGATCAATGCAAGCGCGGCGCGCAGCGGTTCTGCGTCGCCGCCGAGCAACTCGCTTGCTTTGATCGACGACTCGAGCATCGACACGCGCATGCCTTTGAGCAAAGCCTCGTCGACGCGCGGGAGCGGTCCCGCTAGCGTAAATGAGCCCGCGAGCGGTTGAGCGGCTGAAAACACCGGCGTGGAAATGCCGGCTGTTTCGCTATCGCGCTCGCCGATCGAAATGTAATAACCCTCGCGGCGAATCCGCTCGTATAGCTCGCCACGGGCGCCGCTGAAGGCATTCAGCACGCGCCCGCCCGAACCTTTTTCCATCGGCAGCACATCGCCTTCGCGAACGTGGTCGCGAATCGTATGCGTCGTATCGACGCGATGCAGGCACACGCGCAAATCCTGCCGCCGCACATAGAACGACACGCTTTCGTTGCATTCGTCGCGCAGCGCACGCATCAGCGGCAAGACCACATCGGCCAGTTGCAGGCCGCGCTGATAGAGCGCGCCAAGCTGCAAAGCGGCAGGACCGATCAGATAGCGTCCGTCTTCGGAGCGCAACAACATACGATGATGCGTCAGCGACGCGATCAGCCGCAGAATCGTGCTCTTGTAGAGGCCGGTTCGCGCCGCCAGTTCGGCAAGCGAAAGGCCCTTGTCGTCGGGGCGGAACGCGAACAGGATGGCAAATGCGCGATCGAGCGCGGCGACGCCGTCGGGGGAAGTCGAGGGCGCCGCTGTTGCATCGTCGGACACGCGACTGGAAGAAGCCATGAGTAGCGAAAGAAACGGTAACGGCGCAATTCTACGCCGGCCCGGTGGCTGCGATACGTCCGGACGCGCCGCGCGCGTCCCATTCCGCGCGCAATACCGAGCCGGTGCTCGAATCGGTGATGAACAGTGTGCGCTGTTCCGGGCCGCCGAACGTCACATTCGTAATCGTGCGCCCAGCGCACGATTCGATTTTCGCAAGCGGCTCGCCGTGCGGATTCAGTACGAACACCGCGCCGAGCGAGGCATGCGCGACGAACAGATTGCCGTCCGCGTCCATCGTCAGGCCATCGGGACCACTGGTGCCATAGAATTGCGCGAACCGGCCGACTTTGCTCGTGCTGCCATCCGGCAGCAGCGGCAGGCGCCAGACCGCGTTATCGCGCGTCATCGCAACGAACAGCACTTTTTCCTTACCGTCGAGCACGAGTCCGTTCGGGCTCGGGCCATTGTCGATCAGACAGTCGAGGCGTCCGTCGGCGGTCAAGCGAAACACGCGTCCGGTCGGATCGTGCAGGCCCGTTTGCCCCTGGTCCGTGAAATAGATGTCGCCGTTGCGCGCGACAATCAGATCGTTGACGCCCTTGAAGCGCTCGCTATTGCGTCGCGCCAGCAACGGCTGCACTTCGCCTTGCCTGGGGTCGAGCTTCATCACGCCGTTTTTATAGTCGGCAATGATCAGCTGATGCTGCGGATGCCACGCCAGTCCGTTCGGCTCGCCGTCGTAAGCGGCAATCACGCGCCATTCCAGCGACGGCGTGATCTGGAAAATGCGGCCATGCGGAATATCGACGATATACAGGTTACCGTGCGGATCGAAGCACGGACCTTCGATAAAGCAGTCGACCGGCTCGCCGCCCTTGTTCGCACGGGACCATTCCGATACCACGCCGTGTTTGCGCAGCGCATCCGGCATGGCGGTATGCACTTCCGTCTTTATGACGGGCGGGACCGGATTCCAGCTCATTGCGTCTCTCCGTCGAAGTGGCGCTCGGGCGCGCCCGTGTATCGATACGGCATCTGGCGCGGCATCGGCCCCTTGTTGCGCTCGGCGCGGCCGCGCTGTTCCCATGCATGCGACAGAATGCCGACCGCGCGCGACAGGCAGAAAATGCCGCGCGCAAGTTCGGGCTCAAAGCCGAGTTCCGCGTAGATCACGCCGGTCGCGCCATCGATATTCATCGGAATCGTGCGGCCTTTGCGCGCCCGGAGCAAGGCTTCGATGGCGCGTCCGATCGTAGCGTAGCGACCGGAAACGACCTTGTCCGCAGCCGCTTCGTCGACGAGATGCAGCAGGCGGCCCGCACGCGGATCGATCGGATGAAAGCGGTGACCGAAGCCCGGCAGGTATTTGCCATGCGAGGCGTTAAACGCGTCGACTTCCGTTTCGACGGCTTCTGCAAGCGTCGCGCCTTGCGCCTGGGCGCGCTCGATCGCATGGAAAAGTTCGACGGCCTGCTGCCCGGCGCCGCCGTGAACGTCGTCGAGTGTATTGAGCGCGGACGCCATCGCGCCATTCAACGGCAGCCCGCAACTGACGGCCATCCGCGAAATGGCAATCGACGGCGCATGCGGGCCATGATCGACCGACGCGACAAGCGCCGCTTCAAGCAGACGCGCCTCGCCGTCGCTGGGCAATTCGCCGCGCAGCATGAGCCAGATCATTTGCGGAAAGCCGATCGTGCCGATCAGTTCCTGAATCGGGTAGCCGCGAATCTTGATCGAGCCCGGATGAATATCGACGATCGACGTGCTCCAGTAATCGGCGGCGAGTGTGGCGAAATCCTGCGGAGAAGTCATAACGGATAATCCCTCGACGATGCGTTGTTCAGCGGTTGATGTCTTCGAGCGCGAGCCCTTTCGTGCGCGGCCCCATGATGCCGATCAGCAGCATCACGAACACCATGCATCCGGTGATCATGTAAAACACGCCCGTCGCGCCGAATTCACGCAGGCAGAACGCAACGATAAAGCCGGAAAAAATCGCGCTCAGGCGGCTCCACGAGTAAACGAAGCCGATGGCGCGTGCGCGGACCTCGGTCGGATAGAGCTCCGATTGATATGTCTGGAACGAGTAGGTCAGCACAGTGAGCGCGAGGTTCATGCAAAAGCCGAATACGATCAGCCCCACGGTGCCGGTCTGATTGGCGAATGCGAGACCGAATGCAGCCGCCACGCCGGATGCACCGACAAGGCTCCATTTGCGCTCGATACGATCGGCAAAGAAGAAGAACAGCGCGGGGCCGAGCGGCAGCGCGATCGACATCAGGAACGAGTACTGCAAGCTGTGGACGAGGCCGATGCCTTTGCTTGTCAGCAGCGACGGCACCCAGTTGCTGAACCCGTAGAAGCCGATCACCTGGACCGCGTTGAACAGCGACATCATGATCGTGCGCTTCAGATACGGTGCTTTGAGGATGTCGCGAAAGCGCCGCTCGACAGTGGGGGCCGCGTGTTCGTATGGCGCAGGCGTCGGCAATGCGCGGCCGTACTGACGCTCGACGACCTGTTCGATCTGCATGGTGACGCGTTCCGCTTCGGCGAGACGGCCGCGTGTAACGAGCCAGCGCGGGCTCTCGGGAATGCCGAGGCGAATGATCCAGATCAGCGCCGCGCCGATTGCGCCCGCGAGCACGACCCAGCGCCAGCCGTCGAAGCCGAACGGCCGCTGCGGCACCAGCCACCACGACATCAGCGCGACGATCGGCACCGCGAGGTAAGGCACGACCTGGGTGATCGCGAATGCGCGGCCACGCAGGTTCTTAGGCATCAATTCCGCAACATACGTGTTGATCGTCACCATTTCGATGCCGAGGCCAATGCCGGCTAGCAAGCGGAACAGGTTGACTTCAAAAGCACTGTGCTGGAATGCCATCAGCACGCTTGCGGCCGTATAGCCGAGAAGCGCAATAACGAATATCTTGCGGCGTCCAAAACGATCGGCGAGGAAGCCGAGCCCCATCGTGCCGATAAAAAGCCCGATAAACGTTGCCGCAACGAATGCGGCGATGCTGTTCATCGCGAAGATCGACGTCGACGTCTTCACGAACAGGCCGCTTTCGGTCAGGCCCGGCGCGATATAGCCGGTCATGAACAGATCGTAGAACTCGAAGCTGCCGCCAAGCGACAGCAGGAACACGATGGTCCAGATATGGCGCGTGGCGGGCAGCCGGTCGAGGCGGGCGACGATATCGCGCGCCACGCTGTCGCGGTCCGATTCGGCGCGCACGCTCGAAGCGGTTCGTGCGGGCTCGGGAATGGCGTCCGCGGTCAATGTCTGTTTCATGTCTGCCTCTAGTCTCCGGTCGGTTTTTTGTTGGCGTGCGATGCTCAGATCGCGCCTTCGTTTTTCAGCTGCGCGATCGCATCGGCGTCGAAACCCAACTGCTGCAGATGCGTCTGCGTATGCTCCGACAAGTAGGGCGCGCGTCTGGCGGGACCGCCTTCGACCGTCTCGCCCCGCGCATCGAGAAAGCGATAGCCGGCGCGCGTGACGCGCTGCACGCGTTCGCCATCGGGTAACGCGTGGATGAATTCCCGGCCGGCGATTTGCGGCTGCGATACGGCTTCGGGCACGCTTAGCACGAGTCCCGCCGGCACACCGGCGGCGGTCAGACGCGCGTCCCAATTGGCCGCACTGTCGGTACGCAGCGCGATTTCGATTTCTTGCTTCAGTTCCGCGCGATGGCGCTTGCGCGTGTCGCGCTCGCGAAAGCGCTCGTCTTGCGCGAGTTCGGGCCGGCCGATCACGTTGCATAGGGCGACAAACTGTTTCGTTTCGTTCGCGGCAATGTTGAGCTTGCCGTCGCCGCAGTCGAAGGTGCCCGACGGCGCGGCCGTGAAGTTTTCGTTGCCCATCGGCTTTGGTTCGACGCCCGCGTTCAGGTAGTTCGAGACGACCCAACCCATCGTCGACAGCGACGCTTCGAGCATCGACACATCGACGATGCGTCCCTCGCCCGTGCGCTGCGCCGCGAAAACGGCTGCGCAGATTGCAAGCGCCGCGCTGATGCCGCCGACCGTATCGGTGACCGGATAGCCGACGCGCAGCGGCGCCGAATCGGCATCGCCGGTGACGCTCATCGCGCCCGACATGCCCTGGATAATCTGATCGTAAGCAGGACGATGCGCGAGCGGCCCGTCGCAGCCAAAGCCGGAAATCGCGCAGTAAACGAGGCGCGGATTCAGTTCAAGCAGCGACTTCGCGCCCAGACCAAGGCGATCCATCACGCCGGGCCGGTAGTTTTCGACAAGCACGTCGGCGTCGCGCACGAGCTTGCGCAGGATGTCCTTCGCCGCATCGTGCTTCAGATTCAGCGTGATCGATTCCTTGCCCGCGTTGACGGCGACGAACGACGCGCCCATGTTGCGCGCAGACGCGCCCGGGTCCGCGCCCAGACGACGCGCGAGGTCGCCGCCGTCGGGGTTTTCGATCTTGATCACATGGGCGCCGAGCAACGCCAGCTGATAGGTGCAGAAAGGTCCGGACAGGACATTCGACAGGTCCAGTACGCGGATGCCCGAGAGAGGGAGGGCGGTCATTGCAGCGAAATCCTCGAGGCTATTTGACGTTCTGTTAGACAGAATGACGTTCTGTAATTGCGTTGGTTGAATCGTAGGTCGCGCGCGGGCCTCGCAGAATCCGGGATTACCCGTATTTGCGGTGGCATGCTGAAGGGACGGGATAGAGATGAAAAAAGGCCGCGTACGCGACGCGGCCTTCGAGGACTTCAGTAGATCAGCGCTTCAAGCCTTTGAAAGCTCGCCGTCGGTGACGCGCCACAAGCCGAGCGGATTGTCGTACTTCAACGCTTCCGGCAACAGCTCATCCGGAAAGCCTTGATAACTGACGGGCCGCAAAAAGCGCTCGATTGCGCTCATGCCGACAGAAGTAAAGCGGCTATCGGACGTTGCAGGAAACGGTCCGCCATGAATCGACGCGTACGACACCTCTTGCGGATGCGAAAACGCATTGATCACGATGCGCCCCGTGCGGCGTTCCAGTATCGGCAGCAGGCGTGCGGCAAGCGAATGATCGTCTCTATCGATCTGCATCGTTGCCGAAAGCTGCCCGCGGAACTGCTTTGCGATGGCGATCAGTTGCTCCGCATCTTTCACACGCACGAGCAATGCGGCCGGGCCGAATACTTCTTCGGATAGCGAAGCTTCCTCAAGCATGCGCGCGCCGTCCACTTCGAAGAGGAACGATTGTCCGTCCCACTCGCCCTGCGGCTTGCCGCCTTCCGCGATGCGCTCGGCGCCGGCGTCGCGTTGCCGTTCGACGTTATTTCCATACGCGGTCGCGATGCCCGGCGTCAGCATCGTGCGCGCCACCATCGCGTCGACACGCGCGATCATCGCCTGCTTCAGCGCCTGATAGCCGGGGCCGTCGATCGCAAGCAGGATCGCGGGCTTCAGGCAAGCTTGCCCGACCGTGACAAGCATGCGTTCGGTAAAACCGTCGCCGATCGCACCGCCACGCGCCGCGAGCGCGGACGGAAGCACGAAAGTCGGATTGACGCTCGTCATTTCCGTGAAGACCGGGATCGGGTCCGGACGTTGTTGCGCGCGCCGGAATAGCGCCATGCCGCCGGCTTCGGAGCCCGTGAACGTGACGCCCTTGATCAGCGGATGATCGACGAGTGCTTCGCCGATTTCGTTGCCGCCGCCGCGGACCATCGAAAATACGCCTTCGTGAAGGCCCGAATCTTTGACGGCCTGTTGAATGACGCGCGCCTGCAGTTCCGATGCGCCAGGATGCGCGTTGTGCGCCTTCAGGATAACGGGCGCGCCGGCGGCAAGCGCCGACGCGGTATCGCCGCCCGCGACCGAGTACGAAATCGGAAAGTTGCTCGCGCCGAAGATCGCGACAGGGCCGAGCGCGATCTTTTGCATGCGGTGATCCATGCGCGCGCGTGGCTGACGTTCCGGCTGCGCAGGGTCGATCGTTGCGTTGCGAAAGCGTCCTTGACGCACGACCGTCGCGAACTGCCGGAACTGCGTGGCCGCTTTCGCGGTTTCGGCTTCGAGTTGCGCGACGGGCAGCCCTGTTTCGAGTGAAGCGCGCTGTGCGAGCTCGGACTGAATCGCGTCGAGTCCCTCGGCGATGCGTTCGAGAAATGCAGCACGTTCAGCAAGACTCGTATGGTTGTAGCTGTCGAATGCGTCGTCGGCAAGACGCGCCGCGCTATCGACTTCGGCTGCGCCGCCAAACGCGAACGACGGCTCGAGTTCCGCGTTCGTTGCGGGGTTCAGCGCCTTCATCGTGCCGGCCGTGGCGGCCACTTCCTGTGTGCCGATTAGCAGATTGCCAGTGAGTGTCATGTTCGATCTCCTGGCGAATCACGCTGAACGCGAGGAAGAAAGCGGGGAAGAAAGCGGCGAAGGCAGCGCAGCGAGCAGCTCAGCCGTCGTGAGAATTTCATGCGCGAAGGTCGGGCCGTTCAGTTCGTGCGCGGCGTGCATCATGTCGTGCGTGAACGCAGCGGTGGCATCGCGTACGAGCGTAACGTGGTAACCGAGCTCCATCGCGAAGCGGCTCGTCGATTCGATGCAGGTATTCGCGAGCAGGCCGACCGCGATCACATGCGTCACGCCTTGTTGCTTGAGCTGGAAATCGAGGTCGGTATTCGCAAAGCCGCTTTGCGCCCAATGCTCGTGAATGATGATGTCGCCTTGGTGCGGCACGAAATCCGGATGCCATTCACCGCCCCACGTGCCTTTCTCGAACGTGTGACGCTTCTGGATGAGCCGCTGCGTCGGGTTCGGATGATCCCAGTTCTCGTAGTCGCCCGGTTGCCAGCGACGATGCGGCACATAGAACACCTGAATGTCCGCCTTGCGCGCGGCAGCGACGATGGCGCGCAGGTTATCGAGCAGCCCAACTTCTTTGGCAATCGACTCGATCATCGGAAATATCTTGCCGCCATGCGACAGGAAGTCGTTATACGGATCCACCAGCAGCAGACCGGTGCGCTCCGCGCGATACACAGTGCCAGCCATTTCGATTCTCCTTTCGGAAAGTGTGCGAACAGGTACACGTCTCGCAGTCGGCGCCGGGCTGCTTCAGTTCTGACGAATCCGTGACGTCTCACGTATCGTGACGGTGATGGCAATTTATCACTATGAAAATCATATGGTCAAGCGTGATGCGGGTTTCGAGGCACGGAGGAAGGCGAGCAGAGGGCGCCATGCATTGTGGTCGGAGGCCCGTCCGGCCGTCTTCTCCGTATGCACGAACGCGAGATCAATGTGTTACTATGAAATTAATAGTTTCGGTGGGAGAAAGATTGTGGCGCGCGTCGCAGTAGAGAATCCGGACACCGTATGCCCGGTCGCACGGTCGCTCGATATCGTTGGGGACAAGTGGACGGTGCTGGTGCTCAGGGAGTTGTATATGGGCGTATCGCGGTTCGAGGAGTTGCAGATTCAAACCGAAGCGACGCCGCAAATGCTGGCGGGGCGTTTAAAGGCGCTCGAGGCGAATGGAATGATCGAACGGCATCCGTACAACGAAAAACCGTTGCGCTACGAATATCGTTTGACGCGGAAAGGCTGGGCGTTTTATCCGGTCATCTACGCGCTGCGCGCGTGGGGCGAGGGATGGTGCAAGGATGAAAGCGAGGGCGTGGCGGTGCGATTTATTCATCGCGAGTGCGGCGCCGACGTCGGGCTTGCGAATGTGTGCCCGAATTGCGGCGCACCGGTCGCGCGCGACGATCTGCAGCCCGTTGTGAGCAGCCATTACGCAAAAGAGCGTGAAGAACGGCGCGCTGCGTTTAAAGACAGGCAGCAAGGTTGAGGGCGGCGAGCCGAAATGACTTGCTCGGGATCGCCCGTGGCGTGCTCGCGCCCGAATACGGGCCTTATCGCGCCGCGCGTCGTCCGCCTGCAATCATCACCACCGCAATGATCAGCAGTCCATAAGCGACCGACCTTACACCGGCGCCCGCGCCGACCGCGTTGAGGATTGCGTTGCTCAGAAAAAGAAACATCGATGCGCCCCAGACGCCCGCGACAGTCGCCTTGCCGCCGGTGACGAGCGTGCCGCCGATCACGACGACGGCGATCGAGATCAGCATGTACTCGACGCCCATATCGAGCGCCGCGCCCCCTGAAACCGCGGCAAGCAGCAGCCCCGTCAACGCGGCGAGCGTGGCGGATAGCAGATACGTCATGCAGCGCACGCGTTCGACTTTCACGCCGGCAAGCCAGGCCGCGCGCTCGTTCTGGCCGAGCGCCGAGAGGCCGCGGCCGAATACCGTTCGATGCAGCAGCACCGCAAGCAGGGCGGAAAGCACCAGCGCGAGCCAGGTGATATTCGGTAGCCCGAAGAAGTGCCCATTCGCGAACGCCTGCAACGCGGGCGGGGGAGGCGGCATGTCGCGGCTTTGCGTAATTGCGACGGACTGCACGATAAAGCTCGACGACAGCGTCGCGATAATCGGCGGAATCCGCAGCATGCGGATCAACAGATAGTTCGCGAGACCGACGAAGATGCCGACCGCCAACGCGACGGCAATGCCCACGATAACCAGCTCGTTGTCGCTCTTCATCAACTGCACGCCGACCACGCCGCTTAGCGCGATAGCGGAGGGCATCGACAGATCGACGTTGCCGGGGCCGGCGGTGATGACGATCATCTGCCCGAGGCCGACGAAGACCATGAAGATGGCGAACACGAGCGCGGTCTGCACCACATTGCCCGCAATCGAGAAGCTGAATACGCCGACCGTGACGAGCCACACGAGCACGGCGCCGACGACCGACCATAGCCAGGGCGCCTCCATGGAAGCGAGGCGCGAGGCGGACGCTGCAGCGCCGCTTTCGTCAGGCCGCTCGCGCACGTGCGGCGACGGCTCGCTCGCGGGTTCGGCGTTGCGATGGCTCGTTTCATGCGTGTCGCTCATTGCACGCCTCCACGCTGACGCTGCTGAAGCAGGACACGCAGCGATAGCACGATGATCAGGATCGCGCCTTGCGCGCCGACCTGCCAGTCCGGCGACACGTTGAGAAACGCGAGAAACGATGCGGCAAGCGTCAGTGTGACGGCGCCGAGCACCGCGCCGATCACCGATACGCGGCCGCCGACGAACTCGCCGCCGCCGAGAATCACGGCCGCAATCGAGAGCAGCGTATAGCGCAGCGCGAGATTCGCGTCGGCGGAAGTCGTGAGCCCCAGCAGACACAGGCCCGACAGCACGCCGAACAGCGCAGCGACGCCGTAGAGCGTCGCCTTGCTGCGCACCAGCGACCAGCCGAAGCGCCGCATCGCGCGTGGATTGCCGCCGCCGCCGCGCAGGCGCACGCCGGCCGATGATCGCATCAGCAACAGATGGCCGAGCACGGCGATCAGCGTCGACCAGACGATCGGCGCAGCGATAAACGGCGTCTGATACGTCATGGTGGAGGTGAGCCACGCCGGACTCGCGCCGCCCGGCGACGGCAGCAGCAGCACCGCGAGGCCGTTCCAGACGAACGAGAGTCCGAGCGTCACGACGATCGACGGAATCTGCCGTATTTCGACGAGCGCGCCCACCACCGCATACAGCAGCACGCAGCCCGCGAGCGCGGCGATGCCGACCAGAGGCCGGCTTTCCAGAAGCGTCGCGCCGATGCACGCAACGAGACTCACGAAAGGCCCGATCGACAGGTCGAGGTCATTGGTCGTGATGATCGCGAGCTGCGCCAGCGTCGCGAGCACGAGCGGCACCGCGAGGTTCAACAGCAGGCCGATGCCGAAGTAGCTGAACGTGGTCGGCTGCAGAATGAAAATCGGCAACAGCACCGCGACCAGCGAAAAAGCCGGGAGCAGCGCGCGCAGACGTGCGCGATCGAGTGTCCCGTTCATGCGCGCGCCTCCATGAAGCTCGCTGCCAGCAGCGCTTGTTCATTGCATTCGTGCGCGAGCAGCATGCGCGTGATGCCGCCCGCGCGAAACACGTAGGTGCGGTCGCAGTACGCGAATTCGTCGTTCTCGGTCGTGTACCAGATGAAGGTGCGTCCGCGTGCGGCCTCGTTGCGCACCAGCTGATAGATGTCGCGCTTCGTGCCGATATCGACGCCGCGCGTCGGGTCGTCCATCAGAATCAGTTGCGCGTCGGATGCGAGCGCGCGGGCGAACAGCACCTTCTGCTGATTTCCGCCGGACAACGAAAGAATATTCGCGCGCAGCGGCGCTCCGCGAATGCCGATTCGTTCGCGCCATGTCTCGGCGATGCGGCCTGACGCGCGGCGGTCGATCAGCTTCGTTAGCGTGGGGGCTCGCATAGGGCCGTCGCCGTCGCGCTTGCCGAGCAGCCAGCGGATGTCGAGATTCTGCGCAATCGACCATAGCGGGAAGATGCCGTCGCGCGCCCGGTCGCCCGCGACAAACGCGATGCGTTCGCGGCTTTTCGTCGCCGCCTCGTAGACGGCCAGCAAGGCTTCGCTTTGCCCTTGGCCCGCCAGGCCCGCAAACCCGATTACCTCGCCACGCGGCGCATCGATCTGCACGCGCCGGCTTTTACCGAAGGTCCAGTGATAGGCGGTATCGCCTTGCACCGTTTCGCGCGCCACACGCGTCTCGCCCGATGGTTCCGCTTCGACGTCGACGTGCTGCCCCATTGCGCGAATGATTGCGTCCTGCGTGACCGCTTCGCGCGGCAGCACGGCGGCCACCTGGCCATCCCGCATCACGAGCACGCGATGCGCGGTTTGTGCGATTTCGCCGAGCATATGGCTGATCAGGATCGTTGCGATGCCGCGCTGGCCTGCATCCCCGATATAGGTCAGCAATTGCCCCGCCGTGTGCGCATCGAGGCTCGACGTTGGCTCGTCGAGAATCACGAGCTTGACCGGATCGCGAGTCATCGTGAATGCGCGCGCGATTTCCACCATCTGCCGTTGCGTGAGCGTCAGGTCGGCGATCAGTTCGTGGCCCTTGATGCCATGACCGGGAAAGATGGCGTCGAGCTGTTCCCGCATCAGACGCGTCGCGCGCCTTCGCCAGTTGCCGCCGCGCAATTCCGGATGGACGACCGCCATGTTCTCCGCCACGCTCAGATTCGCGCACAGCGACAGTTCCTGAAACACACAGCGCACGCCGGCTTCGCGTGCGGCGTTCGGGTCGTACTGGCGAGCGGGGCGCCCGTTGACGGTGATGGTTCCTTGCTCAGGCGCGAACACGCCGGTGAGCACGGCCATCAGCGTCGATTTGCCCGCGCCGTTGTGGCCGGCAATGCCGACGCACTCGCCGGCGCGGAAATCGAAGCTGATATCGGCCAGCGCCTTGACGCGCCCGAATGTCTTGCCGATGCCATCAAGGCCGATCAGCACGTTCGCGTAATCGCGCGTGCTCTCCGTTACAGCTTGATCGTTCAAAGCCGGACCTCTGCAGGTTGCGGCGCCGCGTCGCCGGGCGCGCGGCGCGTCTCGTCGAAACGGGATTGCCGGTTACTTGGCGTCGACGACCTTGATCACTTCGTCGCGCGTATAGAGCTTGTTCGCGAGGCCGCCTTGCGGCGTTTTCGCGAGCACCGAATCGAGCTGGTCCGCATCGACCTGCAGCAGCGGCATCTGGATATCGTGCGGCAGCTTTTTGCCCGCGAGCAGTTGCTGCGCCACCCAGAACGCGAACGTGGAGCAGCCGGGCGGAATCGTGACGGAGAGCGTGTCGTAGCTGCTGCTCTTGCGCTGTTCGGCCCACCAGGCGAGCTCTTCCTGGCGATTGCCGAGGATGATGATCGGTGTGGGCCGGCCGGCGGCCTTGATGGCGTTGGCCGCGCCGAATCCATCGCCGCCTTGCGCGACGACGCCGTCGATCTTCGGCAGCGTCGGCAAAATACCGGCTACCTGTTTCTGCGCGACGGTCTGCGTCCAGTCGCCGTGCACCGAGCCGACGACCTTCAAACCCGGATACTTCTTGAGTTCATCGGTGATGCCGCGATGGATTTCATCGTCGACGGAGACGCCCGCGAGTCCACGGATTTCAAGCAGATTACCCTTACCGTTCAGGCGCTTCGCCATATAGTCGACCTGCATCGAGCCGAGCTTGTGAAAGTCGACCGCGATCCGGTACGCGCACGGCTCGGTTGCGATGCCATCGAATGTGACGACCGTCACACCCGCGCCGCACGCCTGCTTGATCACACCGTTCAGCGCGGTGGGGGATGCAGCGTCGATGACGATTGCCTTGTAGCCCTGCAGGATCAGGTTCTGGATCTGCTGCGCCTGTTCCGTTGCCTGATTTTCCGCTGTGGTGAAGGTCGGCGCCGCTGCAACGACGCCCGATTTCACGGCCGGGTCGGCGGTCTCGGTCCAGCTTTTGAGCATCGTCTGCCGCCAGCTGTTGCCTGCATAATTGTTCGAAAGCGCGACCTTGGCCGACGAGGTATTGCCGGACGCCACCTGGGCAGAGGCGCTGCCGGCCGATGCGGCGATGCAAACTCCGAGCACTGCTGAAGTGAAAAGCAAACGCACTTGTTTGTCTCCTTTATGTATTAGTCGGAACACGTGCATTACTTGACGCCGCCGCCATGCGGCAGCGTCGCTGCTTAAGGCGGCCTTCGAGGGTGCCGGACCATTTGCAGCGGTTAGTTAATATACTCGTTGGCGCAATGCGTGGGCGCTTTTTTGTGCACCGTCGGAAATTTCCCCGTGACGTGCCGGGCGGCTGTGTCGGGTGGCTTAAGGAAGAGAAATACGTTTGTAATAGTGGACGTATTGTTGGCCCTAGTTAACCTTAGGGCTGACCACTATTTGAACAAATCGGCGGCGCGACCAATGGATACGTTTTCGAATGCCATTGCGCCGCGCGTTGTCACACGTTATCGGGCGTGATCGCCTTACGTTTGCGGCGACAGCTTGTCTTGCGTGCGCGTCTCGAAGTCGGAGGCGTCGTGACGCTCGTGCAATTGCGTGGAAGGATCGCCGGAGATCCGGTTGACCATGCGTCCGCGCTGCACGGCCGGGCGCTTGTCGATCGCATCGGCCCAGCGCTGCACGTGCTGATAGTCGCTTGCCGAAAGGAATTCGGCCGCATCGTAAAGCCGGTTTTTAACGAGGCCGCCATACCAAGGCCAGATCGCGATATCGGCAATCGTGTATTCGCTGCCGGCCACGTATTCGTTATCGGCGAGGCGTTTGTCGAGCACGTCGAGCAGGCGCTTGGTTTCCATGGTGAAGCGGTCGATAGCGTATTCCATCTTCGATGGCGCATACGCATAGAAATGGCCGAATCCGCCGCCCACATACGGCGCACTGCCCATCTGCCAGAACAGCCACGACACGCATTCGGCACGTTTGGCAGGGTCTTTCGGCAGAAACTCGCCGAACTTCTCGGCGAGATACAGCACGATCGCGCCGGACTCGAACACCCGCACGGGCGCCGGGCCGCTGCGATCGACGAGCGCCGGAATTTTCGAGTTCGGATTGATATCGACAAAGCCGCTGCCGAACTGATCGCTGTTGTTGATTCTGATGAGCCACGCATCGTACTCGGCGCCGCGATGACCTCGCGCAAGCAGTTCTTCGAGCATCACCGTGACCTTGACGCCATTCGGTGTGCCTTGCGAATAAAGCTGCAGCGGATGCTTGCCGACGGGCAACGGCTTGTCGTGCGTCGGCCCGGAGACGGGGCGATTGATGCTGGCGAACTGGCCGCCGTTTTCCTTGGACCATGTCCAGACTTTCGGCGGTTCGTACTCGGATGAGGGGGGCATTGTTTAAAGTCTCCTTACTATTCCCGGAATGCGGGTATGTCGATCAAGCTTAGCAAATCGCCGCATAACGCGCTGAAAGCCAATAAGGCGCGAACGGGATCTACTCGCGTGAACCTGCCCGCGGACCGGGGCCCGCATGGCTCGAGCGTCACGCCTTAAACGTCACGCCTTGCGCCGATAGCGCAGCCACACCACGTCGTTATCGAGGCGCTCGACGGAATCGAGCCGCAGATACGCAGGCTTTTTCCATTTATCCATCGACACTTCGAACGAAGAGGTATGTGCTTCACGTCCGTCGACGAGCGGAATGACCAGCACGCTGACTTCATCGACGAGCCCCGCATTGACGAATGCGCCGCACACATGGCCTCCGCCTTCGACAATCAGCTTGCGTATCTTCAGCTCGCGCTCGAGCGTATCGACGACGCGCTTCAGTTCGATATCGTCGCGGCCGCCGAACAGATACGATGCGCCGATCGATTGCAGGTGCGCGAGGTAATCGTCGTTCACGTTTTCAGAAAGCACTTCCACGATATGCGAATCGAGCGCAGTGTCGCTTTTCCACGCAACGCGTCCATTTGGATCGATCGAAATCGCGTATTGGCTTGCATCGCGCCGGGCAAAACGGTCGGTGCGTGCGATCGCCTGCTTTGCGACACCATGGGGATAATCGTCGCCGTGCGATATTTCCTGCATCGTTACGCGGCCGCAGACCCACGCGTCGGCCTTGAAGCTTGCAGCAGTTTCTTCGTAGCAGGGGATGGCGAAATCGAGGTGCCAGCCATCGGTAAGACTGCGGCCGTCGAGCGACGACATCATGTGACAGACGATATGCATGGTTGCTCCAGAAAAGCCGTTCAATGCGGAATTCAGATACGGGAGATCAAAACAGAACCATGCTGCGCAATTACTATGCCGCGCCGATTGGATGGTATATATAATCTAAGCAACCGGGTGCATTGAGAACCTGGATTTTGTTTGGAGATAGCAGGCAATGAGAAAGTCAAGACTGGAGACCGCTGAAACGCGGCAGCGGATCGTCGAAGCCGCGTCGAGCAAGTTCCGTTTGCAGGGCATCGGCAGCACGGGGCTTGCGGACTTCATGGGCGAAGCCGGGCTCACGCACGGCGGCTTTTACAAGCACTTTTCATCGAAGGATCAGGTCGTTCAGGAATCGGTTGCGCTCGCGGCCGATGCGCTGCAGGAAACGCTCGAATCCGCAGTGGCCTGCACGCCCGCGAATCGCGGCGTCAAGGCGATCGTCGATCGCTATCTGTCGCCCGAGCATCTTGAGAACGTCGTCGACGGTTGTCCGTTCGTCGCGCTATCGGGAGAACTCGCGCGCGGCACTGAAGAGGTTCGTCAGATTACAACGCATTCGCTTGTCGACCTCGCCGAACTGATCGCTTCCCAGTTACCTGATATGCCGTCGGCGGCGGCGCGAAAGAAAGCCTGGGTGATGCTGTCGACCATGATCGGCGCGATGAGCGTCGCACGCATGGTCAACGATGAGGCGCTGTCCGCATCGATTTTGCGCGAGGCGCGCAAGTCGCTGATTTCTTGAAGCCTATGTAAATGGGGCTTCGAACATTCGAAGCCCCATGGCTAAAACATTGAATATGCGCCGATGGTCAATGCGCGGGGTCGGCCTTTTTAGCGCCGTCGCCGCTCGCGAGTTGTGGCACCGCATCGACCTTCCAGCCACCGCCGAGCGCACGGAACGTCGTCACGGCAGCGCGTGCCGCATCGGCTCGCGTGCCGTCGAGGTCGTCGCGCGCGAACAGCAATTCGCGGTCGGCATCGAGCACATCGGTCAGCGTGATCGCGCCGGCCTTGTAAGCGCGTTCGGAAAGATCGCGCGACTTCTGCAGCGCCGCGACTTCGTCTTCGAGTTCATGACGGCGCGCTTCGGTCTGCGTGAGCGTGGTGAACGCGTTTTCGACGTCTTCCGCCGCCTTTAGCACCGTTTGACGATACTGCGCGAGCGCTTGCGCATTCGAGCCGCGCGCGTCGGCAACCTCGGCGTCGACCTTGCCGAAGTCGAACAGGCGCCAGCGCAAACCGCCGGTGATCGCAGGCTGGAATGCGCGCGACGTGAACAGATCGCCTGACGTAATGCTGTCGACGCCTAGCAATCCGGAGATCGAGATCTTCGGGTAGTAGTCCGACAGCGCGGCGCCGATCCGTTCATTCGAAGCGGCAAGCCGCCGTTCCGCGGCGATCACGTCGGGCCGGCGGCGCAGCACGTCGAGCGGTTGGCTGCTGTCGTCGATCGACGGAATAGCGGGAATCTCGCCGGGCTGCGACAGTTCCTTCGCATAGGTGCCGGGTTGCGCACCCATCAGCACGTCGAGACGGTTCAGCTGCGCTTCGAGCTGGATACGCAGCGTCGGCACGATGGTTCTGGCCTGCTTCAACAGCGCGTCGGCCTGCGCGATTTCGCGTTCGGTCGCCGAGCCCGCGCGACGCCGCACACGCACGAGTTCGAGCAGACGCGTATCGGTGTCGATCTGATCTTGCGCGACCGCGAGGCGAGCCTGGAAGCCGCGAATCTGCATATACGCATCAGCGGCATCGGCTGCGACCGTCACGCGTGTGCCGAGCTGATCGGCCTCGGCCGCTTGCGCCTCGTTGCGCGCGGCCGCGGCATCGCGCCGCAAGCCGCCGAACAGATCGATTTCCCAACTGGCCGCGGCGCCGACCGTGTACTCGCGCTGATCGCGCGAGTAGCCGGGGAACGTCTTCGCGAGCGAGCCGAACGGGCTGACCGTGCTTTGATGTTCGATCGACGCCGCCGCGTCGAGGTCCACCGTTGGCAGCAGTTGCGCGCCTGCCGCCGACGCGGCCGCGCGAGCCTGCTGCACGCGTGCGATCGAGGCCGCGAGATCGAGGTTTTCCGCCAGCGCTCGCTGGACAATCGTGACAAGCATCGGATCGTTGAAGCCAGTCCACCAGGTATCGAGCGGCGGGGCCGGGGTTTTCGCCTGCTGGTCGGTCTCGATCCGGTTATGGAACGGCGCGAGGTTTTCGGTCGGCTTCACGTAGTCCGGCCCAACGGCGCAGCCCGCTAGCGCCGCGGCGAGAATCAGCGCGGGTGCGATGCCGACGGTACGGCCGAGCCGGACACGCGCCGGCGACGATGATTCGGAGCCCGTCGTTTCCAAAGCGTGCGACGGCCTCGCATCAGAGAAATCGAAAGCCATCACGTGCGCTCCTTGCGGCCGAATTTGCGAATAAAGACATAAAACGCCGGGGTGAACAGCAGGCCGAATCCGGTCACGCCGAGCATGCCGAACAGCACGGCGGTGCCCAGCGACTGGCGCATTTCGGCGCCCGCGCCGGTGGCGAACGCAAGCGGCGCGACGCCGAGAATAAACGCAAACGACGTCATCAGAATCGGCCGCAAGCGAGTGCGCGCCGCATGCACGGCAGCATTCACCGCGGTATCGCCTTCGTCCTGCTTCTGCCGCGCGAACTCGACGATCAGAATCGCGTTCTTTGCCGCCAGGCCGACCAGCACGACGAAGCCGATCTGCGCGAGGATATCGATCGGCATGCCGCGAATCGCAAGGCCCGTTACCGACGCGAGAATGCACATCGGCACGATCAGCACGATCGAAAGCGGCAGTTTCCAGCTTTCGTACTGAGCCACGAGCACGAGGAACACGAACAGCGCAGCGGCGCCGAACACCAGCAGCGTCGGCGTGCCGCGCTGTTGCTGCTGGTACGCGAGTTCGGTCCATTCGAAGCCGATGCCTTGCGGCAGCACCTGATGCGCGAGCTCTTCCATCCGGCGCAAGGCGGAGCCGGTTGCGACACCCGGTGCGGCCACGCCTTGCACTTCCGCGGCGGGGTAGAGGTTGTAGCGCGGCACGCGGTACGGAATCGTGCGCGTTTCCATCTTCGCGACCGTGCCGATCGGCACCATTTCGCCCGCCTGGTTGCGCGCCTTCAGCCGCGTGATGTCCGGCGCGTCGCGCCGGTACTGGCCGTCGCCCTGCACAATCACCTCATACGTGCGGCCCAGATAATTGAAGTCATTCACATACTGCGAGCCGAGATACACCTGTAACGTGGAGAACACGTCGGTCGGCGTAAGGCCGACTTTTTCGGCCTTCACGCGGTCGATATCGGCGAATACCGACGGCGACCCGGCGTTGAACAGCGTGAATACGCCTGCGAAATCGGGGTCCTTGTTCGCCGCGGCGACGAGGTCCTTGGCCGCATGCACGAGTGCGTCGGGACCAAGCCCCGCGCGGTCTTCGAGCATCATCTTGAAGCCGCCCGCATTGCCGATGCCCTGCACGGGCGGCGGCGGAATCGTCAGCACATAGGCATCCTTGATGACCGACAGGCGCTTGCGCAGATCCGCGAGCACCTTGTCCGCGGTCAGGCCCGGGATTTCGTGGTTATAGAGCGACGGCAATCCGGAAAAGATCGTTCCCGAATTCGAGGCAACCGTCAGCGTCGTCGCATCGAGGCCAACGAACGGTGCGACGTGCTCGATCCCGCGCGTCGAGAGAATGATGTCCGTCGCGCTGCGCACCACCTTCTCGGTGCGTTCGAGCGATGCACCAGGCGGCAATTGCACGACCGTAATCAGATAGCCCTGGTCCTGCTCGGGAATAAAGCCGGTCGGCGTGTGCGCGAACTCGAGCGCCGCGATGCCGATCAACGCGACGTAGATCGCGAGCATCACCGTGAGGCCGCGGACGAGGCGGCGCGTGAGTTTGCCGTAGCCGAACGAGAGCCTCTCGAAGCCGTGATTGAAGCGAGTAAAACCCGCTTGCATCAGCCTCAAAGCAAAGTTGCCGCGGTGCTCGACATCGCTTCCCTGCGGAGCATGCTGCTTGAACAGCACCGCGCAAAGGGCAGGGCTTAAGGTCAGCGAGACGAAGCACGAAATCACCGTCGATGCGGCGATCGTCACCGCAAACTGCCGGAAAAATAGCCCCGAAATGCCGCTCAGGAAGGCGGACGGTACGAACACCGCGCACAGCGTCAGCGCGATCGACAACAGCGCGCCGCCCACTTCATCCATGGTGCGGTGCGCGGCTTCGGTTGGCGACATGCCCGCGTGCATATTGCGCTCGACGTTTTCGACGACCACGATCGCATCGTCGACGACGATACCCACCGCTAGCACAAGCCCGAATAGCGAGAGGTTATTGAGCGAAATGCCGAACGTCGCGAGCACGATAAACGAGCCGAGCAACGAAACCGGAATCGCGACCACCGGAATGATCGTCGCGCGCCAGTTCTGCAGAAACACGAACACCACGCCCACCACGAGCAGGATCGCGACGAAGATCGTGATCACCACTTCGTGTACGGACTTGCCGATAAAGATCGTCGGGTCGTAGATGATCTTGTACTCGACGCCGGGCGGGAAGTCTTTGCTCAGGCCGCGCATCGTCGACAGCACTTCTTCCTCGACCGCGAGCGAATTCGCGCCCGGTTCGGCGTAGATCAGCATCGTGGCCGCCTGGTTGCGGTCCATGAATGCGGTCGAGCCGTAGTCCGCCGCGCCGACTTCGACACGGGCGATATCGCGGATACGCGTCACGCGCCCCTGCGGGTCCGACTTGACGACGATGTCGCCGAACTCGTCGGGCGTCGACAGGCGGCCGAGCGCTTCGACGTTGATCTGGTAGGCCGCGTCGGTCTTCGTGGGCGGCTGATTCAGCACACCGGCCGACACCTGAAGGTTTTGCGCGCGCAGTGCGGCGAGCACTTCGCCTGCGGTCAGATTGCTCGCGGCGACCTTGTCGGGGTCGACCCAGATACGCATCGCGTACTCGCGGCCGCCGATAAACTGCACGTCGCCGACGCCTTGCAGGCGCGCAAGTTCGTCCTTCACGTGCAGCGTCGCGTAGTTCGACAGATACAGCGTGTCGCGCGTCTTGTCGGGCGAATCGAGGTGCACCGCGAGCAGAATGCTCGGCGTCGATTTTCTGACCTGCACGCCGAGGCGCTGCACGTCGTCAGGCAGGCGCGGCAGCGCATCCTGCACGCGGTTCTGCGTGAGCATCTGCGCAACGTTCAGATCGGTGCCGATGCGAAACGTCACGGTCACGGTCAGCTTGCCGTCGCCGGTCGACTGACTGCTCATATAGAGCATGTTTTCGACACCGTTGATCTGCTGCTCAAGCGGTGTCGCAACCGTTCGCGCGATCGTCTCGGCCGACGCGCCGGGGTAAGTCGTCGTCACCTGCACGGTAGGCGGAACGATCTCCGGATACTGCGCAACCGGCAACACGAACATTGCGCCTAAGCCGATCAGGGTCAGGAAGGCGCTGACCACCGTCGCAAAGCGCGGGCGGTCGATAAAGAAATGGGCAATACGCATGGCTTCGTCCGGTCCTGGTCAGTCCTGCTTGGCCGTATAACGAAGCGTGCTGTCACGCGTCGCCACTTTAGCGCCGGGCGCGGCGAAGGGCAGTCCGTCGATAATCACGCGGTCGTCGGCACTCAAGCCCGAGCGGATCACACGCAGACCGCCGCGCATATCGCCCACCTGTACCTGTTTCGGTACGACGGTGCCGTCGGCGGCGACCGTCAGCACGATATGTTCGGACTGGTCGGGCAACACGGACGCGTCGGGAATCAGCAGCGTCGGCACGGGCCGCGCAACGGCGAGACGCACGCGTGAGAATTCGCCGGGCGTGAGACGCAGGTCCGGGTTGGCCACCGTCGCTCGCGCATGGATCGTGCCGCTCGAGCGGTCGAGCACGTTATCGACGAAGTCGAGCGTGCCTTGCCGCGTCAGCACGCTGTCGTTGCCGTTGCCTGAGGTCAATTCGACCTTGTTTGCAAGCGGGCTTCTCAGATCGCTGCGATAGTGCGAAAACGTCTGGTAATCGGCCTCGCTCATGTCGAAATCGAGGTAGATCGGATCCAGCGACACGATCGTCGCCAGCAGCGTGGTCGGGCTCGTCGCCGCGCGGCTGCCGGCAATCAGATTGCCGATCGAAACGAGGTGCCGGCCGATGCGGCCCGTAAACGGCGCGCTGATCCGGCAATGGTCGAGATCGAAGCGCGCGTCGCGAATCTGCGCTTGCGCATCGTCGATCGCGGCTTGTGCGCCGTTCAGGTCGGACGTGCGTTGCTGCACGTTTTCGACCGTGCCTGCGTCGTTGTGCTCGAGTTCCTGGGCGCGGCGCAGCTCCTGGTCTGCGAGCACTCGCTTCGCCGTCGCGTTCTCGAGTTGAGCTTTAGCCTGCGCCAGCCTGATTTCATACGGCACCGGGTCGATCGAGAACAGCAGATCGCCCTTGTGAACGATGTCGCCGTCCTTGAAGTAAATACCCGTTAGCGTGCCGCCGACCTGCGCGCGCAACTCAACCTGATCGACCGCTGAGAATTGCCCGAGAAAGCCAAGGCGCGTATCGAGGTTCTCGACGAGCGGCTTGCTCACCGTCACTTGCGGCGGCGCGGCGGGCTTTGCATTGGCAACCAGCGCGTTGGCCTCGCGGTGCTGGTAAAACCACCAGCCGCCGCCGATCACCGCCATCACGACGAGCACCCCAGCCCAGCTTTTAACCGGCGATCGCCTGCGTGTACGCAGCGCATCGCGCTTTTTGACTTGACCGTCTTGCAGTTCCGTTTCCGTATCCACTTGCAGGCATCCCAGACTTGTTTGACGTGCGATATGAAATCGTGTTTCTTATAGATGTCGAATACACGCTAAGGGCGTAAAAGATTGCATGTAGCATCTAAATGGTCAAGTCAAAAGCAATTGAGAAAGGCGATGGTGTCGCTTGCGGGGCGGGCAGACGCCTGTCCGGCGTGCGTTTGCGCGATTGTTCAGGCTTGCCGGTAAGTGAATTCAGGCACACCAGGTATATCGGTGCGGGGTGATGCGCTAATCTTTGCCGTGCAGCAGAAGGACGGCTCCCTCCATACCTCGGCCTTTTGTTGTTGCGTTTGTTTGTCGCTTTGTAGACTACGCACGAGCCTCGCTCGTGCGTTTTTTTTGAGCATTTTCCGGTCCGTTTTAAAGCGGGGACGCCTTGCGGGGCTTCGGTTGCGGTGAGATTTCACCCCAATGAAACCAAATCGGGCTATCCTGAGCATTGTTGCTCAAAGTCGAACGCTCACCATTGCGCCCATCCGGTGCGCAATTCCCTCCCATTCGAATCATTCGAAGGCGTCGACCAGCCCTCGCAGGAGCCGTCATGCTCGCTTTGGAAGTCGTTTCGCTGCCGGTTGCCGATGTCGACCGTGCGCTTGCGTTCTATACGCAGAAGGTCGGCTTCAGGCTCGATGTCGACTACCATCCCACGCCCACGTTCCGGGTAGTTCAGCTCACGCCGCCGGGCTCATCGTGTTCGGTGCAACTGGTTACGGCCGATTCCGCCGCGCGCGTGCGTAACCTGTACCTGGTCACGACCGACCTCGCGGCCGAGCGCGCTGCGCTGATCGAGCGCGGCGTAGCGGTCGGCGAGTTCCGTCACAAGGCGCCGATCGATACGTGGGAAGGTGGCTTTAGCGCCGGGCTCGACGCGCAGCGTCGCGACTATGCGAGCTTTGCCGACTTCGAAGACCCGGATGGCAACACATGGACGCTGCAGGAGCGCGGTTACCGCGCGCCCTGATATGGAAGATAGCCTCAACGTCTTTAACCAGCTTCGCCCGCGCTTGCAGAAAATGGCGTACCGGATGCTCGGGTCGGTCGCCGAAGCCGAAGATATCGTGCAGGAAGTCTGGCTACGCTGGCATGTGGCGTCTCACGACACGATCGACAATGCGGAAGCTTGGCTTGTTGCCGTGACGACGCGCATGTCGATCGATCGCTTGCGCGAGGCGAAAATCCAGCGCGAACACTACACGGGAATCTGGCTGCCCGAACCGCTGCTGACCGAATCGCCGGTGACGCCCGAGGAGGTCAAGGAACGCGCCGACGATGTGTCCGTTGCGTTTCTGTTGCTGCTCGAACGGCTTACCCCGGAGGCACGCGCGGCGTTTCTGCTGCGCGAGGTGCTCGATGTCGACTATGACGAGGTAGCCGAAGTAATCGGCAAGACGGAAGCGGCGTGCCGGCAACTCGTCAGCCGCGCAAAAGCGCAGTTGCGCGATGAGCGGCCGCGTTACGAGGTATCGCGCGACACGCATCGGCGTTTGCTGCAGAGCTTTACGCTCGCCATCGAGCGCGGCGACTTCGCCGGTATTCATGCGCTGCTCGCGGAAGAAGCGAGTCTGTACGGCGATGGCGGTGGCAAGGTGTCGAGCTTTCCGGAGCCGATGCGCGGCGGCAAGCGCATTGCGCAGCTCTTTTATGCGTCGTCACTGCGTTTCCAGAGCGAGGTTCGCTTCAGGCTTGTCGAGCTCAACGATCAGTGGGCGCTGTTGCGTTACCTCGACGGCCAGCTCGAGTCGGCGATGTCGTTCGAAACGGACGGCAACCGGATTGTCCGTATGCTCATTCAGCGCAATCCCGACAAGCTCTCATTTATTGCAAAAGCGCACGGTACGCCGCCCGAGCGCTTTGCTGCCTCCCACGCTTAATCGCAACGCCGCATTGATGTGCGGTTGATACCTGATTGGTGCTCTGAGGGCAACGCTGTGAGTCCAATCGTCTATCTACCGCCGTGCGCGCCGCAAACCTACCATGGCCTCTTTCCGTCCGCCGCCACGCGTCACGCGCGTGGCGCGCCAGGACTCGTCGATGCACATTTTTATCATCGTGAGGTTAGGCCATGTCCCAGCGCATCAACTATATTCAACAATCACCCGCTCTATTCAAGAAGTTCCTCGATTTCAGCATGCAGCTGAAGGATAGCGGCATCGAGCAGGCGACTCTCGACTTCGTCTCGCTGCGTGCGTCGCAAATGAATGGCTGCGGCTTTTGCTGCGACATGCACACGAAGGAAGCGCGCATTCACGGTGAGCGCGAGCTGCGACTTCACCATGTCGCGATCTGGCGCGAATCGACGCTCTTTTCGCCGCGTGAGCGCGCCGCGCTTGCATGGACCGAGGTACTGACGAAGCTGCCCGAGCACGGCGTGCCCGACGAGATCTACGAGCGCGTGCGCGGCCAGTTCTCCGAGAAGGAGTTGTCGGATCTGACTTATGCAGTGATGGCGATTAATGGCTGGAACCGCGCGAACGTCGCCTTCAGAACGGTGCCGGGTTCGTCGGACAAGACATTCGGTCTCGACAAGGCGAATCTCGCCTGAGCACGGTCACGCGGTTTTTCTCTGTTGTCCTGTCGTTGTTCCATCTTGATCCGCTTTTGATCCGCGTTATTGATCTGTATTTATCGCTGGCCCGCAATTGCGGGCCGCATCCTTTGGGAGCCCATCATGTTCCGCTCGAAAATCACTGCGATGGCTTTGATCACCCTCGCCGCATGGTCCGCGGGCACCGCGAGCGCCGCGGCGCCCGAGGCAATCGTCACACCGCTGATGACGCAGCCGCTTGCCGACTATCCGGGCAAGGAGGGGCTCATGATCATGGTCGAATATCCGCCCGGGTCGGTTGACCCGGTGCACCGTCACAACGCGCATGCGTTTGTCTATGTGCTCGAAGGGTCGATCGTGATGCAACTGAAGGGTGGCAAGGAAGTGACGTTGAAGCCTGGCCAGACCTTCTACGAAGGGCCGAACGACGTCCACACTGTGGGACGCAACGCAAGCCAGACGCAGCCTGCGAAATTTATCGTGCTGCTGCTGAAAGACAAAGGCGCGCCAGTGCTCGTACCTGAGAAGTAAATCCGGGGCCGCATAGGCAGGTGCCCGAAGAAAAATAATGGCGGCCGTGTCACAAACGGCCGCGCTCATCCGTCTAGTCGGGTGTGGACCCAACTATTTGCGCCTCCATGTCAGACTACGCCCTCCGCCGATCCGTTAGCGGCGCCGACGATCCGTTTGCCAGCAGTTTCGCAACCAGCTATGCCGGCGTCGTATCTTTTCTTGCCGTTGCCGATGAAGGGAGTTTCGCCCGAGCCGGGGATCGCCTCGGCATCGGGCGCTCATCGGTCAGCCGCAATGTGCAAAAGCTCGAAGCGCAGCTCGATACGCGCCTGTTCCTTCGCACGACGCGCAGCACGTCGCTGACACGCGAGGGCGAGCTGTTCTACGAGAACTGCCGGCCAGGCGTCGAGCGCATCGTGCAGGCGCTCGACGAGATGCGCGAGTTGCGCAGCGGGCCGCCGCGCGGGCAACTGCGTATCTGCTCGGCGCCCGGGTTCGGCCGCAAGATTGTCGCGCCGCTGCTGCGCGGGTTTCACGCGCAATTTCCGGGCATCACGCTCGAGCTGCTGCTTAACGATCGCCCGTCGGACTTCACCGGCGATCGCATCGACGTCTCGTTTCGCGACGGGCGCATGGAAGACAGCGAAATCGTCGCGCGTCAGCTGATACCGATGCAAATGCTTGTATGCGCGTCGCGCGACTATGCGCGCGTGCATGGCTTGCCGCGCAGCGTCGATGAACTGGCCGGGCACGGCTGCATCAACTTCCGGACCGCGTCGGGCCGCGTCAAGGAGTGGGAATTCAAGGTGGACGGGATCGCGCAACGGCGCCTGCCGGTTGCGCGCCATACGTTCAACGACGCCGACCTGATGCTGCAATCGGTGCTTGACGGGCAGGGCATTGCGCAGCTGCCCGCTTATCAGGTGTGCGATCTGCTTCGAGACGGGCGCCTTGTCAGCTGTCTTGCGCAGTATGTGCCGGACGACGGCGGCCACTATATCTGCTACCTGAGCCGCAAGCATCTGCCCGCGAGAATTCGTGTGTTCGTCGACTACATGATCGAGCATACGAGGCGGCTCGATCTCGATTGCCTGACCACGATGCCCGTGCAGCGGCAGACGGTCGCCGATGCTTGCGACGACGGGAGAATGATCGATGCAGCCTAAGGCATACGATCGGCGCGATCGGGCAAATGAAATGAAGCGCATCGACCCGTGGTCGCACATTATTAAAGGATTGCGCGGCCATCCCACCGATATCGGCCACGCGATTCGCAAGGCATCCTTTGCATCGCACGATTTCGACGAGCCGTTGCCGTGCGCCATCGCCAATGTCGTGTCGATCCGCCGTATCGAACGGCAGACTGAATCGACCATACTCGTTTCATGGAGCGATCCGACGCTTGGCCGGTATCAGGACCAAACGTGGCGCGCGGGCTTTGCGCGCACCGCCGGTGTGTGCGGTCTGACCGGCATGCCGGTACGCCGCGGCGACCCGGTGTTCAGGCCTGTCGTACGCGGCGGGTTCCGGCCGTTAAACGCATTCGACATGATTCTGGCCGACACCTTGCTGCGCACGAATGTGCGCATGGCCGATCCGTTTGCTTAGCGCATATCGCGCCACCATCGCTTAGCATGCCTCTAGCATTCGCGCAGTTCACAATAGTTGACAGATGCGCGATACGAAAAAAGTGATCATCACCACGTCGACTATCGATCGTCGCAATGAGTCCGCTTGCGACGGGTTCATTATCGGGGGCGTGCTATGCATGATCAGCGAACATCGGTTGCCATCATCGGTTCTGGAACGATCGGCACCGATCTGATGTGTAAGGTTATCGAATCGGAAGTCCTTAGCCTTGCGTTTGTCGTTGGGCGCGATGCAAACAGCAAGGGTCTTGCGATTGCCAAAGAGCGTCATGTCGAGACTTCAGCGGAAGGCATCGATTTTCTAAAAGAAAACGCAGACGCTTTCGATATCGTGTTCGACGCAACGTCGGCCTATGCGCACGCACAGAACAACAGCTTCTTCTCAGCCGCGGCCAAGTTCGCGATCGATCTGACGCCGGCCCGCATCGGCGCGATCTGCGTGCCTTCGATCAATCTCGGCGACGTTGGGCAGCAGCAGAACATCAACCTCATTACGTGCGGCGGCCAGGCGAGCTTGCCGCTAGTTCATGCGCTAAGAAATACCACCAAACGCATTGATTACATCGAAGTCGTGTCGACGATTGCGGCCGCTAGCGCCGGCCTCGCCACGCGCGAAAACATCAACCAGTATCTGCTCACCACCGAACATGCGCTGGCGCGCTTTAGCGGCGCGCCGGAGGTCAAGGCGATTCTGAATATCAATCCGGCCGAACCGGGCGTCTCGATGCAAACGACGATTTACGCCTATGCGTCGTTCGACGATTTCGGCGCGATCGAACTCGAGATAGAACGGGCGGCCGATGCGGTTCGCGAATACGTTCCCGGCTTTGAAATCGTGCTGAAGCCCGTGCTCGATGCGGGCAGGATCACCGTCAGCGTGACGGTGCGCGGCAGCGGTCATTATCTGCCGCAATACGCGGGCAATCTCGACATCATCAATTGTGCGGCGATTGCGGTCGCAAAGAGCCGGCACGAACATATCGCGAGCAAAAGATCATGACGAACACCATCATTCTGAGCGACGCAAGCTTGCGCGACGGCAACCACGCCGTTCGCCATCAATTGACGGCGCAGCAGATTGCGAGCTATGCAAGAGCCGCCGACGAAGCCGGTATCGATATCGTCGAAGTCGGTCACGGCAACGGCCTGGGCGCATCGTCATGCCTGCTCGGCAAGGCCACCAGCACCGATACGGAGATGCTGGCCGCGGCGCGTGCAAACCTGCGGCGCTCGAAGCTTAGCGTGCACTTCATTCCGGGCTTTGCGAAGACGACCGATATCGAGCGCGCGCTCGAGGTGGGCGTGGACGTGTTCCGCATCGCGTCGCATTGCACCGAAGCGAACATCACGCGCCAGTACATCGAGCACGCCAAGCAGGCGGGAAAAACCGCGTACGGCGTGCTGATGATGTCGCATATGGCGGATGCCGCAGAACTGCTGAGGCAGGCGAAGCTGATGCAATCGTATGGCGCCGATGCGATCGTCTTGATGGACAGTGCGGGCTTTTCGACGCCGGGCGACGTCGCGGAAAAGGTCGGGCGGCTCGTCGAGCATCTTTCGGTGGCGGTCGGCTATCACGCGCACAACAATCTCGGGCTCGCCGTGGCGAATTCGATCGTTGCCGTGCAATGCGGCGCGACGATGCTCGATGCCTGCGTGCGCGGCTTCGGCGCGGGCGCGGGCAACACACAGCTCGAAGCGCTTGTTGCCGTGCTCGAACGATACGGTTACGCGACGCGCACCGACTTCGCCCGCACGGCGGTGCTTGCCAAGGTGACCGAGTCGTTCCTGCCGGTGCGCACGCCGCATATTCCGATCGCGAACATCACGACGGGCGTCTACGGTCTTTTCTCCGGCTTTGTGCCGCATATCGAGCGCCTCGCGACCGAACTGAAAATCGATGCGTTCGAGCTGTGCGCGCGGCTTGCGGCGCGCAAGCTCGTCGCAGGGCAGGAGGACACCATCGTCGAAGAGGCGCACCGCCTTGCGGCCGAAATGAATGTCACGCGCGTGGCCGCATAAATCAAAACAAGGAGACACACGATGATCAAGAAAAACGCCGCATCGCATCACATCTGGACCGATCTTCAGGCGAAGCGACTTGACCCGAAGATCATGCAGGAGATCATTCAGGGTAACGACATGATGCTGTCGCGGCTGACGCTCAAAGCCGGGGCGCAGGTCAGCCGGCATTCGCATCCAAATGAGCAGTTCACCTGCATTCTCGAAGGCGCGCTGGAGTTCAGGCTCGGCGAAGACCTCGAACAGTCGGCTACGGTCAGAGCCGGTGAAGTGCTGCATATTCCGGCCAACGTGCCGCATAGCGCGTTCGCGCTCGAAGACACGATCGATCTCGACATCTTCACGCCGCCGCGCGAGGACTGGATGAAGCCGGGCGGCGAAGACTACTTCAGGAAGGGCTAATCGTGGAACAGGAAAAGCCTGGTAACGCCGATCATCTTTCGGCGGGGCAACGGGAACTGGACAACGTCTATCACCCGGAGCACGCGGCGTGGCTCAGGGAGGTGAAGTCGTTTTGCCCTGACTACTTTTCGATTATCGAAGAGTTCGGGCTCGGCAATCTGTGGCAAAGGCCGATGTTCACGGCGCGCGAGAAAGAACTGATTGTCTTTTCGACGCTGATTACGCAAGGCGATGCGGACAAGCAGATCCGTCAGCACGTTCATACCGGCCTGAAGCGCGGCATGCGCGTCGAGGAAATGCTCGAATGCGTCATTCTGCTCGCGGTCTATGTCGGCGTGCCGCGCACGCTGAACGCGATCAGCATCATCAAATCGGAACTGGAGGCCACGCGATGAACGTCGCCGACGCAATCGTCAAGGTGCTGCGTGACGAGGGCATCCGGCATGTGTTCTGCGTACCGGGCGCGGCAATCGACCCGTTACTCGAAGCCTTGTCGCGCCAGCATGACGTCGAGGCGGTGGTCTGTGCGCACGAGGCTGGCGCCGCATTCGCGGCGGACGGTTACAGCCGCGCGAGCGGGCGTTTCGGTGTGTATGCCACGACGAGCGGCCCGGGCTTCACGAATACGATGACCGCGTTGGCGACAGCCTATACGGACCGCTCGGCGGTGCTCGCCATTTCCGGCGAAGTGCGGCGCGATGCGATGGGCCGCGGCGCATTTCAGGATTCGAGCGCGGCCGGCATGCGCGCGAACAGCATGGCCACGCCGGTTACCGCCTTGCAGCTCGACCTTAACGTGCCGGCGCTGACGTTCAATCATCTGCACCGTTTGCTGAACGGCATGCTGGGGCACGCAACGCGCGGCCCGGTGCATCTGTCTATACCGGCCGATGTGCAGCGTGCGGATGTCGCCGGCAGTTGGTCCGCGCTTGACGAACGGCTTTATCAGCCGCGCTTCGTCGATGCGCACAGTTGCGGGGCATTCTGGGATCGTGTGGATGCCGGTCATAAAGTCGCGATTCTGGCCGGCAGCGGATGCGTGCAATCGCGCGCTGCGGAGGAACTAAAACGCTTTGCGGAACGCTTCGACGTGCCGGTGGCGACAACGTTGGCCGCGAAAGGGGTTTTTCCCGAAGATCATCCATTGAGTCTCGGCGTGCTCGGCTGGTGCGGCAATCATGCGGCGCACGATGCGCTAACCCGCGGCGAACTCGACGCGCTGTTCGTGATCGGCTCGCGGCTCAATATGCTCGATACGGTGATGTGGAGCGAGGGCCTCAAGCCTAGGCACGCGATGATCGTCAACGACATCAACGTATCGAACGTGTTTCGCGACTACGAGGTCGACCTGTCGATACTCGGCGACGCGCGCACCTGCCTCGAGATGCTTAACGATGCATCGCATGAAGTGTCGGCGCGTTTGCGCGCGAGCCGTGCGGCAAGACGCGACTGGGTATCTGAACTGAAAGCACGGCACACGTCGAATCATGCCGATGTCCGTCGCCATGCAAGAGCCGATTCGCTTGCAGCAAGCATTCACCCAGGCGATGCGATTCTGGCGCTGCGCCGGGTGATGCCACGCTCGACGCGCCTTTTTATCGACAGCGGCGCGCATGCCTTCTTCGCCGGGCACTATTGGACCGCCTATGAGCCGGGACGCTTTTTCACGTCGATCAAATATATGGGTGCGATGGGCTGGGCGATTCCCGCGGCAATGGGTGCACAACTCGGTGCACAACCCGGCGCACAACTGACCGAGCCCAACGATCCGTGCGTGGTCGTCACCGGCGACGGTTGCATGCTGATGCATGGCGTGGAGATCCAGACCGCGGCACGTTACGGTGTGCCGCTGATCTGTGTGGTGTTCAATAACTCGGCTTTTGGCAATCCGAAGCTGCGCGCCGACCGTGTCAGCGAGGCGATGGCGCGCTTGCATGCGTTGCCGACGCACGACTGGGCGAAGTTCGCGAATTCGGTCGGTGCGTTGGGGATCACGGTCGACGATCCGTTGAAGCTCACCCATGCCTTCGAACAGGCGTTGGCCGCGAAAACGACGGTGGTGGTCGATGTGCGCACCGGCAACTATCCAACGCCAACGGAGCGGTTTGATGAAGAGGCGCTCGCCGGGTCTTCGCACTAGAAACGTTAAAAAGGAAGCTGCCTCTACTGTTACTGGTGAGCGCCCGAAGCGGGTTCGCTAGCCGTGGCCGAAGGCGTGCTTTTGACCGGAGCCTGTTGCGTTTCGCTGCCCTGGCCTGCCGTTGCCGCGGAATTGCTCGTCGCGTCGGCTGCCGCGCTTTGCCCCGGCGTGCCGCTCGGCCCCGCGCTGTTGCTCATCACGCCGCTGCTGCCGGCGCTCAGATTTTCGCCGGCCTTCTGATCGGCCTTGTTGCATGCGGCGACGCCGAACACCAATGCGGCCGCGGAGAATGCAACGCTGATGAATCGTTTCATCCTGTCTCCTCTGTGATGTGAGGCCATTCCATTTAACACGCAGCAGGGTTCATACCCGATTCCCTCATTCGCAAGGGAACATCGCTTGCGTGCCTGCTTAAAAGATCGCGACGTATCGATCGACGCCGATCATCACTCTTGCAGGAGAGCATCAATGTCCGCATCGTTATCCACATCCACCATGCATGCGTACCGCATTCGCCGCTTCGGCGGCGCGGATGCCGTGCAACTCGACTCGATACCCATTCCCGAACCCGCGCCGAATGAAGTGCTGGTGCAAGTGCTGGCCGCGAGCGTCAATCCCGTCGACATAAAAACGCGCGAAGGCCGCTATCCGGCGATTCGCGAAGACGCGCTGCCTTTCACGCTGGGACGGGATTTCGTCGGCAAAGTAATGCGGGTCGGCCGCGACGCCGTGCAATGGCGCGCTGATCAGCATGTATACGCTTTCGTCGGCCAGGGGCAGGGCGCGTTTGCCGAGTTTGTCGTAATCGACGCTGCCGCGCTCGCCGAGCCGCCGCATTCCGTCGATATCGCCACGGCAGCCGCAGTGCCCCTTGCCGCACTGACCGCGTGGCAAGGCATCTTCGATCAGGGATTGCTTGAGAAAGGAGAGCGCGTGCTCGTACACGCGGCGGCGGGCGGCGTCGGCCATCTAGCTGTGCAGTTTGCGCGCGAGAAGGGGGCTGAAGTCTATGCGACCGCATCGGGCGATGGCATCGACTTTGTCCGCTCGCTCGGCATCGAGCACGTAGTCGATTATCGAAGCCAGCGCTTTGAAGACATCGCGCGCGAGATGGACCTCGTGTTCGATCTGGTCGGTGGCGAGACACAGTCGCGCTCGTGGCCGCTCGTCAAACGCGGCGGCGCGCTTGTGTCGACGCTAACGGAGCCTTCGCAAGCCGAGGCCGCCGCACGCGGCGCGCGAGGCGCACGCTTTACGGCGCGGCCGGACGGCGCGCAACTCGCTTCGATTGCTGCGCTGATCGACGAGGGCCGCGTGAAGGTGCGCGTGGCCGAACAGTTCGCGTTCGACAATCTAAAACAGGCGTTCGCGCGCATCGAAGCGGGCCACGTGCGTGGAAAGATCGTCGTAAAGGCTTAGCGATATCGAAGGCAGACGAAGTTGCGATCGCCGATGGATGCGGCAAACGCGTGCAGGCAGCCTGCCGTCCGAAATGCGCGCGATACGTACAAACCGGGACAGTTCATCCTGGCATAGCCTTTCCGGTGTCCGCACACCACACGCAATCGCACGCGATCTGCATGCGATTCACGTATCGGCGTGGACACACACCGTTCATCGTCATTGCAGGTCTCGAAGTATGTTTCGACGCTACGAATATAAGGGTTTTGTCGTCAGCATCGCAGTGGAAACGAACTGCCGTATGCCATTGCATAAGCCCCATACACGGAGTACGCAAAGCTTCCTTGCGATCGTGCAGGTCGCGAACAAGACCGAGGCCATTCCATTGACGGCTCCGTTGCATCTGGCAGGCAGAACCGGCGAGGATTTCCACACCGAAGCCGACGCGTTGATGGGCGGCTATGCGGCAGGGCAGCGGCTTATCGACGAAATACTGCACGTGCCTCATTGACCACATCCTCGCGTGCGCTACTGCTTTTCAGGCAACGCGTAAGCAACGATGTAGTCGCCCAGCTTGGTTCCGAACGACCCATGCCCGCCGGCGGCAATGACGACGAACTGCTTACCGTTCGCCTCGTACGTCATCGGCGTTGCCTGGCCGCCTGCCGGCAGCCGCGCGCGCCATAGTTCGCGGCCTGTGTCGGTGCTGAACGCGCGCAGGTAGTTGTCGGCGGTGGCGCCGATAAAGAACACGTGGCCCGCAGTCGTCATCGGGCCGCCGAGCATCGGCATGCCCATGCGGAACGGCAACGGCAAGGGCGAACTGTCGCGCACGGTGCCGATGCGCTTTTTCCACACGATCTGATTCGTCTCCAGATCGAGCGCCGCGACATAACCCCACGCCGGTTCCTTGCACGGCAGCCCAAGCGGCGACAGGAACGGATTCAGCGTCACGCCGAACGGCACGCCATACTGCGGCTGCACGCCGGCTTCGGTGCCGGTGCCGCTTTGACCCGCGCCTTGACTCGCAGCAGGCGGCTCCATCGGATTATGCGGACCGCGCGGAATCAGCCTGGATACGAACGGCAAGGCAATCGGGTTTGCGATCGCGATATGCCGGTCCGTATCGATGGCAAGTCCACCCCATTCGAACATGCCGAGATTGCCGGGGAAAACGAGTGTGCCTTGCTCGGATGGCGGCGTAAACGGCCCCTCGTAGCGCAGACGATGGAACATCACGCGGCACACGAGCTGGTCGTACATCGTGGCGCCCCACATATCGGCGCCGCGCAGATTTTGCGCGGGACGGAAAGTCAGTTGCGAATAGGGCTGCGTCGGGGAAACGCGATCGCCCGGCGCGGCGCCTTGCGGCACCGGCTCTTCGGGTGCGGGCACGATCAGCTTGCCGGTGCGGCGATCGAGCACGAAGATATTGCCCGTCTTGGCCGGCGCGTAGACGGCGGGCACGATATTGCCGTTCGCGTCCTTGAGGTCGACGAGGGTCGGCTGCGCGGGCAGGTCCATATCCCACAGATCGTGGTGCACGGTCTGATAGAACCACGCGAGCTTGCCTGTCGATGCGTGCAGCGCGAGCAGTCCGCTTGCATAACGCTCCATATCCGGCGTGCGGCGGCCGCCCCAGATGTCGGGCGTGCTCACGCCCATCGGCAAATACACGAGGTCGAGCTTGGGATCGTACGCGGCGGGCGCCCATGAGTTCGGCGAATTCGCGACGAAGCTGTGCTGGTCGTCGGGTATCGCGTTCGGCGCATGCGCGCCCGGGTCGAACGCCCAGAGCAGCTTGCCGGTTTCGACGTCGAAGCCGCGAATCGCGCCGGATGGCTCGCTCACAGAAAAGTTGTCGGTCACCGAGCCGGCCACGACGATCACTTTATCCGTGACGATCGGCGGCGAGGTCGGTTCATAGGCGCCTGAGGTTTTGACGGGTTCGAGATGCTGCAAATCGAGGTCGCCGTTATTGCCGAATCCGGCGCAGCGCTGGCCTGTCGCCGCATCGAGTTCGTACAGGTGGCCATTGTTGACGGGCAAAATCACGCGCCGCGAGCACATCGGCAAGGCCGCTTGTGCTTGCGTCGTCGTCGCCGCGCTTGCAGCGGCGGTCTCGTGATACGACACGCCGCGGCAGGTTACGTGCTGAAAGCCTGGGTTCGTCTTGAGGCCCGGATCGAAGCGCCATTTTTCCTTACCCGTTGCCGCATCGAGCGCGAACAGTTTCTGATGCGGCGAGCACAGATAAAGCATGCTGCCGATCTTGATCGGCGTGACCTCATCGGTAATTTCCTGCGGGTCGTTCTTGCCCTTGCGATCGCCGGTTTCGAAGGTCCACGCAATTTGCAGATTCTTCACGTTCTGCTCGTTGATCTGCGCAAGCGGCGAATAGCGCGTGCCGCCTTGCGTGCGGCCGTAAGCGGGCCAGTCGCCCGCGCGCGGATCGGAGTCTGGTGTCGGCGACGACTGTTCCGCGGAAAGAGTGCCGTTGATCTGCTGCGGATCGTTGTACGCCGCGTAGACGAGTATCGTGGCGCTCGCGATCAGGCCGATGCCGATGACAAGCGCGGCCGGCATGACCGCGCCGATGAACTGCCGGTAGATAAATGGAAGAATCAGCCAGACGCCGAACACGACCAGCACATCGATGCGCGGCGCGAGCGCCCAGAAGTCGAAACCGGACTCGCTGACGGCCCATGCGAGCGTGCCGATCAGCAGCAATCCATAGAGCGCGAGCGCCCATCGATTGCGCTGGAAAACGAGCCATGCGACCGCGAGCATCGCGATGCCCGCGATCACGTAATACGGCGAGCCGCGCACCGAGATAAGCCAGATGCCACCGACAAGCAGGTAAAGGCCGGAAAGCGCGGCAAACAGTATGGTTAGCCATCGGGTCCAGCTGGCCCTTTGCGGGACAGGCTTCGGTAGTGGATCGCGCGTATTTCGCTGTGGTGGCGTATCGGTCGTCATGGCGAAGAATCTCTGTCTATCTGTTTCGTATTTTTCGGTTCCCGCATCAGGCGTGCAGCGCGAAATGTTGTCCCGCGGTCGTCCGCGGTCGTCCCGCGGCGCTGCATGGAGAGAGGCGGCCGAAGGACCGTCTTGCACACTCCGTTCCCGGCGGGAAATATGACGAGGGGGGAATGCCCGCCTGGCGCCGGCGGCCGCTGCTTACGTCGGCGCCCTAAGCGCAGGCTGCCAGTAATGTTCTTTAAGCATGCTTTACGGACGCGCATCAGCCATTGGCGGGTTGGCCATGCTCCGATACGCTATGTTTGGGGGCGCGCTATGTATTTACCCTCCTTCAGCGTCGCCCTACAAGCGGGGACTTGCCACCCCGTTGCGTGTTACGCGGCCGGCAACCTTGCGCTGCCGGCCACTTTCTCGGCCCTCGTTTGCAGACCGTTTGCAGACCGTTTGCAGAATCGTTTGCAGATCGTCTGCACATCGCGTGCAGTGCTTCACTGCATCAGAAGTTGCTCATGATTCCCATATACGCGCCAGTCTGCGATTCGCCGGCGAGCGGACTCGTGTTCGGCGTCGAGCCGCGCGGGTTGGCAAATACCGAGAACGTCGCATTCGCGCTATTGCGCACATACGCGACAGTCGCGTAGAAAAACGTGCGCTTGCTGAAGTTATACGTTGTGCCAAGCGCATAGAGCGTGGCGTGGCCTGCGGGGTCGTGCGTTGCGTCGCCGCCGCCATTGGGCACGTTGACGTAGAAGCCCGCCGCCGTCACCGCCCAGCGCGTGGTTGCCTGGAGCGTGGCGCCGAGCCAGTAGTAGTTTGCGGTGTCCGCGAGGCCGGCGGGCGTGTCGGGCGCCGCGTAGTGTGTCCACGCGGCCTGGACTTTCACGGGGTCGACGTTGATGTTCGCACCGAGGAAGTATTCGCGCGAGGCCGTGAAAATATTGTCCATCTGCCCATTCGAGTTACGCAGCTCGTCATAGATGCCGCGAAACTCGAGGGCCGGCGAATGCCACGTCAGCATCACGCCGTTGGAGCGGCCGAATTCGCCTGGCGCCCCCGTGTTGAAGCTGGTCTGGTTGCCGAACGCGAACTGCGTTTGCACGTCGAATCCGCCGATGATGGGGCTGTGGTACTCCACGTTGTTGTTCGTCTGCTGCCAGTTGCGGCCACGCACGAGCGACGCCGACGACACCGCCTGCTGCACGAACGGATCGAATGCCCACACGCCGTCGCTGTCGATAAACAGATTGCGGCCGGCCTGGATTTGTCCAAGCTTCGAGTCGTTGAGGCCGACATAGGCGCGGCGCGAGAACAGTCGCCCGTTGCCGCCGGTCATGCCATTCATCACCTGGAAGGCCGTTTCAAGGTCGAACAGCGCATTCAGGCCACCGCCTAGATCTTCGGTACCGCGCATGCCCCACATGCTTGTGCCCCAGTCGCCGCTCTCAGCGCTCCAGCGCGATGCGTTGGTGCCGTTCGGCTGGGCCAGATGGTTCAGGTACTCGATGCCGCCGTCGATCCGGCCATACATCTCGACGCTCGATTGCGCGTGCGCGGGGCGGGAGATGACAACGGCGATGGTGAGCGCCGTGAGCGCGATCGCTGCTGCAGCGCAAAAACGCTGAACGTGCGCGTGCTGACGGCGCCGGAGAAGGACATGCGGGCAGAAAAAGGCAGTGCTCAGCATCGGTTGTCTTATTCTCTGTTGTTGTCCTGACTGAAGCGGCTGCCATAAAACTTGCCGTTGTCAGTGTGCCGTAAACATACACCGCTTCGCCGCGCGCATTGGTGCGCCAGGGCGCAGGCCAAGCCGGAGCGTGGCTGGAACGCTACATGCTCGTCGCCAGATGATATTTCGGTAACAGGTGAATTCACATGGCAAGCGAGAGAAAGAGCAGCACGTACCCATTTGCGTCGGGCGGTTGGGGATCGGTGAAGGCGGTCGCGAAAATTCTTCTGCAGGAAAAGGCGCCGCTCGCAGATAGCCGCGCCTTGATGCATCAGAATAAGCCCGATGGCTTTATGTGCGTGAGCTGTTCATGGGCGAAGCCTGCGTCGCCCCATCCGTTCGAGTTCTGCGAAAGCGGCGCGAAGGCGACCGCGTGGGACATCACAGCGAAGCGCATGACGCCCGAATTTTTCCGCGTGCATCCGGTTCGCGAACTGCTGACATGGCACGACCACGATCTGGAAGAAGCGGGGCGCCTGACTGAGCCGATGCGCTACGACGCGGCCACCGACCGATACGTGCCTGTTTCGTGGCAAGACGCATTCGATGCGATCGGCGCGCAACTGCGCGAGCTCGACCCGAACAGCGTGGTGTTCTATACGTCGGGCCGCGCGTCGCTCGAAACCTCGTACATGCTGCAGCTGTTCGCGCGCATGTACGGGACGAACAATCTGCCCGATAGCTCCAACATGTGCCACGAAAGCTCGAGCGTCGGGCTCAAGGAAGCGATCGGCGTCGGTGTGGGCACCATCACGCTCGACGATTTCGAAAAGACCGATTTGATGTTTTTCTTCGGCCAGAACGTCGGCACGAACAGCCCGCGCATGCTGCACCAGCTGCAGGACGCGAGAAAGCGCGGCGTGCCGATCATCACGTTCAATCCGTTGCGCGAACCAGGCCTGCTTCACTTCGCGAACCCGCAGTCGCCGAAAGACATGCTGACGCCCGGCGATACGCAGATCAGCACGCAGTACCACCAGGTTAGAACGGGCGGCGACACGGCCGCGATGCTCGGCATCTGCAAGGCTGTGATCGAGGCCGATGACCATGCGCTCAGCGCCGGCGAGCCGCGCGTGATCGATGTCGATTTCATCCGCGAGCATACGAACGGCTTCGAGGCGTTCGCGCAATACGTTCGCGACGCAAACTGGGACGAGATACTTCGGGAAAGCGGGCTGCAACGAGAGGCGATCGAAGCGGCCGCAAGCGAGTATATGAAGGCGAATGCCGTGATCGCGCACTACGGCATGGGCATGACGCAGCACCGCATGGGCGTGCAGAACGTGCGGATGCTCGTCAATCTGCTCCTGCTGCGCGGCAATGTCGGCAAGCCCGGCGCGGGGCCATCGCCGGTGCGCGGCCACTCGAACGTGCAGGGCCAGCGCACGGTCGGCATTACCGAAAAACCCGAACTCGCGCCCCTCGATCAGCTTGCAAAGCAGTTCTCGTTCGAACCGCCGCGCGAGAAGGGCATGAATATCGTCGAGGCATTCGAAGCGATGCTCGACGGCAAGGTCAAAGCGGTCGTCAACCTTGGCGGCAATCTGGTGCGTTCCGTGCCGGATCGTTTGCGTACCGAGCCCGCGTGGGGCCAGCTCGATCTCACCGTGAACATCACGACGAAGCTCAATCGCAGCCATCTCGTGCACGGCAGGGACTCCTATGTGCTGCCATGCCTGAGCCGCATCGAAATCGACCGGCAGGCGGGCGGCGACCAGGCCGTGTCGATGGAAGATAGCACCGGTTGTTTCCACGGCTCGCGTGGTGTGGCGGAGCCGGCGTCGCCGTCGATACGCTCGGAGCCGTTTATTGTCGCCGGCATCGCGAAGGCAACCTTTGGCGCTCGCTCGACCGTCGACTGGGACGCATGGCGCGACGACTACGCGCGCGTGCGCGCGGAAATGGCGAAAACGTGGCCGGAAATGTTCGATGATTTCGACCGGCGCATGTGGACGCCCGGCGGCTTTCCGCGGCCCTTGCCCGCGCGCGAGCGCAAATGGCAAACAAAAAGCGGCAAGGCTGAATTCATGGCGCCCACTTCGATCTGCGAAGACCCGGATATGCCCGTGCGCGAGCCCGACTCGCTGCGGCTCATGACCTTACGCAGCGACAGCCAGTTCAACACGACGATCTATAACCACGACGATCGCTTCAGAGGCATCAAGGGCTCGCGCATGGTCATCCTGATGAACCCGTCCGATATGGCGACACGCGCGCTGTCGCACGGCGACACGATCACGTTGCAGACGATCGCGGACGATGGCGTCGAACGCCGCGTCGACGGGCTCACGATCGTGCCGTTCGATATCCCGCAGGGTTGCATTGCCGGCTATTACCCGGAGTGCAATCCGCTGCTGCCGCTGTGGCACTGCGCGAAGGAAAGCAAAGTGCCGGGGGCGAAGTCGATACCGGTGCGGGTCATGCGGGAGACGGCTCGGGAAGCGGTGCTGTGAGCAATCTGTACGAAATCGAAGATTTATGGATACGGCGGGGTACTTAACAATGCGACGCGAGGCGTTTACCCTCGAACCACACAGCCGCATGATGGAACCGGCAGTACCGGCGATCGCTCGCGGTGGCGATCGATGCGTGCTGAACACGTCTTCACTAATACAACAATGGAGGCGCATATGTTGAGTCCACACGAGTTCGCCACGCTACTGCTCGTCAAGAATGCGCCGGATCTGACCGACATCGACCGCGGCGAATTGAAGACCCTGCTCGAACAGCAACTGGTCGCGCTCGAACAGACGGTCAGCGGCATTGCATTGCCGACGCTGACACCGGGCGGTCAATCGCTGCTGCGCGCGATGGCTTCACTGATAAGCGGCGACGCGCTGCAATCGAATGACATACGCCCGGCCGAAGCGCCGTAGACGCGTTGTCGCTCAAAGCGCTTATGCTGCGCATATGGCATATACGTTCTACACAATCGGGCATGCGACGCGAACGCTCGACGAGTTTCTTTCGCTATTGAAAGGCGCGCAGATCGCGACACTCGTCGACGTTCGCCGTATTCCGCGCTCGGCCACGAACCCTCAGTTCAATGCCGATACACTGCCCGATGCGCTCGCGCCCGCAATCGGCTATCTGCACATCGCCGAGCTTGGCGGCCGGCGCAGCATGCGCAAAGACGTGTCGCCGTCGACTAACGCGTTCTGGCAAAACCGCTCGTTTCACAACTATGCGGACTACGCGATGAGCGGCGAGTTTGCCGCGGGTTTTGCGCAGCTGCTCGAACTCGGGCAGCAGGGCGCTTGCGCGATCATGTGTGCGGAGACCGTATGGTGGCGCTGCCACCGGCGCATCATTGCCGACTATCTGCTTGCGCGCGGCGAAAAGGTCGTGCATATCGTCGATGCGGACAATGCCGGCGCGGCGACGCTGACGCCGGGCGCGCGACCGCAAGCGGACGGTACGTTGACGTATCCCGAGCAATAGCAAATGCGAAGGTCGCGTGGTGACCGTTGCGCACCGAACGCCGTACCCGCGAATCTGCGATCGCTTCCGGCGCGCGGCTATAATTGCGCTCAAACTTGAGCCACGGAAGTTCGACGCGTGAAAAAAATCACATCGTTTGCCACCGCCTTCGCGATTATTATGTCCGCCGCGTTTGCGCTTGCCGCCTGCTCGTCGCCTGAAAAGGAACAGCGGGCGGAGCAGCGTCTGGAACGCAATCAGGCGGGCCTTTCAACCGCGCAACATAACGCGACGGTCGATTGCAGCGCAACCGCTCAGTGCGATTCCGCCTGGGCGCTGACGAAGCGCTATATCGAGCAGCATTCGAGCACGTCGGTCACGCGCGCCGACGCGTTCGCGATCGACACCGATGTGCCGTCCGGTTCCGGCGATCCCGCTTATTCGGCCACGCGCGTGGTGAAGGGCGGCGGCGGCGCGGCGACGCTTACGCTGTATGCGCAGTGCCGCGGCATGTACGGACCTAACGATACGAAAGCCTCGGACTATAACGAGTGCGCCGAGAAAATCATCAAGATCCAGAACGGGTATGTCGATTTTCTGCGGACGCATTTGCCGGGGCAGTAGAACGCTCGAGCGCTAGCGCTAGCGGATTTCCCTCGCCACACTTTGCAGCTTCGTGAACGCGAGATACCGCGCATCGTGCAATGAAGCGATGTCGCCGGCGGCCGGCGCGTAGGTATTCGTAATGCGCGACATGCCCGTCATCGCCGAGCGTACGTCGTTAAAAAGGCCGCCTGCCACGCTGCCGAGCATCGCGGCGCCGAGCAGCACCGGTTCTTCCGCCTGAATCGCGAGCACGGGCTTGCCCGTTGCATCGGCGAGCAGCTGACGGACAAGATCGAGCCGTCCCGCGCCGCCGCTAATCACAACCTGCTCGATCGGCGCGCCGGCCTTCGCCTGCGTTTCGATGATCTGCCGCAGCCCGTAACCGATGCTGCAAATGCCGGCGATATAAAGCGCGACGAGACTGTCGAGACCGGTTTCCATATCGAGCCCCGCGATCACCGCCCGCGCATGCGGATCGGCGAACGGCGCGCGGTTGCCAAGGAATTCGGGCACCACATGCAAGCCTTCAGCGAGTTTCACCGCGCCCGACAAATTGTCCGACTGCTGTGACGCAAGCCCCGCCAGCATCACCGGCAGAGACTGGCCGGCTTGCGCCGCGTCGGTCTGCGCGCGCAGCGTTTCAGGGTGCATCGAGAGCAGACGCTCGATGGCCGCGCCCGCCACCGACTGGCCGCCTTCGTTGAGCCATGCTTCGGGCACCATCGCCGAGAAGTACGGCCCCCAGACGCCGGGCACGAACACCGGTTTTTGCGTGGTCGTCATCGTGCACGACGAGGTGCCGAATACGTAGCCAAGCGACGATTCGGGCTTGCCCTGCGCGCCGACCGTGCCGATTCCGCCGGCGTGCGCATCGATGATGCCGGCTGCGACCGGTGTTCCTTCGCGCAGGCCCAGTTCGGCTGCGGCATGGGCCGTCAAGCCGCTGCCAAGCGGCGTACCCGGGTCGACCACCTTCTGGCCGATCCTCGCGAAGTCTTCGTCGGCGAGCACGCCGAGGCCGACCGTGCGGAAGTAGGTTTCGTCCCAGCGCTGCTCGTGCGCGAGATAAGTCCATTTGCACGTGACCGTACACGTCGATCTCGACAGATCGCCGGTTGCGCGCCAGGTCAGAAAGTCGGTCAGATCGAAGAACTGCCACGCTTTGGCGAACACCTGCGGACGATGTTCGAGCAGCCACAGCAGCTTCGGCGTCTCCATCTCGGGCGAGATCTTGCCGCCGACGAATCTCAGCACCTCATGGTTCGTCTTGTTGATCCGCTCGGCCTGCTCGAGCGCGCGGTGATCCATCCAGACGATGATGTCGCGCGCAGCGTTTTCCGACGGACCGACGGGCAACGGCTGTCCGCCTTCGCCGAGGACGACGAGCGAGCACGTCGCATCGAAGCCGATGCCGGCGATCTGTTCCGGCGACAGCGCGGCCTGCGCGAGCGCTTCCTTCACCGAATGACAGATCGCATTCCAGATCTCGCCGCTCGATTGCTCGACGATCGAGCCTGTCTCGTGGAAAACGGTGATGTCGCGTTTGGCCGATGCCACCATCAGGCCGGCCGCATCGAAGATGCCGGCGCGGGCACTGCCGGTGCCCACGTCGACGCCGATCACATAGCGCGTGTTCGCTGAGGTCATGATTCAAGGCCTCGCATAAAAGGGAGGTGTTTCAAAGTGGGCAATCGCAAGACGTGAGTTACAGGTCGACGCTGTTCGGCAGAATGACGAGGTCGCGAATCGTCACGTTGCGCGGCCGCGTCAGCATGAACACGACGGCATCGGCTACTTCCACGGGCTGCATCAAACTGCCCGACGCAAGCGCTTCGTCCATTTTCGCTTTCGGCCAGTCGTCGAGCAGCGCAGTGACGACCGGGCCCGGCGCCACCGCGCCGACGCGCACGCCGTGTTTTGCGACCTGGCGCCGCGTCGTGGCCACGAAGGCCTGCACCGCGAACTTCGACGCAGTGTAGATCGGTTCCCACACCACCGGCACCACGCCCGCAACCGAACTCGTGAAAATGATATCGCCGCTCTTTTGCGCGACCATATGCGGCAGCACCGCATGAACCGTACGGAACGCCGCGTTGATATTGAGGTTCAGCATCCGGTCCCAATCGTCGGGATTGCCGTTCACGATTTCTCCGCCGATATAGGCGCCCGCGTTCGCATGAAAAATATCGAGGCCGCCCGCGAGGTCGAGAATTTTTGGCAGCAGTTGCGTCGACACTTCCGCCGGCTTCAGCAAATCGAGCTGCAGCGGCAGCGCGTTCGGCCCCAGTTCCGCGCAACATTTCGCGAGGCGGTCCTCCGCGCGGTCCACCAGCACGACCTTCACACCCTGCTCGATGAGGGCGCGCGCGCACGCAAAGCCGATTCCCGAGGCCGCGCCCGTAATCGCGGCCACCTTTCCTTTGATCGATTCAGACATTGACTACTCCCGTTGATGGCTGAGATTACGCGCGTCCGTGCGAGACGCGGGATTGTCGCGCAAGCGAGTCGACGATCACGGCGATCGCGAGCACCGCGCCCGTGATCATGAAGCGCAGCGACGACGACAGATTCAGCAGCGTGAGGCCGCTCGCAATCGACTGGATCACGATAATGCCGAGCACGGCCGAATACGCGCTGCCGCGGCCGCCGAACAGGCTCGTGCCGCCGATCACGGCCGCCGCGATCGCATTGAGGTTGACGTCGCCGGTGCCGGCCTGCTGGCTCGCCGACGCGAGCCGCGCCGCCGTCAGCACGCCGCCGAACGCGGCGAAACTCGCGCACAAAACGAACGCGCTCGTATAGATCGCCCCGACCTTGATGCCGGCACGGCGCGCGGCTTCGCGATTGCCGCCGACCGCGTTCATCGAGCGGCCCCAGCGCGTGCGCGTCAGCGCATAGTCCATCGCGACCGCGAGGCCGAGAAATACGCCGAACATCAGCGGCACGCCGCGCCCCTGGTTCAGATAGGCGACGACGATCTCGAGAAACACCGTGATTGCCGCGCTGCGTACGATCAGGCTGCCGACGGACGGCGCGGACAGCCGCGCTGCGCGGCGCCGTTCACGCGTGCGCAGTCCGATCAGCAGGATCGTCGCGCCCGGCAGCAGCGCGAGCACGTGCGAGACGGGCGCAGGGATGATCATCAGCTGCCCGAAGTTGACCATCGTCGAGCCGTACGGCAGGTTGATCGAGCCGCTCGAGCCGAGTACGTAGAGCTGCATGCCGAGAATCGCGAGCAGGCCGGCCAGGGTCGAGACGAAGCTCGGCATGCCGAGACGGTTCAGCAGCAGCGCGTACAGCGCGCCGATCGCGGCGCCGATGGCGATCGCGACCAGGATCGCGGGAATGACCGGCCAGCCCTCGTTGACCCACAGCATGCCGACGATCGCCGACGCAAAGCCGCTCATCGAGCCGACCGACAGGTCGATCTCTCCGACCAGCAGCACGCAGACGATGCCAAGCGAAATCACGCCGACCGTCGAGCAGTCGAACAGCAGGTTGACGAGATTGTTCGCTGAGAGAAACACCGGGTTCAGACTCGTGAACACGGTCCAGATAATGATGAGCCCCGCGATGACGGGCAGCGAGCCGAGGTCACCCGACCGCACGCGGTCGACAAAGGCCGCGACGGTTTCGCGCACGCCGCTTGCATGCTTGACGCGGACGTCGCTGCGGTCGAGCAGGGTGGACGTGGCCGGTTGCGTGTCAGGCTGCGGCGCAGCGGTATCGGTTGGTTTGTTCATCACAGATCTCCCGGCTGAGGCTGAGCATCCTGTTGCACCTGGCGCCGGCCCGCGCGGCGCGAGACGGCGTTTTCGGTCGCGCCGGTGATCGCGGCCACGAGCTCTGCATTCGACGAATCGGGGTAGAACACGCCGTTGTTGCGGCCGAGGCGCAGCACGACGATGCGGTCGGCGACGGCGCGTACGTCTTCCATGTTGTGGCTGATCATGATCACCGCATGGCCGCGGTCGCGCACGCGCTCGATCAGATTCAGCACTTCGGCGGTCTGCGCGACGCCGAGCGCGGCGGTCGGTTCGTCGAGCATGATCAGTTTCGGGTCCAGCAACAGCGAGCGTGCAATCGCGACGGTCTGCCGCTGGCCGCCCGATAGCGACGCGACGACGTCACGCACGTTCGGAATGCGCGCCGACAATTCGTTGAGCAGCGTCCACGCGCGCACCTCCATCGACACCTCGTCGAGCCGCAACGGGCTCATTTCGCGGCCCAGAAAGATATTGGCGACGACATCGAGGTTTTCGCAGAGCGCGAGGTCCTGGAACACGGTCGCGATGCCGAGATCGAGCGCGGTGCCCGGGTCTGACAATGCGACCTCGCGGCCACCGAACGTGATCGTGCCGGCACTCGGTTGATGCACGCCGGCGAGAATTTTCACAAGTGTCGATTTGCCCGCGCCGTTGTCGCCGACGAGCGCGACCACTTCGCCCGCGTGCACGTCGAGTTCGATATCGGTCAGTGCCGAGACGGCGCCGAAGTGCTTCGAGACGCCGCGCAGACTCAGCACCAGCTCGCCGCGTGTGGCGCGCGGCGTCGCGCCGTGCGTCACGTCGCGTTCCGCGTGGGTCGTGGAGTTTTCAGTCATGGAAGGGGTACCTCGTTGTTACAGAAGCGACGCGGTTCGAACTACGCCGCTTCGGGATGCATCGCATCATTGGCGGGGCTGCGCGAGGCAAGGCCCGCCCGAACAGTTCATCAGCTCGTCAGTTCGTAATGCCGAGCTTCTTGCAACCTTCGGCGTAGCGGTCGGTGCACAGTTCTTTCGCATTCGCGAAACCCTTGTCGACGACTTCCGCCTTCAGATTCTTCTGCGTGATCACGGCCGGCTTGAACAACTGCGTCGGCGTGTTGAAGAGCTTCGTTTCAGCCTTCGGCGTCTGGCCCGACAGGAAGCCGACGGCGACCTTCGCCGCGGCGCCCGCGACGATCTCGCTCGGCTTCAGGATCGTGTTGTACTGGTCGCCCGCGATGATCAGCTGCAAGCCGGCGATCGTCGCGTCATTGCCTGTTACGGGCGGATTCGGATTCATGCCGGCTGCCTTGAATGCGGCGATCGTGCCGCCGGCCGTGCCGTCGTTGGCCGCGACGACGCCGACGATCTGCGCGCCGAAGCGCGTGATCTGGCCGCTTACCCATTGCTGCGCCTTCGGCGGCGCCCATTCAGGCGTGTCGTATTCGGAGAGCGTCTTGTAGCCGCTGCCTTGCAGGCCTGCGTGAATGCCCTTCTTGATGAGGCCCGCGGCTGCGTCGGTCGGCGAGCCGTTGACTTCGAGCACGCCGCCCTTGCTGGTCGGCACGTTCGTGTCCTTCAGGTGCTGGACCAGCGATTGCGCGATCGACTTGCCGATTTCCTCGTTGTCGAACGACACGTAGTAGTCGGCTGGCGTCGACGGCACGGGGCGGTCGTAGGCGATGACCTTCACGCCCTGGCCTTGCGCCATATGCACGAGCGACGCCGCGGCGGTCGAGTCGACCGGGTCGAGCACGATGACCTTCGCACCTTGGGCAATCACCGAGTTGAACTGTTGCTGCTGCTGCGACGCATCGGCGTTCGCATTCTGGTAGAGCACCTTGCAGTCGGGGCACAGCTTGCCCATTTCAGCCTTGAAGCCGGGGAAGTCGTGCTGCTCGTAACGCGTCGATGCGTGGTCGGGCATCAGGAACGCAACCGTGCCGCTCGGCGCGGCCATCGCGGCGGTGGCGCTCATCAGGCCAAGGGCGAGCGCGGATACGGCGATCAGGTGAGTGGAAGGGTGGGTCATCGAGTGTCTCCGTTTGTTAGAAGGACTTCTGTGTAGTGCTTGTGTGGTGCTTATTGGTGGTGCTGCTGCGAGGTGCTGACGTTGTGCGTGTACCGGGGGCTGCGAAACGAACGGAAAGGGTTGCCCCTTGCGCGGCCCTATGAGCGCGCCTCGTCCGGATTCTTGCCCGCCACGATGTCGAGTTATCCGATCGCTTCTTGTGTCTGTGTCCGCGGCGCCTCGGCCGATTCGTTTCTGCTCGCGGCATTGAGCTGCTGGTAAGCGCGCCATCGCGACGGCGACATCTCCTTGAGCAGCAGAAACTGGCGATTGAAATTCGAGAGGTTGTTAAAGCCGACCCGATAGCAGATATCGGTGATATTGAGTTCGCCCGACATCAGCAACTGGCACGCGAAGTTGATGCGCAGCCGGTTCACGTACTGAACGAAGGGCACACCGGTATGCCGGCGGAAATAGCGTGAAAACGCGCTGACGCTTTGGCCCGCGAGTTCGGCGAGTTCCGATTCGCGCAGTTCCTGCGACAGGTTCTTGTCGATAAACGACAGCACGTGGTTGATGCGCGTCTCGGCATAGCGTGTCGGGTCGGCGCGGTAGGCGGCGCTCGCGAGCTTGACCGGTTCGGCGCCTTGCGCGAGCAGGTCGAACAGTTCGATAAACAGCACGATGCGACGCAGCCCTTGCGCGTCGAGCATTTCGCGCATGATCGGTTCAGCGGCCGCGCCCGTTTCCGGCGAGAACAGCAGGCCCCAACGCGAGGCGTCGAGCAGCGGCTCGACACGCTTGAACTCGGGAAAGGCGGCGATTGCACGCGCGACGAAGCCGGAGTCGAATTGCAGCACGAGGCACCGTTCGTCGACCTGTTCGCCCTGCGGCACATTGCTGACCCAGTTGTGCGGCAGGTTCGAGCCCATCATCACGAGATTGCGCGGCTCGAAGTTGCCGATATGGTCGCCGACGAAAAATTTGCCGGTCGTCGCCGTGATCAGATGAATTTCGTATTCGGGGTGGAAATGCCAGCGCACGGTCCGGTACGGATAGCCATGCGACCAGACCTTGAACGATCCGTCGCGCGGCACGGCGACGAGTTCGAGATCCGGCTCGGCGATATTCGCGCGGCGGGTGTCGTGGCGGGCCGTCGCTTGCGCAAGGGCTTGCATCTGTCTTCCTCCTGCGCTGGCTTTTGCCGGCTGGGCAGCTCGCATTGTCGTGGTGGTTGCCATGATCGAAAAATAAGCCCTGTCGGGGCTGTCTCACCACTGAAATTAAAGCCGCACACTGATACTTTTTTGCATTCGGGTTAGCCCTAGGGGCGTGGAAGTCAATTTTTGTGCAAAGCAGCAGGGGCCTGAATGCGCACTTTGGGTTAATACGTGTGGTCTGCAATCACGCGTCTGACGCGCTCCAGGGCGGCTTTCAGCGTATCGAGGGCGACCGAACCCAACGCGAGACGTATCGCGTGAGGCGCTTGCGCAGTGGTCGCGAACGGCTCGGCCGTGGATACCGATACCTGTTCCTCCAGCAGCGCTTTGGCGATCCGGTCCGCGCGCGTTTCGCCAGGCAGCGGCAGCCAGACGAAGTACGACGCCGGGTGGCTGATCCGCTTTAACCTTCCGAGCGCTGTGACGGCTATCGCTTGCCTCGCCTTTGCGTCCTGGCGTTTCTCGTCTTCGAGACGGTCGACGGTGCCGTCGTCGAGCCAGCCGCAGGCGATCGACGTCATCACGCTGGGCGTATTCCATGTCGTCACTCTGATCGCGCGTTCGATCTTCGGCACGTATTCGAGCGGTGCGGCGACATAGCCGACGCGCAAACCCGTCGCGACGTTCTTCGAAAAGCCGGACACGTAGACGGTCAGCTCCGGGGCCAGTGCGGCGAGCGGCTGCGGTGCGTCTTCGGCGAGAAACGCGTAGGCGCCATCTTCGATGATGAGCAAACCGTGCGTTCGAGCGATCGACGCCAAGGCGCGGCGCCTGCCTGTTTTCATGACCCAACCGAGCGGGTTGTGAAGCGTCGGCATCGTGTAGATCGCGCGCACGCGCCGGCGTTTGCAGAGCGCTTCGAGTGCATCGAGGTCGGGACCGTCGCCCGCGCCCGGCAACGGCACGAGTTCGAGACGATGTGCCTGCGCGAGCAGCTTGAACCCGGGATACGTAAGCGCATCCACGGCAACGACGTCGCCCGGCTGCAAGAACGCCATCACCGTAGTGGCCAGACCATGTTGGGCACCGTCGACCAGCATCACCTGATCTTCCGTGACGGAAAGGCCGCGGCGCGCGAGGTGACGTGCAACCGATGCGCGCTCGTGTTTGCGGCCTCCATGCGGCTGATAGCGGAGCAGCGCTTCGAGATCGCCCGCCTGGGACAACTGCCGCAAGGCCGTTCGCAACAGGTCCGCCTGACCCGGCAGCGCCGGGTAGTTGAAGTTCAGGTCGACCATATCCGCGGCGACGGACACCTGATCGATGCCATGAGCGCGCGGAAGCAGGGCTTCCTTGACGAACGTGCCGCGACCCGTTTCGCCGCTGACGAGGCCCATGGCGCCCAGTTCCGCATAGACGCGCGTGGCCGTGACGAGCGCGAGCCCTTCTTTTGCCGCGAGTTTCCGATGCGTGGGCAGGCGCGTGCCCGGCGCAAGGCGGCCGCTGCGGATATCGGCCGCGAGCTTGTCGACCAGGTGTTTGTAGCGAGGCGTCGGCATGGTGCAATGTATCCATGACAATTTTTTGATTGTCTTTAATTTTGTCCGTAGCATCGCTGTTACGCAAGCATTCGTCGTCGCGACAGGAGCCCATCATGCACATCGCCATCCTTACTTTCGAAGGCTTCAACGAACTCGATTCGCTGATCGCGCTCGGCATTCTCAATCGGGTGAAGAAGCCGGATTGGCGCGTGTCGATTGCGTGCCCGTCGGCTGAGGTTCGTTCGATGAACGGTGTCGTGCTGAAGGCGCAAGCTTCGCTCGAAGACGCGTCGCAGGCCGACGCGGTGATCGTCGGCAGCGGTGCGCTCACGCGCGAGGTGGTCGCGGATGGCGCGCTGATGTCGCGCCTGACACTCGACCCGGCGCGTCAGCTGCTAGGCGCGCAATGCTCGGGGACGCTCGTGCTCGCCAAGCTCGGACTGCTGCAGGGCGTGCCCGCCTGCACGGATTTGACGACAAGGCCGTGGGTGGAGGCGGCCGGCGTGCAGATCGTCAATCAGCCGTTTATGGCGAACGGCAACGTCGCGACGGCGGGCGGCTGTCTCGCATCGCAGTATCTCGCCGCGTGGGTCATTGCACGTCTCGAAGGGGTCGAAGCGGCGCGCAACGCGATGCACTACGTCGCGCCCGTCGGCGAAAAAGACGATTACGTCGAGCGTGCGATGCGGAACATCATGCCGTTTCTCGAGCGCGTGGCGGTCGAATGAAGGTCCAATAAAGGCCGATTGACGATCGAATGATGGTCGAATGAAGGCCGATCGACGATCGATCGACGGCGGATGGTTCGCGCGATGCACAACGTGCGACGCCGCTTTTCTTCATGCCGCGTGATGCTTTGCCTCGTATTCGAGGCCGGTGGACATTGCCGCGTCTTCCTGCGCTTCGAGCGCCGCCAGCCGCTGCGACAGCGCGCGATGAACCACGTCGTACGCATCCGCGCCGAGTACGAGGCGCTCGGGCGCGACCTCCGCATCGGTCGATGCGATGATGGCCTGCGCGATCTTGCGCGGGTCGTTCGGGTACTTCGTGCCCTTCGCTTCGCGCGTCTTGCGGCGGAACAGACCGACGGTCGTTTGCTCATAGGCGTCGATCGGTTCCGCATGGACGGCGTTCGCGTCGAACGAAGTGCGCATGCCGCCCGGTTCGACGATCGTCAGCTGGATGCCAAATGGCGCGACTTCCTGTCTTAGCGCATCGGTAAAGCCTTCAAGCCCCCATTTCGCCGCATGATAAAGGCTTACCGTAGGGAAAGCGGCCTGACCGCCCATGCTTGAAATCTGCACGATGCGCCCGCCGCGCTGCTTGCGCATTTGCGGCAATACACAGCGCGTGACCTGGATCGGCGCAAGCAGATTGACCTCGAACTGGCGTTCGATCTGCACGTCGGACACTTCTTCCGCAGCGCCGCGCAGCACGTAACCGGCATTGTTGACCAGTACGTCGATCTTGCCCCATGCGGTCGCCGCGCTGTTCACCGCCTGCTGGATCCGGTCAGTGTTACGGATATCGAATACCTCGACCGTGAGCGCATTTCCATACTGCTGTTGCAGGTCTTCTAGCGCGCGCTCATTGCGAATCACGGCTGCGACGCGGTCGCCGCGCTCGAGTGCGAGTTCGACGAGTTGCCGGCCAAGGCCGCTCGATGCACCGGTAATCAACCATACGTTCTGCAAGACTGCCTCCTTTCGGACTGTGCGCACTGGCTGTCGAATCGACTGCCTCTGTTCGAAAGGACAGTCGACGGGCAGCGCTTATTCCATATGGGTCGCTGGCGGGGCAGTGGTGGAAAGCGCGCTGGCTTTCAGATATCGTTTTTATACTTTCGGGCGATAAGCGATCCTTATGTCCTGATTTATGTCCTACCCGGCGGCCGCATCATGGAGACATTCGAATATGGCTTCATTGAAGAGAAGAACACTAATCAACGCTGCAATCGGCATCGTCACAATGGGGTATGTGCGTCGACTGGTACCGCTGGCCGCGGAGCAGGGGCCGGCATCGGCGACGAAGCCAACCACGGGACCAACAGCGCTGCCGGCATCGGCGCCTGTGCCCGCTCAAACACTGCCCAAAACAATGCGCCGCGTGCGCCCCGCGGATCCCGACTGGCCTTCCTCAACCGAGTGGACTTCGTTAAAGGAAAAGATCGGCGGCCGCCTGCTCGACGTCTCATCGCCGCTCAACGTATGCCGGATTTCACCGCGCGATACAGCCTGTAAAAACGCGCTCGCGCAGATCAAGAACCCGTATTTTCTTGGCGACGAACCTGCCTTGACGCAATCGTCGGGCTGGGTCGATGCATGGACTTCGACGCCGAGCGTCTATGCGGTGGCGGCCGAGCAGGCGAACGACGTCGCGGAAGCGGTCAGGTTTGCGCGCGACCATCGGTTGCGGCTTGTCGTAAAGGGCGGCGGTCACAGTTACCAGGGGACATCAAACGCACCCGATTCGCTGTTGATCTGGACGCGGCGTATGCGCGGCATCCGCCTGTACGACGCGTTCGTTCCGCTCGATTGCGAAGGGGACATGCCGCCGCAGCCTGCCGCGACGGTCGGGGCGGGCGAAATCTGGATGCACGTCTACGACGTGGTGACGACGCAGGGCGGCCGCTATGTTCAAGGCGGAGGCTGTGCGACGGTCGGCGTCGCGGGACTCGTGCAAAGCGGCGGCTTCGGGAGCTTTTCGAAGAAATTCGGCACGGCGGCGAGTTCGCTGCTGCAGGCGGAAATCGTGACGGCGGACGGCATCGAACGGATCGTCAATGCACGCACCGACCCGGATCTGTTCTGGGCGATCAAGGGTGGAGGCGGCGGCAGCTTTGGTGTGGTGACGAGCCTCACGTTGAAGACGCATCCGTTGCCCGACTATGTCGGCGTTGTATCGGCAACGATCAAGGCGGCGTCGCCCGAGGCATTCCGTCGTTTGATCGACCGCTTTCTCGCATTCTGCGCGGATAGTCTTCTTAACGAGCATTGGGGCGAGACGGTATCGATGCGCCCCGACGGCACGCTGCGTATTTCGATGCTGTTTCAGGGCCTCGATCGTGAGGAAGCCACGCGCCTCTGGCAGCCGTTTTTCGATTCGGTTTCCGGTGCGGGCGACAGCCTGCGTATCGCCGAGCCGGCGCAGATTCTCGCGATCCCCGCGCGTCACCTGTGGGATCCGGCGTTCATCATGAAGAACGCGCCGCATGCGATGAAGGCAGATACGCGACCGGGCGCGCCCAAGGGCAACGTATTCTGGTCAGGCGACGAATCCGACGCCGGCCGGTTCACATACGGCTATGAATCGGTCTGGCTGCCGGCGTCGCTGCTCGACCCGTCGGCGCGAGCGTCGCTAACCGATGCGCTCTTTCAGACGAGCAGTCAGTGGAACGTGACCTTGCACTTCAACAAGGGGCTTGCCGGCGCTCCGGACGAGGCCCTCAAGGCGGCGCGCGATACCGCGATGAACCCCGATGTGCTGAACGCGTTCGCGCTGGCGATTATCTCGGGCGAAGGGCCGCCTGCATTTGCGGGCATGCCGGGCGAGCCCGTCGATGTGCCGGCGGCCCGGCGCGCGGCGACGCGCATTCACGATGCCGCGCAGAGCTTGCGTATCGTCGCACCGCGAGCGGGCAGTTACGTTTCGGAAAGCAGCTACTTTCAGCAGGACTGGCCGCGCGCCTATTGGGGCGAGCATTACCCGATGCTAAGCGACGTGAAGCGCAAGTACGACCCCGATGGACTCTTCTTCGTGCATCAGGGCGTGGGCTCGCAGGAATGGGATCGCGACGGGTTTGTGCGCTTGTCGACGTGACTCTCTGTACGTCACGATCGACATAAGGAACACCGCCACGTCTGCTATAAAACGGGAACAGCGATTCGACCGCAGGGAACCCACAATGAAAGATGTGAAAGCTTTCGTATTCGATGTTTTCGGCACGCTCGTCGACTGGCGCAGTGGCGTGGCGCGCGAAGCGGCGCCGTTTCTGCAAAGGCATGGCCGCGGCGCGCACGAAGCCGAGGCCTTTGCCGATGCGTGGCGCGCGCTATACCAGCCCGCAATGGAGAAAATCCGCAAAGGCGAGCGCCCATTCGTGAAGCTCGACCTTCTGCATCGCGAGAATCTCGAACAGGTGCTGCCTCAGTTCGGCATCGACAGCCGGCAGGTGCCGTCGTCGGAACTCGATGAGCTGAATCTCGCCTGGCATCGGCTCGATCCGTGGCCTGATACGGTCGAAGGTCTGACGCAGCTCAAATCGCGCTACATCATCGCGCCGCTTTCCAACGGCAATATCCGGCTGATGGTCGATATGGCGAAACGCGGCGGCTTGCCGTGGGACGCCATTCTCGGTGCCGAGGTCGCGCAAGCCTATAAGCCGTCGCCCGAGGCTTATCTGCGGACCGCGGAGGTGCTCGCGCTGCCGCCGGAAAGTATCTGCATGACGGCGGCTCACAACAGCGATCTGGCGGCCGCACAGAAGTGCGGCCTCAGGACCGCGTTTATCGCGCGGCCTCGTGAGCATGGCGCTGCGCAAACGACCGATCTGAAGCCCGAAGGGAAGTGGGATTGGGTGGCGAGCGATCTCGTCGATCTGGCGAGGCAGGTCGGCTAATAGCGCTCGTCGTCGCTCGCCGGTGCCAGAGGGGATGACACGGTGGCGACTCCGTTGACGGTGAGTCCGTGCTGAATGGCCGGGCGTGCCTGCGCGATGATTCGTGTAAGCGAGGTGGGTGCCGGCGTCGTCATGCGGTCGAGTTCGGCGCTTTCTTCGGGCGTCAGCGCAATATCGAGCGAGCGCAGATTGTCGTCGAGCTGCGCGAGCGTGCGCGCGCCGATAGTCACGGGCCCGACGCCGGGCTGTGCGGATAGCCACGCGAGGGCGATAGCCGCCGCCGACGCATGGTGCTTTTCACCGATCGCACGCAATGCATCGATCAATGCGTGCTCGCGCTCGCCGATCGGAAGGCCGATCGCCGTGGCGCGCCCGTTGCCGGCGTCGCGCGCGTATTTTCCGGACAGCACGCCGAATTTCAGCGGCGCCCAGGGCATGACCGCGAGTCCGAACGTCTGCGCCATCGGCACGATTTCGTGCTCGACGCTTCGTTCGAGTAGCGAATACTCGATCTGCACCGCGACAAGCGGCGCATAGCCGGCCGCCTGATTGAGCATTTGCGCGTGACAGGTTCGCCATGCAGGGGTGTTCGAGAACCCGACGTAACGGACCTTGCCCGTGCGGACGAGATGGTCCAGCGTGCGCAACGTTTCCTCGAGCGGCGTCAGTTCGTCGTAGCCATGCAGCCAGTAGACGTCGATATAGTCGGTGCGCAGCCGGCGCAGTGACTCCTCGCACGCACGGATCATTGCTTTTGCACTGGTGCCGCCGCCATTGGGGTCCCCGGGGAACAGGTTGGAACCGAACTTCGTGCCGATCACGAGCCGGTCGCGGCGCGAGCGGTCGCCGGCCAGAAAGTCGCCGATGATTTTTTCGGAATGGCCCTTCGTATAGGCGTCGGCCGTATCGATGAAGTTGCCGCCGCGCTCGATAAAGCGACCAAGTATCGCGTGAGAGTCGGCGACATTCGAACCGAAGTTCCAGTCTTCGCCGAAAGTCATGGCGCCAAGACAAAGCGGGCTGACGCGTAGGCCGGAATCGCCGAGCGTCATGTACGAATTGAGCGGCATCGAGGCATCCTCGCAAGATGGGGCAGGAGAAGCTAGCCTAGGTCAAGGCTTCCTGCCGTGCGGGGCACCCATGCGAAGCGAGGCAAGGTGAGGCGAAAATGCTGTATTGCTGTATTGCGAGCAGCGTTCAACGCGACTCACTGTTCGCACTGCACGTCCTTCTTCGGCACCGCAATGATGACCGGATACGTGCCATGTTCGAGCTCGACGCGCGCGACGACGGACACCAGATTGCTGTCGATGTTTTCGTAAATGCTGACTTTCGCATGGCTCAAGGTCGTTACGCCTGTGCATGCGGATGCGCGGCCTTCGTCGGACACCTGGCAGTGGATGTCGTTGTCCTTCAGGAAACGGTACTGGTCGAGCCGCGGCGTCGCGAGATATTCGCGCAGGCTCGGCACCGATCCTCCGACGCCCGACACGTATCCGATGTCGCACTGCAGGGCGGATGTATCGGCCATCGCAGCGGTGCTGGCGGTGATGGCAACTGCGGTGGCAACTTTTGCTGCAAGAAGATATTTCATGGCGCCATGGCGTTTATCGGATCAGGACCTCGGATTGTAGTGGCAATCGGGTCCGACGGCTTTGGCGCGGGCTAGAAGTTATGCTTGAGGCCGATCGCGACGGCCACCTGTTTGTTTCCGGTAGATGGGTTCAGCGTATAGATACCGGCGTCGAACGTCGGAATGCCACTACCGCCGCCGACGCGCTGATAGACGCCTTCAAGATACACATCAGTGCGCTTCGACAACAGGTAGTCGACTTGCGCCATGACCTGGTTCCAGTGCGGAAACGCGTTGCCGGTGTTCGAATTGAAGGTCGACATCGTGTACACGTACGATGCGCCGAGGCTCAGATCCGGTCTAACGAAATAGCGGCCGTTCACCTCGAAGTTGTCGAATTTGATGTAGTTGCCCGCGCCGTTCGACGGACCGGGCAGCGGTCCATTGCCCGTGCTGCCGCCGAACCAGAGCGCGGTCGGGCTCTCGGTCGACGTATGCGTCCATAAGAGGCCGACCGACGACTTGCCAAACATATACTGCGCGCCTACACCGTACATCCGCTGCAGACCACCGAGCGTCAACGCGTTGCCGTCGGCTGTGCTGAGTGCGCCCGTCGGGTTCAGCGAGTTCGCGTCGCGATTGATCTGCAGGTACGCGGCCGCGAGGTTGATCGGTCCGAGCGAATAACTGATGCCCGCGCTGTACGCATTGCTGTTCGAGAACCCGCCAGCCTGATTCGAGAACGCGTACATCGCGCCGACCTTGACGCCATGGAACGCCGCGCTCGCGAACTTCACCGAGTTATTCAGGCGCATGTCCGCGTTCAGGTTGTCGTTGTCGTACGGGTGCATCGCGAAGTTTCCAGCGAAGCCCGCGGAACCGGTCGCGCTGAGCGGCGTGAGGTAGGTCACCATAAAGTCGTACTGGCGCCCGAGCGTCAGCGTGCCGTATTTGCTCGCGCTCAGGCCGACCCATGCCTGGCGCCCGAACAGATCGCCGCCGTTCTTGAACGTGCCGTTCACCGAATTAAAGCCGTTCTCCAGCTGGAATACGGCACTGAGTCCGCCGCCCAGATCCTCGGATCCTCGCAAGCCGAAGCGCGGCACGTAGATACTTCCCGCGAATAGCTGCCACTGACTGGCGCTGCCGGCCGACGGGTTGGCGGCGCTCTTGCGCGCGTCGTTGCTGTAGACGATGCTCGTGTCGATGATGCCGTATAGCGTGACACTGCTTTGCGCGTGCGCGGCGCCCGCCGCGAGGAGCGATGCGGCAACGGCAATACGTGGCCATCTCATGAGATTTCTCCGTCGCCGATTCGGACGCGATTCCGCAAAGTGCTTAGTATGGTTGAATAGCGCTGATACACGGTCGCACGAGTATCAGCATACTTCAACGGTCAACAAAAAATTCGGCGTGAATAGTCAGCACTGCTCGTTGTAAGAAGAGGAGCGCCCGCAAGGCATGTGTGGCGGACCATGGTGCAAAGTGGTAAGGAATGTGTAATTGAAAGCGTTGCGCGAACGCGACCGGGCGAGCTTCGCAGCGACTTCGCCAAGGTTACGGGTCGCGTTGTATTGCATCGCGATCACGTCTGACATAACCGGCACAAAAGCAACGCCAGATACCCCTCTTCGTGCTCCATGTCCTGGCGAAACGCCCCGTTCGTTTATAGAATTCGCTGCGCAGACTTCGAATTTGCGCCTCAGCGTAAAGGGGACGCGCCCGCATCGAGTGACGACAGAACATTGCCATGGCCTGGATCCGTCCACCCGCATTCGGCAACCCGGCAGCGCCGCTGGAGACGCTGCTGTATACGATCCAGATGGCCGCGACCCATCCGGACCTGTGGCGCAGCGTGCTCGATACGTTGAATCACCATATTGGCGGCTTCTGCAGCGTGCTGGCCAAATACGATTTCCAGGCCGCGCGCGGCAAGCTGCTGACGCAGGCGCCTGCGAATATCGACGTGCGGTCGAGCTACGAGGAAATGTCGCCGACCAATCCGTATTTTCTTGCGCGGCGCGGCTATACGCCGGGCGCCGTAATCGTCGGCTCCGAGACGATCAGCGACAGCGATCTGATCCGCACCGACTACTATCGCGAACTGCTGCGCCCACATCGTCTCTTCAGACGCCTCACCGGTGTGCTGTCGGCTCGCGAAAGCGATGTGACGCTTGTATCGATCCACCGCACGCGCGAACAACCGGACTTCGACGAACGCGAACAGCAGGCGCTCGCGAAAATCCTGCCGTACATCGCGCTCGGGCTCGAAACGCAGGACGGCTTCTTCACCTTCAGAACGCAACTCGAGGCGCTGTCGCTGACGGTGCGGCAGGCACTGCCGCCGCTGATGATCGTCGACAGCGACCTCAATATCGTGTTCGAGAACTCCGAAACTGAGAGCTTGCTCGGCACCGATCTGCTGCAGCGCACGAAAGAGGGGCGGCTCGCTTCAGTCGACTCGTTCTGCGACCGTGCGCTGCGCGACGAAATCGGCCGATGCTGCGCGCTCGGCGCGAACGGCGATTGCGATACGCATCCGCTTACGTTAATGCCGGCGCGCGGAAGCCGTGCGGAACTGCGGCTCTGCTATATCGGCAAGGGGCTTGGCACGCAGACCTTGCGCAAGACGTCGCTGGTCTGCGTGATGCGTGTCGATGCGCAAGGCGAGGCGCGCGAGCGCTTCCTGCACTTCTCGCGCGAGTTCAATCTGACGCCGGCGCAGGCGCGCGTCGGCGAGCTCGTGATCGGCGGCATGCGGCCTTCGATCGTTGCGCGGACCTTGAGCGTCTCCGAAAACACCGTCAAAACGCACCTCAAACAGATCTTCAAGAAGACCGGCGTGCATAGCCAGCTCGATCTGTTTCGTCTTTATCGTGTTCCACCCGGCATTCCGCCCGCCTCAGCCGAACCGGCGGTGCATCACCCATACAGGTGAACACGGAATCACCCGCGCAAGTGATTCGATTTGCCGGCCGCGCATCTACGCTCCTTGAAGCGACGATTCGATCTGCATGAGCGATTGGATCGTATTTGTGCGAGGAGACGGATCATGGCAGATACGGCATTTCGCGTCGAATTCGACAAGGCGCCTGAAGATCAGGTGACGAAGACCCACAACCGATGGCACCCGGACATACCGATGGTGGAGTGGTTCAAACCGGGTGACGAGTTTCGCGTCGAGTGTTACGACTGGACCGGAGGACAGATCAATAACGACGACAGCGCGAACGACGTGCGCGATGTCGACCTGACACGCGTGCACTATCTAAGCGGTCCATTCGGTGTGCAAGGGGCGGAGCCCGGCGACCTGCTCGTGGTCGACCTGCTCGACGTGGGCGCGCTACCGGCATCGGCATGGGGCTTCACGGGCATCTTTGCGAAGACGAACGGCGGCGGATTTCTTGTCGAGCACTTCCCCGAGGCACGCAAGGCCTGCTGGGATTTCCACGGTATCTACACCACTTCACGGCACGTGCCGAACGTGCAATGGGCCGGCATTATCCACCCGGGTCTGATCGGCTGCCTGCCGGATCGCGCGCTGCTTGAAAAAGCGAACAAGCGCGAGGCCGCGCTATTTGCGACGAACCCGGAACGCGTGCCGCCGCTGCTGGCGCCGCCGTATGCGGACACCGCGCTGATGGGGCAGATGCAAGCTTCGGAAGCTAAAGCGGCCGCCGCGGAAGCGTGGCGCACGGTGCCGCCGCGCGAACATGGCGGCAATTGCGATATCAAGAACCTGTCGCGCGGTTCGCGCGTGTATTTCCCCGTCTATGTAAAGGGCGGCGGACTTTCGATGGGCGATATCCACTGGTCGCAAGGCGACGGTGAAATCACGTTCTGCGGCGCCATTGAAATGGCGGGCTTCCTCGATATACGCGTCGACGTGATCAAGGACGGCATCAACAAGTATGGCGTGACGAATCCGATTTTCCGGCCGAGCCCGATCGAGCCGCATTTCGACGAATACCTCGTGTTCGAAGGCATATCCGTTGATGAGCACACGGGCGAGCAACTGTATCTCGACGCACATGTCGCCTATCGCCGCGCGTGCCTGAATGCGATCGAATACCTGAAGAAGTTCGGCTATACGGGCGAACAGGCCTACATCATTCTCGGCACCGCGCCGGTCGAAGGACGCATCAGCGGCATCGTCGATATTCCGAACGCCTGCTGCACGCTCGCGATTCCAACCGCGATCTTCGATTTCGACATACGGCCGGATGCGAAAGGCCCAAGCAAGAAGGTCAACGCGGTGAAAGTTGCAACGACCAGCTAAACCAGAACCTAAACGAAAGCCTTCGCGGGAGGTGCGCCATGCTGCTCGGTCTATCGCTGCTGTACGTGGGAGCCGTGCTGTTTCTGAACGGGCTGTGGCTGCTTGGCCGCATCGGCGACAAGGAGATCTGGATCATCAACGTGTTTTCGGGCGGACTGACGCTTCTTGTGGCGCTGCGACTCGCCTTTGCTGCCGATGCCGACGCGGCATCGATCCGGGCGGCGGCGCTCACCTTGCTGTTCACGTTCACGTACTTCTGGGTCGCGATCAATCGCAACAACGCACAGGCTGACGGGCGCGGGCTCGGCTGGTTCAGTCTGTTCGTCGCGCTGACCGCGATACCGGTCGCCATCGACACGCTGGTCGGCTCGCATAGCTTCTGGGGCGTCTGGTTCGGCCTGTGCTGGGCCGCCTGGGCGATTTTGTGGTTTCTGTTTTTCGTGCTGCTCGCGCTGCAAAAGCCGATTGCGAAAATGACAGGATGGCTAACGGTGCTGGAAGGGATCTTCACCGGCTGGATACCGGGCTATCTGCTGCTTTCGGGAGCACTGAAGTAGCGCTTCGTGGTAGCGCTTATTGGTCGCGCTTTGTGCGGCAAACCTTGCGGGGTAAACACGATCATGCCTATTTACGACTATCAGTGCTCCGATTGCGGCCCGTTCCGCATGATGCGTCCGATGGCGCAGTCGAATGCGCCGACGACGTGCCCCACATGCGGCCGCGTGTCGACGAAAACAATCACGGCGCCGTTTCTCGCCGATATGGCGCCGCATAACCGGATCGGTAGCCAGCGTAACGAGAAGAGCGCACATGCGCCGCGTGTGATGTCGCGTGGCGAATTCGATCTGCACGACAGTCATAGCCATGCGCATAGTCATGCCGGGCATGCACACGGTGTGAAGACCTCGCTTGGCGAGGGCCCGTGGGTCCGTTCGCGCCATCGCAGCATGGTCGGGCATTGACGAAGGGGCCGGCGCTTTTGCCTTCAGGATTGACCGCTTGATCGACCGATAGCGGCCGAAATGCCGCTGTGGCCCGCGTTCATGCTGTCGTTGCCCGCGTCGTGCGCTTTCTTGCAGGCGCCGACACCGAATGCGAGCGCGGCAGTTGCAACGACAACGTAAGCGAAGCGTTTCATCTTTTCCTCCTCGCGTGATGCGTGTTGATGCACGTGGTCGACTGAGGCTTCGACTGAGGCCATCAATCCCCACGGCACTTCGATTCACGCAGCAGACGCTGTGCCCGGCATTAGCACAGGCATGCGTGCGCCTATGCGCGTCAGTCTATGCATGTCAATTAGCCCACTGAGCCCCTGACGGCATTCTGAATGGCTCGGGCATGGTGTGTGCGTACGCATCGGCATCTCCACCCCCTAGGACATGCCGATCCATGAGTACGATCATCCCCACTTACCGGTCGAGGTTTGCGACCGCGATCTTCGATCTGTTAAACCCCATTCCGTATGGCCTCTTTGTCGGCACGCTGATTTTCGACGTGACTTACGCAACCACCCGCAATGTGTTCTGGGGAAAGGGCGCAGCATGGCTCGTTACGGTCGGATTGTTCTTCGCGATCATTCCGCGCCTGATCAATCTTTGCCACGTGTGGTTTGCGCCGTCGCGCTTTCCGGTCACGAGCATCGAGAAGCTCGACTTCTGGCTCAACCTGCTTGGCATCGCCGCCGCCATCGTCAATGCATTCGTGCATAGCCGCGATGCCTATGCGATGGTTCCGCTCAATGTGATTCTGTCGGTCATCACGGTCGCATTGCTAAGCATCGCGCATATTGCAATCGCAGTCGATAAGGTCGGTTTGAGGGAGGTGGCGCATGAATAAGCTCACATCAAGGGGCACCTTCGCCAGGGGCGCGCTCGCTATCGCTGTAGCGGCGCTCGTCAGCGGATGCAACGACCACGCACGGTATGACGACGAGCATCAGTACGGCGCCAATCCGCCGTTGCCGGCCGAGCGGAATTTCCTGACACCGCCGATGCAGGTGCCGAAGTTCGTCGGCTGGAAGAATGGCGAGGAGCCGAAGGTCGCCCAAGGCCTGAAGATCGAGAAGATCGCGTCGGGGCTCACGCATCCGCGCCAGGTTTACACGCTGCCAAACGGCGATATTCTGGTTGCCGAATCGAATAGCCCGAATGAAGAAGCGGTGACCACGCCGAAGCAGCTGATCGCAGGCCTGATCGAAGGACGTTCCGGTAAAAAGGCCAAGGGCGCCAATCGCATCTCATTGCTGCGCGAGCGCAACGACGGCAGCGGACAGTGGGACAAATACGTGTTTATCGACAATCTGCATTCGCCGTTCGGCATGCAACTGGTCGGCGATACGCTTTACGTGGCCGATACCGATGCGATCCTCAAATTTCCGTACAAGACCGGCGAAACGCATATTGCGGAGCGCGGCGTCGAGCTTGCCGATCTTCCCGATACGATCAATCACCACTGGACCAAGGCGCTGCTTGCGAGCCCGGACGGCAAGAAGCTCTTTGTCGGTGTCGGCTCGAACAGCAATGTCGGGGAAAACGGTCTCGATGTCGAATACCGGCGCGCGGACGTGCTCGAAGTGGATATCGCGACCGGCGGCAGCCGCATCTATGCGGCGGGGATACGCAATCCGACCGGGCTGCAATGGGAACCGAAGACGGGGCAGTTGTGGGCCATTGCAAACGAGCGCGATGAAATCGGCGCGGACCTCGTTCCTGACTATCTAACGTCGGTGCAGGAGAACGCTTTCTACGGCTGGCCGTACAGCTACTATGGCCAGCACGTCGATCCGCGCGCGCAGCCGCAGCGCCCCGATCTCGTCGCCAAGGCGATCAAGCCGGACTACGCGATCGGTTCGCACGTCGCGCCGCTTGGGCTGCTGTTTTACACAGGGAACGATCTGCCCGCGCAATATCACGGCGGCGCGTTTATCGGCGAGCACGGCAGCTGGGACCGTTCGCCACTAAGCGGCTATCAGGTCGCTTATGTCGCATTCGATAACGGCAAACCTGTCGGGGATCCGAAGCCTGTCGTCACGGGCTTTGCGTCGGGCGATCAGAAGGAGCTGCGCGGTGCGCCGGTTGGACTCGCTCAAGGCAAGGACGGCGCGCTGATCATCGCGGACGATGTCGGCAACGCGGTCTGGCGCGTGACGAAAGCGGGCAGCTAGAAGGGGACGCTGGAACGGCAAAGTAAAAACGGAGGGGCGGGACCTCGATGCTCACGCGCGAGTGGCGGGCATCGGGTCTCCATCAGTCGCGGGCGAAACCGTCGCGCTTCGCGACCGGTTGCACATAAAGGCATGCGCAATTCATGCATGTTCCATTGCAACCTGATCAATTGCGAGCGTTAGTCAATTTCTGGCGATGCCCAGTCAAAAGCGAGTCGAAACGCGAGTCGTAAGAAATCGATAGCGCACTCGCGCCACACGTTATTGCACGTGCGGTTCAACGATCTGCGGTCCATACCAATGCAATCCAGAATGCTTATGCACTCTTAAAACTCTTTACCGCAAGTATCGGTATGTCACGCATGAGCTAATGGCAAAGGCTTCTCCGTTGACAGCACATCTATATGACCGCTAGTCTTCGCCCGTCAACTGCATTGCATTGACTTGCAGCCGCCTGAACGCAATCGGATCTGTTGCAGTCGCGCGAAGTTCAGGCCTGCAGGCCTTGCCGCTTGCCACGCGAATGAAATCCCATTTGCCTTATCGTCGCAGCGCGTTGACTGATTCCATCAAAATTCAGGTGTGCTGCTTCTTAAAAATGGATCGAATGCCCAATATCGCTATTAAACAGCCGTGCGTTTCTGTCGTTGAAGCACATGGAAACTGAGCGCGCCGCAATCGGCCCATTCGAGGTGAGCGGTGTCCGCACCGGCGCAGACCCTGCCGATCGCCGGCACCAGGAAGCGTTTCGCGTCGACGGCATGCTGGTTCAGTTCGGACCCGGCGGACCCGGCGACTCGACCGTGCGCAACTGGAGCCTCGGTCCGCTCGGGTTGATGCTGCTCGAAGTCGGCAATCTGTCGTTGACGCCCGATTCGACTTACACCGAACGGTTCGTGTATCTGGCCATGATCCGTTCCGGAGGGGCGACGATCGAAGCGAATGGGCAGAAGCACAGCCTCGGCGCCGACAGCATGTTGCTGGTCGATCTGGACGTGCCGCATATCCAACACTTCGATCAGCACTCCGATGCCATCGTGCTCAGAATTCCGCGCAAGGTTCTCGCGGATCGGGGCGGCTTTCGCGAACGGCGGCTTGGATTGCTGACGCCGGACATGGCCGAACCGGACGTGCGCGCGGTGTGCGAAACCGTTGCGCTGATCGGCCGGCAAAGCGGGCATACGAGTATCGAGCTGCGTCGCCGGCAAGGCGAGCATCTGCTCGACATCTTCAGCGTGATCATCGACGATCCCTACGGGCTCGCGAGCCGGCGCAGCAGCAGCGCGACGCTGCTGCGCGCGAAGCGCTTCATCTCGCAGAACATCGGCAATGTCGATCTCAGTGTGAGACTCGTTGCAACCGCGGTGGGGACTTCGGAAGCGCATCTGCATCGTCTGTTTCGCGCGGATGGCCATTCACTGATGCGCTACGTGCTGTGTCATCGTCTCGAACTCGCTGCGGAACTGCTCACACGTTCGAGCGAGCGGCGTTTGCATATCAAGGAAATTGCTTACCGCTGCGGCTTCCTGAATGCCGCGCATTTCAGCCGCGCGTTCAGGCAACGCTTCGGCGTTTCGCCGCGTGTCGCGGCGACCTCCGGCCTCAAGATCGAACGCAAGTTCGAAGATGATCCGGCCAACTGATCAAGTCATTTCTCACGCTTTTCTCATACCGTCCTTCGCAGACGATCGGCGCGCTTCGCGTACACCAGGCTAGTCCTGGAACACGCCAGAAATTTTGTAGGCAAGAGTAGAAGGAAAAAAATTAGCTTGTCCAATGATTCGGAATAGCCGTCATATGCCGCCTGTTCTGGATTCAAGTGCGCCGATCGTCTTTTACGTATTCCCTTTCCGCGCACCGGAGGGCGCGCCTGATCGAACGTCCGGTTCGATTCGGCGACAGGTTGCCTTGTCCGAATGCCGTGCGGCCCGGAAAGGCTTTCTGCTCATAAAAACTGTATAGGGCCGGCAAGGTGTTAAGCACGCCGGCTGCGTTCGAATACGGAGGTGAGTATGGAGAAGATGATCACCCGGCGCAGTGCCGATATTCCGGTCTCGCTGCATGCGGTGGTGCGGGCGGCGCCGATTGGCACGACCCCAAGGCCGGCGTCGACGAAAACGGAACTGTTTGGTTTGCAGCGCGTCCCAGCATTGCCTGAGGCTCGCCCAGTCGATTCGACAAGGTCGATGAAGCTCAAGGCAACGTGGATTCGGACCGTCGATGGTGCACTCGTTTGTCGCTGGGTCAATAGCGCGGATGTGGAGGTGTCGTGAGCGAAACAGGAGATTCACACAGTGCGCCGCGAGCGCTAACGGAGCAACAGCAGCACCAGCGCCGCAAGATCGTCACCCGCACCAAGGGCAGAACGAATGGGCCGATTACACAGTTCGTCGGCCCTTCGGATCTCGGGCAATCGATGAAACCCTTCGTCATGCTTGCACGTTACAGCGTGCCCGAAAAGGCAACCTTTAACTACCCAATGCATCCGCATTCGGGTATCGCATCGCTCGCGGTGATCGTTGAAGGCACGCTGCATTCGGTCGACAGCAAAGGCAGACCGAAAGTCCTGCAGCGTGGTTCGGTCGAGTGGCTGATGGCGGGACACGGCATCTGGCACGGCGGCCCGGTCAGCACGATTGAACCGACCTGCGGCTATCTGATGTGGTTCGCGCTGCCGCCCGAGCACGAACTTGCTCCGCCGGCCGAAGCGTTTATCGACGCACGGAACACGCCGGCCGAAGGCGCCGCACGGGTTCTTTTAGGGCGCTTTAACGGAACTGAAAGCGTATGGCCCGCGCCCGTGGCCGCCACGTGCCTTTATGTCGAACTCGGAGAAGGCGATAAGTGGCACTACGATCCTCCCGAATCCCACGACGTGTTGTGGATGATGGTCTGCGCGGGTTCGCTCGATGCCGGCGAATCCGTACGCGAAGGTGAACTCGCCGTGTTCGAGCGCGCTTCGCAAAGCGTGAACCTCGTCGCGCGCAACGCTTGCAGTTTTATTCTTGGCTCCGCGCGGTTCAGTCCGCACGATATTGTCGAGAGCCACTCGTCGGTACACACGAGCCTTGCCGCGCTGCGGCAGGCAGAAGATGAAATCGCGCGCCTTGGCGAGCAATTGAATGCGCAGGGGCGGCTCCCTGCCGAGCAATGGGAAAGCGCAATGCAGAAGATGCGAAGCCGCCGCTAGTCCAGAAAGCCAGAAAGCCAGAAAGCCAGAAAGCCAGAAAGCCAGAAAGCCAGAAAGCCAGAAAGCCAGAAAGCACCTCCCGGAAACATCCGTGAAGACACCGCGCGTCTGATTGAATGCCCTGCGCGGGCCGTGGGGACTCGGGTCCGTTTGCGAAAGCTCAGGCACAATATCGGTCTTCGACGCAAATATGCGGCTTCAATGCGCATCTGATCGTCATTTGACGCTAAGGCCGCGTGGCGCGCCGTCGCCGCGATCCGCTTCCACGATGCTTTCAATGAAAGACGACAATCCAGCCACCCATCCGTCCTCCAGTGCCTTTTCCCCGCGTTCCAAGAACTCGCAGCGCTTCCTGATCTTCCTGACGTGCCTGTTTACGTCGGCAGGCCAGCTCGCCATCGATATCTACGTGCCGGCCCTACCGGCGATGGCGCGCTATTTCCAGACCTCGCCGCAGGCGATCCAGTCGAGCGTATCCGGCTTTATGGCGGCCTACGCATTCGGTCAGCTTGTTTTCGGGCCCGTTGCCGATGCGTATGGGCGCAAGCGCGTGCTCGCGTTCGGGTTGATCGTGTACACGATCGGCTGCCTGCTGTCGCTTGCCGCGACGAATCTCGAAACCTTTGTGCTTGCACGCTGTTTACAGGGCTTCGGCATCGCCACGACGAACCTGCTTGCCAAGGCGATCACCACCGACTCGTTTTCCGGTCAGGCGCTCATGCATGCATTCACGTATCTTTCGATCGCGTGGGGGCTGGCGCCGATTATCGCGCCGGTGATCGGCGCGCATCTGCAGACGTGGTTCGGCTGGCATTCGTGCCTCGTTTTTCTGCTCGTCTATTCATTGTTGATGTGGGCGGTGTGGTGGCGTTATGAGGAGACCTTGCCGCAGCCCGTCCGTCTGGAGATGCGCACGCTCGTGGTCAACGCACGCAAGGTGCTGTCGAGCCCGGTGTTTCAGAGCTGTTTTCTCGCGCAGGGCATCTGCTACAGCATCCTGCTCGTCTTCAATATCGTCGGTCCGTTCATGGTGCAGAACACGCTGCATAAGCCGCCGACGTATTTCGGCTATCTCGCGCTCGGCATCGGCATGGCGTACTTTATCGGCGGCCTGTCGAACCGCATTCATGGCCCGCGTTTGCCGACTCCCGAGCAGCGCCTGCGCATCGGCGCGCTCGTCATGGCCGGCACGTCGGTCGTGATGTTGCTGCTGGCGTTGACGGTCGGGCTGCGCGTCTGGACACTTGCGGTACCGGTGCTCGTGATGGGCCTTTGCGCCGGCGCGATGTATCCGACGCTGATGGCCAAAGGCAACTCGCTGTTTCCGCATATCGCGGGCTTGACGGCCGCCATTCTCGGCTGCGCGCTGCTGCTCGTGTCGGCCGCGATGATGGGGCTTGCCGGTTTCGTCTCCGTGCATGTGCTGACGCCGCTCGCGCTGTTCTTCGTGATCCTTGCGTTCACGGTGGTCGTGATGGTGACGAAGCTGCTGCGGCACCTTGCGCAATTGCAGAACGAAGGCATGGGGCGCCGCAGCGGCGAGGCGGCTTAAGCGCTTCAAGTCGGCTTCGGCGGCTTGAGCGGCGTAGCGGCCAAATGGCACGTAAGAGATTTAAAGGCCCGTAAGAGATTTAAAAGAAGCGTAAGGGACGTAAGAGTCATCGATGGCGTAGCCGGTGTACCCAACATTAGGAGCGTGATCATGTCTGAACTCTGGCGTTTATCGGCAACTGAACTCGCGCGGCGCGTTCGCAGTCGCGAAGTGTCCGCGCGGGAAGCCGCTGAAGATGCACTCAAGCGGCTCGATGCGGTGAATCCACGTATCAATGCGGTGATTGCCCATCGCCCCGAATCGGTGTACGAACAGGCGGATCGCATCGATAGCGCCATTGCGCGCGGCGAAGACCCGGGCCCGCTGGCGGGCGTATTGGTCACGACGAAGATCAACGTCGATCAGGCGGGCTTCGCGACAACGAACGGCACCCGTCTGCAGGAAAACCTGGTGGCGGAATTCAACAGTCCTGTCGTCGATAACCTCGTGCGCGCGGGCGCCGTGCTGCTCGGCCGCACGAACTCGCCCACGTTTGCGCTGCGCTGGTTCACGAGCAACCAGATTCACGGTCACACCTACAATCCGCGCAACCGGTCGTTGACGCCCGGCGGATCGAGCGGCGGCGCCGCGGCAGCGGTGACGGCCGGTATCGGGCACATCGCGCTCGGCACGGACATCGGCGGTTCGGTTCGCTATCCGGCGTACGCGTGCGGCGTGCATGGCATCAAGCCCGGCATCGGGCGCGTTCCGGCGTTCAATGCGTCGTCGCCGGAGCGTCCGATCGGCGCGCAGCTGATGTCGTCCGCGGGGCCGATCGCGCGCACGGTCGACGATTTGCGGTTGGCGTTGATCGCGATGTCGGCGCCCGATCTGCGCGACCCGTGGTGGGTGCCGGTTCCTTTCGACGGCCCGAAGGTGCCGCTCACGGCGGCGCTTTGTCTACGCCCGGGCGGCATGACGATCGCGAAGGAAGTGGAAGACGCGTTGCTCGATGCCGGGCGGCGTCTGGCCGATGCCGGATGGACGGTCGAACAGATCGACGACACGCCGCTGATTCGCGATGCCGCCGAAGTACAGGAACGTATGTGGCTCGGCGACGGGTATCCGGCACTCGTCGAAGCCGTGGCGCGCGACGGCGACCCAGGCGCGCGTGCGGTGGTCGAAGGCGTGCGCGCGACGGTCGAGGCGATGCCTGCCGACGCGCTTAACCGTGCGCTCGTGCGGCGCACGACCTTGACGCGCGAGTGGCGGCGTTTCCTGTCGCGCTACCCGGTGCTGCTGCTGCCGGTATCGGGCGAACTGCCGTTTCCCGACGATCTCGACATGCAGGGCAACGCGACTTTTCAGCGCGTCTGGGAAGCACAGCTGACGATGCGCGCGCTGCCGACGATGGGGTTGCCGGGGCTCGTCGTGTCGACCGGCATGGCCGGCTCCGTGCCGGTCGGCGTGCAGATTGTCGCCGGGCATTTTCGCGAGGATTTGTGTCTGCTCGCGGGCAAGGCGATCGAGGAACGTGGTGCGCCGGTTGCTCCGGTTGATCCGGCGGAATAGGGGCGGGGTTAGCGGCGCCGTCGCGAGGCGGCGGCGATTCCGTTGGGTGGCATCGCTTCCAGGCGCGCCGCAGAGTCGCGCAGGCCTTTGAAGATGCGCGACGCCACGCGCTGCGGGAAACCGGGCGGCAGTGACGATGAAACTGACTCGATAACTCCGGGCGTGCGCTCAAGAACGCCGGTAATGAGTGGCTCGGCATCGGGCCCGTAGTGACATAGCTGAGCGGTGTGGTTGAAGTGACGGCGCACGACGTCGCGCATTCTGTAGTGCTTTCCGCTCGTGCCGCACATGGCCATTGCGAGTTTGGCTTTATGCCACGACCACTGGTTGAGCGCATCGCCTTCCACCGGCCAGATCGACATCACGTCGTAGAGCGGCGTCATTTCGAAGCGGCCGCGCGCAAGTAGCCGGATGCTGAAATTTTTTGCATGACCGTCCGGCGCGGCAAGCATCCAGAACAGGATGTGCGCGCACATGAAGGTCGCGAGGTCGTATTCGGCGCGCATGGAATGCTGCAGGATCTTTGCAATCGACCGGACTCCCGGTCCACCCTGGTCTTCGTACTTCATGTGCGGTGCGACGCCGAGCGCCTGGCAGAAGTCCTCCTGAGGCAGGCGTAGCCACGCGCGGCGGCGCTCCGAGTAGAGGCGGTCGAATCGTTCGACGCACAACACCTTCTGACGACCGAAGGTCATGATGTCGGCGTTGGCAACTGGCAGACCGAACGCGCGCAGGATCGCAAGACAGAGCCACTCGTTTTCGACTGACGTGTTGAAGTCTACCTTCCCGTTCCCGATGAATCCGATGGGAAGCTTCAGGATATGTGTAGTCGGTGTGGAGCCGTGCGGCAAAAGCCACTTATCGCCTGAGCGAAGCAACGCGGTCTTTTCCTGAGCGCCGGCAAGCGAGATACGAAAGTTGTCGTTACCATCTTCGGTCCACAGCGGGTCTGTTCCCAACGTGCGTTGAAGTATGAGTTCAATATCGTCGTCGGAGAGCGGTGTGCCGTCGACCTTGTTGACCCGCTGCGGCTCCTCGTCTTCGCCGAGCAACTGTACGGCGCCGATACAATCGCGTCCGACCGCTTTCAGAAGGTCGAACGATTCGACCGTTTCTGTCTTAAAGCGCGTGGCGATGCGTTTGCGAATCTCAGGCGTGTCGGGCAATAGATTGTCGAAATAGTTTTGAACAGGCGCACCCTTGAGCGGCCGCTCGTCTACCCCGAAGGGCAAGGAGAGGGACAGGGGACGGCCGACGGGGGAGTGCATCCAGCTGGACGCGTAGCGCAGTTCCATTTCTCCCGATGCCGGGATAACCCACAACCCGACGTGTTCCCCGTTGGCCCAGATCGAAAGCGCGCGCGAGTGAGATTTACGTGCCACGTCTTACCACTCCGTCTGTTCGGTGCCCGCGCTCGCAGGTCCTTGCGACGCACGTGACTTCACGCACAACTCGAGCCCATAGAGCGCGAAAAGTGTGAGGAGCTGGTCAAGTGAAATCGACGCGGTAGCCGTCGTTTCGAGCGATGAGAGCCGGGGCTGACCCACACGAAGTCTCGCCGCTGCCTCGGCTTGTGTCAGACCTGTTGCACGCCTGGCTGTCAGCAGGATTTCGCTCATCTGACTTGTGGTGCTTACGATGATCTTCATAAAGTATTCCTGTGAGGCATAAACCCATTATATGTGTGATAGGAATAAACAGCAAATATGCGTGTGAGAAATAATCTTGGAATATGCTTTTTAGGAATAAAGAGAAAATATTTGTATCAGGAATATTTTGGCAAATCACGTACGAACTCATTGAACGTCAATAAGTTGTTGCTACTGCTGAAAGGACGGACTTCGCCGCACCACGATTACATCCCATGTAATTGGCCTACCGAACGAGGGTCTCTACTCTCTGGCTTGTCGCGTCACCTTCCCGGTGACGCTCATCGCCAAGGAGAGGACCATGTCCCGCTATCCCGTGCACACGAACGAATCCGCGCCCGCGCAATCGAAGCCCGTGCTTGCGCAACTGCAACAGACGTTCGGCCTGATCCCGAACGTCGCTGCCGCGATGGCGGCGTCGCCGGTGCTGATCAACGGTTTTATCGGCCTGTTCGAGCGTGTGCATTCGAGCAGTCTGAGCGAGCCGCAAATCCAGACCTTGTTGCTGACCAATGCGGTCGCGAACGTGAGCGAGTGGCCCGTCGCGTTTCACACCGCACTCGCGCTGAAGCAGGGCATTTCTCGCGATGACGTCGACGCGATCCGGCGCGGCCACCTGCCTGCTGACGCGAAACTTGCCGCACTATCGGCGCTCGCGCGCATGCTGATCGAGAAGCGCGGCTGTCTTGCCGAAGCGGACCAGCAGCACTTTATCGATGCCGGCTTCAGCGCGGAGCAGATACTCGAGGTCATCGCGGTGGTGGCCGCATCGACCATCACCAATTACGCGAGCAACGTGACCCGGCCGAAACTCGAAGCGTTGTTCGAGGAGTTCGCGTGGCATGCTCCGCGCGTGTGAGTCCGCTATAGTCGTCGTTCGTCATCGAGGGGAAAACGAATGAGCGCGAGCAGCCGCGATCCGAAAGCGCCGCCGGGTGAACTCGGCAATCTGTTGCGCTATTGGCGTGACGTACGCGGCATGAGTCAGCTCGATTTGTCGCTCGAAGCCGGTGTCTCGCAGCGGCAGATTAGCTTTATCGAAAGCGGCCGCAGTGTGCCGGGCCGCGACACGCTGCTGACGCTCGCGCAAACGCTCGACGTGCCGCTGCGCGAGCGCAATGCGTTGCTGCTCGCCGCGGGCTACGCGCCGATCTATTCGGAGGCGCCATGGAACGCGCAGGAAATGCATGGCGTGATCCGCGCGCTCGAGCGTGTCGTGCGCCAGCACGAACCGTATCCCGCGATCGTGATGGACCGGCACTGGAACCTGTTGATGACGAACAACGCGGCGCCGCGCTTTTTCAACTGCTTCATCGACATGGCATCGCGCGAAGGACCGCGCAACATGCTGCATCTGATGTTCGACCCGCTCGGCATGCGTCCGTTCGTAGCCGACTGGGACACGGTTGCGCGAAGCCTGCTGCAGCGCGTGTATCGCGAATCGGTCGGCCACGTGATCGACGGCGATACGGGGCGGCTGCTCGATGAATTGCTTGCGTACCCCGATGTGCCGCGCGACTGGAGAACGTGGAACGCACCGGCCGCAGCAGCCGCGATGCCGATGATTCCGCTCGGTTTTGTCAGCGACGGCGTCGTGCTTCGCTATTTCTCGATGGTCACGAGCGTCGGCGCACCGCAAAACGTGGCCGCGCAGGAACTGCGCCTCGAATGCATGTTTCCCGCCGATGAGGAAACCGAAGCACGACATCAAGACCTGCTTGCGGCGCATGCGCTTGCCGCGCGTCGCCGGTAGCTGCGCTGAGCGTTGCACCGAAATCAATATGAAATCGAATGGCGCATCACCAGGCGAATCGGGCATATAAGGGTCCCTGAATCGCAAGCGCCTCTTTCCTGTCTCTCGCGATACGCGCTTTTGCCTGGACCTCATCTAAATTTATCGACACATTTAACGAGTTAATCCATTTTAACAGTGTCGATTTCTGCCGCTTGTAGGAGGCGAAATTGTTTCCTATAACAGCTACAGAAGTCCAAAATTTCCCTAATTAATAAAGATATCTATTAATACATCGTGCGCACCCGGATTGCGGACTCGCTATTTGCGCGGTATTTCCATACAGGGTTCGGCACAACGGCTTTATGTGTTCTCCGCGGGAGGGTGAAACATGAATGAAGCCACAGGAATCAGTCACTCGGAGCCCACCACTCACAATCTGCGACTCGGCGCATTGACTGCGCTGGTGATCGGGTCGATGGTTGGTGGCGGCATATTTTCGCTGCCTCAGAATATGGCCAATAGCGCCGATGTCGGCGCGGTATTGATCGGATGGGTCATTACAGGCATCGGCATGCTCATGCTCGCGTTTGTTTTCCAGACTCTCGCGATTCGAAAGCCCAATCTCGACGGCGGCGTTTATGCGTATGCGCAGGCCGGCTTCGGCGACTACATGGGATTTTCATCGGCATGGGGTTACTGGATTAGCGCATGGCTAGGTAATGTCGGATATTTCGTCCTGCTGTTCAGCACGCTCGGCTATTTCTTCCCCGTTTTCGGCGAGGGAAACACGGTTGCGGCAATCGTCTGTGCATCGGTTTTGTTATGGTGCGTGCATGCGCTCGTATTGCGCGGCATCAAGGAAGCCACCTTCATCAATCAGATTACGACGGTCGCGAAGATCGTCCCGATCGTGCTGTTTATCGTGATTTGCGCATTCGCATTCAGGTTGAATATTTTCACCGCGGACATATGGGGAACATCGAATCCAAAGCTTGGAAGCGTGATGGATCAGGTTCGCAACATGATGCTCGTCACGGTATGGGTATTCGTCGGTATCGAGGGCGCAAGCATTTTTTCGGCGCGCGCGGAACGACGCAGCGACGTCGGCAGCGCAACGGTGATCGGCTTTGTGACGGTGCTGCTCGTCCTGGTATTCGTCAACGTGCTGTCGCTCGGCGTGATGACGCAACCTGAACTGGCGAAGTTGCAGAATCCGTCGATGGCGGGCGTGCTCGAACGTGTAGTCGGCCATTGGGGCGCGATTCTCATCAGCGTCGGCCTCGTTATCTCTTTGGCCGGCGCGCTGCTGTCATGGGTTCTGCTGTGTGCGGAAATTCTGTTCTCTGCTGCCAAAGACAAAACGATGCCGGCGTTTCTTCGCAAGGAAAATGCGAACAAGGTGCCTGCCAACGCATTGTGGCTCACCAATGCGATGGTGCAGATCTTCCTCGTCATCACGCTGTTCTCGAAGGGCACGTATCTATCGCTGATCTACCTGTCGACATCGATGATTCTTGTGCCGTATTTCTGGTCGGTCTCGTATGCCCTGCTGCTGGCCGTACGCGGCGAGAGCTATGAACAGGCTGCCGCGCCGGCGCGCAACAAGGATCTGATCATTGCGGCGATCGCGGTGATCTATGCGCTCTGGCTGCTCTATGCGGGAGGCGTGAAGTACTTGTTGCTGTCGGCGCTGCTCTATGCGCCGGGCGCCATTCTGTTTGCAAAAGCCAAGCGTGAAAACGGGGAACCGATTTTCACCACGATTGAAAAGCTGGTTTTTGCCGCTGTCGTTCTGGCGGCGGTCGTTGCGGCATTCGGGCTTTACCGGGGGTTCCTGACGCTCTGACGCGGATATGGGAGAAATGCGATGAATACCGAGGTCAACATGCTCGGAGCGTATTCCGAGGTAGGCAAGCTACGCAAGGTCATGGTGTCTTCGCCAGGGCTCGCGCATCAACGCCTGACGCCCGGCAACTGCGACGAACTGCTGTTCGACGACGTGATCTGGGTAAGTCAGGCGAAGCGCGACCATTTCGACTTTGTAACCAAGATGCGCGAGCGCGGCGTCGAAGTACTCGATGTGCACAACCTGCTAACGCAGACGCTGAGCAATCCCGAAGCGCGCAAGTGGATGCTCGACCGGAAAATCAGCGACAACAGCATCGGCATTGGTTTGAGCAACGAAGTGCGTGCCTGGATGAACGAAATGGAACCGCGCAAACTCGCGGAGTTCCTGATCGGCGGTGTATCGATTGACGATCTCCCGGCTAGCGATGCGCCGGTCCTGAAGCTCTTTCGCGAATACGTCGGTTACTCGAGCTTCCTGATGGCGCCGCTGCCGAACATGGTGTTTACGCGCGATACCACCTGCTGGATTTATGGCGGGGTGACGCTTAATCCGATGTATTGGCCCGCACGCAGGCAGGAGACGCTGCTCGCGTCGGCCATCTACAAGTTTCACCCCAGCTTCGCCGATGCGGAATTCGAAGTCTGGTGGGGCGACCCCGATACGGATCACGGCGCGTCGACACTCGAAGGCGGCGACGTGATGCCGATCGGCAAAGGCATCGTGCTGATCGGCATGGGAGAGCGAACGTCACGCCAGGCGATCGGACAAGTGGCACGAGCATTGTTCGCCAAGGGCGCCGCCCAGCAGGTGCTCGTGGCGGGATTGCCGAAGTCGCGGGCAGCGATGCACCTCGATACGGTCTTCAGCTTCTGCGATCGCGATCTCGTCACGATCTTCCCTGAAGTGGTCAAGCAGATCGTGACCTTCTCGCTAAGACCCGAAGAGAAAAGCGCTTACGGCATGAGCATTCAGCGCGAAGACAAGCCGTTCGTGCAGGCGGTCGGCGATGCGCTTGGGCTTAAAACCCTGCGTGTCGTCGAAACAGGGGGCAACAGTTTCGCCGCGGAACGGGAGCAATGGGACGACGGCAACAACATGGTCTGCGTCGAACCGGGCGTCGTGATCGGCTACGACCGCAATACGTTCACGAACACGCTGCTGCGCAAGGCCGGGGTCGAGGTAATCACGATCACCGCCAGCGAACTGGGCCGCGGACGCGGCGGCGGCCACTGCATGACATGCCCGGTTTCGCGCGACGCCGTCGACTATTGACGCGCGCGCACGCTGCAGGCTCCGTCGCTCATCTCAACAGAGGGAGACAACTCATGGCGTTCAATTTGCGAAATCGCAGTCTTCTCAGCCTGATGAATCACAGCACGCGCGAACTGCGCTATCTGCTCGATCTGTCGCGCGATCTCAAGCGCGCGAAGTACTCGGGCACCGAGCAGCAGCACCTGCTGCGCAAGGAAATTGCGCTGATCTTCGAGAAGACCTCCACGCGCACGCGCTGCGCGTTCGAAGTGGCCGCGCACGACCAGGGTGCGAACGTCACTTATATCGATCCGGCGTCGTCCCAGATCGGACACAAGGAGAGCATGAAGGACACTGCCCGTGTGCTAGGCCGCATGTATGACGCAATCGAATACCGGGGCTTTAGCCAGGAGATCGTCGACGAACTCGCGCGCTATGCCGGGGTGCCGGTGTTCAACGGCCTGACCGACGAATACCACCCGACGCAGATGCTCGCCGACGTGCTGACGATGCGCGAGAACGCCGACAAGCCGCTGCAGGAGATCAGCTATGCGTATCTCGGAGATGCGCGCAACAACATGGGCAATTCGCTGCTGCTGATCGGCGTGAAGCTCGGCATGGACGTGCGCATCGCGGCGCCGAAATCGCTATGGCCGGCGCAGGAGCATATTTCGGCCTGCGAGCAGTTCGCGAAGGAGAGTGGCGCGCGGATGGTGTTGACCGAAGATCCGCAGGCGGCGGTCAAAGGCGTGGACTTCGTCCATACCGACGTCTGGGTGTCGATGGGCGAACCGGTCGAAGCGTGGGACGAACGGATCAAGCTGCTGCTGCCGTATCAGGTGAACCGCGCGTTGATGGAATCGACCGGCAACCCGCGCACGAAGTTCATGCACTGTCTGCCCGCCTTCCATAACAGCGAAACCAAGGTCGGCAAGCAGATCGCGGAACGCTATCCGGATCTGGCAAACGGCATCGAGGTGACGGAGGAGGTATTCGAGTCCCACTACAACATCGCATTCGAGCAGGCGGAAAACCGGATGCATACGATCAAGGCGATTCTGGTGTCCACGCTGGCCGACCTGTGATCGTCGATCGCAGCGGAGTGTAAGGCAGTGCCGGTAACCGTAGAACACGGGTTCGTCGATTGCGCGTCTTCGGGAGGGATCTATCGTGCGCCTTGTCATTGCTTTGGGTGGGAACGCGTTATTGCAGCGCGGTCAGCCGATGACGGAAAGCCAGCAGCGCGAGAACGTCAAGGTTGCCGCGGCGCAGATCGCGCGCGTCGCGGCCGGCAACGAGCTCGTGATCGCGCATGGCAACGGGCCGCAGGTCGGCCTGCTTGCGCTGCAAAGCGCGGCTTACAAGGAGGTCGCGCCGTATCCGCTGGATGTCCTCGGCGCGCAGACCGAGGGCATGATCGGCTATCTGATCGAACAGGAATTGGGCAACCTGCTGCCGTTCGAGGTCCCGTTCGCGACGATCCTGACGCAGGTCGAAGTCGATCCCGCAGACCCGGCATTCAGCCATCCGACGAAGCCGATCGGGCCCATCTATACGAAAGAGGAAGCGCTGCGGCTCGCGGAAGAAAAAGGCTGGAGCATTGCGCAGGACGGCAACAGCTATCGCCGCGTCGTGGCAAGCCCGAGGCCGCAGCGGATTTTTGAAATCCGGCCTGTGAAATGGCTGCTCGAAAAAGGGACCGTCGTGATCTGCGCGGGCGGCGGCGGCATTCCGACATGCTACGGGGACAACCGCCAGTTGCGCGGCGTGGAAGCGGTGATCGACAAAGATCTGTGCTCCGCGCTGCTGGCCGAAGAGCTGGGCGCCGATCTGCTCGTGATTGCGACCGACGTCGATGCGGCCTACGTCGACTGGGGCAAGCCGACGCAGAAGGCCATTTCGCGCGCGCATCCCGATGAACTCGAGAAACTCGGTTTCGCGTCCGGATCGATGGGGCCGAAGGTCCAGGCGGCCATCGAATTTGTTCGTAACTCCGGGAACGATGCGGTGATCGGCGCATTGCCCGATATCGTGGCGATCGTCGATGGCGCCGCCGGCACACGGGTCACGGCGCGCAACGCCGGGATGCAATTTCATTCGCCTGCCTAGCGCGGTGTCGGGCGCGGCGCACGCCCCGGCTGCGCGGATGCGGGCGAAGGCCCGACCGGTGGCGACGCGTCGCGAGCCGGCGTCTGGCTTTCGTCGATCGCGTGCATGATCGTCAGAAGCAGAATGAAGTCGCGATCGGGATCGGGCATCGACAGGATCGCATGCAAGGTCACGCGCGTCGCCCAGCATGCATCGCTCGGCGTCGCCTGGGCGGGATTGGACGTATAGCTTTCGAAGCGCGACATGCCGTATGCGTCTCCGCCCAGCTGCGCAAAGAGTGCGCGCGCGAGATGATATTGCGCCGATGCGTACTGTGCGCGCGTCGGTAATATGACGGGGCTATTCAGCGCATCGCTCACCAGCACCTTCGACAGCAGTTCGAAGTATTGCGCGACATCGGGTTCGGACATCTCGCGCAGCGAGATCCGCGCCATGACGTCGCTCAGACTGGTCAGCCCGAAGCAATTGACGGGCACCAGTTCGTCGAGAAACTTCGTCATCAAGGCAACGTAGCTGAGCCTGTCGGCAGCGGGAAGCCGCACGAGCCCGTTCGTCATGATGATTTCGCGCAGCTGCGGATCGAGAAAGATCCGGCCGACGCCCTGCGCGCCGCCCGGGATGGCCGACGTAATGAGCGGGTCTTGCCGGATCCGGTCGATCCATACGCGAACGATCTGTGCCTTGTTCGAGCCGGGGTCTATGCCTTGTGCGCGGAACAACTGATCGAAAAAGCGCTGCTCCGGTTGCGACGACAGCGTCGGAAGCGCCGCATCCTGCGGCAGCAGCACAGTGTCCCAGTTGTAGCGCAGCGCCGCGTTAACCGACGCGGGCGCAACGAGCGCGATGATTAGCAGGATGAGGCAGAGGGCGAGCCTGATCATGTGTTGCCTCCCCGAAGCGAGCGAGGCGGTGTAGGGCGTGTACGCGCGTGTGGGGGTGTAGGGGCTGTCAATGCGCGCCGTTCGCATCAGGGTGCGACTTTCTTCCAGCCAGGCCCGGGATCGAACGACTTCATCGCCTCGGCAATGGCCGCGCCGTCCGGGCCCAGGTCGCGCTCGTAGACCTGTCCCGAGTGGCTCACCATAAAGGTCTTGATGCCGGTGTCGTCGTATCGCACGGGCCACGCGACGACCGCAAAGCCGCCGAACAGCCGTCCATGCGTGAGGTAGTCGTAAGCGCCACCCGGCGCGTGCGGGCCTTGTGACGTCAAAAGCTTGTAGTGGTAGCCGTAGTACGCGCCTTTTTCGGCGCTGCGCGAGCTTGCCTTGATAAACGCCGGGCCGAGCGGGCTCGGCGGCTCGCCTTGCTGCGTCGGCCAGTACAGGCCGTCCTGCTTGCCCGGCGAACTCGACAGCTTCGACGCATACGCAAGCAAACCGTCGCCGTCGTGATCGGTCGTCGCGTATTCGCGCTGCGCATCGTAGACGGCGAGCAGTGCCTGAATGACCGCCAGTTCGTTGCGGCCGATACGTCGTTCACGCATTTCCTCGACGCCCGCGCGCGTATCGAAGTGCCAGCCTTGCGCGGAATTCACGAGCGGAACAGGGAAGGTCCAACCATCCTTGCCGACCGCAATCTGCGCACGCGTCGCATCGATCGGCTGAACGGTATGCGCGATGTGCCATTCGTCGATAAAGCGGGCGCGCACCTCGGCGCCGACCGGCGGAATCAGCTGGCGAAAGTCGCGGCCGAAGATCGATTGCAGCGCCGATTCGTTGTTGTCGATGACCGCATCGCCGAATGTGTCCATCGCCGCCTCCGGAGTACTGAAGGCTTTTTCCGCGTGAGCGGCGGATATCGTCATTGCGCTGAGCGCGCATGCGGCAGCGAACACACGAAGCGCGCCCGCAAGTCTCGCCCACAGCATGCCGAACCGTATCCGTAGCTTCATGCTGTCGTCTCCTAGCGCCTGCCACCGCCGCGGCCGCCGCCGCCGCGCATTCCGCCGCCGCCGCTCGGCCGGTTGAAACTCGAGCCTTGCATGCTCGACCGTCCGCGATCGGCGCTGCGCTGCGCGGAGCCGCCGCCTACGCCTTGAAAGGCGCTGTCGCGCCCGCTGCCGCCACCGCCACTGAACCCGCCTGCGCTGCCGGCGTGGCTGCCGCTACCGCCGACGCGATCGCTCGCCCGGTTGACGTTTCCTGTGCCCGCGCCGCCGCGGTTCGATGCGCCACTGCGATCGCCGATGCTTGAGTTGTCTGCGACCGACGCGCGGCTATTGCGTCCGCCTGACCGGTCCACGGTCGATGCGCGATTACCAGCGCCGGCACCGGCACCGCCGCGGTCAGCCGTTGCTGCGCGATTGCCGGCACCCGCCCGGTCGCCAGTTGCTGCGCGATTGCCCGCGCCCGCCCGGTCGCCAGCCGCCGCACGGTTCCCGGCGTTCGCCCGATCGGCGGCGCTTGCGCGCTGATTGGCTCCCTCGCTGCGCCCGCGGAAATCGTTGCGCGCTTCGGCGCCGGGCACATTGCCCGCGTACTTGTTGCGCGTCGTCGTGTCGCGATACGCGACGCCCTGCCGATGGCTCGCGTCGTGCTGCCAGCGGTTGCCGTTGCCTTGTACTTTTGTGCGATCGAAGTTGCGGTCGATATTCGCGGCCTTGTTAACGTTGATATTGACGTCGCCGCCGCCCCAGTTGCAGTTGCTGAAGATTGCGCCGGCGGCCGCAAGGCCGATGCCCCACGCGAATCCGGTGGCTAGCGCGGCGCCCGGGTAGTAGGCGGGCGGCGGCGGCCAGTAGTAGGGCGGATAAGTCGGATAACTCCACGCGCCGTAGACGACCGTCGGGTTATACGCGGGCACATAGATCACCTGCGGATTGGCAGGCTCGATACGCACGATGCTCTGTCCGCCGCTCGTGGCGGGAGGGTCGACGACCACATTCTGCTGTTCGGTCGACTTGAGGTTGCCCGCTTCCTTTGCACGCGCGCGCAAGCGCTGAATGGCAGCGAATACGTCCTTTTCCTGGGCGAGAAATGCGTCGCCGAGTTTCTGCGTCCAGTCGAGCTTCTCGTTCATCGGCTCGAGGATTTGCGGAAACGCAACGAGCGATTTCACGCTGACGTCCCACGGTTGATTCTCGACAGCCTTGATCGCGGCGTCGCCCTTCAGTTTAGGGTTCGCCTTGACCCAGCGCGCGGCATGCACGATCTCGAGCGGGTAAGTCGAGGCCATCAGAACCTGAGATAGTACGGAGTCCGGGTAAAGCGCGATCGGTGCGACCAGCGCTTCGATTTCTTCGGGTTTGAATGGGGCAGGCTGAGCGGGTTGTGCGTTTTGCGTCGCCTGAGCCGTCTGTTCGGGTTGAGCGAGCTGCGCCGGCAGCGGCTCTGCGGGCGAGGGCGTTTGCGCACACACGATACCCGCGGCCGACGTCAGCATGACGAACAGCCACATGTGCACGGCTTTGATCCGTCGTTCGGTATGCGAGGACATTGCCGCTCCTTGGTGGGGCGCCAACTCAATATGATGTTAGGTCATTCACGGCTGTTTTGTGATGCGTTGAAACGCGCAATACCGCCCTACAATGAAACGAGGTCCACCTGAGGGAAAGGGCCATCGTCAGAAAGGAGACCGCGATGGGTGAGCTCTGGTTATCCAATATCCAGAAGGAAACGTCCGACGACGAAATCAGGCAGTTTTTGTGCGGATACGGGTTTCCTTCGTTCGACTGGATTCAACGCATCGACGGCACCGGCACAAGTCCCGCTGCGTTGCTCGGCTTTAACGAGGTGCATGGATATGCGCTGCGTGGCCTGCAATCGCGCGTGCACAACCTGTTCTGGAAAAACCGCACGGTCACGGTTCAGGTTCTGCCGGAGCGCTACGAGTACTGATCTCCACGTGGTCATCCGCCGCGACGCACGCACACACTTTCATCCTGGCGTGCAGGCGCCGAACATCACATAGGTGTGGTCGCGGTTCGCGAGGGTCGAGGTCATTTCGCCGGTCGCCGAATCGAGCACGAGCGTCCACGCAAAGCCGAGTTCCGTGCCCTGCATCAGGATCTGGCCTGGTGTTTTCGCCATCGACTCGATCGGCGTCGTGCGCGAGGTTCCCCGAATCGTCTTTTTGACGAAGTCGATGCGCATGAATTGCGGCAAGCCGATATCGGCCGGCAAAGCGCGTTCGCAGACCTCGCCGGGATCGCACGAATGAGCGTCGACCGTCGCGCAGATAAGCGCGGTTTTTCCGTCGAAATCCGCGGCGGCGCCCGCTATCGGCGTCAACGCACAGGCGATGGTGCATGAGATTGCGGTGAGTGTTCTGTTCACGGCGGTAGCTCCCATAGCATGGCAGCACTAATTGATCGTGTAGCCTCGTCCGCTCATGCACGCGGAAATGGCGCGATTGTATGTAGCCATTTGCTGCGAGGTGTCCTGTGCGACGTACTCTTGCTGCTGTTGTGCGGCGGCCGCGTTGCGGCGCTGGCGAATGCCGCCGCCCACCGTGCCGGTGATGGCGCCGATCGCCGCGCCTTTGCCCGCGTCGCCCGCAATCGCGCCGATGGCCGCGCCCATCGCGGCCCCGCCCGCCGCGCCGCGCACGCGTTCGCCTTGCGGCCCCGGTGGCGGTGGCTGGCTAGCCGCGCGCTGAGCAAGCGCGGATGGATTCACGCCGGTATTTTGCTGGGCCCACGCTTCGCACTGGCCCATATCGCTGGCCTGCTTCTGCGGGCTTTGGCCCCTCGCGGGATAGATGATCGGTTGCTGTGCCGACGTGTGACCGCCTAGCATTATGACGGCCAGCGCCGACGCAATTCGCAACATTCGGGTCATGGATCGATCGCCCTTGATACAGTGGTGCCATGGCCGCATGGATGCTTTGCCGAAGCAGATGACGGCCGTTTGCCATGGTCGAGTATCGGACGCGGATGCGGTAAACGATATTGGACCTTGATCCAATAGCAGATGAGTGCCTCGGTGGTCTAAGCTGGATCGGCCGCTGGAAAAACCGCTTAAGGCTTAGGAAGCGTTAGAGGTATCCATGAAGAAATCCGAGAGGCGTGTAGCTATCGCGCTGGTAGGTGTTGCGATCTGGCTCGGCGGACTTTATGCGGCGATTCACGGGCTGGTCTACGACAAGACAATGGAATTCCGCTACGGGGCACTTGCTATTTTTGTCGGGGTGGCGATAGCGGTGATCGCGATGAATCTGATATCGCTTCGAAGATCGAACGAAAAGAAAGAAAAGGGCGCGCTCTAACAAAATCGTCATGGCGACACCGCACATGTGCGATAGCGTCATAGGTGTACAAAGAACCCCGTTGAACGCACTGTCTCGCGCATTCAATGCGTATCGCATGCCGACGCGGGCGCTGTTTCCTTTTGCGGTTTCATCTGATCTTGTGCCGTGCTGCGATTCGCTGCGCGAGCGTTCGCGAGGCCGCTTTTGCGCGGCCCGCCGCGTGTTCTGCAAGTGCGCACATCCAGCGGAATCGCGGCTTGAATTCCATGGACAGTAACGTATGCTGCGTTGAGACAGAGCGCCTGTGCGGCACACCGAGCGCGATCCACGCTCCTCGGGACGAGGCTGCAAGGACAGGAGGCGTCGGTATGAGCAAGCAACCTTTGGCGGGCGCGGAGCACAATGCGCTCAGCGGCGAAGAACTCCGGCTGATCGACGCCTGGTGGCGCGCATGCAACTACCTGTCGGTCGGCATGATCTACCTGCTCGACAACCCGCTCCTGCGGGAGCCGCTCAAGGCTGAGCACATCAAATACCGCCTGCTCGGGCACTGGGGCGCAAGCCCCGCGCTTTCGTTCGTCTGGGCGCATCTGAACCGCGTGATCAAACGCGACGACCTCGATGTGATTTTCATGGCCGGCCCCGGACATGGCGCGCCGGGCGTGCTCGGTCCAGCGTATCTGGAAGGCACATACTCGGAGGTGTATCCGGACAAGAGCGAGGACGCCGAGGGTCTGCAGAAATTCTTCAAGCAGTTCTCATTTCCGGGGCATATCGGCTCGCATGTCACGCCTGAAACGCCGGGCTCGATACACGAAGGCGGTGAGCTCGGCTACAGCCTGTCGCATGCCTATGGCGCCGCGCTCGACAACCCCGATCTGATCGTCGCGTGCGTGGTGGGCGATGGCGAATCGGAAACCGGCCCGCTTGCAACAGCGTGGCATTCGAACAAGTTCATCAACCCCGCGCGCGACGGCACCGTCCTGCCGATCCTGAATCTGAACGGTTACAAGATCGCCAATCCGACCATCCTTTCGCGCATCAGCCACGAAGAGCTCGAAGCGCTCTTCGTCGGCTACGGCTATCGGCCGCATTTCGTCGAAGGTTCGGACCACGCGGAAATGCACGAGAAGATGGCGCGCACGCTCGATGAGGTCATAGCGGAAATTCGCGCGATCCACGAAAAGGCGCGCTCGGGCGGCAATATCGAGCGGCCCCGTTGGCCGATGATCGTCTTGCGCACGCCGAAAGGCTGGAGCGGGCCGAAGGAGATCAATGGGCACAAAGTGGAAGGCTCGTGGCGTTCGCATCAGGTGCCGTTTGCCGATGTGCGCGGCAATCCCGCGAATCTCGACGTGCTCGAGCACTGGATGCGCGGCTACAAGCCCGAGGAGCTGTTCGATGCGAACGGACGGCTTGTCGGCGAACTGAAAGCGCTCGCGCCCGTCGGCTCGCGGCGCATGAGCGCGAATCCGCATGCGAACGGCGGCACGTTGCGCCGTGAGCCGAAACTGCCGGACATTCGCGCTTACGCCGTCAACGTCGTCGACGCGGACGCCGGTAAAGTGCTGCACGAAAACACACGGCCGCTTGGTGACTATCTGCGCGACACGATGCGCGAGAACATGCATACGTTTCGCGTGTTCGGCCCCGATGAAACGGCATCGAACCGGCTGCAGGCCATTTACGAAGTGAGCAAAAAGGCGTGGATGGCCGACATGCTGCCCGAAGACGACGACGGCGGCGAACTCTCACGCGACGGCCGCGTAATGGAAATGCTGTCCGAGCACACGCTGATGGGCTGGCTCGAAGGCTACCTGCTGTCGGGACGCCACGGATTCTTCCATACGTATGAGGCGTTCGCGCACGTCATCGATTCGATGTTCAACCAGCACGCGAAATGGCTCGATATCTGCAAGAACCATGTGCCGTGGCGTGCCTCGGTGTCGTCGCAGAACATCCTGCTTTCGTCGACCGTATGGCGGCAGGATCATAACGGCTTCTCGCATCAGGACCCAGGTTTTATCGATCTCGTCACGAACAAGAGTCCGTCGGTCACGCGCGTTTACTTGCCGCCTGACGCGAATACGCTGCTCGTGGTGGCCGATCAGTGCCTGCGCTCGACCGACTGCATTAACGTGATCGTCGCCGACAAGCAGAAACATCTGCAATTCACGACGATCGACGAGGCCATCGTGCACTGTGCGAAAGGCATCGGTGTGTGGACGCGCGCGAGTACCGACGAAAATGAAGACCCCGATGTCGTGCTCGCTTCGTGCGGCGACGTGGCGACGCAGGAGGCGCTCGCCGCGGCCGCGATTCTTCGCGAACGGCTGCCCGAACTGAAGCTCCGCTTTGTGAACGTGGTCGACCTCTTCAGGATGCAGCCCGCGAGCGAGCATCCGCATGGCTCGACCGAGCGCGAATTCGACAGCCTGTTTACGGTGGACAAACCGGTCATCTTCAATTTTCACGGTTACCCGTGGTTGATCCATAAACTGGCCTATCGCTTCCGCAATCATGAGCATCTGCATGTGCGGGGCTACAAGGAAAAGGGCAATATCAACACGCCGCTCGAACTGGCCATTCTGAATCAGGTGGACCGCTTCAACCTCGTGATCGACGTGCTCGACCGCGTGCCGCGTCTGCAAGGGCGAACCGCGCATCTGCGGGAAGACATGCGGAACGCGATTATCAGCAATCTGGAATACGCGCATACGCACGGCACCGATCGCGCCGAAATCGCCGACTGGGTCTGGCCGTACTGAGCCCGATGAGCCTTGCACTCGGGCAGCGCGCAGTAGGCAGCAGGCATGCGTAACGACGATAAGGACGGTTCATGGAAGACGCTCCCATCACGACCTCGACGCCAATAGCGGAACCGGCGCGCAGCGGTCTTGGCGTCGATGCGCTGCGCCGCGATATCGTCGACAACCTGATCTGTCTGCAGGCCCGGTATCCGGAGATCGCAACGCCGCACGACTGGTATATGGCGCTCGCCTATACCGTGCGCGACCGGATGATGACGCGCGGTGTTGCCACAGGGCATGCCTATGTGTCGCACAGCGCGAAAATTGCCTGCTATCTGTCGGCGGAATTCCTGATTGGTCCGCAGCTCGGCAACAACCTGATCGCGCTCGGGATCGAGAACAATGTGCGCAGCGCGTTGCGCTCGCTAGGCGTCGAACTCGACGCACTCATTGCGATCGAGGAAGAACCCGGACTTGGCAACGGCGGGTTAGGCCGCCTGGCCGCCTGTTATATGGATTCGCTGTCGACGCTGGAAATTCCAGCGATCGGATACGGCATCCGTTACGAGTTCGGTATCTTCGATCAGGAGATTCGCGACGGCTGGCAAGTGGAAGTAACCGACAAGTGGCTCCAGAAGGGCAATCCGTGGGAGATTGCGCGTCCCGACATCGCGTTCTACGTGAATTTCGGTGGCCGGACGGAAAGCGAAACCGACGAACAAGGGCGTCTGCGTGTGCGCTGGATTCCAGGGTACACGGTCAAGGGTGTGGCGTGCGACACGCCGTTGCCCGGTTTTCGCGTGAATACGTGCAACATGTTGCGACTCTGGAAGAGCGAAGCGATCGAATCGTTCGATCTGCAGGACTTTAACGCCGGCGACTACTACGAGGCCGTGCACGAGAAAGTGAAATCGGAAACGCTGTCGAAGGTGCTTTACCCGAACGACGAGCCCGAGTCAGGCAAGCGCCTGCGCCTCGCGCAGCAATACTTTTTCGTGTCCTGCTCGCTGCAGGACATGTTGCGGCTGCTTGCACTCAAGGGCGAACCGGTCGGCCGCTTCGCCTATCTGTTTACGGCACAGTTGAACGACACGCATCCGTCGATCGCGGTTGCCGAGTTGATGCGCCTGCTCGTCGATGAGAAGCTGCTGCCGTGGGACGAAGCGTGGGACATCACGCGGCGCGCACTCGCTTATACGAACCACACGCTATTGCCCGAGGCACTCGAAACATGGGGCTTGCCGCTGTTCCAGAGCCTGCTGCCGAGGCCGCTCGAAATCATCTACGAGATCAATCGCCGCTTTCTCGACGAAGTGCGGCATCGCTATCCCGGCGACGACGCGCGCATCGCGCGCATGTCGATGATCGACGAAAGCGGTGCGAAGCGCGTGCGCATGGCCCATCTGGCGACGATCGGCAGCCACGCGGTCAACGGTGTGGCCGCGCTGCATACGAAGCTGCTCGAAGAGACCGTGTTGCGCGATTTCGCCGAACTCTGGCCTGAACGGTTTCGCAATGTGACCAACGGCGTGACGCCGAGGCGCTTCGTGATGCTCAGCAATCCGGGCCTGGCTTCACTGCTCGGCGAGGCAGTCGGCGAGCACTGGGCGACCGATCTCGCGAAGCTGCGCAAGCTCGACGAATATGCGGACGATGCCGCATTTCAGGACCGCTGGCGGCGCGTCAAGCGCGCGAACAAGGATCTGCTCGCAGCGAATATCCGCAGCGCGACGGGCATCGCGGTCGATCCGGCCGCGCTGTTCGATATTCAGGTCAAGCGTATTCACGAATATAAGCGGCAACATCTGAACGCGCTTTACATCATCACGCTGTATGAACGCCTGCGGCTCGATCCGCATCTGGAGGTGCCGCCGCGTTGCTTCGTGTTCGGCGGTAAAGCGGCGCCGGGGTACGCAATGGCCAAGCTGATCATCCGCCTGATCACCGGCGTGGCCGAGGTCGTCAACAACGATCCGGTGGTTAACGGGCGGCTGAAAGTCGTGTTTTTCCCGGACTTCAACGTGAAGAACGCGCAGTTTATCTATCCTGCGGCGGACCTGTCGGAGCAGATTTCGACAGCCGGCAAGGAAGCGTCCGGCACGGGCAATATGAAGTTCATGATGAACGGCGCGCTGACGATCGGCACGCTCGACGGCGCGAACGTCGAGATTCGCGAGGAAGTCGGCGACGAAAACTTCTTCCTGTTCGGCTTGACGGCCGAAGCGGTGGAGCGTGTCAAACGCGAGGGCTACCGGCCCGCCGATTACGTGTGCGCCAACGACGAATTGCACGGCGTGATCGAGGCGATCGGCAGCGGGCGTTTTTCGCGCGGCGATCGCGAGATGTTCCGGCCGCTGCTTGATAACCTGCTCAACCACGATCCGTTTCTCGTGCTCGCCGATTACGCCGCGTATGTGGCTCGCCAGCAGGACGTCAGCACGGCGTGGCAAGACACACGGCGCTGGAACCGCATGTCGATCCTCAATACCGCGCGCTCCGGGAAATTTTCGTCCGACCGCGCGATTCGCGAGTATTGCGAGCAGATCTGGAAGATCGAGCCTGTGAGGATCGCCCTTGAGCGAAGGCGCTGAAACACGGCCGGCGCGTGTCTATGCGGTACGCGCCGGCTCACGCTTTCCACCGGGCGCGACCGCGCTGCCCGAGGGTGTCAATTTCTGCATTTTCAGCCGCCATTCGACGCGCGCGGAACTGCTGCTGTATGAAGCGCCCGATAGCGCCGAGCCGTTTCAGATCGTCGCGCTCGATTCGCAATCCAATCGCACGTTTTTCTACTGGCATGTGCTCGTCGAAGCACTGCCGCCGCGTACGTGCTACACGTGGCGCATCGATGGTCCGCACGACACGCAACTCACGGGCCGCGCGTTCGACGCTCAGAAAGAGTTGCTCGATCCGTTTGCGCGCGCGGTCGATAGCCGGTTGTGGATTCGCCGTCCGGTTGGCGATCAGGTCAATCGCGCGCACGCGACGAACCGGGCGCTCGTCACGGAGCCGCTCAAGCCGTTGCAGACCACGACCGCCCGACGTGCCGTGCGCACCCTCACCGACGCGGTGATCTACGAACTGCATGTAGGCGGCTTCACGCGCGATCCGTCGAGCGGCGTCGCGCACGCAGGAACCTTCGCCGGGTTGATCGAAAAAATTCCGTATCTGAAGGAACTCGGTGTGACGCATGTCGAACTCTTGCCGGTGATGGCGTTCGACGAACAGGATGTTCCGCCCATCGCGGCCGGGCGAGGGCTCGTCAATTTCTGGGGGTATAGCACGCACAGCTACTACAGTCCGCATCCGCGCTATTGCCGCGACCCGGCGCGCGCGCCGCAGGAATTCCGTGAGCTAACCGATGCGATGCACGAGGCCGGTATCGCGGTGCTCATCGACGTCGTGTTTAACCACACGGCCGAAGCGGGCGCGGCGGGGCCAGTGATTAACTTCAAGGGCCTCGCTAACGATATCTTCTATCAGCACGATGCGGGCGACCGGCGTCAGTACCTCGATTACACCGGTTGCGGTAATACGGTGAACTGCAACCATCCGCTCGTCACCGCATTCATTGTTCACTGCCTCGAATACTGGGTGGAGGAACTCGGTGTCGATGGTTTTCGGTTCGATCTCGCGAGCGTGTTCGCGCGCGGCCCGCATGGCGAGCTGATGGGCGATCCGCCACTGCCGTGGTCGCTCGAGGCGTCGCGCGTGCTGTCTCACGTGCCGTTGATCGCGGAAGCGTGGGATGCGGCAGGCCTTTATCACGTCGGCGCGTTTCCGGGCATGGCATGGGCCGAATGGAACGGCCGCTATCGCGATCTGATCCGCCGCTTCGTTCGCGGCGAATCGGGGCTCGTCGGCCAGGTCGCCACCTGCATTGCAGGCAGTTCCGATATTTATGCGGACGACGGCAGACTCCCGACCAACAGCATCAACTTTGTGACGTGCCACGACGGCTTTACGCTGCACGATCTCGTCAGCTACGACATGAAACACAACGAGGCCAACGGCGACGACAATCGCGACGGCAGCAACGACAATCTTTCGTGGAATTGCGGAACGGAGGGCGAAACGCACGATGCGGCGATCATGGCCTTGCGCCACCGTCAGGCACGCAATCTGATGGCGATTCTGCTGTTGAGCCAGGGTGTGCCGATGATTCTTGCCGGCGACGAAGCGCTGCGCAGCCAGCGCGGCAACAACAACGTCTATTGCCAGGACAACGCGCTTGCGTGGTTCGACTGGGAGCCTTCAAAAGCGGGCACGGACATGACGCGTTTCGTGCGCGAGCTGATCGCGTTGCGCAAGCGTCACGCGAATCTGCGACGAAGACGATTTCTGACCGGCGCGGCTTCGGCCGGCCGGACGCAGCCGGACGTCGTGTGGCATGGCGAGCGCCTGAACGAAGCTGCGTGGCACGATCATGGCGCACGGCTGCTCGCGTTTACGCTCGGCGGTGAAGCCGCGGGTGAACCGGCGCTGCACGTGGTCTTCAATATGAATGCGTCGCCTCGCGATGTTGCGCTACCGGTATTCGACGGGCGGTGCTGGCGGCGCATCGTCGATACCGCGCTGGAGAGTCCGCACGATATCGCGTCAGCAGAAGAGTGGATCGCGACGGAAAGCGGGCATTGCAGGGTGGAAGCCCGCAGCGTCGTGGTATTCGAAGAAGGCCCGGCGTAGATGCGAGCGCAAAAGTAGACGCAGAAAGTAGGCGCACCCATGCGTACGACTTTGCCGGCGTGCGCTCAATCGAGGCGTTTGCGCGTAGTCAATCCACTCGCCTTATCCCACTGCTCGGGCGTCATCTTTTGCACGGTGACACCGAACGTCCAGATATGTCCTTCGGGATCTCTCGCGCGATAGGTCCGGTCGCCATAGAACTGCGTGGCCGGTTCCATCACGATCATCGCGCCGGCTGCGCGTGCGTGCGCGCAATGCGCATCGATGTCCTCGCCCTCCGCCAACTGCACATGAACGGACTGCGTGTTTCTGCCGCCGACCGAGCGCGGGCTTTTATGATCGTCGCTCCATTCGCTGCCGACCATGACGACCGAATCGCCATACGACATTTCGGAATGGGCGAGATTGCCGTCGCCGTCGAGCAGGACGAAGAGCGGCTCGAACCCGAATGCGGCTTCGAGCCATCGATATGCGGCTTTCGGGTCCTGATAGGAAACCGCGCTCGAAAGGCCTTTAGTGCGGTAGAAGTCGGTCATCGTGCTCCTCCTGTTCGTTCGCGTAAGGGTATGACCTGGTAAGTATCGAATATTTATCGCAGGTTACAAGCCGTAGGGGCTTTCCATTGCAGACCCCTTTTGAGCGACTCCTTAAACTTCTACGCACAACGACCGACGTAGAGGCTCCATGACCCTTCAGCAGCTGGAGACGTTTTTCTGGACCGTCAAGCTCGGCAGCTTCGCGGCAGCGGCCGAGCGCCTGTACGCAACGCAATCGGCGGTCTCGATGCGCTTGCGCGAACTCGAACGGGCGCTCGGCGTCGAGCTGTTCGACAGAACCCATCGTGCGGCGCGTCTCACGCCGAAGGGCCGCGAACTGATGGACTACGCGAGCCGGATCCTCGATCTGTCGACCGAGCTCGAACACCGCATCGGTGCGCCCGAAGCGGTGTCGGGTGTCGTGCGTTTCGGCGTGGCGGAAGTCGTGACGACGACCTGGTTGCCGCGGCTCATCACCGTGATTGCGGAGCGGTATCCGAACGTACGGCTCGAGATCGAGGAGGCGCTGACGGCCGAACTGATGGCAAGCCTGCGCCAGGCGGAACTCGAACTCGTGCTTGCGCCGGGGCATACACGAACGCCTGAGCTGTCGACGCTGTCGCTTGGCGTCGTCGACTTTCAATGGATGGCGAGCCCCGCACTGGGCCTTGGCGACCGTACGTACAGCCCTCGCGAGCTGGCCGGGTATCCGATCATCGGTATGAAGCAGTCGTCGTTTCACTATGCCGCGCTCGAGGACTGGTTCATGAGCGAACACGCGCGTTGCCGGTATCTTGCGCGCTGCAAAAGCGTCGCGGTCGCGGCGTCGATGACGATTGCGGGCATGGGCGTGTCGTATCTGCCGGTGCGCTCGTATCTGCCGGAAATCACGCAGGGCAAGCTGACCGTGGTCCATGTCACGAATCCGCTCGAGCCCGTCGAGTTTATTGCGGCCTGCCCCGCGGGCCATTCGTATTCGCTCCCAAGGGCGATCGCGGAACTGGCGCGCGAGGTCAGCGATTTCGAGCGTATCGAGATCCAGACCGACAGCCCATGACCTGTTCGTACGACAAAAAGGTTAGACGAAGCGCGGCGGCGAAAATGCTGCGGCGCATAACGACAGTTCAACAAACTTGATGCTTCAGCGCGCGAATTACTCGTTTGAGTTCATGCTTTCGCGAGCCTAATCTTTTCCTCAAGCACAGCGCATGAGCCTCACCAAAAGGCCTCACACAGACTGGTGCTGCGAATCAAGGAGGAAGACATGGAAGCGGTCCTCGTGCGGGAGGAGGCCCCCGTTCGTGCCAGTGACGAGCGGCACGCAAAGCTTGAAGTCCGTTTGAAGTCCATCACGGCGCTTGCCGACGATATCAACGCTTTCGAATTCGTGAGCGCAAATGGCGCGTTGCTGCCTGCGTTCACGGCCGGCTCGCATATCGACGTGTATCTCGCGGGCGGCGTCATCCGCCAGTATTCGCTCTGCAACTCGTCTCTGGAACGGCATCGTTACGTGGTCGCTGTGCTGCGCGACGAGCGGGGCCGCGGCGGCTCGGTTGCCATGCACGACACCCTGCGTGCGGGCCAGAAGCTGCAGATTTCTCAGCCACGCAATCATTTCGCACTCTCGAGCGCTGCCGGCCTGCACGTGTTTATCGCCGGCGGGATCGGCATTACGCCGGTCATGGCAATGATCGACGAGGTGCGTAAACGTGGGCAGGCGTTTCATCTCTACTATTGCGCGCGCACGGCGCAACGCGCCGCGTTCCTTGACGAACTGAAGCCGCTGATCGAAAGCGGTCAAGCATCGCTTCATTTCGATAATGGCGACCCGCGTAACGGCCTCGACCTCGTATCGACACTGAGCGGTTATTCGTCCGGCACGCATCTCTACTATTGCGGTCCCGGCCCGCTGATGGACGCGATCGAAGCGGCGAGCGCGCACTGGCCAGCGGCGACGCGCCATTGCGAGCGTTTTTCCGCGGGCGCCGCGGCGAACCCCACTCGAAGCAGCAACACCGATAGCGGCAGCGAAAAAGACGCGCCGTTCGACGTCGAACTGCGCCGCTCGCAGAAAACGCTGACCGTGCAGCCGGGCGAGTCGATTGTCGACGTGCTTCGATGCAATGGCGTCGACGTCGATACGTCGTGTTGCGAGGGGTATTGCGGCACCTGCATGACGCGCTATCTTGCCGGCGAGCCGATCCATCGCGACACGGTGCTCGACGACGAAGACCGTGAGGAGTTCGTGATGATCTGCTGCGCGCGCGCGAAGAGCGCGACGCTCGTGCTCGACATCTGATTGGCCGGGAAGACCACATTTCAAGAAACAGGCCGGACCGCACTGTCCGGTTGCATCGATGTCCCCATTCTTCTGGAGAGGATGCTCGCCATGAGTACATTCGAATACGTCAAAGATTGCTGGTATCCGATCGGTTTTTCGTCGGAGTTTCCCGCGGGGCAACTGCAAGGCCACAAGATCGTCAACCGTCCGATCGTGATGTGGCGCTCGGCAGAAAGCGGCGAGGTCGTTGCATTCGATGACCGGTGCTGTCATAAGCGCTTTCCGCTGTCGCAAAGCAGGCTGCTCGACGACGGCCATCTCGAATGCGCCTACCACGGCTTGTGCTACGACACGTCAGGCCGCTGCGTGGCGATTCCGTCCGCGCCGGACAAGCCGATTCCGCCTCAGGCACGCCTCAGTGTCGTGCCGGTCTGCGAGCAGGACGGCGTGGTATGGGTCTGGCCCGGCAGTCCCGCCGGCGCCCAGCGATTCGCGCCGCCGCGTACGTCCGAAGTAACCGACGCCGGCAACCTGTCGATCGGCTCGCCCGAGCCGCTGCGCGTGCCGGCGAACTACCTGTTGCTGATCGAGAACCTGCTCGACATCACGCACTTTTATCCGTTGCACGACGGCAATATCGGTGACAAGGAAAACAGCCGGATTCCGGTCGAACTGGAAGAAGGGGACAGCGAAGGACATACGTTCGTGCGCACCACGCGCCACGTGCACGGCTACCGGCAGCCGCCGTATCTGAAGGAGTGGTTCCTGTATGACACGGTCGAACGGGTTCACACGCACTGCATGGTGACCCCGGGGCTGACGCGCGTCGTGATGCGCGTCGCGCCCGAGGGCGAACTGGGCACGGACAAGGAACGCGGCTATACGCTGCTGCATCTGCATTTGCCCGTCGACGAGCGCAACCTGGTCTGGCGCTGGAACGTGTCGTGCAAGGAGTGGCATACGACGCTTAGCGATCCGAACATGCCGACCGCGCGCAAGGTTGCCGAGATGTTCCCGGCTGTCGTCGAGCAGGATCAGTGGGCGCTCGAACGCCAGCAACGGATGATGGAATACCCGGACGACGGCTACTCGGAACTGTTCCTCAAAACCGATAAGGCCTTGCGTCGCGCGCGTCAGATTCTGATGGCGCTGCAGCGCAAGGAGCGCGAACTGCAGATTATGCCGGTTGGCGAGACGTCGGCGGCGAAGGTGTCGGAGCTGGCATAGATCGAAGCCCGACGCGTGGCTGCCGTACAGAAAAAGCCGGAGAACCGCGGTATATCAGTTTAACGAGCGGTTCAACGAGCGGTCGAACCTGGCAGCCCTGATAAAGACCCATGGTCAGGAGACACATTGTGGAAACCCATGATACTTCGCCGCTCGCGGTCCGGCCGCAGTCCGCTCCCCGTTCCGAAGGGGACCACAAGACCTTGCTGCAGCGCGCTGTTTCGTCGTGCGTGTACGTGTTCGAGCGCGTGATGCCCGACCCGTTCGTGATCGTGATCCTGCTGACGGTGCTGGTCGCGGCGCTATCGCTTGCGTTTGCGCCGAAAGGCACACCCGATACGATTCTCACCGGCTGGTACAAGGGCATCTTCGGCATCTTCACGTTCGCGTTCCAGATGGTGCTGGTTCTAGTGACCGGTTACGCACTCGCAAGTGCGCCGCTGATCAAGGCCGGCTTGCGCAGCGTGAGTCGGCTGGCGGTCGGGCCCGTATCGGCGGTGCTGCTCGTGTTCGGCGTCGGCGCCGTCGCCACGTTTCTGAACTGGGGCTTCGGGCTCGTCGTGGGCGCGCTGCTGTCGAAGCAGGTTGCCAGGCAGGTGCGCGTGGATTTCGCGTGGCTCGTCGCTGCTGCCTACAGTTCATGGGTGCTGTGGGCGTTCACGGGCATGTCGAGTTCGATTGCGCTGTCGATCGCGTCGCCCGGCAATCCGCTCAATATCGTCGAGCAGCACACGCACGCGGCGGTGCCGCTCACGCATACCGTGTTCACCGGATGGAACCTGCTTGCGGGCGTCGCGGCGATGGTCCTGATTCCGGTGGTGTTTATCCTGATGCGGCCCGCCGACAAGGATGTCATCGCCGCCGACGCCAGCCTGATCGAGGCCGAGGAGAAAAAGATCGAGCAAGCCGACGATTCACGCGCGGGAACATTCGCCGGCGTGCTCGAACGCTCGCGGATCTGCGCGCTCGTGTTCGTTCTGGCCGGCGCGGCTTATCTCGCCATGCAATGGATTCGCCACGGCGTGAACCTCGACATCAACACGGTGATCTTTATCTTTCTGCTTGCCGGGCTGTGTTTGCACGGCAGTCCGCGCCGGTACGTTGGGGCGGTGACAGAGGCCGCGAAAGTGACCGGGCCGATGCTGCTGCAATACCCGTTTTATGGCGGAATCATGGGGATCATGGGCGCGACCGGGCTCGATGAAGTGGTGGCACATGCCTATATTCATGTCGCGTCGGGCAATACGCTGCCGTTTCTCAGCTATCTGGCTTCAGGCGTGATTACGCTCTTTATTCCGAGTGGCGGCGGCCATTGGGCGGTGCAGGGGCCGTTCACGATTCCGGCTGCGATGCAGTTGGGCGCGTCGTTGCCGGGCACCTCGATGGCGATCGCCGCAGGCGAAATGGCGGGCAGTTTGCTGCAGCCGTTCTGGGCCATTCCGGTGGTGGCGATTGCCGGTCTCGGCGTGCAGCGTGTTCTGGGCTTTACGCTTGTGATTTTCCTGACGGCCGGTTCGTTGCTGGGGCTCGTCTATCTGTTCGTCGTGCCGGTGTGGGCGGGAGCGTAAGCGGCTCGACGAGATGACATGGCGCAGGCAGCGAACCTGAAATCAAGTAAAAATCGAATGCCGCCTGCGCAATTCGCCGGTCATGCCGGCCGCGATGATCGGTCCATGAAAGTGCGCGCGCAGGCTCTGCGCCGCCACGGGCGTTTGATCGCGTGAGTCGTCTTCGACATTGCCTGCGATGCGCGGCTCGATCAGATGCCTTCAGGGCGCATGACGTCGCCCAAAGTGCGCGTCTTCGTCCGATTTCCTCATCAGCATCGGGTTCCCACCTGAAGACGTAGTGCTCTCGCCGAATCACGTCATCAGATGGATGCTTTTGGTACCGGTTACAAAATATCGTTAAAAAAGTCAACGTGTCCTGAAATAGCACTTTTTGTGGCGCGTTGTTGCGCGTGTTTTTAACGATTTTTCATCCTTGTCGATCCAAAAGAAACCGGTTACATTGACGTAATCGCGGTGGCGTTCGTCCACGTGTAGCCGCGATGCGTCCAGCCAGGGCGCCCCCAGGCATTTCACCCGTAAATCGCGCATCCGCTTCGCGCATGCGCGTGGGATGGCTTTGTCTTCAATAACTGGCGCAACTAAAAGACAGGAGACGTTGATGAAGCGGTTTGCAGGAACCGGAGCGCTGATCGCGGCGGCCGGAGCGGCGATTTGCGCGACGCCGGCATGCGCGCAGAGCAGCGTGACGCTGTACGGCATTATTGACACCGGCGTCGTCTATCAGAGCAGTTCGACGTCGCTCGGCTCGACAAGCGGGGGCCACTCGGCTGTGAAGCTCGCCACCGGCATCTGGGCCGGCGATCGCATCGGATTCAAGGGTAACGAAGATCTCGGCGGCGGCAACCACGCGCTGTTCGTGCTCGAATCGGGCTATAACGGCACGACGGGCGGTGCGCAGTTCTCAGGTGCGATGTTCGGGCGGCAGGCATTCATCGGCCTTGCGAACGACAAATACGGCTCGCTCACGCTCGGCCGGCAGTACACGCCGTACTACCTGCTGCTGTCCACCTATAGCCCGACCACCTGGCTCACGGGCTTCTTCGGCGCACACCCCGGCGACCTCGATTCGCTCGATACGGTATTCCGCGCGAACAATACGGTGATGTACACATCGCCGACGCTGTACGGCCTCAAGGTCAGCGCTTCGTATTCGCTCGGCGGCGTGCCGGGCTCGTTCAACAGCGGCGCGACGTGGAGCGCGGCGGCGCTGTATCAGGCGGGCCCTGCGGGCATCGCGGTCGGCTTCATGCGCGTGAACAACTCGACGCCGGGCGGCGGGCCGTGGGGCGCGAATTCGACGCTGACCTCGGGCGGCCAGGTGGCGATTTCATCCGCGACCAACGGCTATGCGACCAACGCCGCGCAGCAGCGCGTGGCAGTGACGGCCGGGTACAACTTCACGCAGAACCTCGATCTGTCGTTGTCGTACTCGAACGTGCAGTACATTCCCGGCATTCACTCGCTGTTCACCGACCAGGCGACCTTCAATACCGAAGGCGCGGTGCTGCATCTGCGCGTCGCGCCGGCGTGGGATTTCGCGGCAGGGTACAGCTACACGCGCGCGACGAAATCGAACGGCATTAGCGATAACGCGTCGTATAGCCAGTTCAATCTGTCCGAGTACTACGCATTATCGAAGCGAACCGGCATCTATGCGCTACAGGCCTATCAGCGCGCGAACGGCAAGACGCTCGGCACGGCGGGCGGTTCGAGCATCATTGCGGCGACTGCGTCGCTGGGCGACGGGTTCAATTCGACGCCGGCTTCGGGGCGCAGCATGTTTGCGGCAGGGCTTGCGATCATTCACCGGTTCTAAATGGATCGCGAGCCGGGTTGCGAACCGGGTTGCGAATCGATCGCGAGCCGGGTTGCGAACCGATCGCGAGCATCGAAAAACAGAAAGCCGGCGTGAGCCGGCTTTCGTATTGGCGGCGCTGTTTCGCACCGCGCATTCGTTGCGTTATTTACCGCGTGTTCCTCATTGCTCGTCCCACGTGCGCACGACCTGACGCTGCACGCCGAGACCTTCGACGCTCAGTTCCATCACGTCGCCGGGCTTCAGATACTTTTCCGGCTTCATGCCGAGACCCACGCCCGGCGGCGTACCCGTTGTGATGATATCGCCCGGTTCGAGCGCGACGAACTGGCTCGTGTACGACAACAGCTTCGCGATCGGGAAGATCATGTCCGACGTGTTCGAATTCTGGATGCGCTTGCCATTCAGTTCGAGCCACAGCGGCAATTGCTGCACGTCGGCAATTTCATCGGTGGTGACGAGCCACGGTCCGATCGGACCGAACGTCGGCGCCATCTTGCCTTTGACCCACTGGCCGCCATGTTCGAGCTGAAATTCGCGCTCGGAAATATCGTTGCACACGCAAAAGCCAGCGATATACGAGAGCGCATCGCTTTGCTCGACGTAGTGCGCATGCTTGCCGATCACAAAGGCGATCTCCACTTCCCAATCGGTTTTAACCGAGTTGCGCGGCAAGCGCACGGGATCGTAAGGACCGGAAATGCACGAGGGCGCCTTGTTGAAAATGATCGGCTCTTCGGGAATCGGCGCGTTTGTTTCGATCGCGTGCTGCACGTAGTTCAGACCGATCGCGACAAAGTTGCCCGGCCGCGCGATGCACGAGCCGACGCGCGCGTTGTCCGCAACGAGCGGCAGCGAGTCGACATCAACGCCACGCAGTTTTTCGAGGCCGCCGGAGGCGAAGAACGCCGGGCCATAGTCGCCGTCGACAAGCTTCGATGCGTCGCGCAGCTTGCCGTTTGCATCGACGAGTGCCGGCTTTTCGGCGCCGGGCTGGCCGTATCTTGCGAGTTTCATCTGTTGTCCTTGGGTATCTTTGGATTGATGCCGGGTTGGTTCCGCGGTGGGTCTTTATGCCGCCTCGTTTCGTCAAGGCGATTGCGGTGCGCCGAGGCGCGTGATTTCCATCGCGTAGATATCGGCAGCAGGCGGGTTAGCGCAGAACGCGCGGAACGCCGGATGTAGAAACTGCTGCTGGGCGAATTCGGCTGCTTCCCGCGTCGCGGCTTCGACGAGCACGATGCGCGTCGGCACCGTGAATGCGCGTTCCTTCGCTTCGTTGGTCTCGATGTTGCTCGCCTGCGTATCGGCGTCGCAAAGGTGCGCGGCGAGTACGGAGGGGTGGCGGGTCAGCGCGGGGAACAGCGTGTCGCCGAGATGGCGTGCGAAGCCGTCAGCCGCGTCGGCGGCGATATCGAGGCGCGCGGCGCAGATCCATCCACCGGTGCTGATGCCGCTCGATAACGAAACCGTGCAGATCGAGCGCGCCGTATTGCGAAAGTGGCGCACTGTCGCGCGTGTTGCCGGCGTCGGATTGTTCAGGCGTTCGAGGTAGGTTTCACCGGTTAGCACCGGCAGATCGTCGGCTTCGTAGATCGTCAGCCATTCAGGGTGAGCATCGTCGCCGCGCAGGCGACGGCCCCGATTGAAGCCCGGAATCGCTAGACGCTCCGGTATGTGTTCGTTGTTGTGCCATTCATAGAACGCGTCGCGGCCTTCGTCCGTGACGTCGTTCCAGATCAGCACGACGGCTTTACCTAGCATTGGCATTGTTGTCTCCCAGGCGGATGTTGTGTGCTTCCATGGGGCAGGGCGCTACGAATCCAGCACGCTACGAGTCCGCGCGACCAAGCAGAAAAGCAAGCAGCGCTTCCGTCTGCCCCGAATGCATATCGACGCCGGTCACCGTGGCGCAGCCGCGGCTCTGTGCGAAAGCAATGAGTGGCGTAAAGCCGCTGCTCAGCACGACGTCTCCCACTGCAATGCGCGACGAGAGCCCGTCGAGCGGCGCCGGCAAGCCGTCGCCCGCGCGCATGCCGACCGTCGACGCGTTGATGACGATATCGATACCATCGGTGCCGGCCGCGCCGAGCGACATCCGGCACGACGGGCAAGCATCGCCGAGCGCGGCGACGCGCGGCAGCGCATTCGCGTGATCAGGATCGACGAAGCGGATTTCGGCGACGCCGGCGTCCGCAAGCGACACCGCAATCGCAGCGCCTGCGCCGCCGCAGCCGAACATCAGCACGCGCGCATGGCGCAGCGGCACGTCGCGTTTTCTGAGCGCCGACACGAAGCCTTCGCCGTCGAACATATCGGCATGCCATTGCCCGTCCGCAGTACGCCTGAATGCATTCACCGCGCCGACGCGCTCGCCGCGCGAGCCGACCGTGTCCGCGAATTTCAGCATCGCGACCTTGTAGGGCGCGGTGACGAGCACGCCATCGAGATTGCCGAGCGCCATCAGCCCGGCCACCGTTTGCTCGAAGCGCTCGGGCTGGACGTGGCCGGGAATCATCACCGCATTGATGCCGCGTTCCGCAAAAGCCTGCGTGTACACGAGCGGCGAGCGGACCTGCGCGATCGGGTCGCCGATGATCGCGTAGAGGCGGGTGGCGCCGGTGATGGTCGGAGCGGCCGTCAAGACTTGCTCCCGCGTTGTGAGGCGTGGCGTTCGGCGAGCCATTCGGCGAAACGCGCGCTGCGGTACTGGCGCCCGCGCCGCGTCACGTCTTCGCGCAGATTCATGAGGCCCGGATGGAACAGGCGGACATCCATTTCCTTCGCGTCGGCGGCAACGGGCGGGCGGAAATCCATATGCTGGAACACGTCGCGTTCGAGATCGATGCCCGGCGCGTACTCAGTGAGTTCGAGCCCCTGTTTGCCAATGCGAAACACGGCGCGCTCGGTGACGAACAGCACCTTCTGATTGCGTTCGCGTCCGCCTGCCGCGCTATAGCAGATCTGCTCGAGCGTATTGACGAACTTGCGATGCCGGCCTTCCTGACGAATCTGCGTCTTGCCGTTCTCCCAGCCGATATCGAGTCCGCCCGCCGTCAACGTGCCGCTGAACACGACGGTGCGCGCATTGCGGCTGATGTTGATAAAACCGCCTACGCCGATGATCTTGTCGCCGAAGCGGCTGATATTGACGTTGCCTTGCGCGTCGACTTCGGCGAACGAGAGAAACGCGAGATCGAGGCCGCCGCCGTCGTAGAAGTCGAATTGCGAAGGTTGTTCGATCATCGCGGCGAAATTTTGCGCGCCGCCCGAGTCGCGGCCTGTGATCGGCGCACCGCCGATCAAGCCCTGTTCGTTGGTGAGGATCGCATCGTCGAGCACGCCTTCTTCGGCGGCGACCGTGGAGAGGCCGGTCGAGATGCCGGCGCCGAGATTGCAGACCGCGTTCGGGTAGAGCTCCATCGCCGCGCGGCGCACGACCACCTTGCGCGGGCCGAACGGCAGCGGCTTGATCTCGTCGAGCGGCACGCGCAGTTCGCCCGAATAGCTCGGGTCGTAGGCGGTCGCATACGTCTGGCGCTGCTCCGGTTCGACCACGATGAAATCCACCAGAATGCCTGGAATTTTCACGTGCTTCGGCGGCAGCGTACCGCGCCGCGCGATCCGTTTGACCTGCACGATCACAAGACCGCCCTGGCGGCGGGTTGCCTGCGCCATGGCGAGCATTTCGCCGAATACCGCTTCCTGTTCCATCGTCACGTTGCCGTCTTCGTCGGCAGTGGTGCCGCGCAGGAAGGCGACATCGATCGGAAACGGCTTGAAGCGCAGCCATTCCTCGCCGTCGAGTTCCATCACTTCGACAAGGTCTTCGTGCGTGCGCGGGCTTTGCTTTGCGCCTTGCTGGCGCGGGTCGACAAAGGTGCCGAGGCCCGTTTTCGTGATGAGGCCGGGGCGGCCCGCGGCCATGTCGCGCATCAGTTGCGACAGCACGCCTTGCGGCAGCGTGTAGGCCTCGATCTTGTCCTCGGCGGCGAGCGTGACGAGGCCCGGCGAATCGACGAGCGCGCTCGTAATCGCGCGCTTGAGCAGGCCTTCGCGCGCGAGATGCGTGGCGCCGAGCGCCGCGCGGTCGCCGATGCCGACCACGCTGATCGACGTGAGGGCCGTGGGCTGCTGCTCCGTTTCAAAACGGCGGCCGACGGCGGCCAGCAGTTCCTCCGGTACCGAATGCCCGCCGCCCGAGCCGCTGATCAGCACCGAGTCTCCGGATTTCAGAAGCCTTGCGGCTTCGTCGCTTGTAATTCGTTCCATCGCTTTTTCCTGTCACTTTGGCTTAACAGATATCGCTAATGTAACCGGATACATTAGCAAGGGCAAGTCGTCGCGTTACATCGCTGCATGGCTTTGAGTAGCTTGCAAAGGGTGGCATTCCGTAGCCGTTTACGGATGGTTGTGTAACCGGTACCATTGTCGACAGGCGATGGACGTGTCCGCGCGGCGCGGACGCAATCGGCTCATCTCAAACGGAGGCAATAGTGGCAATCAAGGGCGTGGAAATCGGACAGGTGTTCAAGTTTTCGAAAACGGTCGGCGAGACGGACGTCACGCTGTTCGCCGGGCTGACCGGCGACTTCAGCGATACGCATATCAACGAGCAGTACATGCAGGAGAAGTCGAGCATCGGCACGCGCATCGCGCATGGCGCGCTGATCGTCGGCTATATGTCGACCGCATCGACGATCAGCATCGCGCATGTGATTCACCGCGACGATCTCGACGAATTCCCGGTGTCCGCCGGTTACGACCGGATCCGCTTCATCAAGCCGGTCCTGCTCGGCGATACGGTGACGGTCATCTACCGGGTCGCCGAAATCGACGAGGAAAAGCGCCGCAGCATGGCCGAAATGGAAGTGATCAACCAGCGCGGCGAAGTCGTCGCGGCGGGCCGTCATCTGATGAAGTGGGCGAAGAAGCTGAAGAACTGATGGCCGTGATGGTTGTGCGGCAGCCTGAACCGGGTGCGGCTTGCGCGCTCACCCTGTCGCTATAATGGGCGCATTGAATCGGTGCCCCCAAAACATGGCAAGAGCAGAAAACTCCGGCGACGAGGTATCGAGCGAGCCGCCGCCGCGACGTGCTCGCGGCGGTTCGGTCACGTTGCGCGACGTGGCGAGATTTGCGGGCGTATCGTCCGCCACCGTGTCGCGCGTGATGAATAACCCCGAGGCGGTGTCCGAACAGCTGCGCGCGCGCATCGAAGTGGCGATCAAGCATCTGGGCTGGGTGCCGAGCGCCGCGGCCCGCGCGCTTGCCACGCAGCGCACCGGCACGATCGGCGCGATCTTTCCGACGGTCGCGAACGAGCACTATGCGAGTGCCATCCAGTCCTTGCAGGAGGCTTTCGAACAGCAGGGCTATACGTTGCTGCTCGGGTGCTCCGAATACGAAACCGACCGTGAGCTGCGCCAGGTGCGCAAGATGCTCGAGCGTGGCGTCGACGCCTTCGTCGTGGTCGGCGATACCCATCGGCCCGAACTCTATCCGCTGCTCGAGCAGCGCGAAACGCCGGTCGTCAGTACGTTCAACTATTCGGCGAAGAGCCACGTGCCTTGCGTGGGCGTCGATAACTATCGCGCGTTCTTCGATCTCACCACCTATCTGCTCGAACTCGGGCATCGCAGCTTCGGCATGCTTGCGCAATCGGCCGACAGCAACGACCGCGCGCGTGCGCGCCGCGAAGGCGTGCGCGATGCGCTGGCGGTGCAGGGGCTCGGCATGAATCCGGCGCACTTCGTCGAAGGATTCTGGAGCGTCAACGAGGGGCGGCGCCTGTTCCGGCAGGTTGTCGATTCCCCGAAGCGGCCGACCGCGATGATTTGCGGCAACGGTTCGTTTGCGATGGGTGCGATGCTCGAAGCGATGTCGTGCGGTATCGATGTGCCGCGCGAGATGACGATTGCGGGCTTCGACGATTTCGAACTGATGGCCGAACTGCCGATTCCGATTACGACAGTACGTGTGCCGAGCGTGGAAATCGGTCGCAAGGCGGCCGAAATGATTATTGCGCAGCTCGACGGCAAGCAGGTGGAAAGCCTTGAATTCCGTGCCGAGCTGATCGTGCGCGCTTCTTCGGCGCCGCCGCCGAAGAAGCGGTAAGCGGCGTTCGCAAACCGCCGCGCCGCGCTGCGCTCAGTCAGGACTTGTCGATATCCTGCAACCGCAGGCCCTTCGTTTCACGCACGAACTTCAGCACGATGAGCGCCGCGACCGCGGCGCCCACCGAAAACGCGGCAATGCCGATCGCGAGCGTCGTGTTCACGCGATGAATGGTGGACAGCACGATAAACGGCGCCATGCCGCCGCCGATCACGCCGACGTTGTAGAGCAGGCCGACGCCCGACGCGCGCACGTCGCGCGGCAGGTTCTCGGTGAGCACGGTGCCCCAGATACCCGACGAGCCGACGAGAAAGAAGCCTGCCAGAAACGCGAGCGGCAATGCGATGCCGAAGCTCGATGCGCTGAACACGAGCGCCGCGACGAACAGCGATCCGATGGCCAGCATGCCACCGAGCGCGAGGCGCCGGCCGATGCGTTCCGCGATAAAGCCCGACGCGAAGAAGCCGCACACCTGGCCGATCGCCGATGCGCTCGTGATCCAGCTGATCGCGCCGGGCGCCATCTGCAGCGACTTCAGGTAAGTGGGCAGCAAACCCTGGAACGGCCACGAGCCGAAGCACAGCACGAGCATCAGCAGCCCGAGATAGGCGACCCGCCGCGGATAACGCGCGAATAGCACGACGGCCGGATTGTCGCGCCACGACATGATCGGCTCGCGCTTCGCTTCTTTCCACGCTTGCGCCTCGGGCACCATGAAGACGATGAAGAGGCCGAGCAAGATCGCAGGCGGAATGCCGATAAAGAACATGCCGCGCCAGCCGAACGCCGGGTACACCCAGTTGTAGGCCATGGCCGCGCCAATTGCGCCGAGGCCCCAGCCGGTATCGAGGATGCCGATGCCGATCGCGCGATGCTTTTCAGGCCACGCTTCAGCGACCATCGTCGCGCCGAGCGAGAAACCCGGCGCCATGCCGAAGCCGAGAAACAGCCGGAATGCCGCGAGCAGCGCAAAGGTGGGCGCGGCGCCGGTCAGTGCCGCACCGACGGTGAACCATGTCAGCGTGATCAGCAGCGGAATCTTGCGGCCGATCCGGTCGCTCAGGCTGCCGAACAGCAGGCCGCCGATCCAGCGTACGCCGTAGGTGGCGAGCAGCAGCAGCGATGCGGTGTCGAGCGTGACGTTGAAGGTCGTCGCGATGTCGCGCAATACGAAGGTGATCGCGAGAAAGTCGACTGCATCCATCACCCAAACGCCCCATGCGGCAATCAGCACCTTCCACTGAGCCCATGTGATGTCGTGATACCAGCGCCGCGTCTTGTCTGTCTCTGAGCTGATCGCTCTCGTCTTCATGTGCATCCTCTGATTTCTGGCCACCCTTGCTCGGGTCGCGGATCTTGTCTTGTCGCCACGCATATCGCAATGTAACCGGTCTCATTGCAGTGGCAAACTTATATTGAAAGCGCATCGGGCGAACTTCGGGATTACCCTGATTATCGATGTATACGGTGTGGGATGGCGATCAGCAGTGTGACGCTCAGGCACAATGGCTCGCGGTAATGACCCTTGGGCAGTGCAAGCCAAATAGCAATATTGGAGTTTTTTAGATACCGGTTACATTGTAAATTGATGCGTGACGACGGCGCCGCTGCGTGAGCGGGTCGCTTGTCGAAAAGAAGGACAGACAGGCACGGTGCGCGCCATGGCCGCAACTGCATATGCCATACCCACTTTCACCGGTGGACTTGCCGGCCGCGCGCGAAGCTGCGTGCATAACAAGGGCGGGAATGGCCGATGCTCGAAAACAGCAGTACACGGTAAATGCAGCAGTTGGGCAGTCGGGCAAAGGGAGGGAGCCATGACACGCGTGCTTCTGGTTGATGACGATGTAAATCTGCGCGAGGCGCTCGAATCGGCAATGACCGCGGCGGGTCACGACGTGACGGTCGCAAACAATGGTCTCGAAGCGCTGACGACCGCGGTAACGGCTTCGCCGCAAGTAATCGTGACGGATGTGAATATGCCGGTGCTCGAAGGCCCGGACATGGTCCGGATGTTGCGGGCGATTCCGCGTCTTTCACGTGTGCCGGTCATTCTGATGTCGGGTGTCGATACCCAGGCGGATATTCCGGTCGAGCGTCATTTGAGAAAGCCGTTTGACCCGACGGCGTTGGTCGATTCGGTGTCTCGCGTCGCGGCAGGCGTTGTGAATGCCCCAGCAACGGAGAAAAAAAATCGCACGTGCGAAGGCGTTGCCGCGCGCGAGCAAATAGATGATGCGCAGGAGGATTACGGGCAGGAATCCGCCGCGGCGGACGGCGTGTCGAGATACATTCGTCGCGGCCTCGAACTGGTCTATGAACAGCAAGCGCGCATGCAGACGCTGCGCAGGCTCGGCGCCGACGTGGATCTCGCCGAACAGTTGCACGAGGCGCTGGTTTCGAGCGTCGCCGCATTGTCGGAGATCGATAGGTCAGGCGGCGTCATGCCGCTGCTCGCGTCGCTGCACGAATCGCCGCAGTACGGACCGCATCCAGCCGGCAACCGGATGGAGTCGTGTGTGCGCGAATGCTCGCGCATGCATGCGCTCGGCTACTTCCTCGAGCACGCGAAGCGGGTCACGTCAGTTTCGCCTGCGCGGAAGAGGTGCTAAACTCGCACCGCTTATCCGCTTCGACACCATGATCCCTCGCGCACATAAACGGCTTACCGCATGGCTTGGCATTTTCGCCATGTGCCTTGTCGTGTTCGTGCCGCTTGTGAGTCAACTGGCCATGGCGGCGCATGCGAACGAGCCCAATGCGGCGCTCTGTTCCGCGTTCGACACGAGTGTCGATCATTCGCAAGCGCATTCGATGAGCGGCGACTCGCTCGCCGCCTGCGCTTACTGCGATCTGCTGGCGAATCATGTTGCCGTGACCGCGGTGCCGCCCGTCATGCCGGTGCTGATCCTGCTGATCGCCATCGCAGCGGCGCCCGTGCTGTCCACGCGTTTCACGCCGCTTGGCGCATTTCCCTCGGGCCGTCCACGCGCCCCTCCTGCTTCCCTCGCATCGAGCCTGTAAAAGAATCGCGGCGCTTTGGCCTTTAAAGCTTTAGAAGCTTTTAGGCCTTTGAAGCGTGCATCGCGACCCTGCCGCGCCTTTATCCGGGAATGCGGCCAGCTTTGCTTTGAGGGGAAGTTTCACATGTCCAATCCGCATCTTGCGGGCGTGGCGCGCAGCGCGCCGCGTGTGCCTGCTCGCGTGCTGTGGCTGTTTGCCGCAGCGGGTCTGAGCCTGGCGAATGGCGTCGCTGTCGCGGCGAGTGGTGATATCAATGCGGACACCCATGCGTCCGCACCTGCATCGGCTTCAGCCGAAGCTGCTGCGGCATCGGCAGAGGCCGCGGCCAATGAAGACCCATCCACGTCCGACGAAAACACCGCAGCCGGCAAATCCGGCGACAACACGAAGTCCTTGCCGGCCGTCCAGATCACGGGCTCGCGCTCGTACGCGGAAAAGAACCAGCTGCCGCAGACCACCGAAAGCATCACCGCGAAGCAGGTCAGCGAGACGATCAATGCGACGGACGCGTCCGACGCACTGAAATACATGCCCGACGTGCTCGTGCGCAAGCGCTATATCGGCGACACGAACGCGCCGATGTCCACGCGCACGACCGGCATCAACGCGAGCGCGCGCAGCCTGATCTATGCGGACGGCGTGTTGCTCAGCACGCTGATCAACAACAATAACCAGAACGGCTCGCCGCAGTGGTTCATGGTGTCGCCGCAGCAGATCGAACGCGTCGACGTGCTGTACGGGCCGTTTGCCGCGCAATTCCCCGGCAACTCGTATGGCGCCGTGACCGAAATCACGACACGCATGCCGAAGCAGTTCGAAGCGAGCGTCGACGTGCTCGGTTCGATCCAGCACTTCGGCCTCTACAACACGCACGAAAACGAGCCGGCGCAGCAGTACAGCGCGACGCTCGGAGACAGGGCCGGCAAGTTGTCGTGGTTCCTCACGGCGAGCCACCTCGATAGCTTCAGCCAGCCGATCACGATCGGCGAGGTCACGCAGTCGACCACGCGCGCGGCCGCCAACCTGCCCGTTGTGACCGGCGCGATTGCCGACCGGAACCGCACCGGGCAACCGGTGCAGGTGATCGGCGCGGGCAACTTCGTCCATACGATTCAGGACAACGCGACGCTCAAGCTCGCCTACGATTTCACGCCGACCTTGAGCGCGACGTACGCGCTCGGCTACTGGCAGAACAGTCAGAAGGCGCGCGCGCAGACCTATCTGCAGACCGCGAACGGCACGCCGTTTTACGGCGCGACCACCGGCAATGTGAATATCGGCGGCTATTCATACAGCGCGGCGACGATCGCGGGGCAGTTCACCGCGAACAACGTCGAGCAGGAACACCTGATGCAAAGCCTGACCCTCGATAGCCACACGAACGGGCCGTTCGACTGGCAACTGGTGGTCAGCAACTTCTATTACCTGCAGGACCTGAGCGGTCTATCCACCGGCGTTTATCCGGCCGCGCTGGCGGGCGGTCCGGGACGGACGACCGATATGGGCGGCACGGGCTGGACCACGGTGGACCTGAAAGGCACGTGGCGGCCGCAAGGCGTTGCCGGCGCGAATATCGCGAGCTTCGGCGCGCATTTCGATCAGTTCAAGCTCGTGAGCCCCACGTACAACACATCGAGTTGGGCTTCCGAGGGCGAGGACGGCTCGCTGTTCAGCAACTCGCTCGGCAAGACGCAGACGTTCGCGTTGTGGGCGCAGGACGTCTGGCGTATTTCGCCTTCGCTGCAGGCCACGCTCGGCGGGCGCTACGAGATGTGGCGCGCCTATGACGGCTTTAACTTCGCGACCGGCAGCAATGGCATCGGCGTGTCGATCAACCAGCCGGGTCTCGATCGCAATGCCTTTTCACCGAAGGCATCGCTGCGCTGGGATCTTTCGGATATCTGGTCGATTACCGGTTCGTTCGGCAAGGCCGTGCGTTTCCCGACCGTCGGCGAGCTCTATCAGACCGTGCAGACCGGTTCGACCTTCGTGCAGGCGAACCCGTTTCTGAAGCCCGAAAGCGTGCTGTCCGGCGAGCTCGCGCTCGAGCGCGATGTTAGCGACGGCAAGCTGCGCCTGTCTGTGTTCGACGAATATGTGTCGAATGCGCTGATCTCGCAGACGTCGACGGTGCCCGGTTTCGCGACGCCGGTGTCGGTCACGCAGAACGTCGGCCGGACGCGCGAGACGGGTGCTGAAATCGCGGGGACGCAGGACAATGTGCTGATCAAGGGCCTCACGCTGTCCGGCAACCTCACGTACGTGAACGCGCGCATTCTGGAGGACGACGGTTTTGTGTCGGCCACGGGCAGTACCGCGGTCGGCAAGCAGGTGCCCTACGTGCCGACGTGGCGCGCCACGCTGGCGGCGACCTATCGGCCTGATAACCGATGGGCGTATACGCTGGCCGCGCGGTACAGCACGCGGCTTTTTGCGACCGTCGATAACAGCGACAGCAATCCGGCCACGTATCAGGGTTTCCAGAGCTTCTTCGTGATGGATGCGCGCGTGCATCTGCAAGTCGACAAGCACTGGGGCGCGGCGCTCGGCGTCGACAATCTGAATAACCGCAAGTACTACCTGTTCCATCCGTTTCCGCAGCGCACGTTCTACGCGGAGCTGAAATACGATCTTTGATGTTAGACGGCGGTGACCAGAATGGGCGGCGGCTGTCGTGCAAGGCCGCAAGACGCTACCGCGCGGCCGCCAGATAACTGTGAATCTGCGCGACGACCGCCGCGCCTTCGCCGACTGCCGACGCCACACGCTTCGTCGACCCCGAGCGCACATCGCCGATCGAGAACACCCCTTCGACGCTCGTTTGCAACGGCATCGACGGCACGCCGGCTTCGGCCAGATCGGTGCCGGTCAGCACGAAGCCGTTGCTATCGCGTAGCACACCGCATTGGCTCAACCAGCTCGTATTCGGCTGCGCGCCGATAAACACGAATAGATGATGCGTGGTCATGCTGCCTTCGATGCCGCCTGCGCCGCGGTAATGCACGCGCTCGAGACGCGCGCCGCCTTCGAGCGCGGTCAGCTCGATACGCGTGTGCACGGTCACGTTCGGCAACGACGTCACGCGCTCGGCCAGATAGTGCGACATGCTCTTCGCGAGACTCGCGCCGCGGATAAACACATGAATGTGCTCGGCATGCGCGGCGAGAAAGACGATCGCCTGGCCAGCCGAATTGCCGCCGCCTACCAGCAGCACGGGTTCCTTGCGGCACAGCCTCGCTTCGATCGGCGTGGCCCAGTAATAGACGCCACTGCGCTCGAAGCGCCCGAGGTCATCGACGGCGGGGCGCCGGTATTCGGCGCCGCTTGCGATGACGACGGTGCGCGCCGTGATGCGGCGGCCGTCCGCCAGTTCGACGACGGGCGGCTGCCTGTCGCAATGCAAGGCCGTGACTTCGCACGGAATGCCGATGTGCGCGCCGAACTTCTGCGCCTGGAAAAAGGCGCGATCCGCGAGCGCCTGGCCCGTGATGCCGGTTGGAAAGCCCAGATAGTTCTCGATGCGCGAACTCGTGCCCGCCTGGCCACCGGGGGCGCGACAGTCGAGTGCGGCAACCGAAAGTCCTTCGGAAGCCGCATACACGGCCGCCGCGAGCCCGGCCGGTCCGGCGCCGATAATGGCGACGTCGTAGACGTGCGTCGGATCGAACTCCGGAATCAGGCCCAGACACGAGGCGAGCTGGCCTTCATCGGGGTTGCGCAACACGGCGCCGTTCGGGCACACGACGAGCGGAAAATCGTCGGGCTGAGGCGTCAGGCGCTCCAGCAGCGCGATGGCTTCGGCGTCCTGAGCGGCATCGAGCGTCAAATTCGGAAATGCGTTGCGTCGCAGGAAGTTCTGCAACGCGAGCAGTCGCGCATCGCTCGACGAGCCGACCAGCACGACGCCGTGGCCGCGCTCGATCACGAGCATGCGCCGCAGGATCAGCGCGCGCATGATTTTTTCGCCGATGTCGGCCTCGCTGATCATCATGTTGCTGAGACCGTCGGTTCGCAGCAGGACCGCCTCGACGTCCTCGATCACATGCGCGTCGACGACGGCGGGCTTGTTCGATAGCTGCGTCACGTCCGACGTGAAATCGCCGCGATGCGTATAGGTATGAATAATCCGCTCGTGCCCGAGGCCATCGCGGCCGACAATCCGCACCTTGCCCGCAAGCAGAACGAACATACCGGGGCACAGGCTGCCCGCACGATAGAGCAGTTCGCCTTTGCTAAAGCGGGAAAGGCTACCGAAGCGGCGCACGCGTTCCACTTCCGCCTCGGCGAGCACCGGAAACATTTGCGCGAAGCGCGGATGGGCAACGACCGACGGGTCTTCGACGATCGATTGATCGTCGAGTCCGGCCGCGTCGTCGACCGGCTGGTCGGGGTTGAAAGCACTGCCTGGTGTCGAGCTTGACTCGTTGCTCATCGCGAATCGTCCTCCGGCGGCGAGTCGGCGCCGCTATTGATAGGAGCACTAGGGGGCACTGAATGGGCACTGTATGGACACGGCGCGGGCGCTGAATGGGCACTGCGGCGCCCTCGCTGGTTTTCAGCTTGCCTTCAAGAGCGTAGACGAATTGATGCGGTGCAGGCGGAAATTCACGCTGGCGCTTGCTGGGCGGGGCACGACCCGTCATGGCTATGGATCTTTACGAACGATTAAATCGCATGCGATTGACTTTTCGCCGCGTGTCGACCATTATTCCGTTCGCGCAATTAGATCGCATGCGACTTAAAAGCCTGAAACCTGTCTCCAAGGAGTTGACCATGAGCAAGATCGAAACTGTCCTGACCACCGGCAAGACCCACACGACCGTTCACCACGACAGCGCATCGCGCAGCCGGGAAGAGCGCCTCGACATCAAGCTGACGGCGCCGCGTAATCGCGCACTGCCCGAATATGCGTTCCCCGCCATTCAGGCGCATCCGACGGCGGAGCAGCTGTTTGCGGGCGCGTGGTCGGCCTGTCTGATTTCGGCGATCGGTCTCGCGGCGAAGGAGAAAGACGTGGCGCTGCCGCATGATCTCGCGCTCGATATCGAAGTCGATCTCGGCAAAACCGGCAATGCGTACTTCCTGCAAGCGCGCATCGATGTCAGCTTGCCCGGCATCGCACGCGATGTTGCCGAGGCCATCGTGCATGCCGCCGATGAAATGTGTCCGTATTCGAAGGCGACGCGCGGCAATATCGACGTGGCGATCAACGTGATCTGACGCGAAGCGCTGGCCGCTAGCCGAATGACGCGAGGCGCGCGCTGGAACAAGGCGCGCGCTTTTCTTTTTACGCTCGCGGCGCGTCTTCGTTTGCTCCGACAAACGCGTCGGCGAACTCATCGGAATAGAGTTCGGCGAGCGCGACGCGCAGCGCTGCCGCGCGCTTTGCACCGTAGACCTCTTCGAAGCGGCCCTGTGCTTTGCGCCATAGGCGGTTTGCCTGCGTCAGTTTTGCTTTGCCTTCCGCGGTGAGCTCGACGCGCTTGCTGCGGCCGTCGACTTCATCCGGAACCTGCACCAGAAGACCGGCGCGCTCGAGCGGCTTGATATTGCGCGCAAGCGCCGAACGGTCCAGCACCATGGCGTACGCGAGCTCGCTCATCGTCGGACTGTGCGCGCGGTCGATGTGCACCAGCATTGACCGCTGCGACACGTTGAGCCCGCATGGCAGCAGGAACGCGTCGTAGAGCTGGCTGATGCGCCGCGTTGCCTTGCGCAGCGCGGCGTTATTGCAGACAAGCGGATCTTTTGGAACGGACGGCGGCACAGGCTTGGCTCCTTGCAGGCAGACGCGATGCACAACGATGGCGCACGTGCGCTGCCGATTTGATTCATGCGACTCGCGATTCATGTGACTCGCGGCAAGTGTACTGCAGCTTGACCGATATCGGCATATGCAAGTAAATTGCGATGATCGATTTGCTTGCATATGCCAATACTTTTTCGTGAGTTGTCATCCTTGAGCAGCCATTCCACTTCGCCTGGCGCGCCGCGCGCCGATAATCCACGCCTGCGTTCGATGCTCGCTGCGCCGATCGCGCCGACGCTGATTCGCATGGCGTGGCCGAACATGCTGATGATGCTCGCGCAATCCTCGACGGGCCTCGTCGAAACCTGGTTTCTCGCGAAGCTCGGCACCAACGTGCTCGCGGGCGTTGCCGTCGTTGTGCCGGTGCTGATGCTGATGCAGAACATGTCGCAGGGCGCGATGGGCGGTGGTATTTCGTCGGCGGTTGCGCGTGCGCTCGGCGCGGGGGATGCATCGCTTGTCGACCGGTTGCCGCGTCATGCGGTCGCAATGAATGCGGCGCTCGGCATCGTGTTTTCAGCCGTGCTCGTATCGATTGCGCGGCCGCTGTTTGCGTTGCTCGGCGCGCGCGGCGCCGCGCTCGATGCAGCCACCACCTATGGCCATGTGCTCTTCGCGGGTCTCGTGTTCATGTGGATCATGAATGCGCTCGCCAGCGTGATTCGCGGCACCGGCAACATGATGGTGCCGGGCGTGGTGATCTGCGGCGGCGCCGTGCTGCTGATTCCGTTGTCGCCATGCCTGATTTTCGGCATCGGTCCGGCTCCGCGCCTCGGCGTGGCCGGAGGGGCATATGCGCTCGTCGCTTATTACGCGGCGGGCACGGCGATTCTCGCGTGGTACTGCGTGAGCGGCCGCAACGCGGCGCGTTTGATGCGCGGTTCGTTCGAATGGGCGACGCTACGCAATATCCTGACCGTCGGCGGTCTTGCATGCGTGAACCCGATTCTCACCAATGCGCTGATTGCGGCGACGACCGCAGCCGTCGGTGCGCATGCGGGGACCGCCGCGCTTGCCGGTTACGCGACCGGCGCGCGCCTCGAATATCTGCTGATGCCGATCGCGTTCGGTCTTGGCGCGCCGATGGTCGCGCTGGTCGGTGCGAATATCGGCGCCGGCCAGATAGACCGCGCACGCAATATCGCGCTGACGGGCGGCATGATTGCGTTTGCGATCTCGGAAGCCATCGGTGTCGCGGCGGCGCTCTGGCCGCACGCGTGGCTGCGTCTGTTCGGCGGGGACGAGCGTCTGCTCGAGACCGGCACGCTGTATCTGCACATCGTCGGCCCGTTCTACGGATTCTTTGCGCTTGGGTTTTCGCTGTACTTCGCGTCGCAGGGCGCCGGCCGGCTCGTGTGGCCGTTGACGGCCGGCGCTCTGCGGCTTGCGCTGTTTGCGGGCGTGGGCTCGCTGGTGCTCGCGATCACATCGTCGCTGACGGTGTTCTTCGCGATCGGCGCGTGCGCGATGACGCTTTACGGCGCATGCGTGACATGGTCCGTTGCGTCGGGACGCTGGTTACCGCCACGCATGCGTCCCGCACGAGGAGCGCCGGCCACGATCGGCAGCGCGGGGGAGGGGGAAGAAATTCGATGAAGCGACAACGCGCACATAGTGTGAGCATCGGGTCGCGGCACTTGCCGCGACACACACGTACCGCGCGATTGCATCGTCAGGCCGGAATGATCTTCTCCGCCTTCAACCGGTCGAACAACGCGAAGAACGCATCGGGCGTGCTCTGATAGTCGAGAAAACCCGCCTTACGGCTTTTGCTCATATCCGTCAGCACTTCCATCGGCCGGCCCAGATCGGCATCCGTGTGCCACCACGAAACCAGTGCATCGACATTGGGCTCTTTCAGCTGATGGCGCGCCGCGATCTCTTTCCACTGCTTGCCGGCGTCCTGCATGCGGCTTTCGAGCGGCCGCGTCTGACCATCGAACGGTGCCGGCTCGAGGCCAAAATATTCCGCAATGCGCGACCACATCCATTTCCAGCGGAACACATCGCCATTGACGACGTTGAAGTCTTCGTTGCGTGCGTTCGGCGACGTGGCCGCCCATTCGAGCTGCCGCGCGAGCAACCGCGCGTCGGTCATATCCGTGAGGCTTTCCCATTGCGCCTTGGAGCCGGGGAAGATGAACGGCTGGCCGGTCTGCTTGCACAGCGTTGCATAGACGGCGAGCGTGACGCCCATATTCATCGCATTGCCGAGCGCAAAGCCGATAATCGTATGCGGGCGATGCACGCTCCATCCGAAGTCATATTGCTTCGCTGCTTCGAATACGCGGTCTTCCTGCTCGTAGTAGAAGTTATCGACTGGCTGCCGGCCCTGTTCCTCGCGAAACGGCGTCATCGGCACATTGCCTTGCGCGTACGCTTCGAAAGGCCCGAGATAGTGCTTGAGCCCCGTGACGAGCGCCGCATGCTTGAGTTGCCCGGTCGGGCCGAGCGCATCGAGCACATGCTTGACCATCGCGCCGTTGACGCGAATATTCTCGCGCTCGGTGGCCTGCCGCGACCACGCGGTAAAGAACACATGACTGAACTGGCGGCCGCGCAATGCATTCGCGACCGATTCCGGCGCAGTGAGATCCGCGGTGACGGAGTCGATGCCGACTTGCAGTGGCGTGCGTCCGCGAGAAAGGCCCGTTACGTGCCAGCCGCCGCACGCGAGCAGATGCTGCGCGAGATTGCCGCCGACAATACCCGTCGCGCCAATAATGAGTGCCTGTTTTTCCATGGAATAGAGAAATTCAAAAGTGCCCAACTGCCTGGGGAGTGTTACGACTCTATAGCGGTTACATCGCTACGAAGGTCCGGCAATCCGAGCGGATGCCTTCGAGAGCGAACTGCAGCAAGCGGTGGACCGCTTCGTACGACATCGGTCGCGGATTGTAATAGGGCGCGCGCATCGCGGCAGCGGCGGCCGCGTCGAGATCCGCCGCACGAAAACCGAGCTCGGCAAGCGAGGCCGGCGTGCCGAGCGCGCGTCCGAGGTCGTGCAATGCGCCGGCCGGATCATCGGTATCGAGCGCACTGCGCAGGCGCTGCATCGCGGCCGGCGCCGCGGGCAGGTTGAACGCCATCGAGTAGGGCAGGATCACCGCGTGCGTTTCGGCGTGCGGCAGATTGAACATGCCGCCGAGCGTATGGCACAGCTTGTGATGCAAGGCCATGCCGACATTGCCGAGCACGGTTCCGCACAGCCACGCGCCGTATTGGGCGGCTTCGCGCGCTTCGACCTCGTCGGGCTGCGCGACCACGCGCGGCAACGCGCGCGCAAGGCTGCGTATGCCTTCTTCGGCGAACAGCGACATCACCGGGTTTGCGTCCTCCGCATATAAACCTTCGGCAGCATGCGCGATCGCATTCAGACCGCTCGTGGCGGAAAGCGCGGCCGGCAAGGTCAGCGTCAGGCAAGCGTCGTAAATCACCGTACGCGGCAGCACGCGATAGCTCTTGCCGGTCTTCTTTTCGCTGCCCGATGTCAAACCGTAGATCGGCGTCACCTCCGAGCCGGCGTAGGTCGTCGGAATCGCGACGATCGGCAGCGAGGTTTCAAGCGCGATTGCTTTCGCGAGGCCGAGCGTCGAGCCGCCGCCCGCTGCGACGAGTCCGTCCGCGTGCGCCGCGTGCGCGGCCGCGACGCCGGCCTGGGCGATCTCGACCGGCACATGCATGACAGCCTGGTCAAAGATGTCCGCGCAACGCTCGCCCGCGAGCTTGCGTACGCGATCGGCGAGAAAGCGCTGCTCCGGCGTGCACAGGACGAGCGCGCGGCGGATGCCCAGTTCGTCGAGCTCGGCTGCGAGCTGGTCGATCGAGCCCGTGCCGAAAACGATGCGGCCGGGACGGCTGGTATACGTGAATGAGATCATGATGACCGGTTCAAGACGAAATCGAACTCGAGTGTGCTGAAGGGCGTGGCCATTACGGTGCCGTCGGGCGCGGTGCCGCTCGCATGATGGTGCCACGGCGCGATCAGCGATGAGCGCACGCCGAACACGGCATCCGAGTCGAGGTAGCGGTCGCCTTCGCGAAACACATGGGTGACGAGCCGCTCGTAGCCGGGCGCCGTAATCATGAAATGCAGATGCGCGGGGCGCCACGGGTGACGTCCGAGCGCGTCGAGCATGCGTCCGACCGGACCGTCATGCGGAATCGGATACGGCTCGGCGACGATCGAACGGAAATGATAGCGCCCATCCGGCAGGCTGTGCAGCACGCCGCGCGCGCGATGGTTTTCTACATCGCTGTACTGCACGTCATAGAAGCCGGCCGCGTCGGCCTGCCAGACTTCGATGCGCGCGCCGGCCACCGGTTCGCCGCGAGACCCGCGCACGACGCCCGATACGAAACACGGCTCGCCTTGCGCGCCGTTGGCGACGTCGCCGCCGTTGTCGTAGGCGGGTGCGTCATCGACGAAGAACGGACCGAACACCGTCGCTTCGGTGCAGCCCTCGGGCTTGCGATGCGCCATCGCGGTCACGAGCATCGAGAGGCCGAGCGTGTCCGACAGCAGAATGAATTCCTGGCGGCGCGCATCGGTCATGTGGCCGACTTCGGTCAGAAAGCGGATGCCGGCTTCCCATTCCGCTTCGGTCAGGTTCACTTCGCGTGCAAAGGCATGCAGGTGCCGCACGAGGCTCGTGACAATGTCCTTGAGGCGCGCATCGGTCGCGTTGGCATGACGCGCGAGCACGGCATCGGTGATCGTGTTCTCGTCGAGATTTCGCATGAGTCGAATCCGTTTGTGTTTTACCGGTTATCGACGCGCTTGAGAAACGGCCGGATATCGACCGTGCGCCAGATGCCTGCCTTGTTGAACGGGTCGTTGCTGTTAAAGCGCATCACGTCGCCGATATCGTCGGCTTCGTACAGAAAGAAGCTGCCGATCATGGTTTTTTCGTCGCCTGCCAGCAGCGGCCCCGACATCACCATTTTGACGGGCGACGTCGCAAGATATGCCTTGTGGTCTTCGTAATGTTCAAGCCTGCGCTCGACCATGTTGTCGTGATCGAGGCAATAGACGGTGTAGTGCATTTACGGCTCCAGAAGGTGAGGAAAGAATCAGCGCGAGATGCCGGCTTGCGCTTCGATCGCGCGGACGATCGAAAAGAAGTCGAGCTGCGCGCCGTCGCCGCGCGCGTAGCTGGCGAACTGATCGCGCACAAGCGTGGCCGCGGCCATCGGCACGCCGGCTTCGTCGCCCGCGGCGACGACGAGCGACATGTCCTTCAGCATTTGTATGGACGAGAACGCCGGTGCGAAGTTGCGCTGTTTGAGCGGCTCGAGCTTGTATTTGACGAGCGGCGATGCGGCTACGCTATCACCGATCACGTTGAGCATGTCGGACCAGTCGAGCCCGCCTTTCGTGCCGAGCGTCAACGCTTCGGCGAGCAGCACCGCGGTGGAGCCGACCAGATGATTGATCGCGAGCTTCAGATAGCGTGCCTGCTGATCGCCGCCGACGTAGTACTGGCGTGCCGAAATCGCCTGAAACACGGGCAGGACCTGTGCGTAGGCGCTATCGGGTCCCGATGCGAAGACGGTCAATTGCGCTTTTTCAGCGAGCACGGTGCTGCCCGACACCGGCGCGCAGATGTAGCCGATGCCACGCTTGCGCGCTGCGTCGCGCACTTCGCCGGAAGCGGTCGGCGACACGGTGCTCATATCGACCAACACCATGCCGTTGCCGGCGTTGTCGATCACGCCGTTTTCGCCCAACGCGATGTTGCGCAGCACGCTGTCGTCGGGAATGATCGACAAGACGAAGGGCGCCGCGCGGGCCAGGCCGCCGATATCGTCGGCACGATGCGCGCCGTGTTGCACGGCTTCGTCCACGCGCTGCGGATCGACGTCGTAGACGGTGACATCGAAGCCCGCGCCGAGCAGATTGCGCACGATCGGCGTGCCCATCTTGCCGAGGCCGATCCAGCCGATCTTGCGGGCGTCGGCCCCATTCTGTTCCTGCGATTGAGATTGCGCCATAGCGTCACCGTGTCTGGGGATTGATCAGAATCTTCATCTTGTCGCTGCCTTTGTCGCTCAGCACGTCGAAGCCTTTTTCGACGACGTCGTCGGCGTCGATCAGATCGTGAATCAGCTTTTCGACCGGAAACTTGCCGTTCGCGATCATGCCGATGATGCGCGGCCAGATCGTGACCGGGTAGCACCAGGTGCCTTCGATGCGGATGTCCTTGAGCGACCACTTCATCGGATCGACCTGCGCGTTGCCGACATGCAGGCCTGCTTGCACGACGGCGCCCGCCGAGCGCACCGTATCGACGCACGCGTTGAGCGCATGCTGGTTGCCCGCGCATTCGATGGCCACGTCGACACCCACACCCTCGGTCAAATCGCGGATCTTTTGCGCCAGTTCTCCGTCGGACGGATCGAAAATTTCGGTCGCGACGCCGAAGCCCGCCATCTTCGCGGCGCGCGCCGCATTCGGTTCGCTGACGAAGATTTTCGTCGCGCCGGCCGCGTGGCAGGCAAGTGCGGCCAGCACGCCGATCGGCCCCGCACCGGTGATCAGCACCGTCGAACCCGCAGTGACGCCGCCGCGGTCCACTGCGTACAGCGCGACGGCGGCCGGTTCGATCAGCGCGCCTTGCTTGTCGCTGACGGTGTCGGGCAGGCGGTTCGCGTGATAGTCGTTGATCACCGTGTATTCGGCCATCCCGCCGCCGTCCCAGCTCAAACCGACGCAGCCCATCTTCGTGCACAGATGGCGCATGCCGCGCGCGCAGTAGTAGCACTGGCCGCAGGAGGCGAGCGGCATGACCGAGATCCGGTCGCCGCGCTGCACGTTCTTCACATCCTTGCCCACCTCGACCACTTCGGCGCTGAATTCGTGGCCGAGCACTTGCGGTGCTTTCGCGCCCGTCAGCGCGTGCGGCTCGGTCGGCACCACGATGGGCCCGGCCTGGTATTCGTGCAGATCGGTGCCGCAGATGCCGCACCATAGCGGCTTGACGATCATCTGGTTCGCGCCCATTCCGTCCGGGTCCGGTACGTTCTCGACGCGGATATCGTGTGCACAGTGAAAACGCACTGCTCTCATCTCTTTGCTCCTCTGATTTGGCGGGCCATTGCGCATGGCCTCATGTCACCTGAAGTTTTTTAGCGTCGCCGGCGGCTCACGTAACACGCCGATGCGCCGATGATGATTGCGCCTTTCACGATGATTTGCGCCTGCACCGGCATGCCGATCAGCAACACGATGTTGAATACGACGACAAGAATGGCTGCGCCCGCGAGGCCGCCCCATAGCGAACCGCGACCACCCGTGAGCGCGAGTCCGCCCATCACGGCCGCCACGATCGAATCGAGTTCGAAGCCGCGCCCGACCCAGTTGTCGACGATGCCCACGTAACCGGACAGAATCAGCCCCGCGAGCCCGGCCAGCAGCGCGCTGATCACGTAGCACGCAATCCGTATGACGTCGGGACTCACACCGACCAGCTTTGCCGCAACCGCGTTGCCGCCCACCATGTAGACGCGCCGGCCGAACGTCGACAGATGCAGCAGCGTGCCGAACACGAGCGCGCATAGCGCGAGCAGCAGTACATTCACGGGAATGCCGGCGACGGCGCCCGTTCCCATCGCATGAAACAGCGGTGGCACGTTGCCCGAAGGCGCGCCCTGCGTGTAGGCAAAGCGCAGGCCGTCGAGCACGACGGCCGTGGCGAACGTTGCGAGAAACGGCGAGACCTGACGCTTCGTGACGAGCAAGCCATTGAGCAGGCCTGCGGCAGCGCATAGCACCAGCGTCGTGCCGAAGATTTCGGGTGCGGAATGGTTCGTGCCGTCGAACGCGGTCGCAATCACCGCCGCGGTCGCCATGACCGACGCGACTGAGAGATCGAGGCCGCCCACGAGAATCACAAAGATCTGCCCGATCACGACAATGCCGAGCGGTGCAAACTGCACGAGCATATTGAGCACATTGTCGGTATGCAGAAACGTCGGCGACCATGCACCGGAAAGCGCGATCAGCAGCACGAGGAAGATATAGATGCCGTAACGCCGCGCGACATCGAGAGAAAGCATGCGCGCAGGGGCACTGTCACGACGAGGAGCAACCGAATTCATGCGATCCCCCGTTTCTGCTGAACGTTGATGCACACGGCGGCGATAATCGCGACGCCTTGCACGATAAGCTGATACTGCGAAGGCACACCGGCGAAGTTGATCAGGTTGTTGAGCATGCTGAGCAGATACACGCCGAGCAGCGTGCCGATCACGCCGCCGCGTCCGCCGCTCAGGATCGTGCCGCCCACGACAACCGGCGTGATCGATGCGAGCGTGTAGTTAAAGCCGAGATACGGCTGACCCGAGCCGAACTGGGCAGCGAGATAGATGCCGGTCAGGCCCGCGCACAGCGAGGAAAACGTGTAGACGAACACGATCACGCGTTTGCGAGGAATGCCCGATAGCGTCGCGGCGTGCTCGTCGTCGCCGACGAGGTATACGTAGCGGCCGAGGCGCGCATTGCGCATGAAGTACGACACGGCGAGATAAAGCAGCAGCACGATCGTTGCGGTGACCGGCACGTTTGCGTATCGGCCGTATGCGAGCGCGTCGAAACCGTCGGGCACGCTGCCCGCGGGGCCATTCGCGTAGTACAGGATGCCGCCCTGCAGCACCGCGCCCATGCCGAGCGTGACGATCAGCGGATGCACACGCAGCCACAGCACGAGCAGGCCGTTCAGCAGGCCGACCGCGAGCGAGACGGCGAGCGCAGCCGCGATGGCGATTTGCCATCCGCCTTGCGTGCTTTCGGAAAGACCGGACGTGAGCGTTGCCGTCACGCTGATCAGCGATCCGACCGACAGATCGATGCCTCCCGTCAGCACGGCGAGCGTCTGGCCCAGCGCAACCAGCGCGAGCCCGGTCGACTGCTGATGGATGTTGAGCACGTTGGAGAGCGTCGAAAAGCGGTCGTTGACGGTTGCGCCCGCAACGAACAACGCGAGGATCAGGGCGAGCACGATATAGCCTGCGCCGTTCGGCGCGACATGACGCCTGAAAAAGCCGGATCGGTTTTCAGTGAGCGAGTGCATGCGCACCTCCCATGTGTGCGGAACGCGAGCCGGTGGCGAGCGCCATGATGTCTTGCTCGGTCATCTGTTCGCCGCTGACTTCTCCGGCGATCCGGCCTTCGCGCATCACGAGCACGCGGTCGGACATGCCGAGCACTTCCTGCAGTTCCGAGCTGATCATCAGGATGCCGAGGCCGCGGCCCGTCAACTCGCGCATCAGGCGATAGATTTCCGCCTTCGCGCCGATATCGACGCCGCGTGTCGGTTCATCGAGAATCAGCACGCTGGTGCACACGCGAACCCAGCGGCTGATCAGCACCTTCTGCTGATTGCCGCCCGACAGCGTGGCGACGCTGCCCGTGGGCGTCGCGCCCGCGATGCCGTATTCGCGAATCGAGGCCGCGCCGGCCGCGCGCTCGGCTTTCGCGCGCAGCAGTCCGCCGCGGGAAAAGCGTGGCAGCGTCGAGGCGGTGACGTTCTGCGCGACATTCAGGTACATCAGCAGGCCCTCGGATTTGCGATCTTCGGTGACGAAGCCGAGGCCGAGCCGGATGGCGGTGGCGGGCGTCATGCGCGTGTGACGCGCGCCGTGTACTTCGACGGTGCCGCGTGCGGGCAGCGCACCGAAAATGCCCGAGGCCAGTTCGGTGCGCCCTGAGCCCACCATGCCCGCCAGACCGACGATTTCGCCCGCGCGCACCGATAGCGACGCGTCGAATACGCGGTTGCCGACATGCAGGCCTTCGACCTTCATCAGTACCTTGCGGCCTGCATCGGCACGCGTTTTCGGCGGATAAATGTCCTTCATTTCGCGGCCCACCATCATCCGCACGAGCTCGTCGTGCGAGGTGCGCGCGACCTCCTGCGTGCCGATCTTGCAGCCGTCTTTCATGACCGTCACGCGATCGCAGAGCTCGAATATTTCGTCGAGGCGATGCGAGATATAGACGATTGCCACACCGCGCTCGCGCAGCAAACGCAAGCGCCGGAACAGCAACTGCACTTCCTTGCCCGCGATCACGGCGGTCGGCTCGTCGAGGATCAGCACGCGCACGTCACTTGCCATCGCCTTCGCGATTTCGACCATCTGCTGGCTCGCCACCGAAAGCGCGCCGACCCGTTCGCGCGGATCGAGCGCGACGCCGAGTTCGAGCAGCAGCGCCGCCGCGCGCTCGTTCATCGCGCGATGGTCGATCGTGCCGAGGCGCGTGCGCGGCTCGATGCCCGCGAAGATGTTCTGCGCGACGCTCGATTGCGGAAACAGCACGAGTTCCTGATAGATGATGTGAATGCCGCGTGCTTTCGCTTCGGCCGGCGACTTCCATGCGACCGGATGGCCGTCGAAGCGCAGGTCGCCTTCGTCTGCCGTGTAGGCGCCGACCAGCACTTTCATCAGCGTCGATTTGCCTGCGCCGTTTTCGCCGACGAGCGCATGGATCTCACCGCCGCGCACGCCGAAGCTCACCGCGTCGAGGCTTTTGACGCCGGGAAACTGCTTCGTAATGCCGATGGCCTCGATCGCGTCGGGCTTTGTCGATGCGTTATCCGCCGCGTCAGCCGGCGTGGAGTCGGGCCCGTTCATTTCTCACCCGGCAGCTTGACCTTGAACGTCGTCGGGTTGTAGCCCGGTCCCATGCCGCTGTCGATGATTTCGTCGGGTGGTCCTTTGGCATCCACGACCTGATCGATGTACTGGTCCGGATGCGGTACCGACGCGGTTTCGTCGCCACGCGTCAGCGCGATTTGCGGGCTGATTTCATAGATCTTCGGCAGTGGCTGGCCTTGCAAGACCTTGAGCGCGACGTCGAGCGACGTGCCGCCCATCGAAGGCGGATAGCCGATTTCAAGCATCGGAATCTTGTACTTCAGCGCGAGTTGCAGCGGACCGTTGAGATCGGCTGTCGTATGCGGCGGAATTTCGCCAGGCTTGAAGCCGGCCGCGACGAATGCGTCGATCGAGCCCGCGACGGGCAGGCCGTGTGCGCACCAGACGGCGTTGATGCTGTGGCCATACTTCGCGATCATCGCCTGCATCTGCTGTCTCGCCTTCACCGGGCTCCAGTCGGAGTAGACCGTATCGAGCACCTTGATGCCCGGATACTGCGAAAACACCTGATGCGCGGCCGCTTCGCGATCGGCGCTGACGCTCGAACCGGCCTGGCCCGCGAGCATGATCACGTTGCCTTTGCCATGCAGCTTCTCGACAATCCACTGCGCCCACAGCCGGCCCATCATCGCGTCCGAACCCGTGACGAACGACACGAAGTTATCGGAGGAAATGCGCCGGTCGACCATCACCACGGGAATACCCTGCTTCATTGCACGCGTGACGACCGGATCGAGCGCTTTCTGCGTATTCGCGCTGACGATCAGAAGATCGACGCCGCGCGAGATCAGGTCCTGAATGTCGGCGGCCTGCTTCGCGTCGTCCATGTTGCCGTTCGTGATCAGCAACTGCTTGATGAGGTCGGAGTGTTCCGAGGCGGCTTTCATCAGCGATTGCTGCATCACGACACGCCAGCTGTCGCCGAGGCCCGCATTCGAAAAGCCGATTACATAAGGCGGCTTTTTCTTGAACTTGGCGGTGTCGGAGAACGGAATCTGCACCGTCGGGTTGAAGAGAAACGTGCGGGGCGCGCCGGTGTAATCCGCGCGCGCGGCCAATGGAGCCGCCAGAGTGAAAGCCGCGGCGGCGAGTACGATCGCACGCTGAAAACGGGTCGAACGACGCATGAATGTCTCCGTGAATGTTTTGGTATGCGTCGGGAGATTCAACCGCTTGCCGCGGTCGTGTGTGCCGATAACGCGATCTATAATCTGGCGCTACCTGTACGCGACATCAGCATCCCGACGGCGCAAATGTGGCATGGTTGACGGGGTGCATCTAGCAATTGGTATTACTAGTAATGGCAGTAACAGGGAACGCGAGGAGACGGGACATGGAGAAGCAGCAGCGCCTGAATGAACTGGCCGATTTCCTGAAGACGCGCCGCGCGCGCCTTCGGCCTGAAGACGTCGATTTTCCTTGCGGCAGCCGGCGCAAAACGCCGGGGCTGCGTCGCGAGGAAGTCGCGGAGCGTGCGGGAATCAGCGTGACCTGGTATGCGTGGCTTGAACAGGGCCGGGAAGTGAATGTCTCGTTCAAGACAATCGAAAGCCTGGCGAACGCACTGAAGCTATCGCCGCATGAGAGAACACATCTGTTCGAACTGGCCAATCACTACACGCCGCCGGGGCCATACCCGATCGCGCAGAACGTGACCGATACCGTGCGCCGCATGCTCGACCAGCTCGGCAACATGCCCGCGTACGTGGTTGACGGCAACTGGAACTATGTGACGTGGAACGAGGCGGCGGTCAGGGTGTTCACCGATTTCCGCAAGTTGCCGGCGGGGCGTTGCAATCTGCTGTGGTTCACGTTTCAGCAGGACGGCGCGCGTGTGTTGTTCCGCGGCTGGGATGCCTACGCGAAGTGCGTGCTTGCGCAGTTTCGCGGAGATTACATCCTGAGGCCATCCGGCGAGGTGTTTCTGCGCGATCTCGTCGAAGAACTGAACGATACCGATGCCGATTTTTGCCGCTGGTGGGCCGAGCACGAAGTGCTCAAGCGCAGCGACTGGCGCAAGGTCATCGAGCACCCCGTTGCGGGTTTACTCGAACTCGATGCGTTGTCGCTCGAAGTGCCCGACGCGCCGGGCATGCGCATCATGGTCTATACGCCGGCGCCGTCAACCGACACCGCGCAGCGTATCGATGCGTTGATGAAGAGCACGAAAACCGTGAATGGGCCGTTTGAGGCGGCAACGGTGCTCGACACGTTTCGCAAGGCGCGAGCGTCGGGCAGCGGGTTCGTAGGGTGACAGCGCTCACCTGACGATGGGCCGCTTGATCAGCGTCGTCTGAACGATGCGAGCACGACTGCGCCGCAGATCAGCACGCCGCCGAGCGCGGTCCGTAAAGCCGGCGTTTCACCGATCAGCAGCCATGCCAGCGCGATGCCGTACACGGGCTCGAGGCCGAACACGACACTCGTCGTTTGCGCGTTGAGGTGCTTGAGGCTCGCCACGACGAGCCCTTGCCCAAGCGCCGTAAAAACGACGCCGAGCACGATCAGATACAGCCAGTCGGTTCCCGATATCGGGTTTTGCGCGTGCAATGCGAAAGGCACGATGCATAGCGCCGCCACGGCCTGCTGATAGAAGGACACGCACGCCGACGGGTAACGCGCCGTGTATTGGCGGCTCAATAGCGCGAGCACCGCATAAGCGAGCGCGGACACGATGCCCCACAGCACGCCTTGCGTAAGGTGATTGCTGAAATCGAGACTCGGTGTGACGAGCGCAAGGCCTAGCGTGACGACGAACGCCGTCACCATGTCCTCGCGGCGGATTCGTTCGCCGAACACAAGGGGCTCGAGAAACGTCGTGAATAGCGGAAAAGTCGAAAACGACAGCAAGCCGATTGCGACCGTGGAAACCTGGATGGAATGGAAAAAGCTGAACCAGTGCAGCGCCAGAATAACGCCCGAAAGCGCCAGGGCAGCGGCGTCTTTACGCGTCGCGAGCCGCAGGCTTTTTCCTGTAATCAATGCGAACGCCAGTAAAGCCATGCTTCCGAAGACGGTGCGCCCGGCCGTCAATTGCGCGGCGCTGACAGTCAGTAATTTGGCGAAAAGGCCGGCGCAGCCCGCCAGCAATACGGCGAAATGAATCTGAGCAAGACCGAGCGTGTGATTTCTTTCGTATTTATGCATCGGCCAAGGATACCGCAGTTAGCCGTTCTCAAACGCGCCGGTAATCGGGTCATTCCGGATTGGGTTTCGCCTGAATTGCTTATTGGCGCAATATTCTGTCTAATATGCGCCGCGAAGGAGTCTGATTTATTTTGGTTTTATAACCCGAACAACAGCCCTCGATAACAACGATGAACCCACTGCTACCGCTCAAAGTCCAGGTGAGCCGCCATGCGCGCATGCTTGCCGGATATTTTCCCGCCACGTTTGCACGCGATGAATCGGATGGTGTCGATATTCGCGGCGTCATTACGCCGAGGCTGTTGAACGGCAACGCGGTGCTCAATCTTAATTACGGCGACGTCGACCGATTTACGTCAAATACCGGCTCGACCGCGACGCTTTTCGTCACGAGAGGCGAAGACCTTGTGCGCGTCACGACGTCGGTCAAACAGCAAAACGGCGAGCGTGCCGTGGGCACCGTGCTCGATCGCTCGCATCCCGCTTATCGGCTGTTGCGTGGCGGGCAGTCCTATATCGGTTATGCGACCTTGTTCGGCAAGCAATACATGACGCGGTATGAGCCGATCACGAATAGCGCGGGGCAGGTGATCGGCGCGCTGTACGTGGGCTTCGACGTCAGCAACGCATGGACGTTATCGATGGGGGCCAAGCTCGCGCTGCTGACCTTCGTTGCCGCTACCGTGGTTCTGTCGGGCTATGGGTGGCTTGTGCGTGCGGTTGTTCTACCCGGCGACCATTCCAGCGCCGACGGAGCGCGTGCATTGAGTTCGTCGCAATGGGGCGAAATCGTCGGCCTGGCGCTGATCGGCGCGCTGCTTGTCAGCGTGCTGGTTTACGTCGCGATGCGGCGCGGCCTCGGCGTGTCATTGCGCGAAGCGAAAGCCGCCGCGGAAAAACTGGCTGCCGGCGACCTCACGGCGCAGGTCCATGTCAGCCGGCGCGACGACCTCGGGCAACTGATGCAGGCGATCAACGGCATCAGTGTCGGCCTCGCATCGGTGGTCGGCAATGTGCGGCGTGCGTCCGATACGATCGCGCTCGCCGCGCGCGAAATCGCAGCCGGCAATGCGGATCTCTCCGCGCGTACTGAGGCGCAGGCCGGTTCGCTCGAAGAGACTGCGTCGGCGATCAGCCAATTGACGTCGATGGTTCGCACGAATGCCGAGCATGCATTGAATGCGAACGGGCATGTGGCCTCGGTATCGGGGCTCGCGGTGAAGGGCGGCGACGTGGTTGGCGAAGTGGTCAATACGATGTCGCTGATCCGCGGCAGTTCACAGAAGATCGTCGACATCATCAGCGTGATCGACGGCATTGCGTTTCAAACCAATATCCTTGCGTTGAACGCGGCCGTCGAAGCCGCCCGCGCGGGAGAAGAAGGGCGCGGCTTCGCGGTGGTGGCCGGCGAGGTGCGCGGTCTTGCGCAACGCAGTGCGGCGGCGGCGAAAGAAATCAAGGCGCTGATCGGCGATTCGGTCGGCAATGTCGATGCGGGCGGTGCGCTCGTCGACGAGGCCGGCCGCAATATGAACGAGATTGTCACGGCTGTCGAGAATGTTGTGAGCCTGATGAATGAGATTACGCGCGCGAGCAACGAACAAAGCACGGGCATCAGCGAAGTAAATCGCGCGATCGTTCAGATGGACGAAATGACGCAGCAAAACGTCGCGCTCGTCGAAGAAGCGGCGGCCGCCGCGGCCAGCATGCGCGAACAGGCGCGCGGGCTCGAAGATGCGGTGCGCGTGTTCCGCCTCGCCGGCGACGCATTGCACTGAATGCATCGGCGCGAACCGGAGACCCGGCTCATCGGCGAACCGGCGACCCGGCGAACCGGCGCGAACCGGCGCAACGCGGCCGCTTCGCTTAAGAAAACCGCTCGCGATACACCTGCGGCGCCACGCCGAGCAGACGAATAAAACTGCGCCGCATCGTCTCTTCGCTGCCGAATCCGCAGCGCGTGGCGATCCGCTTTGCGGGCCACGACGTTTCGCCGAGCATGCGCTGCGCGGCTTCGACACGCAGCTGTTCGACCGTGCGCGCGGGCGTGCGGCCCGTTTCCGCCTTGTAGTGCCGCATAAAGCTGCGTTCGCTCATATGCAGGCGCTTCGCGAGCAGCGGCACGGAAAGATCCGACGCAATATGCGACGCCATCCACGAATGCAATTCGCCGAAGCGGTCATCGGCCCGTTGCATCGACAGCATGGCGCTGAACTGCGACTGGCCGCCCGGCCGCTTCAGAAATACGACGAGTTCGCGCGCCACATCGAGCGCCATCGAACGCCCGTGATCTTCTTCGACAAGCGCGAGCGCAAGATCGATTCCCGCGGTGACGCCGGCCGACGTCCAGACATTGCCGTCGCGGATGAAAATGGGATCGGTCTCGACGCGCAAGTGCGGATAACGCTCGGCCAGTTCGTCGCAACGCGCCCAATGCGTGACGACGCGACGCCCATCGAGCAAGCCGGCCTCGGCGAGTAAAAACGCCCCCGAACAGACCGACGCAATCCGCGTTGAACGCGCTGCCTGCCGCTGTGTCCATCGGGTCAGTCGCGCGTCTTCCGACGCCGGGATCACGCCGCGTCCGCCAGGAATGATCAGCGTATGCACTGCGCCTTTCACGGAGCGGATCGAATCGGCCAGCAACGCGACGCCCGACGAAGACGTGATGGGACCGCGTTCGGCCGCCACGATTCGAGGAACGTATGGCTGGGCGAGCCCGCGTTGCGCCGCGAGTTCGTTCGCAGACGCAAACACCTGCAGCGGACCGCAGACGTCGAGCAGTTGCACATTCGCAAACGCGAGCAACAGAATGGTTCGGGCTTCGCTGGACATGGTTGGCAGAAACAGTGGGGCAAATGGCAATTTTGCCAAAGGCTACCTGCATAGAATTGAGATGTCCACCTCGCAAATTCAGCACGCGGGTGCTCGCTGTTCCACCATTCCACGAGGTATCCCATGACGCTGCAAATCGGCTTTCTGGTGTTTCCGCAAGTCCAGCAACTCGATCTGACGGGGCCGCACGAGGTGCTCGCCTCGGTGCCCGGCACCGCGACGCATCTGATCTGGAAGACACGCGAACCGGTTGTATCGAGCAACGGACTCGCGCTGACGCCGACCACCACCTATGACGAATGTCCGCCACTCGACGTGATCTGCATTCCCGGCGGTTCCGGCGTCACGCCGCTTCTACAGGACGCGGAAACGATCGCGTTTGTTCAGAAGCAGGCGGCCGGCGCGCGTTATATCACGTCGGTCTGCACCGGCTCGCTGCTGCTCGGTGCAGCCGGGTTGCTTCGCGGGCGGCGCGCCACCACGCATTGGGCGTTCCATTCGCTGCTCGAACCGCTTGGCGCGATTCCGACGCAGGGCCGCGTCGTGCGCGACGGCAATCTGATGACGGGCGGAGGCGTGACTGCGGGCATCGACTTCGGCCTGACGCTGGCCGCCGAACTGGCGGGGCTGCAGGAAGCGTATGCGATCCAGCTTGAACTCGAATATGCGCCGGCACCGCCGTTCAACGCGGGCGATCCGGAAACGGCGCCGCGCGAGGTGCTCGAGTTGATGAAGCAACGCTCGGCGCCGGGATTCGCCGCGCGAAGCCGCGCAATCGAGGAAATCGCGCGGGCCCGAGACGCACGCTGACGGGTTGCATTCCGGCGTGCGCGACGGGCCGCGATGGGTGGGCGTGGCGCCGTGCGGTGCCAGGCCGGGCCACGTAATACCCAATGTCTCTCTCCGATCACTTCCTATACTTTTCAAAACCGCAGTGCTGTAGGCGACGACCCGCGATGCCCCATGCCGCCGCCATGCTGCGATGCGAAAAACATCAGGAGGAAGACATGGGACATCCCGCATCCGCGGCGCCCGGCGCGCAGGAAATCGGCGTGCCCGGCCCGCACCGGCCCGCGCTTCCGGCCCTTTCGCTGGCGGCGCTCGGCGTGGTGTACGGCGACATCGGCACGAGTCCGCTTTATACGTTGTCCACGGTGTTCGATGCGGAGACCGGGCTGCCGCTCAATGCTTTCAATATCGTAGGCATTGTGTCGCTGATCTTCTGGTCGCTGATGATCCTCGTGTCGCTCAAGTACGTCGCGCTCGTTCTGCGTGCGCACAATCACGGCGAGGGCGGCATCATGGCGCTGCTCGCGCTGGCGGCTTCGTCGGTGGCGGGGCAGCGGCGCTTGCGCCATATGCTGCTGATCGTCGGCGTGATAGGTGCGTCGCTGTTTTTCGGCGACAGCGTGATTACACCCGCGATATCGGTGTTGAGCGCCGTTGAGGGGCTCGAGGTCGCGGCGCCGGTGCTGAAAACCTGCGTGGTTCCCGTGACGCTGGTCGCGCTCGTCGCCCTGTTTCTGCTGCAGAGGCGCGGCACGGCCGGCATCGGCGTGGTGTTCGGGCCGGTGATGGTGCTGTGGTTCGTCGTGATCGGCATTGCGGGGCTCGTCAATATCGTCGCGGCGCCGATCATTCTGGTGGCGCTTAATCCGCTGCAAGGGCTCGGCTTTTTCCTGCATCACCGCTGGCTGGCGTTTGTCGCGCTGGGCGCGGTCGTGCTGTCGCTGACGGGCGCCGAAGCGTTGTATGCCGATATGGGCCATTTCGGCAAACGGCCGATTCGCCTGACGTGGTTCGGCATCGTGTTTCCGGCGCTCGCGCTCAACTATCTGGGCCAGGGCGCGCTGCTGCTCACACATCCGGCCGCGCAACAGAATCCGTTCTATCACCTGTTTCCGGACTGGGCGCTGTTTCCGATGGTTGCGCTCGCGACGGCCGCCACGGTGATTGCTTCGCAGGCCGTCATTTCAGGCACCTATTCGATGGCGAAGCAGGCCATGCAGCTATCGTTTCTGCCGCGCATGAATGTGGTTCATACGTCCGAGCAGGAAATCGGCCAGATCTACGTGCCAGGCATCAACTGGATACTGCTGGTGGCCGTTGTGGCGGCGGTGCTCGGTTTCGGTTCGTCGACCGCGCTTGGCGCCGCATACGGCATCGCGGTGACGGGCACGATGCTGATCACGACGTTCCTCACGTTCTTCGTGGTGCGGTATGCGTGGCACTACAACTGGCTGCTGTGCGTATTCGCCACGCTGTTCTTCTTCGTGATCGATGCGACGTTCTTCGCCTCGAACCTGCTGAAAATCGCCGCGGGTGGCTGGTTTCCGCTTGTGATCGGCGCAGTGATGTTCACGATTATGGCCACCTGGGGGCGCGGCTGGGAACGCATGCTCGCCGAGGCCCGTGTGCGCGCGGGCACGACGCCGCTCAAATCGTATCTGACGACACTGCTGGCGAGCTCACCGTTGCGCGTCGAGGGCACGGCGATCTTTCTCACACCGAATCCCGATGCGGTGCCGCATGCGCTTGCCAACAATCTGCTGCACAACCATGTGCTGCACGAACGCGTGCTGTTTCTGACGGTGATCACGAAAGAGGTGCCCTATGTACCGGTCGCTGAGCGTGTGGTGGCCCGGGCGCTCGGTTCAGGCTGCTTTCAGGTCTCGGTGACCTACGGTTTCAAGGACGAGATCGATCTGCCGAGATCGCTCGTCGAGTGCAAGGTGGAAGGGATGTCGTGCGAACCGATCGCCGCGTCATGGTTCCTGAGCCGCGCGACGCTCGTGCCGAAGCCAGGTAGCGGCATGGCATTGTGGCGCGGGCGGCTCTTCGCGGTGATGCTGCACAACGTGGGCAATATCGCCGCGTTCTTCAAGCTGCCCGCTAACCGTGTGTTCGAAGTCGGTGCGCAGATCGAGCTTTAGCGGTTGGGGTCGCACTTTTAAGCGTGTGTGACATTTTCCAGTTGGTGTAACTGTTAATTAGTTAAATTAAAGGTTATAAGGAAAAAATACGATTCGTGGAATGTTCAAAGAGGTCAGGTGTTCTGATCGCAGGGGCTTGCATTTAGCGGGTGCCGTTCCTGACCATCCACGAAGGAGTATTCAATGTCTGCTGCCAGCGCGGTTATCGCGATTCTGGGCGCGGTGTTCCTCGGCGTTATCAGCCCGGGCCCGAGTTTTATTGTGGTCGCGCGCAACGCGATCGGCCTTTCACGCCGCGCGGGGCTTGCCACCGCGCTCGGCATGGGCACCGGAGGCGTGATTTTCAGCGGTCTCGCGCTGCTTGGCCTCTTCACCTTGCTCGCGCAAGTGCAGTGGCTATACATCGGCCTGAAGATCGCGGGCGGTCTGTATCTGGTCTATATCGGTTACCGGATGTGGCGCGGCGCGGCCGAGCCGCTGTCGTTCGACGATCTGCAAAACGTTGCGGTCCCAACGGCGCACACGCATAGCTTGCGCGCGTACTGGGTGGGCTTGACGACGCAACTGAGCAACCCGAAGGCTGCGATCGTCTATGCAAGCATTTTCGCGGCGCTGTTGCCGCAGCATCCGCCCGCGCGGTGCTATGCGGTGCTACCGCCGGCGCTCTTTGCAATCGAGGCGGGGTGGTACGCGGCTGTCGCCGTGCTGTTTTCGAGCGGCGGTGCACGGCAGCTCTATGGAAAAGCGAAGGCGCTGATCGACCGTGTTGCCGCAACGGCCATCACGGCGCTTGGGCTGCGGCTGATTCTGACCGCGCATCGCACGGGTATCTGATACGGAGCCGCCATGACATCGGAATCCGACCATGCCGGGTCGACGCCAATATCGACGCAAATCGCCGATCACGAGCGGTTCGGCACGCCGGACGATCGCGCCAGGATGACGGAGATGATGACCGGCTACCGGGTCACCCAGATCGTCAGCCTGGCGGCCGCGTATTCGCTGACCGAGCATATGAGCGCGACGGTGGCGCTATTGATTCGCCGCCGCGCTCGCGCTTGAGTTTGCGCTTGGCCCTGTGCTTGAACCCTCGCTTGAAGCCGCACTTGAACCCGCATTTGCATCCGGTGCCGGCAACGCTTTCTCCGGATGCAGCGGATCATGCAACACTCCCGACCATCCTCCACCCAGATCGCCGATCAACGCCGCTGCATCGAGCAACCGCTGCTGCTGCACGCTCAATGCGGTCTGCTGATCGTTGAGCTGCGTGGTTTGTGCAGTGGCTACCGTCGTGTAGTCGACGGTGCCGGCCTGGTATTCGTTCTGCGCGATCTCGGTGCCGCGGATCGCGTCCTTCACGGCGGCATCGAGTGCCTGCGCCTGGTCCGCGAGAATGCGCAAGCCGGAGAGATCGTTTTCGACGTCTTCGAATGCGAGGAGCACGGTGCCGCGATAGTTCGCGAGCGCCGCATCGTAGCCGGCCCGAGCGGCCGCTACTTGTCCGCTGCGCAGGCCACCGTCGAAGATCGTCTCGCTCGCATTCGCGCCCAGCGACCACACGTAGTTGCTGATATGCAGCAGGCCATTGAGCGGCGATTGTGTGAAGCCATCGAGCGCGGACAGCGAAATGTCCGGATAGTAAGCAGAGATGGCCACGCCGATCGACGCATTGGCGGCCGCCATCTGCCTCTCTGCGGTCGCGATATCGGGCCTGCGCTGCAGAATCGTCGACGGCACGCCCGCCGGAATATCGGGCAGCGCCGGCAGCGCGGTGCTGTGCGGGATGGTCAGTTCTCCGGGATTTTTCCCGACCAGCACCGCAATCGCATGCTGGAACTGCGCGCGCGACACGCCCAGTGCAATCAGATTCGCCTGGGCGTTTTCAAGCTGGGTGCGCGCCTGGACGAGGTTCGAAGGCGGCACGGTGCCCGCGCGATCCTGCTCGTTGACCACACGCAGAAACTCGCGGAATGCTTCGACGGTCTGCGTGAGCAGATCGACATTCGCATCGGTAATGCGAATGTCGATCACGGCATTCGCGAGCGCAATCTGCTCGGACAGCGTCGCATTGGCCAGCGTCGCTTCGCTCGCTTGCGCGGTCGCCGAATTCTGTTCGATCGTGCGGCGCACCTGGCCCCACAGATCGAGGTCCCAGCTTGCGCTGCCCTGCAGCGATCCGCCGTTGTTGATGCGTGCGCCGCCCGCTTGCGGAAGGAATGCCGAACTGCCGAACGTGCTGGTCGGACTGCGCTCGCGAGTGAACGAGCCTTGCGCGGCGAGCGTCGGGAACAGCCCCGCGCGCGCGATGCGCACTTCGGCGATCGCCTGCTGATAGTTCGCGTAACTCTGGCGCACGGTCTGGTTCGACACCGCGACCTGCGGTTCGAGTTCGTTGAGCAGCGGATCGTTGAACGCGGTCCACCAGTCGCCTTTCGGGCCCTCGGCGGCGGTGGGTTGCGCCTGCGTCCAGCCCGGCAATTCGGACCACGTCGCCGGCACGGCCACCTGGGGCCGCTTGTAGTCGGGACCGACCATACAGCCGCTCGTCAACGCGACGAGCGAGAGCGCGAGTAGCGTGCGGGTCATGTTCATCATTGCGCGCCCGTATCCGGTGCGTCCGGGGTGTCGGTTATGGGAGGCTGGCGGTTCCACGGCAGCCGCGCGGACCAGCGCGCCACCTTCGAACGCAGGCGGTCGAGATAGAGGTAAATCACGGGCGTCGTGTACAGCGTGAAGACCTGGCTCAGCACGAGGCCACCCATCACGGTGACGCCGAGCGGCTGTCGCAGCGACGCACCCTGGCCGATGCCGATCGCGAGCGGCAGCGCGCCGAGCACCGCGGCGGCGGTCGTCATCATGATCGGACGCAGACGCACGACGGCGGCTTCGTGAATCGCCGCGCGCGCATCCATTTTCTCGTGGCGCTGCAACTGGATCGCAACGTCGACCATCATGATGCCGTTCTTCTTGACGATACCGATCAGCAGAATAATGCCGATCATCGCGATGACCGAGAACGGCGTGCCGAAAATCAGCAGCGCGAGCGTTGCGCCGATGCCGGCCGACGGCAAGGTCGAAAGAATCGTGAGCGGGTGGATCGTGTTCTCGTACAGCACGCCGAGCACGATATACACGACGAGCAACGCGGCAAGAATCAGCAGCGGCACCGTGCCCATCGACTGCGCGTACGCTTGCGCGGCGCCCGCGAATGCGCCGTGCACAGACGCCGGAATGCCGATTTCGCGCGACGCCTGCTCGATCGCGGCATCGGCCGCGCTCAGCGAACCGCCGGCCGGCAGGTTGAACGAAATCGTGCCGGCCACGAGGCCGCCCTGGTGGTTGACCTGCGTCGCGGTATGGCTGCTGGTCCAGTTGATCATGGCCGAGAGCGGCACCATCGTTTCGGCGGCCGTACTATCGGCGCTGCCGGTGGAACTGCCGCCTTTGCTGTTGGCAATGCTGTTGGTCTGCGCGTTGGCCTGCGCATTCGAATTGAGCGCATTGGTGGCGGCGGCAGCGGTGGCTGCCGCGGCGATCGCAACCGGCTGCGTGACGCCGGAGACGGTCGCGCCTTGCATCTGCGTCTGCTGCGTGCCGCTCGCGTTGCCGGCAGCGGTGCTCAGATAGATGCCGCTCAGCGACTGCGGGTACTGCCAATACTCGGGGGCGACCTCCATCACGACAAAGTACTGGTTCAGCGGATTGAAAATCGTCGATACCGTGCGTTGTCCAAATGCGTCGTAAAGCACGTTGTCGATCTGGTTCGCGACAAAGCCGTAACGCATCGCGGTGCTGCGGCTTATGTTCACGTAGGCCTGCAGGCCGTTTTGCTGCAGGTCCGAATTGACGTCGACGATCTGGCTCCGATGTTTGCCAAGCGCGGTGACAAGCCTCGGAACCCATTTGAACAGCGCGTCCGGGTCGTCGCTGGTCAGCGTGTACTGGTATTCGGCTGCCGATTGCCGTCCGCCGATGCGCAAGTCCTGCTGCGCCTGCAGGAACAGCTGCGCGCCGGACACCGCACTGAGCTTCGGACGCAGCCGGTTCACTATTTGCGTGGCGGAAAGATGCCGTTGCGCAAGCGGCTTGAGCTCGATAAACACATTGGCCGTATTCAACGCGCGGCCGCCGGTGAAGCCTGCTACCGATTGCACGGCCGGGTCTTTTTGCACGATGGCCTGCAATTGCGCGAGCTTCTTTTGCATCGCGTTGAACGAGATGCTCTGGTCGGCGATGATCTGGCCGATCAGAATGCCGGTGTCCTGCTCGGGGAAAAACGTCGCTGAGAGAAAGCGGAACAGGAACACATTCGCGACGAGCAGCGCGATCAGCGAAAGGCCGATCAGCAGTGCATGATCCAGCACGAGATTGAGTGAGCGGCTATAGGCGTTGCGAAAACGGGTGAAGCCATTGTCGATCCACTGTGCGATACGCCACTTCTGATGGCCCGCCTGTTCGCGCTTTAACACATACGCGCACATCGTCGGCGTGATGGTCAGCGAGATAACGAGCGACAGCAGAATCGCAATGGACAGCGTCACCGCGAACTCATGGAACAGCAGGCCGACAATGCCCGGCATCAGCAGAATCGGCAGAAAGACGGCGATTAGCGAGAGGCTCATCGATATGACGGTGAAGCCGACTTCGCCGGCGCCGCGTATCGCCGCTTCTTTCGGGTCGAGCCCGGCCTCGATATGGCGCACGATGTTTTCGAGCACCACCACCGCATCGTCGACGACGAAGCCCGTGCCGATTGTCAGCGCCATCAGCGACAGATTGTCGATGCTATAGCCGAGCAGATACATCGGGCCGAATGTACCGACAATCGAAAGCGGCAGCGCAACGGCCGGAATCAACGTCGCGCGTGGCGACAGCAGGAAGATAAACACCACGCCGACCACGAGCAGCACCGCGATAAACAGCGTGCGCTCGGTGTCCGATGTCGATGCGCGCACCGACTCCGAGCGGTCGATCGCGACGTTGATATGAATCGAACTCGGCATGGCCGCTTCGATCGCGGGCAGCCGCGCCTGAATCTGGCTGACCGTCTTCACGACATTGCTGCCCGGCAGCGGATAGACGATCACGAGCACCGCGGATTTGCCGTTATAAAGGCCCGCGTTGCGGATGTTCTCGTTCGAATCGATCACGCTCGCGACGTCGCGCAAGAACACCGGTGCGCCTTGCCGGTACGCGATCACGATGTCGCGATACGGCGCCGCGTTGCTGATCTGATCGTTCGACAGGATCTCGAAGCGCTGGCCGTTCTGGTCGATATGACCTTTCGCGCTATCGGCATTGGCCGCGCTGACGGCGGCGCGCACGTCCTCGAGGCCGATGCCATAGCTGTTGAGCTTGCCCGGCTGCAGTTCGACGCGCACCGACGGCAGCGCGCCGCCGCCGAGCGTGATCTGGCCGACGCCGTCCACTTGCGACAACTGCTGCTGAATGACCGAATCGGCGGAATCGTAGAGCTGCGCTTTAGTGAGCGTGTCGGACGTTAGCGCGAGCACCATGACCGGCGCGCTCGCGGGGTTGTACTGCCGGTAAGTCGGATTCGCGCGCAAGGTGGTCGGCAGATCGGCGCGCGCGGCCTGAATCGCCGCCTCGACATCGCGCGCGGCGCCGTTGATATCGCGATTCAGGCCGAACACGACGACGATCATCGAGGTGCCGACATAGCTCGTCGACGTCAGTTCGGCGACGTCGGCGATCGTGCCCAGGCGCCGCTCGAGCGGCTCGGCGACGGTCGAAGCCATCGTCTCGGGGCTCGCGCCGGCCATCTGTGCCTGCACGACGATCACCGGATACGCGACATTCGGCAGCGGCGCGACCGGCAGCTGGAAATACGCAAGAAAACCCGCCAGCAGAATCGCGACCGCTAACAGACTGGTCGCGACAGGCCGCCGGATAAACAGCGCCGGGATGTTCACGGCGTGCTCCGCGGCGCGTTGCCTTCATCGCGCTCGCGGCGCTTGCGCGAGAAGCGCTGCGCGAGGCGGTCGAAGAACAGATAGATGACGGGCGTCGTGAATAGCGTGAGCACCTGGCTTAACGTCAGACCGCCGATAATCGCAAGGCCGAGCGGCCGGCGCAGTTCGGAGCCCGTGCCGGTGCCGAGCAGCATCGGCAGGGCGCCCAGCATGGCGGCGAGCGTCGTCATCAGGATCGGGCGGAAGCGCAGCAGCGAGGCCTCGAAAATCGCTTCGCGTGGCGACTTGCCGTGCACGCGCTCGGCTTCGAGCGCGAAGTCGACCATCATGATCGCGTTCTTCTTCACGATGCCGATCAGCAGCACGATGCCGATAATGCCGATCACGTCGAGGTCGCTGCCCGCGATCATCAGCGCGAGCAGTGCGCCGATGCCGGCCGATGGCAGCGTCGACAGAATCGTGACCGGGTGGATATAGCTTTCGTACAGCACACCGAGCACGATATAGACGGCCGCCAGCGCGGCGATCAGCAGATACACCTCGCTCGAAAGCGAATCTTCGAATGCCTGTGCGGCGCCCTGGAACGTCGACGTGATCGACGGCGGCAGGTTCACCGCGCTTTCCGCGTCGCGAATCGCGCGCACGGCGGCGCTTAGCGAGGCGTCTTTCGCGAGATTGAAGGAGATCGTCACCGACGGGAACTGCGCGAGGTGGCTCACCACGAGCGGCGTGCGCACGATGCGCAGCTTCGCGATGCCCGAGAGCTGCACCTGACCGCTGCTGCCCGTCTGGCTCGGCAGATACAGGTTGCCGAGCGATTGCACGTCCGCCATCGCTTCGGGCTTAGCGACAAGAATGACGCGGTACTGGTCCGACTGCTGGAAGATCGTCGATACGATACGCTGGCCAAGGGCGTCGTAAAGCGCGTTGTCGATCGTCGCCGCGGTGATGCCGTAGCGCGCCGCGAGCTGACGGTTCACGTCGACGTAAATGCCGAGCCCGTCCACATTGAGGTCGCTTGCGACGTCGGTGATCGATGGAATCTTCTTCATGCGATCGATCAGCGTCGGCACGTATTGCTGGAAGGCCTGCTCGTTCGGACCGCGCAGCACGAAGTTGTACTGGTTCTTCGTGACGGTCGTATCGAGCGTCAGATCCTGCTCGGGCTGCAGATAGAGCCGGATGCCCGGCACTTTCTCCGTTTCTTCCTGAATGCGGCGGCCGATTTCCTCGGCCGTTTCCGACCGGTCGTCGCGTGTGCGCAGGTTGATCAGAAAGCGCCCGTTGTTGAGCGTCGTGTTCGTGCCGTCGATGCCGATGTACGACGTGAGTGACACGACGTCCGGATCTTTGAGGATCGCCTGCGCGAGCTCGTTTTGCCGTTTGACCATCGCCGAGTACGAGACGGAGTTGTCGGCCACGCTGATGCCTTGCAGGACGCCGACGTCCTGCACCGGGAACAGACCCTTCGGTATGACGATGTAGAGAATGAGTGTGAGCGCGACGGTGCCGAGCGCGACGAAAAGCGTCAGTGTCTGGTGGTCGAGCACCCAACGCAGGCCGCGCTCGTATGCGGCCAGCGTCTTGTCGAAAAGCCCTTCGCTGATGCGTTCGAAACGGCTCGGATGCCGTTCGGCCTGGGCTCGCAGAATGCGCGCGCACATCATTGGCACGACTGTCAGCGAAACGACGGCCGACAGCACGATCGTTACCGCAAGCGTAATGGCGAACTCGCTGAAGAGCCGGCCGATCACGCCGCCCATAAACAACAGCGGAATCAGCACCGCGATCAGCGATACCGTCAGCGACAGAATCGTGAAGCCGATTTGCCCCGCGCCCTTTAACGCGGCCTCGAGCGGGCCCATCCCTTCTTCGAGGTAGCGGACGATATTCTCGATCATCACGATCGAGTCGTCGACGACGAAGCCCGTTGCGATGATCAGCGCCATCAGCGACAGATTGTCGATCGAATAGTTGAGCTGGTACATCACCGCGAGCGTGCCGATCAACGAAACCGGCACCGAGATGCTCGGGATGATCGTCGCGGGCACGTTGCGCAGGAATACGAAAATCACCCCCACGACAAGCACGATCGCGAGAATCAGCTCGAACGCGGCGTCGCGCACCGACGAGCGGATCACGCCGGTGCTGTCCGCGACCACGGTCACTTTCATGCCGGCCGGCAGCGTCGATTCGAGCTTCGGCAACTGCTGCATGATCTGGTTCACCGTGCGGATCACGTTCGCGCCCGGTTGACGCTGCACGTTGATCACGATCGCCGGCGTTTTGTTGAACCATGCGCCGCGCTCGACGTCCTGCGGCGCCTGGCTCGCGCGCGCGACGTCGCGCAGGAACACGGGCGCGCCGTTCTGATACGCGATCACCGAGTTCATATAGTCTTCGGGCGCGGTGATCTGATCGTTGCCGTTGATCGTGTAGTCGAGCTCGGGGCCGTCGAAGTTGCCTTTCGGCTGGCTCACGTTGATGTTCGCGAGCAGCGTGCGCAGATCGTCGATATTGAGGCCGTAGCCCGCGAGTTTTTGCGGATCGGCTTCGACGCGCACGGCCGGCACGTTGCCGCCCGCCGTCGTGACGAGACCGACGCCTTGCACTTCGGAAATCTTTGTCGCGAGGCGATTGTTTGCGACGTCCTGCAACTGCGTGAGCGACATCGACTTCGATGTGAGCGCGAGCGTGAGGATCGGCTGGTCCGCGGGGTTGACCTTCGCGTAGGTGGGTGGGGCGGGCAAGCCCGCCGGCAGAAAGCTGTTGGCCGCGTTGATCGCCTGTTGCACGTTCTGCTGCGCGACGTCGAGGTTCAGCGCCAGGTCGAACTGCAGCGTGATGATCGACGCGCCTTCGGAGCTGTACGAAATCATCTGCTGCAGACCCGGGATCTGGCCGAGCTGCACTTCGAGCGGCGCGGTCACCGTGGTCGCCATCACGTGCGGACTCGCGCCGGGGTAGAAGGTCTGCACCTGGATCGTCGGGTAGTCGACCGACGGCAGCGATGAGACCGGCAGGAATTTCATCGCAACGAGGCCGATGAGCACAAGCGCGATCATCAGCAGCGATGTCGCTACCGGTCTCAGGATAAACAGGCGGGAGAAATTCATCGGCGCTGGATAGGCGGCTTAGGGTCGGCTTGTGCGGTGCTGGTCGATCGCTTGTCGCTCGCTGTCGGGTCGGTCATCGGGGGCTCACGAATCCTGCGCTTCCGCGTTGGCGTCCGATGCGGCCGGCGCCGCGCTTGCGCCGCTCGCAGGCACTGGGCGTGCGGCGCTCGGCCTGATATGCGCGCCGTCCGACAAACGGTCGAGCCCGTCGGTCACGACGCGCTGACCTGCCGTGAGGCCCGATGCGATCGCGGTGTACGCCCCGTTGGTCGGCCCAACCGTGACCTTGTGCACCGACACCGTATTGTTGGCGTTCACGACATAGACGTAGTCGCCGGGTGCGCCGGTCTGCACCGCCGAGGTCGGCACGAGCACCGCGTCTTGCAGCGTGTCGACGAGCAGCGTCACATTGACGAATTCATTAGGGAACAGCGCTTCGTCGTCATTCGGCAGACTTGCGCGCAGCGTGACGGTGCCGGTGGCGGTCGCCATCTGGTTGTTGATGGTGTAGAGCTCGCCGGTTGCGAGCTTCTTCGAGTTGTCGCTGCTAAAGACTGTAACCGGCAGCTTCGCGCCCGTATTGAAGCGCCGCAGAACATGCTCGAGCGAGTTTTGCGGCACGGTGAATTCGACGGTGGTCGGTTTCATCTGCGTAATCACGGCGATGCCGGGCTGGCTCGACGCAGTGACGTAGTTGCCCGGATCGATAAGCCGCAGGCCGATGCGGCCTGAGATCGGCGCGGTGATATGGCAGTAGATCAGGTCGAGATCGAACTGCGCGATGTTCGCGAGATCCGCCTTGACGGCGGCTTCGTCCTGCTGCACGAGGAACTGCTGGTCGACGTAAGTCTGCTCGGCGATCGACTTGCGCTCGTTCAGTTGCGTAAAGCGCGCGAGGTCGGCACGGGCTTGCGCGAGCGATGCCTTGTCTTTAGCGAGTTGCGCCTGAGCTTGCTGCTTGCTGATTTCGAACTGACGCGGATCGATCTGCGCGAGGAACTGGCCTTTCTCGACATCCTGACCTTCGCGATAGCCGACGGCGGTCAGATAGCCGCTCAATTGCGGCAGCACGGTGACGGTTGCGATCGGCGTAATCGTGCCGAGTGCGCTCAGCGTTTCCGGCATCGAACCTACCGTTGCCGTTGCGACGGTTACGACTTGCGGGGCCGCCGCGCGTGCCGGCTTTTTGCCGCGCAGCACGTGTAGCACGGCGAGGGCGATCAGCACGATCACGATGACGGCGATGATCAGCAGGCCGCGGCGCCTGGGTTTCTGTTGTGGGGTCGTCACGGCGTTCATGGCTTCCTCGCGCGTATTGTTTTTAAGCCTGAGCTTGAGCCTGAGCGGGATGGCGATCGTAACCGTGACGCGAGCGTTGGCCGCTGACCGAGCCGCGGTGCGAGCGCGACGATGCGTCGGCCGATGCCGGGCGGATAGCTATGCTGCATACACCTTCTCATCGATTTGGTTTCCCCGTTCCGAAGGAGCGCCCCGTCCAACCAGGATCGAGAATTAAAACGAGCTTTCGAATCATGCGCCGCCCTGCACACAAAATGCATAGGATGCCGTGAGGTACGGCACGGACACCTTACGATTAGCTAGCAATGCGTTCGGGATCGGCAGTGACCCATCACTTTAACCGGTCAGATGAGGAAGACGCACAATTCGTGTAACGCGGCGTAAACGGAGTGTGGCGTCGGATGGGCGCGGTAAGCGTCGGTCATCAAGGTGTCAAGCAAGCGATGCAAGACGCAAAGCGCGTGCGATGCGGTTAGCGCGATGAGAGGGTGTCGCGCTTGACAGTAATGGTCAGGAATTGTGAGGCCGATGGGTGACGCCTGTATGCGGCGCAGAGATGTTCGTTGAGGACAACGTTGTGCTGGCTGATTGCTTTCAGAAAGCTTGGCATTCTGTGTGTTGTTAGTCTCAGGGTTTCTACCGTGTTGCCGTGTTGCTCGTGATTTGCCGGATCAGCGGTTACGACGCTTTTTGCCAGGATGTAAGTGTCCGGTTTAACCTGGTGCACGTTTAGAACCGGTGGCGGATGCCTGTCGCGACGAGCAGCTGATTGCGGCTGCTCGATGGATCGATCGAATTGATCACCGCGAGCGTGCCGGCCGATGCGCGCTGATAGACCGCTTCCGCGTAGACGTCGGTGCGCTTCGACAATTGATAGTCGGCTTGCAGCGCGCCCTGGTGCCAGTGTTGCGATGACGCATTGGAATACACGTACATGCCGGCCAATACAAGCGTGGGAGTAGCGAGCCAGACGGCGCTGACCTGTTCGTGACCGGCCTTCCGATGAAAAAGGTCAACGTCATGAACAAGCCGAACGCAATGTCATGATCATTGCATCACTCGTCAGGTCTTTCGACGGCTTCTTAAGCGTCGCACTGCGCGCGCGAGTTGCCATAACACGATGCCGGTGAGCGTCCACGAGATGCAGGCAACGATAATCGTTGCCATAACTTCCGCGTCGTCATTGCTGTCAACCTCGCCAAGTCCGGTGACGCGAATCGTGAACATGGTTGCGTGGTACAGCCAGCGAGGCATATCCATAGGCCAGTTCAAGTAGATGTTCGCGAGAGCACCTCCGATGAAATAGGTTGATATAACGAAGGCGCAGATGCGTACTACCCGCTTCATCGAACCTCCACGATTCCGTAGGCCTTGGCGGTTGTGCCTGGCACGGGAATATCAGGGTGGCGCGAGCGGATGTGACGTTCCAGCCTGTCAAATTCAACCGACGACTGCACAGTGATGCACCCTTGGCTAAGCTGTCGCGAACCCGCCGGATGTAAACGGAATTCGCCCCGCCTCACACCGTTAATCATGGTTGTGTCACCTGTTCGCTCGTTCCAAAGCATGAACCACTTCGAACGGTCGGTTGTTCCAATGTCGGTCTGCGAAATCATGTCGTAGAACCATCCCAAGCGCCCGCCCGATTGCCGGTCGAGCAGATAGTACTTGCCGGGCGGGATCGGCCCAATGTCTTGAAGGTCGACGGCCTGCGGGTTGTCGCGACCGTTCAACTGCCCCGAATACGCCGTCACCTCACCAAACCCCGAACACGACAGCGTCGACGTCTGCTGTTTATTCAGCCTGAAAGTGCACTGTACTGGCATCGCCGATCCCGCTCAGACCGTGCGCCACACATCGGCAAACAGCAGATTGCCGTCGTGGTAGTTCCACGAAATTTCGCCGTAGCGGAATTCGACAATCTCGAAGTGGTTCCGGTGAGCGAACTGTTGCTCCTTGATATTGAGCAGCTTCGGCGAGATCGACGCGATCTTCACGTCCTTCATCGACATCGTGAAGTAGTTCTCCTCGTTGCCCGCTTCGGTTGTCCGGTACCACCGGAGCACCGCACCCGCCAGCGTCTGTCCGCGCACAACGGCCTGATAGAGCAACGGCGACGACCGGTCGATTTCTTTTTCGATCGTCAGCGGCCGGTGCGAGTGATGTCCCAGCAGCCTGCCGGTCTGGTGATCGACTGGCGCATCCACGCCATGCGTCACGCTCAGGACTTCAATGCTTCCTTCGCGTCCCGATACTTCGCTGCCGCCGCGAATTGGTGTGTTTCCGTCGTCGGTGAGCCAGAGATGCAAGGGTGTGCCCATCGTCGTTGTTCTCCTGTTGGATATGGTTAAAGTCAGGCATGCAAACTTTTTAACATGCGACTCTTTACGCGTTGTAAAAAACTGTCGCGTCATATCCAGCAAAAACACGGACGGCACAAGGAGGAGCGTTAATTACCGATCAGGAAAATTGTCGCGCAACTTAAAGCCAACGTTGATGCGGATGCGTGTACCTCACGCATCCGCATCAAATGCAATAGCAATGATTTATTGCGTCGAAATAACGATCGCCACGCGGCGATTCTGCGCACGGCCTTCGGCGGTGCTGTTGTCCGCAACCGGATGTGACTTCCCCGCACCGATCGCGGTGAGCCCATCGCGCGCCATGCCCGCGACGACCAGCGCATCGGCCACTGCCTTCGCCCGCTGTTGCGACAACAGTTCGTTATGCGCATCGCTGCCGGTCGAATCGGTGTAGCCGTAAACGCGCACCGTTGAAATGCCGACCTTGATCAGCGTCGACGATACGCGTGTGATGACGTCATGCGCGGCCGGTTGCAGTTCGAACTTGTCTGTTTCGAACAGAACCTTGTCACTGATGCCAAACTCCCAGCCTTCGTCGGTTTCATGAAAGCCTGCTTCCTTGAGCGCCGCGATCTGTGCAGCAGTCAGACCATGTTTAGGCGGCGCGCTCTGGCACCCGGCCAATAGCGTCAGCATCAGCAACAGGCTTGCTGCAATAAGCGCCGGAAAATACCACTTCGTTAAGGTCCTGCTTGCGTTTTTTGTTCTTCCAACCGAGCATTCCACTTCAATCCCCATTTGCGTGTGTGACTGGTTAGCGTGCCATCTGCCACGCACGTTCTCCGGTGCGTTTGGCTTCGTACATCGCGCTATCGGCGGTGCGCAGCAGGCTTGCAACGTCATGCGCATGCGAAGGAAACATCGCGATGCCAATGCTCACCGACGTGGTGACTTGATGTCCACCTGGTAAGGTTATCGGCTCGAGCATCGATTCACTTAATGCCTGCGCAATGCCGATCGCGTCGTCTTCGTCTTCGAGCCCCGGCAGCAGCGCCGCGAATTCGTCGCCGCCGAGGCGCGCGACGACATCGTCCTTGCGCAGCGTTTCACGTAGCCGCGAGGCGATCGTGACGAGCACTGCATCGCCGGCATCATGGCCCAGCGTGTCGTTGATTTCCTTGAAGCGGTCGCTGTCGATGTACAGCACACCGACGGCCGTGTCCAACGCGCGCGCGTCGCGAATCGTCTGTTCGAGCCGCGCCACGAAGTGCGTGCGGTTCGGCAGGCCGGTCAGCGGATCGTGATTCGCCCGGTGACTGAGCGTCGCGTTCTGCTCGCGCAGCGAATGCTGCCAGCCCTCGAATTCGTCGAGCAAGGCGTTGAAGTCGTTTCCAAGCTCCTGCAATTCCATGATCGGCGTGGCGGCCACGCGGCGATCGAAAGCGCGGTCGCGGCGCACGGCATGCGCCACTTCGGCGAGCGCGCGCAACGGTTCGACGATATCGCGATGCATTTGCCGCGCGATAAACGTACCCGCGCCGAGAATGATGAGCAGACACGCCAGCACGCCGCCGATGCCGCCAACGAGGAAAATCGCGAACTGGTGTCCGCGTCCGCGCACGCGAATCTTTGCGAGCACCTTGCCGTTATGCATCACCGGTACGACCGCGCCGCCGGGCAGCGCGAGGTCGGCAATGCGATGCACGCTGCGCGAAAGCGGCCCGTCGCCCGTGCGTTCCCAGAACACAAACGTCGCGCCATGATTGTCGACCACGCGCACTTGGGCGATATCTTCATTGCCCGCTATTTGCGCAATCGCATCTTCCGCGGCGGGCGCGTCGTTGAATACGACGGCGGCTTCGACCGTGTAGGAGATCGAGCGCGCGAGCAGCATCAGATTGTCGTTCGCGTAGGCGCGCAGGACGGTCCATGAGACGAGCACGAGACACACGGCCGCGAGCGAAACCGCGGAAAACGCGAGGCGCACGTAGGTGCGGCGCAAGACGCGCTCGAGGGAGGGGCGTTGCATCACGGCGCTTTGCGCGCGCACGCGGTTGCGCGGTCGAACGATGCGTTTCATGGCGTGCTCCGTTTGCGCGCGAGCTCCAGCACTTTCGGGCTCACACGGACGCCGCTGCGCGCCACGCTGTCCAGGTTCATATCGAACGCCACGCGATTTTTATCGGTCGTGAGGCAAAACATCGCGCCGAGCGTACAGGTGCTGTCACTCTCGGCGATGGTGAGAACGGGATGTCCGGCACGGTTCGCGTCGACCTGCCGGCGTTCGGCATCGGACAGCCTGCCGATGTATAGCGCATCGCATGCGGTGCCGAGTGTGGGATCGTTAGCCGATGCTCTTTGGGTCGCGACTGCGGGTCCCGACGGCGAAGCAAGTTTGTCGATGCCGTCCAGCGAGAAGCGTGTGTTGCCGACGGCGCACAGATGCACAGGCGTGCGCGGTTGCGGCCAGTGCGTGAAGCTGATGATGCCGAGCACGACTTGTTGGACAGCGGTGTCCAGCGTGGCCGGTGACGCATCGGGAGCCTGCTCCTGCGCGCGGCTCGAAATCGCGAAGATGGACATAAGTATGCTGCTGACCCACACGCCGATCCTGCAACTCAGCTTCGCGCGCACGATCGTGGCTTGTTTTTCTCTCTGCACAATATCTCGTCGGGGCCATGACGCCGCATTCGCCAGGCAGCGAAACAAAAGGTCGTATTGCACGAGGAACCCTCCGGAATCCCACTAATGTACGGAGGTCAGCGTGATAACGATTCGGAACGCATGCTTTAAGGGTTAAAGCGCGATCCTGATGAATAGCGTGTTGCCGAAAGTGCCTTAGCAGCACTTCGAAAGCTAAGGACGTTCGGCAGCCGGATATCCGATCTGGATATGCAATGCGGTTACGGTCGGCGCAATTTTGCCATGCATTCGCGCATGACAAAAGCAGGCAAACTCAGAGGAGGTTGAGGGATAGGTGCGCTGGCGCACGCAAACGTTTTATCTATCAGAGAAGGCTCTTCAGCTTCACTTCGCTGTCCGCCAGCGTTTCGGGCGCAATCGTATTGCCGCTATCGACGAGCATGCGCGCGAGCCGCATCTCTCTCGCCAGGCCGCCGAGCCGACCGTAACCGCTCGCACCGACGAGGCGCAGGTTCGCGTCGAAATGGAAATGGATTTCCGCGTCGCTGTCGAGCGCGCGAGTGGTGGAACTGACGCCGAGCGCCGGCTCGCCTGCTACCTGCAATTGATGATCGTACTGATCGGACCAGAACCACGGCAGCGCGCGATACGGTTCCGCGGCGCCGAGCATATTGCGCGCGGCGACACGTGACTGCGTTTCCGCGTTATGCCACGTTTCCTGACGGATCAGCTGGGCGGTATAGCGGCTTGGAAAAAGCGCGACGTCGCCGGCGGCAAACACGCCGCGCGCCGACGTTTCGAGCGACGCATCGACGACAATGCCGCGATTCACCGCGAGGCCGGCTTCACGCGCGAGTTCGTCTGCAGGCTCGATGCCGATGCCGACGATCACCGTGTCGGCCGTTAGCACGTCGCCGTTCGTCAATGTCACCGCGAGCGCGCTGTCGTCTCGCCGATCGATCGATGAGGGCATGGTGTTCACGTGAATTTGCGCGCCGTTCTGCTCGTGCAGCGCGTGCACGCGTGCCGCGATCGAGGCAGGCACGTTGCGACCCAAAAGACGTGGCGCACCTTCGAGCACGGTCACTTCGCAGCCGCGCTTGCGCGCCGATGCGGCAACCTCGAGCCCGATAAACCCGCCGCCGACCAGCACGATGCGTGCATCGGGCACGAAGCGGCGCTCGATCGTCGCTGCGTCGTCGAGCGTGCGCAACACGATCACGCCGTCGAGTTCGGCGCCGGGTATCGTGAGGCGCCGAGGGCGGCCGCCGGTCGCCAGCAATAACGCTTCGTACGCGAACGTGCGGCCGTCGCTCATCTGTAGCGTGCGTGCTTGCGGATCGAACGATTGCACGTGGCCGACGATATGATCGATCCTGTCCTCGCGCCATGCATCGGAGGTCCGCAACTGGCACTGCACCGCTTCACGCTCGCCGGTAAGTAAGCCTTTCGAAAGCGGTGGCCGCTCATAGGGCAAATGCGTTTCGGCGCCGATCATCGCAATCGCGCCGTTCCAGCCGGCCTGACGCAGCGTTTGCGCGGCGCGCCCGCCGACATGTCCGGCACCGACGATGGCCATTAAACGTTCGGAAGTCGTTGCGGATTTCATTGCGGCTGTCATTGCTTAAGACCTCGACTTCAAACCTCGATGAATATACGTCCGCCTTCGACTTTGGCCGGATACGTCCGCAGTTTTTCGCACACCGGTGCGCATAGCGGTCGGCCATCGCGGACATCGAAACGGCCGTTGTGTTTGGGGCACTCGATCACGTGGCCCATCACGAGGCCGTCGGCCAGATGCACGTGTTCGTGCGTGCACAGGCCGTCGCTTGCGAATACGTTGTCTTCGATCCGATAGATCGCGAAGGTACGCCCTTCATGATCGAAGCGCGCGACGTCTTCGTCTTCGATATCGTTGAATGCCGCTGCGTCGAGCCACTGCGTCATGGTTTGTCTCTCAGGTTCTTTGGTCTCTATACCGCCGATTCGGTTCACGCACGCGCGGCCGTTTCGGGCACGGGCCTCGCAATCGAATACGACGGATCGCTTGTCTGGCGCACGAGCGCCGGAATGATTTCGGCGTAAGCGGCAATCGTGCTGCTGTAAGGCGGCGGCATATCGGCCTTAACCACTTCGTGCAACTGCGGTAACGCATGAAACGGCACCATCGGAAACATGTGATGCTCGACGTGATAGTTCATGTTCCAGTAGAGAAAGCGGAACACGGGGTTCATGCGCACAGTGCGGCAATTGCGACGATGATCGAGCACATTCTCGGGCATGCCCGCGTGCTGCGTCAGGCCGAAGTACAGATAGAGCCATCCGCCGTAAAGACTCGGCAGCCCGATATAAAGCAGCGGCAGCACCGAACGGAAATAAAGGCATGCGGCGATAACGACCGCATAGATCGCGAGGCTGATGCGCGCTTCGCGAATGACCTTCGGCCATTCGGACTCCGGCACGAAGGTCTTTTCTTCTTCGCCGACGCGGCCGAACGCGGCGCCGATCATTTTCGGCAATTCATGCGAGACATGCTTGATCGCGAAGATGCTAAGCGCGAGCCCAAGCCAATCGGTGGGTTTTTGTGCGGCAATCTCGGGGTCGCGCCCGACGATCAGCGTATCGGTATGGTGGCGCGCATGACTGTAGCGCCATACGGTGGCGCGCCGGAAAATCTGGAACGAAGCGATCTGATAGAGCACGTCGTTCATCCAGCGCGTCTTGAACGCGGTGCCGTGACCGCATTCATGCCAGCGCGAATCGGCCGGGCTGCAATAAAGCGTGCCGTACAGCCAGAACGCGGGAATCGCCCACCACGAATGCGCGTGCCACGCGAACCAGGCCACGATGCCGCTCGCAACGATGGCGGCGTACCAGATCGCCGTATCGCGAATCGCACGCGCGTCGCTGCGCTGCATCAATTGCTTCATCACCGGGCGTGGAACGGGGGATTTATACCAGGTCGCGTTGACAAGGCCCGCGGCACGCGCCCGTTCACCCGCGCCGCCGATCAGCCGGTAGGCGTCGTGTCGCGCTGCGCGCGAAGCTTCGTGCGAAGGCGTTTGCGGCGTCTGTGTATTGGTATTGGCCACCTGTGTCTCCTTGATCTTTATTGCACTGCACGCAAACGAGCGTGCGATGCGTGTGATCAACATAGCTGACGGCCCGCTAACGCTCAACTGGAAGGTTGACGAAATTTCGTCATTCTTCTAGCGTACGGGGAGGTTTTAGGCGGGTCGGCAAAGGAGACGGCGTGTCGATAGATACCCCACCGCGATGGCGCAAGCGTACGGCGCGTTTCGTTGAAATTGCAGAACGGGCCGGCGTCAGCACGGCGACTGTAGACCGCGTGCTGAACGAACGCGGCAGCGTGTCGGCGAAAACGCGCGAGCGCGTCGTGGCCGCGGCGCGCGAACTTGCCTTGCCGAGGCTCTTGCCCGAAACGCAGCACGGCCTTATTCATATCGACGTGCTGTTACCCGACAGCGATGCACCATTTTTCTGCCGGCTGCGCGATGCCGTGCAACGCGCGATGCAGATGCTTGACAAGCGTGTCGTGGTGCATCGCGCGCTGATGTCGACGGCGGACGAAGCGCGCTTACCGCAAACCCTCGCTCAGTCCGGTTACCGGCGCGCGGCGCTGATCGTCACGACACATGACACGCCGCAGGTGCGCGAGGCACTGGCCGCGGCGATTGCCCGCGGCGAACCGGTGGTGACGATGGTGACCGATGTCGGCGGCATCGAGCGGCTGCACTATGCGGGCATCGACAATCTTCGCGCCGGGCGCACGGCCGGCTATTTCATCGGACGGCTTGCGCGGGAGCCGGGCAGGGTGCTACTGCTGCCGGCACGCATGGACTATCGCGCGCATGTCGAGCGTATCGAAGGCTGCCGCGTGCAGCTCGCTGAGCGCTTTGCGCATCTCGCCTGCGAAATCGCCGATGAGCCGACACTCGATCAAGACGATCGCAGCTTCCGATCCGTGAGTGCCGCGTTAAAGCGCGGTGGCCTCGTCGGCATCTATAACAGCGGATACGGTTCGGCCGGCATCGATGCGGCGCTGCGCAAGTTCGGCGCGGCGGGCAGTGTCGTTTGGGTCGGCCATGAGATGCTCGATCAGCACCGCGCGCTGATCGATGCCGGCGTGATGGATATCGTGATCGATCAGGATCCGGACGGGCAGGTTATCTCAGCACTGCAGCATGTCCTGCATGCATGCGGTGTGGTCGACGAAATGCCGCACGGCGAGCCTGTCGAATTTCGCGTGTTCTGCTCGGCGAATGTGCGGGACACCGGTTATCTCGGCGGCTAAAGCATCGCGTCGCCGGCGTTGCCTTTGCAAACCCCGACGTCGCGCTATCTTCACAGGAATCCGCCGCCTTTGGCGCCCAGCCTTTACCCCTTAAAGGCGCACGCGTCCAACGCTGCTCAGTGATGCTCAAAAAGCTTGAGCTGGCCGCTCTTGTACATCGACCGCACTTTCGTATGCAGCGACGCCTTCGGCGTTTTCTGGCATTCGCCCACGAGCACGGCGATCGGCGTAGCGGTATCCACCGTCATCGTATCGGTCTCCGTAATGCCGAGCTTGTCGACGCCCGCCAGGTAATAGACGACGGCAGGCCGATAGGCTTCGTCGACTGCGAGGAAGTCCTCGCATTTCATTTTCATCGGATTGGTTTTCTGCGGGGTTTGCGCGGATGCGGGAATGGCGATAACTGCACCCAGAAGGCACGCGACCATCACTTTGCGGTTCATTTCATTCTCCGGACAGGGGGATCGTGCGAATACGTAAAGCACCGAATGAATTTGCATCGAGCAGTATCGTCCGCGGGGCAGATAAAACAATTGGACTTTGGTCTAATGTCGCGTCAGTCTTACGCGTAGCGACCCGGACGGCGTAATGCGCGCTACCGCACAGAGTGATCAGACCATGCATCCTATCCTCTCGTCGATCGGCGGAACACCGCGCCAGTAGTCGAAGCAGGGAGAGAAGCACAACGCAAAGAAAACGTTTCACTTGCCCTCACGGTGGTCGCCTATGCTCAGCAGCAGCCAAGCCATCCGATATGCGTTGTGTCTCGCGTGCCTGTGCGCGCCCGTTGCTTACGCGTGCGCGGCCGACGTGATCGGCTACGTCAAGACCGTCAAAGGCAGCGCGCACATCGAGCGCAGCGGACAAAACCTGAACGCCGCGGTTGGCCTCGAAATATATAGCGGCGATCGCATCGTGACGGGCCCCGACTCGTTTGTCGGCATCACGCTGCACGACAACACGCTGCTTTCCGAGGGCGCCAACTCGACGCTCGAACTCAGCAACTTTGCGTTCAATACGACAACCTACGAAGGCGAACTCGATGCGACCATCAAGCGAGGCTCACTCGCCGTGGTCGATGGCAAGATCGCGAAGGCCAATCCGAATGCGGTGCGCTACAGCACGCCGACCACCACACTCGGCGTGCGCGGCACGGAATTCATTATCGAAGTGGGCGGCGACGGGGAGAATGCGCGGTGAAGGCAGCGATGCGCGGTGGCCTTCGGTTCCGGCGGCTGTCCGTTGCGATATGCGCCGTATCCGTTTTATTGGCCGCATGCAGCACGCCGCGCGACAAGATCACGTTATTGCCGAACCCGGACGGCAGCGTCGGATCGGTCGTCGTGAAAAGCGCCACGCAAACTCAGGTTCTCGACAAGCCATACGCGGCCGTGGATGTCGCCCAAGGCGGCGCCATCGAACAAACGATGGACAGCCCTTCCGCGGTACAGGCACACTATGGCCAGTTGCTCGCCGCACAGCCGCCACGTCCAACCACATTCACGATCAACTTTCTGTTCGATTCGGCCACCGAACTTGCGCCGGAGTCATCGGCGACCGTCGCAAAGCTCAAGGCCACGCTTAAAGACTGGCCGGCGCCTCATCTGACCGTAGTCGGTCACACCGATCTGGTGGGTACCGACGAATTCAACGACAAGCTGTCGAAGCGGCGCGCACAAACGGTTGCGGCGTTTCTGGTCAAGGCGGGCATACCCGCCAAGCAGATAGAGACGGCAGCCCGCGGCAAGCGCGAGCCGCTCGTGCATACCGCGAACGGCGTGCCGAATCAGGCGAACCGGCGCGTCGTGATCACGATTCAATAAGCTTGCCGCTTGCGGCCATGCGTTGCATCGATATGGGTCTGCGCTCGCTGACATGAAACTCTTTCGCAACTCATGGATCAGCTCTCTAAAGAAGTTGCCAAGGGCGTACAAGGGCCGCCTGATGGCGTTCGCCGTGCTGTTTGGCCTTAGCGTGCTCAACCTTTGCAGCGAGTGGCCGCACGGTATTCCGCGCCCCGCGTTGCTGGACACCTATGACAACATCCTGCCCGATACGTTTGGAAGACCCAGGCAACTCCTCTTCGATCATTTCCAGCGCTGGTTTCCGCGCATTCCCGCAAGCGAGCCTGTGACGATCGTCGCGATCGACGACAGGACGCTTGCTGCCGTCGGCCAATGGCCATGGCCGCGTAACAAGCTGGCGGCGCTGATCGATGCGATCGCCGCGCAAAAGCCGCTCGCAATCGGACTCGACATCTATATGCCGGAGGCCGATCAGACATCGCCCGACAAAGTGGCCGACAACCTGCCGCCATCGGCCGCATCGCTTATCACGGGGTTGCGCGCATTGCCGAGCCACGAGACCGTTCTCGCGCGAGCGCTGCGCGCGGCGCCGTCCGTGCTCGGCGCGGCGGCGTCCGATCATGCAACGGCCGATACCAGCACCGATATGCGCAGCGCGCCGATTCTCGTGCATGGCGGCAGTCCGCTTGGCAGCGTTGAGCGTTTCGACTACGTGCTCGCAAGCTTGCCGGAGTTGCAGGCTGCCGCGCACGGTCAGGCGATGCTCAACGTGGCGCTCGAACAGGGCACGGTGCGGCGCATCCCGCTCATCATGGGATTGGGCAACAAACTCGTGCCCGGTTTGCCGATCGAAATGCTGCGCGTCGCGACGAGATCGCCGATGGTTGAAGTCTTCGCCGGTACATCGGGCGTGCGGGCAGTGGGCGTGGCCGACGTGCAGGTGCCCACGCAACCGGACGGCGAAATCTGGTTGCATTTCGCCTCGATCCATTCGACGCAGAACCGCTACGTATCCGCACGCGACGTACTGCAAGGCCAAGTCGCGGCCGATCGTATCCGCAACAAGCTCGTGCTGGTCGGCCTGACCGGCACGGGCCTTCCCGATGTACGCGCGACACCGCTCGGCGAGCAGGTGCCGGGCATCGAGATCCAGGCTCAGATCATCGAGACGATTTTCGACGGGCGTTTCCTGCAGCGTCCGGCGTGGATCAAGTGGGGCGAAAGCGCGTTCATCATGGCGTTCGGGCTGCTTGTTATCTGGTACCTCCCGCGCACCGATTCGCGTTTTGCGGCTTTGATTCGAAGGGTACCGAAGGCCTCGGCGATGCTCGGCATCACGTTGAACCTGCTGTCGCTGCTTGTTTGCGTGCTGTTGTTCCGGTATTTCGGTTTGCTGGTCGACGCAGCTTCGATCTTTATTATCGGGTCCGCGGTGATGGGCTCGTTCTTTTCGACGGCGATTCTCGACGACGATGCGAAAAACAAACGCGACATGGCCCACGCGCAAGCGGGCGATCGCGAGAAGAGCGGCACGGGGAAAATATTCGATGGTGCGCTTGCGCGCTGGAAACGCATACATCGAACCTCGAAGTGATTCGGCATATTTCTTCTGCGTTCCCTGGTAATTGTCCTGGTCAGACGTTCATTGGAATTCTGCCTCCTGCGAATTACAGTTCAACGAATCTTTTTTTGTCGACCACAGTCCGACACCTCGGTTGTTGCCCCAATGCCGGTTGCCTTCCTCAGGGTGCATATTGGTGTACGAACTGCCACCATTAGGGGATGTCAATGGCTGCCACGCAATCGGGGGCAACGCCCCTGTCCGATGAAGAAGCACGGCGCCAGTTGCGTCGCGCGGTAATCGCCAGCACGATCGGCACGACGATCGAGTGGTACGACTTCTTTCTCTACAGCACGGTAACGGGCCTCGTCTTCGCGAAGCTATATTTTCCGCAGTCGGACCCGCTGGTCGGCACACTCCAGGCCTTTCTGATCTATGCAGTCGGCTTTCTCGCGCGGCCGGTCGGCGCGGCGATTTTCGGGCATTACGGCGATCGCATCGGCCGGAAGGCAACCCTTGTGGTCACCTTGCTGTTGATGGGCATTGCGACCTTCCTCGTTGCCTTCGTCCCAACTTATGAGTCGATCGGCATCTGGGGGGCAGTGCTGCTCACGATACTGCGGTTCGTTCAGGGCGTCGGTGTGGGCGGAGAGTGGGGCGGCTCGGTGCTGATGTCGATGGAATGGGCGCGCACCGATTCGCATCGCGGCTTTATTGCATCGTGGCCGCAGTTCGGCGTGCCGGCTGGGCTTTTCGTCGCGAACCTCGCGGTGCTTGCGACGAGCGAGATGTCCGGCAGCAGCTTTCTCACCTGGGGATGGCGCATTCCGTTTGCGTTCAGCATCATCCTTGTCGCGATCGGCCTTTATATTCGCTTGAGCATTCTCGAAACGCCGACTTTCGCGCGGCTGCTTGCCGAGCAGAAGATCGAAAAAACGCCGACTATCGAGGTGCTGCGCCGCCAGCCGAAGGACATTCTGCTGTCCGCATTCGCCCGGATGGCTGAGCAGGCGCCGTTCTATATCTACACGGCCTTCGTGTTCACCTATGGCGTCACGACGCTTGGCATGTCGCGCAATCTTCTGCTGACGGCCGTACTCGTCGCTTCGATGTGCGAGTTCGTCACGATACCGCTTTTCGGCCATATCTCCGATCTGATCGGACGGCGCAAGATGTACATCATCGGCTCTGTCGCGGTCGGCATATACGGCTTTATTTACTTCACGCTGCTCGATACGCGCAACCCGGTGTGGACTTTTATCGCCATTGTGCTGTCGCTCGTGCCGCACGCGATGATGTACGGTCCGCAGGCCGCGTTTATCGCGGAGTCCTTTACGGGGCGATTGCGCTATAGCGGCGCGTCGCTTGGCTACCAGCTGGCGTCGATCATTGCAGGCGGCCCCGCGCCGCTGATCGCGACCGCGCTCTTTGCGTACTACCACTCCGGTATGGCGATCGCGATCTATGTGCTCGCATGCGGGGTGATCAGCGTGATCGCGGCCTCGATGCTCGGCGACTATACGAACAAGGACATTTCGCGCGAATACGACGAAGCGCCGGCGTTCGGGGAGACCGGACACGCGCCTCGGGCGAGGTGACAGCTTCGAATTACGCTAAGCTGCGATACAGGCGATCTTCGACACTCATGTCATTTTGAGCGTCACCACGCCGAGCAGGATGACGAGCGCCGCGACAGGACGGCTATAGCCGTGGCGCTCCTTCAAAACGAACATCGAAATCGCCGTGCCGAAGAGAATCGCCGATTCGCGCAGCGCGGCGACCATGGCGATCGGCGCCTTCGTCATCGCCCATAGCACCAGCGTGTACGCACCCAGCGTACAGGCGCCGCCGATCAGCATCAGATACCAGCGCTCGCGGAAATGCGCGTGCGCGGCCGCCCGATGGCGCACCAGTGCCCAGACCAGAACCGGCGGCGCGGCGAGCACGAAGATCCACATCGTGTATGAAGCGGCATGCCCCGACAGGCGCGCGCCTGTGCCGTCGACGAGCGTATAGAGCGCGATCATGACTGCGTTCAGCAGCGCGAGGCGCGTTGTGTGGCCGGAGTTGCGGCCCGAGTTGCGACCGCCGCCGCGATGGACGAGCAGCAAGCCGAGAATGCCGCCGCAAATCAGCAAAACGCCGAACCATTCGCCCACTGTGAGCCGTTCGCCGAGCAGCGGCACGCTTGCGATCGCAACGAGCAGCGGCGGCGCGCCACGCATCAACGGGTACGCGTGGCTCATATCGCCGCTGCGATACGCCGCGCCGATCAGCAAAAAATAGACGATGTGAATGATCGCGGACGCGACGATGTACGGCCAGCTGCTCGCATGGGGCAACGGAAGGAAGGGAACCACTGCAACGCAAATCAAGCCCGCGCTGCCGGTAACGAAGACGATATCGAGGATCTTGTCGGGGCTCGCTTTGACGAGCGCATTCCAGCTTGCATGGAGAAATGCCGCAAAAAGCACGACCAGCAACACACCTGTAGACATTATTTAAGCCCCCTGTATGTCTAACAGCTTATCTATCTTGAACTGGCGTGACAAACGAGATAAATTGGGTGTTTGCGTTAATAAAACTATCGTGAACGCAACGCCATGAAGCGGACCTTGCCCCCTCTCAATGCACTACGCGCCTTCGAGGCGGCCGGCAGGCTCGGCAGCTTCAAGGAGGCCGCGGCGGAATTGCACGTCACGCATGGCGCAGTAAGCCAGCACGTGCGCGCGCTCGAGGAATGGCTCGATGCGCCGCTATTCGAGCGGCGCAACCGGCGTGTCGTGCTGACTCCGGCGGCCAGGGCTTATCTCGATGAAATCGGGCCGCTCTTCGAGCAGCTCGCGCAGGCTACCTCGCGCTACGGCATTCCGGCCACCATTTCACGCACGCTGTCGGTCAATGCGGTGGCGACTTTCACGTTACGCTGGCTCGTGCCGCGACTCGCGAAATTCCATCGCGAGCATCCGGGCGTGGAAGTGAAGGTCGATACGTCGAACGAGCCGTTGGAAAGTTTGAAAGAGACGTACGACGTGATCATTCGCGGAGGCCCCGACACGTTTTACGGCTATTCGATGCGCGTGTTTCTTTCTGAGGAGCGCGTGCCCGTTTGCAGTCCGGCCATGCTCAAGCGCCTGCCGGCTCGCGTGCCCGATGATTTACGCACGCACACGCTGCTGCATACCTCGAGTTTGCCGCGGCTTTGGCCCGATTGGCTTGCCAGGGCGAACGTTCCCACGCTAAGCCCCGCTGCAACGCTTACATTCGATCATTTTTATCTGACGTTGCAGGCCGCAGTGGATGGTGTCGGCATAGCGATGGGGCCGATCGCGCTCGTCGCGGACGATCTCGCCGCGGGGCGGCTCGTCTTGCCGTTCGACGGGCCGCGTTTGCCGTCGCGCAGTTATTGCAGTTACGTGCCACAGGAAAAGGCCGCCGACGATCTCGTGAAGCTGTTCTGCGCGTGGCTCGAGCGCGAAGGGCAGCGCGCTCAGACTCGCTCCAGCGGAAAGCCGCCGGCAAACGTCTCCCTCAAATAAGCGACAAAAACCGCGACTGCACGCGGCACATTCGGCGCATACGGACGCACCACATACAGTTGCTCGGCAAACGCGCCAAGCGGGCGCCAGTCCGGCATGACGATTTCGAGCTTGCCCGCCTGCACGGCGCTTTGCGCGGTGAAATCGGGCACCAGCGCGATGCCGAGGTCGTCGAGCGCCGCATCGCGCAGCGCCTCGCTATTGTTCGCCGAAAACGCGCCGTTGACCGCCACGCTAACGGGCCCGGCCTGAGCTTTTCGCGCGGTGCGATGCTCGAACGTCCAGACGCTCGAGGCGCTGACGCGTGGATAGAACAGGCAATCGTGCGACGCGAGCTCGGCGGGCTCGGCAGGCCGGCCGCGCCGTTTCAGATAGGCGCGCGTCGCCACCAGTACCGAATGCGTTTCGCAAAGCTTCCACGCAACATGCGTTTCCGGCGCCTGCGCGCTGTGCCGTATCGCCAGATCGAAGCCTTCGGTGGCGATCGAACTGAGCCGGTCCGACACTTCGAGCTGCACTTTGACCTCGGGATTCGCGCGCAAAAAACGCGACATGCGCGGCACGAGTTGCTGGCGCACGAACGCGACGGGCGCGGTCACACGAACGAGCCCGCGCGCGACGCCGGCCATTTCACGCACCGTCGAAAACACATTCGCAATTTCGTCGTAGCGCGGCCGCGCGCTTTCGACGAGCCGCTGCCCGGCTTCCGTGAAGCGCACGCTGCGTGTGGTGCGCTGCACGAGCGGCACGCCGGCCGCGCGTTCGAGTTCGGCAATACGCTGGCTCATCGCCGCCTTGCTGACCCCGAGACGCGCGGCGGCAGCCGTGTACGACCCCTGTTCCGCCAGTACCGTCAGCCAGTGCAGGTGTACCCAGAGCCCTTCGATCTTTTGCGCGTCCATCGGCGGATTGTTCACCATAGAAAACAATAATTTCAATGTTACCGCCTTTGCTTGGGCGCCGGGCGTCCATACACTGTCCACATAGCGAATTACCGTCAAGGAGCGGACATGCAAGCGTATACAGATACAGCCGACGTCACCCACTTCATCAACGGCGAACCGGTGCGCGGCACGGGTGAGCGCACGCAACCGGTCTTCAATCCGGCGACCGGCGAGCGTCCGCGCACGCTGCGTCTCGGCGAAGCGGCCGACGTCGATGCCGCGGTCGCGAGCGCGAAAGCCGCGTTTCCGAAGTGGGGCAATACGCCCCCGATTCGCCGCGCGCGGGTCATGCTGCGTTTTCTCGAGCTGATGAACAAGCATCGCGACGAACTGGCCGCGATTATTACGGCCGAGCACGGCAAGGTGTTTTCGGACGCGCAGGGCGAAGTGGCGCGCGGCATCGACGTGATCGAATTCGCATGCGGCATCCCGCAACTGCTCAAAGGCGATTACACGGAACAGGTGTCGACCGATATCGATAACTGGACCGTGCGGCAGCCGCTCGGCGTGGTGGCCGGCATTACGCCGTTCAACTTCCCGTGCATGGTGCCGTGCTGGATGTTCCCGGTCGCGCTTGCAGCCGGCAATGCATTTATCCTGAAGCCGAGCGAGCGCGATCCGTCGGCATCGCTGTTTATGGCGAAGCTGCTTAAAGAAGCGGGCCTGCCCGATGGCGTATTCAATGTCGTGCAAGGCGACAAGGTGGTGGTCGATGCGCTGCTTTCGCACCCGGACGTCAAGGCGATCAGCTTTGTCGGTTCGACGCCGATCGCGAACTACATCTACGAAACGGGCGCGAAGCACGGCAAGCGTGTGCAGGCGCTCGGCGGCGCGAAGAATCACCTCGTGGTGATGCCCGATGCGGATCTCGACAAGACTGTCGATGCATTGATCGGCGCAGGCTACGGCTCGGCCGGCGAACGCTGCATGGCGATTTCGGTTGCAGTGCTGGTTGGCGATGTGGCCGACAAGATCATTCCGCGCCTTGCAGAACGTGCGCGCGAGTTGATTATCAAGAACGGTATGGAGCCCGATGCGGAAATGGGCCCGATCGTCACGCGCCAGGCGCTCGAGCGTATCGAAGGCTATATCGCGCTCGGCGTCGAGGAAGGCGCGAAGCTCGTGGTGGATGGCCGCGGTCTGAAGGTGAAGGGTCATGAAGAAGGCTTCTTTACCGGCGGCACGCTGTTCGATCATGTGACGCCCGAGATGCGCATCTATAAGGAAGAAATTTTCGGACCGGTGCTTGCCTGTGTGCGCGTAAAGGACTTCTCCGAAGCGGTCGATCTGATCAACGCGCATGAATTCGGTAACGGCGTGGCGTGCTTTACGCGTGATGGACATGCTGCACGCGAATTCGCACGCCGTATCGAAGTCGGTATGGTCGGCATCAACGTGCCGATTCCTGTGCCGATGGCATGGCACGGGTTTGGCGGCTGGAAGCGCAGCCTGTTCGGCGATATGCATGCCTATGGCGAAGAGGGCGTGCGTTTCTATACGAAACAGAAGTCGATCATGCAGCGCTGGCCGGAAAGCATCGAAAAGGGTGCGGAGTTTGCGATGCCGACCGCGAAGTAAAGTCTGGTTAGAAGCTGCTGATTGAAGAAGCGCCACGTGCATGCACGTGGCGTTTTTTTTATGATTACCCGCCGTTGCTCCGGTTTGGTGTTCTTTCCACTGTATTACCTCAAGCGGCATAGGTAATGCCTTAATGCGGACTCCAACAGATGTTGAGATGCTCGAACAAGGAGTCTGCCGATGTTGGTTCAAAGTGCAGGTAATAGCCCATATACGCCCGTTGATGCCGAACATGTCGAGCAGCAGCCTGCTGCGTCGGCGAAGAAGTCGGATGCGCAACCCGGGCGCAAACTTCCCGGCATTGCCGGTGGTGCACGGACAGCCGTTTCACTCACGCCTGTTGTGGTCGAGCGTACGCTGCAACAGCGCGCCGGCGGCAGTAGTAGCATCAGCGACGTAAGCGACGTAAGTAGTGCCGGCACGGAAGTGCTGTCGCGACCCAAGCGCGGGGGCGTACTGACCAAAGACAAGGGGGCGAAGCCGTTTCGCGATTTTCGCGGCGGAGACTCGCTAAGTTCATCCGCATGGTCATATTACCGCTTCGATCAGGCCGACTATGCAGCGAAAACGGGGCCGAAGGGCATTTGCCAAGGTTGGATTCGCCTTGCGTTGAGCCGGCTCGATAATCCTGAAACCGCGGACCTGACCGATGCTGTGCGGCGCATACAAAACGATGTGAACAATCGCGCCAGCTTTGTTTCCGGAGACACGATCACCCGCGCCCGTAACTTGCAACTGTCAACCGATACGCTGCGGCTGCAGCGCTACCGTCCGACCAACCTGGTGAACCTGAACGGAGCACGCGGACTGCAAATTCGCGAGTTTTTCGCGTCCGCACGCCGTTCACTGCGCGAAGGCGACGTCGCACATATTGCGTTGGGCCTGAATCCTCGGGGAACAAATACCGGTACCACGGGGCATGTATTGATGTTGCAGCGATTGCCTCGCCAGCAATATGCACTATTCGATCCGAACAACGGCGTGATGACCTATGCGAGTCGACGCGACATGGAAGCCGGACTGCGCAGGTACATGGACGAAGCCTTCGAGGATACCGGTATGCAGCTCACACCGGAATTCGTTCAGTACTACGCGCGTTCGACAACGGCGACCAGCGGGTCGAGAGCGCCTGATCGGCCGCAGACTCGGCCCGAACCACCGCTCAGCCCATCCACGCGACCCGGATCGCCAGCGCGAGATGCACTGGAAACCCATGCTAACCGGTCGAACGGTTTGTCCAGCGACATGATGGCGGGAGCGGCCGGTCGGCCGGACGCGATGTCCGGTATGGATCGCGGCCTCGCATCGGTTGCACTGCGCGATATCGCTCAAGGACATTCGTCGAATCTGACGGATGCAACGGAAAATGTCAGGCACAACCTGGCCGACCCGAGGCAAAGAGCCGTATCGTTCCATGAAGTTCTCGATACGCAGCAGAGAAATGGCGACGGGCTTGTCGAGCCCTTGCCCGGTTACGCGCGGCGACAGGGTTCAGTCGACATGACGTCTGCGGCCAATCTGATTGGTGACTTGCGCCAACATTTCGGCAGCTTGCATGTGAACAACAATGCGGCGACCGGATATCCGACGGATCTCGCCGTGGTCAATCTTGCGATGCGCGCAGGCGTTTCTGGCGATACCACCGGCAGGCAGACCGACGGCATACCGATCGTCATTCAGCGGATACGCGAGATGGACAACTTCGTGGACGACGCCTACGAACTGTACGAGCCGGGTTCGGGTGTCTACCGGTATCGCAGCTTCGCGGAGATGGCGCAGGCGCTGCGAGGCGTCTTCGATGTCGGCTTCCGCGAGCAAGGCGGCGTCGATCACGCAGACACGACCTACTATGCGAATCTGGCGGCGCCGATGGCCGCGGACGGCAGCTCGTCACACGCCGCCGCGCCGTCCGAATTCGCGAATTTCAATCTCGGCGAACTTGAGCGGAGGCTGGGCATTATCGATGCGCGCCCTGGGCTTACGCCCAGACCGGATTTGCCGCGGCCACCGGTCATTGTCGAGCCCAAGCAGGAACTGAAGCGTTCGGTTACACCGCTCACGGCGCTCAAGCCGGACGGGTTGTTCCGGCCGTCGACGTTGTCGCCAGCGGAGCTCAAGACACATGGCGGTTTCGACAGCGAACGAACGCGAGTTAGCGATATCAATCTCGGCGTCCACGACCTTGATGTCGCCGCGAACCCGCATCTTGTCGACAGTGCAGGCTACCTCGGCACTTTCCGCAAGGAGAGCACCGCGCTCGAACGGATGCCGGGTGAGTCCAAAAACGGCTTCATCTACTTTGTTGCGCCGACGCCGAACATGGTGGACGTTGCGGGGACGCTCGGCGCCCGGACGCGTGCGCGGTGGGATGGCGAAGTAGCGGCGATGGGATGGATCGACTATCCGCAGATTCGCGGATGGCGGGAAGTGAAGGATGGCGTGCCCGGCAAGTACATTCCCAATCCCGACTATCGATGGGACGTCTATGACCAGACTCGACTCGCCAAGCCGCAGCCGCAATTGTCGCGTGCGCCGATCAATGATGACATCTGGCGTAAAGCGGGCTTTATCTCCTATGTGTCGGGTGGCGACAAGGCTGGCGAAACGAGGAAATTCAATGAGGATCCGAATGTTGCACACGCGCTCTTTTACGACGCCGCGTGGGAAAAAGTTCGTGAACTGAATCGCCGCCAGGCCGACGGTCTCGACTACCGTGGGCCTTTGCGGCTTCACGCGTATGGCAGCGCGGACGGATCGAAAACCGAGATCTACGTCGATCCGAACAACAAGGTGCAAGTCAACACGCTGTACTCGTCGTATTCGACCGAAGCCGGCACTCGCCATGATTTCAGTTTTGCCGAAGATGGCCGCTTCCATTTGATTGGCGATTACAACAAGGTTCTGCGGGTGGGCTCCGATGGTTATCTCTTCCTTGGAGATATGCCGTCTGACCCGGCATCGCTGAACGGCGTATTCGAGTACGATCGAAAGCACCTGATTCACCAGGAGGACATGAAACTGCTGACCACCGGTCGGTCTGCATTTACCCCGTTCGTCGACAGCGAAAAACATGGCGAGCGCAGCGAGTGGCATTTGCGTTCGCCGGACGGAAAGGATGTCAGTCCGCCGCCTGTCAACCTCCACACGTTTCGCAATCAGGTCAGCGGCAGTGCGCAGCGGCTCCATGCGTTTTACCAGGATCCCGATACCGCATTGCCGTCCACCGCAACGCACTTCGTTACCCGCGTACCGGGCAATCAGTTTGAGGGCAAATTTCTCGATCATGTCGACCGGTTCACGGCAGAGGAGGCGCGCGACGCTGCGGCATGGTTGCGCAAGCAAAACGCCGCGTGGTTGTTTGATGATGGCTTTTACGCGGTTTCACTCGGGGCGAATGTCATGGAAGTGCGCAGGCTCGACGGTACGCCCGTCTGGCGGGCCGAAGGCGTTAATGTCGAACCGAATAAGGTGAGCCCGGTGAAGTTCTTGCCATTGGCGCCGCTTTCGTCGAGCTACCGGATCTCCGACGAAACAAAACGCCAGGTCGATGCACGCGCGGAGCGGCGCAACGGCGTGGTTTCCATGCTGACGGGGTCGATATTGATTCACGCTCCGGGATCGTCCGTCCAAACCACCGTTTAAAAGAGTTTTTACCTGCTGGATGGTTGACCCATTGCCGACGGAAAGAGATCATCGCTCATAAACCGCTTCTAAGGACATGACATGAGCACGCGTTCCGAAAACCGATCTCTTTTAAAGATGCTAAGCATCTCGAAACCAATCGTTCAGGCGCCGATGGCCGGTGTCAGTACACCGGCGCTGGCCGCCGCCGTATCGAATGCAGGCGGTCTCGGGTCGCTTGGCGTCGGCGCGATGAAAGCCGACGCGGCGCGTAAGGTCATCAGGGAAACGCGAGCGCTTACCAGGGCGCCGTTCAACGTCAATGTGTTTACGCATGAACCGGCGGTTGGCAATGCGGCCGTCGAGAAAGCCTGGCTAAACTGGCTCGCGCCGCATTTCGGCAAACATGGTGCAAATGCGCCTGAGACGCTCAGCGAAATCTATACGAGCTTCGTTGAAGATCAGGCGATGCTCGAAGTCTTCCTCGAAGAGAAGCCCGCCGTCGTGAGCTTTCACTTCGGGCTGCCTTCGCAAGAGATCATCAACGCACTTAAAGGCGCGGGCATCACGTTGTTTTCTTCGGCCACCAATCTGCAGGAAGCAGCCGCGGCCGTCGACGCCGGTGTGGACGTCCTCGTCGCGCAAGGTGTCGAAGCAGGCGGCCATCGCGGCATGTTCGATCCCGATGTGTTCGACGAAGGCCTCGGCACTTTTGCACTCACGCGGCTTCTCGTGCGGAAATTCGATCTGCCCGTGGTCGCGGCAGGCGGCATCATGGATGGCGCGGGCATTGCGGCGGCGCTCGCGCTTGGCGCGCAGCATGATGAATCGCTTCACCGAACTGGGCCGCGATGCGAGCGCGCCGGCAACGCCTGAGTATCCGATTGCTTACGATGCCGGCAAGGCTCTGCACGCCGCGGCGAAGGGAAAAGGCGAGTTCGGTTTTGGCGCGCAATGGGCTGGCCAGGCCGCCGCGCTCGCGCGTTCGCTGCCGGCTGCCGAGCTGATGGCCGTGCTCGATGCCGAGCTCAAGGAAGCGATTCGAGGTTTGCAGCAGTACGGCGGCTGATGTTCCCGCTTAAGCTTTAGCAAGATGGCGATGCGCGCGATCACACCGCGCCTGCAACAGCGCATGCTGTCGAACGCGTCGCCGACCGACGAAAGTAAAGGCTCGTATGGAAGAGCAGACAGCAGGTCTGAAAGACACGGCGCACGAACCTGGCGTCGAAGCCCGATTGCTTTCAATCAACGTCGGCCAGGCCCAGCAGTTGGACATCGGGTCGCCGGGCTCGGGATTGCAGGTCGAATCGGCGATCCGCAAGCGATCGATCAGTACGGCAAACGGGCCGTCGAACGACGCGGCGCCGGTCGAGGTCGGCAGGCTCGGACTTGCCGGCGACGAACAGGCCGATCTGAGCGTGCATGGCGGCCTCGACAAGGCCGTCTATCTTTACCCCGTCGAACACTACGAATGGTGGCGGCAACGGCGCATCGAGGCCGGCTTGCCGGAAGCGGAGGCGTCGCTGGTCTTTGGAGCGCTCGGCGAAAACCTCACCACACAGGGCGTTTTTGAAAAAGACCTCTGGATCGGCGACGTGCTCGTAATCGGCGACGTGGCGCTACGCGTCGAAGCGCCGCGCACGCCGTGTTTCAAGCTGAACGCCGTCATGGGTTATAGACGCGCGGTCCGGCATATGTTTATGAGCGGCTTTGCGGGCGTTTATCTGAGCGTGGCGAATCCGGGCTTGATCCGCGCCGGCTCGAGCATCGCACTCGTGCCGGGGCGGCGGCAGGAATCGATTAACGCAATGCTCGAGTGGCGGCGCGGCCGGGCGTTCAGAGAGCCTTGATGCAAGCCATTGACGCAATGGGCGCTTACGCGGATTTCGCTTTCTTCAGTGCGCGGTATTCATCGACCGGCAAACCGCCCCAGCCCCAGTTCGCCTTGTCGACTTCCTCGATCACGACAAAGGTGGCCTCCATCGGTTTGTTCAGCACATTCAGCAGCACTTCGCTGACGCCTTTGATCAGCCTGGCTTTTTCTTCCGCGGTGACGGCGTCTCGGCCGGGCGCGGATCCTTCGCGGGTTACCTGAATGGTGACGATAGGCATGGATATCTCCGTGATATGACGCGTGACATGCACAGATGCGCAGAAAAAGGCGCCGTTGCCGGCGCCGTGCTTGCAACTACGCGGCCAAGCGGCCGCGAGGCTGACCGTTTAATGGCCCGCGCTCTGGCCGCCGTCGACGTGCAGGATCTCGCCGGTGACGAACGGCGCGTTATCGAGGTACAGCACCGCATTGACGATATCACTCATCTCGCCCATATGGCCGACCGGATGCAGTGCGCCGAGCGCGTCGTGCGTTTCCACCGCGTGCATCGGCGACTTGATGATGCCGGGCGACACGGCATTGGCGCGGATGCCGGTCTTCGCGTATTCGATGGCAAGCGACTTGGTCGCGGCGTTCAGGCCGCCCTTGGTCAGCGAGGCGAGCACCGACGGTACGCCCGAGACCGCATGGTCGGCAAGCGTCGTCGTGATCTGAACGACGTGGCCGCTCCGGTTCTTTTCCATCTGCTCGATCGCGAACTGCGTGACATGGAAGAAGCCGCTCACGTTGACGTTCAGGACCGCCGCGTAATCTTCAGCCGTATATTGGGTGAACGGCTTCGCGATAAAGATGCCCGCGTTATTGACGAGCGTATCGACGCGTCCGAAGTTCGAGATCGCCGCATCGATTACGCGCTTTGCGACCTCGCGATCGCCGATGTCGCCGGCAATGGTCACGACGCCCGGATCATCGGAGGGCTTGATCGATCGTGCGGTTGCGACAACGGCGTAGCCTTGCTCGCGGAAGCCCTTGACGATTTCAGCACCGATACCTTGCGATGCACCTGTGACGACTGCGACTTTCTTCGGGTTGCTCATGATGTACCTCGTGAAGTTGATTGGTTTGGATCGAGCCGGCGGCATCGATTGATTGACAGAGTAGGCAATGTCATGAGGTTTGCGCATACCCGCGATGAACTAAGAGACTTAACTTCGGGGAACAAATCGGCGTTGCATCGCGCGCGCGAATCGCATGAAAACGCCGCGAGGCAGGTAAACAGGCACTGAAGCGCAAAGAAGGCCAGCATATCGAGGCATGGCGACGCATTATTGATCCGGTGTAACAACGCTTGTTACACACAGACATGCATGCGGACCGTGCACGTCACACCTGATTGAACAACGGCATCGAAAAACAGAAGGCGTTTATATGGACACGTTCCGCAATATGAAGATCTTCGTGGAGGTTGCGGAGGCCGGTAGCTTTACGGCGGCCGCTCAGCATCTCGACACGACAACGGGCTATGTGTCGAGGTCGATCTCCGAACTGGAGGCGCACCTGCGTACGCGCTTGCTGAATCGCACGACGCGCAGAATCGCGCTGACCGAGGCCGGCGAGCGCTATCTGAACCGGTGCCTCGCGATTCTCGAGTCCGTGAGCGAGGCGGAACTCGAAGCGTCGGACGCGCACGCGAGACCGGCCGGCACGTTGCGAGTGCATGCCATGTCGAGCATCGGCCAGAACTATGTCGTGCCCGCGGTCGCCGCGTTTCAGGAGCGTTTTCCGGCGGTGACGGTCGATCTCGTCCTGTCACAGAACGTGCCCGATCTGCTCGAAGAGGGATACGACGTCGCGTTGCGCGTCTCGCCTCGGGCGTTGCCCGATTCGAACTACATCTCTCATCAGCTTGGCGCGGTGCAGAGCGTGCTATGCGCGTCGCCTTCGTACCTTGAGGTGCACGGCGTTCCGGAATCGGTCGATGACCTGTCGCATCACACGTGTCTGCAAGTGGCGATTCCGATCTTTCCAGCAGACCGCTGGACGCTGATCGGCCCGGAGGGGCCGCGCGAATTTCCTCTGCCGAATATGCGCTTCAAGGTCAATCTGCCCGATGCGATGGCCATGGCGCTTCACGAAGGGATGGGAATCGGCGCGCTGCCGGCGCTGACGGTGCGTTCTGCATTTCGAAATGGCACGCTGGTGCGCGTGCTGCCCGAATACTATCTGCAGGAGCTCAATATCTACGTCGTTTATGCATCGCGCCAGTATCTCGATGCAAAGATCAAGGCGTGGGTCGACTTCGTGAAGGAGTGGGTGGCCGACGCGTTGCGCGAGGACTCGGTCGGGTCCAGAAAGTCGGCACAGGCAAGCGAGCACGACGCGGCCTGAAGCGCCGGAATCACTTGCAGGCCAGAGCGGCAGCCGCGATCAATGCGACCCCCGCTGCAATCAGCGGCTGTTCGAACGAATGCGTGCGTGCGAACAGCGCGGTCGATACCAGCGGCCCGAGAATCTGCCCGACGCCGTAGGCGGCCGTCATCGTCGCCATAATGTTGAAGCGCACAGTCGAGGCGATCTGCCTTGCGACCGGCATCGCGATGGTGACGGTGCCGACGAATGTGCCGCCGACCAGCAGCGCGCTCGCGAGAAACGTCGAGGCCGATTCGGCGAGCACCGGCAACATCACGCCCGCCGCCTGCACGAGCAGGTTCAATGCCATCGAACGGCGGCTGCCGAACCGGTGATTGAGCCAATGCCACAGGAAGCACGAGGGCACCGCGCCGAGTCCGAATGCGGCCCAGATGTGAACGGGGTTGATGCCGGGCACCGCGTCTTTAACCAGCAACGGCAGGTAGGTGGCGGTGACGATATAGCCGAAGCCGGCGAGGCCATACAGTGCGACGAGGATATATGCGTTGGGCCCTGAGCGATGGCGTGCGGCATTTTTACCGCGGGCTTCGGTGCTCGCGCTTGCGCTTGCCTCGTGCTGGTTATCGTGATCGCAATCGTTATCGGGTTCTGCGTCGTCGTCAGCGTCGCGCGCGCTTAAACGCGGCCATGCCATCGCCGACAGCAGCAGGGCCGCCGCCGCGAGCAACGCCCACAGCGCAGCGCTATTGAAGTGCTCGGCGGCGCCGATCGCGATGATTTCCGCGGAGACGACAATGCCGAGCCCCACGCCTGCAAAGAGCAGCGGCGCGCCATGATGGTGTCCGACCACATGCAGCAACCAGATCGACGCGGCGACGAGTGCAACCGCGCTCACGGCTCCCGCAACAAAGCGCACGACGGCGATCAAGGACGGTGAGAGGTGCAGCGAAAGCAGGGCAAGACATGCGATCGTGCCGATCATCGACAACTGGCACAGCCGTGCTGCGTGTCCGTGCCTGAAGCGGCTCATCAGAATCGCGCCGAGCAGATAACCCGCGTAATTCGCGGACGCCGCAACCGAACCCGCCGTCACATCGATCACGCCGTCGTGGACCATCAGCGGGTACATGCCGGTAAACGAAAAGCGGCCGAAGCCCATGCCTATCGCGAGCACCAAAGCGCCGGCAACGGCTTCGAGCGTGCGCGTGCCAGGCGCACGTCCCATTGTGTTTTCCATCGGATTGCCTTTGTCGAGTGTGAGGCTCGGGGGAGTAGCTCGCCCAGTGCGGCGCAACCGCTCACGCAAGCTAACGCGCGTGGCTTGCGCTGCAGGAGGGCACGGTTCAGCGAGCTAGCACTCTAAAAGGCATCGCGTGATTGAAACAGTATGTTCCGGGTAAAGAGATTGTTTACTGGACGAAAGCGCTTCGCACTATTCGTGAGGCGCAAAGAACGGCAACACGTCTCGTTGCAGGCTGTCGAGTATCTGGAGGTAGCTGCGCGGCGTGACCCTCGGGTTCAGCGCAACATGCTCGATGCCCGCCTCGCGCGCCTGCTCGAGAAAGCTGCGCAATGCGCGGCTGCCGATTGCAAAGCCGCCTCTGATGCGCTGGAACGCGAAGTCGGGTCGCGGATGAAGATAAAGAAAGCCGCCGAATGCCAAAGGTTTTGCGCGATTGGTGTTTTTGTCGTGTTTGCCCGTTTCGTCGGTGTCCGCTTGCGCCAGCGCGTCGTTCCATTTACGCACGAACTGCTTCAATTGCGCGGGCTCGGGAACGAAGCCCATATAGCCATCCATATGTGCGCCGATCCATTCGAGCGTCTGCTGCGAACGGCCGACTGCGAGCGTCGGCACTTTGCCGTAAAGCGGCTTGGGCAGCATGGTCAACGAACCGTCCGCCTGGCCGAACCGCGACGACGCGTAATGCGGGAAGTTCTCTTCGCTCGCGCTGCGAAACACCTGATAGACCTCTCTGAAACGCTCGCCGCGGCTGTCGAAGTCGATCCCGAAGTAGGGATACTCGGACGGCCGGTCGCCGGACGACATGCCGATCACAATGCGTCCGCCCGAGAGCTGGTCGAGCGAATTGAGCTGCTTGGCGAGCATGAGCGGCTCGCGCAACGGCAGCACGACGCCGGCCGTGCCAAGCGTCATGCGCTTTGTAGCGGCGGCAAGCTGCCCTAAGTAGATCAACGGTTCGAAGATCTGCCCGGAGTCGCCGTAGCGCGGGTCGTAGAACGGAATGTCGCGTGCCCACAAAGCGGCCACGCCGGCCTGCTCGGCGAGCTGCGCCATTCGCAAGTGTCCGGCCATGGTCGGATGCGGCGTTCGCGCGTGTGTTTCGAGCGGCAGGATCAAGCCGACCGTGAGCGCGTCGCGGCGGAATATCCGTGCATAACCTGGGTGGTTCTGCAGATCGTCGTTCGCTGCTATTTCGCGGCGATCGATAAAAGGCGTTGCCATGTCCATGAGAGGTCTCCAGCTGCAGTTGTGCTTAGCCTGATGCCTAGCTTATTGCGCTGAGCCGACTGGAAACAGACCTCGCCGCTAGTAACAGTTGATACATCGAGTCAATAGCGATGCATGAAGCTGGCGGATACGAAGGCAGGATCATTACGAAATGGAATGTCTGCCATTCAGAGTCATTCGGTAAACAAAGATGTGAAAACCTGGTTATTAATTTCACGTGCCCCGATCCCTACAATCGATTTCAAGAGTTGCGAACACGGGTTCGCAACGTTATGCGATCCAAGGGGGTCATCATGAAATCGGTTATTCGTTCACTCGTCGTTGCCGGCGCGCTCGCCATTCCCGCATTTGCGTTCGCTCAGGCAACTGACTCGGCGGCGTCGCAAGGTGCGGCGGTGAGCACGTCGCAACAGGCGGGTGGCAGCTATGGCGGTGTTGCCGACGGTTCGGCGGCGGGCGGTCAATCGGCGCCTGCTCATCATCGCTTCGACTTTCTGCGTCATGGCAACCCCAGCAAGCCGGGTGACTGTGTGGGCCCGGTCAGCTTCTGCCAGATCTATTTCGGTGGCTGATCAGCGTGTGGCGGAGGCGTTCCGATGCTTGAAAGTAAGGGTGACGAAGGAACTGACGTTTGGCGTCGCCCCGATTCATCACGGAACGCTTCCGGCCTCGCATGCAGCACTTCTTCCGTCGTGATGATATGCATCATAAAAGATCATTTTACTTGATCGATCTGCCATCCTATCGTTACGCAAAAGAGTAAGGCGAAGACCTGGCAGATCGAAAGGCAAGATTCATCGGCTGCAACATCAAAACACATAAAGGAGACATCGTGCTGGATTCCACGTCCTTTTCAGCGACGCGCCCGCGTTCGCCCTTTCACCTGCGCGATACGGGCCTCGGTTTCTCGCGAATCACCATCGCATTGCACTGGATCGTCGCGGCGATCGTGCTCGCGATTATCGCTCTCGAGATTTCCTTATCGATCGCGTATAACGCCGAACAGGCTAGCATGCTCAATCTGCTCGGCGTCGCGCTGTTCCCGATTTCGGTCTACCGCTTGTGGGCGCGCGTCACGTCGGTCCATCCGCTGCCGGTCGGCACGCCTAACCCCGTTGAAGTGATCGTGAGCCGCTCGGTGGCCGTGGCGCTCGCGCTGGCGATGGTGTTGCTGCCGATTGCCGCATGGCTCTACAAATCGGCGGTGGGCGAAATCATTGCTCTGCCGGGCGGATTCTTTGTGCCTGCGCTGATTCCGCCTCAGGCGCAGGTGGCGTCTATCGTGCATGTTCTATTCCGGATCGGCGCGATCGCATTTCTGGGTGGACTCGCCTTGCATATGTTCGGCGCATGCAAAAACCATTTCGCGCTAAAGAACGAAGCGCTGAAACGGATGCTCGGCAAACACGTGGAGCTTTAACATCATGAGCAAAACGAACAGTTCGGTTGTGCGCACGAATGAGCGCAATGCAGATGCAAATGCGGACGTCGCCGCGCTGTGCGGTGTTCAGCATCCAATCTTTCTCGCGGGCATGGCGGCGATTTCGGGGCCGTCGCTCGTGGCGGCGGTGGCCAACGCCGGCGGCATGGGAATACTGGGCGGGCTGCGCTTGCCGCCGCTTGCCGTACGGCGCTGGATCAGGGAAACGCGCGAGCTGACCGACAAGCCGTTCGGCATCAACCTCGTTCCATCGTTTGGCGGTCCCGAAGTATTCGAAGCGCAGTTTCAGGTGGTCTTGCAGGAGAAGCCGAAACTGCTGTCGCTGTTTTACGCCGAGCACTATCCGGACATGATTGCGCGTGCGAAAGAGGCGGGCATGATCGTGATGGTGCAGGTCGGCTCGGTCGAACTCGCACGCAAGGCGATCGAGCAGGGCGCCGACATCGTCGCCGCGCAGGGCAGCGAGTCCGGCGGCCATATGAACCGCGGCACGATCGGCCTGCTGTCGCTGCTTCCCGCGATTATCCGTGTGGCGGAGGGACGCCCCGTGCTTGCCGCAGGCGGAATCACGGACCGTTACGATGTCCGTATCGTGATGGATATCGGCGCGGCGGGCGTGTTGATCGGCACCGCGTTTGTTGCCTGTGAAGAGTCGAATGCGCATCCGCTTTACAAGCAGAAGATCATTGACGCGACTGTCGACGATACCGAGTACCGCACCGGCTACTCATTCGGGTGGAAATACGGCACGCCGCACCGCGTGATTCCGAATTGCGACAAGTGGAACCTGCTGCGTTTTATCGGCGGCGGCGCGCGCGTGATCGACAAGCCCAGGATGGCGGAGAAGCTTTCGCTATACGCGGGGCAGGGTGTCGGAAAGATTCATGCGGTGATTCCAGCGGCCGAGCGCATTGCCGAACTGGCTCGCGGGCTTTCAGACGGTGCCGGGTCGGTGTCCACGACGAACGAAGTGAGGGTCGCCGCTTAAGCGAACGGGCCTCGCGTCTCCTGCTCTTGCGAAGCATCGCCGAGAGAACGCTGTAGGGCATTTGGGCTCACGCCAAAGCGTTGCTTGAATGCGCGGCTAAAGTGCGCTGCGTTGGCGAAGCCGCATTGCCATGCGATTTCGCCGATACGCGCCTTTGCGCTGCCGTTCACCAGCATGGTTCTTGCGCGTTCGAGCCGCGTGTGCCACAGGTAGCGCATTGCGGTCGTGCCTTCGCTAGCGAAAAGCTTGGCGATATACCGTGACGACACGCCCGCCGCCCTTGCCACCATGTCGAGATTGAGGTCCGCGGTGCTGACGTTGCGCTCGATAAAGCGCTTGGCGCTCGCTAGCGCGACGTGGGCGCTGCGTGTTCGTCTCGGCGCGGCCGGATCTTCCGCGAGGATTTGCATCAGGTCGACCAGATGCTCGGCAACGAGGTTTGCGCTACCGGGGCGCGAGCGCTGACTATGTGCCGCCGCCGACGCGATCAACGATTTGACCATGCGAACGTCGGGCGACGTCGGATCGGGAATAAACATTTCACGGCCTGTAAAGTGCATCCCGCGCGCTTCGAGTGCCGAACGCGGAATGCGCAGCGCCATGCCGCGTGTATCGCTTTCCCCGGTTTGTACGTATTTTCGGCTCGGGTCGATCAGCAATAGCGATTCGTTTGTCAGCCGTGTCTTGACGCCCGACTGTTCGAGTTCGATCACACCGGTTTGCGTAATGAACGCAAGGATCATTTCGTTGCGCCAATTTCTGCGGCCGGGGCCGGCAAGCGGCGTCCATTGCTGTGAGGAGACATCGGCCACATCGAATTCAAGTCCGCCCATGCGCCAGCAGGTGCCTTTGAGGCTGTCCGGGTTGACGCGGTCGAAGGCGCAGTCCATCGACCAGCTACCGTTGACCATATCGTGCCAGCCGTCCACCGTTCTCACGGGTTCGTAGGCCAGCGCACTTGTGACGTCGGGTTCCATTGCTTGCTCCAGGTATAGTGCGGCTTCCTTCTCATACCGTTTAACGCATTTTCCGGAAGTTTATTCCGACGATCGCAAGGAAGCGGCTGCGCATCTGCAGTGCTTTAGTGTGCGGGCTTGATCCGACACGAACGGGAAACTTCAAGGTTCCATGTTCGTGCTTGTCGTATGCACCTTTCCAATCAACGGATCGTTCCTGCCGGTGCAAACATCGGCGCTCGTGTGTATCTACACTGGTCTCCGAAATATCTGTGCAAGGGCACACGTGTGCCTTAGGGCCAGCACCGTTCAACGAATCAAGGGGAAAGCGATGCAGATTAAACGCCTTAAGCTTTATCATTCACCGGCTTTGAGAAGCACGCGCGTCAAATGGCTATTGCATGAAATTCTCGGCGATGATTTCGATGTCGAGTCTATCGATGCGTATTCCGATCTATATACACCCGAGTTTCGCAAGCTCAATCCGAATCATGCATTGCCAGTGCTCGAGATAACGCTTGAAAACAATGAAACGGTGGTGATGATAGAAAGCGGCGCCATGCTTGTGATGCTCGCCGATTTGTTCCCGGCATCACGCCTCGCGCCACTGGCGCGACCCTTTTCGAAGGAGCGCGCCGATTATCTGCAAATGCTGCATTTCCTCTGCACGTCGATGGACATGATGCTATGGCAACTGCGCATACACGAGCACGTTCTCCCGGCGAGCGAGCGCGACGACCGAACGATACGCCGCTATCGCCGTAAGATCGCCGAAGAGGTCGAGCCGCAACTGGCAAAACGCTTGCGTGAAACGCCTTATATCTGCGGAGCCGCATTTACGGCGGCCGATTGCGTGATGGGGTACAACCTCATGTGGTCGCGAGGCGCAGGGCTATGCACGGCCCCGGTGTTCACGGACTATCTTGCGCGCATGGCGGCGCGCCCGGCCTACGTGTCGGCGTTTGCGGATCGCCACCTGTTCGTTCGGACGGTACCCGAGGACGCTCCGGTAAAAGTGCAATTCACGGGATGAGCCGCGATTAGCATGGCAAGTAAGTGTCATTACAATTATAAAAATCAAAAATTAATATTTTTATTTGATGTGAAGATTGCGGCGAGGTGCGGAGAAGTTTATAAGCGACGTTTACAGATTAAAAAGAAAAAGTAACTTGGCGGTCATGCAACGTGAATAGAATTCCGGCGGTTTTTCCTGCAACTAATAGATCCCGGAGTCGTTCACACATGCGTTCATACAGAATGCGCCTCTCGCTGCCCGCCGCGCTCGTATCCAGCGTATTTATGCTCACCGCCTGCGGCGGCGACGATGTCAATAACAACGGCAGCACGAATGCATCGGCGCCGTCGGCCCCGCCGAATCCGAGCTTCGTCGATAGCGCACCGATTCCAGACGTTCCGGCGTTCGTCGATAACATCGCAACCAATCAGCGCGGCGACGCGCGCTTCGCTACGGTGGCCACGAATGCGGGTGTGCGTCTCGTCTCGCGCTATCTTGATCTATGGATGCCGCTGACGCTGCTGGTGGACGCCGGTGTCACTGCGCCGGCCGTGGGCACGTTTCCCGAGATCGTGGCGTCGAAGTGGACCGGTTTGCCGAACGACGGTAATCCGGGCGGCACGATCCTTAATGCGCCTGTGCTTGCGCAGAACATCCAGTTCTCGGTCGACGAAACGACCAATCGCACGCAGGCTCAGGCCGACGCGGCCTATTTCGACGACCGGCGCGGCAAGGGCTTTAGCGTGACCGACGGCATGGGGCCGCTCACCGACGCATGGCGCGCCGCGGCCCAGCAGACCACGACGATCACGAGCATTCCCGCGAATGCGACGACCACGTTGTTCAACGACAACGGGAACAATATCGGCGTAGGCACCAGCGGCGGGAATACGGCCTTCGGGCACGTGGTGGACCTGCTGTCCGCGATGGGCAATAACGCATCGACCGAGCCGGCGAAGCGCTTTTACAAGTATGCACGGCCTTATCGATGGAGCACGAGCGTGATCGTCGATCCGACGCTGGTGCCGGCTGAAAGCTCGGACCCGACCACGGACGGCGGTTTTATCAGCGGCCACGAAGCGGAAGCGATGCGCGACGCGCTGACGATGGCTTACTGTTTGCCCGAGCGCGGGCCCGAGATGATCTCACGCGGCCTTGAGCTGGGCGAGAACCGTATTCTGGCAGGCATGCATTCGCCGCTCGATGTGATGGCGGGCCGCATGTTCGCGATCGCGGCGGCGGTGGCCAACCTCAACGACCCGGCAAACGCCACGCTAAAGAGCCAGGCAGTCCAGCAGGCGCATACCGCGCTCGAAGCAGCGACGAACACCACGCCCGCCAACTTCCTTGCGTTCGCGCATTCGGGAACGCCCGCTACCGATCGGTTCGCCGACTTCGCGACCAACAAGGCCAATGACATCAGACGCATGACGTTCGGCTTCCCGCAGATCGAATCGACCGATGCGCCGCCCGTGGTTCCGAAGGGTGCCGAGGTGCTGCTCGAGACGCGCTACCCGTATCTGACGGCGGACCAGCGTCGCGTGGTGATCAAGACGACGGAGTTTCCGTCCGGCTTCCCGGTGCTGGACGACCCGGAAGGGTACGGCCGTATCGACGCATTCGCGGCGTTTAACGGTTACGGCCAGTTCAACGGCAGCGTCGTGATTTCGATGGATGCGACGCAAGGCGGCTTCAGCGCGAACGACACGTGGCGCAACGATATCTCGGGTAGCGGTAAGCTGACGCTCAATGGTTCGGGCACGTTGCAGCTCGCCGGCAATAACAGCTACTCGGGCGGCACGCAGGTGTCGGGCGGCGCGATCGAAGCTGACTCGGCGACGGCGTTCGGCACCGGCGACGTGTTCGTCGGCGCGGGCTCCGCGATTGTCAGCGCGAGCGCGACGCCGGTGAAAGTGGGCGGCAAGTTCACGGTATTGCCGGGCACGACGCTCGAGATGGCCGTCGACGGTTCGGGCGGCGGGCAGTTGAATGTCGGTGGCCAGCTGACGTTCGCGGGCAGCACGCTGCATGTGACGTTCGCCAACGGCTTCACGCCGAAGGCCGGCGATACGATTCAGCTGATTACCGGCGGCGTCGGCAATCAGCAGTTCTCGACGGTGACGGTGGACGGGCACAATGCGTCGGCGGTCTATGCGAACGGGACGGTGTCGATCCGCATCAATTCGTAGGCGAAAATGTAGTGTGCAAGCCGCGCGCATCACGCATTCATCACGCGCGCGGCACGGCCGGCAACGGTCACGACGGGCAACGAGCGACTGGATCGCCAGCGCTTTACAATGCGAAAAATCCTTCGTTCCCCGTGACAACCGATGAGCCAATTCAAAGCCGTTGCACTCGAGCATGCGAGCCGCCTGATCAATCATGGGCCGACCGTGCTCGTCACAAGCAAGGATGGCGCGCGGCGCAATATCATGGCCGCCGCCTGGTCGATGCCGGTGGAATTCACGCCGCCGCGCATCGCAATCGTCATCGACAAGAATACGTACACGCGCGAACTCGTTATGGCGAGCGGCACATTCGGTGTTTGCATACCGGGCGCCGCCGCGGCCGATGTGACCTATGCGGTCGGATCATCGAGCGGGCGCGATAGCGACAAGTTTGCCGAATACGGCATTGAGCCGATTGCGGGCCCGGTGCTGGGGTTGCCGCTCGTGGAGAAGAATTGCGCGGCGTGGCTCGAATGCAGGCTGATTCGCGAGCCGCATACCGAAGATGCTTACGATACGTGCTTCGGTGAAGTGGTCGCCGCCGCATCCGACCCGCGTGTGTTCCACAACGGACACTGGATATTCGATTCGTCGAACGAGTCGCTGCATACGCTCCATCATCTGGGCGCGGGAAATTTTGCGAGCGCATCGAACATACTGCGCGCCAAGCCGCTTTCGTAGGTTTTATTCGCCGTAATCCCGCCTTTCCCGTTGCGCCATTCCGCACGTCGTTGCGGGCCGGACTAAAAACCGCACCAGGGCCCATGCAAGACTTGCAAGGGCCGGGTACGCACATCGCGCACGTCGATTTGCAGGCCGATGCGTACACCGGGCGCCGTTTTTTATGCAACCGCAAACGGGAACGGACCTATGCATACTGCTATTTCTTGCCATCGTCGCACCGTCAACGGTATCAAGCTGCATTACACGCTTGCGGGCGATGGTCCTCCGGTCGTGCTGCTGCACGGCTTTCCCGAAACGTCGCATACGTGGCGGCGGCAACTACCCGTGCTGAGCCGCCATTATCAATTGATCGTGCCGGACCTGCGAGGCTATGGCTTCTCCGATAAGCCGGTGAGCGGCTACGACAAGCGCACGATGGCGAACGACATTAAGGAACTGTTGGCGACGCTCGGTATTTCGCGTGCGGCGGTGATCGGGCATGATCGCGGCGCGCGCGTCGCGACGCGGCTCGTGAAAGATCATCCGTCGCTGGTTGCGCGCTTTGCGGCGCTCGACAATATCCCGACGCGCATGATCTTCGAGCGCATGAATGCCGATGTTGCGCAAGCGACCTGGTTTATTTTCTTCAACGGCGTGCGCGACTTGCCGGAAGCGCTCGTGCAAGGGCGCGAAGAAATGTGGCTGCGCTATATCTTTACGTCATGGCTGTACGACATCAGCGCGATCAGCGATGCGGACATCGAAATCTATCGCCGCGCGTATGCGGCGCCCGGTGGCTTGCGCGGCGCATTCGAGGACTATCGCGCATGGCGGCAAGACTTCGAGCAGGACAAGGAGGATGCGCATGTGAAGATATCGGTGCCGACGCTCGCGTTATGGGGCGCTGAATTCGACGGGGCAAAGATTGTCGATATGCGCGAGCTCTGGAGCGAGATGGCCTCGGATCTGACTTGTGCGCCGATCGCCTTGGCGGGGCACTTTCCGCATGCGGAGCGGCCGATCGAAACAAACGAGGCGCTGCTGGCCTTTCTGCGCGACTGGAAAGGGTGATGCGCGATCGATGAAATCGATTTGTTAGCGTAACGTAGGGTACGTAATGTACCCGCGCGCACTGAAAGCGTTTATCACCGGAATAGGGCGGATCAAAGCGCGTTTTTCGAGAGAATGTGCCGGACCTCGCTGCCTTAAGCTTTTAGACGCGGGGCCATCTCGGCTACCCACGTGGCGCTCGCTTCATGCAAATAGCGGCCACGGCGCATTCACATCGAACGATCATGGCCACACTTCCGACTGGCGAGCCGCGCCAGGAACAGCAACCGCAACCGCACGCCCAGCAACGTCCTGTCTGGCCTGAGGCCCCTCGCTCCGCGGGCCCGTACGCCGATGCACTCGCGAAGGTGAAGCCGCTTATCGATGCGAACGCGCCGATGAGCAATGCCGATCTCGTTCAGGCGCTCAATATCGCGGCGATCAGTTCGCTCGGGCTCAAGCAGCCCGAAGACGCGGAGCGTTACTGGCGCCGCGTGATCGACGTGCAGCCCGATTCCGTGGAGGCGTATAACAGCCTCGGCATCATGTTCAAAGGAATGGGTCGCCTCGACGAGGCGGAGGCGATCTACCGTCAGTTGTTATCGGTCCGTCCCGATTACGTGGAAGGGCACAACAATCTCGGCGCGGTGCTGTTCGATCTGAACCGTCTGCCCGAAGCGGAGGCGGCGTATCGCGAAGCATTGGCAAGGCAACCCGACTGCGCGGAGGCTTATCACAACCTCGGTAAATTGCTGCATGCGGCAAAGCGTTTTGCCGAAGCGGAAAAAGCCTATCGAAAGGCCTTGCAGCTGCAGCCGGATCTGGTGGAAAACCATGTCCATCTCGGCAATACGCTGCAGCAGCTCGACCGGCTTACCGAAGCAGACGACGCCTACCAGCGTGCGCTTGCGATTCGTATCGACATTCCCGAAGTGCATCACAACCGCGGAATCGTACTGAAGACGCTTGGCCGGTTGAGCGAATCGGAGGCGTCGTATCGTCGGGCGATCGCGTTTCGCCCGAATTTTCATCTGGCGCAGTTCTCGCTCGGGTCGCTATTGCTGAGCATCGGCCGCTACGAAGAAGCGTGGCGGCTTTACGAATCGCGCTACGAGCAGGAAGGGAACATTCATCACCATAGCGCGACGGTGTTGCGCTGCCCGCGCTGGCGCGGCGAGCCGCTTGCGGGCAAGCGGCTGCTGGTCTGGCAGGAAGACGGGCTGGGCGACATGGTCCAGTTCGGCCGTTATCTGCCGCTGCTAAAGGCGCAAGGCGTGACGCATATTACGTTTGCTTGCGCGACTGCATTGCGGCGTATGTTTAAGCGGATCGATTGCGTCGATGACGTGATGAGTCACGGTGAAGCGTTGCTGCGCTCGAACACCTATGACACGTGGACCAGTTTGATCAGCGTTCCTGCGTATCTCCGCACGACGATACGCACGATCCCTTCGGCACTTGCTGTGAACGTGGACCCAATGCTTGTGCAGCAGTGGTCCGAGCGGCTTGCGACGCTGCCCGCCGGCCGCAAGATCGGCATCGTATGGAAGGGCAATCCGAAGCATCACAACGATGCGAACCGGTCGGTGCCGTCGCTGGCGGCGTTGGCGCCGCTGTGGAGCGTGCCGGGGTTTAGCTTTGTGAGCTTGCAGAAGGGACAGGGCGAAGACGAAGCTAAAGCGCCTTCCGCTAAACAGCCGCTGCTGCATCTCGGTTCGGACGTCACGGATTTTGCCGATACCGCTGCGATCGTTGCGCAGCTCGACTTGCTGATTTGCGTCGATACGTCGACGGCACATCTGGCGGCATCGCTTGGCAAGCGCTGCTGGGTGATGCTGCCGGCGCATGACGTGGACTGGCGGTGGCTGCGGGATCGCAACGATTCGCCGTGGTATCCCGATACGGTTCGGCTCTTCAGGCAAGCCAAAGACGAAGGGTGGGGCGCGCTGATCGAGCGTGTGCGCGAGGCGTTGGGCAACGTCGAGTTCTGAAAGAGGCTGCTAGGCATTCGTCATGAAGCCGACCTAGTACCTGTTCGGCCTCGCGAGTCACAGAACGACAATAGAACGACAAACCGCGAGGCCGACCAAATCACCCGCACACGCTATCGCCCAGCTCCCGCAATCGTCGCTTCAATTGCCGAGGCAATGGTCTCTGCAAACGGCCTGGTCGGCCGCCCAATCAACTTCTTCAACTCCCCACGTTCATCGAATAACCCGCCTTCGCTGGCGCCGCGATCCGAATCAGAAAGCAGCACCGCAACCGGGTCGGGCAACCCCGCCTGAACCAGCGCCGCCTTGAATTCAGCCTCCGGCAGATTCCGATATTCCACAGCCTTTTTGGCCTGCCTGGCCACTTCCGCAGCAAACTGCGCGAGCGTAAACGCCTGATCCCCCGCAAGCTCATAAATCCGCCCCGGCTTCACATCGGCGTTACTCAACACCACCGCAGCCGCAGCCGCATAGTCAGCTCTCGCAGCCGCCGAAATCCGCCCACTACCAGCACTCCCAAGCATCACCCCATGCTCAATAGAAGCCGGAATCGTCGCCGCATAATTCTCCGTATACCACCCATTCCGCAGCACCACGAACGGCACCCCCGACTCGCGCAGCAAGTTTTCAGTCTGCACATGCTCACGAGCAAGCCCAAGCGTCGACGTATCCGCATGCAGCAAACTCGTATACGCAAGCAACCCCACACCCGCACGCTTCGCCGCGTCGATCACATTCCCATGCTGCGCGACACGCCCACCAAGATCATTCGACGAAATCAGCAGCACCCTATCGATCCCACCAAACGCTGCATCAAGCGTACGCGGCGCGTCATAATCCCCGATATGCGCCTTCACCCCAAGCGACGCCAAACCCTGCGCCGCCTTCGCATTCCGCACCAGCGCATGAACACGCTCCGCAGGCACCGTCTGCAACAACGCATCGATCACGAGCCGGCCCAATTGCCCAGCCGCGCCCGTAACCAGAACGTTCGATTCCTTCGACATATAACGCTCCTATACTGTCCTGAAGTGAGAGTGGGACTATCATAGGGACCACGTTCCGAACGCGTAAGGAGGCAGTTTTTCGTGTCCAGGTTACCTAGCAGTAACCCATCCGGCCAGCCCGATCCGGTGTCGACGAATAATGACATTGCCGGTCACTTCAGTGCGTGGCAGGAGGATGGTTTCGATGCGGTGCATTGTCCGATTCGCAACATACTCGACGTGATCGGCGACAAATGGTCGACGCTGACGTTGATGTCGCTTGCCGGCACGCCGCGCCGCTTTAGCGACATGCATCGCGTGATACCCGATATCTCAAAGCGCATGCTGACGCAGACGCTGCGCACGCTCGAGCGCGAAGGGCTCGTCACGCGTCATGTGTTTCCAACCAAACCGCCGAGCGTCGAATATCGGCTCTCGCCGCTTGGGCGTTCGGTGCTTGTGCCGCTTGGCGGGCTGATCGAATGGGCGGACGCGCGCTTCGATGAAATCGTCGCGGCAAGAAGACGGTTTGATATTGCAGCGGTGGGTACGGTCAACGTAAAACCAGGCAACAGCCGAACGTGACGCAACATCGTTGCTGACCCACGCATCGGCCAATGTCGATATTACCCAAGCTCGAACGTGGTGATACCGAACACGCGTGAAAGCGGAATCGCCGGCGCCGCCTTCGTGTACATACGTGCTGTTTCAAACACGCTCGTCATTCCATACTGTTGTGCCAGCGCGGCCGCAGCTGCATTCGGCTCCGGCACATCGAGCACGAACGTCGCGCCCTCGTGTCGTGCGATCAAATCATCGAACAGTGCTTCCGCGGTATGCGCATCATCGGCGAAAAGCGGCCCGACCTTATGGCCGTTGCAGCATTTGCGCAGTACGCCATAGCCGCGAATCTCTCCATCGTGCACCGCGGCAATCGCCGTCGCATCCGGTTGCGCGGTCCAATCCGCCAGAAACCGTTCGCGCGGCGCCGCAAAGCATGCCCGGTCATATGACATCAATTGCTCGAACGGCAACTCCCCAAGATTCTTTATCGCCATGATTTTCGATTGAGCGCGTCGTGGCCGCGCGATCCCCTGAAACCGCACGTTCCGGTGCGCGAGCTGAAAACCTGACTTGCGGTAATTGTCTTGCTGCGCGACAACGCCATCGAGTCCGATATTTCGGCCGGCCAGGTACGCCATCGCGTGTCGCCAGATCCGAAAACCAAAGCCTTTGCCGCGAAATTCCGGCTTCACGATATAAAGGCCGATAAAGCCGAAGTGCTCGCCGTATCGAACCGCGGAGATCGATCCGACCGGTTCGTCTTGCAGCGTGCCTATAAAGAAGCCATCGGGGTCCGCCGCGCGAAAGCACGCAGCGTCGTGCAGGCCGGGATTCCATCCCTCCTGTTGCGCCCACTGAATGGCGTGTTCCACTTCGTCCGACCGCATTGAACGAACGGTGAAATCGTCACTGGTATCGATGGCTGCGCTCATCTTTCCCTCCGCGTCGGTTTCGGCGTGGCCCAGTTTAAACCTCGTTCGGCACACGCGAAACTGCCACGGTCGCGGCGTTTCCAATTGTCTCTTGAGGCGTTCATGCGTCGCCACCAGAATGGGCATCGTAGACAACCAATAGAACGACACATGCTAAAAGTCCTCGGCAAGGCATCATCGATCAACGTGCGCAAGGTACTCTGGGCATGCGCGGAACTTCAAATCCCATTCGAGCGGGAAGACTGGGGCGACGGCTTCCGATCGACTCAAACGCCTGAATTTCTCGCGCTGAACCCGAATGGCCTCGTGCCCGTTATTCGCGACGGCGATTTCGTGCTCTGGGAATCGAACACAATCATTCGCTATCTGGCCATGCGCTATAACGGTGCATGGCTCTATCCGGCCGATCCTTTGGCGCGAGTGAGAGTCGATCAGTGGATGGACTGGCAAGCCACGGACCTCAATCGCTCATGGAGCTACGCGTTCCTCGGCCTCGTTAGAGAATCGCCGGCGCATCAAAACGCCGAGGAAATCGACGCGTCGCTCAAGAGTTGGACGAAGCACATGCGCATACTGAACGGCCAGCTTGAAGCAACGCGTGCGTTCATTGCAGGCAGCCAGTTCTCTCTGGCCGATGTGCCGATTGCGCTGTCCATCAATCGCTGGCTCTGTACGCCGTTCGAACATCCGCATTTTCCAGCGGTGGCGGAGTACTTCGAGCGTCTCGCAGCGCGACCTGCATTTGCGCTCTATTGCAACAACGGGCAATCGTAAACGCCACACATTGAATGTCGATATTGTCTGCATTGCGAACAGAAATGATCTGGCAGACTCAACAAATGGTTTGACGTTCGCTCACAGCTTCAAATTTTCCGATGCACCGATCGGTGTCTACATTCGAGTTGCTATACACCTATAGAACGATCGCTAGAGATCGTTTAACGCAGACAGGTGGCTTTACGACCGCCCGCAACCGGTCTATAGGAGCATTGAATGAAGATCTACCACGACGTACTCGAAAGGAAGAAGAATGAACTGATCAATCAGGTGAACGCCCACCCGTTTCTCGTTCGTTGTCGCAGTGGCGACGTGACGATGGACGAACTGCTGCGCTTTCTGGGCCAGCAAGGGCTTTATAGCCGCAACTTCACGCGGTATCTGTGCGCGCTGATGGCGAATCTGCCGCGCAACGAAGACGTGCTGCATCTTTCCGAGAATCTGTTCGAGGAACTGGGCCTCGACGAAAGCGGGGACACGCCGCATCACGAACTGTATCGCGCAATGCTGGCGCGCTTCGGCATCGATCTCGCAGAGCAAACGCTCACGCCCGGTACGTTCGGTTTGATCGATTCGATGTTTCAGCATTGCAAAGACCCGAATCCGGCTTCGGGTCTCGGTGCACTGTGTCTCGGCGCCGAGGCGCTGGTGCCCGATGTGTATACGAGCATCGTTGCAGGTTTTCGCGCGCATCAGGTGCCGGACAAGGAGATCTCCTTCTTCCTGATTCACATCGAATGCGACGACGGTCACGCGGAAACGATCCGCGACATCATGATAGACATTGCTGAAAAAGACGAACAGCAATTGAACCGGATGCTGGCCGCGGGCCAGGCGCTCGTCGATGCACGCCTGAGGTTCTTCGACGACATTCTGCAACAAGCCACCGTCTATGCATGAGGATGCATGATCATGAAGACAGCGCATCTCGACAAAGACGAGTTGATGCGACACGCGGCGAACCGAATGGATACCGAGCTTGCCGGCCATTCTCGTTCGCTGCGTGAAACGGTTGCATTGACCTGCAATATTTTGTTCCGTCATGGCCACGATTCAGGGCTGGCAGGGCAGATCACCGCGTTGCTGCCCGATGGGTCAGGCCACTATCTGACGCAACGGCTTGGTCTTGGCTTCGATGAGATCGACGTCGCGAATCTGCTGGTGGTCGATCGTGACCTCAACGTGATCGAAGGGCAGGGCATGCCGAACCCCGCCAACCGGTTTCATAGCTGGATCTACGATCGACGTCCCGACGTCAGGTGCATTGTTCATACGCACCCGCTCCATACGAGCGCGCTATCGATGCTAGGCGAACCGCTCGCTATCGCGCATATGGACAGTTGCATGCTCTATGGAGAGGTTGCCTGGTTGCCTGAATGGCCGGGCGTGCCGGTGGGCAACGACGAGGGCAAGATCATCAGCGAGGTATTGGGTGGCCGCAAGGCGGCGCTGCTTGCGCATCACGGCTTAGTCGTCGCGGGCAGCAGCGTCGAAGAGGCGTGTGTGATCGCCGTGCAGTTCGAGCGTGCCGCGCGGCTCCATCTGCTGGCGCGCGCGGCGGGGGAAATCAAAAAGATACCCGATGCGCTCGCGAAGGAAGCACATGACTGGATCTTGACGGACCGGCGCTCAAAGGCGCTATTCGACTACTATGCGCGCGGATTGATCCGATACGGGTAGCGTCGGATAGCGTTCAAACAACGTTCTGGGAACGTTCAAACAGCATCAGGTCGGCGAAACGGCGCGTCGTGCGCCGCGTCGCCTTGATAAAACGCGGCGAAGCGTTGCAACTGTCGCCGCGCATCGTCAATATTGACGTCGCTGGTGAGCACCGCGCTTGAGAAGCCGGTGCGTTCCATTTGCGTTAGCTGGTCGGCGAGCACGTCGCCGGTCGCACGCAAATCGCCGGTGAAGCCAAGTCTGCGACGTATCAGATAAGCCTGGCTGTATGCGCGTCCGTCGGTGAAACTTGGGAAATGCAGCTCTACACGCTGTGCGGCGGCTATTGCATCGCGCAGAGTGAGCGGATCGACGTCGTTAGCGAGGGTCACGACGCTTGATTCAGCACGTTTGCTGTCGGCGGCGTTTTCAGCGGCATGTTCATCAGCAGTCAAAAGCCGGATGTTGAAAGCGGTGCTCATGCGATTTCCTCTGCCAGCGTGCGCACGCGGTTAGCTGCTGCCTTGAACGGCTCAATGCCGACGCGCCGCACCGTTTCGATAAACGTCTCACGGCAAGCGCGAGCGCCGCCGCTCGCGCGCAGCGAAAGATACGTCTGCAATATCGCCTGCACGGCCTCGGTCACTTCCCCCGCGGAAAACGACGGGCCGATCACTTTGCCCGCCTGGGCAGGTCCGCTCGCTTCGGTTCCGTCCGAGCCGCCGAGCGTCACCTGATACCACTCAGAGCCATCCTTATCGACGCCGAGTATGCCGATATGGCCGCTATGGTGATGGCCGCACGAGTTGATGCAGCCGCTGATATGCAGATCGATTTCGCCGATATCTTCGAGTTCGTCCATATCCTGGTAGCGCTCGGTGATGGCCTGTGCGATCGGCAGCGAGCGCGCATTCGCCAGCGCGCAGAAATCGCCGCCGGGGCACGCGATCATATCGGTCAACAGATTGACGTTCGCGCTTGCGAGTCCCGCGGCGCGCGCCGCGTTCCATAGTGCAAGCAAGTCGTCCGCATGCACCCACGGCAGCACGATATTCTGCGTGTGCGTGACGCGCGCTTCACCTGCCGAAAAGCGGTCGACGAGATCGGCGACTACGTCGAGCTGATCGGCCGATGCATCGCCGGGCGCTTGCAACAGGCGCTTGAACGACAGCGTCACGATGCGCAGCGCAGGGTCGCGATGTGCGGCCACGTTGCGTTCGAGCCATCGCGCAAGCTGCGGTGTATGCGCGGCGGCTTCACGCAGTGCCGTGGCCGCGAGCGGATCGGGCTGCTGTTTGCGTGCAGCCAGACCCTCCGGCGATAAAAAGTAAGCGCGCACGCGTTCGAGTTCCGCATCGGGAATCGTATGCGGACCGCCATCATGCTCGATGATCTGCCGGAATTCCTCTTCGACGTCGTCGATATAGTGCTGTCCTTCCGATTTCACGAGAATCTTGATGCGCGCCTTGTACTTGTTGTCGCGCCGCCCATACTGGTTGTACACGCGCACCACGGCTTCGATGTAGTTCATCACGTGCTGCCACGGCAGGAACTCGCGCAGCACGGCGCCGATCACCGGTGTACGTCCCATGCCGCCGCCGACGGTCACGCGAAAGCCAAGGGCGCCGTGTTCGTCGTACTTGAGGCGCAACCCGACGTCGTGCCATTCGGTCGCCGCGCGGTCTTCGCTCGCGCCTGTCATTGCGATCTTGAACTTGCGAGGCAAGTAGGCGAACTCGGGATGCAAGGTGGTCCACTGCCGCATGATTTCCGCAAACGGCCGCGGGTCCGCGATTTCGTCCGGCGCCACGCCCGCGCGCTCGTCGCAGGAAATGTTGCGGATGCAATTACCGCTCGTCTGGATGCCGTGCATATTGACGGTCGCGAGCAGGTCCATCACGTCGGCCGCTTTCGCGAGCGGTATCCAGTTGAACTGCACGTTCGTGCGCGTAGTGAAGTGCGCATGATGCGTCGGCAGCCGCACGGTGCCGAGCTTGCGCTGCGCATCGAGCGCGCGGCTGTACACCTCGGCCTCGGGCTCGTCGTATTCGCGCGCGACGCGTCCGAGTACGCGCAACTGTGCGCTCGAAAGCTCGCCGTAGGGCACGGCGACGCGCAGCATCGGCGCATGCCGCTGCACATACCAGCCGTTTTGCAGCCGCAACGGGCGGAACTGGTCTTCGCTCAGCCGGCCGTCCTGCCAGCGCTCGATCTGATCGCGGAACTGCGCGGCGCGGTTGCGCAGGAATGCCTTGTCAAACTCGTTGTATTGATACATGTGGCCGATAAATGACGATTGGATGTCCAAAGACTCATCGGCCGAAATTACTCGCAACGCGCACCGGCGGACAGGGGCAGATGCGCGCAAAAATATCGCAGCAGTTGCAATGCTGGCGGCCGTTCAGGTCTACAGTACCGGTGTGTGCATCGTTTTGACCGTCAAAACTGGCTCGGGAGACAGACGCATGAAAAGGCAGGTGGGAGTGATCGGCTTGGGCGCGATGGGGCTTGGCGTCGCGCGTTCGCTGCTAAGGGCGGGGTTCCGCACCTATGCTTACGATTTACGCGGCGATGTGCTGCAGCGCTTCGCCAACGAAGGCGGCATCGCAGCTGCAAGCCCCGCGGCGCTCGGCGCGCAGTGCGATATCGTTATCACGCTGGTCGTCAATGCTCAGCAGACCGACGCGGTGCTGTTCGGCGACAACGGCGCCGCGCCTGCAATGAAACCCGGCAGTGTGGTGCTGTCGAGCGCGACCGTGCCGCCCGCATTTGCGGTAGACCTCGCGAAACGCCTCGACGCAAGCGGGCTTCTGATGCTCGATGCGCCCGTATCGGGCGGCGCCGCACGCGCGGCATCTGGCGAGATGACGATGATGACATCGGGCCCGGAAGCCGCGTACGAAGTATGCGAGGAGGTGCTCGGTGCGATCGCGGGCAAGGTCTACCGGCTAGGCGCGGAACACGGCGTGGGCTCGAAGGTGAAGATCATCAATCAGCTGCTTGCCGGCGTGCATATCGCCGCCGCGGCAGAAGCGATGGCGCTCGGGCTGCGCGAAGGCGTCGATCCGGACATGCTGTACGAGGTCATTACGCACAGCGCCGGTAATTCGTGGATGTTCGAGAATCGCGTGCCGCATATCCTGCACGGCGACTATGCACCGCTCTCCGCGGTTGACATCTTCGTCAAGGATCTCGGCCTTGTGCTCGATACCGCGCGCGCGACGAAATTTCCGCTGCCGTTATCTGCCGCAGCGCATCAGCTGTTCATGATGGCGTCGACGGCCGGCCACGGCGGTGAAGACGATTCGGCGGTCATCAAGGTGTTTCCGGGCATTGACCTGCCGAAGTCGGTTTAAGTGTTTTGGCCCGCGCGCGCGGGCCTTAGCACTGGCATCATCATCAGAACGCCGTGCCGATCTGAAACTGGAACTTCTGATACTGATCGCCCGTATGCTTGACGAGCGGGAAGCCCAAGCTTATTTTGAGCGGCCCGATCGGCGAAATCCACGCGAGGCCGAGACCATAGCCGTAGCGCAAGCCGTTCGCGCCGGTCGATGTGCCGCCCTGGCCCGGGTCGCCCCATACGTTGCCGCCGTCGAAGAACGTGAACACGCGCAACGTGCGGTCGTATCCGGTGCCGGGCAGCGGGAAGGTCAGTTCGATATTGCCGACCGCAAGACGCGAGCCGCCGATCGGATCGCCCGTGGTCGCATCGCGCGGACCGAGCGAGCTCGGTTCATAACCGCGCACCGAGCCGATACCACCGGCAAAGTAGTTCTTGAAGATCGGGAACGTCTGGCCATCGAGGCCCTTGCCGTAACCGCCCTGAAAATTCAGGCCCAGCACGAAGCCGCGCGCGAACGAGTAGTAGTACTGCGCCTGCGCATCGAGCTTCACATAGGTCGTGTTGCCGGCCGGCGTGCCGTATTCGGCGTTTGCCTGCGTGAAGTAACCGCGGCTCGGCACGAGCGCGCTGTCGCGATTGTCCCGCGACCAGCCCACCGTAACCGGCACGTTGTTCACCACGCGGCCGAATTCTTTTACGTAGTCGATATACGACTGCGGCGTTTGCCCGTCGATATCGAGCCGGTTCTGCTCGAGGCCGACGCCGAAAAACACGGTGTCCGCTTCTGAAAACGGAATGCCGAATTTCGTGTCCGCGCCGACCGTGATGATGCGGAAGCTCGAATCGGTCGAGAAAATCAACGGCTGCACGGTGCGGTAGTACGCATCGGTAATGCGCTTGATGCCGTCCACCGTGAAGTACGGATCCACCTGTGTGACGGTCAGCGTACGGAACGTCTTTGCCGTGTTCACGTTCACCGACAGGCTCGTGCCGGAGCCGAACACGTTGTCCTGCGACACGCCGGCCGATAACACCACCTTGTCCGTCGACGAAAAGCCGGCGCCCAGCGTAATCGCGCCGGTCGGCTTTTCGGTCACATCGACATTGACGTCGACCTGGTCATCGGTGCCTTCCACGGGCACCGTGGTGACCTCGACATTGGTGAAATAGCCGAGCCGGTTGATGCGGTCTTTCGATAGCGCCAGCTTGCTCGAATCGAACCACGAACTTTCGAGCTGGCGCATTTCCCGGCGCACCACTTCATCGCGCGTGCGCGTATTGCCGGTTACGTTGATGTGTCGTACGTACACGCGCTTACCGGGGTCCACCTGCAGCGTCAGATCGACCTTGTGATGCTCCTGATCGATTTGCGGCACGGCGTTGACGGTGGCGAACGCGTAACCATATTCGCCGAGCTTGTCGACAATCGCTTTGGTGGTCGCCTGCAGTTTTTCGGCGGAAAAACGCTCGTGCGGCTTGACCGTGACCACCTTCTGCAGTTCCGCTTCGCGGTCGAGCAGATTGCCCGCTAGCTTGATGCTCGAAATGGTGTACGGCTCGCCCTCATGCAGCGTGACCGTCAGATACATGTCCTTCCGGTCCGGCGTGATCTGCACCTGAGTCGACTCGATATTGAACTCGAGATAGCCGCGATTCAGGTAGTACGAGCGGATATGTTCGAGGTCGCCGGTCAGCTTTTCCTTCGAATACAGGTCGTTTTTCGTGTACCAGGAAAACCAGTTCGGCGTCGACATTTCCATTTCATCGCGCAACGTGCCCGTACTGAACACCTTGTTGCCGATGAAGTTGATCTGGCGGATCTTCGCGCTGGGCCCTTCGATAACCGAAAACAGCAGTCCGACGCGGTTACGGTCGATCGGGGAAATGGTGGTCGTGACTTCCGCCGCGTAGTAGCCGCGTGTCAGGTACTGGCGCTTCAGCTCCTGTTCGGCCCGGTCGACGAGCGCCTTGTCGTAATAGCGTCCAAGCGAGAGGCCCACCGCATTGAGCGCCTTCAGCAGGTTGTCTTTCTCGAACTCGTGGATACCCGCGAAATCGATCGTGCCGATGGCAGGACGTTCGGCTACCGTCACGATCACGACGTTGCCTTCGGCGGAAATCTTCACGTCGTTGAAAAAGCCCGTTGCATAGAGCGCGCGGATTGCCTCGGAAGCTTTATCGTCGGTGAACGTATCGCCTTTCTTGATCGGCAGATACGAGAACACAGTGCCCGGTTCGACCCGTTGCAATCCGTCGATGCGGATGTCCTGTACCACGAAAGAATCGGCAGCGTGTGCAGATACCGCCGTCACGCTTAAGCCAACCCAGGTGAAAGACTGCGCGCAGCGGGATAGTAATAGTCGTGACTTCATGCAGCTTGCTGTGTTTAAGCTCGTTGTACGGAGCTTGTTGTAATTAGGCTCGACGGCCTGGTGATCCGCTCAACGCTGTTGTTGCGGCTATTGCAGTCGCAGTCCTGAAAGGTCACGGTTTTTGGCAAGACCGGTAGCCAGCGCAAGCACCTCGGTCATATGGGCCGCTTGCGAGCGGTGCAACTGAAAGGACAACTCCGCGCCTCCAGGCAGCCGGAACGTAAAAATCAGGTAGGGCTTTCCGTCAGCATCCTTGCCGAGCGCCCACGCTTCGCAAGGCATGGCGAACTTGACGCTCTTTTTCTTATGGCGGATGCGTTCGGACGAACCGATCGCGTTCGATAGCGCGGCCAGCAATTCGTGCATGACCGAGCAATGAAGCGCGATGCGATCGGGCTGGTTGCTGTTCAGGATCAGATACTGACCGTCGGCGGTCAGCTCGAAGCCTTTGAACGAATCGATCGCAACGGCAGAAGGCGGGGCCATACCTGTTTACTCGATAACAGAACCAAGCATGGAGGTTAGGTCAGATCGGCCGCGTTCATGTTACCTGCGAGTTACTGCAGATTTCTTCCGGGCGGCTGATAAAAGAGCGGGGGACAGAAGACCGATTGCAAGTGTGGCAGCAATGCGCTTGCAATCGGTGTGCGTCGTTAAGGCTTTGCTTTAGCGGTGTGCGCGTCTTACGTTTGTCCCGGACACGCGCTTGCGGATAGCTACGCTTGCAGTTCGCGAATCGGCGCGCCGGCCAGCCACGCATGAAGCGATTCGACAATCTGCGGATACGCGCGGGAATATGTGTTTTCAGTCACATAACCGATGTGCGGCGTTGCAAGCACGTTTGGCAAATAACGATATGGATGCGTAAGCGGCAAGGGCTCTTCGTCGAATACGTCGAGCGCGGCGCCTGCAATGCGCTGCGTCTGCAATGCTTCGATCAACGCGGGCTCCGATACGATCGGCCCGCGCGACGTATTGACGAGATAAGCGGTCCGTTTCATCGATGCGAGTTCGGCCGCTCCGACAAGGCCGCGCGAACGGTCGCCGAGTTTCAGGTGAATCGACACGATGTCGGCTTCGCGGAATAGCGTCGCTTTGTCGACGTATTTCGCACCGCCCTCGGCGGCGCGCTCAGGCGTGAGGTTCGGGCTCCACGCGATCACGTTCATGTCGAACGCGGCGCCGAAGCGGGCAATCTGCTTGCCGATGCTGCCGAGGCCTAGCACCCCCAGCGTTTTGCCATTGATATCGACTCCGACGCTGGTTTGCCAGCCGCCCGCGCGCACCGATGCCGACTCGCGATGCAGGTTGCGCGTAATCGCGAGAATCAGGCCCCACGTTAGTGCGGGCGTCGCGGCCGGTTCGCCCGCATTCGTGCCCGAAACGACGATGCCGCGTGCCTTCGCCGCATGCAGATCGACGGCCGCGTTCCACATGCCAACGGTCACGAGCAGCTTCAGTTTCGGGAGCCTCGCGAGCAATTCCGCGTCGAAGCGCGTGCGCTCGCGCATTAGCACAATCGCGTCGAACGGGGCGAGCCGCGCGGCAAGGGCGTCGGGGTCGGCAATATGATCGTGAAAGAAGACGGTGTTCGCTTGAGGTTGCAGGCTCGCCCAGTCGGCGAGGGTGGGGGCGACGTGCTGATAGTCGTCGAGCACGGCGATATTGATCGAAGCGGTGGTCATTGGGTAGTTGTCTCCTGGTTGAATGGGTGGCGCTAACGCCCATGCTAGTTGGTTGCTATTGCATGCGTTAGTGACCGAGAAAAATAATTGACAAGATTGACGTACATCCGCAGACTCAAGTCGTCATACAATAAGACAGCTACTAGACATACGCAACTCGACCACCCCGGGAGAGCGAATTGCTGCTTCGGCGATGAAGCAGTGGTGAACGTCGCAGCGTTTCCTGTCCGGGAAACGAAGGAGACAAGCGGATGGCGCAGTTTCAAAGCAGAGGGCATGACGCGGCGGCCGATAACAATCGCGCCGAGCGTGCAACGGTTCCCGATCATGACACGGGCCTTGCCGCGTTCTATCGCCAGATGACGCCGCCCGAGCGGCGCGCATTCTGGACCTGCTTCTTTGGCTGGGGTCTCGACGCGCTGGACTTCATGATCTATCCGCTGGTGATTGGCACGATCACGATGCTATGGCATGTCGAAGCCAGCATCGCGGGGCTTGCCGTCACTGTCACGCTGCTGACATCGGCTATCGGTGGATGGCTGGCCGGTTATCTTGCAGACCGGATCGGCCGCGTGCTGACGCTGCAGCTTACGGTTGGCTGGTTTTGTCTTTTCAGTTTGCTTTGCGCACTGGCGCAAAACTTCGACCAGTTGATGATCGCGCGCGGCCTGCTCGGTTTCGGCTTTGGCGGCGAATGGGCGGCCGGCGCAGTGCTGATCGGCGAAACGATTCGTCCCGCGTATCGTGGCCGCGCGGTCGGTTCGGTGCAGTCCGCATGGGGCGTAGGCTGGGGCGCGGCCGCGTTGTTGCAGGCGGTCATGTTTTTGCTGCTTCCGCCGCATCTCGCATGGCGCGCGATGTTTGCCGCAGGCGCCGTGCCTGCCGTGATGCTGCTATTCGCGCGACGTTATGTGCAGGAACCGCGCATCGCCAGGCGGGCGCGCGGCGACGAAAGCATGGTCGCGGCGCCAGCAGCGAAAAGCGCTAAGGCGCCTTCGTTATTCGAAATCTTCACCGGGCCGCAACTGCGCACCACGGTTCTCGGAGCGATCTTCGTGATGGGCTGCCAGGGCGGTTATTACGCGATTTCGACGTGGATCCCGACGTTTCTGAAAACCGAGCGCCATTTGAGCGTGATCAATTCGACCGGCTATCTGGGCTTTCTGATTGCGGGCAGCATCGCCGGATATCTGACCGGTGCGTGGATTTCCGACCGCTATGGGCGCAAGACATTGTTCGTGTCGTTTGCGATTATCGCGATCGTTTCGGTGCTCGCCTATACGCAGCTCGCGATCGGCAACAGCGTCATGCTGTGGCTCGGCTTTCCGCTCGGCTTCTTCGGCAGCGGTTATCTCGCCGGCGTCGGGCCGTTTCTCACTGAAATTTATCCGACGCGTTTGCGCGGCTCGGGGCAGGGGTTTTGCTATAACTTCGGCCGCGGCATGGGGGCGATTTTTCCGACGCTCGTCGGTGTGTTCGCGAAGCACTTTGGGCTTTCGACCGCGATTGCGATCTTCGCGGTGTTCGCTTATGCGTTGATGCTCGCGAGCATTGTGTTCCTGCCCGAAACGCGCGGTATCAAACTGGAGGATATCTGAGTGACTGTAGCCGAACCTGCCAGCCGCGCGCCGTTGTGCCCGGCGCCGCCTGCGCAGCAGAGCGGACCGACCGCTTTCACGATGCCTGCAAACGCGGTGGATACGCATGCGCATGTGATCGGCGAGCCGCCGCGCTACCCGTGGATGCGTGATCGTGCCTACACGCCGCCGCCTGCACCGGAAGAAGCGTATTTGCGCATGCTCGATGAAACCGGGTCGACTTATGGCGTGCTGGTTCAGGTTAGCGTGCACGGTCAGGACAACACGCTGATGCTCGATACATTGCGTGCGAATCGCGCGCGGCTAAAGGGTGTGGTCGTACCCACGCTCGGACTCGCGGACGCCGATTATCAGGCGATGGTCGACGCCGGCGCGGTCGGCATGCGGATTAACGTGCTGTTCGGTGGTGGCGGTATTTCGTTCGCGCAGCTCGACGAATACGATGCGCTTGCCTGCGATTGGGGCTGGCACATCCAGTTTTTGCTGGACGCTCGCGATCTGACCGAACTCGGGCCGCGGCTTGCAAAACTGCGATCGCCCATCGTAGTCGACCATATGGGGCATTTGCCGGCGTCGACCGGTGCGGGGTCCGATGGATTTCAGCGGCTCGTTGGACTTGTGCGCGATGGCGCATGGGTCAAGCTATCGGGCGCGTACCGCCTAAGCGGAGACGAACCGCCGTATCACGACACGATCGCGTATGCACAGGCGCTCGCCGACGCCGCGCCGACGCGTTGCGTGTGGGGATCGGACTGGCCGCACGTCGCGCAGTGGAACACGATGCCGACAGTCAGCCAGTTGCTCGATACGTTAGCGCTATGGGTGCCTGACGCGACGCTGCGCAATCAGATACTCACCACCAACGCGCACACGCTATACGGTTTCAGGCCGTAGCGGCGCTATCCAACTTTTTCCTTACTGAGCAGTGGCCGTTACCGTATCGATGGCGGGGACCTTCGTCAACACGGTAGCCGGCAGATGCTGCGCCTGTTCCTTCGATACTGCGCCGGCGAATTTCCATCCTGCAGGCAGCTTCACGAACGTGTAGCCCGTGGGCTGATCGACGAATACCGCATAGGTGGGCGCGGAGTCGTGCGACGCTGCCGGCGCGGCAGTTTGCGCGTGTGTTTGCGCGTGTGAAGCGAGCGGGCTCGCCATGAGCAAGGCGGTAGCGAGTGCGGAAAGGGTGGCTTTCATCTTGAGATTCCTGTAACTGAAAAGGCCCGCTTCGCAGATGGATGGCGAGAGCCATCTAATAAGGATTCGAATCAGGCCAATTATTTATGTAACGGTCGGCACAGATTTGACCACTCCCGCTGACCGATGTCCAGTTATTTCTGTTAAGATCGATACATAAATCGATGAGAAACCCGAACAGGAGACCTGACATGGCCGGTACAGGTACGCACCCGCACCGCGAAGCGAGGCCGCGCGGCAGGCCGCGCGAATTCGACCGCCGCGCGGCGCTGCGCCGTGCGATGGAAGTGTTTTGGGTCAGGGGGTTCGACGCGTGTTCGATCAGCGACCTTGGCGACGCAATGGGCATCAACTCGCCGAGTCTCTATGCCGCGTTCGGCAGCAAGGAAGCGCTGTTTCGTGAAGCGGTCGAGCTTTACGTGGACGGTGAAGGCGGCGCCGCGGTGCGGCAACTGCTTGCGCACGAAGCGGTCCGCGACGGCGTGCGCGCGATGTTGCGCACGAGCGCCGAGCTCTTTGCGGGCACACGGCCCGCGAAGGGCTGCATGATTTTTCTCGGTGGCATGAGCGTCGGCGCCGAGCATGAAGACTTGCGCGCCTTTCTGCGCACGCTAAGACGCAAAGCGGCGACAACCATCGCCGAACGTTTTGCGCATGCAAAAAGCACGGGAGAACTTGCCGCGAGCGCCGACCCGAAGGCGCTCGCGAGCCTGTGCATTACGGTGTTCGCGGGCCTGTCGGTCGAGGCCGTGGATGGCGTGCGCCGCGCGGTGCTGTTCGATGCAATCGATCAGTTTGTCGACGGATTGCCTTGGCGTAAGCGTATCTGAATCGTGCGGCGCAGCGGTCGCGAGGAGGCGAAGATGCTGCGACGGGCCTTGAGCTCCGCTTACGCAAACCCGCCGTTGGCCCGCAGAATCTGTCCGTTGATCCACGCGCCGTCCGGGCCGGCGAGAAACGACACGGCGCCTGCGATGTCTTCAGGTGTGCCGAGGCGCTCGAGCGGCGAGAGGTCGGCCAGCGCCTTGATCTGCTGCTCGTTCTTGCCCTTCAGAAAAAGATCGGTGCCGGTCGGGCCGGGCGCGACGCAATTGACGGTAATGCCGCGTCCGCGCATTTCATTGGCGAGTACACGCACCAGCCCTTCAACGCCGGACTTCGAGGCAATGTAAGCCCCGTAATTCGGAAACGACTTGGCGAGCACGCTGCTCGAGATCGCGATAATGCGCCCGCCATTGCCAAGCGCGTTGGCGGCGGCCGAAAACATCAGATAGCTGCCGCGCAGATTCGTCGCGATCACGCGGTCGAACGTTTCGACGTCGCCGGCGGCGATAGGGCCGAGCGGCATAATGCCGGCGCTATTTACCACGACATCGACGCGTCCGAATGTTTCATGCGTGGCGGCAAAAAGACGCGCGACGTCATCGCTTTTCGCGACGTCGGTTTTTATCGCAATTGCACGGCGTTCGAGTTTCTTCACATCTGAAACAAGCGCGTCGGCCGCGGCGGAATGGCCTGAATACGTGACGGCGATGTCGAAGCCGTCACGCGCGAGACGCGCGGCGATCGCGCCGCCGATGCCGCCCGATGCGCCCGTCACAATGGCTACACGATTGGAAGTTTCGGCCATCTGAATTCTCCTTTGCTTTGGCACATTGCTGGAAGGGTTCGTTTGATTTTAGTCATCCTGTGCAAAGCGTGTGACGGGCGTGAGGCAAGGCAGAGCCTGCAAGGCGTGAATCAGTTACGCGGTCCGCGCGGCAAGTCGCACGAGCAGGTCGGTAAGCAAATCCGGATCCAGCACCATGGCGTCGTGGCCGGACGCGAGCTCTTCCCAATGCCAGCCGTCGAGCGAACGGACCCACTCGCGGACCGGCTCGAGTACTTCGTACGACGGTTTCGCGCAATGCACATAGGTGCGAGGCAAACCGTTGCCGATGGGGTGACGCAGTTGAAGCGGCGTGCAATACGTGGCGAGCGGATGCGGCGTCATCCGGCGGAGGACCCACGCGGCGTGCGGGTGATCGTCGGGTATGCCCATCGCGCTGAGGCTCGGCAGCGGCATTTCGAGCGGCCGGCCGCTTGCCTTGATCTTCTCCAACCGTTCTTCGACGATAGGGCGCGGCAGAATATCCATCGCCGTCTTGCCGCTTTCAACAAGCAGGCTGTCGAGAAATACGAGCGAGCGGATCGCGCTCGCGCGGCGGTCGGCAACACCGGCGGCAACGAGTCCGCCGTAGCTGTGGCCGACCAGCACGACGTCTTCCAGTTCTTCCGCTTCGAGCAGGTTTTCGATGTCGGTGATCGGCACGTCGAGCGAGGTCACGGCGCTTAGCAGATGGTGGTGTTCGGCGTGGCCCGTCAGCGTCGGTGTAAAAACGCGATGTCCTTGCGCGCGTAGCGCGTCGGCCACGAAACGCCAGCACCAGCCGCCATGGGATGCGCCGTGGATCAGCACAAATGTGTGGCTGTGCGCGGGATCGCGCTGGGTGCCGGATGGCGTGCGGGACGGCGAAAGCTCGTTGCTCATCTTGTGTCTCCGTTCTTCGGCAGTTGTTATGGCGGACGGGAGGCTATCGCTACGCTGCTTCTGTCGCTGCAACTCGCGGATGCCGCTTCTTATAGTAGACACTGCAGCGGGAACTGCGATAGAGGCAGCGTGCGCGCTTCACTACGCGACCAGCTTGCCCGGCGTTATGATGCTTCGTCGGTTGCCCGCGCGCGCCATCGGATCAATCTCGCACCACAGCGTTTTGCCACAGGAGGTCACGCTCATGAACAATCTGCAAGGAACCGTCGTCGCTGTGACGGGCGCATTCGGCGCGCTCGGCCTCGTTACCGCGCGTGTATTGGCAGAGCGTGGCGCGCAAGTCGCGCTGATCGGCCGCGGTGCCGCGCCGGACGCATTACCGGTCGAACTCGCGCAGGCGTGTGTCGTCGATCACGTCGACCTGATCGATCCGCAAGCAGCGGAAGTTGCGGTTGCAACGATCGTTGGTCGCTTCGGTGCGCTCGACGCGCTTGTGAATGTCGCCGGCGGATTCCGCTGGGAGACGATTGCCGACGGCAGCGCGGATAGCTGGGACCAAATGTTCGACGTGAATGTGAAGACGGCGCTCAATGCATCGAAGGCGGTGCTTGCCCATGTGAGCGCCCGGGGCGCCGGCCGCATCGTCAATATCGGTGCAATGGCAGCGCTCAAGGCCGGTACGGGCATGGGCGCATACACGGCATCGAAATCGGCGGTGATGCGGCTGACCGAGGCGCTCGCCGACGAATTGAAGGACAAGGGCGTAACCGTTAACGCGATCCTGCCGTCGATAATCGACACGCCGCAGAACCGCGCCGATATGCCCAAAGCCGATTTCGCGCGGTGGGTGACGCCTGAGCAGATCGCCGGAGTGATCGCTTTTCTGTTATCGCAGGACGCGCAGTGCATTACGGGAGCGCTGGTTCCGGTAGCCGGGCGCGTTTGATCGCACGCAGGGTGCAACGCCCTGCGATTGCTGTTTTCCTCACACCGCTTTCGGTCTTTCTTTGACCGCCAGTCTCCGCGTTTTCCCGGTTGCGCGGAATTTATGTCCATGAAACACTCGCTGCCATCTGTTGTATCGGATTCGATTCCGATATATCGGACAGCTACGTCAAACACACGTCCGGCGTGGGCGCACCAGCAGGCACAGCGCAGCATCGTTGAACATTTCCATCTTCCGATCGGGACGCCAACAATGAGACTCGCCAAAGCAAGCGCAAAACTCTTCTGCCTGTCCGCCGTTGCTGCATTGCTGGCGCTTAGCGCCTGCACGAAAGTCGACACCCCCGCGCAAAGCGCGAGCGCGGGCGACTCCACGCTCAAACAGGTTCTGCAGCGCGGCTCATTGCGCGTCGGCGATTGCCTGAGCTTTGCGCCGTTTGGCTTCTACGATCAGGCTGGCGCGCCCGACGGCTATGATGTCGATCTCGCGAAAGAGCTCGCGAAACAGATGGGCGTAAAGCTCGAAATGGTCAATACGACGAGCGCGAACCGCATTCCGAATCTGCAGACCAGCAAGGTCGATGTGGTGTTCTGCAACTTCACGCGCAACCTCGAGCGCGCGAAGGAAATCTCGTTCACCCATCCGTATGTGGTCGCAAGCGAAGCGCTACTCGTGAAGAAGAGCAGCGGCATCAAGTCGATCAAGGACATGTCGAACCGCACGATCGCCACCGTCAAGGGCTCGACGAACGGCGACGAAGTGCGCTCGCTGAACATGCAGGTCAAGATTCAGGAGTACGACAGCTCGCAGGCTGCAATTCTTGCCGTCAAACAGGGCCAGGCCGACGCGATGATCGAGGATAACAACTTCCTCGCGTATCAGGCAAAGCTCGACCCCGAACTGACCGTGACCGACGAAGCGCTCGTGCCGCTGGAATACAACGGCTTCGGCGTCAAGCAGGGCGATCAGGTGTGGCTCGATTACCTGAACCTGTTCCTGTTCCAGATCAATGCGTCGAAGCTGAACCAGCAGCTGTACAAGAAGTGGTTCGGTGTCGACCCGCGCTATCCGTTGAATCCGCAGTTCTAGGCCGGACCGCGTCGCATCGCACTGCGCTGCCTTGCACCGGGTTGTATCGCGCGGACTGAGTCGGCGCACGGAGAAGTAATGAGCTACCAATGGATAACCCTCGCCGGTTACGCGAACGATTTCCTTCGCGCGGCGTGGCTGACGCTGCAGGTCACGCTGCTCGCATTTGCGCTTTCGATGGCGCTCGGCCTCCTGACCGCGCTTGCGGGTTCGTCGCGCGTCGCTGCGCTGCGCTGGATCGCGAGCATCTATATCGAGGCGATCCGCAATACGCCGGTGCTGCTGCAAATTTTTATCGTGTTCTTCGGTTTGCCGACGCTCGGCATTACGCTCGATGCGTTCACGGCGGGCGTGATCGCGCTTGGCGTCAATGTCGGTGCATATCTGGCTGAAGTGTTTCGCGCGGGCATTCAATCGGTGCCGCGCGGACAACTCGAAGCCGCATCGATTCTCGGCATGGAACGCGCGCAGATCTTTATCGACGTGGTGTTGCCGCAAGCGGCGCGCGCGGTCTATCCGGCGATTGTCAATAACCTGATCCAGCTGTTGCTCGGCACCTCGCTGCTGTCGGCGATCGCGTTGCCGGAGCTGAGCGGAACCGCGACCGTCATCAATTCGCGCACGCTGCTCTATGTCCAGACGTTCACCATTACGCTCATCATTTATCTGATTCTTAGCAACGCGCTTTCGTGGATTGCGGCGCAGATCGGTGCGCGCGTATTCCATCCGCCGCTCGAAATGAAGAAGCGTACGCGGCGGGCGTTTTTCCTTGCGCGCCAGGTGGACCGTACCTGATGAACGCCGCCTGAGCCATTGAGCGTCTAGACACGAGTGCAAGAGACCGGACATGTCGAGCGACCTCCTATTCAACAGTCTGTCGATCCTGCTGCAAGGGTTGTGGGCGACCTTGCTGCTATCGGTGGCGTCGATTATCGGCGGCACGCTGATCGGGCTTTTTGCCGCGGTATTGCGTACCTTCGGCCCGCCCGGCACGCGCTATATCGCGAAGCTCTATACCGAGCTGTTTCGCGGCTCGCCAGTACTGATCACCTTGCTTTTCATCTACTTCGGCGTGTCGTACTTCGGTTACGCGATCGACGTGTTCGCGGCCGGCGTGGTCGGCTTGAGCGTCTATCAAGGCGCTTATATCGCTGAGGTCTTTCGCTCCGGTATCGAGGCTGTGCCGAAAGGGCAGTGGGAAGTCTCGCAGATTCTCGGCCTGAGCAAACTGCAGACGTTCTTCTCAGTGGTGTTGCCGCAGACCGGCCGGATCGTGCTGCCGCCGCTAATCGGCCAGTATCTGTCGCTGATCAAGGATACGTCGATTGTCAGCATGATCGGTATGTCGGAACTGATGCACGGCGGACAGGCGATTGTCGACCGCGTCGGCAAGCCGGTTGAAATTTATGGGCTGGTTGCCGTGCTGTATTTCATCGTGTGCTTTCCGCTGTCGCAGTGGGTGCGCCGTCATGATCGAAGAAGGAGCGTGCTGTAATGACCACGAATGCGCAGGGCAAGCCGCTGATCAATCTGTCCGGTGTCAGCAAGTCGTTCGGCGCCACGCAGGTGTTGCGCGATGTGAACCTCGATGTGCAACCCGGTGAAGTACTCGTGCTGATCGGTGCATCGGGTTCCGGCAAGAGCACAGTGCTGCGCATTATGAGCGGGCTCGAAACGGCGGATGCGGGCGAAGTATGGGTCAATAACGTGCCATTGCACGATGCGCGGCGCGCAAAGGAAATTCGCGGGCATGTCGGCATGGTGTTCCAGCAGTTCAATCTGTTTCCGCACAAGAGCGCGCTTGGCAATGTCACGCTTGCGCTGATCAAGGCGCGCAAGATGAGTGCGGCCGATGCGCGCAAGCGCGCGATGGAAACACTTGATCGCGTCGGTCTTGCCGATCGCGCGGAACACTATCCGAGCCAGTTATCGGGCGGACAGCAGCAGCGCGTCGCGATCGCGCGCGCGCTTGCGGTCGAGCCGGGCATCATGTTTTTCGATGAAGCGACGTCGGCGTTAGATCCGGAACTCGTCGGCGAGGTAACGGAAGTCATGCGTGGCCTCGCGCGCGACGGCATGACGATGGTGGTCGTTACGCATGAAATGGGTTTTGCACGCAAGACCGCGGACCGCGTGGTGTTTATGGATAAAGGCGTGATTGCGGAGCAGGGCGCGCCCGAACAGATTTTCGTGAACCCTGCGAACGAACGCACGCGCCAGTTCCTGCACAGAGTGCTCGACCATTGAGAGCGAACCTGAATTCGAAGCCTGGGCGTCGCGATAGCGGCGGTGATGACGGCGGGCCACGTGCCGCGCCGCGCACGACCGGCGCTTCCGCAATCGCTTCTTCCAGTGAGTCGACGCGGGCGCGAGGCGTCGATCGCGTCGTTGCCCTGCTCAGGCAGTTGCATGATGCAAGGCGTCCGCTCAGCATGCGCGAGCTGATCGAATCGACGGGCGCGCCGCGCTCGAGCGTCTACGAGCTTGTGACGATTCTGACCGATGCCGGCTGGCTCGAAACGCGCCCGGACGGCAGCGTGTTTTTCGGCCGCGAGATGCATTACTACGGCGCCGACTATGCAGTGCATAACGATCTGATCAGCCGCGCGCATCAAACCATACTTTCGCTTGTGAAAGTCCACGACGAGACCGCGCAGCTTTGCATGCTCGAAGGCAACAAGTACACCGTGGTGTTATCGGAAAACAGCGCGCGGCCTTTCAATATTAGTTCCGATATCGGCGTCAGGGTGCCGATTCCGTGGACCGCGACGGGCCGGCTGCTGCTTGCGCATTTAAGCGCGGATGAAATCCGCGCGCTGATTCCCGATGAAGATTTCGTGCTCGACAACGGCACGCGCATTGTCTTCGACGATTTTCTGCACGACGTCGAGCGCGCGGCGCAACTGGGATACTGCTGCACCGAAGGTTTGTCGCAGACGTTTCGCTGCTGCATGGCCGCTCCGATTCGCGACCGCGCGGGCCATGCGGTCGCGGCGCTCTGCTTTATGACCGGGCGCGACACAGACCCATCCAAACGCGCCGCGATGCTCGACGATCTGATCCGCTCGGCTAAAGCCTTGTCGCAGACTTACGCGCGCTAAGGCTAAAGCCAAGGCCGAGGCCGAGGCAAAAGCTGGAGCAAAAGGCGCGTAAGTCTTTTCTTTAGCGCAACAGCGCGTCTTTAGTGCAACAGCACGTCAATGCGTTTGATGCCCCAACGCCCACACGTAAGCTGACACCGCTTTCAAATCATCCTGTGACAGTTGCACGCCGCCCATCGGTGGCATGACGCCGCTATGTTCCTTCGGATGCGGCACGCCATTGGCAATCGTTTGTTGAATGCCCGAGAGGCTGCCATCGCTCCACAACCATTTGCCGGCCGTCAGATCCGCGCCGATGCCTGAACCTTTAGCATCCGATCCGTGACATCCCGAGCACGTCGCGCCGCCCACCTGGCCTGCGAACACGCGCGCACCAAGCGCGACCTGCTGTGCCGATGAACCGGGCGGCACGGGCAAACCTGCCGTGACTTTACCCGCGTCCGGATGAATACCCTCGGGCGGCAGTTCTGAACTCGACGTCGACTGCGCGCCCGGCGACTTCGCGGCTGCCGCGACCTGAGCATCCGGATTGCCGCCGTGATACGTGACCCGCCAGATGCGGCCATGAATATCGTCGGAGATAAAGAGCGCGCCGTCATGCGCGACCGCTAGCCCCGAAGGACGGAACGCCGCCTGGCCCGGTTCCATGACGGCACCCGCAAAACCGTCGGCAAACACCAGGTACTTGCCCGCGGTCGCCTTGCCGTTATGGAAAGGCTGGAACACGACGTTGTAGCCTTCCTGCGGACCCGGTGCGCGATTCCATGAACCATGAAACGCGATCAATGCGCCGCCGTCGTAAGCATGCGGGAAACTGCCCGCGCCGCTCTTCGCTTCATAGAACACCATGTCATTGGGCGCCCAGTGGCCCGGGAACCATGCGACGGGCGCGGTACGTCCGCTGCAAAGACCGGCTTTCTTGCCGTCGCCGCCATACTCGGGTGCGAGCACGAGCTTCTTTTGCGTCTGGTCGAAATAGCATTCCGGCCAGCCGTAATCGGCGCCTTGCTTGAGCTCCACCACTTCTTCCGCGGGCAGTTCCTGCCCTTGCTTAGCGGTATAGAGTTCAGGCCAGTCTTCGTGAAGCTGATCGCGGCCATGCTGCGTTGAAAAGATACGGCCCGATCCGTCGAGTGCGATACCTTCGCCATTGCGAATGCCGCTCACGTAGCGCCCGGCCGCCGAGAATTTCTGGTCTGTCTTGTTTGCGTCATAACGCCAGATGCCCGCGCGCGTGTCCTTCTCGGTGCACGGCTCATTGCCCTTCGAATGCGGCGTGCGGTTTTCCTGCTCGCAAGCATTGGTTGCCGAACCGAGATCGATCAGCAGATCGCCTTTGGGCGTGATTGCGATCGGATGCATCGGATGGTCACCGGTCACGGGCAAGCCCGATACGATCACTTCGCCTTTGCCAGAAGGCGCGACATCGCCGGCTTTGAGCGTATAGCGCATGATGCGGTCATTGCTTTCCGCGTAGATCGCGTTGTTATAGAACGCGATACCGGTGCCGCCGTGACCGCCATCATTGGGGCCATCGCCAAAGCGCTGTACGACATCCGCGTGTCCGCCACCCTTCGTATCTTTTAATGCAACGACATAGCCGCCAGGCGGCGGCGTGTTGACCTTGTAGTATCTGCCGCTCCACGTATTCACGTATAGCGTGCCGTCCGGGCCTACCGTCATTTGTCGCGCGTGGCCAATGTCGTCTGCGAAGATCGTCGCGCAGAAACCCGGCGGCAGCGTAATGCCGGTCGCTTCGTTGTTGCAGGTCTGCGCGGCCTTGGCGCTTTCGGCCGCATGGGCCGGCTGCATGACATGCACATGAGGGGCGAGGGCAAGCGATATTGCGGCAAGGCCGGCTATACCGGCCAGGCGCATAACGGATCCAGCGGACGACGCATACTTGACGCGCATTGGGCGATCTCCTTGATACGGCAATCAGCAAGCGACGTGCATGCATCAAGCACACAGGCGCGCTTGCAAGACGTGTCTCCACACACTTGCATGACGGGTATGCACACGCGCGTGCATACCCCGACCGCGTGGCGTATGCCAGCGGCAGCAGCAGTGAACAAAAAGGATTGTTTAAGCCCGGGCTGAACGAGTATAGGCGATAGTTAAGCGAACGGCGAATAGCGTAATGATTTATGCGGGATCGATGACAACAATGTCAAGGTTGTAAGCTGTCGGCATCGGTACCAGCATGGGCGCCTGGTTTCGTATCGATTGAAGCGGCGTTAGCCGCGTGGTTTGTGCTTGCAGTCGTGCTTGTTTTTGCAATGCGCGATTCCGCGATTTGCCATGCGAGCATGCCGGGCACGAAGATCACGAGATCGCGCACACGCCGTGCGCCCGCAAGCGCGAGACATGTTGCCGGCTCGAGCCCGAGCATGCCGCCGATCAGCAGAAAGCCGCCTTCCTGCACGCCGAGCGCGGCCGGCACGAAAAACGCGGCGCTGGCCACCACTTGAACGAGCGAATCGATAACAAAGGCCTTGGCAAAGCTGACAGGCGTGTCGAAGAAGTAAAGCGCAAGCCAGATTTCAAGCGATGTACCCAGCGCCTGAAGCGGCTGCCAGATAAGCAGATAGCGCAAGACGATCGCTCGGCGGCGCCAGATGCGCTTGATCTTTTCGTCGATATCGGCGGACTTACCGACGAGTTCGCCAAGCTTGCCGCTGGCGATTCGATCGAGTACGCGCATGATCCGTTCGAACGGATTCGCGTGCTGGATCAGCGCGAATATCGCGAACGCGGGCGCGATCAGCAGGAGGCCCCACGCAAGGTGGCTCACGATGCGCAGTGCGTCCGATTGCACATTCGCAAACAGATAAGCGATGCCTGCCGCGGCAAACAGCAACTGACTGATCACCGTGAGCTGCATATCGGCAATCAGGCTCGCGGCGGACATCGAGGTTGCAAAGCCGCTTTTGAGAAGCAGCCGGAACGAGATGAGGTCGCCGCCGATGCGCGCGACCGGCAATAGACCATTGATCGATTCGCGAATCCAGATCAGACCGAGCAGTGTCCGGTAACGCGGCAGCGGAGGATCGAGCATCAGCGTTTGCCATGCGCGTGCGTTGGCTAGCATATGCAGCACATGCGCAAGCGCGGCGATAACGAGGCCGAGTGCCGCCGTGCGCACGAGCGACAGCACCGCATAGGGATCGTCACTCGCAATGAGCCACAGCGCGATCAGCAATCCTGCAGCGGCGGCAACACGGCCAAGGTATCGCATCGCGCGCCCACCCGGCATCGCCACACGAAAGCGGCGGCGCAGCAGATCGCCTGGCCGCGGCAACGCGCCGCCTTCGGAATGGGATCGTACTATGCGCGGTAATCGCATCGTTCGCCTCAGTTGGCCAGACCTCAAGGCACAGGAGCATGAGCGCGCGCACTGAGGTCTTCCGCTGACATCGATTGTGCGCCCGTTGCCGTGAAGTTGTTATCGACACTTTGTTCGTTTCCGCCCGCATCGAACGATCGCGCAAGGCCGATCCGTTCCCAGCCGGGAGACAACCACGCGGCACCCGCGGCCGCGACCTTCAGCTCGAAGCGGATGCGCCACACATTCAGCCTCGCGCGATGCCACGAGCGTGACGCGGGCCCGGCCCACCTTGTACGGAATTTGCACTGCCGATTGCGTAATCTGATGAATCACGGCACATTGCGTAACGTTCTTTGCAACGAGCCACATTGCGCCACACCTCGGGTGGGTCCGCCATCCGGCGGTCAGCGCACATTCGGACAATAGAGGTCTTCCGCGAATGAATCGATCGGTCTACTGGGTGATGGCGCTGGCTGCAGGCGTCGTCGTCGCGAACAACTACTACAACCAGCCCTTGCTCGTCGATTTCGCGCATACGTTCAATGTCACCGAGCGGGCGGCCGGCTCCGCGTCGGTCGCCGCACAGACGGGCTATGCGCTCGGCTTGCTGCTCTTCGTTCCGCTTGGCGACATGGTCAGGCGCACGACGCTTTTTACGGTTACGCTGCTTGCCGCGGCCGCGGCGCTTATCGCGACCGCGTTCGCGCCGACGCTTGCCTGGCTGATCGTCGCGAGTTTCGTGACAAGCCTGACAAGCGTGACGCCGCAACTGCTAACGCCGCTGGCCGCGCAACTGGCCGGACCCCAGCAGCGCGGCAGGGCGGTCGGAACGGTGATGTTCGGACTGCTGTGCGGCATCCTGCTGTCGCGCACGGTGTCGGGCCTGCTTGCCGAATCGTTCGGCTGGCGCGCGGTGTACGGCGTTGCGGCGGTCGCGATGATCGGCATCGTCGCGATGCTGCTTGCGGTCATACCGCGCACCGAGCCGACGTTTTCGGGCAGTTGGGGAAGCCTGATGGGCTCGCTGTGGACACTGCTGCGCGATGCGCCGCTCATCCGCCAGACGTCGGCGATCGCCGCGCTGCAATTCGCCGCATTCAGTGCGTTCTGGACAACGCTCGCCTTTCATCTGCATGCCATCGATCCGCGCTATGGCAGCGCGACGGCGGGTCTGTTCGGTTTAGTCGGCGTGGTCGGCGCGAGCGCATCGACGGTGTCGGGCAAATGGACCGATCGCGGCGATGCGCGCGGGGTCGTGCTCGCGGGCAGCATGGCGATGGTGATTGCGTATGGCGTGTTCGCGCTGGTCGGCAGTTCGATTGTGGGGCTCGTCGCCGGTGTGATCGTGCTCGACTTCGGCGTGCAGATCGGACACGTCGCGAATATGTCGCGCAATATGGGCATCAGCGCGGGCGCGATGAACCGCATCAATACGCTTTATATGACGATTCGTTTTGCGGGTGGCGCGCTCGGCACCGCGGTGGGCACATTCGCGTGGAGCGTCTGGGGCTGGGCCGGTGTTTGCGCGACGGGGCTCGCATTCGCGTCGGCATCGGTGGTCGTGCAACTCGTTTCAGATCGCCACGCGCGGCCGCTGTTTGCCGGCCGCGACGAAACCAAAGGCTGATGCCGCAAGCCGGTTACCGCTCTCCATATCGCGGGAAGACCTCACACATACGCAGGTTTTCGGATCGGCATATGATGGCCGCTGGCTGCGATATTGGTCGCCGCTTTGGTAACCCCATGGCCGCGTTCAGGCCGTTGCGTTGTGCTCCGCCCACTCGATGAGGTCGCATATGCAGAATACGGTGAAGACGGTGAAGATTCCCGGTCCCGATCATCCGATCACGATAACGAAAAGCCGGTCGCACATCGTGGTTGTCGTAGCCGGAAAAGTGATTGCCGATACGAGGAACGCGCTCGTGCTGCGCGAGGCTTCGTACCGGGAGGTGCTCTACATTCCGCGCGAAGATGCGGACATGGCGCAGCTCGAGCGCACGTCGCACGCAACCTATTGCCCGTACAAGGGCGACTGCAGTTACTACAGCATTCCGGCCGGCGGCGACCGCTCGGTCAACGCGGTCTGGACGTATGAAACTCCTTATGATGCGGTCAGCGAGATCAAAGGTCATCTCGCGTTCTATCCGGACCGTGTCGACGCAATGCAGATTCAGCCGGATTGATTTTTCCGGATCGCAACGTCCATTCCGTTCGGGTATCGAATTTGCTTTCGAAAAGAAAGCCTGGGCTGGGCAGCTGAGGTGGACATCGCCTCAGCGTGCCCGATTTCCGCTTTCCGATACCCGAACGGAGCCTTCGATGACGCTAGTCATTTATCTCGTGGGATGGCTGATCCTGATTGCCGGCATCGCATGGGGGCTTGTCACCCTGCATGTCTCGCAGCATACGGTCGCGATCGTTGCGGTGATCATGGCGGGCATCGCGGTGATCACGGCCGCAAAGCGGATTCGTCACCGCGACCGGTAGGCGCGCTTCGCTTCGTTTAGCGCGCTTCTGGCCTGTCGCTCATTTGGCTCATTTGGCCGTCCATTCCGGCTTCGGCAACGGCAGCACCGGCGCAAATGCGGCCGGCAACCACGGCTGCCACGTGCGCATCATTTCCGTCCACATCATCAGCGGCCCGGCGAACGCGAACCAGCCCGGCTGCAGCAGCCATCGAGCGGCGGCATCGAACGAAGGGGTGGCGGTGATGTGAATCGTCACAACCTCACCATTTTTTTCAGGCAGGTCGCGCCGGGTCATTTCCACATCGATTGTCGGAAAGTGCGCGGTCAGTTTCGTGTGATCCATCGTTCAATCTCCATCGAATGTGCGGTCGCGGTCGTGAAACGTGCCGTATTGCTTGCACTCCTGCGAATCAGTCTAACGCGATGCGATCCGCGCTGCTAGCGCGACGGTCGCATGCGGTCGGTCAGCATTTTGATGCATCGGCGAGCTTGGGCGTGCGCTTCATGCCGATGCTTTAAGGGAATAACTGCCAGTACGAGATTGTTCTGTTGTCGATGCGGCCGCGCCGGGTTTTGCCGTCAGCCGCAGGACTTCCATGCACCGCATTCCGTCTATTTTGGAAACGCGGACTTCCTATTAAAGATTCCGTCCATGACAGACAACCTCGACTCGACGAAGCCGCCGGCCGCAAGCGAACGCGTATCGCCATGGCTCGTGTTGCTGGTGGCTTTCGCTTGCGGTCTGACCGCGGGCAACATCTATTACGCGCAGCCGCTCGCCGGATTGATCGGCGCCTCGCTCGGCGTCGCAAATGGCGCGACCGGTCTTATCGTGACGATGACGCAGATCGGTACCGGCGCCGGCATGTTGCTGGTGGTGCCGCTCGGCGATCTGATCGAAAGCCGGCGCCTTGCGCTGACGCTGCTGGGCATCGCGGCGCTCGGACTGCTCGGCGCTGCGCTGTCGCAGAACGTCGCGCTGTTTCTCGTTGCCGCGTGCCTGATCGGATTAGGCAGCGTCGCGGTTCACGTGCTCGTCCCGTATGCGGCGCATCTGGCGCCGGAGCGCATACGCGGGCGCGTGGTCGGCAACGTGACGAGCGGGGTGTTGCTCGGCATCATGCTGGCGCGCCCTGCATCGAGCTTCGTCACACAGATTTCGTCGTCGTGGCACACCATCTTCTATTTGTCGGCGGCGTTGATGGCCGCCTTGATGGCGCTGCTCGCGATCGTGCTGCCGCCGCGCGAACCGCTGTCGAAGCTGCGCTATCTAGAACTTCTGGCATCGATGTGGCATCTGTTGCTCACGCAACCGGTCGTGCGGCGCCGCTCGTTTTATACCGGTTGTCTTGGGGCCGCATTCAGCCTGTTCTGGACCACCACGCCGCTGCTGCTTGCGGGGCCTGCGTTCAGGTTATCGCAAGGCGGTATCGCGTTGTTTGCGCTTGTCGGGGTGTCGGGCGCAATCGCCGCAACCCTATCGGGCAGTCTCGCGGATCGCGGCTGGACGCGGCCGGCCACCGCGGTTGCGTTGCTGGCCGTGATCGGTGCCTTGCTGCTTGCGCGATGGGTTCCACCGGGCGCGCCGCAATCGCTGACGTGCCTCGTTATCGCGGGCGTCGTGCTCGACTTCGGCGTGTCGTCGAATATCACGCTGGGGCAGCGCGCGATTTTTTCGTTGGGGCCGCAGTTCCGGTCGCGCGTCAACGGCGTCTATATGGCGACTTTTTTCGCGGGTAGTGCGCTTGGCTCCGCGTTAGGCGGCTGGTCGTACGCGCAGGGCGGCTGGCCTTTGACGTCGCTCGTCGGCCTCGCATTTCCGGTGGCCGCGCTCGTCTATTTCGTCACCGACCGCCAGCATTTCGCGAAACGCGAATCCCCGGCGGCGTAATGACGCAAGCAGCGGACGCAAGCAGCGGACGCAAGCAGCGGACGCAAGCAGCGATTTATGCAAGGTTGCCGTGCAGTGCTTCGCGCGCCGACGCGAGGATCTCATCGGACAGCGGATCGTCGCTGACCGCACGCGCCAGCGTTAGCGCGCCGATCATCATCGACAGGCGCGCGATCGCGCGCTGCCGGACTTTTTTCGACCGGCGTGCGCTCGAGAACGAAACCAGCACGTCGATCATCGAGCGCAGGCCGCGCAAATACACACTGCGTATCGGCTTGTCGGTGCTCTCGCGGCCGACGTCGGACGCGAGCCCCGCGGCCGCGCACGACATGCCCGGCCGGTCGCGCTGCGCGGGGCTCAGATAGTGCTTCGCGAGCGCATCGACGAGCGCCTGCTCGTCGGCATCGTTTCTGATTAGCGAACGCCACCGCGTAACCGATTCCTCGAACGCGTGTGCGCAAGCAATGGCAGCCAGTTCGTCCTTCGATTCGAAATGGCCATAAAAGCCGCCATGCGTGAGGCCCGCGGCCCCCATGATGTCGGCCACCGACACGCCGTTGAGCCCATGCTCCTTGAACAGACGCGCGGATGCTGCTTCGATCACGGCACGGTTTTTATCGGCTTGTTCGCGGGATACGCGCGGCATGGGGATTCCTCCAGAAAAGGTGCCGAGAGCATAACTCAGACTGCGCGGGCCTGGGTATGACGGTTACGCATATTGAGCAATGCCGTTGCCGAACGACCAGTTTTCCTTTGCAACTTCGACAAGGTTGATAAACAGGTCTTCGCGCCTGAGACCGATGCGTGCATGCAAGCCGTCCGCAAGTGCTTTGTAGAACGTACGCTTCATGTCAACGTCGCGCCCCACGTTGAGCGTGATCTGGACCATCACGCATTGCGGAGACCGTTCGATGCCCAGATAAGTCGGATCGGCCACGAAGTCGCTGGCCTTGTGCTCGCTGACCACCATGAAGCGGTCGTTGGCGGGCACGTTCAGAGCGGTGGTCATTGCCTTGTAAACCTCCTCGGTGATCGCGGTGCGGTATTCGGGAGATTGCCCTTCGACGAGGTCGATGCGTACGATCGGCATGGTGAGTTCCTTGATGTATGTGGGCGCTTTGCACACGCAAATGAGCGGTCAAATCAGCAGTCAAATGAGGGGCAATGCGCAGGTTGTGATCCACATCATAGATGACGATCGTAATTTATACAATAAATGTTGGACATAATTTATTGAAGGGCGTGCCGGCGTGCGTTGAGGCTGTCGCGCACCTTGCCGACAATTTCAAGCGAGCGGCGGCGCGCGTCGAGATCGTGGATAAACGAAAGCACCATCACTTCATCGGCGTCGGTTTCTTCGATCAACTTGGCGAGTTTCTGCTCGACTTGCTGTGGGCCGCCTGTAATAACCGCGCGCAAGGCGGCATCGAGGCGCGGGCGCTCGTCTTCGGTCGGCAGCGTGTCGAAATCGGCGATGGGCGGCTGCAGCTGCGCGAACGGCGTGCTGCGTAAGCGGCGCAGCGACAGCTGCTGCATCGACGAAAACAGATGCCGCGCCTCTTCGTCGGTTGGCGCGGCGGTCACAACGCCTGCCACCACCACATACGGTTTGTCGAGCACGGCCGAAGGCTCGAACGCGGACCGGTATGCGGCAATCGCCGGGTCGCGCGCGTCGGGCCCGATGTGCGTGGCGAACGCAAGCGGCAAGCCCAGTGCCGCGGCTTGCTGTGCCGAATACGGCGATGATGCGAGCACCCAGATCGGCACGTCGAGTCCGGCGCCCGGAACGGCGCGTAGGTTGTTTCCGGGTTCCGGCTCACGAAAGAACGATTGCAGCTCGCGCAGATCGTCGGGAAAGCGCTCACGCGCTTCCTGGCTCGAGCGCAGCGCTTTCGTGACCGCGTCGGCGCTGCCCGAAGCGCGGCCGACGCCGAGATCGATGCGGCCGGGGTACAGCGATTCGAGCGTGCCGAACTGTTCAGCGACCATAAACGGTGTGTGATTCGGCAGCATGATGCCGCCCGAGCCGACGCGTAGCGTCGACGTGTGCGCGGCAATATGCCCGATCACGACCGACGTGGCCGCGCTTGCGACCGTCTGCACACCGTGATGTTCGGCCACCCAGTAGCGCAAAAAGCCGAGCGTTTCGGCCAAACGTGCCATGTCGACTGTTTGCCGCAGCGCGTGAGCAGCCGTTTCGCCCGCGCGGATCGGCGCGAAATCGAGGACCGAAAAGGGAATTGGATTAGGCATGCGTGTTTCCACAGAGTCGCATTGGTTTGTGAGATCCGGGAGACTCTAGCCGTCATGCCGCGCCATAGGGGGTGTTTCTGCGAACTGGCCGTGCCGGGAGGCGAACTGGCGGATAGGCGAGCCGTGAACAACACTATTGTGAACAGCGATCCTCTGTATCGTCGAAATGGATCGATTGTCCGTGCCGCAGTACTGTAAACGCGTCAGGCGAGAGACGCGCATCACGCGCCGCCGCTTCGAGCAGCTTCGGCGGTTCGTCGAGCGGCTCATCACTGAGTTGAAAGGTGCCCCAGTGAATGCCGATGGCGCGTTTCGCATGCACGTCTTCGAAAATCTGCACGGCCTCCTGCGGGTCAACGTGTTGCGGCCGCATGAACCAGCGTGGTGCATACGCGCCGATCGGGATCAGCGCGAGATCGAAGCAACCGAAGGCTGCGCCGATTTTTTTGAAGTCGCCTGAGTAACCGGTGTCGCCGGCAAAGTAGAACGAAAACGGGTGAGCGGCGCCGTCGCGTGTCTTCACGACCCAGCCGCCCCAGAGCGTCTCGTCGCGATCGGTCAGCGTGCGTTTTGACCAGTGCTGGCTCGGCACGAACCAGATATCGAGGCCCGCTGCCTGCGTGTGATCGCCCCAATCGAATTCCTCTACGTTGCCGATGCGCTTGCCGGCCATCCACGCCTTGATACCGAGCGGCACGAGAAAAAGCGGTGGGCCGCCCGGTTGCCGGTTCAATGCTTCGACGCTGGCCGTGTCGAGATGATCGTAATGGCTATGCGAGACGAGCACGATGTCGATATGCGGCAGCTCGTCGAGCGCAAGCGCGGGCGGCACCTTGCGTTTGGGTCCGATAAACGAAAACGGCGACGCACGCTCGGAGAATATTGGGTCGGTCAGGATATTGACGCCGCCCACCTGCAACAGTGCGGTCGCATGACCGATCCACGTCATCGTGTCGACGCTGCGATTGGCGCTGAGCCACGCGGTGTCCGGATGATCGAGCGGAAAGCGGTAACCGTTGTCGGGCGCTTTCGGCACGCCCTCGACGAGTCTCGACCATTGCCACTTCAGGAACGACGCGCGCGCGAGCGGCCCATCGTTGTTCACGAAGCGCCCGCCATTGCGCGGCGCGTGCTGGAATGCGCCCGCGCCGGCTTCCTGCCCGGGCTCCTGGCAAAGCGCAAAGCCGGCGGCGAGGCCGGCGAAAGCAAGCAGCAGACGCAAAGGAAGGCGCATCGGTAGCCCGGATGTCGAAAGGTGCTTTATAACACCATGCACGGTACAAGGCAGGCCGCGCCGCGGCCGTACGTTCGGATACAAACCGGGTACGTTGCGACACATGGCGACATAGCATGGAGCAAGCGTCATGTGAAACTGCCATCAACCGATGGAGTACGAAATGACGACGACCACGACCACGACGACTCACGAAGGATCGTGCCACTGCGGCAAGGTCCGATTCGAGATCGATGCGCCCGTCGCGCCCGCCGTGCGCTGCAATTGCAGCCTGTGCCTGCGCCGGGGCGCATTGATGACGCCGGCTTTCAAGGAAAGCAATCTCCGTATAATCAGCGGTAGCGACGACCTCGCGGTCTACCAGTTCAATACGCACGTGGCGAAGCATTTCTTCTGCCGCCACTGCGGCGTTTATCCGTTTCATCAAACGCGGATGGACCGGGGTCTATGGCGCGCCAATATCGGCTGTCTCCACGGAGTAGATCCTTATGCCTTTGACGCGACCGTCAATGACGGTGCCAGTCTCAGTTTGGCAGGTGACGTATGAAACGCTTCTACCGGTTTTCCGCGTCGCTATGCCTTATTTTCAGCCTGACGCTGGCCGAGCTGGTTCGCCCTTTGAGCTGCGCATGTGCGTACTCCGAAACGGAGACGAAGCCGCGCAACCGGAAAGGGGCGGCTAGATGGAAAAAGTCGAGCATGTGCTGATCGTCGACGACGACCGCGAGATTCGCGAGCTGATCGGCAGTTATTTGCAGAAGAATGGCGTCAGGGCAAGCAAGGCTTCGGGCGGCCGCGAAATGTGGGCGGCGCTCGCGGACGACGCGCCGGACATGATCGTGCTGGACGTGACGTTGCCCGGTGAAAACGGGCTTGCGCTGTGCCGCGACCTGCGAGCCGGGCAGTGGCGCACCATCCCGATCCTGATGCTGACGGCGCTCGGCGATGAAACGGATCGCGTGGTCGGCCTTGAAGTGGGCGCAGACGATTATCTCGTGAAGCCGTTTGCGGTGCGCGAACTGCTCGCACGCATTCGCGCCATTTTGCGGCGCACGCGGATGGCGCCGCCGGGCTTCGAGCACACGGAGTCGCCACAGTTTCTGCTGTTCGGCGACTGGAAGCTCGATACGATCGGCCGCCATCTGATCGATAACGAAGGCACGATGGTGGCGCTAAGCGGTGCCGAATATCGGCTGTTGCGCGTGTTCGTCGATCATCCGCAGCGCGTGCTGACGCGCGACCAGTTGCTCACGCTCACGCAAGGCAGACAGACCGAACCGTTCGACCGGTCGATCGATCTGCTCGTGAGCCGCCTTCGCCAGAGGCTCAAGGACGGGGCGAAAGACCCGCGCTACATCAAGACACTGCGCAATGAAGGCTATGTGTTCTCGTCTGCGGTGACGCCGCAGGAAGGCAATCAGTGAACCTATCGAGTCTGTTCAGAGGTCCGCGCACGCTGTTCGTGCGCCTGACGCTGATCTTTTTCGCGGGCCTCGTCGTCGCGCAGCTGCTTGCGTTCTGGGCGACCGTGTCCGAGCGCAACGATGCGCAGACGTCGTTGATGCTCGACAATTTCCAGCGTGAAGTGGCGACCGCGGTCGCGCTGCTCGACCGTGTGCCGGCAGCCGAGCGCCCCGAATGGGTGCCGCGGCTTGCGCGCCGCAATTACAGCTTCCTGCTCGGGGAGGGCGTGGGCGGCACACCGCCCAATGCGAAGCTTTCGGAAGAGGTCAGCGCCGCGATCGAACGCAGCATCGGGCAGCGCTTTACGATTGCCGTCAACGAGGTGCCCGACACCAAGGAACATTTGCAGGCGCATCTGCGCTTGAGCGACGGCTCGCCGCTCACCATCGATATTCGTCCCGTTGGCTGGATGCCGCTGTCATACTGGCTGCTGGTTGTGCTCGCCGTCGAACTCGTGGTGATCGCCGTTTGCGCATGGTTCGCACTGAGCCTTGCGACGCGGCCGCTCAACCAGCTCGCGAGCGCAGCTGATACGCTGGGCCCGGATATGACCGCCACTCGCCTTCCGGAAGACGGGCCGGCCGAAGTCGCGCGCGCCGCCAAAGCGTTCAATGCGATGCAGGAACGGATTCGCCAGTATATGAAGGAGCGGATCCAGATTCTCGCGGCGATTTCGCACGATTTGCAGACGCCGATCACGCGCATGCGCATTCGCACCGACCTGCTCGACGACGAAGCCGACCGCATCAAATTCCAGCAGGACCTCGCCGAGATGGAAGTGCTCGTGCGTGAGGGTGTTGCCTATGGGCGCACGCTGCATGGCGCGGCTGAAGTGCCGCGCCGCATCGACCCTGACGCGCTGCTCGAGAGCCTGGTATCCGACTATGAGGATGCGGGCGCGAAGGTGACGCTCTCCGGATCGATCGGGGTGCCGATCGTCACGCGTCCGGTCGCGTTACGCCGCATTCTTGCGAACCTGCTCGATAACGCGGTCAAGTTCTCCGGTGCGGGCGAACTCAAAACTTATGTGTCGAATGACAGGCAGATTTCGATCAGCGTGCTCGATCGCGGGCCCGGTATTGCGCAAGACCAGCTCGAAGCGGTATTTCAGCCGTTTTACCGCGGCGACGCATCGGGCCATCAGCGCACCGGCGGCAGCGGGCTTGGGCTGGCGATTGCGAAGCAGCTTGCGCTTGCCATGAATGCGACGCTGGAGTTGAAGAACCGTGCGGGTGGCGGGCTCGAAGCGCGGCTCGTGCTCGAAAAGCCCTTCTAAAAACGATTGTTCGTCGCTGCAACTGCTTCAGTGTGACTGACATGCCTCAGTGTGGCCGCCGCTTGCGGCGCACACTGAGCTAGCGGCGCCCATCAGCTGCCAAAGTAAATATTGCAGAAGCTAACCGGGCCGACACACGCATTCATTGCGCGCGAGTGCTTCATCGGCTTACCGGAATCCGACGAGCCGTATGCGGGCATGCCGCCGACCGCGTCGTCCGTTTGCGCGGTGTTAGCCGTGCTCGCCGTATTTGCCGCGGCGTTCTGAGCGGCAACTTTTGCTTCGGCAAGCTGAATTTCCTGCGGGTAGCTGGCGTCGGCTGCGGTTTGCGGGTTGTAGCCGGCCTGTTCGAGCTGCACGAGCTCGGCGCGCACTTGCGCACGGGTCAGACCTTGATCGGTGCTTTGCGCAAAGCTCAGTACAGGAGCGGTGAGTGCAGCTGCCGTGACCAGAAGAGTGGCGATCGTTTTCATGATGGTGTTCCCAATGTCAAGCGAGTCTTAAGCGAGTCGTCTGGGGCGCGGCGCACGGCGCCGTGCCTCGGGTTCAAACCGGTGCGAGCGCGATTCGCTCAGCTGCCGGCGTACAGATTGCAGAAGCTGTTCGGGCCGACGCAGGTCGACGAACCCATCGGCGTGGCGGCAACGCGCTGACCCGACTGGCTCGTGCCGGCGGCGACGCCACCGACGCTGCTTGTGCCGTTACGTTGCTGCATTTGCGCGACTTGCTGCGCGAAGATCGGGCTCACTTCCGGATACGATGCATCGGTGACGAAGCGGGAGCCGTTGTTCTCTGCCTGGATCAGTTCGGCGCGTACTTCAGCGCGCGTCTTTTCGCCGGCCGATGCGCTATTGACGATGCCGAATGACGTGAGGGCAACGAGGGAGAGGCCGATAAGCGTTTTCGTGTTCATTTGGAAATCCTAAATAGATTGAAAAGAAGTGTCCGGTTCATCAGGGCAAACATTGCTGCTTTGTGTTTTATTCCAGCTATTTCGGCTGCATTCGCGGCGCTTGTTGCTGGATGCTACGAGATGCAAAACACCGTATCGTCTGAATTTATTCCCAACTGCATTTGCGATGCTTGACTGCGTGCTACGTAGTGACGAACAGGACCAAACCTTTCTTTATTCCCACTTTTTTCGACAAAGCGCATTCAGGGCGAAAGAAGAGGGTGAGCGGGGGAGAAGAGGGACAGAAACGCCCCGCAAACACGGGCGCTGAGCACGCCCGAAGACCGATTCCGGCGGATTCGGTTTCGGGGCGCAATTCATTGTTTCAAATCGGGCTGCGAAGCGAGGTAGACCCGAAGGCGGGCCCGAAGGCAGACCCGTGGGCAGACGCCGGCAGCCGCCTAGGAAGACGCCGCCGGGTGCTGGAGCACCGCCTGTACGCGTTGCTGGAGATCAGGCGTATGCAGCAGGTTCGCCGGCTTCACCAGATGCCGGACTTCGACCATCAGCCGGTGAACGTCCGGGTCCACGGCAGCAAGCTTCATCACGCCGGCCTGATATTCGCTTCGCTGCCGCATGTCGGCCGGCCGTTCGCCCTTCGTTTGCGGATACGCGAGATCGAGCGCGGTCGCTCCCGACCATGGCGTTTTCACGAGATCTTCCATCTCCTTCAGGAAGGCCGGTCCAATCGTTTCGAGCGAACTGGCGTGGCCGCCTGATTCGGCGAGCAGGCGGTGCAGCATCACCGCCTCTTTCGCCGCGACCGTCATGCCCTGGCCGAACACCGGATTCGTATTGCAGACGGCATCGCCCAACGGCAGCAAGCCCACCGGAAAGTCCGTGAGATCGGCGAAATGACGCCAGCGGCTTTCCGGATAGCCGAAGCGCACAATCGGCGCCTCGCGCCGGCCGCGACGCAAGGCCGTACTGATCGCCTGGTTGGGCAGGGTATCCGCGAATGCGAGAAACGCGTCGTCTTCGATGGGCGGGACGTCGCCGAGACGGCCGGCGAGCACCGCGTCCCATAGTCCGTTTTCGCGTTTCACGAGGAAGCCGGCGCGCCCCTGTTCCGGCGCCTTGCCGTGCACCCACGCCTGCTTGAAGTCTGGTTCGGCGCCGTCCGGAAACGAATAGACCGTCGTGCCATAGGTGAGATCGGTGCCGACCGTGGTTTCCGTCGGCAACGGGCGGCCCGTTGCCTTGAGGAAATCAAGTGTCGGTACGCCGCGGCCGCTTGCATCGATAACGAGTAGGGCGTCGAGTTCGTCGTGTTTGCCTTCGCGCGATTCGACGCGCACACCGGCGGCCCGGTTGTTTTCGTCCGGAACGATCTCGATGACGCGGCTCAGTTCACGCAACTGGACGTTTTCGCGTTCGCGTAACTGCTCGCGCAGCACCGCTTCGAGCAGCGGCCTCGACAATTGCCAGCTATAGATATTCAATTCGCGGCGCGGCAATTTCGGCGTGCCGGCCAGTTCAAAATTCGCATCGGCGCCCACATCGGCCAGTTGCGCGCCGGCCTCGATCAGACGCGTATGTACGCCCGGAAAGAGTTCGGCGAGTGCGGCTGCGCCGCCGGAGAGCAGAACATGAAGATGTCGGGTCTGTGCGGCGCCGGGCCGCGGGCGCACCTCGGCGGGCAACTCGTCGCGCTCGAGCACGACGACCTGCCCGAAATGGTTGGCGAGCGCAGCCGCGACGGCGAGGCCGCCGATACCGGCACCGATCACGATCGCGCGTTGTTCTGCAAAGCGTTTGTCCATTCAGGCTCCGTAATCAAAAGCGGACCGGCGATATGATGGACCGATCCGCTGAACCGGTAACACCCGGCGCGAGGAGCTTATTCCGCTTTGCGTTTAACGGTATACGGTATGGCATCCTACGTATCCCCTACCGTGCCTTTACACGAATCGGTGAACTGTTGCCGACAATGCCGATCCGATAGCTCGGATAGAATGATTTCCTTACATAGTGATTGTGATGCCGTCGGGGTCGGGTAGGAGCACGAGCGAATATGGAAGGTAACTGGAAGTTTCAACTGAGGGTGAGCGTGTCTGCACCTCTTGCCGCTGCCTTGCGCGGCGACCCTTCGTGCGCGGCGCACGCCGCGCTTCACGATGTGCTGAAGCGGCATGGGGCTTCGATGATGTGCCAATACGACGCGTTCGCCGAATACGTCGAGGAAGCGCAGCGCTTCGGGCCCGAAAAATACCCGCTCTACGAGTGGACACGCGACACGATAGAAAATCCGGAAAAAAAGACCCGATACCTCGAAACCTTTACCGTCTACGTCGGCGACGAAGCGATCTACGACCGGCAGGTTACCGATTCGCTGCAGGCGGAACTGTCGGCGCTCGTCGATCTCGAGGCCATCAGAAGCATTGCGCGCTTCGATACGAATCCGGCCAACAATCCTCAGCCGCCCGCCACCAGGCACTGACCGGCGGCATTTCCGAAGCCGTGCAACAATCCTCCCGCGCGTGCCGCGGCGCCCGACCTCGCGCCGCCGGTGGAGCATGCGCGTTCGGTGAAAGCCCCCTGAATTCCGGAGAAACAGAAAATGAAAGCTGTCGGTTACTACGAGCCCCTAGCTATTACCGATCCGAAAGCGTTGATCGATATCGATTTGCCGGAGCCGCAACCGGGCGAGCGCGATCTGATCGTCGAGGTTCGCGCGGTGTCGGTGAACCCGGTCGACACGAAAGTACGCAAGAGCCGCAAAGCCGAAGGCGACGTGCCGGTGGTGCTCGGTTGGGATGCGGCAGGCGTCGTGCGCAGCGTCGGTTCGAAGGTCACGCTGTTCAAGCCCGGCGATCGCGTCTGGTACGCGGGCACGCTGATGCGGCCCGGCACGAACAGCGAACTGCATGCGGTCGATGAGCGCATCGTCGGGCGCATGCCGGACAGCATCGATTTCGCGGCCGCCGCGTCGTTGCCGCTGACCGCGGTAACCGCGTGGGAAATGCTGTTCGACCGGCTGCGCGTGCCGACGCTTGCCGATCCGTTCGGCAACGGTGCGCTGCTGATTATTGGTGCGGCGGGCGGCGTGGGCTCGATCATGGTTCAGCTCGCGCGCAAGCTCACGGGTCTGACCGTGATCGGCACCGCATCGCGCCCGGAAACGCAGCAATGGGTGAAAGACCTCGGCGCGCATCACGTGATCGATCATTCGAAGCCGATTGCGGCTGAACTCGCGCGCGTCGGCATTCGCGAAGCGAAATACGTCGCGTCGCTCACGCATACGGACCAGCATTTCGAGCAGATCGTCGAGGCACTTGCGCCGCAAGGCCATTTCGGCCTGATCGACGACCCTGACGCGATCGATGTGCGGCTGCTCAAGCGCAAGAGCGCCTCGCTGCACTGGGAGCTGATGTACACGCGGTCGATGTTCGATACGTCCGACGTGATCCAGCAGCACGTGATTCTGAACAAGGTCGCCGACATGGTCGACAGCGGCATGCTGAAGACCACGACCGGCGAGCATTTCGGCAAGATCAACGCGGACAATCTGCGCCGCGCACATCAGTTGCTCGAGAGCCATCGTGCAAAGGGCAAGATCGTGCTCGAAGGGTTCGGGAAGTAAGCGAGGGAAATAAGCGAGGGAAATAAGCAAGTCACGCAACGCGCGTGTCACACGCGCTCGCCGCTTCGTTGCGTGTGCAACGAAGCGGCGTCATCGCCGTAACCCGCCGTAACCGCTAATCGCGAGATTAACGTGCTGCCGCTGCGATAAAGCGAATCCCTTCATTGATTGTGCAACGATACGAGCCACGCGAGCTTGCGGTATCGGCGCCGTTCGCGGCAAACGCGGTATCGATGGTGACCGTGTTGTCGGGCATCACGTGGTAGCGCACGTATTCGGTAACCGGATGATTTTTCGGGTCCAGCGTCTGGTGTTCGTCGATAAACGCGATATAGCGGCCTTCCGGAATCAGAAACGAGCCGATGCTCACGCCGCCGCGAATCGCGGGGCCGGGCTTGTTGCCTTCGGTCGACGTGCAGCGGCTCATCTCGAGCCGCACATTCACCACGCTGTGTCCGTCCATCAACGCCTGCTCGATTGCCGCGTAGCTGGCAAGCGCGCCGTCGGCCGCGGCAGGAGCGGCGTGGGCGCTCTGGCCGAACACCGCGAGCGCCGCAAGCAGCGCCGCGCCGGCGGCGCGCGCCCGCGCGGCGGTCCGACCGGACCGGTTAAACCGATTGGACCGACCGTTATTGTTCGAGCCTTGTCGTGCAGCCGTTTGACGACCGTTCATGGTTACATCCTCGAGAGTGGGGTGGGAATGAATGGGATACGATGGGTTCGACTTCGTTGAACACGTGTACCCGCAGGTTTATTCCTCCCCGACCGGCCGCGACGCAATGTGCAACCAGTGCATGAATGCCCTATACGCGGGTATGCGTTGCGTATGCGGACGAACGATTCGACGAGACTCACCGACAATGGCGGCATTCGCACAGGATGTCTAAGCTTGATTCATCGGGCCTGCTTCGGGGCCCGGCGGGTTCGGGAGCTGTCATGAATGTCCTGCATCACTGGATTTATCTCGGAAGCAACGCGTACGACGAGTACACCTTCGTGCCGTGGCTCAACAAGAATGTCTACCGGCGCACGGTCGCGCTAAGCGAGATTTGCATCCAGTAAGGGCGCGCTTCGCATGCCGCGCAACAGCGATTGACGCAGGGTAAGTGGGCTGTCAGTATGAAGCGCTTCTGCACAACGAGATTCCGTTCCACGCATGCGCGCGCCTCAACACCTGAATGCGCTGCGAGCCTTCGAAGCCGTGGCGCGCCACTTGAGCTACGTGGGCGCAGCCGAAGAATTGCACGTCACGCCGGCGGCGGTCGGCCAGCTGATACGCGGGCTCGAAGAGACGCTCGATGTCGAGCTTTTTCATCGCGCGCCTACGGGGCCATCGCGGCTCATGCTGACCGATGCGGCGCGCGCGGTGATTCCCGATCTGCAGGCGGGGTTCGATCTGCTGTCCACGGCGGTCGAGCGGCTCAAGGCAAGCAAGGCGCGCATCGCGATCACGGTGACGGTGCCGCCCGCGTTTGCGCACAAATGGTTTTTGCAGCGCGTCGAACACTTCCAGCAGCGGCATCCGTATTACGACCTGCGCATCGAGCCGAACGGTCAGCTCGCGGATTTCACCGTGGACCGCATCGACGCGGGCATCCGCTATGGCGCGGGCCACTGGCCCGATCTCGATGCGACTTTCCTGTTGCGCGACGAATACTTTCCGGTTTGCAGTCCGACGCTGCTCGACGGTGTGCATCCGCTGCGCAAGCCCGAAGACCTGCAGTTTCATCCGCTGATTCACGATACGTCGATGCGCGACGCGCCGGTGTTTCCGACCTGGCGATCGTGGCTGCGGCGCGCGGGGCTGCCGGAGCTCGTCGATTGCGATCGCGGCCTGCAGATCAACGACTCGGCGGCCGCGCTGCAGACGGCGATGTCGGGCCTCGGCGTCGCGCTTGGCCGCACGTCGCTGGTCGAGCGAGATCTCGCGGAAGGGCGGTTGGTGCGGCCGTTCGGCGACGCGCAGAGCTGCGAGCTTGCCTACTATGTGGTGCACCGGAAGGAAACCGCGCAAACGCCGCCGATCGTCGCGTTCAAGGAATGGTTGATCGAGGAAGCGGGCTCCCCTCAACGCTAGTGCGAATTCAGGCCGGCGAGCCGCCGCACCTGTGCTGCAAATGCGCTACGCTTCCAATAGACTGTGCGCTGCGCGCAAAGCGCCCACTGGGCGCCGGGCCGCGTGCCACGCGGCAGAACGCTCGGCGCATCGTACGCCGCACTGCACGCCGTTGGCGCCTTTTCTGTCATAACTATCGAATCAAAGCGGGGGACGCGTTGCAAAGGGTGATCCATTTCCGGCTATCGGCTGGCGTCGCGATGCTTGCGCTGACGCTATTGCTGCACGCGAGTAGCGCGGCTGCGCAACAGGCGCCGAACACATCGGGCATGCCGTTCCATAGCGACGACCCGGCGGCCGTACGCGCGGCGCTGGCCGGCAAGCCGGACGAAGGCGGCAAACGGACCTTGCGCAGCCGTCTGCACGACCTCGTCGCGGCGATTCCGCACGGCGCGTCGCATGGCGCGGCCGCGTCGAGCGCCGACCCCGCGCAGCGTAGTTTCATATTTGTCGTGAACGCGCCGCTCGGCATTCTTTACCGCGCGAAAACCCGCTTGCTGACCGTGGACGTGCCGCTCGCCGACGACGACCGGCCCGGCTATATTGTCCTGAAGAAAACCGTCACCGGGAAAAGCGGCCGCCGCCTTGTGATTGCGCCCGACGCGAAAGCGAAAGGCTACGTGCAGAATATCGACCGCATCGACCTCGCAACAACGGGCAAGCGGACCATCGCGCGCGGCCGGCTGCGACTTTCCCAAACCGCGTTCAATGCAGCGAACGGCGATTTCGCCGTGGCGATTTTATGTCACCTCGTGCCGCCGTATATGACCGACGTGCACGAGCATCAGGACCCGACCGACGAGGAACCGACCGACATCACGACGCGCACCTCGACCTTGCATGCCGACGTCGATGAAGTGTGGCTGATCGATGTCAGCGACGGCACCGTGCTGACCACCAAGCTGAGTCTGGCGAAGTAGAAGGTGGAACGTCGAACGTAGAGAACGCGGACGCGCGTAACTAGCGCCCCGCGAGCTTCTCGACCAGAAAGTCGACCAGCGCGCGCACGCGCGAAGACAGATGCCGCGCATGCGGATACAGCAGAATGAACGGCCGCGAGCGCCCGCCTTTATCTTTTAGTACTTCGACGAGCCGTCCCGCGCGCAAGTCCTCTTCGACGACGAACCGGTACGTCTGGAACAGCCCCGCATCGTGGCGCGCAAGCGTCGCACCGGCCAGCACGTCGCCCGATGCGCCGTAGCCGCCGTGCGGCACGAGTTCGATTTCTTCGCCGTTGTCGTTGAAAATCCATGGTACCGGGCGGCCGCTGCTCGGCAGTTCGAACGCGATGCAATCGTGCCGCTGCAATTCGTCGATCGATTGCGGTGTGCCCGCGCGCTTCAGATACGCGGGCGAGGCGACGATCACGAGCTCAGCATCTTCGAGCTTGCGTGCGATCAGGCTCGAATCGGCCGGCGCGCGGCCGCGAATCGCGAGGTCGAACGCTTCGTCGGCGAAATCGATGTTGCGATTCGACAGGTGCGATTCGACCTGCACATTCGGAAAGCGCTCGCGAAACTCGGCGAGAATCGGCAGCACCCGGTAGTGACCGTACGGCGTCGGCATGCTGATGCGCAACAGGCCGCTCGGCGTGGTCTGCTGTCCCGTGACTTCGCGCTCGGCGTCGACGAGCTGGCTCAGCGCCGAGCGGCACTGTTCGAAGTAATGGCGGCCCGCATCGGTCAGGCGGATCTGGCGTGTTGTGCGCACGAAGAGCCGCACGCCAAGCCGTTCCTCGAGCCGCGCGATCGAACGGCTGACGGCCGCCGGCGTGACGCTCGCGGCCGTTGCCGCGAGCGTGAAGCTGCCGAGCTCCGCGGCAAGGCAGAAAAGTTCGATGCTGCCCAGCAGGAGGTCGTCGAATTGTCGTTGCATGAAGAGTGGGCCGTCGGGGCCTTCGGCAAGGGTGCATTGCACACCGGGTAGCCGAGCTTACCACTTGCCCGCCGTCGCGCCGCCGTCCACCGCTAACCCCGCGCCGGTCGTGAATTGCGCGCCGGTCAGATACAGCGTCGCGTTACCGTGCGCTTCACGACGCAAACTGGAATTGTTCGAAGCCGTGCAGCCTCGTTTCGATCGCGGCCTTCAGCGGCGCCCGCTTGCGCGTGCCGATCCAGTTCCATTGCTGGATTTGCAGTGCGCGGCGCTCGCGGTCGGCCTTCAGGTCGATTGCCGCGACGATCTCGTCGTCGACCAGCACCGGCAACGCAAAGTAGCCGTACACGCGCTTTTCTTTCGGCACATACGCTTCGAAGCGGTGGTCGTAGCCGAACAGCAGATTGAGCCGCTTGCGCTGGATAATCAGCGGATCGAACGGCGACAGGATATGCACGCCCTCCACATGCTCGGGAATTCCGGCCAGCGTTTGCGGCGTCGCCCAATGCTCGAGCTTGCCCACGCCTTCTATCTTTACCGGCACGAGCAAGCCCTGCCGCACGCGCAGATCGATGGCGGCGCGCATCAGCGGCTTGCGTTTCGCGTTCAGGTGGCAGACCGAGTCGAGACTGACCACGCCTTGCGAGCGTAACGCGCGCTCGAGCAGATAGTGGGTAATTTCTTTTTCGGTCGCGCGCTTCGGCGGCCGTTCCCAGTTGAAATGCCGCTCCATCAGCTCATAGGTTTTCAGCATGCCCGAGCGCTCGCTGATGGTCAGCTTGCCGGTGTAGAACGCGAGTTGCAACGCGCGCTTCGACGGCTTGCGGCTGGCCCACGGGTGGTCTTTTTCGACGGGAATATCGTCGTCGATATCGCGAATAGACAACGCGCCGTTCTTGCGAATGCGCGCGATCACCTTGCGCAGGTCGGAAGGCGTCACGGAATCGAACCACGTTTTCGGCGCGATCTGATGCAGCTTCATGTCCGCGAGGTAGTACTTGAGGTCGCGGGTCGGCACATACGAAAGCGCGTGCGTCCAGTATTCGAACACGGTCTTGTCGACGCTTTGCGCCTGGCGCAGATGCTCGCGCTGATACGCGGGAATGCGGCTCCACAGGATATGGTGGTGGCAGCGCTCGATCACGTTGATCGTATCGATCTGCACGTAGCCGAGATGCTCGATCGCGGCGAGCGTTGCGCTCGCGTCGGCGCCGAACGGTTCTGCTGTATCGAGCCGCTGCGCGCGCAGCCAGATGCGCCGGGCCTCGGCTTGGGTGATCGAGGCGGGGGCGGGCGTAGCGGACGTGCGCGGCATGATTGTGGGTGGGCGATTCGGGTTGGCCTGGGTTCGAGCGGATTCGATCGGGCCTGCTGATTTTATGCGAAACACCGCCGGCGCGCGCAAGGTACGCGTGCCGGCGGTGTTGCAGTGCGGCGTGGATGCCGCGTGGGTGCAATGCTAGCGGTATGCGGCTGCCGCGTGAGTGCCGAGCGCCGCACAGCGGCGGCGCTCGTTGCGTGCGCAACCGCATCAGATTTGCGTCAAGCCACCATCGACAACCAGTTCGGCGCCCGTCACATACGACGCATCGTCGCTCGCGAGGAACAGCGCCGCCTTCGCGACTTCAGACGCTTGACCGAGACGCTTCAACGGTACGCTCGCTTGCAGACCCGAAGCGGCTTCTTCCACCTGTTCCGCCGACAAACCGAGCTTGCCGTGGAACGGCGTGGCGATCGGGCCCGGGCTCACCGCATTCACGCGGATGCCGCGCGGCGCGAGTTCGGCGCCAAGCGAGCGGACCAGCGAGCGCACGGCAGCCTTCGTCGCCGACAAAATCGACAGGCCCGGCGCGCCGACTTCATTGAGGAACGACGTGGTCACCACGATCGAGCTGCCTGCGCTCAGATACGGTGCGGCCTTCTGTACCGTGAAGAAAAGCCCCTTGAAATTGAGCGCGAACTGCTCGTCGATCTGTTCGCTCGTCACTTCGTCGAACGGTGCGGCAGTGGCGGCGCCCGCATTCGCGTACACGATGTCGATACGGCCGAACTTCGCGATCGTTTCCTTGATGGCCGCGTCGATGTCGGCCGGATGGCGCAAGTCCGCACGAATCGCGAGCACGTCGCCGCCGAGTTCGCTTGCGGCACTCGTCAGCCGAGCGGGGTTCGTGCCGATGACAACGACATGCGCGCCTTCATCGCGAAACAGTCGGGCAGCTTCGAAACCGATGCCTGAGGTGCCGCCGGTGATCAGAACGACTTTGTCTTTCAGCTTCATTTTGCTTCTCCATTTCGGTGGGTGAATCGGGTGAGTGACATGCGCTTGCGATGGAGAGAACTATCGTTTTTCTGGCCCAAAGTCACAAACGAGAAGAAATCCGTCGCCGGAATAGAAAAGCTTTTGCGGGGAACGCGAGGCCTGGGATGGGCGTCTCAGGCTGGAAAGACGGGCGATTGACCGGCACCCGACCCGTATTAACAAAATCGGAACGCGATCTTAAGAAATAACAACTTCGTAAAGCGGGGCGCGCGGTGCATAGTGGTCGGCAAACCAGCAATATTGGCCGGAGACACAGCAATGCCAGAATCGAATCCCCCGCTGGACGCCTGGGTGGGCCGCAGCGAATCCCAGGACGACTACGTGTCCGCGTTTCCTGTCACGGCGCTTGCAGCCACGCTCGAGCGCGAGGTGTCCCCGAACACCGTGCCGCCGCTATGGCACTGGTTGTACTTTCTGCCGGTCGCGCCACTTTCCGGCGTCGGCCCCGACGGCCACCCGAAGCGCGGCGGTTTTTTGCCGCCGGTCGAATTGCCGCGGCGCATGTGGGCGGGCGGACGCCTGACGTTTCTTACACCGCTCGAAGTCGGCGATACAGCCACGCGCACGTCGACGATCGAAAAAGTCAACGAAAAAGCCGGCCGCACCGGCAGGCTCGTATTCGTGACCGTTGCGCATCGCATCGCGCAGGCGGGGCGCGTCGCGATCGAGGAAGAGCAGGATATCGTCTACCGCGATCCGCCGTCGCCGTCCGAAGCGAGCAAGGAACCCGAGCGCGCGCCCGGCGGCGAACGCTGGAGCCGCGAGATCCATCCTGATCCGGTGATGCTGTTCCGCTACTCGGCGCTCACGTTCAACGGCCACCGCATTCACTACGACTACCCGTATGTCACGCGGGAAGAAGGTTATCCAGACCTCGTCGTGCATGGTCCGCTGATCGCGACCTGCCTGATCGACCTCGTGCATCGCGAAGCGCCCGACGCCGTGGTGCGCCGCTTCGAGTTCCGCGCGCAGCGGCCGACTTTCGCGAATCGCCCGTTCAAGGTATGCGGCGTGCCTTCGGCCGACGGCAAGAGCGTCGAGCTATGGGCCCAGGACCACGAAGGCTATCTGACGATGCGCGCGACCGCGCATCTCGCGTAAGCGCGCGGCTGAGCGACTGGCTCAGCCACTGCCTGCGTCACACATAGAAACCGATTGACCCGATCCATCATGCAGACCACACATTCAGATTCCTTCACCGACATCCGCGAAGCGGTACGCGACCTGTGCTCGCAATTTCCGGCCGAATACTTCCGTAAGATCGACGAGGAGCGCGGCTACCCCGAAGCCTTCGTTGAAGCGCTGACGAAAGCCGGCTGGCTCGCCGCGCTGATTCCGCAGGAATACGGCGGTTCGGGCCTCGGCCTGACCGAAGCGTCGGTGATCATGGAGGAGATCAACCGCGCGGGCGGCAACTCGGGTGCGTGCCACGGCCAGATGTACAACATGGGCACGCTGCTGCGGCACGGCTCGCAGGAACAGAAGGAACGCTATCTGCCGAAGATCGCCAACGGCGAATTGCGCCTGCAATCGATGGGCGTGACCGAGCCGACCACCGGCACCGATACGACGAAGATCAAGACGACGGCCGTGCGGCGCGGCGACCGTTACGTAGTGAACGGCCAGAAAGTATGGATTTCGCGCGTCCAGCATTCGGACCTGATGATTCTGCTCGCGCGCACCACGCCGCTTTCGGATGTGCAGCGTAAGTCTGAGGGCATGTCGATCTTTATCGTCGATCTGCGCGAAGCAATCGGTCATGGCCTGTCGGTGCAGCCGATCATGAATATGGTCAATCATGAGACCAACGAACTGTTTTTCGACAACCTCGAAATTCCCGCGGAAAACCTGATCGGCGAGGAAGGCAAGGGCTTCAAGTACATCCTTGACGGCCTGAACGCCGAGCGCACGCTGATCGCGGCCGAATGCATCGGCGACGGCTACTGGTTCGTCGACAAGGTGTCGCAGTACGCGAAGGAACGCATCGTGTTCGGCCGGCCGATCGGGCAGAACCAGGGCGTGCAGTTTCCGATCGCGCGCTCGTTCGTCAATGTCGAAGCCGCGAGCCTGATGCGTTTCGAGGCGGCACGCCGCTTCGATGCAAACGAGCCGTGCGGCGCGCAGGCGAATATGGCGAAGCTGCTGGCTGCCGACGCATCGTGGGAAGCGGCGAACGCGTGCCTGCAATTTCACGGCGGCTTCGGCTTCGCATCCGAATACGACGTCGAACGCAAATTCCGGGAAACGCGCCTGTATCAGGTCGCGCCGATCTCGACAAACCTGATCCTGTCGTACGTGGCCGAGCATATCCTCGGCCTGCCGCGTTCGTTCTGAGGAGCTGGACATGCGACCTCTCGATGGCATCAAGGTGGTCACGCTCGAGCATGCGATTGCCGCGCCGTTCTGCACGCGGCAGCTCGCGGATCTCGGCGCGCGCGTGATCAAGGTGGAACGTCCCGGCGCAGGCGATTTCGCGCGCGGCTACGATGAACGCGTGAACGGCATTTCCTCGCATTTCGTATGGACCAACCGCTCGAAGGAAAGCCTCACGCTCGATGTGAAAAACCCGGAAGCGGCAGCGATTCTCGCGGCCTTGCTCGCCGATGCCGACGTGCTCGTGCAAAACCTCGCGCCGGGTGCGGCCGAGCGTTTGGGCCTCGGCTATGACACGCTATCGGCTGAGCATCCGCGGCTGATTGTTTGCAATATCTCCGGGTACGGCGAGGATGGCCCGTATCGCGACAAGAAAGCGTACGACCTGTTGATCCAGAGCGAAGCGGGCTTTCTATCGGTGACGGGCTCGCCCGATGCGCCCGCGAAAGCCGGCTGTTCAATCGCCGATATCGCGGCGGGCATGTATGCGTACACGAATATCCTGAGCGCGCTGCTGCTGCGCGGCCGAACCGGTAAGGGCTGCCGCATCGACGTGTCGATGCTCGAGAGCATGGTCGAGTGGATGGGATACCCGATGTACTACGCGTTCGAAGGGCAAACGCCGCCCGCGTTGTCGGGCGCCTCGCACGCGACGATCTATCCGTATGGGCCTTTTATGGCCGGCGACGGCCGCACCGTGATGATGGGCCTGCAAAACGAGCGTGAATGGCGGCTCTTTTGCGAAGACGTGCTGGGCCGGCCGGAACTCGCCACCGACGAGCGCTTTTCGTCGAACTCGAAACGCAGCGCGGCGCGCGATGCATTGCGCGACATCATCGTGCAGGCGTTTTCGGGCATGAGCGCGGCGCAGGTCATGGAGCGGCTCGACAAGGCCGGCATCGCCAATGCGCAGATGAACTCGATGCAGGACGTCTGGGCGCATCCGCAATTGAAAGCGCGGGAACGCTGGACCTCGGTCAGCACCTCCGCGGGTGTCGTGCCGGCGTTGCTGCCGCCGGGGCTCGGCGAAAACTTCGCGCCGCGCATGGACGCGGTGCCTGCGCTTGGCGAGCATACCGATGCGATTTTGCGCGAGCTCGGTTACGACGCCGCGCGGATTGCCTCATTGCGCAGCGCAAAAGCGGTTTGAATCCGGCGCGGGCGCATTGCGCCACGCACACTGAACGCCGCATATCGAATACTGGATTGAATACCGGAGACTCATGATGACGTCCACCTCGTCGACCGCTGCAGCGGGCGATCACAGCAACCCGAGCAACCAGGGCAACCCGAGCGAAGTACTCGCCACCTTCGCCGCGAATCTCGCCTTCGAGGGCATTCCGCATGAGGTGATCGAGCGCACCGTCAATCTCTACGTCGACTGGGTCGGCTCCGCGCTTGCAGGCAAGGGCGCGCGGCCCGTCGAAAGCATCGCGAAGTTTGCCCGCGCGACAGGCCCGTCGGACGGTCCCGCCGAAGTGTTGATCGACGGCAGCCGCACGTCGCCGTTCTTCGCCGCGATGGTCAACGGCGCCGCATCGCATTTCGTCGAACAGGACGATGTTCATAACGGCTCGGTGTTTCATCCGGCCGCGGTTGTATTCCCGGTCGCGCTCGCGCTGGCGCAGCAGCTCGGCGCATCGGGCCGCGAGATGATCACGGCGGCCGTGGCCGGCTACGAAGTCGGCATCCGCATTGGCGAATTTCTCGGCCGTTCGCACTACAAGGTGTTTCATACGACAGGCACGGCGGGCACCGTCGCGGCCGCTGCGACGGCGGGGCGCCTGCTCAAGCTGTCGCCGGCCGCGATGCTCGACGCGTTCGGCTCCGCTGGCACGCAGGCTGCGGGCCTGTGGGAATTCCTGCGCGACGCCGCCGATTCGAAACAGCTGCATACGGCAATGGCCGCCGCGAACGGCCTGATGGCCGCGCAGCTCGCGGCCGACGGCTTCAAAGGCGCAAAACGCATCCTGGAAGGCGCGAAAGGAATGGCGGCCGGCATGTCGACCGATGCCGATCCCGCGAAGCTCGTCGACCGGCTCGGCGAGCGCTGGGCCACCGTCGAAACCTCGTTCAAGTATCACGCTGCATGCCGCCATACGCATCCGGCCGCCGACGCGTTGCTCGACGTCGTTGTCAAGAATAAGCTGAAGCCGCAGGAGATCGAACGCGTGGTCGCGCATGTCCATCAGGGCGCGATTGACGTGCTCGGCGCAGTCGTCAAGCCGCAGACCGTGCACCAGGCGAAGTTCAATATGGGCACCGTGCTCGCGATCGTCAGCCATTACGGTTATGCGGGCGTCAATGAGTTCGAGCAGCATTTTCTCGCGGACCCGGTCGTCGCGTTTCGCGGCAAGGTCGAGATGGTCTACGACGAAGAGGTGGACGGCGCGTATCCGGCGCGCTGGATCGGCAAGGTCAGCGTGTATCTGACCGATGGCCGCGTGCTGCGTGGGCGCGTGGACGAGCCGAAGGGCGACCCGGGAAATACGCTGTCGCGCGACGAAATCTCGACAAAGTTGAGGCAACTGGTGAAGTTTTCCGGTGCGCTTGCCGAGGCGGACGTCGATGCACTGCTCGAAGCAGCATGGTGCATTGTCGACGAGCCGCGCCTCGGGGACATCGTCGGGCAGCTTGCGACGGCGCGTCACGCCAACCCTGCGGCGGCCGCAGCATGAGCGCCCCGTGCTCGTATCTGTTCGTGCCGGGCAACCGGCCCGATCGCTTCATCAAAGCGCGCAACGCAGGCGCCGATGCGGTGATCTTCGATCTCGAAGACGCGGTGCAGCCCGCTGAAAAAGGGCTCGCGCGCGACGCGGTGGTGAATGGGCTCGATGCTGCGGGAGCGCCTGCCGATGCACCGCATCATCCTCCCATTTACGTGCGCATCAACGGCGCGCAAACCGAATGGTTCGCCGACGACGTTGCCGCACTGGCCGCGCATCCCACTCTGGCAGGTCTCATTCTGCCGAAGGCCGAAGACCGCGAATCGATCGCGGCGATCCGCAAGCGCGCGCACGCGGCGCTGACTATATCGCCGATCATCGAATCGGCGCGCGGTTATGCGCGGCTCGACGAAGTATGCGGCGCCGTGTCGGTTGACCGCCTGATGTTCGGCACGCTCGACTTTCAGCTCGATCTTGGCATGGAAGCGAACGACGACGAACTGATCGTGTTCCGTTCCGGCATCGTGCTCGCCTCGCGTGTGGCCGGTCTTGCCGCGCCTGTCGACGGTGTATCGACCTCGATCGACGATCCGCAGTCGGTCGAAGCCGACGCGCGCCGCGGGAGACGTCTCGGTTTCGGCGGCAAGCTGTGCATTCACCCGAAGCAGCTCGCTGCCGTGCATCGTGCCTATGCATGGAGCGAAGCCGAGTACGAATGGGCGAAGCGCGTGCTGCACGCGGTCGAAGCCAGCGGTGGCGCCGCGGTGGCCGTGGACGGCAGGATGGTCGACATGCCCGTCATTCTGAAAGCGCAGCGCATCGCAGCCACCCCGCGCCGCAACGAATAGCATTCGGTTTTGCTGAAGGCGGCCTTTGAAAAAAGCAAATTGCGTGGCCGCGCGACAGACGGCACTCTTCCCAGATAGCAGAAATGCATCGCCATTCGCCCGGTGCATGCAAGTGCTCGTCCAGAAGCACGGCGAAAGGTTTTGAACACAACCAATAACGGAGACGGATTTGGCTATCGTCAATTCGGGCGCTCGCCTCGATCGCCTGCCCATTACGTCGTTTCACTGGAAGATCCTGTTCCTGATCGGAGCAGGCGCCTTCCTCGACGCTTTCGATATCTACCTTGCAAACGGCGCGTTGGCCGCGATGGTGAAGACCGGGTTTACCGATCTGCACGTCGGCTCGTTTTTTATTTCGGCGACCTTTCTCGGCATGATGATCGGCGCCGGGCTGTCCGGCTATCTCGGCGACCGCTTCGGCCGGCGCTATTCGTATCAGGCGAATCTGGCGATTTTCGGGCTCGCGTCGATTGCGGCGGCGTTTGCGCCGAATATCTACTGGCTTATTTTTCTACGTCTTCTGATGGGCATCGGTCTGGGCGCCGAACTCGTCGTGGCGGCCGGCACGCTTAGCGAATTCGTGCCTCCCGGTACGCGCGGCCGCTGGATTTCGCTGCTTGCGCTGATTACGAACTCGGGGCTGCTCGGTGCGACCGCGATTGGCTACTGGGTGATTCCGCATCTCGGCTGGCGCTATATGTTCGCGATCGCGGGCGTCGGCGCGATGATCGTCTGGGTGCTGCGTCACCGGATGCCGGAATCGCCGCGCTGGCTCGAAACGGTCGGGCGTCTCGACGAAGCGGAAGCGACGGTCGCGGGAATCGAGCGTGAAGTCGCGGCGAAGGTCGGAAAGTTGCCGCCGGTCGCGCATGTGTTCAATCACGAAGCGCCGCGCGCGCCGTTTTCGGCGCTGTTCGAACGCGGCGTGATCGGCCGCACGCTGGTTGCGGCGCTGACGTGCATGGCGATCAATATGTCGTTGTACGGATTTGTCGCATGGCTGCCGACATTTTTTGTCAAGGAAGGCCTGACCATCGTGCAATCGCTCGGCTTCGTGCTGCTGATGTCGTTCGGCGCGCCGATGGGTGCGGTGGTCGGCTACTTTATCGCGGACCGGTGGGGGCGGCGTAACGGGCTCGTGCTGTTTTCGGTGCTGACGGTCGTGCTTGGATACGTCTATGTGCAGATGCGCGATCCGGCGGCGATTTCGGTGGTCGGCTTCGCACTCGTGACGACGATCTATACGGTCTGCACGCTGGGGCTGTTCGGCTATATCCCCGAGCTGTTTCCGACCACGCATCGGTTGCGCGGCACGGGTGTAGCGGGAACGTGCGGGCGCGCGGCGTCGATGAGCACGCCTTATGTCGCAATCGTGCTGTACACGCATTTCGGTGTGACGGGCGTGGTGTCGATGGTGAGCGCGGTGCTGGTGCTGATGAGCGTCGCGATTCTCGTGCTGCGTATTGAAACAAGCCAGCAGACGCTGGAAGCGATTGCGCCGGAGATCGCGCCCGAAAACGGGGCAAATGAAGGCGCGGTGGACGGTATGGACGTGGTGGCGAACCGGTCGACGCAACGCGTGATGTGAATGGCGCGTGAACGGCGCTCCGCAAGCAGGCCGCTTGCGCTTGCGGAGCGCTCAGGAAGAAACCCGGTTCAGTGAACCAGCGGCGAAGGGCGTCTGCGCTTGCGGCGCGGTGCCGCGCTCTGCTGACTATCGAACCGGATCGGGTTATCCATATACGCATTCAGCTTGTTGCGTGTCCACGGTTCCGGATTGCCGACGGTCGAAATAATGCCCGTGGTGGAGCCGCCACCGAGCAACACTGCAAAGATGCCGCGTAACGGGAAGTCGCAGTAGGCCGGGTTGCTGATGTCGAATGGTTCCGAGCGAATGAACATATCCTCGGCCGTGGCGCCCATGTCGGGGAAGGCGGACGAAAACGGCAACGCAAGGATGGTCGGATTGACGTTGTGATAGTCGGAGCCGATTGCCGGGTCGCCCATCAGGTAGCTGCCGCCCGTGCCCCAGTGCTGACTGTCGAAGTCAGCGGCGACCGCATCGGTCGTGTTCGGCGTGCGGCTCGCCGGAATTTGCCACGGCATGACGGGCAGCTTCAGTGCACGGCTCATGCCTGTGCAGAAATCGAAGTAGCGGCCCCATTCGCGCGGCCCGTAGCAATAGCCGTTCACATACGCGCGCTGTGTGAAATCGTCCGCTTCGTAGCGGTCGATCGCGAGAAAGTGCGGCTTCCAGTCGCCGCTATACACGCCAAGGTTGTCGATATAGGTCGCGGTTTGCTGCGCGTAAGTGAGCGGGTCGCTATCGTCGTAGATCCATTCGGAGCGCCCGACGCCCCACAGGTTGATCTGCCAGCCGAACACGACATGCGGCGCGACCGCGTCAATCAGCCAGTTCACGGCGGCGACGTAGCCTTCTATGTCTTCGGTGATGCCCGGTGGAATCGTCGCGTCGACGGACCAGTGATCGAGCGCCGTTTGCAATGGCGCGCGCACCGGCATGGCATAGTTCGGCCCGAATCCGGCCTGCTGACACGCACCGAGAAAATCGGGGTTGACGATAAAGCCCGCGGGAACGGCGTGCGCGCTGTCGATCGTCGCGTTGGCGGTATTCAGCGAAAGAATGAGGTTGGCGAAGCTGTGCGCATGTTGGTCAGCATTGGCGAGCATGCCGGCCGTGTTGCCGAGCGACAGATTGCACGTGTACGAAATCATGACCGGCAACACCGGCTGTCCGCCCAACTGGGTTTCGATGCTGCGTGCGAGATTAATTGTCGTGCTTGTCGCGGTGTCGGCGCTGAGGTATGTGTTAGCGTCGCCGGCGCCGTCGTTGCCCGCGTACTTGAAGACGGAACAGGCGCGTGCGCTCGCAAAGTCGGCCTGATTGCCTGGCGTGAGATCCGCACAACCGCCGAACGACAGATAGGCGGGAAACCCCGGGACATCCAGGTTGGCTGATGCTTCGATCGAGACTTCGAGCGTCGTCGTTCCCGTGCCGCTGACGACGATTTGCGCGGGGGTATCCACCGCATAAACGACGTTTCCCGACAGGAAATCCGGGGCCGAAACGGTGTACGTATCGGGTCTGACCGGAACACCGAAGCGCGCCATCTGCGTCTCTACATCGATTGTTTGCGTATAGGTCATGCTGCCGCCGACGAGGCGCATCGTGACTTCTTGAGACAGCGTCGCTTCCGAGGTCACATCGATCGGGACGGTGACGAATCCGCTGGTGTCGACGGGGGTGCGCTGAACCAGTGAATCGCTGATCTGTACTGTCTGCAACTGATTCGCGAACACCACCTGGATGTCGCTGAAACTGTAAAACACGTTGTTGAGCGAGATGTCGTCGATCCTGATCTGTGCCGTGCCGGACGCGGGCAGCAAACGGACCGGCGTGGTCGTGTCGATTCCGCTCGAGAACGCCGCCAGCGTTTTTCCGCTCGTTGCATCGACGATGGTGACATTCAGCGTTTCGGCTTCGAGGCCTGACAGCGTGCCGATGGCGATGTCGAGTGCGCTCGAACGCTGCAGGGGGCCGAATGACACATCGACTGTGGCCGTCCCGTTCACGCCGATCGTCATCTGGTCCGGCGAGATGACGAGCGGCGCGATCACCGTTTGATCGACGGTGCTGACGCTGTTTCCCTGAATCGTGTAGTCGCCTTGTTCGAGCGTCTGACTGACCGTGGCGCCGTACTGGAGCGTGGTGGATGTGATCTCGCTGCCGCGCTTGAATTGAATGACGGGCGCGATACCATACAGCGCGCAGTCGGGCACGTTCGCGCAGGTGACCGATGCCGTGCCGGTCGTGTTCGGTGATTCATCTGCCGCGATGACGAACGAAGCAAGCCACTCGTCCGTGTTCTGTGTCAGATCGCCGTTTACGCCGATGTTGATCTGATCCTTTGCATCCATCAGATGCGGGTCGTTGAAATCGATTTTGACCGAAACGGAAAACAGGCTGGCATCGAGCTGCGTCGACTCGGCATTGGCGGTGGTGGAAACCCATGAGCCTGCGAAGCTTACGTAAACGTCGGTGCTGTTGATAGCGGCCGGCGCGCTGAACGACATCGACAGATATTCGTTGACCTCAATCGGACTTCCGTCGTCGTAGCGAAGGTTGGACACAATTATCTGGCCATACCATTGCCCCGCACCAGGCGCGAGGACTGCGTCGTAATCAATTCTCATAATGCCTCCGGAAACATCGCGTGATTGCACACCTGCACCTTCCTGATGCATATGTATTGCGGATGCCTAAATAAATGCGACGATGCAGAGCCGAGGCATCGAGGAGGTTCAGGTACGGACGATTATAGAAAGCAAGGTGAAAGAAATCCCGTTGTATTTAGGGAGACCTTGAGAAAGTGTTAACGAGGCGTGCGGATTGCGAAGGCGGGGCGGGGCGGCGCGTTCGGCCGTTTGCGATGACGAACGCGCCACATGCGGGATTGGCTATCCCGCATGTGGGGCTCGGTTTGGTGGTCGAGTCGTTGTTGCGGTTTGCGATTGACGTCGCGGATGCGAGGCAATGCGAATCAGACGAGCGCGCTGACCAATTCAGGCACTGCGGCGAAAAGGTCAGCTTCGAGCGCGTAGTCGGCGACGCTGAAGATCGGCGCTTCGGGATCCTTGTTGATCGCGACGATCACCTTCGAATCCTTCATGCCGGCGAGGTGCTGGATCGCGCCTGAGATGCCGACGGCCACATACAGTTGTGGCGCGACGATCTTGCCGGTCTGGCCGACCTGATAGTCGTTCGGCACATAGCCCGCGTCGACGGCGGCGCGCGAGGCACCCATTGCCGCGCCGAGTTTGTCCGCGAGCGGTTCGAGCACCTTCGTGTAGTTTTCGCCGCTGCCGAGACCGCGACCACCCGACACGATGATCGTCGCGCTCGTCAGTTCCGGGCGATCAAGCTTGGTCACTTCGCGGTTCACGAACTGCGAGATGCCGCGATCCGCTGCGGCTTCGATCTTTTCGACCGGCGCGCTGCCGCCTTCCGCGGCAACCGGGTCGAAGCCCGTCGCGCGCACCGTGATGACCTTGACCGGGTCTTCCGACTGCACGATCGCGATGGCGTTGCCGGCGTAGATCGGGCGTTCGAACGTATCGGGGCTATCGACAGCGGTGATGTCGCTGATCTGCGCGACATCGAGCTTTGCCGCGATGCGTGGTGCGATGTTCTTGCCGTAGGCCGTTGCGGGCGCAACGACGTGCGTGTAGTTCTTCGCGATCGCGAGAACCGTCGCTTCGATGTTTTCCGCGAGACCTTCGGCCAGTTGCGGGGCGTCGGCGAGCAGGACCTTCGTTACGCCTGCGACTTTCGACGCAGCGTCTGCCGCGCCCTGTGCGTTGTGACCTGCCACCAGCAGGTGAACGTCGCCGCCGATCTTTTGCGCAGCGGCAACGGTGTTGAGCGTCGCTGCCTTGAGCGCCGCGTTGTCATGTTCAGCAATTACCAGAGTCGTCATTTCCTGTGTCTCCGTGCGCGCTTACAGCACCTTGGCTTCGTTCTTCAGCTTCTCGACCAGCGTGGCTACATTCGGCACCTTCACGCCGGCGCTGCGGCCCGCCGGCTCGGTCACCTTCAGCGTCTTCAGACGCGGCTTGACGTCGACGCCGAGGTCTTCGGGCTTCAGCGTTTCGAGCGGCTTCTTCTTCGCCTTCATGATGTTGGGCAGCGTCACATAGCGCGGCTCGTTCAGGCGAAGATCCGTGGTCACTACCGCAGGCAGCTTAAGCGTCAGCGTTTCCGCACCGCCGTCGACTTCACGCGCGACCGTCGCCTTGCCGTCGGCGACCGTCACTTTCGAGGCGAACGTGGCCTGCGGCAGATCCGCGAGCGCGGCGAGCATCTGGCCGGTCTGGTTCGAGTCGTCGTCGATGGCCTGCTTGCCGAGGATGACGAGTTCGGGCTTTTCCCTGTCGACCAGCGCCTTGAGCAGTTTGGCCACGGCCAGTGGCTGCAGGTCTTCGCCGGACTCGATCAGGATCGCGCGATCCGCACCGATCGCCAGCGCCGTGCGCAGCGTTTCCTGGCACTGGGTCACGCCGGCCGACACCGCGATCACCTCGGTCGCGACACCGGCTTCTTTCAGACGTACCGCTTCTTCCACGGCGATTTCGTCGAACGGATTCATCGACATCTTCATGTTCGCAATGTCCACGCCCGTGTTGTCCGATTTCACGCGAACCTTCACGTTGTAATCGACCACTCGTTTGACGGCCACCAGTATTTTCAAGGCTCGGCTCCTTTGATTCGATTCGATACCGCGACTTTGACAGAACGCGTGCGCAAGAGGAATTGTCGATTGCTGAACGGGGGATTAGGCGTGGGCTAATCGGTTACCATCGAAGCTTCGCTATGCCGATCCAACGCCCACTTCAAGCCGCCAAGCCCCATGCACTTCGACTTCGTTGACCTGAGCCTGATGACCGCGCTTGCCGACACGAAGAATCTCGCGCGCGCCGCGAGCCGTTGCCATCTGTCGGCGCCGGCCGCGAGCAACCGTGTCAAGAATCTTGAGGAAGGGCTCGGTTTTCGTCTGCTCTACCGCACGAGCCAGGGCATGACGCTCACGCCCGCGGGCGAAACGTTCGTGCGTCATGCGCGCCTCGTGCTCGAAGAAACCGAGCGTCTTGCCGCCGACATGCAGGACTTCGGCGAAGGCATCAAAGGGCATGTGCGCGTCTGGGCGAACACCACGGCGATCAGCGAATTTCTGCCTGCGGTGCTCAGCCAGTTTCTTCGCGAACATCAGGACGTCAACATCGAACTGCGCGAAGTGCTGAGCGGCGAGATCGTCAAGGGCCTGACGGAAGGCGCAACCGATATCGGCATCGTTGCCGGCAATGTCGATACGGGGCACCTCGAAATGCTGCCGTATCGCGACGATCGCCTCGTCCTCGTCACCGCGCCCGATCATCCGCTCGGGCAACGCGAGGCCGTCGATTTCGCGGAGACGCTCGACGAAGACTATATTGGTCTGCCGACATCGAGCGCGATTCATTCATTTATCAATATCGCGGCCGATGCGCTCGGCCGGCGCATCAAGCTGCGTATTCAGGTCGGCAACTTCGAGGCCGCGTGCCGCATGATCGAGGCGGGCGTCGGTGTCGGCATTGTTCCCGGTTCAGTCGCGGCGCGCCATGCGAAGACGATGAACATTCGAATCGTGAACCTGAACGACGCATGGTCCGAACGCAAACTGAAAATCTGCGTACGCAGCGTCAAAGATCTGCCGCAGTTCTCGCGCGAACTGATCGATATGCTGACTTCCGAAGCGGATTAACCGCGTCAGCCCCAACCCTCTCAGACCCCACCCTCCGTTTTTCGAGCAAGGCCGCCTCCGGCCGTCAGCCGAAAGCCCGACCCACGCGCGATATAGGCACGAAGACACGGAATCTTTGACAAACCTGTACGTTTACCCGAGCGAAACGATGGCGCCCGGCGAGGGCGCCCGGCCCGAAACGCCGGCGACGCGCAGATGATGCCAGGGTTTCTACTGGTTTTCGGGTGACTGACACACCCCTAGCATTGGCAGATGGTCGGGTGGTCGACCAGTTGACCACCAGTCCGAAGGAGACGCAATGAGTTACCTGTACGACGAGAAGCTCGACGGAGCGCTCGCGTCGCACGACCGTGAAACGGTCGCGGCGGAACTGCAAAAACTGCTGCCGGACTTGCAGCTGCTGCATTCGCGCGAGGAGGTGCGTCCGTTCGAATGCGACGGGCTCTCGGCTTATCGCACGTCGCCGATGCTCGTGGCGCTGCCCGAGCGCGTCGAGCAGGTCGAGGCGCTGCTCAAGTATGCGCACGCGCGCCGCATTCCGGTCGTCGCGCGCGGAGCGGGCACAGGGCTTTCCGGCGGCGCGATGCCGCTCGAAAAGGGCATCCTGCTCGTGATGGCGCGCTTCAACAAAATTCTCGAAATCGACGCCGACGCGGGCTTTGCGCGCGTGCAGCCGGGCGTGCGCAATCTGGCGATTTCCCATGCCGCGGCGCCTTACGGTCTTTACTACGCACCTGACCCTTCGTCGCAAATCGCCTGTTCGATCGGCGGTAATGTCGCGGAAAACTCGGGCGGGGTGCACTGCCTGAAATACGGGCTCACGGTACACAACATCCTGCGCGTCGAGATGATCACGATCGACGGCGAGCGGCTGACGCTCGGCTCCGACGCGCTCGATAGCCCAGGTTTCGATCTGCTTGCGTTGTTTACGGGCTCGGAAGGCATGCTCGGCGTAATCACGGAAGTGACCGTGAAGCTGCTCACCAAGCCGCAAAGCGCGAAGGTATTGCTTGCGAGCTTCGACGATGTCGGCAATGCCGGCGGCGCGGTGGCGAAAATCATCGGCGCGGGCGTGATTCCGGGCGGCCTCGAAATGATGGACAACCTCGCGATTCGCGCGACAGAAGACTTTATCAAGGCCGGTTACCCGGTCGACGCCGAAGCGATCCTGCTCTGCGAGCTCGACGGCGCGGAGTCCGACGTCGATGAAGAGATCGCCTGCGTCGACGCGATCCTGCGCGAATCGGGCGCGACCGATGTGCGGCTTGCGCAAAACGAAGGCGAGCGCCAGCGCTTCTGGGCGGGCCGCAAGAATGCGTTCCCGGCGGTCGGCCGCATTTCTCCCGATTACTACTGCATCGACGGCACGATTCCGCGCCGCGAATTGCCGGGTGTGCTCAAAGGCATTGCCGATCTTTCGATCGAATACGGTTTGCGCGTGGCGAACGTGTTTCACGCGGGCGACGGCAATATGCATCCGCTGATTCTGTTCGATGCGAACGTGCCCGGCGAAATGGAGCGCACCGAAGCGCTTGGCGGGCGCATTCTCGAGCTGTGCGTGGCAGTAGGCGGCAGCATTACCGGCGAGCACGGCGTGGGCCGCGAGAAGATCAATCAGATGTGCTCGCAGTTCAACAGCGACGAATTGACCGTGTTTCATGCGGTAAAAGCCGCGTTCGACGAACAGGGTCTGCTGAACCCCGGCAAGGCTATCCCGACGCTGCATCGCTGCGCCGAGTTTGGCGCGATGCACGTGCATCACGGTGCGCTGCCTTTTCCTGAACTGGAGCGTTTCTGATGCGCCGCGAACCTCAATCTTTTCAATCCGCCGACGACAGCATCCGGCTGATCGACCAGGTGAGCTCCGCGGCCGCGCGGCGTGTGCCGCTGCGCATTCGCGGCGGCGACACGAAGGCGTCGCTGGGCCGGCCCGTGGAAGGCGAGGCGCTCGATATGCGCAGCCATTGCGGCGTCGTCAGCTACGACCCGACCGAACTCGTGGTTACCGTGCGTGCCGGCACGCCGGTCGCGCAACTGAACGCCGTGCTCGACGAGGCAGGCCAGATGCTGCCGTGCGAGCCGCCCGAATTCGGCGGCGAGGCGACCGTCGGCGGCGCGGTTGCAAGCGGGCTGTCGGGGCCGCGCCGTCCGTGGGTCGGCGCGCTGCGCGACTTCGTGCTCGGCTGCCGGCTCATTACGAGCGAAGGCAAGTATGTGCGGTTCGGTGGCGAGGTCATGAAGAACGTCGCCGGCTACGACCTGTCGCGGCTCATGGCGGGCAGTTTCGGCTGCCTCGGCGTGATTGCCGACGTGTCGCTGAAGGTGCTGCCGAAACCGCGCGCGGCGCATTGCCTGCGCGTCGACATGAGCGCGGCCGATGCGCTCGACCGGATCGTCGAATGGCGTCGCGCCGGTTTACCGGTTACCGGCGCGTGTCATATCGGCGATACGCTTTATCTGCGGCTTGAAGGCGGCACGGCATCGGTGCAGTCCGCGGCGCAGCGCATCGGCGGCGCCGCGATCGATCCTGCGTTCTGGGCCGATTTGCGCGAGCAGCGGCTACCGTTTTTCGCGGGCCCCGAATGCCTGTGGCGCCTTTCCTTGCCCAATCATGTCGGCGTCGAAGCGCTGCCCGGCGAAGCGGCGTTGGACTGGGGCGGCGCGCAACGCTGGCTCAAAAGCAATGCGCCAGCGGCGAGCATCCGGCGCATCGCCGAATCCGCGGGCGGACACGCAACGTGCTTCACGCCGGCCGCGGGCGTCGAACCGTTTCAGCCGCTGCCGGCGCCGTTGCTGCGTTTTCACCGGCAGCTGAAGCAGAAGCTCGATCCGCACGGTATTTTCAATCCGGGGCGGATGTACGCCGACCTGTAAGTTCGAATGCGCGTTCAAGCTGGCGAGCGCGCATTCATGAGATGAGCCCATCTTTCAGGGGCCGCCATTCGAGGCAGCAATCCAGGGCCGCCATTCAAGGGCAACCATTAAGGGCCGCCATTCAAGGGACCGCATGCAGACGAACCTTTCCGATCGCGCGCGCAGCTTGCCGCATGCCGACGAAGCCGATGAAATCCTGCGCTCGTGCGTGCATTGCGGCTTCTGTAACGCAACGTGCCCGACGTATCAGCTTCTCGGCAACGAACTCGACGGGCCGCGCGGCCGCATCTATCTGATCAAGCAATTGCTCGAAGGCGAAGCGTCGACCGAAAAAACGCAAACGCATCTCGATCGCTGCCTCACGTGCCGTAATTGCGAAACGACGTGCCCATCGGGCGTGCGCTATCACTCGCTGCTCGATATCGGCCGCGCCGAACTCGAGCGACGCATCGAACGGCCGCTGCGCGAGCGCGCTTTGCGCGCGGGCCTGCGTCACGTGATTCCGCGCCCCGGTGTGTTCAACACGCTGCTGAAAGCGGGCCGCGCGGTGCGGCCGATGCTGCCCAAAGCGCTCGGCGACAAGATTCCGGCGCAGCAGATCGCGGCGAAGGCGCGCCCGCCGCGGCGCCACGCGCGCCGGATGCTGATGCTCGAAGGCTGCGTGCAGCCGTCACTGTCGCCGAATACGAACGCGGCAACCGCGCGCGTGCTCGACCAGCTCGGCATCAGCATCGACAACGCGCCACAGGCGGGCTGCTGCGGCTCGACCGACTACCATCTGAACGCGCAGCAGGCAGGCCTCGATCGCGCGCGCCGCAATATCGACGCGTGGTGGCCGGCTATCGAGGCGGGCCGCGTCGAAGCAATCATTCAGACCGCGAGCGGCTGCGGCGCCTTCGTCAAGGAGTACGGACATCTGCTGCGCGACGATCCGCGCTACGCGGAAAAAGCCCGGCGGGTGAGTGAACTCACGCGCGACCTCGTCGAAGTGCTGGCGGCGGAAAATCTCGATGCGCTGCGTTTGACCGAAGCGGCGCGCCGCATTGCGTTCCATTGCCCGTGCACGCTCCAGCATGCACAGAAACTGGGCGGCGCGGTGGAGGGCGTACTGCAGCGGCTCGGCTTCGAATTGTCCGCGGTGCCCGACGCGCATCTATGCTGCGGCTCGGCCGGCACGTACTCGTTTACGCAGCCCGAGTTGTCGAAGCAGTTGCGCGACAACAAGCTCGATGCGCTCGAAAGCGGCAAGCCGGATCTGATCGCGACGGCGAATATCGGCTGCCAGGCGCATCTTGCGGGCGCGGGCAGAACGCCGGTGCGGCACTGGATCGAGATTGTCGAGGAGGCGCTTGCGGATGCGTGAGCGGATGCATGAGCGGATGCATGAGCGCCTGCGTTCGCGCGCGCAGCACGGCTAACGCGAGGCGTTCTCGCGGATAAATTCGAGGTGGGTGCCGAGCGCCGCGCGTGCGGCGCTTGGGTCGTGCTTGCGGATCGCTTCGTAAATCGTGCGGTGCTGCTGCACGAGATAAAAAAGATCGGCGTTGCGCTTCTTGAAGGTCGCGTACGTTTCTTCGATCGACTTCTGCACGAGGTTATGAATGCCGTGCATCACATGCACGAGCACGATATTGTGCGTGGCGTCCGCAATCCTCAAATGGAACGCCGCATCGAGCTGCGGCAAGCTCACTTCGCCATCTTCCACGTCGTAGGGTTGATCTTTGCCGAACGCGGTTTCGAGTTCGGCGAGCGCTTCCTTGATGTTCTGGATGTCTGTCTTGGTGGCACGCACCGCCGCGAGCTCGACCGCGACGGCTTCGAGCCCTTCGCGCATCTCGAGAATATCGCCGGCTGCCTTGCGATGGCGCGCCATCAGATGCGCGAGCGGGTCCGCGATCAGCGGCGCGGTGGAGTTCGCGACGACGTAGCCGCCGCCCGTCTTCGACTGGATCAGCTTGCTGCCTTCGAGCCGCAATAGCGCCTCGCGCAGCGACGGGCGCGAGACATTGAGCTTCTGTGCCAGATCGCGCTCGGACGGCAGCGCTTCGCCGGCCCGCAGCGTTCCGTCGACGATCAACTGCTCGAGCTGGTCGCAGACCGCGTCGGAGAGCCGGAATCGCGGTGGCGGAACGATAGGGGTGTAGGACATCGGTGCCTTCAATTGATGGACTGTGCGCCTGGGTTTGCGTCTGAAACTGTGGTTGACCCGTAAAAACACGATGGTTTTTCAACGGGCAACTGTAGCCAGTAACAGGAGTCCGGTCAATTGCGGCTGATACGCGGAGGTGCGGTGAATCAGGCGATGAGCCGAAACCGCCGGATCGCGCCGGTGAGGCGCGTCGGGCGGATTGGTCGGATCATCGTCTGGTGAATCGCTTGATCAGTCGGCTCAATGAGCCGGCTTAATGAGTCGGCTTAATGAGTCGGTTTAGTGAGTCAGCTCATTGAGTCAGCTCAATGAATCGTTTCCACCGTCGCGGAGGGCACGGGCGACTCCTTGGCGGCCAGTGCGAGCGCGCCGTTTTTGAGCCCCGCGTTGCGCGGCCCACGCGTTTGGGTTTGCACGAGACCGCGCGTCGCGAACGATTCGACTTCATGTTCGAGGCGTGCGAGTTCAGGCGTGACCCACTTGCGCAGAAAGTCGATCAGCGTGCGCGTTTTTGCATCCATATAGCGGCGCGACACGTAAAGCGCGTAGACATTGAACGGTCGCAGGCGCATTTGCGGCAGCACGCGCACGAGGGCGCCGCTGCGCAAATCGTCGAGCACGTTATACGCGCACATCATGCCGATGCCGGCGCCGGTGACCAGTGCGTGACGCAGCGCATCGGGCGAACTGGTTTGAAACGGCGACGACTTCACCGTGACCAGCATCGAGCCGTCGGCGCCCTCGAGATGCCATTCGTCGGCGGGTGCGAGCGGACTCGATAGACGCAGCAGCGTATGTTGCGCGAGGTCTTCGACGCTTGCCGGCGTGCCGTGCCTGTCGAGATAGTCGGGAGACGCGGTCAGAATGCCGTGACTCGTGCCGAGCGTCTGCGCGATGTACGCGGAATCGGCCAATTGCGTGGTGCTGGCGAGCGAGATGTCGTAGCCGTCCTCGACGAGGTTCGGAATGCGCTGTTCGATATCGAGATCCAGCGAAACGTCGGGGTGCTCGGCCTGATACGCGAGCAGCGCCGAGGTGACCGCGCCGCGCGCGAGACCTGGCGTCGCATGCACGCGAATGCGCCCTTGCGGATGCGACATTGCATTGCGTGCCTCGACATTTGCATTGTCCAGTTCCGCGAGAATCAGTTTTGCGCGTTCGAAGTACTTTGCACCTGCTTCGGTTACCGAAAGATGTCGCGTGGTGCGGTGAAGCAGCAGCGTTTGCAGTTCATCTTCGAGCAGCGATACCGCGCGCGACACCTGCGCGGTGGTCGTGTCGGTCTCTCGCGCAACGGCCGTGAACGTGCCGGCCTCCACGACGCGCACGAAAATGCGCATGCTATGAACCATGTCAACCATGACGAACCTCTCTTGTGGCAGATCCGCACCACATCGAATGGAATCGATGCTGTCATAGTTAGACACAAGTGTCAAGAATGGCGCTGGTGGGGCTGGTGGCGCGGATGGTGCGGATGGGGCCGGAAGCGCTGCTCACCGCTGCATGCCGGAGGTGTGGGTCCGCATCGATTACTGCGTTGCGCGTAAACATAGTCTGTCGGTATTTACCCTTAAACGAAGGGCGCGCGATGACTAGACTTCAGCCAACGACGAAATGCAAGTTCGCATCCGATCGTCGAAGGTCACTCTCTAATCGTTGTGAGGCTAATCATCATGAAGATCCGACAAGCTTTTCTGGCATCCCTTGTTGCTTCCGCGCTTGTTGTGCCGGCTGCGGCATTCGCGCAGCAATCGACCATCACCCGTGCGCAAGTGAAAAATGAACTCGCCCAACTGCGTGCTGCAGGCTATCAGGGCGATACCGAAGCTTCATATCCGGTTGAGATTCAGGCTGCGGAAGCACGCGTGGCCGCGAAGCGGGCGCAGGGGGCATCCGGCTATGGTCCGGGCACGGCGGGGACGTCGGCAGCGGGCGCGGGCGCTACGCCGGCTCAGCAGCCTGGCCAATCCGGTCAGTAATCCGATGTTTGGCATGCCGCGAGCATGCACGTATTGCACGTTTGAGTTTGAGTGGGTGGAAGAGACAAATGGACGGGCGCAATTCAGTGCGGATTGTTGAGAATTTCTGGCGGCAGGTCTGGCAGGCCGGCAATCCGGACGCGGTAGACAAACTGGTTGCCGAGGACTTCGAGATCACGACTGGCGGTGTGACGATCGGTTCGCGCGATGCGTTCAAGTCGTGGGTGGCGGCGTTTCTTGCCAGCATCGACGACTTTGAATTTCACATCGTCGAGATGTTTTCGAGCGCGAGCGGCGATCGCGTCGTGACGCGCTGGCGCGTGACGGGCAAGAACAACGGCTTTATGGGTTTCGAGGCCGATGGCGCGCCGATCGATATGACCGGTACCGCGGTGTTCGAAGTGCGCGAAGACGGGTTGCTGCAGCACAACTGGGTGGAGCGTAACGCGCTGGAAGTGGAGCGGAATATGGAGAAGTTCAGGGCGCGTGCCGCGTGATGGCTGACGCTACGAATCAGGTAATTGCCGCAAGCAGATGATCTTCATTTGTCGCGCATAACGACATACGGTTTGACAATTCTTTACCAAACGCTTTTCACAAAACTCCTGCATTCGAGTCAAATGTCGTTCGCAAAACGAACGAATGGGGAGCGAAGGTGGAGTGCGTTGACGAAATGCGTGTGCAGCGATGCAACGGGTCGCGATTGGCCGCGTCTACTGTCGTGGGGAAGGGGCGCGCCGATGCGTAAGGCGGCGGTACGGAATGGTGATCCGACCTCCGACAAGATTTCCAGATGAGTCGATTCGGAGGGGCGTTAATCGCCGCTGCCCTGTTCGCATTCACATATGGATGCCCGGCGGCTTATCGAACCTTGGATATGACCGCGCAATTTCCACCGGGCGCTCAAGACCCGCATCTTCCTCATCCGGGCACGATCAAGGCCAAGTTCGATTGGAATGGATCAACCGAGCAATGGAACGCCTCCGATTTTCCAGAAAGTTTTGTTTTTCGGTGTTTCGATGCGAAGGGAGAACTCACCGCGCGAGCAAGCGCTGCGTGGTGCATTCCGGTCGTTGAGATCGAGACCGTCCCTGTCGATGAAAATGGGAAGGCGGTCGCGCCAAGCGAAGCGGACTCGATATCAAATACGGTGTATGGACCCGGTCACACATTCATTGAGCACACGTCGTCTGCGCCTAACCTCAAGCGTCAGCGGGAACTGGATCAGCGGCGGCAGCCGGGAACGAATGGAACCCCATTGCAGAAAGACGCATTCCGGGAGCCGCCCGAGCCTCAGTCGTTGTATCGCGAACAGGGCGATATCTCACGACAAGATCGTGCCGCGCACGGAAGCAAACCCGGACTTTGGGCGCGATTGAAGGTCTGGCTAGGGCGTGCCTGACCGCTCACAACGCCGCATCAACCAGCAACGACGCCTTCAGCTGACGTATCCGCTGATCGACAAAATACCCACCGCCTTCCACGTAACGCAAATAGCTTCTCCCGCACACCGTGCACTCCGACACCGTGCAGCGGTTATACGGGAAATAGCGCGGCGCGATCGGCGCATCGGCGGACCAGTAGCGCGTGCCGTCCGGATGATATTCGGCGAAGGTTGCGTCGTCCTGGTGCTGTTCGGCGAGCGTGCCCGCTACGTGCAATTGCGCCTCGGGCATCGACAGCGGCAGCGTTTGCCAGCCGTCGGTCGGCGTTGCGTTGCAAGCGCACGCAACAGTCACGGCTTCCGAGCGCGAGGCGAGTTCAGTCAGTGCGGCGAAGTCGAGAAGGGCAGGTGAGGTCATCAGTTCGTGAATGGCGTGCTGATCGGGCAGAAGCAGGGGCGGAAGCCGCGGCCGAAGATGGCCCATGGGTGGGCGCATGAGCGGGCGCATGAAATTGCCCGCAAGCATCGCACATTTGAGCGTCGTTTGCGCGCGCCGGATGCACAGTTGAAGTGCAACGCGGCGCCCGTTTCCAACGTGAGTTCAATCCCGTGACTCTAATGCGGCAGCTTCAACGCGGCCGCAGCAAACCCTCACTGCAACGCGCTCGACTCCGACAGCGCCCCGCTTTCCTCATTCACCGTCGCCCGCTCGGGCAGCAGGAACGCGATCAACGAGGCAAGGAACGCGGCCACCGCGAGCGCGATCAGGGCCGCACCGAAGTGCCCCGTGAAGTCCTTGATGATGCCGACGAGCCACGGCCCGAGCAGCCCGCCGAACTGGCCGATCGTATTGATCAGCGCAATGCCGATCGCGACGGCCGCGCCCGTCAGGAATTCGCCGGTGAGCGTCCAGAACACCGCGAGGCAGCCCCAGATGCCAGCCGCAGCAATACACAGCAGAATCAAACCGATCAGCGGTTGCGACACGAATGCGCATGCAAGCAGCGCAAGACCGCCGATCGCCATGCAGATCACGATATGCATGCGGCGCTCGCCGACGCGGTCCGAATGGCGCGCAACCAGATACATCGACACGGCCGCGCAGCAGAACGGCAGCGCGCTCACGAAGCCGACCTGCAGATCAGTCAGCGAGCCCATGTTCTTGACGATCTGCGGCAGCCACAGCAGCACGCCGTAAAACGCGGTCAGGAAGCAGACGAACAGCAGCGACAGGCTCCACACGCGGCCCATCACGGCGATTTTCATAAACGGCAGGCTCGCCGTTTTCGTGAGCTTCGACGCTTCAGTTTCAAGCTCGTTGACGAGCCACGCACGCTGATCGTCGCGCAGCCACGTCGCGCGTTGCGGGCGGTCGGTCAACCAGAACAGTACAAAGAAGCCGAGAATCACCGCCGGAACGGCTTCGAGCAGCAGCATCCAGCGCCATCCGGAATAGCCGTGCACGCCATCCAGCGCATGCATCAGGACGCCCGACAGCGGCGAGCCGATCGCCGATGCGACCGCCGTGGCCATAATCACGCCCGCGTTCGCGCGCGAGCGGTAGCGCACCGGAAACCAGTAAGCGAGGTAAGCGACCACGCCCGGAATAAAGCCCGCTTCCGCGACGCCGAGCAGAAAGCGCAGCACGTAGAACGAGGTCTGCGAATGCACGAATGCGAGGCCTGCCGAAACCAGTCCCCATGTGATCATGATCCGCGAAATCCACATGCGCGCGCCGAAGCGATGCAAGGCAATATTGCTCGGTACTTCGAACAGTGCGTAGCCGATAAAGAAGATGCCGGCGCCGAGCCCGAACACCGAGGCGCTGAAGCCGAGTTCATGGTTCATGCGCAGCGCGGCGAAGCCGACGTTGACGCGGTCCATGTAATTGATAATGAGCAGCACGAACAGCAAAGGCACGAGGCGCCGGTAGACGCGGCTGATCGTCGATGCTTCAAGGGTGTGGTCCAAAATCTGTCTCCATCTGTACGCGCGGCCTCCGTACGGCCGCGCAATCTTGAGTTTCTAGCGCATTCGGCTTACATCTTCCCTAAAGCCACGCGCAATGTGCATCGGCAAGGCGCAAGCCCATCCGATGCGTGCCGCTCACCCCGCCGAAGCGCCCTCGACGGCCTGCGGATTGAGCACATTGATCGGCTTGCCCTCGCGCCACGCGAGCACCTGATCGATCGCAATGCCGAAGTAGTGCTCGTACGTGTCCTTCTCGACATAGCCGATATGCGGCGTCGCGAGCACGTTGTCGAGCTTGATCAACGGATGATCCGCGCCATAAATCGGCTCGTGCTCGTAGACGTCCACTGCGGCGAAGCCGGGCCGGCCCGCCTTCAGCGCCGTTTCGAGCACGCCCGGCGCGATCACTTCGCTGCGGCTCGTGTTGACGAAAAGCGCGGTCGGCTTCATCGCCGACAGATCCTGCAGCGTGATCGAGCCGCGCGTGGCCGGCAGCAGGCGCAAATGGCAGCACACCACGTCGGCCTGCGCGAAAAACTTCTGGCGGTCGCTTTCGCTTTCGACGCCGTCGGCAAGCGCCGCGGCGCGCGAGGTCTCATGATCGTCGAGCGCGACGACTCGCATGCCGAACGCGCGCCCATAGCCGCCGACCACGCTGCCGATCTTGCCGTAGCCGGCGATGCCGAGCGTGCGGCCTTTGAGTCCGATGCCGAGATGCCCTTGCCATAGGCCCGCTTTCAGCCGGTTCGCTTCGACATGCACCTTGCGCATCGACGCCATCACGAGCGCCCACGTCAGTTCGGCCGCAGCCGTCGTTGCCGAGCCTTCCGCCGAAACAGGAATGCCGCGCGCCGTGCAAGCGGCGAGATCGACGTGGTTCGCCGCGCGGCCGGTCTGGCTGATGAACTTCAGCTTCGGCAGGCGCGCGAGCAGTTCGGCCGTCACCGGCGTGCGCTCGCGGATCAGCAGCAGCGCGTCCGCATCGGCGAAGCGCTTCGCCTGTTCGTCGATGGATTCGAGCGTGTCGTTATGAATTTCGACGTCGAATTGCGTAGCGAGCTTCGTATAGCAATCGAGCGTGCGCACGCAGTCCTGGTAGTCGTCGGAAATGATCACTTTCATCGGTGGTCTCGGTACTGTTCTTTTAGATCTTCGACCACGGGGCCGACATCACGAGCTGATTTTCCTGGCGCTCGATATAGCCCTGTGCGGTCATCTTTTTGTATTCGGCCCAGTCCGGGTCCGCTTCCATCGCGGCGCGGCGCCGCTGACGGTCTTCAAAACTTTCGTAGCCCCACAGGTGCACGACCTGGTTCAGCGTGCCCACTTCGGAAATGAAATAGCCGAGCGGGTCGCCCACGTGCCGGCGTTGCACCGGCAGGCCGTACTTCTCGTACAGCGCCAGATAGGCCTTCAGCTGGCCCGGCACGATCGTGTAGCGGCGCAGATCCACCAACATCCGTATGTCTCCTTCAATCAGTCATGCTTAATCGATCATGCGGCGAGTCTAGTGGTGTCAGATGTGGTAATACAATCGATTAATTTCGCTTGATTCACGAGAAAAATAGATGAATGACAAGTCGCTGAATGCGCCTTCCAAACGCCTTTCGATTCGCCATATCCGTGCGTTCGTCGCGGTCGCGATGCATCGCAGCCTCACGCGCGCGGCGGAGTCGCTGTTCGTCACGCAGTCGGCGTTGAGCCTCACGATCCAGCATCTCGAAGACGACCTGGGCATCGCGCTGTTCGACCGCTCGACACGCCGTATCGATCTGACGCAGGCAGGCCGCGAGTTTTTGCCTTCGGCTGAAAGGCTGTTGCAGGATTTCGATTCGTCGATCCGCACCATGCGCGCGCTCGGCAAACGCGAGCGCGGCAAGGTGGGGGTGGCGGCGGTGCCGTCGGTGATGGCGTTGCTGCTGCCGGAGGCGGTCGCGGCTTATATCGACGCGTACCCGAATATCGACATCTATCTGCGCGAAGACAATTCCGAAACGGTGCAGCAGCGCATTATCAACGGCGACGTCGACTTCGGCATTTGCAGCCCCTGGGAGCACGACCCCGAACTCGTGTTCGAGCCGCTTTTCGAAGACAGTTTCGGCGTGGTGTTCGCGCCCCACCATGCGCTGGCCGAAAAGGAGGGCGAACTGTCGTGGCAGGACATCGACGGCTACCGGATTATCGGTTTCAGTCCCGACCTCGGCATGCAGCATCAGTTGAGCCGCACAGTGGGCTTAAGTGTCGAGGTGCGGGAGCCGCGCTATCGCGTATCGAATACGTCGACGATCGAAACGCTGGTGGCGCGCGGCGTGGGCGTATCGATCATGTCGGCGCTGGCCGCGCAGCGCGCGCCGCTCGATACGCTGAAGCTGCGTCTGTTGTCGCAGCCGGTGTTGACGCGCACGGTCGGCGTATTGCGCCGCGAGGGCAAATCGTTATCGCCGGCTGCGGCGACGATGCTGCAATACGTGCGCGCCGCGGTGCCGCAGCTCGCGCGCTTTCCGGGCGTGCGCGTCGACCCGGCGCTTATCGACGAAACCGCCGCACTCCCGCCCGACGTTACGCCGCGCAAGGCTTAGCGGAGCGCGCGCCACGGCATCGCGCCGTCATAGCGCGTTTGCCGGTTTGCGGTCGGCCAGCCGCTTAATCCGCGATCTTCGCGGTAGCGACGCCCATCGCGACCCGGCGCAGTGCTGCGCGGCCCAACTCCCATGCTCGTTGCGCATCGCGTTCCTTGCGCGCGACGCGCGCGGCGATCGCTTTCTCACACGAGCGTTGAGCAATGCGCGCATCGATGCGCTCGATGGCGATTGCCAGCACCGTCGACAACACGCCGACTGTGACGCCCAGTCCAATGAATAACGACAGCGAAGGGGTAAAGCTCATTTTCTACTCCTCAATGCGACGACGATTCGCGACGACGATTCGTCTGAACCATCCGCTTCGCGTGTGACGGCGATTCCGGATGTTGAGGAGCGTAATCCCGCTGAATGAGCGCAGAGTGATGACCCGCGATCCGGAATCCGGAAATCCGCAGGAACCCGAAAGGTGCGATCTCGCTAACATGGCGCGTTTTGTACAGAATCCCCGCTAACGGACCGCGACAATGAACTGCCCGTTCTCAAATCGCACGGGCTATTTCATGAAGTCACGACGGAGAAGAGGAATGTCCAAACTGGAACAGGTCGACACGCTGATCCTCGGAAGCGGTCAGGGTGGCAAGCTGCTCGCGTGGCACCTCGGCAACGCGGGCCAGCGTGTCGCGGTGGTCGAGCGTCAATGGGTCGGCGGCTCGTGCCCGGCGGTCGCGTGTCTGCCGAGCAAGAACGAAATATGGAGCGCGCGGGTTGCACATCTCGCGCATCATGCGGCCGATTTCGGCACGATAACGGGCGCCGTGAAAACCGATCTCGCGAAGGTCCGGCAGCGCAAGCGCGACATGATCGCGCGCGAAAACGCCGCGCATCTCGCGTTCTATGAATCGAGCGGCGCGCAACTGATCATGGGCCGCGGCCAGTTTACCGCACCGAAGACCATCGAAGTGACGCTCAACGACGGCGGCACGCGCACGCTAAGCGGCAATCAGGTCGTGATCAACGTGGGCTCGCATGCGGCGATTCCCGATATCCCGGGGCTTGCCGATGCGCAACCGCTCACGCATATCGAAGCGCTCGAACTCGATCAGTTGCCCGAACATCTGCTTGTGCTCGGCGGCGGCTATATCGGCATCGAAATGGCGCAGGCGTTGCGGCGTTTCGGCAGCCGCGTCACGATCATCGATCACAACCCGCACCTCATGCATCGCGAAGACGCCGATATTGCCGCGGAAGTGCAGAACATCCTGCGCGGCGAAGGCATCGAACTGCTGCTCGATGCGCAGACCACGAAAGTGGCCGGGCAGTCGGGCAAGGACGTGCGCGTCACGGTGCGCGCGGGCGGCAGCGAAAGAACCGTTGAAGGCACGCATCTGCTGGTCGCGACCGGGCGCATTCCGAACACGGCCGGCATCGGCCTCGAGAAGCTTGGCGTCGAACTCGACGAGCGCGGCTATATCCGCGTGAACGAGCGTCTGCAGACCAGCGCGCCGGACGTCTGGGCGATCGGCGAATGCGCGGGCAGCCCGCACTTCACGCATGTCTCGGTCGACGATTTCCGCATCGTGCGCGACAACATGGCGGGCGGCCAGCGCAGCACGCAGGACCGGCTCGTGCCGTACTGCATGTTCACCGATCCGCCGCTTGCGCATGTCGGCCTCAACGAACGCGAAGCGGAGCGCCAGAAAGTGCCGGTGCGCGTCGGCAAGCTGCCGATGGCCCACGTGCTGCGCGGCGAAGCGACCGACGAGACGCTCGGCTTCATGAAGGTGCTGGTCGGCAACGACGATCGCATCGTCGGCTTCACGATGCTCGGTGCGGAATCCGGCGAAGTGATGGCCGCGATGCAGACCGCCATGCTCGCCGGCCTGCCGTATCCGAAGCTGCGCGACGCGGTGATCGCGCACCTGACGTACGCGGAAGGGCTGGGCCGGTTACTCGGCAACGTGCCGGCGCGTGCGGGCTGAGCGTTCATCATCGCTTAACCGGGCGCGTGCAAGCTCCGCGTGATTCAAACCGGCCGGACCCGATTCGCTACAATAGCGCCGGCCATTCACGAGGAGAATCTGATGAAATTTGCATTGTGCGCGCTGACCGCCGCTGTTTTCGCCACCGCTGCCGGCAGCGCCTTCGCGGCCCAGACCGAGAAGCTGCCGTCCGGCGTGACGGTCGAACATCTGACGCCGGGCAACGGCCCGCAGCCGACCGCTTCCGACGTCGTGCGGGTCAACTACCGCGGCACGCTGACGAACGGCACCGAGTTCGACAGCTCGGCCAAGCATGGCGGCCCGGCCGAATTCCCGCTCGCCCGCGTGATCCCGTGCTGGACGCAAGGCGTCGCGACGATGAAAGTCGGCGAGAAAGCGAAGCTCACGTGCCCGGCTGCGACCGCGTACGGTTCGCGCGGCGTCGGCGTGATTCCGCCGAACAGCGACCTGATCTTCGAAGTCGAGCTGGTCGGCATCGTCAAGTAAGCAGGGCGCGTTTTACAGGGTCGCGCTTCGGCGCGTCCCTTATCTTCCGGTATTCCCGCAGTCGAATTCCGCAGGCCGCATCGGCGTTGTGCAACGCAATGCCCATGCGGCCTTTTTGCGTCCATCGTTCGACGCATTCGTCAACACATTCGCTCACACATTCGCTCACACATTCGTTCGGCTCCCCCTTGCTGCGTTCCCTCCCGGGCAACACGGCGTGCGACGGGGCATACAGCGAAAAACGCGTATCGCGTGTTACTGTGAGCAGTCGCGCGCCCGCGCGGCAGCCTGCCGCCGCGGTGAGGGTCGGGCGGGCTGCGGCAGGCGCCATTGCACCCATCGCATGGAGGCGCCTTGGACCATCCTTTGATCATCGGCTACGCGATCCTTGTGGTCGACCTCGCCGTATGGCGATTCCGTCTGCCGGCCCAGGAAGTGCCGCGGCTGTTCGCCCGGCTGCTGCTATTCGCGGCGCTCAGCTATGTGCTCTTCGCGTCGGGCCTGAGCCCGTTTTCGCAAGCGCCCGGCTTCGGCTCGATGCCGCAGCATGTGCTGGGGCAGGTCCTTGAAATCATCTGGTGGTTGATGGGTGCGCGCCTGCTCGGTCAGGCGCTCGACACGCTGCTGCTGCCGAGCGCATGGCGCCGTCAGCGGCTCTTTCAGGACGTATTCGGCGCGCTCGTTTTTCTTGCCGCGATCGTCGCGTCGCTCGGCTTCGTGCTCGAGCTGCCGATACGCGGGCTCGTCGCCACCTCGGGCGCGTTGGCCATCGTGCTCGGTCTCGCGATTCAAAGCACCTTGAGCGATGTGTTCGCGGGCATCGTGCTCAATACGACCGAGCCGTATCAGATCGGCGACTGGGTGTCGGTCGACGACGTCGAAGGCCGGGTGGTCGAAATGAACTGGCGCGCCACGCATCTGCTGACCTCGCAAGGCAATGTTGTGATCGTGCCGAACGCGGTGGCCGCCAAAACGAAGATCACGAATAACAGCCGGCCGGGCGCGCTGCACGGCGTGAAGGTCAGCCTCGAAATTTCGCCGCAGGAGCGGCCCGCGACGGTGATCAGCGCGCTCGAGCGGGCGGTGAAAAGCGTCACGTCGCTGATGTCGGACCCCGCGCCGTATGTGACCGCGAAGCACAGCACGGTGAACTCGGTGCTGTACGAAGTGGCCGGCTTCGTCAACGACATGGGCAAGAAGACGTCGGTGACCAACGAGCTATTCGATCTGTGCTACCGGCATCTCGCTTCGGCCGGCGTCGATCTGCGGCCGCTCAGCGTGCCGGCCGCGCCGGCCAAGCTCGACGATCCGCGCGAGGCGCTGCTGCGGCGTGTCGAACTGTTTGTGACATTGAGCCGCGACGAACTGCACGATCTTGCGCCGCTGTTGACGCGCAAGGAATACGAGGTCGACGACGTGCTGGTCACGAAGGAGGTCGTGCCCGAGTGCATGACGATCGTCGAATCGGGCATTCTGAGCGTGACGCTCGACGAAGCGGACGGCGGCAAGATCGAAGTGTCGCGGCTCGGCCCCGGCGATACGATGGGCGAACAGGGTCTGCTCGCGGGCATGCCGGTGCGCGTCACGGTGACGGCATTGAGCCGCGTGGTGGTCTACCGGTTGGAGAAGGAAGACCTGACGCCGCTGCTCAAGCGCAACCCCGATGTCGCGCGGGAAATGTGCGAACTGCTGTCGCGGCGGCAGGACAAGCTAAGCCGCATTTCATCGTCCGCGGCGCCGGTCGCGCATACCGAGCAGGGCGTGTTTCAGTGGCTGCTCGACGGGATGCGCAAGCTGCATGATCTGACGTTTTAAGGGCGGCGCGGGCGTGCATAACGGCGCGCGTTGGCTCACGACGGCGCACACGCATGACACCCGCACACCCGCTACAGGTCCAGCACCAGCGGTTCGCCGCCACCGGCCTGATCGGTGCGCGCCGGCACCGCACAGCAAATCAGCGCTTCATTTTCACCAACCGGGAATTCCGGCGGGCTCGCATAAGCGACTGCGCCATCCACAATCCTTGTGCGGCAACTTCCGCAAGTGCCGCCCCGGCAGCTGAATTCCGGCGACAGTCCTTGAGCTTCGGCCAATTCCAGCAGCGAACCGCTTGCCGGATTCCATTGCGCTTCCTTGCCGGACTTTGCGAACACGACCGGCGTGGGTTGCGCCGCAGGCACGTGTTGCACGGCAGGTGCAGACGGCGCGGACGGTGCGGCAGCTGCCGCAGTTGCGCTAACTGCCGCAGCCGTGTCCGTTAGCTTGCCTTCACGTGTCCGCTTGAGCCCCGACGGCCCGAACGCTTCCGCATGAATCCGCTCGTCGGCGATATTGAGCTTGCGCAAGCCGTCGTATAGCGATTGCATGAACCCGGCCGGCCCGCATAGATAAAAATCGTAATCGTCGAGCGGCAGCGTTTCGCGCAGCAGCGCGATGTCGAGCCGTCCCGATTGATCGAAGTCTTTGCCGCGGCGTGCCCCCTGCGGGTCCGAAAGCGTGCGCACGACCTCGACCGCGCCGCCCGAAACACTCGCGAGATAGTCGACTTCATCGGTGAACGCGCGTTCGTGCGGCGTGCGCGCCGACTGGAACAGCCAGGTCGGCCGCATGTGCCGCGTGCGCAGCCCTTCGTAGACGATATGCCGCAGCATCGCGATCATCGGCGTGATGCCGACACCGGCTGCGAGCAGCACGGCGGGGCGTTCTTCCTGCGCATCGATCGTGAAGCGGCCGGCGGGCGCACGCGCTTCGATCACGCTGCAGACGCGCAGCGTGTCGTGCAGATAGCGCGAGACGACGCCTTCGCGCTTGACGCTGATGCGGTAGCCGCCGTCCGCAGGCCCCGATGAAATCGTGTAGGTTCGGCGCACCGTCTTCACTGCACCCGGCGCACCCGTTTCATCGGGCAACGCCACGCGAATCGGCAAATGCTGTCCCGCTTCATGCGGAATCACGCCGGCGCCATCGGCGGGTTCGAGATGAAACGAGCGGATCGTCGTGCTTTCGTCGACGATTTGCGCGACCTTGAACGGCCGCCATGCATCGGCAAGCGCGGCCGCTTGCAGACGGTGTTCGGCCTCGGTCCAGTTGCCGGTCATCAGCGAGTTCAGCGACCAGCCGTCTTCGTTGAATACCCAGCGCAGCGGCAGCGCGCGCGGCCTGTAGACAACACGGCGCGGCTTGACGCGCCACAGCCGCTCGGCGCCCTGAAACGCGGCGACTTCCGGCGAATCGGTATCGACCGATGCGTCGCCTGTAATCTGCAGCAGATCGCCGGTCGCGAAATCGACGAACACGAGGCCCGCGCGGCCGTTCACGAAGATATTGCCGAGCGTCGCAAAGAACAGGTTGCCCGCAAAGTCGGGAATGGTCAGCACGCCGTCCGCGCCGATACGCACGAAGCCCGTGTTGCCGCCGCGATGCGAGACGTCGACTTCGCGGCGCAAAGCGGCAGGGGCGTGACCGTCCACATTGTCCGCGTTGCCGTTTGCGCTGTCGTTCGCGCCGCTGTTGGCATTGGCGCCACGGTCCGCATACGACGCAACAAAAAACGTATCGGCCGCCGCAATGATTTCGCGCGCACGCCCGGTCAATTCACTGCTGATGACCGGCGCGGCATCCGACGTCACCGACGGCTCGCGCGTGAACGTGAAGTTACGGATCTGGATGTACTGCGGGCAGTTGCCGAAGCTTTGCCCGACATCGACCGCAAAGCCACCCGCACCCAGCTCACGCACGATGCCGTTCATGCGGTTGCGCCGGCGCGTATGCAATTCGATGCCGAGCAGCGCGACGGCGGCGCCTTCCCGCACGCCGGCCGCCGCCGGGTCGCGCGGCTCGGGCATCGCATTGACGCGCAGCCGGTGCGGATCGGGCGATTGCACAAAGCCCGGCTTGCCCGCCACCAGCGTCGCCCATGCGTCGCCGTCAGCGTCCACGGAACCGAGCGCGACAAACGGCAGTTGGGCGAAGAACGCCCGATGCTGGTCGGGCATATAGTCGCGCACCACACGCCGCCCGAGATCCTTCATCCGGTCGGCGACGCCCGCTTGCCGCTGCAATGCGACTTCGCCGGCGTGCCACGTCGAACCAGGTTCATCGAGCATAACGGGTGTGGACATGTCCATCATTGCGCTCCTTCGAAACTTGCCGAAGCACCGGCCGGGCCGGCGCCTTGATCCTGCATCGTGCTGCACGTTGCGACGCTCTTGCGCGATCGCGCGCCGGCTTGCCGCGTTGTCCGGCGCGTTCTTACTTCGTGGCCCTCAGGCCGGCCGCCGTCTTTCTGAACTCGACGAAACCCGGCAAGGCTTCGACACGCGCGAGCCATGCGAGCACCTGCGGGTAGCCCGACAGATCGACGTTGCCTTCCGGCGCGCCCGAGATATAGCTGTAGAGCGCCACGTCCGCGATCGTCGGCGTCTTGCCGGTGATGAAGTCGTGGTTGGCTAGCGCCTCATCGATCAGACCGAGAATGCGATGCGCGCGCGCAATCACCTCGTCGGCATTGAACGCACGGCCGAACACCGTGACGAGCCGCGCGGCGCAAGGCCCGTAAGCAATCTCGCCGGCCGCGACCGAGAGCCATCGTTGCACCGCGGCTTCGCCGGCGGGCGTCTGCGGCAACCAGTCGGTCTTGCCGGACTTGCGTGCCGCGTAGACGAGAATCGCGTTCGAATCGGCAATCACCGTTTCGCCGTCGATCAGTACCGGAATCTGCCCGAACGGGTTCAGCTTCAGGAACTCGGGCGATTTATGCTCGGCGGCCGCGAGATCCACTTCGACCACGTCATGCGGAATGTCAAGTAGCGACAGGCCCAGATGAGCGCGGTGCGAATGGCCGGACAACGGATGGAAATACAGTTTCATGGCGCGGGTCTCTTGTCTGATGGAGGGCACGGACGATCCGGGCCGCACGTATGCAGTGTAGGAATGGGCCGCGCGATTCTGAATACGCCGTGCACTCAAAGCATCTTTCTCGTTACGAGAAAGATCGGCGGGAAGCCCGTGCGACGGCCCTCGGCAGGCCTCGGAAAGCGCGTGGAAAGCGCGGGCGGCACACGGCCGCGCCGTGTCTGAGCCGCACAAGCATGTCGATGATCCGTTCGGGCATGCCGGCTCGCGGCGCGCGCGGCTACACTCCAAGCGGGCGTTTTCCTGTTCCGCGGCGAGGCGCGGCATCGATGAATCTCGGATTTATTTCACTACCGGTCGGACCGTTAATCCTGTTCGCGAGCGTGATCGTGGCGCTGGTGGCGGGTCGCTTCGCGGCGCGACGCAGGCGCGACGGCGAAGCCGCCGCGGCGAATATCGACCAGTCGATCTTCAACACGCTGATCGTCGGACTTATCGTGGCGCGGCTCGTGTTCGTCGGACGGTACTTGCCTGGGTATGAAGGCAGCATCGGGAAGATGCTCGATTTCCGCGATCGCGGCTTCGACCTGTTCGCGGGCGCCGCGGCCGGCGCTTGCGTGGTCGCGTGGATCATGCTGCGCCGCCGCGCGTTGCGGAAGCCGCTCTTCGTTGCCGTGGCTGCCGGTGTGGCGACATGGAGCGTGGCGAGCGCGGCCGCTCAGTTCGCGCAGGCGCCGCAGACCGTGCCGCAGGTATCGGTGATCGACAGCAGCGGCCAGCCGCGGCCGCTCGCGCGCAACGACGGCAAGCCGCTCGTCGTCAATCTGTGGGCGACATGGTGCCCGCCGTGCCAGGCCGAAATGCCGGTGCTCGCGCAGGCGCAAGCCGCCAACGGGCGCGTCGATGTGGTGTTCGTGAATCAGGGTGAAGCGCGCGCGACCGTCGACGACTATCTCGACTCGCGCGGCATTCATATTGCGAACTCAATGCTCGATCCGAATCTTGCCGTCGCGCGCGCGGTCGACGCCGCCGGTTTCCCGACCACGCTGTTCTACGATGCGCGCGGCCGGCTGGTTGCGCGCCATCTCGGCCCGTTTTCGCGTGCCACCTTTGAAGCGGCGCTTGAACAGTTCTATCCGGCCGATTCCGCGCAGAAGCAGGAGGCCGCGCGATGAGCGAGCGCCGCGCGCACCGCGTCGGACCGTTGCCGCGTTTTGTCTTCGCGGCGCTGCTTGCTTTCCTCACCTACTCGATGGAGCCCGTCATGACTGCCCGAGCCGATACACCGGATACGATGCCCGCATCGCTTGTCACGTTGTCCAGCCAATACGATTTCGCGACGACGGTCACGCGTTTGCGCGACACGCTCGCGGCGCGCGGACTGACGCTATTCGCCGATATCGACCAGAGCGAGGCGGCCGCGGGCGTCGGCATGCCGTTGCGGCCCACGCGGCTTTTTCTGTTCGGCAATCCGAAGTCGGGCACGCCGGTGATGGCCGCGTATCCGCATGCGGCGCTCGAATTGCCGCTGAAGGCGGTGGTGTGGGAGGACGCGGACCGCCACGTGCATATCGACTATCAGGATGTGACGAAGACGCTCGTGGCGTATCACGTCGATGCGCCGCTGCTGGCGCCGTTGCAGCAGGTTCCGGCGTTGCTGCGCACGGTGGCAGGGCAGTAGCGCATAGCGCGCCTCGATCATGAAGGGCCGGACGCGCTTGCTTTAGCGTGGCGGCAGTTGCGCAAGGCTTCGCTCGATATCGCGCAGTTCGTTAGCCCTCGCGTATAGAAAGTCGCGAATTTCTCGCAAGGCGTTTTCCGCGCCTGACAGACGGCTTTTAGTCTGGTCGACGAGTCGTTCGTGCGGCCCGGCATCTTCGTGGCGATTTCGGACCTCGCGTAATTGATCTTCGGCGCGCTGTCTTTCCTGGTCCAGACGGTCGATCAATTGAAGCGCCTGGCGCTCGTGGACGATGTGGCTCGCGATCCCTTGTTGAATCTGGTTGCGGGCATACTCCAGACTCTGGCGCTCCGCCTCGACGCGCGGATCGTTCGGGCTTCCGCCGCGCAAGCCGACCTTCGCATGCGGACGCCAACCGGCGGCGGTCAGTTCGACTGGAATACCGGGCTTCTCCGGCTCCTGCAGTTGGACCACGCGCCACGTGTTGTTTGCCGGATCGTGGCGCACTGCATAGAAGTGGTTGCCGATCCGCACAAATCGCGCGCCCGTTTCATCGACGACCATCTGCGGGTGATGCTCATCCGATCGCAATTCGCCCTTTGGTGTTCCGATGTAAGCCTGCGATAGGAAGCCGGATCGTGTGCTGTCAGTCTGCGCCGTGGGGCGCATTTGCCGTCCGGCCGCCTGATGCCTGGTTGGCGCAGAGTCGTGCGACGTGGACTTGACGTGCCGTTGCGTCCCAGGCCTCTGCTCGTTGATCTCACGCCTCGCGCCCGGCACAGACGTTTCCGGCTCGCGAGTGTGCGTTCCCGATGAGCCTGTTCTACTTACGTCGACATGCACCTGACCGTGTAATACGGGAAATCCATTCATGGCAAACACTCCGGTAAATGGGACTAGTGAGGGTTGGCGCGCTCGCGACCCGTGCTTATGCGGGCGCCGATCGCGGCTGTCGATGCGCGAGGAGCACCGACGGTCGATTCGATGCTTCGATGCAGCGAGCCATCGCGTGGCTATTCGAAGTCGTTCAATTGCGCGGCAAGTTGCCTGATACGCTGATTCGTGCGCGGGACCGACTGCCGGATGTGTTCCAGGTCCGCGGTCATCGTATCGATACGCGAGCGCAAGGTACCGAGGTGCGTGTCGTGTTCGTCGATCATGCGCTGCAGCGCGTGCATCAAGTTTCTTTTGCGTTCGATCTGAACCCGCGCTTGCTCTAACGTGGTCTGAAACGACGGATCAGCGGCGTCGCGCCCGACTGCCGCGGTGAAATAGTCGAACATCCCTTGCCAGAAGTCGAGATCGGTTCGTACCGACTGCCGGTCGGCGCGCGTTTGCACCTGAAACGCGTCGTACCTGCGTATCAGGTCTTGTGTATCGTGAATGCGCCTGTACACATCGAAACGTCGGTCAAGGAGGTGTACCAGGGTGGCTTGCGTTTGACGAAGATCGTTCTCGATCTGCGCGCGTGTCGGGAGCGCGCGTCCGCCAGCCAGTCCGACGTCGTGACGCACGCGCCATTGGCCTCCCGGGTCAAGCCCGATAGGGATGCCGGGTTTGGCAGGGTCCTGTGGCTGCACGACGCGCCACGTTCCGTTTGCCGGGTCGTTGCGAACCGCGTAGTAGTGTTTCCCTGCTGCGACGAACCGTTGTCCCGCTTCGTCCGTCAGGACACCGGCATGCTGCAGGTCCGATTGCAAGTCGCCTCGCGGCGTGCCGATGTAAGCGTCGGGCAGCGTACCGGCGATCGTGCCGGCGGCAGACGCTGGGGTCGCGCTTGCCCCAGCGGATCGCCGTCCGGCGGCGTGAGACCCAACGGCCGGGCGCAGACCGCTCGCCGCGCGTCCGGCATCTGGCGACGATGGTTTTGCTTGCGCCTGTTGGCCACTTTCCAGGCGCTGTGTATCGATTCGAGGCAGAGGCGTGTGTGATTCCGGCGAGCCTGTTCTGCCGGGCTCGACATGAACCTGAAACCGTAAGGCGGGAATCGTGATCATCGCGAACGCTCCGGGCCCACAGGGACGATGGTGTGCGCGTTGCAATCGCGCGCCGTCGGAACCGGCGCAATCGAGCGAAAGCAGCGCGTGAGCGCCATTTATTCAGAGTTTCGCGTTGCGATGTAGTGCTATGAGCGATGAGCGCGCAGGTTCGTGCCCCGCACCGGAAAGGCGGCCACGAACAGCGTGCCTGCGCATGCATCAGAACTTCTCCGGATCCTTCTCCCACGCAAGCTCGATCGCATGCAGCGCGCCGAGCACGATCGAGCGGTTCAATGCCGCCGCGAGCGTGCCGTCGCGTTCCTCGTACGCTTCGCACAGGCGCTGGTGATCGGCGCACGAGCGCTGCAAACGGCCGGGCAACGACGTGCTCAGATGGCGCAGGCGGTTCGTGCGCATCTTCAGCGTATCGAGCACTTCCTTGAAGATGTTGTTGCGCGAGACACGCAGTTCTTCGTCGCGAAACTGCACGTTTGCCCAGAAATAGCCGTCCACGTCGTCGCGCGCGGCGACATCGGCCAGACGCTTGTGCGCACGCCATAACGCGGCGATATCGTCGTCGTTGGCCTGCTCGACGATTGCGTAGGATACCTGCGCGTACAACACCGCGCGCAGCTGATAGATCTCGCGCACGTCCTTGATATTGAGTGTCGACACTCGCGGCCGGCGCCGCGGTGACCAGTCGACCAGACCCTCGCGGCTCAGCACGAAAAGCGCCTCGCGCACCGGTGTGCGGCTCACGCTGAAGCGTTTCGCCAGATCCACCGAATTGAGGTCGTCGCCGGGCCTCAGGCGTCCTTCGATAATGCCGCGCGCGACCCATTCGACGATCTCAGCCACGCGCGGCGAATCGGCTTCCTCGAGCGGCGTCGCGCTCGTGGCGAGACTCGTCGCCGCGTTCTTGTCCCCATCCCTGACCATTGTCTGTTTCCTCGCTCGACTGGCGCCGATGCATTGATGCACTGCACGGGGCCAGATTCTAACAAACCGGCAACGGCCGGCGACACGCGGTCCGGGCGTCGATCTGGCCCGTTCCGGAACTTAAAGTGTGCACACTTAAACAAGGTTTCACTTGAGTTTACTCGAAAGCAATCGCATACTGGCTTCAAGTGTCGACACTAGTTCATCTTAAAAGCACACAGTTTCGATTGGAAGACAGGAGACGTCGATGTATATGGACAAGGAGCTCGCCACCGCCGGGTACGGTCACGCGAGCGTTTCGGCGCGCCTCGACCGGCTGCCGCCCACGCGCTATTTCAGAGGGCTCGTGGCGCGCATCGCGGTCGGCGGGTGGTTCGAGTTCTATGAGCTCTTTATGGCGGCGTATGTGTCGCTGGGCCTGATTCACAGCGGGCTGTATCGCGCAACGACGGCGAGTCTGTTCGACATCAACGGCTTTGCGAGCTTTCTCGGCTCGTTCTTTGCCGGCATGTTTCTGGGCACGGTCGCGCTGGGCGGGATCACGGACCGCTACGGGCGCCGCGCGGTGTTCACAGCGGCGATGGTCATCTATTCGATTGCGACGTTCATTGCGGCCTTCCAGACTTCACCCGAACTGCTCGACGTATGGCGTTTTGTCGCGGGCGCGGGGATCGGCGTGCAACTGCTGACCGTCGATACATACATCTCGGAACTCACGCCCTATAAAACGCGCGGCCGTTACATGGCGTTCAGCATTCTCGTGATTCTCACGTCGGTGCCGGTCGTCGCGGTGCTCGCATATGGGCTCGTGCCGCGCACGGTGCTCGGTCTCGAAGGCTGGCGCTGGGTCATGATCATCGGCTCGGCCGGCGCAATCGCGATCTGGTTCGTGCGGCGCGGCCTGCCGGAGTCGCCGCGCTGGCTCGAAAGCAAGGGCCGCGATCAGGAAGCGCACGCGATCGTCGATGCGATCGAAGCGCGCGTGGTCGCCGAAACGGGCCGGCCGCTCGCCGCGCCGCAGGTTGACGCCGCCGCGAGTGCGGACCCGCACGGCCACGCATCGGGCAAGGACAAAGGTTCGTGGGGCGAGATCTGGAAGGGCCGCTATCTGCCGCGCACGATCATGCTGTCGCTCTTCAACTTCTGCCAGACCTTCGGCGTGTATGGCTTCGGCTCTTGGGTGCCGGTGCTGCTGTTTTCGAAGGGCATCACGATCACGCACTCGCTGCTCTACACGATGGTGATCGCGTTCGCGACGCCGCTCGGCGCGATCGGCGCGGTGACCTTCGCGGAACGGCTCGAGCGCAAATGGCAGCTGGTCGGCTGCGCGCTCGTCGTGGCCGCGGCGGGCCTGCTGTTCGGCCAGGCGCGCGAGCCCGCGATGATTCTGATCTGCGGCAGCGCGGTGACGATCGCGAATAACTGGCTGATCGGCATCTTCCATACGTACCAGGCCGAGCTGTATCCGACCCGCATCCGCGCCCGCGCGGTCGGCTTCGTCTTCAGCTGGAGCCGGGTCAGTTCGATTTTCGTGGGGTTCTGGGTGGCGGCCTTGCTCAAGCATTCGGGCGTGACCGCCGTATTCGTGCTGATTTCGTCAGCCATGTTAGTGATCGTCGTGATGGTCGGCTTGCTGGGCCCGAAGACCAACGGCGTTCGTCTCGAGGAGTTGTCTCAATGAGTTTTGTCGCCGCCGCATTCGCGCAGGGCCTTTATGCGCTCGCGCAGCGTCCGCTGCCCGCCGATGTCCAACGGGAGGCCCGGCGTTCGTTTATCAATGTGGTCGGAACGTCGATCGGCGCATCGCGCCATCCCGGCGTGGACGCGATTCTCGGGGCCGCCCGCGACTTGCGCGTCGCCGCGCTCGCGCCGGTGCCGGGCCGCACCGAACGCGTCGATGTGCATTTCTCGGCGCTGGCGACCGGCTTCGCCGGCCATCTCGACGATTTCGACGACACTCATCTCGCGACCGTGATTCACCCGGCCGCGTCGGTGCTGGCGGTGCTGACCGCGCTCGCGCCGGAAACGAAGCCGACCGGCGCCGCCGCGCTGACCGCGTTCGCGCTCGGCTGCGAGGCGCAGCTGCGCGTCGGCGTATCGATCTCGCCCGAGCACTACGACCGCGGCTGGCACATCACGGGCACTTGCGGCGTGATCGGCTGCGCGTTCACCGCGGGCCTGCTGCTCGGTCTCGATGAAGCGCAACTGGCGGACGCAGTCGGCCTCGCCGCTTCGATGTTCGTCGGCCATCGCGAAGCGTTCGGCACGATGACGAAGCCCTACCACCCGGGCAAGGCGGCCTCGAACGGCATCGCGGCCGCGCGTCTCGCGAAGGCGGGGCAGCGCGCGCAGGCCGATATCTTCGAGGCGCAAGGCGGCTATTCGCATTCGATGTCGACCAAGGTCGATTTCGATCTGATGATCGGTGCATTCGGTGAACGCTGGGAACTGCTTTTCAATACCTACAAGCCGTATCCGTGCGGCATCGTTGCGCATCCGGCGATCGACGGCGGCCTTGCGCTGTCGGAAAAGATTGCGAATGCGGCCGATATCGAAGCGATCACGCTGCGCTGTCATCCGCTCGTGCCCGAGCTGATGGGCAACCCGCAGCCGAAGGACGGACTGCAGGCGCGTTTCAGCGCCATTCACGGTGTGGCCGCCGCGTTGTGCGACAAGGTGGTCGGCATTGCGCAGTACGAAGACACGCGCGTCGTGCAGGAAGACGTCACGGCCGTGCGTGCGAAAACGACGCTAGCGCCGGATACGTCGGTGAACCGCGACGAGGTATTTATCGAAGCGCGGCTGAAGAATGGCACGAGCGTCAAACATCACGTCGAGCATGCACGCGGCAGTCTCGCGCGTCCGCTCACCGACGACGAACTGCTGAACAAGGTTCGTCTGCTCGTCGATCCGCTGCTGGGCAACGGCACCGCGCAGAAACTTGCGGCGGTGGTCGATGGTATCGCCGACGCCGCGAATCTCGATGGGCTTTTCGCGCTTTGCACTACGACGAAGGAATCGAATCATGCATAACCCCGCTGCTCACTCCGCCGTATCCGACGCGCTGGTCCGGTTCGCGTCGGGCTCACTTACCGAACGAGGCGCACCGGCCATCGTCGCCGCGGCGCGAGCCGTCGAGCATGCGCGCTCGAAGCTCGCTGCGCTGAACGGCGCAAGCCGGCAGACGGCCTCGCTGCTGCAGTTTCAGGGCAGCGGCCCGAACGACACGCGCGTGCAGTCGTGGGCGCTCGGCGCGACGCTGTCGAACGAAGCCCCCGCGACGGTGGCGACGCCGGTGCTGGCCGCGGTCGTCGCGACCGGCGAGCTCGTGTCCGCCGAGGCCGACGATCTTGCGGCGGCCGCCGCGGTCGGCATCGAAGCGGCGCTGCGGATTCACAACGCGGTGGACAGCGACGAGTTTCGCGCGCGCTGGAATGTTGCGTCGGCAGTCGGCGTGCTTGGCGCGGTGCTCGCGGTCGCGCGCATCCTGAAGCTCGACGAGACGCGCACACGCAACGCGCTCGGCATCGCGGCGACGCAATCAGCCGGACTCGCGCACAACGCGGGTCTGCCGCTCGCGGGGCTCGAGGTCGGCAAGGCCGCCGCCGATGCGATCGAGGCCGCGCTGATGGCGAAGCACGGCTTTACGAGCGCGCCCGCTTCGATCGACGGCCGGCGCGGTTTTGCCGCGCTGATGGCGTACCGGTTCGATGCGGCGGCGATTACCGAAGGGCTGGGCGACGAGTGGTTGTCGGTGCAGTGAGTCTCAACCGTTGCGGATGAACGCAGACGGCGCGCGGCGGGTTAATCCGGCTATCCGGGCCGCCGCCGTCCTTCAGCGCACGCGATTGACGGCGCTGCGCGCGATCAGCGCGGCGCGAACGGTTCCAGCGTGACGGACACGACGTGCGAATGCCAGAAACCGCATCTGGCGATGGCCGGCACCCACGCATGGTTGTGCTTGCGCGTTCTCGCTGAGCCGTGAATCGTCACCATCGAATCGACCTGTGTTGTGGCCGGCTCAGGCGTGCCCGTCTGCGGCGTACTTGGCGCGACGCTTTGTGCGGCGCTCTGTTCGGTGCCTGGTGCCGCACTCTGCGTGACGCCTTGCGTCGAGGAAGCCGGCGCGCTGCTGTCGACGTCGGCGATCTTCGCCTTCAGCAGGCGCACGTCGGGTGCGAGAAACGTGTCGTAGCGCGTGGCGGTGCGGATCCAGCGGTCGATTTCCGCTATGCAATTGATGACCGCCGGGCGGACGTTGATGTGGGTGAGATACGCGTAGTCCTCGGGAATCTCATCCTGGGCCTGCGATGAGGCGGCTTGAAGAAGCAGGAGAGCGCCGGTCAGGGCGATAGGAACAACAAAACCTTTCATGGTGGCTAAGAGGCGAGTAAGGCAGTTTATTGCAGCAAACACCGATTAGACGGCATGCTCTGCGTGTTGTGTGGTTTGACGCGCGTTGCACGATGTGGCCAGCTAATATGGCGAAAGTTCCGCTGCCACCGCGCATTATCCATGAGAAGCCGCCTGTCAGTTTTCAATCTGGTCGTCGCGCTGGGCCTTGTCGTGCTGATTTCGACGGCCTGTTCCAACAAGGACAGCGTGTTTTCAAGGCCGCCCGCGTTGACCATGCGCTCGCATGCATCGGTCGCGGCGGTGGCCGACTGCATCGCGGCGAGGTGGAGAGCCAGCGCGCGCCATCTGCACCGCGTGCGCCGGGACACGATCGTCACGTTGCAGGCACAATCCTTTTTCAGCGGCGTCAAGATCGGCGTGCGGCTAAGGCCGGGCTCCGGCGCGACGCTCGTTCAATTCTTCGAGCGGCGTGTCGCGGACCCGCTTTACGCGGCGATGGTGCGCGCTTGCGCGCTGCCCGCTGGAACGATCGCGCCGGCGAACGTTAAGCGAGACGGGTAGATTCCGCGCGGTGCGGCTCGCGCGGCTCGCCGTTCGTGTCTCGCAGTTCGCAGCTCGCAAGTTACGGTCTGCGGCCTTTTGGCCTTCGAGGCGGGTTTGTTACCCTATCCCGTCTTCCATCATCGTGGAGCCTCGCCGCCATGCCCGATTCCCGGAAGCGAAGCCCTTTCACGCGCACGGCAGGAGTAGGGCATGCCTACCCGAAGGGGCGCTCGGCCGTCGTGGCGGCCGCGTTCGCCCTGGCGTTCGTCGCGCTCCTGCTACGCGCGTTCTGGGTTCAATGCGTCGACTATGGCTTTTATCAATGGCAGGGCGACCTGCGGCAGGTGCGCGATTTCCAGATTCATGCGATGCGCGGGCGGCTACTCGATCGGGACGGTCACCCGCTCGCGCTAAGCTTGCCCACGCGTACGCTTTGGATCGATTCGAGCGACGTCGGCGATGTTTCGGCCGGCAAGGCCTCTGCCGTCGCTTCGTTGCTAGGTCTTGACGCCGCACGCGTTCGCTCGCTCTTCGACGCGCATCGCCCCTTTGCGTATCTGAAGCGTCAGGTGTCCGATGCCGTCGCGCAACGCGCGATGCGTCTCGATGTGCCGGGGCTCTATATGGCCCGCGACTATCGCCGCTTCTATCCCGAAGGCGGCATCGCAGCCCACGTGACCGGCTTCGCCGGCGTCGACGGCGTCGGGCAGGAAGGCATGGAGCGCGTCGATAACCGGCTTCTGACCGGCGTCGACGGCAATCGGCGCGTGCTGCGCGACGCGCACGGACGCGTCATCGATACGGTGTCGCTCGTCAAGGCGAAAGCCGGCGCAGACGTTCGGCTCTCGATCGATCAGGCGATCCAGTACGAAGCGTTCAAGGCGGTCAGAGAGGCCGTGCAGGGCAGCGGCGCGCGCGCGGGGTCGGCGATCGTGCTCGACGCGCATACCGGCGAAATTCTCGCGCTCGCGAACTGGCCGACCTACGATCCGAATCGGCGGTCCGCGCGCCACGGAGACGGGGTGCGCGACCGCGCGGTGACCGATGTGTTCGAGCCCGGGTCGGTGCTAAAGCCCTTTACGATCGCGCTCGCGCTCGAGCATGGCGTGGTCGAGCCGGGATCGATCGTGCCGACCGACGGCGGGCGTTTGCGCCTCGACGGCGCCGTGATTCACGACGACAAAAACTTCGGCACGCTGACGGTTTCTCAGGTGATCCAGAAGTCGAGCAACGTCGGCACGACGAAGATCGCGCTCCTGCTGACGCCGCGCGACATGTGGACCAATTTTCGCGCGGTCGGGCTCGGACGGCCGCCGGTTGCGGGTCTGCCCGGCGCTGCTGCGGGCAATTTGCGGGCCTATGCTCACTGGCGGCGCATCGAGCAAGCCACGATGTCGTACGGGTACGGCTTATCGGCCTCGCTGCTGCAGCTTGCGCAGGCCTACACCACGTTCGCCAACGACGGCGTGTTCGTGCCCGCCTCGATTCGGCCGGTCGGCCCCGCGCCGATACACGGCCGGCGCGTCTACCGCACGCATGTCGCGCGCGAGGTCAGGGCGATGCTCGCGACCGTGGTCTCGGATGACGGCACGGCGCCCGAGGCGTCCGTGCCCGGCTACACGGCGGCGGGGAAGACAGGCACCGCCTATCGCTGGACGCCGCGCGGATACGACCACAGCGCGTATCGCGCGTCGTTCGTCGGCATGGTGCCCGCGGACGCGCCGCGCGTCGTTATCGCAGTGTCGATCGACCGTCCGCGGCGCGGCTCGCACTTCGGCGGCGCGGTTTCGGGCCCGGTGTTCTCCGCCATCGCGGCGCGTACGATGAGCATTCTGAACGTGATGCCCGACAACCCCGGCGATCATTTCGTCTCGACCCCGCGCGAACCGGCGACGTGAGTGCGGCGCTCGGTTGACTGCCCTGCGTGACGAGCGTGCCGTCCCGCGTCGATGGCGCTGTCCGATGTGTGCACGGCAATGCTCGATTGCGCCGCACGACCCGTGCGCTGCGCTTCTTACTCTGCTCGACGTGCCGCCCATGCAATTGGGGCCGGTAGAATCGCGCGGATTTTAAGCCTCGTTTAAGTTTCACTTAAGCTTCGCACCTTACGGTTTGGCCTTCCCCGACCTCATGGCCAAGCCAGCCGTCTCCATGCCGTCGCTACCATTCAGTCGATTCGCCGCGCACGTCGTTCGTGCGTGCGTGCAGCGGGAATAGGGGCAGTGCGCTCGCCGTCACACGCCGATGCGCACCTGCCGCAAGCAGGCTCGTCGATCCCGCTCCCTGTTTTTCCGCTTTCTTCTCCATGCCTTTTCCCGTCGTGGCGGCGCTTTCGACGCGCGCCAGCAAAGTCATACTCCTCTGTGCGATCAGTTCGGCCTGCACAGCGTTGCTGATCAACGAGCCGTTTTCCGTCCCCCATACGAAGCCGCGTGCCGATAGCGACGATGCGGACGCGTTGCCCGCGCAACCGATGAGCCGCGATGCCGATGCCGATGCGTCGCGCGCCGCGCGCTCGGCTGAGGCGTCGAACCTGGCGTCGAGCGCGCCGGAGAATGCGGCCGTGGCATCGAGCCGGGCGTCGAGCGCGCCGGCGATCGCAACTGCCGCTGATGCCGCTTCAAGCGTTGCCTCCGCCGATAGCGGCGCAAACGCTGCGAGTGGCGCAAGCGGCGCCGCACCCGCGCCGCCTTCGATGACGGTGCGCACCGTGCCCTTGCAAACGAGCTTCGACGATGCGCTGAAGCGTCTGGGCGTCGACGCGCGCACGGCCTCGCTGCTCGAGCGTTCGTATGCGGGTGTGATCGACTTTCGCCGCGATTTGCGGCAGGGCGATACAGTCAGCGTGGTGCTCGCGCCGCGCGCACCCAGCGGGCCTGGTGACGCAAGAGCGGGCACCACAGCCGATGCAGCGAAACCCGTGGTGCGTGAGCCCCTCGCGGTGCGTGTGCAGCATGGCGCCGCGTCGCACGATCTGTTTCTGCATCGCAATCTGCAGGGCGAACCGTTCTATTACACGAAGCGCGGCACAACCGCCACGCCGTCGTTTGCGCGCTATCCGCTTGCGTACACGCGCGTGTCGTCGGGCTTCGCGCTGCGCCGCCTCGACCCGGTGACGCGTCGTTGGCAGAGCCACGACGGCGTCGATCTCGCGGCGCCGGCCGGTACGCCCGTGCATGCGACCGCGCGCGGCACGGTCGCGTTTATCGGCCGCGAGACCGGCTACGGCAGGATCGTCGTGCTCGACAACATGCCGCCGTATCAGACCGCGTTCGCGCATCTGTCGCGTTTCGCGAAAGGTTTGCACATCGGCAGCCACGTGCATCGCGGGCAGGTGATCGGCTATGTCGGCTCGAGCGGCTGGGCCACGGGCCCGCATCTGCATTTCGAGGTGCGCGTCAACGACGTGCCGCGCGATCCGCTCACGGTTGCCTTGCCCGGCGACGGCTCGGGGCTGCACGGCGATGAACGCAAGCGCTTCGCCGCGCAGGCGCGGCGTCTGTCGGCGCTGCTATGAGGCACGCTTTGCCGCTTTTGCTACCTGCGTTGCCAAAGCCGCCGCGGCCGCCGCGGCGCCCGGGCCTGTTTGTGCCTCGCGCGCCGCGCATGCGGCAACTCCTCACGGTGGTCGTGATCCTCGCGTGCCTCGTTCCCGCACTCGTGCTCGCGAAGCGCGCGATGCCGCGGCCGGCCGTGCTGGCCCGCGCGGCGATGGTCGTCGATCTCGCGACCGGCCGCACGCTTTACGCGAAACATGCGGACCAACGGTTGCCGATCGCGTCGCTGACCAAGCTGCTCACCGCGATGGTCGTGCTCGATTCGAAACGCTCGCTGCTGCGCCCCGCGCGCATCACGAACGACGACGTCGATCGTCTGAAGTGGTCGCGCTCGCGTCTGCCCGTGGGCTCGCTGCTGTTGCGCAAGACCATGCTGCATATCGCGCTGATGTCGTCGGAGAACCGCGCGGCGTTTGCGTTGAGCCGCGACTATGCGGGCGGGCGGGGCGGCTTCGTGCGCGCGATGAACCGTACGGCGCGGCGGTTGCATATGCGGCACAGCCATTTCGTGGACCCGACGGGGCTCTCGCCGCGCAACGTCTCGACGGCCAGCGATCTCACGCGGCTCGCGCGTGCCGCGTATCGCTACGCGACAATCCGCAAGTACTCGACGTCGGAAGGCCAGCTCGTGCTCGGCGGCGCGGGCCCGCTCATGTATCACAACACCGACCCGCTCGTGCGCCGCGCCGCGTGGCATGTCGGCCTGCAGAAGACCGGCTTCACGAACGAGGCCGGCCATTGCCTGATCATCGTCACGCAAGTGCGCGGACACGCGATGCTGTTTGTGCTGCTCGGCGACCCGACACCGACGGCGCACTTCCAGGACGCGATCGATCTGCGGCGGTGGCTGCTCAGCCGGCCGCCGACTCACGCGGCGCACACGCTTTAACGTTGGCCCATGGCGATCGGAGCCGTCGAGTCACCCGATTGATCGGTTGACGTTTGGGTCTTCGCTGAAGACGCTCCAGAAGCGTGCCTCGACGTCGTATCCGAAACATGGCCTGAAACCGATCCTGGGAACAGGATCGGGGACGGTGCATCGATCGGAGTCTTTCCCGGAATATCGATCGGCAATGTTCCCTTGATTCCCTTCTCAACGACGGGAGTCGTGGCATGAATCGGAGCCGTCCCCGGAATCTCGACCGGTAACACACCCTTGATCGAACCAGGCTTCTGCGTCCGAGCCGGAGCCGGAGCCGGAGTCGGCTTCGGTCGGTGCGTCGACGGTGTACCCGGGCGGAAAATCGGCGACGGCGCGTCGATCGGAGTCCTCCCCGGGATATCGATCGGCAATGTTCCCTTGATTCCCTTCTCAACGACCGGAGTCGTGGCATGAATCGGAGCCGTCCCCGGGATCTCGACCGGTAACACGCCCTTGATCGAACCAGGCTTCTGCGTCCGAGTCGGAGCCGGAGTCGGCTTCGGTCGGTGCGTCGACGGTGTACCCGGGCGGAAAATCGGCGACGGTGCATCGATCGGAGTCTTTCCGGGGATATCGATCGGCAATGTTCCCTTGATCCCTTTCTCAGCGACCGGAGTCGTGGCATGAATCGGAGCTGTCCCCGGGATCTCGACCGGTAACACGCCCTTGATCGAACCAGGATTTCGCGTCGGAGCCGGAGCCGGCTTCGGTTGGGACGTCGAAGGTGCACCCGGGCGGAAAATCGGCGACGGCGCGTCGATCGGAGTCTTTCCCGGGATATCGATCGGCAATGTTCCCTTGATTCCCTTCTCAACAACCGGAGTCGTGGCATGAATCGGAGCCGTCCCCGGGATCTCGACCGGTAACGCGCCCTTGATCGAATCAGGATTTTCCGTCGGAGTCGGAGCGGGAGTCGGTGTAGGTTTCGGTTGAGGCTTCGGTTGAGGCTTCGGTTGGGGTGTCGGTTGAGGATTCGTCGGATCCGGAAACGGGGTACCCGTCGCCAGATCGTTTTCCGTCGTCATCGTAAAGTTACGCGAGAATGGCGTGCCATTCACCGTGCCGTTGATTGAGACCGCATACTGAGTGCTCGGCTGTATGTTATTCAGGTCGTTCGCCGTCACATACGCGACGCTCTGGAACGGCTGGAGCAGTTTGTTCGGGTCATTTGCCGAATCGAGCAGCGTCAAGGTAAACGAGCCACCGGTTGATGAGATCATCGTTCCCGACGTCAGGACGATACGGTCCGACGCGTTACCCATGACAAGTATTTCCGGCCCGACTGTGCCAAACTCGCCCCCGCTAGCCGGGATATTCAACGACTGCGAATTCGTCATCGCCACGTTCGTGGAACCCGCGCAGGGAAACGTAATCGGCGACGAAGCGATGGGTTGAGTCGCCGTATCGAAAACATCCATGGTTACGAATGCTGTTTGTCCGGCCTGGATTGAGCTATTTCCCGCCACGCCCACCAGATTCACCGGGGTGAACAGATTCGTAGCGCTATAGACGTCTGCGAGCAGATCAAAATCAAGTGCCTCCTGTGCCACGATATCGGCATCGGCCGCGAGGATCGTCTCTTCTGAGCTTGCGCCGCCGCCGACAGCATTACTGGGGAAACCAAAGTGTTCGGCACGGGCGAGCGCCGTGGCGCCGGTGAAACCGGACTTGCCGGCCACTTCGGTGTCGGCCCCGGTCGAGTTGGCTACCTGATACTTCTGATGGGCCTCGGCGGCCTGATCCAGTAGGGTGTTTTCCTGCAGCGCCGGGAAACCACACTCATTTCTGGCCTGATTCAGATGCTGGAACAGTGCGAGTTGCACGCTGCCGGCGGGATACGCAGGCGATGACAGCGTGCCTGAAACTGCTTGTGGCATGGCAGCGGTAGCCGCAGCAAGGCTGGCGACAGGAGCCGACAGGGCGAGAGAACATGCGATGGCTATTGCGGAGTAGTTACGCTTTGCGTCTTTCATCATTTTCCCTTTAGTTATTGCGACGTGTTTTATTAATCGAATAAATTTTAACGACATGGCGATTTTTTTATCGAATCAATAGTTGTATCTAAATATTGGCGTAAGTTTTCTTGTTGAATCTATTTTTAGATGCCTATTAATTATCATCATCTTTTTAAAATTAAAATCAGACATCGACAAAAACCCGTCACATATTATTTATAATCATTTATTCCGAAAAAACCGCTCGCATAATCAAAACGGAAATATCCGGAAAGAAACCGCTCGCATAATCAAAAATTGAAATGGCGCAACGCCAGGCCCGAGCAAACCCGGTCATCCGCCCGTTCATCAAGCGGTGCGGATTGAACCGGTCACTGCTTGTGTTAGCGATTTCCAGGTCCGCCAGGTTGCGCAGGTTTCGTTAGGGTCAGTTAAGACGCTTCGTCAAACAGGCAACGCCTGGTTTCCCGTTTCGCTCCATCCGGCGGCGGCAATGCAGGGAATGAACAGTCCGTGCCAGGCGTTCCATTGATTGCGCGGTTTCGAATAACATCGGTTGGCTCGACGTCGAGCCCGATGCCGATGTTAGTCGGGCCGCCTTGTCCGCCATCAAGGAGTGAACGAAATCATGCAAGCCAACGCCGCGGCCCGTGCCCGTTTTTTCAATTCAGACCGTTTCGGCCAGTTCGACCATCCTGCTGTGCGCCAGCCGGCGCAGCGCCGCCGCGCGTTGGTGCGCGGCTCGCTCGCCGCGCTCGGCGCCGGCCTCGGCATCGCCTTCGCCGGCGCGGCCTTCGCGCAACAGCCGGCGCAGCAGGCCCCGCAGCAGGCTTCATCGGGCATCAAGGTCGAAACCCTGCTCAAAACCACCAAGTCGTGGGACGGCACGCCCTACAAGGGCTATCCGTCGGGTTCGCCGCAACTGTCGGTGCTGAAGATCGAGATTCCCGCGCATTCGGTGCTGCCATGGCATACGCATCCGATGCCGAACGCGGGCTATGTCGTGTCGGGCGAGATCACCGTCGAAAAGAAGGACGGCGAGAAACAGACGGTTAAAGCCGGGCAGGTCTTGCCCGAAACGGTGGGCAGCGTTCATCGCGGTGTAACCGGTGATAGTCCGGTTACGCTGATCGTGTTCTATGCGGGCACCGAGGGAATGCCGCTTTCTCAACATCCGTAAGCGGCTTCGCGAATAATAGCGGGCCGGCGGCTTTGATATCGGTTGCGGACGGCTGCACGCTGTGCAGCCGTCCGCGAGCATTCGCCGGTTTGTATTTGTCAATAGAGCGACCCTCAACGGAGAAAAAATGACTGGCAAGACGGCTCAAGCACGTCCGCTCGCCGCCGCGCGCTTCGCGCTTGCGGCGGCCGCGGCACTGGCACTGTGGCAAGGCGCACCGCAAGCGGCGCATGCGGATACGACGCTGCTCAACGTGTCGTACGACGTGGCGCGCGAACTCTATAAGGACATCGACCCGGCCTTCACCGCCGAATACAAGCAGAAGACCGGCGAGACCGTCAACGTGCGCCAGTCGCACGGCGCGTCGAGCGCGCAGGCGTTGTCGGTGCTGCAGGGCCTGCCGGCCGACGTCGTCACGATGAACCAGCAGAACGATATCGATCTGCTCGCGCAGCAGGGTCATCTGCTGCCCGAGAACTGGCGCACACTCTTGCCGCACGACAGCGCGCCGTATACGACGACGATGGTGTTCCTCGTGCGCAAGGGCAATCCGAAGCACATTCAGGATTGGGACGATCTCGCGAAACCCGGCGTGCAGGTCGTGATTCCGAATCCGAAGACGGCCGGCAATGGCCGCTATTCGTATCTGGCCGCGTGGGGCTACAAGAAGCTGCATGGCGCGACCGACGCGCAGGCGCTCGACTTCGAGAAAGCGATCTTCCGCAATGTGCCGGTGCTCGATACGGGCGGACGCGGCGCGACCACCACCTTCACGCAGCGCGGCATCGGCGATGTGCTCGTGACCTTCGAAAACGAGGTGTCGCTGATCGATAGCGGTGTGGGCGGCGGCGGCTTCGATGTCGTGTATCCGTCGATGAGCATTCTTGCGGCGCCGCCCGTTGCGGTGGTCGACAAGGTGGTCGACAAGCGCGGCACGCGCAAGGAGGCGCAGGCGTTCGTCGACTTCCTGTATTCGCCCGCCGGCCAGGAAATCATGGCGAAGCACCATCTGCGTCCGACCGATCCGACCGTGCTCGCTAAGCACGCCAGCGAGTTCAAGCCTATCAAGACTTTCACGATCGAGCAGGTATTCGGCAACTGGCAGAACGCGCAAAAGGTGCATTTCGCCGACGGCGGTACCTTCGACCAGATCATCGTCGACCGGAAGTAATCGCGCTGCGCGGGTGCAGGCCCGCGCGCTTCTCATCCCAAGTCATCATCGCGGGTCCCATCCCGCTTCCGCATCGCGGTTCTCATCGCGATTCAGCATCGCAATTCATCGCGTCCCTTCGCTACGCAGGCCCAGCGCTTGCGCAGCGACTTCGCGGCGACTTGTTTCCGTGTTCGGAACTAATTCGCCACGCGATCAATCACGTACTACTTTCAGGCCATCAACAGATGGCGCCTTTCCGGACATTCCGGATTTCCGGGCATTTGCGTGCGTGAATGCGCCGTGCGGTTTCGAGGCAATGCGCGGCTTCCGCCTGCAATTTCCGCTCCCGGCGAGCCGAACGCCGCAACAGGTTCGCTCGCGCGCGGTGAGTCCGGCCGTGAGTCCTCGCGTCAGATTGTTCGACAGTGAAGCGTCGGGCACGAGTGCGTCCCTACAGGAGAGTCACTTCGTATGACAACGGAAACCAAAGTCTCCATTTGCCTGCCGACGTATCAGCGTCCGGATCTTATCGTCCAGTGCCTCGATTCGTGTCTTTCGCAGACGTACCCGAATATCGAAGTGTTGATCGGCGACGATTCGAAAGACGACCGCACCAAAGCGCTGATCGAAACGCGCTATGCGAACGAGCCGCGCATCCGTTACCGGAAGCACGAGCCATCGCTGAAGCAGCCGCGCAATATCGCGAGCCTGTTCGCGCGCGCGACCGGCGACAAGATCGTACTGATTCACGACGACGACTATCTCGCACACGACTGTGTGGACCGGCTGCTGCGTGCATGGACCCTGAGCCCCGGTATCGACGTGGCGTTCGGCGATCAGTACGAGGTGGACGAGGCTGGCAAGATCGATATCGAAGGCAGCGCGCGGCTCAATGTCGCGTATTTCCGTACCGCAGCGGCGCAGGGCCTGCAACGTCTGCCGGGACGCACCGGCGTGATCCAGATGTTGCCGAATAACGGCTGGATGGCGAACGCCGATCTGGTCAAACGCATCAGCTACAAGGAGCGTTACGGTCTCGGCTGCGAGTACGTGTTCGGCACGGAAGTATGTCTCGCGGCGCGCGGCGTGTACTACCTCAAGGAGTACGTGTCGTATTACCGGAAGACCGGCGTGTCGATCACGACCGCGACGCGCGCGTCGCTCGGCGCGGCAACGATGCTGGCCTACGATTTTCTCGTGCACCTGGCGTTGCCGCCGCCGCTCGAGCCCGCGCGCCGCATCGCCTTGCGGCGCATGGTGCCGATCGTCGTGTCGATTTACTCGAAGAACGGCGCGCCGCTGCGCGCGCTGCGGGTCGCGTTGACGCATCTGTATGCCTACCGCTACGGCCTCGACCGGCGGCTTTATTTCCACCTCGCGAGGATCGCCGTCGCGTCGCTAAAGCCTAGCCACGGCGTGCCGCAGCGCGCCGATTGAGCTCAGCCTTTGTTGAAGCGCGCGAGAAACTGCTGCGCGCGCGGTGACTTCGGCGCGCCGAAAAACTGTTCGGGCGGCGCGCTCTCGACAACCTGCCCGCCGTCCATAAACACCACGCGCGTCGCGACCTGGCGCGCGAATTCCATTTCGTGCGTGACGATGATCATCGTCGCGCCTTCGGCGGCTAGCGATTTCATCACGGCCAGCACTTCGCCGACGAGTTCCGGGTCGAGTGCGCTGGTCGGTTCGTCGAACAGCAGTACGTCGGGTTTCATCGCCAGCGCCCGCGCGATGCCGACGCGCTGCTTCTGGCCGCCCGACAGCCGCGACGGAAACTGATCGCGCTTTTCGGCGAGGCCGACGCGCGCGAGCAGCGCTTCGGCTTCCGCGCGCACGCTCGCGCGGTCGCGTTTCAACACGTGGAGCGGCGCTTCCATCACATTTTCGAGCACGGTCAGATGCGGCCACAACGCGAAATGCTGGAACACCATGCCGATCTTCGCGCGCATCCCGGCGAGGTCCGCATCGCTCATCTTGATGCGCGTGTTGTCGCGCACGCCCATGCGTTTGCCGGAAATATGCACGCTGCCCGCATCGGGCGTTTCGAGCCAGTTGATGCAGCGAAGCAGGGTGGACTTGCCGCAGCCGGATGGCCCCAGCAGGCAGATCGTTTCGCCTTGCGCGACTTGCAGCGATACGTCGCGCAACACGAGATTGCTGCCGAACGACTTCGAGATGCCGCTTAGCATCACGACGGGGCGTGCGTCATCTTGCGCGGCAAGCGTGGCATCGTGCAGGGTTTGCATGGTTTTAGCGGCAGCCCACGAAGCGGTAGGGGAGTTCACGCGCGGCGTTCCTCGGCAAGTTTGTTTAATGCACCGGTGCCGGCCTCGATTGCGAGGCATACGCACCAGTAAAGCAGCACGGCCGTGACGAAGGCCGCGAACGGAATGAAGTAGGTCGACTGGATGCCGGTCATTTCATGTGTAAGTTCGTTGACGGCGATGACAGTTAGAAACGCGCTGTCCTTCACGATCTGAATAATCTGGTTGCCGATCATCGGCATCGCACGCAGGAAGATCGGCGGCAGGATGATCCGGCGCAGCAGCGTGAAACCGGAAAAGCCGTAGGCCTTGCCCGATTCGATCAGCGTGACGGGCAGTTCGTGCCATGCGCCGCGCAGCAGTTCGGCCATATAGGCCGTGTTGTACAGAATCAGCGCGATCGCGCCGGCCCACCAGTTCGACAAGCTGATGCCTAGCGTCGGCAAACCGAAATAGATCAGATAGACGAACAGCAGGAACGGGGCGCAGCGCATCGCATCGACGTAAGCCGTCGCCGCGCGCGCGATCGGCTTGCGCTTCGACATCAGCATCGGCGTCAACAGAGCGCCGAGCACGAGCGACGCGAGCGCCGACGACACCAGCAGAATCACGGTGTTCAGCAGGCCCGACAGCACGTCGGCGCGCTGCGCCCAGATGGTCGCGAAGTCGTGAATCATGCGGCTTCTCCTTGCCGCATACGTGATTCGATGCTTCGTTGCACGCGCAACAATACATAGACAATCACACCGTACAGCACGAGCGCGAACACGAAGGGCGGCAGCGGCTCGTACGTGTTCGAACCCACGCGCAGCGCCGCACGCGTGATTTCCACAATGCCGATCACAGCGACGGCCGGCGTCGATTTGATCTGCAGCGTCATCTCGTTGACGAGGCCCGGCAGGCTCGCGCGCCAGACCTGCGGCAGCACGATGCGGCGCATGCGGGTGAGCCGCGGCATCGCGAACGACAGCGCCGCGTCGTACTGATCGCGCGGAAACTCGATCAGCGCGCTGCGCCATACTTCGCAATTGAACGCGGACGTGCTGATCGTCAGCGCGACGATGGCCGCGGGCACCGGGTCGAGCGACAGACCGAACTGCGGCAGCGCGAAAAAGATCAGCAGCGTGAGCGTGACGGTCGGGCACGAGCGGACGATGCTGACGTACGAATACACCGCGCGGTCGAGCACCGGCACGCGCGCCCAGCGGATCAGCGCGAGCGCGAGGCCGAGCGGCACGCCGAGCACAATGCTCGCGAGCGACAGCGAGATTGTCGACAGCGCGCCGCGCGTGATGCTCCAATAGTCGAAGGCGGTCATCAGGCGGGCTCGTCTACGGAATCAGTTGATCGACTGCGGCATCGACTCGAAGCTCGCGCCGAACCACTTCTTCTGCATCGCGTACATTTCGCCGCTCTTGCGCAGATCGAACAACACGGCGTTGATCATCTGCAGTGCGGCCGTATTGCCTTTCTTCACGGCCCACGCAATGTAGACGGGCTGGCCGAGCGCCTGGCCGAGTGCGAAATTGTCGGGGCGCGTCTTGATCAGCGAGTTCAGATTGATCTGCGTGTTCGCGACCGCATCGAGCCGGCCCACGCCGAGATCCTGATAAGCCTCCGGATACGACTGGTATTCGACGATCTGCTTGATGCCCTGGCCGCCATGCTTCTTTTTGAGGGCTTCGTCGTAGGCCTTCAGGTCGGCCAGCATCGCGCTGCCGGTCTGCACGCCGACCACCTTGCCCACGAGGTCGTCGCCCGATTTGATGCTCGAGCCTTTCTTCGTTGCGTAGTACGTCGTCGATTCGACGAGCGGCGTCGTGAAGTCGAAGGTGTTCTTGCGCTCAGGCGTGACGAGCACCGCGGTCACCGCCATGTCGTACTTGCCCGTCGTCACGCCGGGCAGAATGCCGGGCCACGGCATGATCTGCTGGCGCACCTCGACCGGCAGCTTCTTCTTCACAAGCGCGAGCATCTCGTTGTCGTAGCCGGTCGGCTTGCCGTCGTCGACGAATTCGAACGGCTTGAAGTCGTCTTCGGTCGCGACCGTCAGATAGCCGCGTGCCTTGATGTCGTCGGCGCCGGCCGCGTGGGCGGGCTTCGCGAAGCCGAGCCCGAGACTCGAGGCGGCGAGCGCCGCGAACAGCGTCAGGACGACGGCGCGCCGGGCGGATGCGTGCGGTCGCGTGGCGATGGCGGTAACGGCGGTGAAGCTGGACGTGAAGCGGGATGTGAAGCGGGACGGCATGTCATTCCCCTTTGCGGTTTGGATGCGGCGGTCGATAAGTTGTCGCTGGGTCGTCGCTGCGTTGTCGGTACGAGACAGCGATATTTGTTTGCACACTTACGAGTTCTGTCGCGTCGATGCAAATGACATGCCAGTGATGAGTATTTCCGCGTTAGCGACGCGCGGCTGCGGCGTGCGCGTGCAAGGAGCGTCTTGACCGCGAATAGGGAAACGGCACGACGCACCAAAGCATCGCCGGAATGCACGCAGTACTACGTGTTTTGCACTTGTTTGGACGGGAAAAGCGAATGACGTTCGCTGATGGCGCGTATGCCTTCAAAAGCAAATCGGAGCAATCGCAGCACTTGCAAACGCAGCGCGACAGTCCGCAACCGGAAGCATTTCTTCCTGATACGATGTGTACTGACGAAATCGCGAACGAGAGGAGATCGGATGATGATCGAGGCGATCCACCACGGCACAAAAGGTTGCGCGCAATGACCGTTCGCGCGCCCGGCAAACGGACTGCCGCTAAACCGGCGCAAGCAGCGCGCGCCAGGGTCGCGGCGCCGGCGCATACCGACGCGGACGCCACCGATCCGTCGGAATGGCGGCACACCACGCTCGACGCGCGGCCCGGTTTTCTGATCCGCCGTTTGCATCAGATTCACGTCGCGCTGTTTATCGAGGAATGCGCGCCGGAAGGGATCACGCCGGTGCAATACAGCATCCTCACGGCGCTCGATCAGATGGGGCCATCCGAGCAGATTGCCTTGTCGAACGCGGTCGGGCTCGATCGCGCGAATACCGCCGATGTGATCGCGCGGCTTGCCGAGCGGCGCTTTATCCAGCGGCGCGGTTCGCGTACCGACAAGCGCAAGAAAGTCGCGGAGCTGACCGATGTGGGCCGCGCGCTGCTTGCGCGGCTCGAGGTTGGCGTCGAGCGCGCGCATGAACGCACGCTGGCCGCGCTGCCGCCGAAAGATCGCAAGCAGTTTATGGCGTACCTCGTGCGGCTCGTCGATACGAACAACGAACTGAGCCGCACGCCGATCAGGCGCGAGCGCAAGCATGGCGGCGCGGCAGACGATGCGTGACGGGCCCCGCGCTGAGTCTTAGGTCCTAAGCGTCCGGTTGCGCGCTCGCCAGCGCGTCATGCACGGCTTGCGCGACGGCGAGCACGCCTTCGTCGTCGCCATGCGCACCGATCACCGAGAGCCCGAGCGGCGCGCCGTCGAACGATGTCCACGGCAGGCTCACCTGCGGCAACCCGGCGAGCCCCGCGATGCACAGCATCTGCTGCGAGCGCACGCGCACTTCGTCCACTTCCGCGCCCGACGTGCCGATCAGCGGTGAGATCCATGGCAGCGTCGGCATCACGATATAGGTATCGGGTTCCTCGAAGACGCGCGCGAGTGCGCGGATCGCATCGACGCGCACGCGTTGCGCATCGTGCACCTGGGCGGGGTGGATCGTGACCGCGGCCTGCAGGCGTTGGCGGATATCGGCGCCGAAGCTGTCGAGATGTCGCATCGCCCATGCGCCATGCTGTTGCGCGATCTCGGCCGCCTGCAGCACGCGAAAGCTTTGCGCCCATGTTTCGGGTTTGAGGCTCGCCGACGAGAGCAGGCTCATTTCGAAGCGCTCCGACAAGGTGTCGAATGCGGTGGCGAATGCGGTGCGCACGCGCATATGCAGCAGCGTGACGATGTCGTCGGGCAGGCACAGCATCACGCGTTCGGGCAGGGTTTGCGTGTCGGTCTGCGCGAGCACGTTGAAGACATCGGCAAGCAATGCGCCGTCGCGTGCGAACCAGCCGACTGTATCGAAGCTGTGCGCGAGCGCGAAGCATCCATTGGCGGCGATGCGGCCGTGCGTGGGCCGGATGCCCCAGATACCGCAATAGCTGGCGGGCAGCCGGATCGAGCCGCCGCAGTCGGTGCCGAGGCCTATGTCCGCGAAACCGGCCGCGACCGCGACGGCCGAGCCCGACGACGACCCGCCCGGTATGCGCGCCGGGCTCGCCGGATTGCGCGGCGTGCCGTAGTGGACGTTGATGCCGGCGAGGCTGTAGGTGAGTTCGTCGGTGACGGTCTTGCCGACCCATTGCGCGCCTTCTTCGAGCAGCGCGCGCACGGCAAGCGCGGTTGACGTGGCGACGGGCTGTGCGTCGGCCCAGGTCGGATTGCCGCCGCCGGCGCGCAGGCCTTCGATATCGTACACATCCTTGACCGCGAGCCGCTGACCGGCGAGCGCGGCCACATGCGATGCTGGCTGCGCGGCGAGATGCACGGCGACCTCGATCGCGACGGGCGCGGGCAATGCGTTGAAGCCGTCGCGGACGAAGGCTCCGTTAAAGCCCGGTTCGAGCAGCGTGTTCTGGTTCATTTGTCCATCCAGCTGACGTGCGCGGCGACGACACGCCATTCGTGATCGATCTTCACCCAGGTCTGCGACTGTCGCCCGATGCGCGCTTCGCCTGCGCGCGTGAACGTGATGTTCGCGACAGCGTAGTCGTGCCCAAATGTCGTAATCGAACGGTCGACGACGGTGCGCATCAGATTGGCGCCTGGCCGACGCGCGCGAAATGCGCGAATTTCGTCATATCCGTGCAGATTCTCGGTTGCTCCATAACGCAGTGTATGCGGGCTGTTCCAGAACAGCGTGTCGAGCATCGCGACATCGTTGGTGGTGAGCGCGGTCTCGTACGCGTCGAACGCGGCGCTGACGGCAGCGTAGGTGGCGGGGTCGTTGATCAGCATAGGGAAAACGAGTAAGTGCGATGCGTGGTGATCCGGACGTTCAGTTTCGCAAGAAAAGACGGCACATGTATACAGCTTGCGACGCGGCGTCAGCGTGCCTGCAGCGCGGCCTTGAACAACGCGACGGGCGCCGCATACACGCCGCGGCCGATAAGGCCCGTGCGTCCGTCGGCGCCGATCATCGCGATTGCGGCCAGCGGTTCGACGCTTCGCCGCACGACGGCGGCGGCATCGAGCACGCCATGCAATCTGGCATCGAAGGCCGGATGCTGGCCGGTGAGCACGGTCGGTTGCGAATCGCGCCAGCCGGCGGGCAACCATGCGGCGAATGCGGTTGCGGGTTCGGGTGCCAGTACGAAGGCGTGCGCGCCGAAGCCGGCTGCGTCGATCACGCCGCTGTCGCCGGTCAGCGGTGCGGCGGCGATGTGCGCGGCGACCGTGTCGAGGCGCGGCCCGGCGGGTGCCGCGGCCGGACATGTAGTCCACACGTCCGGCTGACCGGCGAGGCGCACGCCGACTTCGCGGCCGTTGCCGGCCAGCGCGATGACGAGCGTTGACGCTGCGTCGGTGTCAGCGCTTTCGTTATCGCCGTGCGCTGCTGCCGACATCATCAGATGACACGCAGCCATCCACAGCGTCAGAAAAAAGAGCGGCGTATCGGCGAGCATCGCGGCAACGGACGGTTCGTCGATAAACGGCGATAGTTGCGCCCGCAACGCCGCGGTGGCCGACGTCGTGCGTGCGTGCAGGTCGTCGCCGGCTGCGAGGCCCGCGGCCGCGAGCGGGAACAGATCGATCGGACCCGCGCGCTCGAGGGCCGCGGCAAGCTCGCTTGCGAGCACGGTGTCGCGCCATGCGAGCCGCGCAAGCACTTGCGGGTTGCGGCTGCCGAAGCGGATTTGCGGGCCCGCGCCGCTGCCGGTCAGCGACCAGGCGCGGCGCGCGGTGGGCGACGCGTTTGCATCCACCACTTCGACGAGCGTCGACGATGGCGACACCACGGCGGCAAGCGGTGTCACCACGCCGAACGATTGCGCGCTGAGCAGTTTCACCTGGCCGGTTGCGATCAGTTGCTCGGCTTGCGCTTCGGTCGTCGCCCATTTTTCGTAGAGGCAGCACAGCACCGCCGATGAAAGGACCGGTGGCGCTGGATTGCAAGGGTCCGTATAGGGCGGGCCGGCATGCAGCAGCGTGAAGTCCGGCAGGCCGACGGCATCGCGCGCGCAGGCGACGGCGCGCCAATGCGGGCGCACGGCGTATAGGCGGGCGAGGGCTTGCTGCGTTGCGAGGGCGGGTGAATTCACGCGCGTGTCTGTATCTGCGTTTGCGTTTGGGTTACGAGGCGCTTCGTTGTTTATCGCGGTCATCGTGAACTCACGCCGGGACGCAGCCAGCCGCGAATGCGCGACCACAGCATTTTCCAGAACAGATTGCCGAGGTCGAGTGGGGCACTGACGGGAGGCTCGGCAGACGGAGTTGCGGCGCGAATCGAAGGCGCGGAAGCCGCTGTTGTACCCATTGCGCTCATCGTGCTCATAGCACCCGTTGTACTCGCGTTCGGCGTGTCCGCGGCCTGCATTGTGCGAGTCTCAGTGTCTCCCGATGTCCGCGCGCTGAGCGTGTCTTCGACGTGCGCCTGTTTCAATGTGGTGGGCGAGGGCGTGGTTGCATCCGGCGCTTCGTTCTGCGCTTCGTTTAGCGCCTTGCCTTGCACTTCGCTTTGCGCTTCGTTTTGTCCGACTGCATGCTGCCGTGCGTCGAGCTTCGCTTTCAGATTCTGCGCAAATGCATCCGTTAGACGCGTCGCGAGTTCCTTCACGATGCCGCCGCGAGAAAACTGCGCGAGCGTGCCGGCAATCGTGTAATCGACCTTCACGTCCACGCGCGTTTCGGCCGGCGACATCGCATGCAAGGCAAACGCGGCCACGCCTTTCACGCGCGATGCGCTCTTGCGATCGACACCGCCGCCGCTGACGCTGCCGCGCCGGCCGGTTTCGTCGAGCGTCATTTCTCCGTCGCCCGCGAAGCTCGCGACGATCGGGCCGAGCTTGACGGTCATCGCGAGCTTGAGCGCGCCGTTTTCGGGCGGTGCGGTTAGCGACGCGCCAGGCAGGCACGCGACGATGCCGGACGTGTCGTGAAACGAGGTCCACACGTCGTCAAGCGGATAGGCGACGGTAAAGCTTTGTTCGATTTCCATTGCGTCTCGCGAGCGTCAAGGATTAAAAGGCGGCTTATGTGGCGAACCGAAGCGTGGCCGCGGCGTGTCCGAGGGGCACTCAGACCGCGCCGGCCGAGGCCATCGCCGCGGCATGCGCCACCGGCTGCGCGCCCGCGGCACGGCGCGCATCGAGCACGCGCCGAATCGCGCGGACGATGCCGACATAGCCCGTGCAGCGGCACAGATTGCCCGCGAGTTCGTAACGCACGCGCGCATCGTCGGCGTCAGGCAGGCGGGTCACGATGTCGCGCGCGGTCACGAGCATGCCCGGCGTGCAATAGCCGCACTGCAGCGCATGCTCGGCGGAAAACGCGGCGCGCAGCTCGTTCATCAGGGCATCGTCGTCGAAGCCTTCGATCGTGCGCACCTGCGCCCCCGCGCAGGCGATAGCCGGCGTGATGCACGAGCGGGCCGGCGCGCCGTCGACCTGCACCGTGCAGGCGCCGCACACGCCCTGTTCGCAGCCGATATTCGTGCCGGTCAGCCCTTGCGTTTCGCGCAGGAAGTCGGCGAGATTCGTGCGCGGTTCGACGAATGCGGCGACCGGCATCTGGTTGACGGTCAGTTGCAGCGGCTTTTTGGGCGCGTCGTTCATTGCGGGTTCCTGCCTTTGCCTTGAGTGCCTTGAGTGCGGAGCGTCGCGGCCGCGCGTTCGAGCGCGACGCGATGTACCTGGTATTCGTAGCTGCCCGATTCGAGGCCCGCGTCGAGCAGATGCGGTTCGAGTGCGGTGGGCGTTGGAGCGTCGATCAAGGCGCGTGCGTCTGCGATCAGGTGAGGCGGGCCGTCGAGCGCGCCGATCACCGCGCGGCACACGCCGGCCGCCGGATCGTCGATAAAGAGCGCGATCGCTTCCGCGAATTCACCGGGCTTGCGGTTGAACTTGTAGTAGCTCCAGCGTGCGTTAGCCATCAGCTTCCGGATGCGCACGCCGGTCAGCAACTCGTCGGGTTCGAGCGCGGTCGTGAACGCGCCGGACATCCAGTCGGCGCTTTTGACGACGCGCTCGCCTTGCGCGCCCGCGACAAGGAAATCCGCATCGAGTCCGCACATCACATTGATCCAGTCCGCGGCCGGGTCGGCATGCGCGAGACTGCCGCCGAGCGTGCCGCGATTGCGCACCGCGCGATAGGCGATGCCGCGCGCAACGTGGGGCATCAGGCCTTGCGTGTAGTCGTCGACTGCGCGGTCTTCGATTTGCGCGTGCGTAATGCCCGCTCCCAGTACGCCGTGCGCGCCTTCGTCGCGGCATGCGCGCAACGCGGCAATGCCGCGCACATCGACAAGCTGCTCCGGCTGCGCGAAACGCAGGTTCATCATCGGGCCGAGCGACTGACTGCCGGCGACGAATTTCGCCATGCCGGCGCTGGCTGCAACGAGGCGTACCGCGTCGTCGTAGTCCTGCGGCTTTTCGTAGTCGAATACGGCGGCTTTCATGCGGTCACTCCTTTCGCGGCATTGTGGTGCGCTGCGCCCGCTCGCGCGATCGCTTCGAGCACGGCGCGCGGCGAGAGCGGCAGGCGCGTGACTTCGGCGCCCAGGGGTCGCAGCGCATCGTTGACCGCATTCGCCAGCGCGGCGGTCGAGCCGATTGCGCCCGATTCGCCGATGCCTTTCTGGCCGAACTCGGTATAGGGAGCCGGCGTTTCCATATGTTCGATGCGGATCGGCGGCACCTCGGTCGCGCCGGGCAGCAGATAGTCGGCGAGCGTCGATGCGAGCGGCTGGCCGTCTTCGCTGTACGGCATCGCTTCGTAGAGCGCGGTGCCGATGCCTTGCGCGGCGCCGCCGTACACCTGGCCGTCGACGACCATCGGATTGATCAGCACGCCGCCGTCTTCGACGATTACATAGTCGAGAATTTCCGTGAGCCCGAGCGCGGTATCGACCGCCACGACGACCGCATGGCACGCATAGCTGAAGGTGCCGGTATCGCGCTTCGCCTGATACGAGGTCGCGACTTCGAGTCCGCGCGGATCGACGTCGGGCGGTAGCAGTTGCGGTTTGAGGTACCACGTGTGCGCGATCTGCTCGAGCGCGCACGTTGCGCCATTGGGACTGACCACGGCGCCGTGCTGCCAGCTCACATCTTCCACCGGCGTTTTCAGCAGCCATGCGCCGATCTTCAGCAGGCGTTGCCTGAGCTCTTTCGCTGCCTGTCCGACCGCGCCGCCCGCCATCACGATCGAGCGCGAGCCCCAGGTGCCGGTCGAGTAGGGCGTGACGCCGGTGTCGCCGAGCACGATGCGCACGCGCTCCGTATCGATGCCGAGCACGTCGTGCGCGATCTGCGCGAGCGTCGTCTCCATGCTCTGGCCGTGCGAGTGGACGCCCGCGCGCACTTCGAGCACGCCGTCGGGCGTCAGGCGCAGCACGGCGGGCTCGCGGCCCGGCACCATCGGGATGCCCCAGCCGTGATAAACGGAGGTGCCGTGCGCGCCCTGTTCGCAGAACACCGCGATGCCGAAGCCGATCCGGCGCCCGTCCGCTTCGCCGCGCCGCTGCCGCGCGCGCACCGCGGGCAGATCGATGGCGGCGACCGCGCGGCGCACCGCTTCCGGATAGTCCCCGCTATCGAAATGCTTGTTCGTGATGTTGTCGAACGGCATTTCGTGCGGCTCGACGAGATTGCGCAGCCGCACTTCATGCGGCTCCAGGCCGGCGGCCACCGCGATCGTGTCCATCATCGTTTCAATCGCATAGCAGACGCCCGTGCGCGCGACACCCCGATACGGCAGAATCGGCGGCTTGTTCGTCGCGACCGACCATGTGCGGCAGCGATAGCGGTCCATCTTGTACGGGCCCGGCAGAATGCTGCCGACTTGCGCCGCTTCGAGGCACGCGGAAAACGGATACGACGAGTAGGCACCCGAATCGACGGTCGCTTCGCATTCGACGGCGATGAGACGCCCGTCGCGGTCCGCATACGCGGTGATGTCGTAGTCGTGCTCGCGGCAATTTGCGTTCGCGGTCAGTTGCTCGCGGCGATCTTCGATCCAGCGGATCGGCCGCTCGAGCTGCATCGCGAGCCAGCCGCAGCACACTTCTTCAGGCAGCAGAATGCCTTTGTAACCGAAGCCGCCGCCCACGTCGGGCGCGATGACGCGCACCTGGCCTTCGTCGAGATCGAGACACTGTGCGAGACCCGTGCGCGTGATATGCGGCATCTGCGCCGAGGTGTGGACGATCAGTTGCGCGAGCCGCCTGTCCCAGTGCGCAACGACGCCGCGGCCTTCCATCGGCGCCATGCTCTGGCGCGAGGTGCGCAGCTTGCGCTGTACGCGGATCGGCGCGGTGCGGCGGATTCCGTCGAGGTCGATCGCCGTCTCGGGGGCGGTTTTTGTGTGTGTGTCGACGAAGGTTTCGAGGAACACGTTGTCGCCCCAATGCTCGTGCACGAGCGCCGAGCCTTCGCGGCGCGCATCGAGCATATCGACGACCGCGGGCAATTCCTCGAAGTCCACGAACACCTGCGCGGCGATATCTTCGGCTTCGGCGCGCGTGGCGGCGACGCACATCGCGATCATTTCGCCTACCTGACGAACCTTGCCGTGCGCGAGAACGGGCTGCTCCGACGACTTGAAGCCCGGCAGCCCCGAGTTGGCGACAATCGGTTGCACGCCGTCGAGATCGGCATGCGTATAAACCGCGTGCTCGAAGCCCGCGGGTTTTTCGATGCCGACGATATGGCCGTGCGCAATCGGACTGCGCACGAACGCGACATCGAGCATGCCGACCATGCGGATATTGCCGACGTATTCGCCGCGCCCGTGCATGAAGCGCGCGTCTTCCTTGCGCTCGAGCGACGCGCCGATGCCTTGCGGGCGGTCGGACGGTTGCCTGACGGGTCGTTTGATCATCTGTGGTGTTCCTTGCGGCGTGATGTGTTTAAAGCCGTGTTAACGCGAAAACCGCTGGCGCTTAAGCGGCCCGGGCGAGCGGCAGGCTCGGCGAGTTCGCGTCGTAGCGCACGCCGTCGCGCACGCAGAGCACCGGTGTCAGCATCCGGTCGGTAACGATCTGCGTGCCTTCGTTGTCTTCGAGCACCCAGCGGCCGCGGCGGTCTTCGAGCACGCTGATGTCGGCCACGCCGCCCACTTTCAGGGTACCGAGCTCGCCTTCCATGCCGACCATGCGCGCCGCGTTCGACGTCACCATCCGCACGACGTGGTCGAGCGGCAGGCCGAGCGCGAGCATGCTCGTCATCGCACTGACGAGACTGAACTGCGTGCGACCGAGAAACGAGTGTTCTTCGTCCGGGTGGCTATCGGGCGTGCCCGCGGGCGCCGGCACGTGCGTGTTGTAGCCGTGCATATCGGCGCCGAGCGTGTCGGGTACGACGCCCGCGTCGAGCACGATGCGCGCGGTTTTCAAGCTGAAGTGCGAGCCGTGGCCGACGTCCACTTTCAGCCCACGCGCGATCGCTTCGGGCACGAGCGGATGCAGCTTGCCGTTTTCTTCGACGAAGCCGCCCGGATGCCGGCTGAACGGGTGCGCGAGGATATCGCCGGGCTTCAGCGTTTCGACGACCTGATTGAAGATCGAATCCGGATTGACGGGCAGGCTGCCGCTTTCAGGCTTTGGCCATAGCTGCCCGAAATGGATATACACGGGCAGTTGCGCATCGCGGCCGATCTGCGATGCGATCTTCATGACGTTGAGGCCCCAGCGCGCAAAGCCGCCTATTTCGGCGTGCGCCTTTACGCCTTTTACGAGGTCCGCGTTCGCCTGCGCGGCTTTCACGGTCGCGGACGCATCGAGACATTCGGGGCGGTAAAGCTCGGGGTAGTAGTGCCCTTCGAGCCCGCCGACGATATACGCGGAAATAAACGCGAGCACGCGCGTTTTCGACGGTTCGGCGATAAAGCTGCGAAACCCCGGAATCGTGATGCAACTCGGGCCGCCCTGATCGACGAGCGTCGTAACCCCCGAGCGCACGCCGCACATATCGGCGTTGAGCCCGAAGCGTCCGGTCACATACTGATAGACGTGCGCGTGCGTATCGATCAGGCCCGGCAGCACGAGCCGGTCCTTGCAGTCGATGATTTCGGCAATCGGCGCAGTGGCGGCGAGGTTGGGGCCGATCGCGGCAATGCGCGGGCCGTCGACAAGAATGTCGAGTGTCGCGTCGAGACCGGCTGCGGGATCGATCACTCGGCCGCCTTTCAGTAGAACCTGGGTCATAGCGGATATCGGGCTGGTTGGCTGGGTGGGGAAATGCGTGGTGTACCGCAAATACCATGCCGGTTTCCGCGAGGGACGGGAGAAGTACCTGAATAGCCGCAACGTCATGCGGTGTTCGAGGGTCCGCGCGGCATTTGCATGGAGATGCTTCGGCATGCTGCCGGCCTGCTCTCGACGCCTGCATGGTGCGGTCGCGCACCGGATCAAGGCGCTGCGCATGATTATGGTGAATTGTGTGGTGTACCCCGAGTATTTATTCGGGCGCGCGGATTCGCTAGAATGCAGCGCATCCGTGTGCCGCGTTTGCGTTGCGCGGCTGTGCGTTCGCGAGTGCGCGGGCGGCGGGTTTGCCAGTGGTTTTTCCGGCGAGTCTGTCAGTGGATTTGCCAGTGGGTTTTCCAGCGAGTTTGCCAGGACAGAAATCAATGTCGACTACGATCAACGATGAAACCGATTCGCGCTCGGTGCGCGAAGCACTTGAGGCATGGCAGGCGCGCTCGCCGCTGTTTAGCCGGCCCGGCTTTCTGATTCGCCGCATGCATCAGATTCACGGCTTTCTGTTTGCCGAGGAAACGGCGCAATTCGATGTGACGCCCGTGCAATACAGCCTGCTCACGGCGCTCGACGCGCTCGGCGAGATCGATCAGAACTCGCTCGCGATCGAAATCGGGCTCGAGCGTTCGAGCGTGGCCGAGGTCATGCCGCGTCTCGAAGGGCGCGGGCTGATCGAGCGCCGCCAGGCCGACTACGACCGGCGCGTGAAGCTGGTCAAGCTGACGCGCCAGGGCAAGCGCCTCGTCGCGAAGATGGCGCCCGCCGTGCAGCGCGCGCACGACCGCACGATCGAGCATTTGCCGCCCGACGAGCGCGATCTGTTTATGCTGCAGCTGATCCGGCTCGTCGAGGCGAACAACGCGAACAGCGTGGTGCCGTTCCGGTTGCCGCAGGATTGATTGAGTGGAAAGCACCCGCGCGGCTCAGCGATAACGCAGCCACGCGGTTAAGTGCGCACGCGGCTACGTTATGCGAGCACCGCGAATTCCACTTCCACCGGATGCAACGCGTTGATCGGCACGATATCTTGCGGACATGCGGAAAACACAAACACGCAATCCATCGCGGCCTTGATATCGACGTAGTCGCCGGCCTTCGACACGGCCGGCAGCCATTCGATCGAGTAATCGGACTTCACCGGAATATTCATCCACAGGTTGAACGGTTGCGGCACTTCGCGTGCGCGCAGGCCGATTGCCTTGAGCGCGAGCCGCATATTGTCCGCGCAATTGTCGTGATAGCCGGTTACGCCGAGGTTCTTGTAGCGGTGCAGGTCGCAGGCGGCGATCAGCGTGTCGTGCACACCCGGCGATGTGTCGGCGGTCAGTTCCGCGATCGGGCGGCGCTGGTTCGTCACAAGCGGATCGCCCACCTGCGGAATCACCTTGTCGATATAGGCGCGCGTGTGCTCGAACGACAGAAACTCGTTCAGATGCGCGGCGTTGAAGATCCACGTATCGCAGACCTGTGTGCCGTGCGTGTTCGTCACGCGGATCGTTTGGCCCGCTTTCACGCGCACCGCGCGGCCGCAGCGCGCGGGAACCGTGTAGGTGCGGCCCGGCTCGGGCGTGCCGTCGGCGGAAATCGGCTCATGCAGCGTGGCGTTTTCGCCGAGCGCCGTGCCGTTGTCGTCATGCGTGTGCGTGTGGGATTGCGCTTGCGTTGGGGTCTCGGTAGCGGTCAGGGTCGTGGTGGTCATCGCGGGTTCCTTGGTGCGGGTGGTGTCCGGTTCGAAGAGCGTGTGTGTATCAGTGAATCAGTGGGCGGCTTGTGGCGCGGGTGGTGTTATCAAGGCGCTTCGTTGCAAAGTTCGACGAGGCAATGTGCGAGCGCGCGCGTGCCCAGCACGAGGTGTTCGTCATCGGTTGCCTCGAGCGGGTTGTGACTGATGCCGTCGCGGCTCGGCACGAAGATCATCGCGGTCGCGCATTGCTTCGCCAGATGCAGCGCGTCGTGAAACGCACCGGAAACGATCGGCTGCGAGCGCACGCCTAACGCATCGCAGGCCGCGCGCACGCGCGAAATTGCGGAATCGGCGAAATGCACAGGCGGATGCTCGAATAGCGGTTCGAGATGCACGTCGGCGCCGTGCTGCGCGATGCACTCCGCGAGCGCTGCGTCAAAGCGCGCGAGCACTGCGGGCTCCGGATGACGGAAGTCGACCGTGAACGTGACCGCCGACGGAATCGTGTTGATCGAGTTCGGCTCGATATGCCAACTGCCGAAGGTGATCCGCGCCGCGTCGCCGCCGAGTTCGAGCGCGAATGCTTCGATCGCGCCGCGCACGCGCACGGCGAGCGTCATCGCGTCGCGGCGCACCGCCATCGGCGTCGTGCCCGCATGTGCGGCCGCACCGGTGCAGCGGATCGAATGCCAGCGCACGCCCTGAATACCGGTTACCACGCCAAGTGGCGTTCCAGCCATTTCGAGCAGCGGCCCCTGTTCGATGTGCAGTTCGATAAATGCGTGGACGGCGCCCGGTGCACGTGTGGCGAGCGTGGGAAACGCGCTGCGATGCGCATCGAGCGTCGCGCCGAACGTGACGCCGGCCGCGTCGCTGACCGTGCGGAAGCCCTCGAGCCGCGACGGGTCGACGAAGGTGCTCGAGCCCATCGCGCCGGGCTGAAAGCGCGAGCCTTCCTCGTTGGTCCAGATCGCGACTTCGAGCGGGCGGCGCGTGCGGATATTTGCATCGGCCAGCGCGGCGAGGCATTCGAATCCGGCCAGCACACCGTACGCGCCGTCGAGCCGGCCGCCGGTCGGTTGCGTGTCGATATGGCTGCCGGTCATCACGGGCGGCAAGTCTTCGTTGCCCGCGCGGCGGAAAAACAGGTTCGCGCAGGCGTCGGTCGAGACCGTGCAGCCGAGTGCTTGCGCGCGTTCGATCAGGCCGCGCCGCGCGCTGAAGTCGAGCGCCGAAAGCGCGGGGCGGTCGACGCCGCCGTCGCTGCGCGCACCGATCGTTGCGAGCGCATCGATCGCGTCGGTCAGGCGGGCGGGGTCGACGTGTTCGGCTGCATCGTCGGCTGCACTTCGGGCGCTTGCCGTGTCGTAGGAGAGTTGGGTCATGTCGTTTGTGTGTCGGTGCGCCGCGGGCGCGTCGCGTGGCCGATCCGCTGAACGTCGTCTGGTTGCGAGTGCTGTTGTCGCATGATGTCGAGAGGCAAAAGCGGGCAAATGCGCGGGCGAAGCGCGCGGATCGGATGCCAGTTCAAGAATAGTGAAAGCGTGCGATCGCTGTGCACGAATCGCACGAAGCGATGCTTCAAGCATGATGTATGCCGGAATGTCTGCCCGCGTGAGCGATGGCCCCGATATTTTTCGTCTAAGCTGAACCGTCCTGATCGATCATCATGGAGAGCTTCGAATGACCAACACGAAGCGCCGGCGCGTCAGCGCCGCGATCGCCGCGCGTGGGCTCGCCGGCGGTTTGTTGCCGGCTGCGTTGAGTCGCGCGGCGAGCGATGCGTCGGGCGACGCGTCTTTGTCTACGCCTCCCGTGCAGCCCGAAACGTTGAGCTTCGAACCCAACGGCTGGATTCCGAATAATCAGCGCTTGCCGGTGCTCGTTTATCGTGCGGCCGTGCCGATTTCGGGCAGCGACCCCGCGGCGTCGTTCGAGCAGGCGTTCGCGCGCAACGGCTGGCCGCCGCAATGGCGCAACGGCATTTACAGCTTTCACCATTTCCATCCGTCGACGCATGAGGTGCTCGGTTTCGCGGGCGGCAGCGCGCGGCTTGTGCTCGGCGGTCCCGACCCGATCGGGCGCGAGGTGCAAGTGAATGCGGGCGATGTCGTCGTGCTGCCGGCGGGCACCGGTCATTGCAAGCTCGAAGCGAGCGCGGATTTTCTCGTGGTCGGCGCGTATCCGCCCGATGAAGATATCGGTATCAGCCGTGTCGGTTTATCCGCGGCGCAGTTGCAGGCGATGCGGCAGGTCGTGTTTCCGGCGTCGGACCCGTTGACGGGGCGGGACGGGCCGCTGGCGAAGTTGTGGCGGACGGCGTGAGTTCTTTCAGTGCCGATCGCGTGCTTCGAATACTCGCGCGGACGTGGGCGGCCTGAGTTTCGGCGGCGAGCACTCGCCAGCGATGGTGGGGCAGACGGTTTAGCAACACCGTGGCTCGAGGCGAGTTCTCGCGCGTTAGCCTTCCGTATGAAACTCGGGCAGCACAAATTCCGCGAGTTCTTCGATTACTTCGCGCGGCGGCCGCGGCGACGAAGGCAGATTCAGCGACACATGATGTGTGCCGTGCGCGCGCATCGCGCGCAATAGCGCCGCGAGTGCATGCCGCCCCGCGCGGTAGCCGAGCGCGACCGGCGTCGCGGCTTCGTCGGGATCGTCGCTGAGTTCGAGTCGCAGCGCTGCGCCGAATGCGCGGAACTCGCCGGGCGCCGCTCGTTCGACGGCCGCGCGCCACATGCTGTGGCGTGCCTGCTGCGCGTCGGGCTCGCGATGGTAGGTCATCCAGCCGATCGAATGACGCGCGATCCAGTCGACGCTTTGCCCGCCCGAGCCGACCGCGAGCAGCGACACGGGCCGCGGCGGCTGCGGCAGCAGCATGAATTCGGGCGCGCCGTCGGGTGCCTGGTCCGGAATCACGCGCGATGCGGAGCCGACCGCGGCCGCGACCGTTTCCCAATGGCGCTTATACAATTCGCGGCGCGCGTCGCCGTCAGCACCGAATGCTGCGTATTCAGGCGGACGGTCGCCGGAGCCGAGGCCCAGAATAAAGCGGCCGCGCGATAAGGCCTGCACGGAGATCGCGCCCTTCGCGATATGCAGCGGATGACGCAGCGTCAACACGATCGCGCCGCTCACAAGCGCAATGCGGGTCGTATTTGCCGCGAGCGCGCCAAGCAGCACCCACGGGTCCAGATGTCCGACCGGGTCCGCATAGTCGGCGCTATTGAGCGGCACATCGCGGACCCACAATGCGCGATAGCCGAGGGCATCCGCATGTTGGGCGAGGGCAATCTGTTCGTTGAAGTCCGCGACGATCTGCCCGGCCGGCAGCATCGGCAGCGTCAGGCCGATCGAAAGATGGCCCGCGCGGAATACGCGCTGTTCGATCGGTTCAGGTGATGGGCTGCTGGCGCGAGTGCTGGTGGCTTCGACGGCTTGAGCGGGCATCGGATTCTATCGGTCAGGGCGGGGCGGGAGAGGCGTGCTCGATGTGGATCGATGGTAGCACCGCGCTTTGTTATGTGACGGCATGTGGCCGTGCTTGTGCTCCTGCTCTTGCTTGCGCGGGCGTTCGCATCCCGCGGGTGGTCGCACGGCTGCTCGGCGGCTGCCTGCGCCTACCTGTGTCCGCCGCCAGCTGCGAGACGACCACGCTACGCGACCACCGCCTCCACTGCGTGCCGGCTCAGCTCGCGAATATCGCGCGTCTCGAGCACGGGTTGCGGCGCGCCTTCGCGCGCCAGCGTGAGCATCGCGAGGCCGATGTCCTGCGTCGACAGCACGAGGTTCGGTAGCAGCACGCGCAACGGTGTGAGCAGCGGCGTGAGCAATGCGTAGATCGCGCGGTAGAGGCGTGTCTTCGAGCGAATTCCGTGCAAAGGCTGAATCACACCGGGGCGCATCAGATACACGGCCTTGAACGGCAAACGACGCAGCGCGTTCTCGGTGCGGCCCTTGACGCGCGCCCACATCGTGCGGCCTTGCTCGGTGCTGTCGGTGCTCGCGCCCGATACGAACACGAAGGTCATGCGCGGATTCAGGCGCGCGAGCGTTTGTGCGGCGGCCATCGTGAAGTCGTAGGTGATACGCGTATAGTCCGCTTCGCTCATGCCCACCGACGAGATGCCGAGGCAAAAGAAACACGCATCGAAGCCGCGCAGCGATCCTTCGATCGAACGGAAGTCGGTGAAGTCGCGATGCACGAGATCGTAGAGCCGCGGGTCGAGCTGGCCGGTCGGCGCGCGGCCGACGGTCTGCACATACTGCACGTCGGGTGCGCGCAGGCATTCGCGCAGCACACCCTGGCCGACCATGCCGGTCGCGCCGAATATCAGGATTCTCATGGCGGGAGTGTCAACCTCATATGAATGTGTACTCACTCAACTAAAAGTCCCAAAAAACTCACTTCGAAATCGCATTCCAGAACGCCTCGAAGCCGGCGTTGCGATAGCGTTCCGCGTGAGCGGGGTCGCGTGTCATGAATTCCATCGTGGTTTCCGCGAGCGCGCTCATGATGGCCGAAATAAACGCGGGCGGGTGATCGCGCAGCACGCCCTTCGCAATGCTTTCCTGCACGAGCAGATTGACGTCCGCGAACGCCTGCATGCCGGCCGTCTTCGCCTGTTCGGAAACGCGCTCCGACACCGACAACTGTGCGAGCGCGCGCCGCTTCGCCGGGTGCGCCACGCCCCATTCGACAAAGCGCTGCCATATATGGCGTGCGCGCGCTTGCAGGCTACCTGCCTTCGGATACTGCGCCATCATCACCTCGCGCATCTCGGCCTTCAGTTCGAGGTAAATCTGGTTGAGCAGATCGTCCTTGGTGTCGAAGTACGTAAACAGCGTGCCTTCCGCGACGCCCGCAAGCTTCGCGATACGCGAGGTGGGCGCACCGAGCCCTTGCTCAGCGATCACTTCGATCGCGGCGGCAAGAATGGCATTGCGCTTGTCTTCGCTTCTCGGTCGGGCCATGCGGAAACGCGCCGTGGGGTTAAGCAGGTTGATAAATGAGTTCGGGCTCAATAATAACGCGGTGTGCGTGCGAGCCGCAAGTGCTTTCGAACCACCTCAACGGCGGCTCGCCTCGATCACGAAATCGACGAAGCGCCGCACGCGCGCCGGCATCTGCGTACGCTGCGGGTAGTACATGAAGATGCTCAGACGCGCAGTGGATAGCTGCGGCAAAAGCGGCATCAGCGTGCCGTCTTTCAGGTCCTGCTCGATCATGTAAGTCGCGAGTTGCCCGATGCCGATTCCGTTGCGCACCGCTTCGACTTCGGTGGCGACATCGTTGAACGTCGCGACCGCGGGCACTTCCTGGTAAACGATTTCGTTGCCTTTCTGCAATTCCCATAGCATGGTCTTGCCGGTATTCGGGTGGCGAAAACCCGTGCAACGGTGCTTGAGCAATTGCGCAAGCGAAGCCGGCTTGCCGTTTGCCTCGATATACGCGGGCGATGCGCAGATCACGAGCCGCACTTCGCGCAGTTTGCGCGCGACCACGTTGCGCTCGGCCGAGGTGCCGACACGAAAGCCGACGTCGACGCGTGCTTCGACGAGGTCGGTGAAGCGATCGTCGAGCAACACATCGAAGCGCGCGGACGGGTGCTGCAGCTGATAGTCGCGAATCAGCGGCACGAGCAGCTTGCCGCCCAGCGACGGCGGCGCGACGACGCGTATCGTGCCGCCCGCCGCTTCTCGGCTCGCGTGGACCTGCTCGACGGCGTCGTCGAGCATGCGCATGCCGGGGTCGGCCAGTTCGAACAGACGCGAACCTTCGTCGGTCATGCTGAGCTTGCGTGTGGTTCGATGCAGCAGGCGCACGTTCAGATGCGCTTCGAGCTGGCGGACCGCCTTGCTCATCGCCTGCGGCGTGAGGCCGGCTTCGACCGCGGCGCGGCTGAAGCTGCCGGCGCGCACGACCGCGAGAAAGAGCGTCAGGGCACGGGTTTGGTCCACTGCGTTTTTATGTCCGATGTCCGTGTTCGATATGCCCGCCAGTCTACTCGATCAGTCCGCGTGAGCATCGCGCGGTTCGGGCTTCGTTCGCTTGCTTCGCAAGCGAAGCGACGGCAATCGTTCGGCCACCTGGAAGATTTTTCGTGTGTACGCGCCCTGAAGGTAGAAAGCGCGCCGATCATGCGCAGAAAACCACAACGAAACGGAGATTGCATGAATCGATCGGTACATCGAATCAGATCGTGGTTCAAACGCCGCGGGCGCTGCACGACTCGCGCGCATCCGGAGCGCACGTTATAGCCGGTCCAAATAACGAACCGGATACGCGTCGCTGTCCTTCTGGACAACCGACCATTCTTTCCGGCCCATCTCAACGACAAACATCGATACGCGATGCACGCTATCCAGGCGCGAGCCTGGCGCGCCTGTTTCGCGGCCGTTTGCATTTTCGGAGCACGGCGCATGTACACCTATGAGACGCTCGAATCCGCGATTAACGCTTACTTTCACGCGCAGCGCTTTGTCGGCACGATCGGTTCGATCGTCGCGCTGCTGATCTTCGTCGCGGCTGTGGCGATGCTGTGGTTCGGCGACGCGTTCATGCGCGGCCTGTCCGTCATGCTGATGGTGATCGCGCTGGCCGGCGGCGGTTCGTGCGCGACGCTTGCGGTTCGCGATACGTCAGGCGCAGGCACGATGCTGCACGTGCGCGACAGCTTCTCGGTCAAGCAGGAGGCTGCGCGTATGGAGCGCAGGATCAATCGCTATCGCTACTATCACGTTGGGCTCGCGGGCGTTGCGTGCGTCGCGGTCATGATGCTGCTCGTGACGATGGCGCCGATCTGGCAGGGCGTGGCGGTCGGCATGCTGGTGCTGGCGGGGCTCGGTCTCACGTTCGAGCATTTCGACTTGCAGCAGTCGATCGTGTATCTCGCAGCGTTAAAGCCGTCGCGCTGCGTGTAGCACGCTATAACGATACCCGACCTGTGCGACAGGCACTCATGGCAATGCAATGCTTGCGTCGATGCGAAGGCGATGTGTTTATACCAATGTATAGTGCCGGCGCGCCGCGTTAGACGTGTCGCATCTCATGCATGTCGCGCATGTGACGCCGGGCGTGCGAATCTAGTGGCCGCTGCAGCCTCGGCGATTGATTGCGCGATCGATGCACGCAAGAATCGTTTCGCCGTCGACGGGCTTCGTCAGAAAGCAGGTTGCACCATTCGCTTCGGCGACGCTGCGCAGTTCATGATCGGGAAACGCGGTGATGAACACCATCGGAATCGGCAATTGCCGCTCGCGCAACGCGGTCTGCAAGTCGATGCCGCTCATGCCGGGCATCTGCATGTCCGAGATCACGCATGCGGTGTGATCGAGGTATCCGGACGCGAGAAACGCTTCCACTGATATGAACGTGCGGCTTTGCACGCCGAACGAGCGAAGAAGATTAGCGGTGGCGAGACGAACCGATTCGTCGTCGTCGATGATCGACACCACCTGAGAGGGAAGCAAACTCGGCATTGCGAACCTGAATTACAAAAAAATGCCGTTGCTGTTGCAACGAGCCATCACAGGTTACCGGACGCGCTTCGCTTCACAACTATATATAGGTATAAGTGCAGCGCGCTGTCTGCCATGCGACGCTTCGCGTCATGCCTGCTCTTCGCGGATTTTCAATACCACTGCCTGATGCAGCAAGTCCGCGAGTGTGCGCGCGCCCATCTTCTTCATCGCCTGTCCGCGATGAACTTTCACGGTGATTTCACTCAAGCCGAGTTCGGCGGCGATCTGCTTGTTGAGCAGGCCCTTTGCGACCATGGTCATGACCTGCTGTTCACGAGCCGACAGCGACTGGAAACGCAGCTTGAGTTCGGTGAGCGATTTCTGCGACTCGCGCCGCACACGGTCGTTGCTGATCGCGCGCGTGACTGCATCGAGCAGATCCTGGTCGCGAAAAGGCTTGGTGAGGAAGTCGACCGCGCCGGCTTTCATCGCCTGCACGGTCATCGGAATATCACCATATCCGGTCATGAAGATGATCGGCAGTTCGACGCCCGCGCGGGCGAGGTCGTTTTGCACGGTGAGTCCGCTGTCCGCTTTCAGGCGCACATCGAGCACGATGCAGGCGGGCGCGTCGGGCCAGTTCGTGGTGAGCAGGTTCTGCGCGGAGGCGAATGCTTCGACGTGCATGCCGACCGAGCGCAACAGGTTCGTGAGCGCGCCGCGAAACGAATCGTCGTCGTCGACGACAAACACGACCGGATCGGGGTCGATCGGTTTGCCGTTGCCGTCGCGGGATGCGGCGCCCTTCGCGGTTGCATGGGGAAGTTGGGCCATAATTGAATTCGCGTTTGTATTCGCTCGCATGCGGCGCCGCTGGCGGACCCTGGCCGCCGTTGGCCGTCGTTTGCTCGAGAGGGCTGCGTGCAGAATGCAAGGTGCGCGACGCCCGCGTGTGCTTCGGGCCGCGCGTTGCACGAAACAAGCCGGCGCGGCGAAAACAGGCTACTGCAATATCTTCGCATGTCTGATCGTTGCGCGCATCCAGCATGCGAACGTCACGCGCCGATGCGGTCGACAATTCTGGAGACGCCGAAAAAATGTCTGATCTAAACGGCCGCCGCGCGTCGTCTTCCGGTTTGCCTGGCGCGAGCGCGCCAGGCGCTGCCCGCGCCCCGGGCACGGCGGCAGCGCAGACACAGCGACAGATGCCAGGCGGCACGCGCCTGCGCTGCCAGAGCCCCGAGCCCGATACGCCGCGCCGAATCCGCTCGCGCATCGCCATCGCGGCCGCGATCGCCGCCGCGATCTTTACGCTCGATGCGCTGACGCCGCTCGATATCGCTGTCGCGGTGCTTTATGTTGTCGTTGTCCTGATCGTCGCGCCGATCTGTTCGCGGCGCTCGATGATCGCCGTGTGCTGCGCGCTGATGTCGATGACGGTGATCGCCTTCGTGATGTCGCACGGCGGCACTTATGCGGCGGCGCCAGTCGCCCGCTGCATCGTGAGTCTCGCGGCGCTCGCGATCAGCGGTTTTCTCACGCTGAAAAACATCGCGGCGACCGACGTATTGCGCGAGCAGGTCACGCTGCTCGATCTGACGAGCGATGCGCTCGTCGTCTACGACATGAAGCGCCGCATCTGTTTCTGGAACCGCGGGGCGCATGCACTCTACGGCGTGGCCGCCGAAGACGCGATCGGCCGCGCGCCGCATGAAATCGTGCGCACGGCGTTTGAGCGGCCGCTTGCCGCGATGCTTGCCGAACTGTTGCGCACGGGCCGCTGGGAAGGCGAGCTTGCGCAGACGTGCCGCGACGGCCGCGAGCTGATCGTCGCGAGCCGCTGGACGCTGCAGCGCGATGCGCAGGGCCATCCGCTCGCGGTGCTCGTCACGAATAACGACATCACGCAGCGCAAGCGGATGGAGCTCGAGATCGAGCGGCAGCAGCAGGAAATTCGCGCGGCGATCGATGCGATTCCGGCGATGGTGTGGGTGTCGTCGGCGGACGGGCGGCCGGTGTTCGTCAACGAGCGCTGGTCGGAGTTCGGTGTGCCGCTCGACCGGATCGGCGACAGCTGGCATACGCTCGTCCATCCCGACGATCTGCCGCAGATGCAGCGCGACTGGCGCCACGCGCTGGCGACCGGCACATCGCTCGAAAACGAGTCGCGCGTGCGGCGCGGCGACGGCGCATGGCGCTGGTCGCTGCTGCGCGCTACGCCGCTGATCGACGAACTCGGCCATATCGTGCGCTGGTATGGCGTGACGACCGATATCGAGGAGCCCAAGCGCGCGGCCGAGGCGCTGGCGCGCAGCGAGTCGTTCCTCGCCGAAGCGGAGACGCTGAGCGAGACCGGCAGTATCGGTTTTTCGGTGCCGCGCTTCGAGATGTTCTGGTCGAAGCAGGCGTACCGCATTTTTGGCTACCCGGACGACGCCGAGCCGTCGCTGCAGGCGATGCTCGCGCGCGTGCATCCCGACGATCACGCACGCGTGTCGTCGCTGATGAAAACCGCGGCCACCGATCGCAATGACATCGATGCCGAGTTCCGGTTGCTGATGCCTGACGACGATGTCAAACGCGTGCATCTCGTCGCGCATGCGGTGGCGCACGTGGCCAAAACGGGCGGTGAGCAGAGCGAATATCGCGGCGCGTTGATGGACGTGACCGAAGCGCGCAACGTGCAGGATGCGCTGCATCGCTCGCTCGCGGAGCTTGCGCATGTGACGCGCATCACGACGCTCGGCGAACTGTCCGCATCGATTGCGCACGAAGTGAGTCAGCCGATCGCCGCGATCATGACGAATGGCGATGCGGGCATGCGCTGGCTCGAGCGCGACGAACCACAGCTGGATGAAGTGCGCGAAGCATTGAACAACATGCTGCGCGATGCACGGCGCGCGGGCGGCATCGTGCAGCGCATTCGCATGCTGGCAAAAAAGAGCGCGCCGAATCGCGTGCCGTTCGACCTCAATGCGCTGATCGAGGAGTCGGCGGTGCTTGTGCAGCGCGAGATCGGCGTGCATGCGATCGAGCTTCGCTTACAGCTTGCGCAAGGCGTGCTTACGATTGTCGGCGACCGTGTGCAGTTGCAGCAGGTCGTGATCAATCTGATGATGAACGCGATCCAGGCGATGGCGTCGACCACGGGGCGGCCGCGGCGTCTTGCCGTGTGTTCGTCGTGCACACAGGCAAACGAAGTGCGGGTGGATGTCGAAGACAGCGGCCCGGGCATCGCCGAAGCGGATTTGCAGCGGCTGTTTCAGCCGTTCTTCACGACGCGCGCCGAAGGGATGGGCATGGGCCTGTCGATCTGCCGTTCGATTGTCGAGTCGCACGGCGGCAAAATTCGTGCATACGCGCAACCGGGACTCGGCGCGACGATGAGTTTCGTCCTCCCGAATTCCTCTTCTCTCCTTTCAGTTGCGGTGGATGGTACCAAAGTATAGGTCGATGACACCTAAACACCGATGCAAGGAACCTTTGTACGATAGAGCGCCACGCTTTTCTCCACTACCTTTGATGCCATACAGCGGTGAGGCGATTTGCATACCGCCGCGGCATTCGATAGTTGAAGGTACCAGGAGCGTGGACCATGGAAGCATCCTCTTCGCCTGCCGGCGGTTCGCTGGCGGATTCGCTGAAATCCTACATACGTAACGAGGACGCGTGGCGGCTGCCGGCGCAGGCCGATGCCTCGGGCGCTGCTGCGTCGGGCGCGGCCTCGGCCATCTCGGCGCATCTGGCGCTTTCGCGTTGGGCGGTGGCGGGCATTGGCGCGGGCTTACCTCCGCAGGAACTGTCTGCCACGACGCCCGCGGACAGCTATACGGTCGGCGTGAATCTGCGTTCGACCGACATCACGTTCCTGCATGACGGCCGTCTCACGTACGAGGGCCGCGTGATGCCGGGCATGTTCCAGGTGACTTCTCCGGGCCATTCGGCACGTGCGGTGTTTCATGCGGCGTGCGATGTGCTGCATCTGTATGTGCCGCAAGCGGTGCTCGATGCGTGCCACCGCGAAGTGTCGGGCAACGAATCGGCCGTCAGCGTGCTGATCGACGACCCGGCGGTTTCGCACGATCCCTGCATCGAGCGGCTCGGCCAGGCGCTGCTGCTGGCCGACGAAGCGTTCACGTCGTTCGGCCAGATGTATGTCGACAGCATCAACCTCGCGCTCGTGAGCCGCCTGCTCGAGCTACGCATGCGCTCGCCGACGGGCGGCCGGCCCGGACAGCCGAAGATGCGCAAGTCCGCCTTGCCGAAATGGCGGCTGAAGCGCGCGGTCGACTATATCGACTCGCACCTTGCCGAAGCGATCGGTCTCGAAGACGTCGCGAATGCGGCGGGGCTCACTCGCATGCACTTTGCCGCGCAGTTCCGCGCGGCGACCGGTTTGCGTCCGCACGAGTATCTGCTGCGGCGGCGCATCGAGTGCGCGCAGCAACTGCTCGCTGACGAAGAGTATTCGCTGCTCGATGCGGCGCAGCTCGCGGGCTTCCGCTCGCAAGCCCACTTCACGACGGTGTTCAAGCGCATGGTGGGCTCGACACCGAAGCGCTGGAGGGACACGCAAGATGCCGGCGCGTGACTTACTGCGCTGGCTGAGCCGCGCTCGCTGCGGCGCGCTCGGCCCCTCGGCGCATGCGGGCCGCGCAGCGTTGTATGCGGCTGCCCATCGTCGGGAATCCTGTCTTGTGCGTCTCTTCGATGAGAGAAGGCGCGCTCGATGCCGCTGCGGTCCGCCAGGCCGCCGGCGCTCTGACGTCAGCCGCATCGCGGCCGGACGCCGCTGTGATGACATGTGACAAGGCAGTGCCGCGTCGCCGCGGCCGCCGCCAGGAGCCTGGAAAATGTCAGACGTTGCCCGTTGTGATCCGTGGTCCCAAACTTTGAGCCTGTTGTCTTCGCTGTCGCAAGGCACGAGCGGCTTGCCGCGCGCGCGGCGCGTCAGATGCGGCGCGCTGCGCATGTCGGACGATGTGCCGTGCACGGGCACGGCGCGGCTCGTCGAGCGGGTCGGCGAGCGGCTGCTCACGGTCAGCTGGAGCGATCCGACATCGTGCTGCTATCCCGATCAACCGTGGGTCGTGGCGATTGCACGGCGCGATGGTGTGTGCGCGCTCAGCGGCGAGCCGATCTCGTATGGTGACCCGATCTTCCGTCCGCGCGCGGCGAAGCTGATGCCGACAAACTCGCAGGCCATGATGCTGGCGAGCGCGGTGAACAAGGCCATGCCTGCGCCGCCGCCGGGGTGCTGGCTTTGAGTGTGTCGAGTTGGATCCGGATGGCTTCGAGCTCCACGAGCTGCGAGGCCTGATGGTTTTGGGCGGCCGGGCTTTGAGTTGGAACCGAGGTAACTGAGGGCTCAGGTCCAGTGCTTGAAGTCTTCGTAGCGGATCTTGCGCACCACGCCGGGCGTGCGGTCGCGCGCATCGCGGCCGGTCTCGCGCGCGCCCGATGCGTCTTTCGATTCCCAGATTCCCTGATGATGCGGCCCGTCTTGCGCCGAGCCTAATGACTGCCGGTGCGGCGTCTGCAGCGGCCGCAAGGGTGAAGCGTCGCCCGGTAAATCGCTGCTGTGCGACGGATTGCGTGCGAGTTTGCGCGCGCGGGTTTCACGATGCACGGGGGTCATCAAATCGTCATCGATTTTCACCTGCTCGACCGCTAGCGTTTCAAGCGGCGTTTGCGCATCCGCACCGACCTTGCTGAACACATCGGCCAAACCGGCCGGCATGCCGATATAGACACCGGCTGCGACGCACGCCGCACCAAACAGCAGCCCGCGGCCAAACAGGGCGAATCGGCGTGTGTCCATGATCCTTCTCCAGTCCTACTCGAGCGGCGTCGCGCTCAGGCTTCAGAACAGAAGCAGCAAGGCGTTGGAAGCGCTGCGTCAGACGTGGAATGCGCTTCTTAAGCGAAAATCTAAAGCGAATTTCTAAAGCGAATTTCTAAAGCGAACTTCTAGAGCGAATTTCTAAAGCGGGTAAGCAGGTGCCGCATGATTTGGGCAGCGGCGTATGCAGTATCGACCGCGCGTCCATGCGCGTCTTTTGGCGCTGCACGCTTGCTTTGAGATTCGCACCGATCGGTGTCCGTAGCGTGTCGCCTGCTTTAGCGTCTGTTCTGCGTGCGTTCCGCGCGCTTTCAGGCGTAGATTTCGCGTGTTTCATTTATGCCGCGAGTGCATCGATACCCAGAGACGGACGCACATCGTGCGGCGGAAAGACGCGCCAGCAGCCGTCCTGATGACGGAAGAAGAACATGCCGCGCGGTCCGGCCGGTGTCGCCGTTTCGATATAGACGAAGCGCGCGCGTTGCGCAGGCATGCGGCCTGAACGCACGACGCGCACGTGCAGGACGGTAGCCGGCGCGAGCCATTTGTCGACGAGCCTATGCAGGCATGCTTCGCGGCTCTTCATGACGAACTCCTTCTTCAGTCGCGCCGCGCAACGTCGGTGTGCGTAGCGCGCCTGCCGCATCGCATTGATTCACGGCATGACTGAAGCGTAGGGCGGCGTACCCAGGATAACAGTTAATGTTTTTCATGGATACGATAGGTTTTCGTTTATGAAAGCATAGGTGTCCGACGCGCCGTTATTCGACAGCGGGACGCCGGATCAGGCGAACGAGGCTGGCTGGCTCACGAAACCGTGTCTTCGGTCGGCGCGCAATCCTTGACGTCGCGGCTGCCCGGCGGCGCGGGCAAGTCTTCGCAGCGCACCCGCTGCTCGATGATCGCGCGCGCGAAATTGACGAGCGACGACACGGACCCATGCACGCTGTGGTACTCGGCGTTGCCGATGCGTGCGTCCAGCACGACGAGCATGCCGGACTCCTGGGCCAGTTTGAGGATATCCATGTAGGTCTCCGGGTTTGTTGCACATGCACACGCAAGAAGCGGGCCGATATGAAACGCTGTGCTCATGTTGAAACGCATGGCTCGGGCATCGTTGCGCAAATGAAGTCTGCGTTTCGCAAATGCCCGCCACCGCCGGTCGGCCGCGGCGACGGTTGCGCTGTGCTGCTTCGCGCATTCGCCATGTGTGCTCCTCTCGACCTTGTGGCGACCTTTACGCTCGACAAGACGCAAAAATCGAAATGCTGTCGTGCGAATTGTGAAGTTGCGTGACGCGTAAAAAATCACTCGGGGCATTCTCGTTCTACTGTGATATCCACGGGATCCGCAGCGAGGCTCCCGGCGGCACGCACCGCAACGCTCGTCAATCCGCTGACATGTCGGCGGAATAAAACAATGCAATGAGACGGTAAACAGGCGGCGAGCAAAGTGCGCGCAACCACCCGGAGGGGCTGTCCATGTTCCTGTCGTTGAATCATGAAAATCGTCGCAGTTTGACTGCCTTGCGCACCGTGCTTGGCGCGGTGCTGGCCTGGTCGTTGATCGAAACGCCGTTCGAACTCGCGGCGTGCGTGTCGGACACTCAGAGCGCCGCGCTCGTGTTTTCGAAATTTTTGCTCGTTATCCTGATTGCGTGTGCGGGCAGCCGTGCATCGATCGCGCCGTTCGCGAGGCTGATTGCGCTATTCGTCTGCGGCGCGAGCGTGCTCGCGATCGTGCCTGCGTTGCCGAGCGAATTCCGCTACGACCGGATCGGTTTCGTGCTGTCGACCGTCGAATGTGCGCTGAAGGCGCTCGCCATCGCGGTGCTCGTGACGCGCGATGCTGGCGTGCGGCTGTGGAGCGACTGGCAGCGGTCCTGATGTATGGCTCCTGAAGTGCGCGGTCCTGATGCGGGGTTCTGATCCGCTCAGGCGACCATATCAGGCAGCCATATCAGGCAGCCATATTCGTCTGCTGTTCGATCACGCCGTACCATCCCATGCCACGATACGTCTCATAGCCGGGTGTCAGTGCGTAACCGACGAGCGATCCGTTGCTGCTCCGATAATTACCCGTGTTGTCGCGGTTCGGCGGCAGATCGAAGCGCGCCGGCTCGCGGCCTGCTTCCTTTGAATCCGCGATGACGCGTCCGCTTGCATCGACGATCATGCAACGCGTGCGCGCGCGTTCTTCGTCGGTAAGACGCACGCTGCCGACCACCGCGGACGCCTGTTTCGCCCAGTCGAAAAACACCGCTAGCACGCCGACGATGCGGCCGTCGGCCGCGCCGTTCTCGCGGACCGCGGTCGCATAGGTCGCGACCTGCGCGCTTTGCAGCTGGGCGAGCGCATCGACGTTCGCGGTCGCGTATTCGTCGCCCGAGCGGGTGCGCAGCGCGGCGGCGAACCATTCGTGCTGCGCCGCGTTGACCGCGCCCGCAACCGGAAACTGCGCCGGCCGTCCGCTCGCCACGACATGCCCTTGCAGATCGAGCACCCAGATGTCGAGATAAACCGTGTAGCTGTCGAGAATGACCGACAGGCGCTTCGATGCATAGGCGGCCGATTCGCCGGAGCCGCTCATCGAGCAGTCGACGATAGCCGCATCGGTAGCCCACCAGCGCACGTCGCACGAGCGCTCGTAGAGATTGCGGTCGATCACGTCGATCATATTCAGCGCGAGGTCCGTGAGACGCTGTCCTTGCTGGCGTTCGAGCTCCGTCACCATGCGTTCGGAGAGGCCGTTCAGTTCCTTGCCGAGTTCGCCGGTCAGCTGGCCGATGCGGCCCGAGACGTTCTTCACCTGGTTCGCGACCACCGCGAAGCCGCGGCCCGCTTCGCCGGCGCGCGCCGCTTCGATCAGCGCGTTGATCGCGAGGTAAGTGGCTTCGCGGTTGATCAGATCGATGTCCGAAATCTTGTCTCGCGAGATCTTGCGAACTTCGCGCGAGAGTTCGGCGATCGCCGAACCTTGTGACGATTGACGACGCTTTTCCAACAGGGTGGACATAGTGGGAATCCGGTGGCGGAAGGTGGAGCGCTCAGTAACGTCTTCGGTAAAGTCTTCGATTAATTAATCGCCGTTTACGGCAAGGTAAATTGAATACTTAAGCTTCCCTGAATAAATTTCGCTTTAAAACTTTCACCGGTTTCTAGTTGCACCGGGCCTGTGCGGAGCGTGTTTCTTTTTAAGCTTTTTCAGTGCATCGATGAGCCGGAATGGGGCGCACCGCGCTGGGGCGTCGCCGTGCCTGTCCCACTTGCCGGGATGGCGGTTGGTCGCGCCTGTCCGCGCGGATCATGAGTTTTTTGTCATGCTGGCGTAAGATCTTGCTTTATAAGAGGTGAAACCGTTTCCAGCCGGACCGGCTGCGAGCGAGTTTTTACCGAAGCGTCCGGCTTTTCCGGATCAATACGCGTATAGCGCGCATCAACGATAGGGCAGATAAATGGACCGCTTGGAGGCAATGGAGATATTCACGCGCGTAGTCGAAGCGAACAGTTTTTCAAAGGTGTCGGAATCGCTCGAATTGCCTCGGGCCAAGGTCAGCCGAACCATTCAGGCGCTCGAGGAGCATGTCGGCGTGCGCCTCCTGAACCGCTCGACGCGCCAGGTGAACGTCACGGAAGACGGCGCGCTCTTTTACGACCGTTGCGTGCGCATTCTCGCGGACGTTTCCGATGCGGAATCGTCGCTGTCGAACAAGCGCGAAACGCCGGCCGGCACGATCCGCGTCGATACGTCGGGCACCCTGGCGCGCGCGCTGCTGCTGCCGGCGCTCGACGATTTCTACCGCAAGTTTCCGCAAATCGACGTGCGGCTCGGGCTTGCGGACCGCAATATCGATCTGATTCAGGACGGCGCCGATTGCGTGATCCGCATGGGCCGGCTTGAAGAATCGAGCCTTGTCGCGCGCCGTATCGGCAATGCGCGCATCGTCACGTGCGCGGCGCCCGCGTATCTCGAGAAATACGGCACGCCGAAAACGCTCGACGATCTGAACGAGCATCGGGCAGTGAATTATGTATCCGCGCGCAGCGGCAAGACCTTTCCGTTCGAATACGAAGTGGGCGGCGAGACCGTCAAGGTGCAGATGAAGGGCGTGCTCGCGGTCAACGACGGTAGTGTGTATATCGGTGCGGCCGCGCTCGGGCACGGCATCATCCAGCCGTCGCGCTTCATGGTGGCCGAACTGATCGACAAGGGTGCGTTGACGGAAATTCTCGGCGATTTCACGTGCCCGTCGACGCCGCTGTCGATCGTCTATCCGCATCGCCGCAATCTGAGTTCGCGGCTGCGGGCGTTTACGGGCTGGGTCAGCGAACTGGCGGAGCAGCATCCTGACCTGAACGGCAACGCCGCGCAGGAGTAACGCTGACTCCTGCGCGGCGCATCGGGAAGGCTGGGTTGGTTGAGACAGGGCGGCGGGTTCGCGCTTGTGCGGGTTAGCGTCGTTCGCGTTAGTTCGAGCTGGCTTGCTTTGCTGACGCGACCTGGCTTTAGCGAACCGTGCTGCCGGGCAACCAGCCTTCACTGACGCCGATATCCGCAATCTGCTTCGCGATCTTGTTGCCGAGGCGCTTTGCATCTTCGCCAACGGTGTCATGCCTCGTTTCCGACACCGCGTGCATGCCGCCGCCCATCGCTACCGACGTGGCGATATGTCCGGCCGCCGCGCCGACGCCCGCGGTTTCGGCGACGCCCGGTGCCTTGCCGCTATCCGCATTCGCATCGAAGCTCTGCACGAGCGTCGGCGTACCGCCGGCCGGCTTGTACAGCACCTGCACGGTCGTGCCGACCTCGCTTTCGCCGGCGCCCAGGCCGATCATCGTGCGGCGGCGGCGATTGCCGGCGTCGATCTTGTCGAAGCTGCCTTGCACGAGCAGCACGTTCTGATCGGCGGGCGGAGGCGCGTCGGTGCGCACCGCGTGCAAGCCCATCGATTGCAGCTTGCGCACGATTTCATCGGCGACCTGTTGCTGGACCTGAACCGCGTCGGCGGCCTGCTGCGGTTGGTCGGAGCTGCCGGACATGTGCGAGATCAGCTTGTGCGCGAGGCCGCCGCTGTCGAGCTTCACCTGTTCGGCGCTGCTTGCGAAGGAATACACATAGATGTTGTCGGGCCGCACCTGCGTTTGCGTGACGACCGGATTCGGGCTTGCGTTCGCGACGTTGGTGATACCGCTTGCGCAGCCGGTCAGCAGGATCGCGCTGAACAGCAGGGCGGACGAAGCGTGGCGGGCGGTTTTGGTGCCGATGGATTTGAGCGTCGTGAACATGATGGACTGACCTGTGAGTTGTGCGTAAAAGTGCAATGAGAGTGCGATAAGAGAGCGATGAGTGGCTTGAACTTATCGTCCGATGATTGCGGCGATGTCACCTGTTGCGTGACTTGCCTGATCGGATCTGCACTTGCGTTTTCATCAGGTCGGCCCGCGGAAGCGAGTATGGTCGACACACTTCGCTCCCGCCATCCGTCAATTATGTCGAGCCATGTCAGCGCCGCGTGAGCCTTGCGGCGCATGGCTCACGGCGATATCGGCTCAGCTCTTGCGCGAGGTCTTCACGACGAATTGTGTAGGCAGGTGCTGAACTTTTTCGCTGCCGCATTTGGGGCAGGCGGGGTGCGCGGTCGGGTGCTCGCTGATGTGCTCGGCGTGCTCGAATTTTTCGCCGCACTGTTCGCAGCGGTACTCGTAGGTCGGCATGGCAAACCTCCTGCTGAAACGGGCGGGAGAAGAAGAGCCGTGGAAAGGACGCACGGCATGCGCGCGGCGGCTGCGGCAAGCGGGAACACGCGCGTTGCGTGCGCTGCTTGCCGGGTGGTGGCCGGGCAAATTTATTCTAGTGCTCAACGCGCGTCTGCGTCGAACCGATAAAGCGTCTGCGGTGAACGCGTGAGGATCGTCTCGCGCTGCGCTGCGTCCGGCACCCAAACGTCGAGCGCCATACGCGTCGCGTCGTAGTCGACGGATTGCCGATACTCGGTATGCGGCCAGTCGCTGCCCCAGACGAGCCGCTCGGGCGTGAACGCCTTGAGCAGCGGTGCGGCGAGTCGCGCGCCGAGTTCGGTGCCGTCGCTATCGTGCCCGTTTCCAGTGGGTGTACTGACCGATTTCACACTTCGGTAAGCGCCGGAGAGTTTGACCCACACGCGCCCCGTCGACGCCACCGACAGCAGATAACGGAAACCCGGATCGTCAGCGCCAAGCTCGGGCGAGGGCCGCCCGAAATGATCGACGACCACCGTGCAGCGGTGCGCGAGCAGCGCGCCGACCAGCGCGGGAAGATCCGCCGCTGCGCGATGCACTTCGACATGCCAACCAAGCGCATTGACGTGCGCAAGCAGGTTGCGCCACTCGGGCTGCGCCAGGTCCGGAAGCGGCAGGCCGATCAGGTTCAGCCGGATGCCGGCGACACCTGCTTGCGCGAGTTCGTCGAGTTCAGCGTCCCCGGCCGAAGGCGCGACGACCGCCACGCCGCGCAAGCGGTGCGGGTAGCACCGCATGACGTCGACGAAGAAGCGGTTGTCGGTGCCGAGGAAGCTCGGTTGCACGAGCACGGCATGCGAGAGCCCATTCGGCGCCAGATAGCTCGCATACGTTTCGACTGTTGCATCGTATTCGGGCGCATGCCGGCGTTGTGCGGCAAGCGGCAGGCCGCGGACGAACACGTGTGCATGCGTGTCCACCGCGACCAGCGCCGGGTGTGTCGCGCCAAGCCAGCCGGTCGGGGCGCCGGCCGGCGCATGCGTGCCGGAGCACGCGTCCTGCAGGAAAGAGGTCGGGCATTCGATCGCTTTGCTGTTCATGGAAATCTTTGACAACGGTGTTGCGCCGCGCGTCGGTTACGCGCGATGTGACGGGGTGGCTTCTGCTTCTTTGTGCAGCGCGCGTGCGATTTGCGACATGTGTTTCCGTGCCGTGCGCTTTCGCGCCGTGCGCGTTTGCAACCTGCGCGTTTGCAACGTGAGCGTTTGCAACGTGAGCGTTTGCAACGTGAGCGTTTGCAACGTGAGCGTTTACGACGCGCGCGCTTCGTGTGCTTTTTGCGCGTCGCGCGACGCGCCTGCTACGTGCGCCGCGTCGGCCTGCCTGTTTTGCGTGCCCGGATCGCTGGATGAACGCGTTTCGGCGATCTTGCGGCCCTTCGTTTCGGGCAGCATTAATGCGGCGATCACCACGAGTCCATACGCCGCGCCGGCGTCGATGCCGAGCGCGGAGCCGATCGGCATCGAATTGCCCATATGGCCGACGAGCACCGGAAAACCCGCCGACACGATGCGGCCAAAGTTGTAGCAGAAACCGACGCCGGTGCCGCGAACGCCTTGCGGATAGAGCTCGTTGAAAAGCGCGCCGAGCGTGGCCGGAATGCCTGCCGAAAACAGACCAAGCGGGAAGCTCAGCGCAAGCATCGCGGTGTCGCCGATTGGCAGGAATACGTACAGATTGACGGTGATGGCGCAGCACAGTGCGAACAGGATCAGATTCAGGCGCCGGCCGATGCGATCCTGCAGCCATGCGCTCACGAAGCATCCGCAAATGAACGCGACGATCACGACCGCAAGGTAGCCGCCCGTGCCGAGTACCGACAGATGCCGCTGCGTTTTCAGATAGGTCGGCAGCCACGTGGTGATCGCGTGATAGCCGCCGTGCGCGCCGAGCCCGATCAGGCCGCCGACGATCGTCGTGCGGATTACCGAGCGATCGAAAATGCCCAGCACCGGCAGCTTCGCGTCGAGCTTGAGCGTGGTGGCGCTCGTGTCGCGCGGCGGCTCGGGCACGTTGCGCCGCGCATAGAGCACGAGCACCGCGGGGATCGCGCCGAGCGCGAACAGCACGCGCCAGGCCCATTGCGGCGAAACCCATGAGAACACGATGGCGTAGAGCAGCACCGCGCCGGCCCAGCCGAAGCCCCACGCGCTTTGCACGATGCCGAGCGCCTTGCCGCGATGCTTCGCGCGGATCGTTTCGCTCAGCAACACCGAGCCCGCGGTCCATTCGCCGCCGAAACCGAGCCCTTGCAGCGACTTGAGCACGAGCAACTGCTCGTAGTTCTGCGCGCAGGCGGACAGCAGCGTGAACAGCGAAAACCACAAGACGGTGATCTGCAACGCGCGCACGCGGCCGTAACGGTCCGACAGCACGCCGGCGAAGAGGCCACCCAACGCACCGGCGACGAGCGTCGCGCCGCCGATCAGACCCGCCTGACCCTTGCTGATTCCCCAGGTTGCAATCAATGCGGGAATCACGAGGCTGAATGCCTGTGTATCGACCGCGTCGAGTGCCCAACCGCCGAAGCATGTCCATAAGGTGCTCTTTTCCGTTGGCGAGATTTCCCGATACCAGTTCATCGCGTCTCCAGGCGGCGCCGACTGCAGGTTGCGGCCGGACATTGCATTGTTAGAAGAGAGGCGACCGCGCGCTGCACCACGGTGGCCCATGCCCCGCATTCTAGGGACTCGGTGGATATCGTTGTATTATGAAAACGATCAATATTCATATTGCGGCGATATGGAAACGCGTAGCCTCAAGTACTTTCTTGCGATTGCGGATGCAGGCAGCGTGACGCGTGCCGCCGATATTCTCGGCGTCGCACAGCCGGCCTTGAGCCAGGCGCTGACGCGCATGGAAAAGGAGTGGGGCGTGAAGCTGTTCGAGCGCAGCCGGCGCGGCGCAGCGCTGACGCCCGCGGGGCTCGCAATTGTCGATGACATCCGGCTCTCGGTGGCGCGTATCGACGCTGCGTCGCTGCGCGCGCATGCGATCGGCGCGGACCGCGCGGGGCGGCTGACCATCGGCTTTGCATCGGCGGCGCTGTTCGATGTGCTGCCGCGCACGATCGCGGCGTTGCGCGACGCGGTCCCCGGTGTCGAACTCGTGTTGCGCGAGATGAGCAATGCGGAGCAGGTCAACGCGCTAGAGAAGGGCGAGATCGACCTCGGGCTTTTGCATACGCCGGTGGCCGTCAGCGGCAAGATGAAGGAAAAGCTGATCGCGCGCGAACGGCTGCTGGCGGTGCTGCCCGATTCGTTTCCGCGTAACGGCGATGCGCCTTTGCTGCTGCGCGATCTCGCGGCGCACGGGTTCGTCTGGTTTCCTCACGATCAGCTGCCCGTGATTCGCGCGGGCATTCTGAGCGCGTTTCGCCAGGCCGGCTGCGAGATCGAGATCGTGCAGAACGCGAACCGGTCGCTGACCGTGCTCGCCTGCGTGGCCGCGGGCTGCGGCGTGTCGCTGTTGCCGAGGTCGGTGCGCACGCTGCAATTCAGCGGCGTGCGCCTATGCGAGATTGCCGATGGCGATGCGTTGCCGCGCTTCGAACTGAGCGCGATCTGGCCGGCGCGCGCGCGGCCGACGCTCGCGGACCGGTTCGCGGAGCTGATCAGGCCTTATGACCCGGAGTAGTGGGAGCGGTGGATGCTCACCACGCGGACAGGAATTCGCCGAGCACGGTCAGATAAAGCTCTGCTTCCTCGAGGTTCGGATAGTGGCCCGAACGCTGCATGACGATGAATTCCGAGTCCGTGATGCGGTCCGCGCAATCGCGCCCGTCCTGCACCGGGTTCAGCACGTCGTGCTTGCCCGACATCACGAGCGTGTGCGCCTTGATGGCAGGCAGCCGGGGACGCAGATCGAAATTCGTTAGCGCGCCCACCGCGGCTGCCATTTCCGTTTCACTGAGCGGCGCGCTAAACACCCTTTCCGCGGCTGCCTGCTTCACTTCCGCGCTGGCGTAGGGGCCAAACGCGCGAGCGTGCAGGAAGCGCTGCTTTTCCTCGAAGGTTTTGTTCGCGAGTTCGTCCGCGTGCTCGGCAAGCAGGCGCGCCGAGGACGACGTGGTGCCATGGCTTTTCGCCACGATCAGCGCGAGACTGCGCACGCGCTCCGGCTGCGCGGCCGCGACACCTTGCGCGACGTAGCTGCCCATCGATGTGCCGATCACGTTGATTTCGCCATAGCCGAGCGTGTCGGCAAGCGCGATCGCGTCGTCGATATGATCTTGCAGCGTGTAGCGCGCGGGCCTCGTCGAAGCGCCGTGACCGCGTGCGTCAAATGCGACGGTGGTAAAGAACGGGCTGAAATGCCGCACTTCTTCTTCCCAGCGTTGCAGGCGGTCGCCGAGGCCATGCAATAGCAGCAGCGGCGGGCCTTCTCCTTCGATCGATACGTTGAGGTCGATACCGTTGGCGTGAATGATCGGCATGCTCGAAATGGATCGGTAATCAATTGTTCAATGCGCGGCCGGCCCGTCGGAATCGATTCCGCGCGCCGGCTGCTCCCGTAGGAATAACAATCGATGCCGCGCAAAATTCCGTCCGGCGGGCGCGAAGCGGGCGAGCGGATCTAGGTCAAATCGTGAAGCGCCTTGTCAGAAGGCGCGCCGACGCTGAACGAATCGAACTCGACCACCAGCCCGCCTCGTTCGGGCGTACAGCACATCGGGCCGACGAAGTAGCTGGCCGCCTGTGGGAACGGCGCGAGGCGCAGCAGCGGCCAGTGCGCGCCGTCGACCGAGTACTGCAAGCGCAAGACGCGTTTCGCGACGCTCGCGCGCAGCCAGAAGCCGTTTGCACCATCGATACGCGTGGCGATCGCCCAATCGGACTGGCCAACCGTCAGCACGCTGCTCAATACCAATGCACCATCGGTGAATTCGACGCCGGCCTTGACCCATTGCGTCGCGTCGATGCGCACCATCAGGCCCGCCTGATCGTAGAGCGTTTCGAACTGCCCTTGTACATGAACCTGCGCGGTGAAATCGCCCGCGGTGCGCGCGCCGTAACAGTGCCCGGTGTCGCGCGTAAAGCCGTAATGGGTTTCGCGCCAGAAGTCCGTGGCGCGGTCGGTCGTGACTTGCAGGCGCTCGTTCTTGAGCGTCCAGCTCGCGGGTTCGTTTAGCCATTCGCATTGTTCGAACACGTTTGTCTCCTCGGGGTCGTTGCTCAGGGGCGTTGCTCAAGGTCATTGCGATGCGGGCAAGCGCCAGCATAAAGCAAGCGTCAGGTGTCGTGCGAGGCCTGGGGACGCGGCGTCAGTCGCGGTCTTCTACGAATTCGGTGCGCACGCCGTGCGGCAACCACGGCTCGCGATGACAGCACCAGAGTTCATACGTCGGTTCGAAGATGCCGGTGCGATCGAACGAGCCGAGCGGCAGATCGATCTCGGTCCGGTCGGTGTATTCCATGAACGCAACCGAGCCGCATACCGGGCAGAAATGACGGCGGCCCAACGCTGAACTTTCCCAGGCTCGAGTCGAGCCTGACCACTCGACATTGGCGTGCTCGTAGATCGCGTACGAGCCGAACGCCGAGCCATGAATGTGGCGGCATGTCATGCAATGACACATGCCGACGCGTTTGGGCGTGCCGTGCGCGCGAAAGCGCAAGGCGCCGCATGCGCAACTGCCTTCATGGACGACTGTCTGCGGCTGGGTGTCTGGTAGCGCTTCCACATCGATCTCCTCGTTCGTCGTAGGCGTCGAATGATCAGCAAACTATAGACCGTAAGGATTCCATCTAATTTAATCCGTCGCTCCACAGGCATATGTCTGCATCATGACAGCAGTGCTTAATGAATGCCTCTGGCGCGGCACGATTTGCCGGGTGGATATGCAGATCAATGCAAGAGTTTCCGACGCGACGATTTGGCGCAAAAAAGATGCATGAAGAGGGAGGCATACCAATTGAAATAACCGGTTTGCCGCATTAGGATGGGGTCCCCGGTGACGACCGTCCGCTATCTAAGCGTTCCGGACGACAGCGGTATCGTCAGTTTTAAATGGTTACTGTCGCAATGCCTTATGGCGAAGCAGCCATCGATAGGAGACTCGCATGCTAAGCCCCCATGAGTTTGCAACGCTCATGCTCGTCAAGCACGCCGAACAATCGATTGATTTTGATCGGGCCGACCTTCACACGCTCGTCGAACGCAAGCTTGTCGAATTCGACAGCGGCGCCTGTGCAACCGACCTGCTGCCGCGCGTGACCGACCGCGGTCACGCGTTGCTCGCGCGCTTTCACGCGCTCCGTTAAACCGATAGGGCGATGCCGTGCCCGGAAGAGCGGCGTCGCAATAATGAGGGATAGCCAGATGACTTACATTTCTCCCGAGCAATTCGCGAATGCACAGAAGGCGAATGTCGATGCGATGTATCGGTTCGCATTCGAGGCCCTCAACAGCTTCGAAAAGCTCGTGACACTGAACATGCAAACGATCAAGACCTCGCTCGATGTCAATGCGGCGCGCTGGCAAGGCGCGTTGTCGGGCAAAGGGGCGCAGGCATTCTTCGAGGTGCCGGAAGGGGCGCAACCGCTTGTCGAACGCATTGCGGCCTACAACCGTCAAGTGTTCGACATCCTGATGAATACGCATGCCGCATTGACCGAGCAGGCCGGTGCTCAATACGAACGCCAGACGCGCAAGGTGCAATCGGGCATCGACGAAGCGGCAAAGAGTGCGCCGGTCGGGTCGGAAGCGGCCGTTGCCGCGCTGAACTCCGTGATCCATGCGACCAACTCGTGGTACGACAGCCTGTTCAAGACCGCACGCCAAGCGGTTGAAACGGCGGAATCGAATATGAATGTGGTGGCGGGGGCGGCGAAGCGCGCTCAGTCGAGCGTGCCTCAAGCGGTGGCCGGCAGGAAGTAGAACAGTGTGGTAACCCGGGCGCGATCCCCGCGTCCAGGCGCTTTTCTGGCCCACCATCTGGTGGGCCATTTTTTATGCTACTTACAGGCTGTTTCGGGACTTAGGTTCAGCGGCGCGGCACGAGCGCATCGACGAGGGCCGATGCCGTTTGACGCAAGCGCTTCGGATCTTCGTAGACGCGTTCCATCACCGCGATGCCGCGCGTCATCGTGACGATCAGCGTGGCGGCCTGCTGCGGCGGCACCGCCAGTTGCGCGCGTGCTTCCTTCGTGTTCAGCACTTCGAGCAAGGTGGTTTCGAGATCGTCGAGCATGGTTTGCACTGCTTCACGCAAACGCGGCGAATCGGGGTCGATCTCGACTGCCGTTTTGGTGGACAGGCAACCGCGCGTGGGCGTGCCCTGCGAGATCGAACGGATTGCGAACGTGAAGAACGAGACGAGCGCGTCGTGCAGATCGGGCTTGTCGAGCGCCTTGCGCGCATCGGCTAGAAAGCGGCCCGTATAGCGCTCGAATACGCGGACGAAGATTTCTTCCTTGTCGCCGTATGCGTTGTATAGCGAGCCGCGCTGCACGCCGGTGGCTTCGGCGAGGTCCAGCATCGACGTCGCGCGGAAACCCTTGCGCCAGAAAACCTCGAGCGCGTCGGAGAACGCGGTGTCTTCATCGAACTGTCGGACTCCTGCCATGGCTTTCCTCTTATGACGAACGTGTACGCTCGTATTTTGACATCGATGGCGAAAATGCGCAAAGCTCATTTCGCAATGAACCTGTGCGTTTTTTGCTTCGTGCATAAGAATGTCAATTCGATAAACGCTGTGCGTGGCCGGCCTGGTTGACTCCGCCAAATTAACGGTTACTTACGGGTTATTGCGCTGCCGGATCGATGAATCCCTTGAGCATCGCTAACGTGTCGGCATCGTCGATATGCTTGTCGGTGCGCCAGCGCAGCATGCGCGGAAATCTCACGGCGACGCCGGATTTGTGCCGGCTGCTTGCCTGGATGCCTTCGAAGCCGATCTCGAAAACGAGCGTCGGCGTGACGCTGCGCACCGGTCCGAATTTTTCGACGGTGGTCCTGCGCACGATCGCATCGACTTCGCGCATTTCTTCGTCGGTCAGGCCCGAGTACGCTTTTGCGAACGGCACTAGCGTACGTATGCCGTTCGCTTCGTCCCATACTGCGAACGTGAAATCGGTATACAGGCTCGCGCGACGGCCGTGGCCGCGTTGCGCATAGACGAGCACCGCGTCGACCGCATAAGGGTCGATCTTCCATTTCCACCAGGTGCCCGCCGCTTTCGTGCGGCCGACACCGTACAGCGATTGCCGCTCCTTGAGCATCAAACCTTCGACGCCGCGCGCGCGGCTCTGTGCGCGCAGCTCGGCTAGTGCGGACCAGCTCCCCGCATCGACGAGCGGGGATACGCGCAGCAGATCGCGCGCGAGCGTGCCGGCAAGCGCATCGGCCAAGGCGTCGAGCCTCGCGCGCCGTTCGGCAAGCGGCGTCATGCGAAGGTCGGCGCCGTGCGCTTCGAGCAGGTCGTAGGCGAGAAACGCGGCGGGAGAATCGGCGAGTACCTTTTTTGTCAGGGATTTGCGTGTGATGCGCGGCTGCAGGCGCGCGAACGGCAGCGGCGCCTGCGCGCCGGGCTGCCACGCGAGTATTTCGCCGTCGATCACGAAACCCTCGGGCAAGGCGTCGCCGAGCGCGACCACTTCGGGAAAACGCTCGGTAATCAGGTCTTCGCCGCGCGACCAGATCCACACGCGGCCATCGCGTTTGACGATCTGGGCGCGTATGCCGTCCCACTTCCATTCCGCGAGCCAGTGCGCGGGGTCGCCGAGCGTTTCGGGCGCGGCCTGCAGCGGATGCGCGAGAAAAAACGGGTAGGGCAGCGCGCGTTCGGCTTCGTATGCCGCCTGTGCGGCCTGGGTGGATTGGTCTGATGCATCGTGTGTGTTGCTCTCGTGGTCCGCGTCCTGCGCTCCACCGGCACCTTGCGCGCCGGGCGACGGAGGCGACGCGGCGGGCGCGATCAGCCGCAGGTAGCGCGCCGCATCGGGCGGCTGCCGCGTATCGGTCCAGCCTACCATTCGTTGTGCGATCAACTTGTGGTCGACGCCCGCCACGTCGGCGAGCGCCCGCACGACGAGCTGCCGCGCGACGCCGACGCGAAATCCGCCGCCGATCAGTTTCGTCAGCAGGAAGCGGCCGCTCCAGTCGAGCTCGTCCCAATACTCGACAAGCCGCATGCGCAACGCGTCGGGCGATGCGCCGCGCAAGGTCAGCACGCGCTCCTCGACCCATTGCGTGAGCCCGAGTTCTGAGCTGCGCGAGGCCGGCGGCAGCACATGCGCAATGGTTTCGGCGAGGTCTCCGACGGCCTGGTATGACTCGTCGAAGAGCCATTCGGGCAAACCCGCGCGCTCGCGGGCGACTTCGGTGAGAAGCCGCGTCGGCACCGTTTGCCGCGGCTTGCCGCCGGCGAGAAAGTACGACGCCCATGCGGCGTCTTCCGGCGGCGCGGCGGAAAAATAGGTTGTGAGCGCATCGAGTTTGTCGCGAGTCGAGGTCGTCGCGTCGAGCGCTGCATAGAGCGCGGCAAAGCGCTTCATTGCGTGGGCGTCTCCGTGTCTTCGGTATCGCTTGCCGGCAGCTGGGGTAAGGCGGTTGGCAAGGACGGCGAAGCAGCGGCTGCGTCGGCGCTTGCGCCTTGCGTGTCGGCTTCGACGTTGTCGCCGCCGTATTCGGTTGCGAATGCGCCGGCGTCGAGGCCCTGTTCGCGCAGCCACCGGACCATCGGTTCCACCTGGCCATGCGTGACGATGACGCGCGTCGCGCCGGTTGCGGCAATGGCCGTCTGCAGCGAGGGCCAGTCGGCGTGGTCGGACAATACGAAGCCGCGGTCGACGCCGCGCCTTCGCCGCGTGCCGCGCAGACGCATCCAGCCCGATGCGAACGCGTCGCTATAGTCGCCGAAGCGGCGCAGCCATGCGCTGCCTTGCGCCGACGGCGGCGCGACGATCAACGCTTCGTTGAAGATGGCCTTGTCTTTCGCGGGGACTTCCGCCGCGCTGCGTGTGTCCGGCAATGCGACGCCGGCCGCGCGGTACGCGTGGTTGAGCGGTTCGACCGCGCCGTGGCAGAAGATCGGGCCGATCGCGGCGTCGACGCTCGCGAGAACGCGCTGCGCCTTGCCGAAGCTGTAGCAGAACACGACCGACGCGCGCTTTTGTGCCGCGTTGTGCCGCCACCATGCGTCGATGCCGGCGAAGATGGCTTGCGGCATATCCCATCGGTAGATCGGCAAGCCGAAGGTCGATTCCGTGATGAACGTATTACAGCGCACGGGTTCGAATGGCGCGCAGGTCGGATCGGCGTCGAGCTTGTAGTCGCCCGATGCGACCCATACCTCGCCGCGCGATTCGACGCGGACCTGCGCGGAGCCGAGCACGTGGCCGGCCGGGTGCAGCGACACATCGACGCCGTTAATCGTGACGCGTTCGCCGTAGTCGAGCGCCCGCAGGCTGATGCCCGGCAAACGCGACTGCAATACGCCGGCGCCCGCCGCCGATGCGAGGTAATGACGATGGCCGAAGCGGGCGTGATCGGAATGCGCGTGGGTAATGACCGCCCGCTCGACCGGTTGCCAGGGGTCGATATAAAAGTCGCCCGCGGCGCAATACAGGCCTTCGGGACGCGCGACGATCAGGTCTTCGGGTTTCGCCAATCGTCATCTCCGTGGTGCGCGATCTGTAATGCGTGTGTGACGAATCTAACTGCGGAACCTAACTGCGGAACCCTACCTGAGCAGTTTAACCGTGGCTGTGTGTTGGGCGATGCGACGGGACGATGCGATGATGGTTGACAGTGTTGGCAAAGTCTCCATTCGATTGTCTTCGTTCGATTCATTCGGTTAGATGCAATCGATATGGCAAGGCGCAGACATGAAGCGGCGCGCCCGCGTGAAGGCGACGCGCCGTCGATTGCATCGTTTACTGCGTGCTAATGCGGGTCTGGGCCTTATCGGCCCTCACTGACCCTCACTCGCCCTTACTGGCCATTGCGCATCGTATCGCCAGACGTGCCCGGCTGCTGCATGCCGTTGCCGGGCGCCATGCCATTGCCCGGCGCCATGCCGCGGTTCGCCGGCGCCGGCGTTGCACCTGTCCCTGTGCCTACGCCGCCGCCGGTACCGGTCGTCCCTGGGGTGCCATAGCCGCCATCCGGGGACGTCCCCCGATTCATGCCGCGATTGGGGACGGTGCCCGGTGTGGCAACGCCGCCAGCGCCGCCCGTCGTGCCGCCGCCGGCGCCGATACCCGAGCCGTTACCGGCCGAGCCGCCGCCCGACGAGCCGCCGCCTGCGCCACCGCCGGCGCCTGCTTGGGCATAGACGCCGCCGGAAAGTGCCATCACCAGCGCTGATGCAAGAATCTTCTTCACAGTGCTTTTCATCGTCGGATCCTCCGGGAAGGGTTCATGAACGCGAGCGGTTGTCGCTCGCCTCGCCTTACATCGCGCAAGCAGTGTGCCGCGTGCGAGGGTTGTTCCCGAGGGGTAGTCCCGGATGGGTAGTCCCGGATGGGTAGTCCCGGATGGGTAGTCCCGGATGGGTAGTCCCCACTCGCCGCGGGAACAGCCGTTGCGCGGCGCGCATTGCAGAACTTGCAATGCCTTCGCAACGGAGAAATGCATATGAAGCAATCGATCGATATGGAGCAGCGGCTGACCGAAATCGAACATGCGCTGTCGCGGCGCTTCGCCTCGCCGTCAACGTCGGTCACGCATCTGGCCGATTCGAAGGGACATTTGACGTTTCAGGTCTCGTGGGTCGAGTCCGCGGCGCAAATGAACATTCTCGATGCGCGCTGTGCGCTGAGTGTCGTGCTCGCGTCGCGCACGATGAACCGCTATGCGTCGATGAGTGCCGCGGATCGCGTACGCGCGCGGGAGCGGCTGTGCGGCATTGCGCGCGACAAGGCGCGCGATGCGCAACGCGAGCCGCATACGGCCGGCTGCAATACGACGCTCGATGTGAGCGAGCCGATGCTCGAGGATGCCGCGCGCGCCTAGCCCGCGTGTTGCCGCGTGCGCGTTAGCGCCAGGTCTGCGGTATGTGCTACCTGTTCGATCGCTTTGCGTCAGCGACTTTGCCCCAGCGGCTTTGACCCAGCGCGCCCGGCGTGTGTTTCGGGAACAGCGGTTGCAGCGCGACCGTAGGATGCGCGACTAGCAGGCCTCTCAGCCTCTGTGCGCCCTCGAACGCAGCATGCGTCCCGACAATAAAGGAGCACATCGAATGGCAACCAAACCCCGCAATGCCCACTCCGGTTCGTCCGGTTCCTCCGCGGCCGATCCGAAATCCCAGGCGCTCGAAGCGTCGCGCGCGCGACCTGCGAACGAGGCGCTTCGCACGAATCAGGGCGTAAAAATCGCCGACAACCAGAACACGTTACGCGCGGGTGCGCGTGGTCCGTCGCTGCTCGAAGATTTCATCATGCGTGAAAAAATCACGCACTTCGACCACGAGCGCATTCCGGAGCGCATCGTCCATGCGCGCGGTTCCGCGGCGCACGGCGTGTTTCAGGTCTACGAGCCGATGACCGAATTTACGAAGGCGGCTTTCCTGCAGGATCCCGCGGTGCAGACACCTGTGTATGTGCGCTTTTCGACCGTGCAGGGGCCGCGCGGGTCGGCGGATACGGTGCGCGACGTGCGCGGCTTTGCCGTGAAGTTTTATACGAGCGAGGGCAATTACGACCTCGTCGGCAACAATATGCCCGTGTTCTTTATTCAGGATGCGATCAAGTTTCCCGACTTCGTGCACGCGGTGAAGCCCGAGGCGCCGAACGAAATGCCGACCGGCGGTTCCGCGCACGATACGTTCTGGGATTTTGTTTCGCTGGTGCCCGAATCGACGCATATGGTGTTGTGGACGATGTCCGATCGCGCGATTCCGCGCAGCCTTCGCACGATGGAAGGCTTCGGCGTGCATACGTTCCGCTTCGTAAACGCCGAGGGCAGGGCGCGTTTTGTGAAGTTCCATTGGCGGCCGGTGCTCGGTTCGTATTCGCTGCTGTGGGACGAAGCGCAGAAGATCGCGGGTAAGGATCCGGACTTCCACCGGCGCGACTTGTGGGAAGCGATTGAGCGTGGCGACTTCCCCGAATTCGAACTCGGCGTGCAGCTGGTCGAAGAGAAAGACGAGCACACGCTCGGTTTCGATCTGCTCGATCCGACCAAGCTGATTCCTGAGGAAATCGTGCCGGTCAGAATCGTCGGCAAGATGACCTTGAACCGCAATCCGGACAATTTCTTTGCCGAGACCGAACAGGTTGCGTTTCACCCCGGGCATGTCGTGCCCGGCATCGATTTCTCGAACGATCCGCTCCTGCAAGGGCGTTTGTTCTCATACACCGATACGCAGATCAGCCGGCTCGGCGGCGCGAACTTCCATGAGATTCCGATCAACCGGCCGCTGTCGCCGAACGTGAACAATCAGCGCGACGGTATGCACCGGCAGACGATCAACGTCGGTCAGGCGTCTTACGAGCCGAATTCGTTGAATGATGCGTGGCCTAAGGAAACCGATCCGGCGCCGCGCGATGGCGGCTTCGAGAGTTATCCGGAAGCTGTCGAGGGAACGAAGATTCGGGTGCGCAGCGAGTCGTTCGCCGATCATTTTTCACAAGCGGCGCTGTTCTATCAGAGCATGAGCGACGTCGAGAAGGAGCATATCGTTGCCGCCTATCAGTTCGAGCTCGGCAAGGTGACGCGGCCGGAGATTCGCGCGCGCGTCGTCAACGAGATCCTCGCCAACTACGACCTCGATCTGGCGAAGAAGGTAGCGGAAGGGCTCGGTCTTCCCGCGCCTAAAAAGGGCGCTAAAGCGGTCGGTCAACAGCAGTCTTCGCCGGCGTTGAGCCTGCTTAATCGCGTCAAGCCGGGCATCAGGACGCGCAAGATTGCGCTGCTCGCCGCGCCGGGCGTCGACGAAACGTCGTTCAAGGCGCTGCGCAAGAAGCTCGAAGACGAAGGCGCGGCACCGCTGCTGATTGCGCCCACGCTTGCGCCGGTCGCCGGTGCGCATCCCGATGCGACGATCGCGGGAATGCCGTCGATCATGTTCGACGCGGTGATCGTATGCGGCGGCGAGGCGAGTGCGAAGACGCTTGCGCAATCGGGCGACGCGCGGCACTTCGTGCTCGAAGCGTTCAAGCATCTGAAGGCGATTGCGGCGCTCGGCGCGGGCCGCGAGGTATTGAAGGCGGCGCACCTGCCTGATCAGGCCGACGGTGTTGCGACCGGCGGCGATGGCGATGTCGATACGGTGCTGAAGAAGTTTATCGAAGCGGCCGGTCAGCACCGTGTGTGGTCGCGGCGTGCGATGGCCGAGACGGTGCCGGCATAAAACGATGTGGTGGTTCAATGGCGAGCGCGCGGATGCGCTCGCCATCTCCGCGCGTCGCCACCTTAGCGGCCGCGCGGCCGGCCTGACTCGCTTGAGTGCGTGGCCGGCAGTTTGCCCGCCGGCGGCATGCGTGTTGCACCCACGGCACCCGCGGGCCGCTCGACCGCGCGCAGCCGCCAGTAGCCGTCGACCGGTCCATGCCGCACGCCTGAAGACATCCACCGTGCTCCGCCCTGCGCGGATGCGACATTGCCGCGACGGTCCACCCGCATGCCGTACAGCGTGACGAACGGTTCGTCGCAACCGTGTTCGCAGAGCGTGAGCACGCCATCGATATCGCGCATTTCGCCCGTCGCCGGCAGTTCGATGCCGCGGCGCGCGTCCACCACCCAGTCGCGGTTTGCCGTGTCAAGCCACAGCACCGCGTAGTCGTGGCCCGCCGTCGGATCGGGCGTGTTAATCAGAATGGACAGACGCATAAGGCCTCCGCGTGAAGTAAGTCGGTGGTTCGGCGGTGACGACTGTCCTGCTTGACACCGTTGCGTGTGTTGCGCTTTGCATGACCCGGCCTTGGCCCTTTAGTGGCCCTTTAAGCGGGCCTTTGCGTGCGTTTCGAGCACGTTTTCCAGAGCATTTTCAAAGTTGAGTCCAGCGCAAAAACTTAGGTCATCCATTTCAAGGCTAGTTCCGCAACCTTGTATTTCAAGCAACGGCCGTTCCAATGTGAGCGTGCAACAGGTGCGTATCAGGTGCGCAACAACGGCTTCGCGCAGCCACGCGGCAAATCGGCGCAGCGGCTCGGATTGACCTGCTGCCGTCGAATTGCCCGGTACAAACTTCAAATCACGCGTCCTTATTTACGCAGGTTGGTTCGTACACCTTTTGCAATGCGACCGGATCTGTCGGGTTTGCATGACCGGGTATGTCGAATGCTGTTTCCGCGCATCCTCAACGCGGTGCGTTTGCGTTCGCGCTTCGCACGGTCATTCCCAAATAAAAGGACTTTACGATGAGCGCATCGTCTTTCGACAAGCAGAACGAATTTGCACAAGGCGCCGGCGAACCAGATCTCGTACGCAGGCAAATCGTCGCGGCGATCGTCGGTTCGTTCGCGCTATCGGCGTGCGGCGGCGGGGGCGGCGGCGGAAGCAGCGATCCCGGCTCGGGCACGCCGCCGAACCAGAGCATTGGGCAGATTCCGCCGGACCGCGCTAATCTTCCGCGTCCGGCGCTGCCCGTGCCGGGTTCGTCGGGCATCGACCATATCGTGCTCGTCACGATGGAGAACCGTTCGTTCGATCATCTGCTCGGCTGGGTACCGAACGCGGAAGGCTTGCCGGCAGGCCGGCAATTTACCGATGCCTTCGGTGAAGCGCAGGCGCCGTTCGCGCTATCGGCGAATCCTGCGTATGGTTTCCAGGGCTGCTCGTTCGCGGACCCCGATCATGCGTACGATGCGGGCCGCGTGCATCTTGCAAACGGCGCGATGAACGGCTTCCTGCTCACCCCGAATACGAACCAGACGCGCGGCGACTTGCTGCCGATCGGCTTCTTCCAGCAGGCGGACCTCGATTTCTATCGCGGCGCGGTGCCGCTCTACACGGTCTGCGACTATTACATGAGCGGCATCCTCGCGGATACGTTCCCGAATCGCGTGTACCTGCACAGCGGCGAAACGGACCGCTTGAGCGATACGCTCGATACGTCGCAACTGCCGACCATCTGGGATCGGCTCGACGCGAAGGGCATCACGTCGACCTACTATTTCCATGACGTGCCGTTCACCGCGCTTTATGGCGCGCGTTATGTGAGCCGCTCGAAGCTCTTCAACGATTTTCTGACGGATGCGGCCGCCGGTGCGCTGCCATCGTTCTGCATGGTCGACCCGAGTTTCGGCGGCGAAGCACAGGGCATCTCGAACGACGACCATCCGCATGCGGACGTGCGCAACGGGCAGGTGCTGTTGGGGCAGATCTACGAGGCGTTGCGCACGAGCCCGACCTGGAGTTCGACGCTGATGATCGTCGTCTACGACGAGTGGGGCGGGTTTATGGAGCATGTCGCGTCGCCGGTCAAGCCGGTCTCGGCGGCAGAGCAGGCGCTCGGCAACGACGGGCGCCTCGGCTTTCGCGTGCCGTGCATGCTGCTGGGTCCGCGCGTGGGTGCGAACCAGGTCGCGCGCTATCCGTTCGACCCGAGTTCGATCCATCAACTGCTGCAATGGCGTTTCGGTCTCGATCCGCTCGGTGTGCGCGCAAGCGACCCGACTACGTTCAATCTCGCCTATGCACTCGATCTGACCCAGCCGCCGCGCACCGATGCGCCCGCGGTCGCCGTTGCGCCGGGGCCGTTCGGCACGGCGTGTGCGCTCGTGCCGCCGGGCGGCAGCGGCATCGGCTCGATCGACAACGCGCAGCAGACCGGCGCGCCGGCGTCAGGCGCCGCGGCGTCGGGTACGGCTGCATCCGGCACCCCTGCATCGGGCACGTCCGCTTCGAGCGAGCTCAAGCAGAGCGTGCCGGGCGGGCGCTTTTCCGATCTGCGCGCGAAAGCGACGGCGCTCGGCTTCCCGCAATAACGCGCATGCGCGCGCTTAGGCATATCGAGGCGCGCGCACATCGGCACACGTGGCGCCCACATGGGCAGCCACGCGCATCGTGCGCGCGACGATGAATCTTCGATGACCGCCTTGCACATGGCAGGGCCATATCTGCTATCGTCGCGGGCATGCCGCCAATCATATCGATATCCAATCTATCCAAAACCTACGCATCCGGTTTCCACGCGCTCAAAGGAATCAACCTGTCGATCGGGCGTGGGGAAATTTTCGCATTGCTCGGGCCGAACGGCGCGGGCAAAACGACGCTGATCAGCATCGTCTGCGGGATCGTCAGGGCATCCGCCGGGTCCGTCGTGGTCGACGGGCATGATATCCAGCACGACTACCGCGCCGCGCGCGAGCTGATCGGCCTCGTGCCGCAGGAGCTCACGACCGATGCGTTCGAAACCGTGTGGGCCACCGTCTCGTTTAGCCGCGGACTGTTCGGCAAGCCGAAGAATCCCGAGTACATCGAAAAGGTGCTGCGCGACCTGTCGCTGTGGGAGAAGCGCGATAACCGCATCATGACGCTGTCGGGCGGCATGAAGCGCCGCGTGCTGATCGCCAAGGCGCTGTCGCACGAGCCGCGCGTGCTGTTCCTCGACGAGCCGACCGCCGGTGTCGACGTCGAATTGCGGCGCGATATGTGGCGCCTCGTGCGCTCGCTGACCGCAAGCGGTGTGACGGTCGTGCTGACCACGCACTACATCGAGGAAGCGGAGGAGATGGCCGATCGCATCGGCGTGATCAACGGCGGCGAGATCATCATTGTCGAAGAGAAGCGCGAGCTGATCCGCAAGCTCGGCAAGAAGCAGTTGCGGCTGCATCTCGAAGCGCCGCTTACGGCCGTGCCTGCGGCGCTTGCCGACTACGGGCTCGAAATCGCCAACGGCGGCGCCGAACTCGTCTACACCTACGACTCGGAACGCGAGCGCGCCGGCATCGCCGCGCTGCTCAACGATCTGAATCATGCGGGCATCCGCTTCAAGGACCTGCAGACGTCGCAAAGCTCGCTCGAAGATATCTTCGTGAGCCTCGTGCGAGGCCAACCATCATGAACCTGCATGCGATCCGCGCGATTTACCGCTTCGAAATGGCGCGCACCGGGCGCACGCTGATGCAAAGCATCGTCGCGCCCGTCATTTCCACCTCGCTTTACTTCGTCGTGTTCGGCGCGGCGATCGGCTCGCGGATTCGCGAAGTCGAAGGCGTCAGCTATGGCTCGTTTATCGTGCCAGGGCTCATCATGCTGTCGTTGCTGTCGCAAAGCATTTCGAATGCGTCGTTCGGCATCTACTTTCCGCGCTTCACCGGCACCATTTACGAACTGCTTTCGGCGCCTGTGTCGTATCTCGAGATCGTCATCAGCTATGTCGGTGCGGCGGCAACGAAGTCGATCATTCTCGGGCTCATCATTCTCGCGACGGCGGGGCTGTTCGTGCCGCTGCAGATTCAGCATCCGCTGTGGATGGTGCTGTTTCTCGTGCTGACGTCGGTGACGTTCAGTCTGCTCGGATTCATCATAGGCATCTGGGCCGATAACTTCGAGAAGCTGCAGATCGTGCCGCTCCTGATCATCACGCCGCTCACGTTTCTCGGCGGCAGTTTCTATTCGGTCGCGATGCTGCCGCCGGGCTGGCGCATCGTGGCGCTGTTCAATCCGATCGTTTATCTGATTAGCGGCTTCCGCTGGAGCTTCTACGGGCTGGCCGATGTCAGCGTCGGCATCAGCCTCGGCATGACGGCCCTATTTCTTGCGGTGTTTCTCGTGGTGATCGCGTGGATCTTTAAAACGGGGTACCGGTTGAAGTCGTAGTAGGATGGACGTTCGTCACGGCCCGGCACAGTCGTTGCCGGTCCGTTTGCCTTCCGCCGTGCTCCGTCGCAAGGTGCTGCCATGGCTCTCAAACCATCACAACCGCTGCGTCTCTTTGCCGAGCATCTGCGCGAACAGCGCATCAATCTGACCGAGCGATGGATGAAGGCCGTGTTCAACGACGCGGACCTGACCGAGTCGGACCGGCTGACTTACGAACAGCTGGCCGACCACGTTCCCGCCATTCTCGAAGAACTCTGCAGCGCGCTCGAAGATCAGGATCTCGACCAGGTCGAGCCGTCGATCGAGCGCAACGCGAAGCTGCACGGCAGGCTGCGCTGGAAGCAGGGCTATCGCATCGACGAACTCGTGCGCGAGCTCGATTTGCTGCGTCAGGTGTTGCTGGGCGCGATTTTCGGCTATGCAGAGCAGTATCCGGCGTTCACGCGGCGGCACGAGGAACGTGCGCGCTATTTTATCGACGAGGCGATCAGCTTCGTGACGCTCACGTCGATTCGCGAGGTCATGACCGAGCGCGACCGCAAGATCGACGAATACACGGGGCGGCTCGAACGCGCGAATCACGAACTGCTGCTCAAGCAGAAGCTCGTCGGCGAATTGTATGAATCGCGGATGCAGCTCACGCGCAGCGTCGTGCACGATCTGCGCAACTTTCTCAATGTGTTTTCGATGGCGCTGCAGATGATTGCGCGCGCGCCGGCCAGGACCGATACGGCGCTCGCGCTCGCGAACCGGCAGGTCGGCGATATGAAGACGCTCGTCGACGAGCTCGTCGAATATTCGATCGTGCTCGGCGATACGAATGCGTTCGCCACCGAGGCAATCGATCTGCGTGCGCTGTTCGACGAACTGGTTGCGGCCTGTGTGCCCACGGTGGAGGCGAAAGGCTTGCGCCTCGTGCAACGTTTCGATCGCGAGCTCGGGACGGTCGTGTCGAACCGGCTCAAGCTCAAGCAGATCGCGCTCAATCTGCTGTCCAATGCGGCCAAGTACACGAAGGTGGGCGAGGTCGAGTTCGATATGCACGTGTGCGGTGAGAGCCAGTGGTGCCTGCGCGTGTCCGATACCGGCGTCGGCATCGGCGCGGCGGACCAGGAGCGCGTGTTCAAGGAGTTCGAGCGCGCGAACCATGAGGATGTGCCCGGCGTCGGGCTTGGTCTTGCGATCGTGCGCGAGCTGTGCCGCACGCTGCATGGGGACTTACGATTCGCGTCGCACGAAGGCGAGGGGACGACGTTCGAGATTATCTTTCCGCTGCGGCTCGATACGGATGGTTGATGCGGGAAGCGAAGCGCAAACGAAAAAGGCCGGGCATCGCGCCCGGCCTTACTTTTATTCGCTTCGGCGAATTTTACGAATTCAACGAAGCGAGCGTGCAGCTCAACCGAACAGCTTGACGGCCTGCAGCAGCGTATTGGTCACGCCCCATGCGAGCGGAATCAGGACGTACAGCCAGAAGATAACGAGCAGGCCCTTGTTGGACGGATGCTCCTGAGTCGTGGTGTTCATAAGGGTCCTCTTTATTTCTCGGCGGCCAGTTGGGCTTCGGTCATATGGTGCTTGTCGTCGACGCGCTTCACCAGCAGGTTGCAGATGAAACCGACCACGAGCAGCACGGCCATCAGGTGCACGGTCAGCGTGTACGCATCGGCTTTTGCGACGCCGTGCGCGACTTCATACGCACGGATGTAGTTCACGAGCACCGGACCCGCCACGCCTGCCGCGGCCCATGCGGTGAGCAGCCGGCCATGGATGCCGCCGACGAACGCGGTGCCGAACATGTCGGCGAGATACGCCGGCACGGTCGAGAAGCCGCCGCCGTACATCGACAGGATCACGCAGTACGACAGCACGAAGAGCGCGATATTGCCCGAATCCGCGAAAGTCGGCACGAAGTAGTACAGCACCGCGCCGAGCACGAAGAAGATGAAGTACGTGTTCTTGCGGCCGACCCAGTCCGACGCCGACGCCCAGATAAAGCGGCCGCCCATGTTGAACAGCGACAGCAGGCCCACGAAGCCGGCGGCGGCCGCGGCCGTCACCGTGCTCTTGAAGCTCTCCTGAATCATCACCGAGGCCTGGCCGAGAATGCCGATGCCGGCCGTCACGTTCAGGAACAGCACGAGCCAGATCAGATAGAACTGCGGCGTCTTCAGCGCCTGGTCGATATGCACGTGGTTGCGCGTGATCATCTTCGTCGTCGTGGTCGCGGGCGGCGTCCAGCCGGCCGGCTTCCAGTCCGCCGGCGGCACGCGGATCGCGAGCGAGCCGATCGTCATCGAGATGAAGTACGCGATGCCGAGCACGATGAACGTTTCAGCGACGCCGATGCTCGTGGCGCTCTTGAAGTGGTTCATCAGCGCGACCGACAGCGGCGCGGCGATCATCGCGCCGCCGCCGAAGCCCATGATCGCCATGCCGGTCGCCATGCCGCGGCGGTCCGGGAACCAGCGGATCAGCGTCGAGACCGGCGAAACGTAGCCGAGGCCCAGACCGATGCCGCCGATCACGCCGTAGCCGAGGTACAGCAACCAGATCTGGTGCGTCCACACGCCGACGGCGGAGACGAGAAAGCCGCCGCCGAAGCAGCAGGCCGCGGTAAACATCGTGCGGCGCGGACCGACGTGCTCGAGCCACTTGCCGGCGAACGCGGCCGACAGGCCGAGGAACACGATCGCGAGCGAGAAGATCCAGCCGAGGGTGGTCAGCGTCCAGTCGTCCGGTGCGGACTGCGTAATGCCGATGACCTTGGTCAGCGGTCCGTTGAACACGGAAAACGCGTAGGCCTGGCCGATACACAGGTGCACGGCGAGGGCGGCCGGCGGCACCATCCAGCGCGAGAAGCCTGGGCGGGCGACGGTAGCCTGCTTGGAAAAGAAGGAAGGCGAACCGGATTTATCGCCGGGTTTTGCAATACTGCTCATGTGGTCGGTCTCCGATGGGGTGCGTCTTGTTCGTTATCGGTCGTCAGCTCTTTAACTTGAGCTTTTCATGGACGGCCTGTTATCGGACCAAAATGCGGACCAAAAAAACTCATGACTTTCATATGCAGGTTGACTACATATGACGGCGCGATGCGAAACGCACTCGCGCCGATTTGCGAGACGATATTGCGTGCGGCCACGGTTGGCAATATGAGGTCAACAAACATATAACTGATGCGCTGAGTTCATGATGCACTGCGCAATTTGAGTGCTTCGTAACGCGATTGTCAGTGTTGTCGGGCATATGCAGGCTGGACAACGATGCTGTATCGCGGTGCAGCGAAACGATCCGCCTATCGCGACTCATCGATGCGTTTTGCCGAATTTCGCGAGCGCGGCGGCCGCTGGCATGTTAGGTTTTTCACCGAGTTCAAAAAGCAACAATGCTTGATATACTACATACAAAGTTATTGACGTGTGTGGCAGCGCAGCATATGATTGAGTCATGGTAAACACTTAATCGTATGGAGCTTGAAATGGATTTCGTCTCTCTCGCGCTGCTTGCTGTTGGTTTCGTGGGTCTCGGCGCCGCCGCGACCGTTTTGCTGACTAATATGGTTCCGCTGCATGTTGCATCGCTCGCCGCGAAGCATGGCCGGTACGCTGGCCTCGCGGGCGCTTATGGCGATGCGATCGTGCCGGCACCGGTCCGTGCATCCGTTAAGAAAGAGGCGATGAATGTCGTCGGAACTTCAAACTGAAAACGTAGTGGCCTCGCCGTTGACGCTGGCGCTGCAACCCATTAATGCAAGCGCCAGCTTGCGCGACCAGGCTTATGCGATGCTGCGTCAGGCGATTGCCGACGCGGATATCTATCAGTCGAAGGACGAAATACGGCTCGACGAGCGTTTGCTCAGCGAAACGCTCGGCGTGAGCCGCACGCCGGTGCGTGAGGCAATGACGCTGCTCGAGCAGGAAGGCTTTCTGCGCATGGTGCCCCGTCGCGGTATCTATATAGTGCGCAAGAGCAAGCGCGAAATCGTCGAGATGATCCAGATGTGGGCGGCGCTCGAAAGCATGGCCGCGCGCCTCGCTACGCTGCACGCCACGGACGAGGAAATCGCGCGGCTGCGCCATATGTTCGACAGCTTTCGCGATACGACGCCGGCCGAGCATATCGCTGAGTACTCGGACGCGAATATCGCGTTTCATCAGGCGATCGTCGAGTTGTCGAAGTCGCAGATGATCCTCGAGACGATCAAGAACGTGTTTATTCACGTGCGCGCGATTCGCCGGCTGACGATCTCGCAGAGCGACCGCGCGTCGCGCTCGATCGTCGACCATCTGCGTATTATCGAGGCGCTCGAAGAGCGCGATACGGAACTCGCGGAGCGGCTCGTGCGGCAGCATTCGCTCGACCTCGCCGACTTCGTCGAGGCGAATTGCGATTTTCTTGATTGATGAGCGATGGCTTGACGACGCTTCGTGCGTAGCATTGCTGTTGTTGCTGCCGCCGCTGTTAGACATGCTGGAAGTAAAGAAGGAAGCCAGCGGGTTTGTCGCCCGCTGGCTTTTTTTTGCATCTGCGAACCCGCTTGTTTCGTTATCTTTTTTAGAGGGCGCATTGTTTATCTTTGTGCGCCCTTGTTGCTCTGCTTGATCACACTTGCACTGCATGGCATTTGCAAGCGTCGTCGTTCAATGCCCGCGTAACGCCTGCACCATCGTTTCACCGAGCGCCGCCGGTGATTGCGCGACGTGTATCCCGGCTTCCCGCATCGCATCGATCTTCGCGCCCGCCGTTCCCTTGCCGCCCGAGATGATCGCGCCCGCGTGACCCATGCGACGCCCCGGCGGCGCGCTCGTGCCGGCGATAAAGCCGACGACCGGCTTTTTTGTGCGCGCGTCCTTGAGGAACTGCGCCGCGTCTTCCTCGGCCGAGCCGCCGATTTCGCCGATCATGATGATGCCGTGCGTGTCGTCGTCGGCGAGAAACATCTCGAGGCAGTCGATGAAATTCGTCCCGTTCACCGGATCGCCGCCGATGCCGATACAGGTGGTTTGCCCGAGACCCGCGGCGGTGGTTTGCGCGACCGCTTCGTACGTCAACGTGCCCGAGCGCGATACGACGCCGATCTTCCCGGGCCGGTGAATATGGCCGGGCATGATGCCGATCTTGCATTGCCCGGGCGTGATCACACCCGGGCAGTTGGGCCCGATCAGGCGTGTCGCCGAGCCGGCGAGCGCGCGCTTCACGCGCACCATGTCGACCACCGGAATGCCTTCCGTGATGCAGACGACCAGCGGCAATTCCGCGTCGACGGCTTCGAGAATCGCGTCGGCGGCGACCGGCGGCGGCACGTAGATGACTGACGCGTTCGCGCCGGTTGCGTCGACGGCATCGGCGACGGTATCGAATACCGGCAGCCCGAGATGCGTCGAGCCGCCTTTGCCCGGCGTGACGCCGCCGACCATCTGCGTGCCGTACGCGAGCGCCTGTTCGGAATGGAAGCTGCCTTGCGACCCGGTGAAGCCCTGGCAGATCACTTTGGTGTTGCGGTCGATCAGAACGGCCATGTCAGTGTGCTCCCGAGTGTTGGACGGTGGCGGTAACGACCTTGTCGGCCGCATCCGCGAGATGATCGGCTGACAGAATCGGCAAACCCGAGTCGCGCAGAATCTGCTTGCCCAGTTCGACGTTCGTGCCTTCGAGGCGCACCACGAGCGGCACGCGCAGATCGACTTCGCGCGCGGCGCTGACCACGCCTTCCGCAATCACGTCGCAGCGCATGATGCCGCCGAAGATATTCACGAGGATCGCTTCGACCTTCGGATCGCGCAAAATCAGGCGGAACGCGGTTGCCACGCGCTCCTTCGTCGCGCCGCCGCCGACGTCGAGAAAGTTCGCCGGCTCGCCGCCGTAGAGCTTGATGATGTCCATCGTTGCCATCGCGAGACCGGCGCCGTTGACCATGCAACCGATATTGCCGTCGAGCGTCACGTAGTTGAGTCCGTGTTTGGCGGCTTCGAGCTCGGCCGGATCTTCTTCGGCTTCGTCGCGCAGCGCTTCGATCGACGGATGGCGGAACAGGGCGTTGTCGTCGAAGTTGATCTTCGCGTCGAGCGCAACGACGTCGCCCGACGCGGTCACGACGAGCGGATTGATCTCGACGATCGACGCATCGAGTTCGACGAACGCGCGGTACGCATTGAGAATGAACTGCGTCGCCGACTTGACCTGACTGCCGGCGAGGCCGAGACCGAACGCGATTTTTCGCGCGTGGAACGGCTGCAGGCCGGTGGCTGGGTCGACCGCGACTTTCAGGATCTTTTCGGGGGTGCGTGCCGCGACTTCCTCGATTTCCATGCCGCCTTCGGTCGACGCCATGACCGTGATGCGCGACGTCGCGCGATCGATGAGCATGCCGAGATACAGCTCGCGCGCGATCGCACAGCCTTCCTCGATATAGACGCGCTTCACTTCGCGGCCGGCCGGGCCTGTCTGTTTGGTCACCAGCACCGACGACAGCATCTGCGCCGCATTTTTCGCGACGTCGTCGACAGTCTTGACCACGCGCACGCCGCCCGCGCCGTTCGGATCGTTCGCAAAGCGGCCCGCACCGCGGCCGCCCGCATGAATCTGCGATTTGACGACCCACACCGCGCCGCCGAGCTCGCGAGCCGCCGCGGCGGCTTCGTCGGGCGTGAACGCGACGCGGCCGTTCGGCACGGCAACGCCATAGCCTTTCAGCAGTTCCTTCGCCTGATATTCGTGAATGTTCACAGACTCCTCCTCACTGGATGTGTTTCGGGATCGGGGCAGTGGGGAAAGACTTCTCTTGACGGGCTGTGAAATATGGTATGTGATATATCAGAACGATTCAAGACGCAAAGGTGGTCGGTATTTTCCCTCGGTCGGACGTCAAAAGCGCCGACGAAATGAGCGAGAAGCCAAGCCAGCAAAGGACTTGACGCGTTTCGAGCTTGCGCGCCGCAGCATCAAAATACGCTTGATGCATTGTGATATATCACATACCGTATTGATCGGGGCATGCGAGATGCGCGTCGTGTACAAGGCCTGGGCAACCGGCTACGTCATCGATAACCGCCAGATAACGCATAGGAGACGACTTATGTCCGCAAAAGTTTTATCCCCCAACACCGGCACTCAAGCACGGCATCGCGCGCTGCCCGTTTCACCCGACCATGAACACGCGAAGCAAGGGAAGGAGACAAATCATGGCTAAGGCACTTGACGGTGTGCGCATTCTCGATTTCACGCATGTGCAATCCGGACCAACCTGCACGCAGTTGCTGGCCTGGTTCGGCGCCGACGTGATCAAGGTGGAGAGGGCCGGTAGCGGCGACGTGACGCGCGAACAACTGCGCGACGTCCCCGATGCGGACAGCCTTTACTTCACGATGCTCAATCACAACAAGCGGTCGGTCACGATCGACACGAAGAACCCTGAAGGCAAGAAGGTTCTCGAAACGCTGATCAAGACCTGCGACGTGCTCGTCGAAAACTTTGCGCCTGGTGCGCTCGATCGGATGGGTTTCACGTGGGCGCGCATCCAGGAGCTCAATCCGCAGATGATCGTCGCGTCCGTGAAGGGCTTCGGTCCCGGACCCTACGAGGATTGCAAGGTCTACGAGAACGTTGCGCAATGCGCGGGCGGCGCGGCGTCGACGACCGGCTTCGACGATGGCCCACCGGTCGTGACCGGTGCGCAGATCGGCGATAGCGGCACCGGCCTGCACCTCGCGCTGGGCATCGTCACGGCGCTGTTCCAGCGCACGAAGACGAACCGCGGCCAGAAGGTGCTCGCCGCGATGCAGGACGGCGTGCTGAATCTGTGCCGCGTGAAGCTGCGCGATCAGCAGCGTCTCGAGCGTACCGGCGTCATGAAGGAGTACCCACAGTATCCGAACGGCACGTTCGGCGAGGCCGTGCCGCGCGCCGGCAATGCGTCGGGCGGCGGCCAGCCGGGGTGGATCCTCAAGTGCAAGGGCTGGGAAGCGGATCCGAACGCTTACATCTACTTCATCACGCAGGCGCCCGTGTGGGCGAAGATCTGCAACGTGATCGGCAAGGAAGAGTGGGCGACCGATCCCGATTACGCGACGCCGGCCGCGCGTCTGCCGCGCCTCAAGGACATCTTCGCGGAAATCGAGCGCTGGACGATGACGAAGACGAAGTTCGAGGCGATGGACATCCTCAACAAGTACGACATTCCGTGCGGTCCGATCCTGTCGATGAAGGAGATCGCCGAAGACGAATCGCTGCGCAAGACGGGCACGATCGTCGAAGTCGATCATCCGGTGCGCGGCAAGTATCTGACCGTCGGCAATCCTATCAAGCTGTCGGATAGTCCCACGGATGTCACACGTTCGCCGCTGCTCGGCGAGCATACCGACGAAGTGATGGCCGAGCTCGGCTATTCGGCGGAACAGATCGCGGCGTTGCGTACCGCGGGTGCGATCTGAGCGGCAGCGGTTCGATTGCACGAATTGCACGAGGTTCGATGGCAGGAAGCCGACAGGCGCACGTGTTCACGTGTCGCCTGTTGGCGCTTCAACCGGCAGTTTGCAAGCCGGGCGGCTTCATAACCAGAATCGGAGACGACACGATATGGCATACGAAGACTCCCTCTCGCGGCGGGAACGCGGCAGCGCTCTCGCGGCGCATGATACGGCCGAGCCGAACAAGGCCGTCGTGCAGCACATCCTCGACAACGTGAAAGCCGAAGGCCGAACGTCGCTGACGGCGCCGGAAGGCAAGCTCGTTTGCGACGCGTACGGCATTGCAGTGCCGAAAGAAGGACTGGCGACCGACGCGCGCGAGGCCGCGCAGATCGCGGCGCAAATGGGTTTCCCAGTGGTGCTGAAGATCGTGTCGCCTGAAATCCTGCACAAGACGGAGGCCGGTGGCGTGCTGGTCGGCCTGAAGAGCGAAGCCGAAGTCGAGCGCGGCTTCGCGACGATCATGGACAACGCGAAGCGCTATAACGCGAGCGCGAACCTGCACGGCGTGCAGGTGCAGCAGATGATCGGCGGCGGACAGGAAGTGATTGTCGGCGCGGTCAGCGACCCTTCGTTCGGCAAGCTCGTTGCGTTTGGCCTCGGCGGCGTGCTTGTCGAAGTGCTCAAGGACATCACGTTCCGTCTCGCACCGGCGACGCGCGACGATGCGCGCTCGATGCTCGACAGCATCGCCGCAGCGGAAATCCTGAAGGGCGTGCGCGGCGGCGATGCCGTCGACCGCGAAGCGCTCGCGACACTGATCGAAAACGTCTCCCGCCTTGTCGCCGATTTCCCGCAGATTTCCGAACTCGACCTGAACCCGGTCTTCGCGAGCAAGGACGGTGCGATTGCCGCGGATGTGCGCATCGTGCTCGACTTCGCGCCGCCGGCGCCGCGTTATCGCCCGAGCCAGCAGGACATCGTGCGGCAGATGAACCGCATCATGCGTCCCGACCGGATTGCGGTGATCGGCGCGTCGGCCGAAGACGGCAAGATCGGCAACTCCGTGATGAAGAACCTCATCAACGGCGGTTATCAGGGCGAGATTCTGCCGATTCACCCGAAAGCCGACGAGATTCTCGGCCGCAAGGCGTACAGGAGCGTGCTCGACGTCCCCGGCGAAATCGACGTGGCGGTATTCGCGATTCCGGCGAAATTCGTCGCGGCCGCGCTGACCGAAGTCGGCAAGAAGAAGATTCCGGGCGCGGTGCTGATTCCGTCGGGCTTCGCCGAAACGGGCAATGTGGAAGGGCAGGAAGAAATCGTGCGAATTGCGCGCGAGTACGACATTCGCATGATGGGGCCGAACATCTACGGCTTCTATTACACGCCGAAGAATCTGTGCGCAACCTTCTGCACACCGTACGACGTGCAGGGGAAGGCCGCGCTATCGTCGCAATCGGGCGGAATCGGCATGGCGATCATCGGCTTCTCGCGCTCCGCGAAGATGGGCGTGTCGGCGATCGTCGGTCTCGGCAACAAATCCGATATCGATGAAGACGATCTGCTCACGTTCTTCGAACAGGACGATCACACCGAAATCATCGCGCAGCACTGCGAGGACCTGAAAGACGGCCGCGCATTCGCGGAAGCGGCGGCGCGCGTGTCGAAGAAGAAGCCGGTGGTTGTGCTGAAGGCGGGGCGCACGAGCCTCGGTGCGCGCGCGGCGAGTTCGCACACGGGTGCGCTCGCGGGCAACGATCGTATCTACGAGGACGTGTTCAAACAGTGCGGCGTGATCCGTGCGCGGTCGCTGCGCGATCTGCTCGAGTTTGCGCGCGGCATTCCGAAGCTGCCGACGCCGCAGGGCGAGAACGTCGTGATCATCACGGGCGCGGGCGGCTCGGGCGTGCTGCTCTCCGATGCTTGCGTCGATAACAATCTTTCGTTGATGACGATGCCGGCCGATCTCGACGCGGCGTTCCGCAAATTCATTCCGCCGTTCGGCGCCGCGGGCAATCCCGTCGATATCACGGGCGGCGAGCCGCCGAGCACGTATGCGAACACGATCCGGCTCGGTCTTGAGGATCCGCGCATTCACTCGATCATCCTCGGCTACTGGCACACGATCATCACGCCGCCGATGGTGTTCGCGAAGCTCGTGATCGAAGTGAAGCAGGAAATGAAGGCGAAGGGCATCGAGAAGCCGATCGTCGCGTCGCTAGCCGGCGACGTGCAGGTCGAGGAAGCAGCCGAATACTTATACGAGCATGGCGTGCCGGCCTATGCGTATTCGACTGAAATTCCGGTAGCGGTACTCGGCGCGAAGTACAAGTGGGCGCGCGGCGCAGGGAAGATCTGACGCGCGCGGGATCGTTGTGTATGCAACAAGCGGCGGCGCGGCTCTAACACTGACAGGAGCCGCGCCCGTTGCGCAACGGAGTGGGTATGGAAACCTGGATGCGTTATTTGTCGAGCGACGATCGTATTGTGTTCGGCAAGGTGGAAGGCGGCAATTTGTATGAGCACCTGAGTCTCGAGCATCCGGTGCCGACCGGTGCGGTGCTGCCGGTGCGTGCGCTTAAGCCGTTGGCGCCGTGCATGCCGAAAAAAGTGGTGGCGCTATGGAACAATTTTCACGCGCTGGCCGCGAAGCTGGAAAAGCCGGTGCCCGCGCATCCGCTGTTTCTGATCAAACCGGCTGAATCGGTGATCGGCGCCGACGAACCGATCCAGCGGCCCGCGCACTATGCCGGGAAGATCGCTTATGAAGGCGAGCTCGGTATCGTGATCGGCAAGCGCTGCCGCGATGCGAGCGTCGACGAAGCGGCCGCGTCGATCTTTGGCTACACGATCGTCAACGACGTGACTGCTGCGGAACTACTGAACGAAAATCCGCACTTTCCTCAATGGTGCAGAGCGAAAGGCTTCGATACTTTCTGTTGTATCGGGCCCGCGATCGCGACGGATTTCGACTGGCGGTCAGCGCACGTCGTGACGACACTCGAAGGTGTCGAACGTCAGAACTATCCGCTGTCGGATATGGTGTTCACGCCGGCGGAGCAAGTCAGCATGATCTCCCAGGATATGACGCTTGAGCCCGGCGATGTGATCGCCTGCGGCACGTCGCTCGGCGTCGGCTCGATCAAGGATGGCGCGTCGGTGTCGATCACGATCAACGGAATCGGCACCTTGACGAACCGGCTCGCTGTAGCGGGCGATAGCGCGCGGCAAGCGGCGCCTGCCGCTGCAAGCGCGGTTTGATACGGCATGAATAGAAGACCGGTAACACGGATCGAGGAGACAACATGCCGAATGGAGTGGCCGGTTCCGGCCAGCGTGGCATCGGTGAATTGAGCAGCAGGCGGCAGTCGATGGTTGCGCTTGCAACGATCGGCTGCTGCGGCGTGGGACTTGTATCGCTCGCCGGCGCCTTTGCGCGATATTTTTCTTCGGCGTCGATATTGACGGCGAAAGAGAGTGGGGAACGGATCGGTCTCTACGTCGCGGTATTTGCCGGCGCGTTGCTGCTGGCCGCGTCGGCAATCGCATTCTTCAGACTACGCACGATGATGCGCGACGCCGTGCATGCGCATATCAGCGCGTGTCCCGGCTGTGCCGTCGTCGACTTCGCCGCATTGCTGCTGTGTATCTGGCTTGGCTATGGCTTCGTGACCGAAGCGTCGCCGGCCATTGGGCTTGCGGTTCTGCTTGCGGCAGGCGGACTCGCGGCCGCGTTGGGCGTGCATCTCGCGATGACGGTGGATGATCGCTACGGTTTCCTGCAGGCGGTGGCCAGTGGACGCCGGCGTTCCTCGCAAGGCTCGACGAGCGCGCGCTGTGGTGTGCCACGGCGGCGCGGCGAGATGCTGTTTCGCGTCGAATGGTGCGCCGATGCGATGGATATACGGCCTGCCGACGATTTCACACAGCGCTGGACACTAACCGTTGCGTCGAATCGTGGCAGAGGAGGCGTGAACAGCATAGCGCGCGGTATGACGCGCGATCATGCTAGACGCCAACATGGGCAGCGCCATGACTCCATGCTGCGCGGCCACGCACGCTCACATAGCCGGGGACTCGCACGATGACGCGATGTCTGCGCGATCTCATCCGGCAAGAACGGGTGCGTACGATCGCGCACCCGTTGTCCGATGCTCGCGCAATACCGGCCGCATTATTCGACGGCCGCTTCGCGGTAAAACTCGGTTTTCTTCTGGAAAATCAGTTGAGCGAGAAAGTCGGCGTCGTATGCCTTCAGCAGGTGCGCATGGAACCGCTCGATATAAGCGGTGATACGTGCGAGTTCGCTATTGAACTCCTGCTTCAGCACGTCGAGCGTTTCGCTGTCCCAGCGAAAACGCAGGCCGAGATCGCTGAAAGCGCTGTTATATGCGCACAGGCTGGGATCTTCGGGGGTGTTCGCGGCGACGCGAGCAGCGGGCGAAGCGGTAAGCGTGGCAACCGAAGTGTGATTCATGACCGGACTCCTGAGCTGGCGAGTGATAAGACTCGCCTCAAGCATAGAAGCCCTGATGGATTTGCAATAGTTAAAGTTTTATTTGGATTCCATAGGGAATCATTTATGGGTGATCAGCCGCGTGACGCGCGTGATCTCCTCGATCTGGTTCGCGCCTTCTTCCATGAGGAATTGCTTGAACGCAACCGCGACGGGCGGCAGGCGCTTGTTTTTCCGGTGGACGAGGTACCAGTTCAGCATGACGGGAAAACCCTCGACGTCGAGTACCGTGAGATTGCCGACCTGCAGTTCGAGGCTGATCGTATGCGCGGAGAGGAAGGCGATACCCATGCCGGCGATCACGGCCTGTTTGATCGTCTCGGTGCTCTTGATCTCCATCGCGATCTTCAGGTTCGTCAGGCGTCCCGCGAAGCCTTCTTCCATCGAATTCCACGTGTCCGAGCCGCGCTCGCGCACGACGAACGCTTCCTCGGCGAGCTGGGCCATCTTGATGTGACGCTTGCCCGCAAGCGGGTGGCTGGGCGGCGCGACGATCACGTAAGGGTGCGGCGCGAACGCTTCGGTGATGGCATCCGTTTCGTGCGGCGGGCGAACCATTACCGCGAGATCGGTCTGGTTCGTCGCCAGTTGATGCAGCAGTTCCTCGCGGTTATGCACGGCAAGGTTGAGTTCGACGCCCGTATAGCGGCGCGTGAATTCGGCGAGCAGCCGCGGAAAGAAGTAGTCGCCGGCGCTGATCACCGCGACATTGAGCTTGCCGCCCGAGACGCCTTTCAGCTGACTCATCGCTTCGTCCACTTCGTGGAACTGCTGGATGATCGTGCGGCTGTAGTGAAGCATCTCGTTGCCGGCCGTCGTCAGATAGATTTTTTTGCCGAGCTGTTCGAAGAGCGGCAAGCCGGCATGCTCTTCGAGCTGCCTGACCTGGGTGGACACCGCGGGTTGCGTCAGATGCAGTTCTTCCGCCGCGCGGGAGAAGCTCAGATGCCGGGCGACAGTCTCGAACACCTTCAATTGGCGGAGTGTCGCGTTTCTCATCGTCATGGCCGATGTATAAGCTGGAATGAATCGACATGGTAACAAGATTTAATTATCCGTAATTCAGCAATGACCCTAGCATCAACCTGAATGGAAGCTTTTGCCTGTGCACATGCGGTTTACAGCTAGCTTGATGCTCGGGTTAACGCTTAGGCCTAAAAGTAAAGGCTAAAGCTGAAGGAGCGGTCGCCCGATGCTTTAGTCGCTGATTTGTTGGACTAACGGAATGACGCCTTGCGCTAAACCGTTTTTGTATGGCAGTGAACCGGCAATTGCCGATTTAAGACCCGGCGTATCGATCGGGGTAGAACTACAAAGTGGCATGCATGTAATCCGGCAATCCGGCCGGTTGCAGAAAACATATCGGAGACAAAGCAATGGAAGACACTTCTCGACAGGCTCCGGCCCCCGCCTTCTGGCGGAATCGCTGGAGCCAGCTCATCATCGGCATCCTGTGTATGGCGCTAGTCGCCAACCTGCAATATGCGTGGACGCTGTTCGTTGCACCGATGAATGCGCGTCATCACTGGGGCCAGGCTTCGATTCAGCTTGCGTTCTCCATCTTCATCCTGACTGAAACGTGGCTCGTTCCGCTCGAAGGGTATTTCGTCGACAGGTTCGGCCCGCGTCCGGTCGTCGCGGTCGGCGCGATTTGCGCGGGCCTTGCATGGGTGATGAATTCGTTCGCAACCACGCTTCCGGAGCTGTACATCGCCTCGGTGATCGCGGGTATCGGTGCGGGCGGTGTGTACGGCACGTGCGTCGGCAATGCGTTGAAGCTGTTTCCGGATCGTCGCGGTCTTGCAGCGGGTCTGACTGCAGCGGGCTTCGGCGCGGGTGCGGCCGTGACGGTGATTCCGATTGCGAACATGATCACGGCGCAAGGCTACGAGCACACGTTCCTGTTCTTCGGCATCTTGCAGGGCGTGGTGATCTTTATCCTTTCGATGCTGCTGAAGAAGCCCGAAGCGCACAAGGGACCGGCCATCAAGCGCAAGTTCGCGGTATCGAAGACCGATTACACGCCTGGCCAGATGATCAAGGCGCCGGTGTTCTGGGTCATCTACCTGTGCTTCGTGGCGGTTGCGGCCGGCGGCCTGATGGCCACCGCGCAACTCGGTCCGATCGCGAAGGACTTCGGTCTGGCCAAGCTGCCGATGACGATATTCGGCGCAACGCTGCCGCTGCTCACGATGACGCTGTCGATCGACAACATCTGCAATGGCTTCACGCGTCCGCTGTGCGGCTTTATCTCGGACAAGATCGGCCGTGAAAACACGATGTTCGCGATTTTCATCGGCGAAGGTCTGGCGCTTCTCGGGCTCATGGAATACGGCACGAATCCGTATGCGTTCATGACGTTCGCCGCACTGATCTTCCTGTTCTGGGGCGAGATCTTCTCGATCTTCCCGGCCATTTGCGCGGACACGTTCGGCAGCAAGTTTGCGGCGTCCAACGCGGGCACGCTGTACACCGCGAAGGGCACGGCATCGCTGCTCGTGCCGGTCGCGTCGGTGCTGGCGGCAACGGGCGGCTGGAACCTCGTGTTTATCGTGTCGGCGGTGATTACGATCGCGGCCGGCGTGTCGGCGAAGTTCGTACTTGCGCCGATGCGCGCACGCTGGATCGCGGCGAGCGACCCGCTCGTGAGTGACGCCACCAAAAGTGGTGGCCCGTCACGACTGAGCACGTGGCCCGAGCAAACGGGCGAATAACAGGCAATGCGAGAGCCGATGAGCCGGCCTGGAATCGAACCGTAATCACGGACGACGACAGCCCGGCCACCCGGCCACCTGGCCTCACAGGAGCGAAGCGGCGTACACATGAACGTTTCATTGCAGCAACTGAAGGTGTTCGTCGCTGTCGCGCGCCAGCGCAGCTTTACCCGCGCGGCGCGCGAGTTCGATCTGACGCAGTCGGCTGTGAGCCGCTGCGTCCGCGAACTTGAAGAAGCGATCTCGTTGCGACTCTTCGATCGCACGACACGCCAGGTCGAACTGACGCTGGCGGGCGCGAGCCTTGCGCGCCGCATCGGGCAACTACTCGACGAAATCGATCTGACGCTGCGTGAAGAGCGCGCGGCGCACCATGGTCATACGGGTGTCGTCACCGTCGCGAGCAATCCCGTGCTGTCGTCGAGCTGGGTGCCTGAATGTTTGGCCCGCTGCGCGACTGTTTTTCCCGGTCTTGTCGTCGATGTCAAAGATGAGCCGCAAGACGCGGTACTCGCAAGCGTCGAGCAGGGTGATGTCGACTTCGGTGTCGTGTCGGACCTCGACGCGCACAGCAACGACACCTTGCTTGTCCAACCTCTCTTTTCCACTCCCCTTTGCGCGGTGCTGCCCGACACGCATGCGCTGGCGCGCGGTACGACGCTGATGTGGAGCGCACTCGGCGATTCGTCGCTCGTCACGCTCAATGGCGATGCCGGCAGCCGCGCCGCGGTCGAGCGCGCGATCGGCGCGCATCGCGTGCACGTGCGGCGCATGCAGGAATACGGGCACGTCGCGGCCGTGATGCGTATGATCGAACTCGGGCTCGGGATCGGCGTGCTGCCGGTCGGCGCGCACTGGCCGGCGCCCTCCGCGCGGCTCGTGGCGCGCCCCTTGCTGCCCGAAGTATCGTTCACGACGATGCTCGTGCGGCACCGCAACCGGACTTTACGGCCCAACGCCGAAGCCGTGTGGTCGCTCTTCTGCGACCGCGGCCGCGGATCGGGACGCACAGCCGGTACGGCGCGTGTCGATGGGCATGCGTCGTCCGAGCCTGCCTCGGCCGCATCCGGCAACGCGGCGCAGCTGCGTACGTCCAGACAAGCCTGAAATAAATTCGACGCTTCGGTAGGCCCGGGACCTGCTTTTGCAAGGAGTACCACCATGGGCACTGAATCCGACCTTCGACAGCATGATCTGCTGATCAATGGAGAACGCGTGCCGCCGACAAGCGGCGAATACTCGGTCGACATCGATCCTGCCACCGAACAGCCGATTGCACGCGTCGCGCGCGGCAACGCCGCGGATGTCGACGCGGCGGTCCGCGCGGCGCGCACCGCGCTGCCTGTCTGGAACGGCATACGCGCGGCCGAGCGCGCGCGCATCCTCGCGCGCTTCGCCGATCTGCTGCGCGCAAACCAGCAGGACATCGCGGAGCTCGAAAGCCTCGACGGCGGCAAGCCGATCTCGGGCGTATTGCGCCAGGACATTCCCGCTGCGATCGACACGCTCGCGTATTACGCGGGCTGGTGCGACAAGATTCACGGCGAAGTCGTGCCGGTACGGCCCGACGCGCTCACTTACACGGTGCGTGAACCGGTTGGCGTAGTCGCCGCGATCGTGCCGTGGAATTTCCCGCTGATGATCGGTATGTGGAAGATCGCGCCGGCGCTCGCGTGCGGCTGCACGCTGATCGTGAAGCCCGCTGAAATCACGCCGTTATCGGCGCTGCGCGTCGCCGAACTGGCGCTCGAAGCCGGTGTGCCGCCGGGCGTATTCAACGTGGTGACCGGCAAGGGCAGTGTGGTCGGCGACGCGCTTGTCGCGCATCCGGGCGTCGACAAGGTCACGTTTACCGGATCGCCGTCGGTGGGGCGCGGCATTCTGCAAGGTGCGGCAAGCAACTTCAAGCGCGTCACGCTCGAGCTCGGCGGCAAGTCGGCGAACGTGATCTTTCCCGATGCGAATCTCGACAGCGCGGTGCGCGCGGCGGCCTCGGGCGTGTTCTTCAACACGGGGCAGGTGTGCTCGGCGGGCTCCCGCATTCTTGCGCACCGGGACGTTTATGACGATGTCGTCGAGCGGCTTTCCGCGCGTGCGAAGTCGATCAAGGTCGGCGATCCCGCTCAGCGCGAAACGGGCATGGGACCGCTGATTTCCGATGCGCAGATGAAGACCGTGCTCGGCTATATCGACATCGGCAAGAACGAAGGCGCGTCGCTCGTGACCGGCGGTACGCGAATCGGCGAACGTGGCTTTTTCGTCGAGCCGACTGTTTTCGCAAACGTCGAGCACGAGATGCGCATTTCGCAGGAAGAGATTTTCGGGCCCGTTGCGAGCGTGATCAGATTCGACGACGAGGCCGACGCAATCCGGATCGCAAACGGCACGCTATATAGCCTCGCGGCGGGCGTATGGAGCGCCGATATTGGCCGTGTGCATCGCGTTGCGCATGCGCTCAAAGCCGGCACCGTGTGGATCAATACGTATGGCTATACCGATGTGCGTTTGCCGTGGGGCGGGACGGGTGACTCGGGGTTTGGCCGCGAGCACGGCGACGTCGCGATCGACAACTTCACGGAGCCGAAGTCGATCTGGCTCGCGCTCGATCATTGACAGCCGTGATCAGGATGATGGTGCATCACTGAACGGCTGATTGCGCGCAAAATAAAACGAGGATCGAACACTATGCAGCGTTCGATCCTCGATGGTCACTCTCAGTCATCACTCGCGTCGCCGCTGGACGACGCAGTGCGATTACTCGCCGCTCAACGCCATTCTTTCGCGCATCTTGACGAGCGCGAGCACGACGTCGATGGTCGGCGTCGGCTCGCCGACGAGGCGGCCCATTTCCTGCACGACGGTCAGAAGCGGATCGATCTCCATCGGCCGGCGATGCTCGAGGTCGACGAGCGTCGACGTCTTGTGCGCGCCGACGGAACCCGCGCCGTCGATACGCCGTTCGATATCGACGCGGAAGTGCACGCCGAGCGGCTCGGCAATCCGCTGCGCTTCAGCCATCATCGTGCGACACACGTTGCGCGTACCGGGATCGCCCGCGAGCAAGTCGAGCGTCGCATGCGTCAGTGCGCTGATCGGGTTGAAGCACAGATTGCCCCACAGCTTGAGCCAGATTTCGTCGCGGATATTGTCGCGAATCGGCGCATCGAAGCCTGCCGCCTGCATCATTTCGTGCAGCGCCTGAATGCGCGGCGTGCGCTCGCCGCTCGGTTCGCCGATCGGAAACTTCTTGCCGTACACGTGCTTGATCACGCCCGGCTCGACGATCTCCGCTGCCGGATACAGCACGCAGCCGATGGCGCGTTCCGGTCCGAGCTTGTTCCATTGCGAGCCGTCCGGGTCGATGCTCGACAGCCGTGTGCCCGCGAACTTGCCGCCATGCTGATAGAAGTACCAGTATGGAATGCCGTTGACGCCCGTGATGACCGCAGTGTGCTTGCCGAGCAGCGGCTGCATCGCATCGACTACACCCGGAACCGAATGGGCCTTTAGCGTGATCAGCACATAGTCCTGCACGCCGAGCTCGCTCGGATCGGACGTGCAGCGTACGCGAGCGGACACCTCTTCGCCGTCCATTAATACACGCACGCCGTGCTCGCGCATCGCGGCGAGATGCGGACCGCGCGCAACGAAACTGACATCCGCACCAGCGCGTGCGAGTTGCACGCCCATCATCGCTCCAATCGCCCCTGCTCCAAAAACACAGATCTTCATGATGTTCGTCCCAATGACATTGAAAACCCGCTTGCCTCCTGTGCCGGCTTAATAGTGCATGCCGATGCCGACATCGTTCGGTGCTGTGCCGCGAGCGCGAAGCGCGTCGAGCGTCACGCAACCGTAACAGGCGATATTGTGAGCATAGGGGTCGGCATCGATTGAAGACAGTTAAAGTTTCTCGCCAAATGCATTAGCAATTACTTATGCGTGCCGACGACCTGCGTGAATAGCCCGTCGATGCGGACATCAGCTTTGCGCGCGCCGCACAAGCAGAAAGCTCAGGCCGATCACACCGAGGAAGATCCCGCAACAGCGATTGAACCAGCGCCGCACACCGGCGCGCGTGAGCCATTTGCCGAGATACATGCCCGCTCCGGAGTAGAGCGCGATCGCAAGCCACTCGAGCACGAGAAAGCTGGCGCCGAGCACGGCAAACTGCGGCAGCATCGGCTTCGCGATATCAACGAACTGCGGCAAAAACGCGGTGAACACAAGAATCGCTTTCGGATTGCCGGCGGCGACCAGACACTCCTGACGCGCAATGCGAAGTAGCGACGCATCTTCGTGTTCGCGTTGCGCATCGAGCGGGGCCACATCGCTGCGCCACAACTGAATGGCGAGCCAGATCAGATACGCTGCACCGGCAAGCTTGATCGCAAGGAAAAACACTTCGGATGCGTGCAGAACGACGGCGAGACCCGTCGCCGCAAGCACCAGCATCAACGCGAACGCGACGAGGCGGCCCATGCCCGCGACGAATGCGATGGTGAATCCATGGCGCGCCGCGACGTTAATCGACAACAGGTTGTTCGGTCCTGGGGCCATATTGATTGCAAAGCATGCGGGCAGGAAAAAGAGCCAGGCAGTAAAGGACATGATGACCGTACGTCGTCGTTTGAAGTTAAGAGCTGAAGAAACCGCGACGCGCGTGCTTCGTGTTTGCAGCGTGATGTGCGCGTGTCGTTTCAGTCATGAAGAGGTTTCAATTGTAGCGGCAGCATTCCCGGTTTTTAGCTGCTGCATATGTTCCGACGATAGCCGTTCGTGTGCCTGCATACCAAAATTCAGGAAATGTCCTATTCACGTAATGTGCATTCACCTCTAGACTGTGGCCTTCTTTGCCGGGCTGCGTGGCGTGATGAGGTGAACCTGAGGTGTTCGTCGTATGATCGGTTGAATTCCTTCACTTCATTCGTAGTACGTCGCGTTGATGCCGTGCGTTAATCGCACTGCCGCTCACGCCCGCAGCCTTTCTGTTTTGACTGCGAGATATCCACGTGACGGTACGCCTACGTTCTTCTCTCGCGCACGGTCAGCGTACGTCTCGCAAGGCATCGCTTCCAGCGCGTTTCAAATTCAATCCGTTGTTCACCGTCGCCGCACGCGCGGCATGTCTGATCGGCATCGCAACCAGTTGCGGGCTGCCCGCGGCTTCCGGTGCGCCGACGCTCGTCGCCGCTCACATGACCTCGCGCACGCCGTCGAATAGCGCTGCGAACATACCGCCGCGCTCGCAACAGGCCGATCAGGAAGACCAGGCCGCGGGCACCATGAACGAAGATCCGCGGCGCGAAGCGAAGGCCGTGACCGATTCGGCTGCATTGCGCGATTCCATCGATTTGTTATGGGCAAGCGGCGGCGATACGCGAGCTTCGTCCGATACGACCTTGCGCTATGGCGCACCGATTCTGGCGTCGATGTGCGGCGCGGCGCCCGCGCTATGCGTGCCTGACGAATACCTCGACGCGGTACGCACCTGGCCTCGCGGGCTGGGCGCGAATGCGTGGGCCGACAGCGGCGCCGATACCGATGCGGGCAATGACGCGACGCGCTTTCCGCTCGCTGCCGGCGCATCGCCGTGGACGCCGCCCGAGGCGAGCTACGAGCCGCGTGTCGTCGCGCGTACGGGCCAGATCGATCACGATTTGCACAGCGCGTTGGCGCAAGCCGATTTGCCGGCCGATATCGTCGCGCAACTCGAGCATCTGTTCGCAGGTCGGCTCGATGCGATGCGCGTCGCCGTGCCCGGCGATGGATTCCGTGTGATCTACGAGCGTGCCGATCTGTCGGACGCGGTCACGCGTCATCCGCGTCTGACTGCCGCGGAAGTGCGGCTCGGCGATCGAACGTACACGGCGCTCTGGTTCATTGCACCCGGCAGCACGCACGGCGAGTACTACGCGTTTGACGGCAGTCTGCTGCCCGGCGAGCCGTTCGCCATGCCAGTCAACTACGATCGGATCAGCTCGCCGTTCGGCGTGCGCATGCATCCGGTGTTCGGCGAGGAACGCTTTCATACCGGCGTCGATCTGACCGCGCGTTCGGGTGCGCCGGTACTGGCGGCAGCGGCCGGCACGGTCGAATTCGTCGGCGTGCTGAGCGGCTACGGCCGTCACGTCGTGATCAATCACGGCGACGGTTATACGACCTGCTACGCGCATCTGTCCTCATTTGCGCGCGGTTTGCGCGCAGGCATGCAGATCACACAAGGCGAGCGCATCGGCGCGGTCGGTCGCACCGGCGTCGCAACCGGACCGCACCTGCATTACGAAGTGCGAATCAACGACGAACCGGTCGACCCGATGAAGCTGACCGAGCGCGACTTCACGCCGCCGCTCACGCCGGCGCAGCGCTTTGCGTTGACGCAAGCTGCCGGTACCGCGCACGAGCAACTGGCTGCAATGTCGGACAATGGCACGCGCGTCGCTTCGACGCGGCCCGTGTCGTTGTTCTAAGCGCTTTGCGGCACGCGCGGCATGGCACGGGCATGTGCCGCCGGCGCGCGCGTTGCGGTTCTGCCAGCACCGCTTGCCACTCAATCTCTCCGTCGTCCTTAGAAGTTCTCGCGCGAGGCAAGGTCTGCACCATCGCGCCGGCAGGGGTGTTCGTTCTCTATCGTATAAGTGCTACGATGCCCTGACGACGATGATGGAGGTGGAAATGGCTACCTATGCTATCGATGCCGTACGCATTAACCCCAGTACGGACCGCGTCACCCACGTTCGCTGGGCACTCGTTAACCCGAAGACGAACGAGTGGTTGTCGCCGCAGGAGATCGTCGAGGTATCGGACGTCGTCCATGCGATCCATGCGGGAAATGCGGTCTGGTCGCTATTTACGCTCGGCGGAATGAAACTGCTCGGCCCGAAAATCAAAACGGTTTCACACACCGACGGCCTCGACGGCATCGACACCGATATTCCCGACGGCCACGTCGAGAAATTCATGGACGACCTCCCTCGGGTCTGACTCTTCTCCGGTTACCTCTATTGCGGTGCGCAACGCAGCGATCGCAATGCGCGCGGCACACCACCGTCGTTTGAAGGAAGCGCGCGTTGCGTCGCACAGCAGGGGCTCGATTGTGGCGGCGTGACAGTGCGGGCGTTCGAGGAGAGACGCGATGACGCACATGTTCGACGAAGGTCTCGGCCGCCGCGACGCGAACTACGTGCCGCTCACGCCGATCGATTTCATCTCGCGCGCAGCGGAGATTTACAGCGATTATCCGGCGATCGTATATGGCGAGGTTCGGCGCAACTGGCGCGAAACCTACGAACGCACATGCCGCCTTGCGAGCGCACTCGGGCTGGCCGGCATCGGTCGTGGCGACACGGTGGCCGTGCTGCTGCCGAATATTCCCGAGATGATCGAAGCGCACTTCGGCGTGCCGATGGCGGGCGCCGTGCTCAATACGATCAACACGCGGCTCGACATCGCATCGGTCCTTTTCATGCTGCGCCATGGCGAGGCGAAGCTGCTGATCGTCGACAGCGAATTCGCCGAACTCGCGCAGCGCGTGGCGCTCGAATTGCCGGCGCTGCGCATCATCTGCGTCAGCGATGCGTTGCCCGCCGATGCGCGCGCATTTTCCAGAGCCACCGATTACGAAGCATTCCTGCTCAACGGCGATCCGCGGTTCGCGTGGATGCCGCCCCCCGACGAATGGGACGCGATCGCGCTGAACTACACATCAGGCACGACAGGCGAACCGAAGGGCGTCGTTTATCACCATCGCGGTGCATATCTGAACGCGCTCAGCAATATTCTCGAATGGGACATGCCGAAGCACGCAGTGTATCTGTGGACGCTGCCGCTTTTCCACTGCAACGGCTGGTGTTTTCCGTGGACCATCGCGGCGCGCGCGGGCGTCAACGTCTGTTTGCGCAAGTTCGACGCGAAGACGGTGTTCGACCTGATTCGCCGCGAGCGCGTGACCCACTATTGCGGTGCGCCGATTGTGCAGAGCGCGCTCGCGAACGCGCCCACCGAATGGCGCGAAGGAATCACACATCAGGTCTCGACGATGGTCGCCGGTGCGCCGCCATCGCCCGCGGTCATCGCGCGAATGAAGGAGATCGGCTTCGACCTCACGCACGTCTACGGCTTGACCGAAGTGTATGGGCCCGCCTCGGTCTGCGCGAAACAGCAGAGCTGGAATGCGCTATGCGACGACGACCGCGCGCGCATGAATGCGCGCCAGGGCGTGCGATATCATCTGCAAGCCGCCGCAGCCGTGCTCGATCCGCAGACGCTCGAGCCGGTGCCGCGCGACGGCGAGACGCACGGCGAAGTCATGTTTCGCGGCAATATCTGCATGAAGGGCTATTTGAAAAACGAGCACGCGACGGCCGAGGCATTCCGCGGCGGCTGGTTTCACACTGGCGATATCGGCGTGCTGATGTCGGACGGCTACTTCCACATTACCGATCGCAGCAAGGACATCATCATTTCGGGCGGCGAGAATATTTCGAGCATCGAAGTGGAAGACGCGTTGTACCAGCATCCAGCGGTGTCGGTGGCCGCGGTGGTCGCGATGCCGGATGCGAAGTGGGGCGAAGTGCCGTGTGCGTTTGTCGAGCTCAAACCCGGTGCGCGCGTCACAGCCGACGAAATGATCGCCCATTGCCGCACGCTGCTTGCCGGCTACAAGGTGCCTAAAGCCGTGTTTTTTGGCGAGCTGCCGAAAACCTCCACCGGCAAGATCCAGAAGTTCGAACTGCGTGCGCGCGTGAAATCGGCACACGCAATCGATACGTTGAGCCCTGTCACAGTCCCGCGCGGTGCGCGGTAAAAATCAGCCGCAGGCCGAGTGCCGCAATCGCAGTCGCGGCAAGGCGATCGATGCCTTTCTTCGCTTTAGCGTAAAGCTCACGCGCATGCCGGCTCGAGAAAAACACCGCGACGATCGTGTACCAGCCGGCTTCGATCGCAAACACAGCGGGCGGCAGGACCGCATAACACCATGCCGGCGGATGCTGCGGCAGCAGTGCGGCGAAAATACTGCCATAGAAAATCGCAGTCTTCGGGTTACTCAATTGCGTCGACAGACCGACCCAGAATGAGCGGCGTGCATCACTGCGCACATCGGTCTCTACGCCATCGAACGTGAGTGGCGCGGCCGCGCCGCGCCAAACCTTCGACGCGATATAAATCAGATAGAGTCCGCCCGCGATCTTTAAGCTCACATAGAGCCATTCGACTGCGGCCAATACCGTATAAAGACCCAGAAGCGCAATGCCGCTAAAGAACACGCCGCCAATGCCCATGCCTAGCGCAGTGGCGAGGCCGTCGCGTCGCGACAGACCGATGGCGTTACGTGCAACGACGAGAAAGCTGGGGCCGGGACTCATTGCACCGATCAGCAGTGCGCCGAGAATCGCGGCAATGGCGGCTTGAGCGGTCATAAAAGGTCTCCTTGTGAGATTGTTTTACGGAGTCGCGATGAAGGCGCGACGGCTCGGCGAGAGAGGCTGGCACGATAGCATGTCCGTAACGTGCAGCCTCGTTACGCCGGGCAAAAGAATAAATTTTGCTCGGGACAATAAAGAGTTTATAACGGCCGAAAAACCGGTGCGCTGCCCGCAAACGTCGAGCCGGTGCGGTTCTCGCCGTTGCACTGCACGATTGCGCCATACCTGGCGCTGCGTAAAATGAGTGTAGAATCGCTAGCAAATCAGAGAAGCGACCCGCGACGCACTGGGTTCCATCAGCGAACGCTCGCCACGGCCATGCCGCATATGATTCACGCACACCACTCATCTGACGCGTACGGCAAATCGCGGGCAGGCATTCGCCTTCAATCAAGCTTGTTGGGTATGGCAGGTATTCCTGTATCGTCAGGGCCGCTTGCCGTGTCCGTCAGGTTCGTATAAAGGCTTCGCTGAAATGGCGAGGCCTTTGTGTTTATAACGCGCGCAATTCGAGCCGCGATATCGATACTTTATGAAAGAACGAGAGGAACATCGATTGTTCGACGCCGACGGTGAGGCGCGCGACCGGCTGATTGTCTGGATCAGACGCCGTATGGAAGAGTACGGTATTTCAATCGAAGCATTGGCCGCGGCGCTGACCGAAGATGCGGCGACGCCGAAATACCGCGACGCGTATGGCAACACGTGGGACGGCAAGGGCGAACGCCCGGACTGGCTCACGCGCGCAATCAACGCGGGGCAGGATATCGAGCACTTCCGCTGCTAAATGCGGGAAGACGGCGCGCGGACGAAAAAAAGCCCGCTTATGCGGGCCTGAAAAAACTGCTAGGAGTTTCGTTGCGAGATGTCTCGCAGGCGGGACTTTACCGCTGCAATATGAAAGCTGCGTGACTCTTCCGCTACTTGCAATGGTGCGGTTCAGACCCTGCATGTGGGGCGGGGTCAGGCGCAGGTGAATTTTACGGTGCGCACGGGGGTGGTGCGCCGATCGCGGACCTCGGGCCCAGGCGAACGCGTCAAGCGCCGGGATTGCCGGCGTGCCCGCATTAGCGAGGACAGTGTGAATTCAATCGAACACCAGGCGATCGACGAAACTCCCCGCGCAGCCCGCGCGCAACCCGTAGCACCGTTTAACGGCAGTGCGGCCGTGCTGCAACGGCTCGAAGCCGATTTGCGGCAGCATGTGCGCGGCGAAGTGCGCTTCGATCAGAGTTCGAAAGCGCTTTACGCCGCCGACGCCTCGAATTACCGGCAAGTGCCGATCGCGGTCGTCGTGCCGCGCGATATCGACGATCTGATCGCGACGATCGCCGCCTGCGCGCGCAACGATGTGCCGGTTCTGCCGCGCGGCGGCGGCACCTCGCAAAGCGGGCAGTGCGTAAACGTTGCGGTGGTTGCGGATGCAAGCAAATTCATGAATGGCATCGTGTCGGTCGATCCGGTCGCCCGCACGGCGATCGTCGAACCGGGCGTGGTCTGCGATTCATTGCGCGACGCCGCCGAGCAACATGGCCTGACGTTCGCGCCGGACCCGGCCACGCACAGCCGCTGCACGCTCGGCGGCATGATCGGCAACAATTCGTGCGGCGCGCATTCGGTGATGGCCGGTAAAACGGTCGAAAACATCGAAGCACTCGAAGTGCTGACCTACGATGGCGCGCGCTTCTGGGTCGGCCCGACTTCCGAAGACGAACTGGCGCGCATTATCGCGGCAGGCGGACGTCAAGGCGAAATCTATGCGGCGCTCAAGGCGCTGCGCGACCGGTACGCCGACCAGATCCGCGCAAAATTCCCGCAGATCAAGCGCCGTGTCTCGGGCTTCAACCTCGATCAACTGCTGCCCGAAAACGGCTTTAACGTCGCACGCGCGCTGGTCGGTACCGAAGGCACCTGTGCAGTCACACTGCAAGCGAAGGTGCGCCTCGTGCATAGCCCGGCGCAGCGCGTGATGCTGGTCGTCGGCTTCGACAATATCTATGTCGCGGCCGACGCCGTGCCGCATTTCATGCGCTTCAAGCCGATCGCGATCGAAGGCCTCGATCGCGTGATGATTCGCGGCTTGCAGGCGCGCGGCCTGAAAGCCGAAGAAATTTCACTGCTGCCGCCGGGCGACGCGTGGGTCGTGCTCGAATTCGGCGCCGATACGCAAGAAGCGGCAGTGCAGGCCGCGCAGGAAGCGGCGCGTTATTTCGAAGCAGGCCAGGCCGGCCCCAATGTGTCGACGAAACTCGTCGAGCCGCGCGCGCTGCAAAACAAGGTGTGGTCGATTCGCGAGACGGGCGCATCGGCGGTCGCGTTGACGATCGAGCCCGGCAGTCCCGATCCGGTAGTCGGCTGGGAAGATGCGGCCGTCGACCCGATGCGGCTCGGCGATTATCTGCGCGCCTTCCAGGCGCTGGTCGACCGTTACGGTTACCAGACGTCGCTATACGGGCATTTCGGCGACGGCTGTGTGCATGCACGCATCACGTTCGACTTGCGCACGCCGGAGAGCATCGGCCACTGGCGCAAGTTTTTGCGCGAAGCCGCGCACCTGGTCGTCGAGTTCGGCGGTTCGCTGTCGGGCGAGCACGGCGATGGCCAGGCGAAGGCGGAGTTTCTGCCGGTGATGTACGGCGACGAACTGATGCGGGCGATGGAGCAGTTCAAGGCGATCTGGGATCCTAAGCACCGGATGAACCCGGGCAAAGTCGTGCATCCTTACCGCGCCGATGAAAATCTGCGCATGGGGCCCACGTACAAGCCCGTCACGATGCAGACGAAGCTCACGTTCGCGAGCCGCGAAGGCGACGGTTTCCGGCGGGCGGTCGAGCGCTGCATCGGCATGGGCAAGTGCCGCTCGCTCGAAGGCGGCACGATGTGCCCGAGCTATCGCGCGACGCGCGAGGAAGCGTATTCGACGCGCGGCCGCGCGCATCTGTTCTGGGAGATGCTGCAAGGCGAAACCATCAAGGGCGGCTGGCAAAGCGAAGAAATCAAGGACGCGCTCGATACCTGCCTCGCGTGCAAAGGCTGCAAATCCGACTGTCCGACGCATACCGATATGGCGTCGTACAAGGCCGAGTTCTTCTCGCATTACTACGAGACGCATCGCCGACCGCGGCAAGCCCTGTTTATGGGCCGCATCAGCGAGTGGGCGCCGCTTGCCGCGCGCTTCGCGCCGCTCGCGAACCTGATGACGTCGGCGCCCGTGATCGGACCGATCGGCAAATGGGTTGCGGGTGTGGCGCAGGCGCGCAAGCTGCCCACATTCGCGCGTCGCACTTATCGGCAGATCGCCGCGCAACGGAATGCGACTTCGAATGCGGCGGGCAGGGCGGGCGACGCGCAGAGCGCGCGCGATGCATCGGCAAAGAGGGTCATTCTGTGGGTCGATACCTTTAACGATCACTTCACGCCGGAGATTGCATCGGCTGCGGCCGATGTGCTGACGCGTCTCGGTTTCGAGGTCGTCTTGCCGAAAAAGCGCCTGTGCTGCGGCCGGCCGTTATACGACTTCGGCCTGCTTGAGCGCGCGCGTGAGCTGCTCGTCAACGTGCTCGACGACCTCGCCGACGATATCGCGGCCGGCGTGCCGCTCGTTGGACTCGAGCCTGGCTGCCTGTCGGTCTTCAAGGACGAATTGCTCAAACAGTTGCCCGAGAACGACGCGGCACGACGCCTCTCCGCGCAAACTTTCCTGTTTTCCGATTTCGTCGCGAGTCAGCCGTTCGAGTGGCCGAAACTCGATGCGCAAGTCATCGTGCATGGCCATTGCCATCAGAAGTCGCTGTTCGGCATGCAAGGGGACACCGCGCTGCTCGAACGCCTCGGCGTGCAATGGAAGTTGCTCGACACCGGCTGCTGCGGCATGGCGGGCTCGTTCGGTTTTAACGAAGCACACTACGCCATGTCGGAAAAGATCGGCGAAGACAAACTGTTCCCCGCGGTACGCGCGGCTTCGCAACAGACGATCGTGCTGACTAACGGCTTCAGTTGCCGCGAGCAGATCGAACACGGAACGGGCCGGCACGCGCTGCATATCGCGCAACTTGCGCAGCGGGCGCTCGCCGAAGGTGCACCGCAGGTTCATCGGGCGGCCGCGACGACCGCAGCCTGAGAAACGGAAAACGCCGGACCGCTACTTCCTCTTCGCCGGTTCGGCGTCCGGCGGCTGCGCGAGCTCGGCGCCGGTCGCCATCCACAGCACTTCAGCGTCTTGTTCGCTCGTCGAAACGGCCGCGTGACCGGTACGGCTATCGAAATAGATGCTGTCGCCGGCATTCAGATGCGTCGGTGCGTACAGTTCGGAATAGAGGCACACGCTGCCGCTGATCACATAAAGAAACTCTTCGCCTTCGTGGCGGCCCCAGTCGTCGAACGCGTCGAGCGTATGCGCTGAAATGCGGATGCGAAACGGCAACATCGCCTTGTGTGCGAGGTCCGTCGCGAGCAATTCCATCTGATAGCCGCGATACGCGTGACGCTGCCCCTCGTCCTTGCGCGTGAGCGCGCGGCGGCCGCCCGCGGCGGGTTTCTGCGCCGCGCCGAACAGGTCGGTCAGATCGATTTCGAGGCCGAGCACGATTTTCTGCAGCACGTCGAAGGTCGGCGACATCAGGCCGTTTTCCACTTTCGATAGCGTGGAGCGCGACACGCCGCATAGGCGGCTCGCGTTTTCCAGCGTCAGATCGAGCGCGACCCGCGCGGCGCGCACGCGCCGTCCGAGGTCGGATGTCGCGGACTCGGCGGGTTTGGCGGAAGCGGTATCCATGGCGTGGCGTGACTGGGAGGCGGTTGGCTGCGGCGCGCGGTACTCACCCCGCTGTGCAAGCACAGTACCGCGGGCGTGAGTGTTTTAATCGTTGTTTCCGATCATAACATTCCGATCGCAAGCGGCCGCTCATGTACCCGACTTATTGAGGACAGGCCTTTAAGGAAAAGCCTTACCGCCAGATACATTGCGTTTCCCATCGGAAAACCATAGCCGCGCGGCAATCGCCCACGCATCGTTCACACAACTGTCATACATCTCGCGCGCTGCGATTGCCGTCTTGCCGCCCTATCAACAGGCGGCAAGCCTGACTATTCCGCCAAACAACATTAATTCATCGCGAAGGTTCGCGTCGTCGCGCGCTCCTTCGCTACTTGACTGGGGTACATGCGCCCAATGGGCTAAAAATGCACCTATGCCAGTTTGGTGCCGGAACCTGGCGGGACACGCCACCAAACTTGCATTGTGTGCAATCAGAACGGATGGGCGACGACGGCTTCGCCGATTCTCGCAGACGCGACCGTGGCGGGCCGCGTTCTGACGAGGTCGAACACGTAGCCGATCGAATAGACGGTTTTAAGCTGGAGATTGCTGTGCTCACCGAGCGACAGTTTGCTGCGGAGCTTGTAGATATGCTGCTCGATCGAACGGCTCGCGATGATCGCCTCCTTGCCCCAGACCGCGCGCGCAATCTGTTCGCGCGTGAGCAGGGTGCCGGCGTTCGCAAACAGCAGCCACGCGAGCGTCAGTTCGCGTGCGGTCAGCTTGATGTGCTGGCCGTTGATGCTGATGGCGCTCGTCGAGCGGTCGATCGTGTATTCGCCAAGCGAAATGCGGCTGTCCGAATTCGTGCCGCCGCCGTTCTTCGCGATCGTGCGGCGCGCGCGCGCCAGCACTTCCTTCGCGCTTGGCGTGCCGACCGCGATCTCGTCGACGCCGGCGTCGAGCGCCTCGATGATGCTGTCCGTGTCCCACGACTGGCCAATCATCATCACCGGCAAATCGCGGCGGAAGTGACAGGCGCGCCACGACAGTACGCCGCGGCCGGCCGCGACGCTACGGCCCGAGTCGAACAGCACGAGCGCCGCGTCGTGGCGCTCGAGAAAACGGATCAACGGAAGCTCGCTCGTAAAGCGGATGCAGCGGTAATTGCCGTCCTCTTCGAATGCCTTGTCGATCTCGCGAAACAGATGGTCGTTTTGTGTGTAAAAGGCAATCTGCATGATTTCTCCGTAACGATCGCCGCGCTTCGCAATGAAGCGCAATCCACCCCGTCGGGTCAGGTCCTTGGTCGTTGGCTACGAACGGTCGTCGCGTCGTGCTCTGTCCAACACAACACGCAATAGAGGGGGCGTATTCCCACTTCGCATCCGAAAGCTGCACATCAGATCGTGCGAAGTCCGGGTTGGCGTGCAAAACCGAAAGCCATTCGGCGAATGTACAGAAAATGAAAGAAAGTACCGTGAAGCGAACTTGCGAGGGGCGTCAATCCTCAACAATGCTCAAGTTCATTTAACGTGCGGGATTATTGAGAATCCTGGCCGACGATTTGGCTACATTGGGTTCCGTTGCGGTGTTCGGGTTTGCCCCGAGCACTCGGACGTTTGACACGTCCGTATAGAATCGCCAACGGAGCCCGCCATGCTTGCCACTTTCTACTTCCCGTACGTCTCGATGTTGACGTCGACATCGATCCCTCCCGCATTGACCGAGCTCATTTCCGAGGGCCGGATACAGGCCGCCGCCGCCCAGGCGTCGCGCCACGTCGATACCTGCGATCCCGATCTGCTACCCGGCCTGCTGCAGTTGCACGGCGACCTGCAGATGGCGGTCGGCATGGATGTCGATGCCGAGGAGTCGTATCGGGAAGCACAAAAGCTGATGCGCACGTCGAAAGAGCAGGTGCGCTTCGCGTCGTGCCGCAACGCCGGCTGGCAGGCGCTGTTCCGCTGCCGCTACGGCACCGCGATGTCGTGCTTCATGCGCCTCGTCGACCAGCCGGGCAGCGACCTGGCGCTGCGTCTGGAAGGCTACTTCGGCATGTTCGGCGTGCTGTTCGGCCTTGGCCGCCTGCGGGATGCCGACGGCGTGCTCGATGCGCTCGACGATCTGATCGACGACTCGAGCACGACGCTCAAGAACGCCCGAGGCTGGCGCGAATTGCTGACCGCCGTGCGTTTCGACGTCGCGACGCAAAGCGAGCTGCGCTCGCATCCGGAGCTGAGCGACCACGTTTACTGGCAGTCGGGCCTTGCCGGCGAAGGCGCACCGCGCATCGCGCCGATGCAGGGCACGACGCCGCGCGTGAGCACGTACACGGTGCAAACTCCGCTGCTGCGCGCACGGACCGACTATCTGAAGCAGCTGATGCAGCTCGCGAACGGCCAGCGCGACGTCGGCCATGTGCTCGGCGCGCATGCGGACTGGGCTGGCAAGCAGGGCATCGCGAGCTACCAGGGCGCGGTGCGCATCGAGATCGTCCTCGCAAGTCTCGCCGGCGGCGCGCCGGCGCTGGCCGAATCGATTCTCACGCTGCTCAATGCGGAAGTGCGGATGCCGCAAAGCCACCGGCAGCTCGAGTATCTGTACTGCTTCGCGAAGCTGCGTCATCAGCAGGAGCGCAACGCGGAATCGCTGCGCGTCTACACGCGCTACGCGCTGACGGCGATGCGCTGTATCCGCGATGAGGCGGGAGCGCTCGCGCGCTATGCGCAGCGCACCGTGCGTGTGCCGGAGCAACTCGACGATATCGGCGCACGGTTGCCCGCGCGTTATCGCCGCGCGTACCGCTATCTCGTCGATAACCTCGATCGCAAGGATCTGTCGATTCGCGAGATCGCCGGTGAAATCGGCGTGACCGAGCGTGCATTGCAAAGCGCATTCAAGAGCAGCCTTGGTTCGACGCCGAGCGAAATCGTACGCCGCCTGCGTATGGAGCGCATCCGCGCCGAGCTGCAGACGTCCGAAGGCGCGCACGAAAACGGCATCCTGGCGACGGCGAACAAGTGGGGCGTCAGCAACCGCTCGACGCTTGTGAACAGCTATCGCCGCGAGTTCAACGAAGCGCCGTCCGATACGCTGAATCGCTAAAGAGCGGCGCTTCGCCGCTCGGCGATCGCTTTAAACGGTGTTCCCATTGGTGATGACGTGAATGCGTCATCACCTTTTTTTTCGCGCCCGCGCGATTCAATCTGCTGCTCAAAGTTGAGCGCGTTCTGCTGCTTGAGTGGAAAACCGCTCGCGGTATCGTAACCGGGATACCTTTTCGCGGACATTCACACTGGAGGATGCAGATGAGCACGCTTTACCTCGGCGACACCGTGCCCGACTTCGAGCAGGACACGTCGATCGGCAGGATCCGTTTCTTCGACTGGGCAGGTGACTCGTGGGTCGTGCTGTTTTCGCACCCGGCCGACTTCACGCCCGTATGCACGACCGAATTAGGCCTTACAGGCAAACTTCAGCCGGAATTCGACAAGCGCAACGTCAAGGCGATCGCGATTTCGGTCGACGACGCCGCGTCGCATCGCGCGTGGATCGGCGATATCGAAGACACGCAAAAGACCGTGGTTGGTTTTCCGATCATCGCGGACAAGGACAGGACTGTCGCGACGCTGTTCGACATGATCCATCCGAATCAGTCGGGCATGGCGACGGTGCGGGCCGTGTTTATCATCGACCCGCAACGCAAGCTGCGCCTCACGCTCACGTATCCGATGAGTATCGGCCGCAACTTCGACGAGATCTTGCGCGTGATCGACGCGCTGCAGCTCAGCGACGCGCACGGCGTTGCCACGCCGGGCAACTGGCAAGCCGGCGACGACGTGATCATTCCACTGTCGATTCAGGACGAAGAGACGATCCGGCAGCGCTTTCCGAAGGGATATCGGGCCGAGCGCCCGTACCTGCGCTATACGCCGCAACCGGACAAGTAATTGAATTGCTTCGCGTGTCCGGTTTCATCAATCAGTTCGATTAACGAAACGAATGGCGTAACGCTATAAAGCCGCTTAGCCGAAAGCGATAAGGCTCAAGCGGCTAAGCGGTTCTGGTTTGGGCGGTTTGGGAGGAGGGCGCAATTAACCGAGCGTGCCATGCGCCGCCGAAGCGGAACTGGCCTTGCCGAACAGCTGATCGACGCCTTGTCCGGAGATCTGCTTGCCGATCGCCATCAGATCGAGGCCCCGGTTTTCTCCGCCGACGAGCGCGTAATGCAGCTCATCCTGGCGCCACGTGACGACATTCATATCGGACACCGTGGCCTGAGCGACTGCCGCGTCCGGCCGCATATCTTTCATCACACATAGCGCGACCGGCGGACCATCGGGCGGCAAATACTCGATCTGCACAAGCGGTTTGCCCTGAAAGCGCAGACGCGTAACACGCTTGAACGTGAGCCCCGCGGAGCTGAGGTCCGGCACGCGCAACGACAGTTTGTCGTCTTGACGGATCTGCGCGACCGTTTGTGCCGACGTTTCGGTATCGACCGGGCCGAACGCGACGGTTTCACGCGAATAAAGCTTCTGATAGTCGACCACTGCGCGAATCCACGGCGAAGGGCCGTTCGATGCGGTGGTGAAGGCGCCTTGTGCAGGGTTGAGACCCGGGGCGAGACGCAACACCGCGCCGAGACAGAACGCGCCTGCGACGAACGCCACCGCCAGCCATGCAGGCGCGATGCGCATTCGTGAGCGCACCGGCGTGGAGGGCGGCATGGTCGCGCCGTGTTCGATATGCGCGTCGTTCGCGCTGCGGTCGGAGGACGCGGTTGCAGAAGCGCTAGCCGTCGGCGCCGCATGGGCGCGCGCAAGCGCTTCGATTTTTTTCGTTAAGCTTTCAGGAACGGGAGGTAACTTCTGGTCGGCGAATGCGTCGTTGTAAGGCAGACGCGACGCTGAAAAGAGCGCGACGCGCTCCGCTGCTTCGGGCGAGGCCGCGATCTCCTTTTCGATTTCCTGGCGCTCGATAGGCGATAGATCACCGTCGACATACGCCATGAGTAGCATGTCGTCCAGTTTCATGAGACTTCGCCCTTGCTCTTAACCGTATTCTTCATTTTCTGGCCTTCTCGCACGCCGAAATGCGCACCTATGGCCTGGCGTGCCCGCGACAAACGGCTCATGACCGTTCCGACTGGCACCTCGAGGACTTCTGCAGCCTCGCTATAGCTCAGGCCTTCCACCGCAACTAAAAGCATAACGACGCGTTGTGCTTCCGGCAAGCGTGAGACAGCATCGATAATCTGTCCGTTCATCACATGATCTTCAGGCGAACGTGCGGCCGGATCGGCAACGGTTTCGAGCAGCGCGTCGTCCCATTGCATGCTGGAACGGCTGCGCACGCTGCGTGCCCGTAACTCGTTGATCCAGGTCGAATGCACAATCGAAAACATCCAGCTAAGCGGCGCGGTGCCGGGTCTTAACTGGTGAGCACGCTCGAGAGCGCGCACGCACGCGCGCTGTACAAGATCCTCCGCATCGTGCTGGTCACCGGTGATGCGCAGCGCGAACGCCCACAGGCGCGGCAGCATGCCCGGCAGGAGGCTGGGTAAGTCTGCGTCGGTCATCGACGGAGTTCCTCGTTTGTCCCTTGTAGTAATCGAATCGCGCCGTCCAAGTCGACGCTTGCTGCTGCCGTGGGCGGGAGCGCACGGTAACACACGAGTTTAACTTCTCGTAATAAAGTCTGCTGAGCATTGCTTGTTCTAAGGCTAACGTTTGCTTGCGTAACGAACTTCTTCCGACATGCGCCGGTAAAACGATTCCATATACGTCGCCGATCGCGCCGCCAGCAGCGGATCCGCGGACGGTTCGATACCGGCCGGCAGAATCAGCGGATCGAAATCGATGTTGCGGCACGGGCCATCGATTTGCGCCTCGGCGCGGTCGATCACCAGTGTGCCCGCATCGATGCGCTCGCGATTGCTCGTTTGCGGCCAGACCCTGGTTGCATCGTTGATCGCATCGCCCGGCTGTGCGACCGCGAGCACCAGATGCCAGCGCAACGGACCCGAACCCAGCGTCTTGACGAGCCGGTGCGCGAGAAAATCCGGATCGCGGCGTTGCATCGCTTCGACGGGCTGGTACGCAGCCTCGGGCACCATGCTCCAGCGCACGTAATGCGAAGTGCCATCCGCTTTTACGAAGCGAAATGCGCTGACGCTGTAGTAAGCGGCGTTGTCGAAGCCCGACGAAGCCGGATGCGCTCGGGTCCAGTCACGAAATGCGCGTGCTTCAGGATGCTGCTCTTCGAACGCGGCAATGCGGGCCGGGTCCGGCTTCCCGGTTCCTTTGTCCACGCGATGCGCCGCGAGTTCCGCAACAAACTCATCGGGCGTCCTGACGGAAAAGATCGGCGCCGAGTTCATGGCCATGCGCCACTCTTCGCCGTCCGGAACCGCGAGACGCAGCGCGAAGCTGCGCAAGCGCGATTCGCCGTCGCCTACGGTCGGATTCGTGCCCGGCACGGAAAAGCGCCCTACAACGGGAATCACACCCGGCGCGAACACATGCGCGCGCGAAAGTGCGGCGCCCGCGCCGTTGCTTTCGAAGCGGCCGGTGACGCAAATGCCTTTAGCGTGGTTGCGGCGAAAACCTGGGTGCGGACCGGTGACGGATTCGAAGGCATTGACGACGCGCGTGGCGGAAAGCGGCGCGCGATGCACGGGCCAGCCGACCCAGCCAGCGGAGAACGCATATGCGAACGAAATCCCGCCGATCGCAACGACGATGATCGCGTAACGCAGCAGAAGCGATGGAGAAGCCCAGCCTGCTTGCGACGCGCGCAGCACTTTGTTCAGGTAGTCGAACGTTTTTGCCATCGATGATTTCCAGCCTGGCTCGGCCTTCGGTTTCTCGCGGCGATCGCCCGACGACTCGCATCGGGCGAGAACCCGTAGAAACCTTTCAACACCCGGTCACGCTTCTAAAGCGGCGAGTGTCGTTCAGCGCGCAATCAAGCAGCGCAGTATAGCCGAGCACAGCCTTCGATGCAGCGTCTCTAGCGCATGACAGTTAAGGCTGGGATAGAAGACGGTGAATGCGATGGATGGCGAACGAATAAGTTTCTTAAAGATGCTCAGACGCTTTTGGACTTGACGCTACGCACATTCATTTCTTCCGGTTTGTTTAGTGCGGAGGCGCGCGTGTTTAGTGCCCCGGGTGTGCCGGACGGCGATGTCCGGCAGCAGTCTTTGCGTCGATTGTTTCGCAAATTGAATTAGGGATTTTTTATCGAGGCGATAAATTACGCGTTAAAGAATAGCCGCGCGAGTTCGGCGCCCGGATCCGCCGCGCGCATGAACGCTTCCCCGACGAGGAAGGTGTCGACGCCCGCATCGCGCATCCGTTCGACATCGGCGTGGCGCAGAATGCTCGACTCGGTCACGACGATGCGGTCGTCCGGAATGTCGCTCAGCATGCTGATCGTGGTGTCGAGCGTCACTTCGAAGGTGCGCAGATTGCGGTTATTGATGCCGACCAGAGGTGTTTTTAGCGTCAACGCGACATCAAGTTCTTCACGCGAATGCACCTCGACGAGCACGGCCATATTCAGCGAATGCGCGAGCGCTTCGAAGTCGCGCATCTGCGCCGGTTCGAGTGCCGCGGCGATCAACAGAATGCAGTCGGCGCCCATCGCGCGCGCTTCGTGAAACTGGTACTCGTCGACCATGAAGTCTTTGCGCAGCACGGGCAAGTTGCAGGCATTGCGCGCGGCGGTCAGATTTTCCGCGGAGCCTTGAAAGAAGTTGCGGTCCGTCAGCACGGACATGCAGGCCGCGCCATGCTGCTGATACGACGCCGAGATTTGCGCGGGGTCGAACGGATCGCGGATCAGGCCTTTGGACGGGCTCGCTTTTTTCGCTTCCGCGATCACGGCGGGCAGGCCGCTCGCATGTTTGGCGCGCAGTGCGCCGACAAAGTCGCGCACAGTTTGCGCGGCGCCTTCACGCTGCAATACCTCGATAGGCTTCGCTTGCCGGTTCGCTGCGATTTCTTCGCGCTTGACGGCAACAATTTTGGTCAGAACATCGGACATGGTGAACTCGCTGGGCTTCAAGATAAAAGTAAAACGGATCGCTCGTGCTGACACGCTGGGCACGAATGGGACGCAGATGCCGGAAGGGGGCGGTCACGGCGTGCCCGGGCACGGCAAACCGTAAGCGCAATCCGATTGGCGTGCCGTGAATCAGGATTGACCTATGCCGCTCATTCTTGACAGACGTGTCGTCTATTTGAACAGCCGTAAGCGTGCCGATATTCCAGCGAAATGAAATTGCACAAAGCGGGCCCCTTCGCAGCATGCGGTTGAATCGTTCGCGTCGATCGAACGCATGCCGTAAATGGCGCGAATGCCGCCAATGGTGTGAATCTCGCCAATGGCGCGAATCACTCCCGCATGCGCGGGCCGGACATCACGAACCGCTGTACCAGTTATAGCCCTGATCTTCCCAATAGCCGCCAGGATAGTCGTTGGTCACGAAAATCGCCGCGATATGCTTCGGGTTCTTGAAGCCCAGTTTGGTCGGTACACGCAGCTTGAGCGGGTAGCCGTACTTCGGCGGCAGCGGGTCGCTGCCGAAGTCGAGTGTGAGCTGGGTTTGCGGATGCAGCGCGGTGGCCATGTCGAGGCTCGTGTAATAGTGATCCGCGCATTTGAAGCCGACATAGCGAGCGCTCGTGTCGGCGCCGATGCGTTGCAGGAAGGTGCGAAACGGCACGCCACGCCATTCGCCGATCGCGCTCCAGCCTTCAATACAGATATGCCGCGTAATCTGCGAGGTCTGCGGCAGGCTGCGCAGACGTGCGAGATTCCAGTCGCTCTTGTCGGCGACGAGGCCTGACACTTCGAGTGCGTAGTCGGAGCCGTCGATATCGGGCACGTTGTACTCGGGGTAAAACGCGTTGAACGGAAACGGCTTCGTGATCTGGCTTGCGGAATAGGTCGGCGCGAGCCGGTTCGGGTCGAAGAGCCATGCCTGCACGCGATCGTTCCAGCGCGACATCGCCCACAACACCTTATCGACCGAATCGCCGTCCTGCATATTGCAGCCGGACAGCATCGCGAGCGCGCCCAGCGATAGCGAAGAGCGCAGGAAAAGGCGCCGTTCGACGCGTTCGATCTGCGGCTTGTGATCGGCGAGCACAATGCGCTCACGCAGCGTTTGCGCACGTGAATCGCGGGGCGCGCCATCGCGTATCACGCCAGCGTCTTTGTCGATCGGTTTGCGCGAAGAACTCATGCGTCGGTGCCTCCATGAACGACGCGGCGCGCGCGGCCGGTGACCATCGACGGCAGCGTGCGCGGAACCAGCAGCACGAGTGCGAGATGCACGACGACAAAACCGACCACGCCAGCCATCGCGGCAAAATGCACGCGCCGCGCGAAGTCATAGCCGCCGAAGAAGTTGGCGAGCCAGTCGAACTGCACTGGTTTCCAGATCGACAGCCCCGACGCAACGAGCAGCACGCCCAGCAGCAGGACGACGATGTAGAGCAACCGCTGCACCGCGTTATAGACGCCGGTTTCATGCGGCAGACGGAAGGTCGCCGCGCGCACGAAGTCGCGCAATACGTCGCGCGGATAGACCGGCAGGAAATGCCTGCGGAAATGGCGCGTCGCGAGGCCGTGCGTCAGATAAACGATGCCGTTTGCCACGAGCAGCCACATCGCGGCGAAATGCCACGCGATCGAACCGCCGAGCCAGCCGCCGACCGTTGCCCATTCGGGGAACCGGAACGGAAAAAGCGGCGACGCGTTGTAGATCGCCCAGCCGCTCATCACCATGCAGACCATCGCAAACGCGTTGACCCAATGCGTGATGCGCACGACGAGCGAATGCACGACGACGCGTTGCGTGCGCGTGGCGCGCGTGTCGCGTGTTTCTTTTGGCGCTTTTGCTGCCATCGAATGTTTCCCGCTTGAATCGATTGAACCGAGTGGTGTGTCGGCTGCGTCCGACCGATGAAATAGCGAAGCCGGCGGCCATTCCCGAGGCGAGCGGGTCCGGCGGCCGGCGTTCTTCTTCTCATGCGTTCTATTGTTGCCAGTCGCGACAGCGATGCCGCTCGCGCGGCATCGCTTACATCGGCGGCGTAACGCCGTCCTTGCCTGCGGAAATGAAATTCGCCGTCAGCGAACCGTCAGCTTCCTTGTGCGCAAACAGCACGACTTTCGCGCCCGGCACGAGCAGCGACTTGTCGCCCGGTTCGAGATCGACGATAGGCACGTCTTCCGGCACGAAGATCTTCTTCTCGCCGCCCTTGTAATTAACAGTGATCGTGCGGCCGTTGCTGACCACGACATTGCCGACCGTGCCGTTCGTCATCGAGCTGTTGGGACCGAGATCCCACGGACGGTGACCGTCGCCGCTACCGCGCATGCTTTCCGGGAACACGTGCACTTCAAGCGCCTTCAGCGTGCCGTTCGCCTGCGGAATCGCGGCCGTGCCGATGTAGCTATTCGGCTTGATCTCGTTGATCTTCGCGAGCGTGACCGCGCGGATCGGCGTGTTTTGCGAGACCTTTACGTCGAGGTCCTTGCCGTCGCGCGTATGCACCTTGAGCGCGTTGCCTGCAAACGACGTAATCGTGCCGCGCACGCCGGTCGGCTGCTGCGCATTCTGCGCGTAGGCAGCCGGGCCTGCGGCGAGAAACGCGCCGGCCACGAGCGCCGGTGCGACGATATTGCGCATGAAACCGCCTGGAACGAGCTTCATCTCTTGCCTTATCGGTTGTTGAGGATTCGTTGAGCGTAATGACCGCGGTCGCTCCGCAAGGTGACCGGTGGATGACAAAAACGTCATGAACGTTATGTGAGGGCGGCATAGAATCCTGGGAGACAAATTGATGACAGCAGGCGATATGAGCATTCTCGTGATCGAAGACGATCCGAAGACCGGCGACTATCTGAAGAAAGGGCTGCGCGAAAGCGGCTATGCGGTCGATCTCGCGCGAACCGGCAGCGATGGCCTGCATATGGCGCTCGAACAGGCCTACGACCTGGTGGTGCTCGACGTGATGCTGCCCGGTATCGACGGCTGGGAAATCATGCGGACGCTGCGCACGAAGCGCGACGTGCCGGTCATTTTCCTGACCGCGCGCGACCACGTGAGTGACCGTATTCGCGGGCTCGAACTCGGCGCGGACGATTACCTCGTCAAGCCGTTTTCGTTCACCGAACTGGTGCTGCGTATCCGTACGCTGCTGCGCCGCGGGGTGATGCGCGAGAGCGATGTGTTTCAGGTGGCCGACCTGAAGCTCGACGTGCTGCGCCGGAAGGCGACCCGCGAAGGCGTCGAGATTCCGCTCACGAACAAGGAGTTCATGCTGCTGCACCTGCTCGTGCGCCGCCAGGGCGAGGCGCTATCGCGCACCCAGATCGCATCGGAAGTGTGGGACATGAACTTCGACAGCGATACGAATGTGGTCGATGTGGCGGTCAAGCGGCTGCGCGCGAAGATCGATCACCCGTTCGAAAAGAAGCTGATTCACACGGTGCGCAGCATCGGCTACACGCTCGACGACGGCACATGACACTCTGGACGACGCGTTCGCTGATCTTCCGCACGACAGTGCTGTTCGCGCTGATCGCGTGCACGGTGATCGCCGCGCTTGGCGCGTATTTCTATCATTCGCAGCGCATCGCGCTCGAGCATCGCGCCGATATTGCACTGATGAGCCGCGCCGAGCATTTCAGCCGGCTCGCGCGGCAGATGTACACCGTCAACGAATTGAAAGCGCGGCCGCTGCTGTTCGAATCGATGCTCGGCGCCGAGCAGGACGTGCTGATTTTTCGCCGCCCCGGCGAGCCGCCGTTTATCGATGTGAATCCGGACCATGTGCCGGTGCCCAACCTCGGCGACTCCCGCGCGCATCAGCCGGGTCTTGCCGACATCACTGAAACCTCGCTGCCCGGTGGGGTGCGCGTGCACTGGACCTACGCGACGACGCTCGCGCGCGAGGATGGCGAGCCGGTTACCGTCATTGCGGGGCATCCGCTGACGAGCGAGGCGCACGTGCTCGCCGAGTATCGCGACCGGATCATTCTCGCGACGCTGGCCGGCGCACTCGCGGCAATCCTGCTTGCACACGGCGTGTTGCGGCGTGGCTTTCGCCCCGTGCAAGAGATTGCGATGCGTGCCGCGCAGATCAGCCCGACAAGCCTGTCGGTGCGCCTCGATAGCCGCCAGGCGCCGGCCGAACTGCGGCAGCTTACCGATGCGTTCAACGCAATGCTCGATCGCCTTGCCGAAGGCTATCAACGGCTCTCGCAGTTTTCGGCGGACCTCGCGCATGAGATTCGCACGCCGGTCAATGTGCTGATCGGCCAGACCCAGGTGACGCTCGCTCAAACGCGCGACGTCGACGAGTATCAGCAGACGCTCGAATCGAATCTAGAAGAGCTGAACCGGCTCGGCCATCTCGCGGAAAATATGCTGTTTCTCGCGCGCGCCGATCACGCGGCGCTCGCGATCGCGCGCGAACCGGTCGCGCTCGCCGACGAACTCACCAAGATCGCCGAGTACTTCGAAGGAATCGCGGACGAGCGTGGCATACGCTTTAACGTCGATGCGCGCGGCGCACTGTTCGCGGACCCGATGCTGTGCCGGCGCGCGATCAACAATCTCGTCGTCAATGCGGTGCGCTACGGCGCGAGCGATACGGTCGTTCGCCTGAAGGGCGAGGAGGACGAGCGCGGCTCGACGATCGTCGTCGAAAACGATGGGCAGATTCCGCCCGATCTGATGGCGCGTCTGTTCGACCGCTTTTATCGCGCCGATGCGGCGCGCAGCAGGTTGACCGAGTCCAGTGGATTGGGGCTCGCCATTGTCAAAGCCATCATGAGTCTGCATGGCGGCAGTGCATCGGTGTCGTGTCCGGCGCCGAGCGTCGTGCGCTTCGAATTGCATTTTCCACGGGCCTGACGGTGCAAAGTCTTCGTTGGGATCAGGTTCCGGAGGTGCGCATTAATTTCCTATAGGAAACGACTCTATCGCCATCTCCCCAGGTGGAGCGCAGTGCGTGCTCTGTCACGTCAAGGTCGCTCGGGAAAACCCTCATCTCCGCTAATTTGCGGTGCATCGCGCGCTCGAGCCAGCGCTGCTGTGATCCGCCTTGCCGCCATAAAACCCGGCGTGTATAGTCTTCTGACCGTCTTTTGTTTCGTATTGGAAATTCAAAAGGAGCCAAGATGAACGCCTCGACCATCCTCGCCGAACTGGGCATTGCCGACGTGGTGCAAGCGGGCGACATCGCCGTGCACTCGCCGATCACGGGCGAACTGATCGGCCGCGCGCCGAACCGCGCGGCGGCGGAAGTCGATGCGGCGCTTGCCGCCGCCAAAGAGGCGTTCGCGGTATGGCGCAATGTGCCGGCACCGCGGCGCGGCGAACTGGTGCGCCTGCTCGGGAACCGGCTACGTGAAAAGAAGCAGGCGCTGGGCAGCCTCGTGTCGCTCGAAACCGGAAAGATCCTGCAGGAAGGGCTCGGCGAGGTGCAGGAGATGATCGACATCTGCGACTTCGCGGTGGGTTTGTCGCGGCAACTGTATGGCCTGACGATCGCGTCCGAGCGGCCCGGTCACCGCATGGCCGAAACGTGGCATCCGCTGGGCACCTGCGTCGTGATTTCGGCGTTTAACTTTCCGGTGGCCGTGTGGTCGTGGAACGCGGCGCTCGCGCTCGTGTGCGGTAACGCAGTCGTGTGGAAGCCCTCGGAAAAGACGCCGCTTACCGCGATTGCGGTGAACCAGATTCTGAACGACGCTTTGCGCGAATTCGGCGATGCGCCGGCCGGCCTGACGGCGGTCGTGACGGGCGGTCGCGATGTCGGTGCGAAACTTGTGGCTGATCCGCGCGCATCGATCGTCAGCGCGACCGGCAGCACGGAAATGGGCCGTACAGTCGGCGCCGAAGTCGCGAAGCGCTTCGGCCGCTCATTGCTCGAGCTCGGCGGCAACAATGCCGGCATCGTCACGCCGAGTGCGGACCGCGAGCTCGCGCTGCGCGCAATCCTGTTTTCGGCGGTCGGCACGGCGGGGCAACGCTGCACGTCGCTGCGGCGGCTGTTCGTGCACGAAGGTGTCTATGAAAAGACCGTTGAGAGCCTGAAGCAGCTCTATGCGAAGGTGCCGATCGGCAATCCGCTCGAAAAGGGCACGCTGATGGGCCCACTGATCGACAAGGCTTCATTCGAGCGGATGCAAGCCGCGCTCGAACAGGCGCGTGCCGAAGGCGGCAAGGTCACGGGCGGCGAGCGCGTCGAAGTGAAAGGCCATGAAGGCGGTTACTACGTGCGTCCGGCGATCGTCGAAATGCCGTCGCAAACGGCCGTCGTGCTGAAGGAAACCTTTGCGCCGATTCTTTATGTGATGCGCTACAAGGAATTCGACGCGGCCGTCGACGCAAATAACGCGGCCGCGCATGGGCTTTCGTCGTGTGTGTTCACCACCGATCTGCGTGAAGCGGAACGCTTCCTGTCCGCGTCGGGCAGCGATTGCGGCATCGCGAACGTGAACATTGGGCCAAGCGGCGCGGAAATCGGCGGCGCGTTCGGCGGCGAAAAAGAAACAGGCGGCGGGCGCGAGTCCGGCTCCGACGCGTGGAAGGCGTATATGCGGCGCGCGACGAATACCGTCAACTATTCATCCGCACTGCCGCTCGCGCAAGGGATCGATTTCAATCTCGGTTGATGCGCGCGGCGCCGTCGCGATCATCTTTGTCATAGCTGTCACTGTTGGAGCACCACGGTGAGTGAGAAAGTCGTCATCGTCGGCGGGGGTGTGATCGGCAGTTCGGTCGCGTACTTTCTGCGTGTGTCCGATCCCGCCGTCGATGTGACCGTGATCGAGCGCGATCCGAGCTATGCGCGCTCGTCGTCGGCGTTGTCGGCCGCCTCGATCCGGCAGCAGTTCTCGACGCCGCTGTCGGTGCAGATGTCGCTATTTGGCATCGACTTTCTGCGCTCGATCGGCGAACGGCTTGCTGTCGACGGCACGCGGCCGTCGATCGATCTGCACGAAGGCGGGTACCTGTTTCTGGCGACGCCGGCCGGCGTCGCGACGCTACGCGACAATCACGCGCTGCAAACACGGCTTGGCGCGGATATCTGTTTGCTCGAGCGGACCGCGCTTGCCGCGCGCTTTCCATGGCTCAATACCGAAGACCTGGCGGCGGGCGCGCTGGGCGAAAGCGGCGAAGGCTGGTTCGACGGCTATGGGCTCGTGCAGGCGCTGCGCAAAAAAGCGCAGGCGCTCGGTGCACGCTACGTTGCTGACGACGTGACCGCGCTCACTCGCAACGGCCGGCGCGTGACTCAGGTGATGACCGCGAGCGGCGCCGCCTACCGATGCGATACGGTGGTCAACGCGGCCGGCGCGTGGTCGCGCCGCATCGCGGCGATGCTCGATCTCGAACTGCCCGTGCATGCGCGTCGCCGCAGTATCTTCAACGTCAGTTCGCCGGCGCGGCTCGAGCGGTGTCCGTTGCTGATCGACCCGAGCGGCGTGTACTTCCGTCCGGAAGGGCAGACCTATATTTGCGGCACGTCACCGGGCGCGGACAACGACCCCGACGATCTGCCGCTCGACGAGGTCGACCACGCGCTCTTCGACGATGTGATCTGGCCGACGCTTGCGCATCGTGTGCCGCAGTTCGAAGCCTTGCGTGTGTTGCATGCGTGGTCCGGCTACTACGAATACAACGTGTTCGATCAGAACGCGATTATCGGTTTTCATCCCGACGTCGAAAACTGCATCTTTGCGAATGGCTTCAGCGGCCATGGCTTGCAGCAGGGCCCCGCGACTGGGCGCGGCGTCAGCGAACTGATCCTGCACGGGCGATATACGACGCTCGATCTGTCGATGCTCGGCTTCGAGCGTGTACTCGCGAACCGTCCGTTCGTCGAGAAGAACGTTGTCTGAACAGCGAACGCGGCCTCGCGCCGCTAACGACACGCGACGGTCTTGCACGGTTTGCAGCGCGGAAGCTGAATGTCAATCGCATCAACGAGTTGCCGCGGTCTTGCTCAAGATGTCCACAGCCTTGTGCCCAGGAACTGTGGATAACGCGAGCCGCCGGCACGAACGCTGAAGCAACGACGTGCATTGCCGCGTTGCGAGCACGGTAACGAATCCCCGATGCGTCAAGCACTTGCGCGAGTCATGCGCAGGTTATGCACACTCTTTTCCCCGGATTCTGTTGATAACTCCGGCACTTCTCGCAACAGCCACTTAATTTCTCTGAAGCTCGACGGCTAAATTGCGCGGCTTTATCAGACGTTCTTAGGGCGGTTGTCAAATTGTGTGTGCGTCGATCAACGCACAACGAACGGACCGTATCATCCGCTTCAACCAATCAGGCGATATTTAGCTTGAAGCCAACGTTGAAGGGGAAACAGAGTCGTGAGTCCGACACCGGCCACGCTCGACGCGCTGCCGCGTCCGGGCGACCACCAGTACTACCGCCTCGATATACCGCAATCGCGCAGCTGCGCGCAGGCCGAGGTGTTTGCGTTCGAGGGCGAACGCGCGATCGGCGAGCCGACGCGTTATGTGATCCGCTTTACGCACCCGCGCCACGACCTTGCGCGCGGCGAATACCTGAACAAGCCGGCGACCTTCATTATCCAGCCGCCGCAGCAGCGGTGGGGCGACCCCGAGCCTGAGCGACGCGTGTTCGGTGTGACGACCGGGTTTGCATTGTTGAACAGCAATCGCGACGAGTCCAGCTATGAAGTGGTGCTGGAGTCGCGCATGGCGCTGCTGCGTAACAACCCCAAATGCCGGTTCTTCGTCGATAGGAGCGACCCTGAAATTATCGCGGAGATTCTGCGCGAAAACGGCTTCGACAAGCTGCTCGCGGATTTCGAATTGACGCTGTATCGCACGTATCGCAAGCGCGAGTTTGTCATGCAGTGGGGCGAGGACGACCTCGCCTTTATCACGCGGCTGTGCCGGCGCTCGGGGCTCTGGTATGTCTGCGACGAGGGCAAGCGGTGCGAGAAGGTGCGCTTTTGCGACGACCTCACACACTACCGGCGCGACCCGAAACTCAACGTGGTGTGGCAGCCGTTCAGCGGCATGCAGAGCAATGGCGTCGAATCGGTTGACTCGCTCGAGATACACGCGACGACGATCGCAACACGCTATACGGTGCGCACATTCAACACCGAGAGCCTGCTGGACAAGCCGGTGGAAGGCGCCTACGAGATCCGCGACGACCCCACCACATCGGGCGAAGCCTATATCTGGGGCACGCCGTACCTGAGCGCGGACGAGGCCGGCGACGAAGCGCGGCTTCGCGGCGAAGCATCGCGCGCCGCGCAGATCGAGTATCGCGGCACGTGCGACATGCTCGATCTCGCGCCGGGCAGCGTGTTGAAGCTGTCGAACCGCGAACTGCCCGATGCGAAACACGGCTTGCTCGCTGTGCGCGTGACATGCGGTGCGTCGCGCGGCAGAAGCTATCGCGTCGGGTTCACCGCGATGCCGGCGGACCGGTTTTACCGGCTGCCGCTGCTTGAAGAGACGTGGCCACGGGTGCAGGGCGTGGTGACCGGACGCATTGCGTCGACGGGCGGCTACACGGATCCGTATATCGACGAACAGGGGCGCTATATCGTCGACCTGCATCTCGACCGCGATCCGCGCACGCCGGGACTGAACAGTTGTCCGATGCGGCTCGCGAAACCGTTCGCGGGCGCGGGGCGCACGGGGTTCCACTTCGGGCTCGTCGAGGGAACGGTGGTGACGGTCTCATTCATGTGGGGCAATCCGGATCTGCCTTATATCAGTCAGGTGCTGCATACGGCGCAGGAGATGGATCCGATTGTCGCGGGCCGGCCATGGGATGCGCGCGACACGCTGCGTACGCGTTCGAACAACACGCTGGAATTCGAGAACTTCAAGGGCAAGGAGCACGCCAAGCTTGCGACCGAGCATGGGAAGTCGCAGTTGAATCTCGGGCATACGGTTGATCGAAATGGAAATGTTCGTGGGGCGGGGTTTGAGCTCAGGACGGATTTAAAAGGGCATGTGCGCGCCGGTGACGGCTTGCATCTGTCGGCCGACAAACAGGCCGGTGCGATTGGCGAGCAGGCCGATACCAAACTCATGACGTCGCGCTTCGAGTTGACGCAGGCCGAGGCGCAAGCACTCGCCGATGTCGCGACACTGGCGAAAGCCGAGATCGCGGACATCAAGGCAGAGAACCTCTGGCTCAAGGACGAGCTCGATGGCCTGAAGCAGGCAGTGATCGCAATGTCCGCGCCGCGCGGCATCGGCATGGCGACCGACGGACCGGTGATGGTATCGGCGCGCCGCGATGTCAGCGTCGCGACATCATCCGCGTTCAACGTCAGTGCGATCAAACAGATCGTGATTGCAGCCGGTGAAGTCTTGTCGCTATTTGCGCAAAGCCTCGGCATCAAGTTGATCGCAGCGCGAGGCAAGGTGCAGATCCAGGCGCAAGGCGACGAACTCGAGGTCGCGTCGCAGCAAGACATGCATATCCGCAGCACCGAAGGACGTGTGCTGATCGATGCCGATAAGGAAATCCTGATGCGCTGTGGTCGTACGTACTACCGGCTTACGCCTAACGGCATCACGCATGCGACACCGGGAAACTACGTCGAGCGTGCCGTTTCGTGGAGCAGGGTCGATCCGGATGGGACGGTGACTCGCGCTTCGCTGCCGCATGCGAATGAACTGGCCGACCGCGAGGGTCACGGCTCGAAATTTTCTGGTTGATCGCTTTAACGCGACGCCGCTTCTCGCATTGTCAATATGACCACTCAATTGAAATCGCATCCGCAGGGGCATTCACAGGCGCGCCCACATTCTTCCGTTGGGCAACCGGGGAAGACGGAGAAGCCGTCGACGGCGCCTGCGCTCAAGTGGTGCTATCCATTTCCATGCAAGCGCGGCGGCGAAGAGACCGATCCGCAGACGTTTTATCAGGCGCTAGGCGTGATGAACGACGGGTACTTTCCCCTCGCCGTGAATGGCTTTCCTCACGGAGGTGTGCATTTCGGTGCGGAGTCCGCCTCCAGTGTCGATCAGTCGGGCGGTGTGCGTTTGATTGCCGACGGTGAGATCGTTGCGTACAAGCTGGACCGTGCCTATCCGCATCTTCAGTACGCCAAGGGCTCGTACTGGGCGCTCTATTCGACGGGCTTCGTGCTGACGCGTCATCGGATGACGCTGCCACCTGCTCCTGGCGCCACCACGCCGCAGCCCACCGATGAGACGCTGACGTTTTTCAGTCTGGCCTTGCATATGGCGGACTGGAGCACCTATGCCGCAGATACGAAGCTCGCGCGCCCGGGCTGGTGGCCTGGCGTGGAGACATATCGGGCGACGGGCAAGGAGCGTTACGAGCAAAGTGGCGCGGCCGGAGCCTTTGTCTATACGGCGCCACAGGCTGGGGCGACGAAAGGGCACTTCACTGCGGGTACGAAAACAGCTTTCTTGCCCGAAGGGAGCGAAGTGACCATTGGCGAGAGGCGCGGCGAGTGGGGACGTGTCAAAGCGGTTACCTCAGGCAACGCAATTGCCTTGCGCATTAACGACGCACGCGCGCAACACAGTAGCAGCGGTCAGAAAAAGCAGCACGCAGCCGGTGGGGACCACGGCTGGATCAATCTGCACGCGCAGCAACCGTTACGCGAACCCGGCGGCGTGGATGGCGTAGTGATTCCGCCGCAGCCGATCGCAGTGAAGGCCGGCACGTTGCTCGGGCAGATCGGGCAGTTTCTCGACTACGAACACTCGACGCCCTTGCCGCCGAAACCGATACGGCCGCTCGTCCATATGGAAGTGTTTGCGGGCGACGAGTTCGCGGCGTTTCTCGCGAAAAGCCGGGCGCGAGCGGAGCAGTTGCCTGCGAGCGATCGCACGATTCTGATGATCGAGCCGGGCGCGAAACTGGTGACGTCGATGGAGCCGGACATTGTGGTTCAGCAGGGTGGCGAGCCGATGGAAAAGCTGATGGTCACAGCCGATAGTCCTGCGAGTGGACCGTGGATGAAGGTGCAGCCTCGATGGTATGACCGCTTCTCAGGTCTTATGGCCGATTACGGGAGACCTATCTGGATAGAGCGCAGCAATAAGGACAAGCTGGATTCGCCCAAGGGTCTTCGCGCATGGCGCCGGTTTCCGCTACAGGTGAAGTCCGCTACTGAGCCGGCGATCGAACAGTCGATGATTCTCTCGCGTGCGTATCTCGATGGCCTCTCGGACGATAGCCGCGTTGTCGACGATCAAGGCGTGCACTGGTGGGGTTTGCGGATACCTGCGGGGCACGGTGGACGCACGTGGCGATGGGTGTGCGAAAAGGACCATTCGGGTACGAAGTGGGAGAGTCCGTGGGCGTGGCCCGGCTTCGAGATTGTGGATGCGACGGGTATCAGGCTCTCCGATGCGTTCCGGCGCAATCTTGTTGTCACGGAGTCGGCGCAGGCACGCGAGCACCCGGAATACGCGCCTTCGAAGGACGCGGTCAATGCGAGCGCGCTGCTGCGAAGAGTCGCGCAGATCGTCGAACGCGTGCCCGCACTGGATGGCGGCAAGCCGGATCGCGACGCGGATGGCCGGGACAAAGTGACCGCCAAACTAATCCAGAGGGCAATGTTCCAGCGTGAGCTGGCGAGTCAGCTTGCGCATGTGATTCTGCGCTACGAAAGCGAGTGGTGCGGGAATGTTGAGCGCTGGGAAGCGCTTACGCCTCTGATGCGTAACTCAGCGGAAAACTGGGAGTGCGAACTGCAGCGAGTGAGGAAGTTGCAGTGGTGGGATCAGGTGAAGGGCAAGGTGGACGGGTTTCCCGTTAGCACTGTAGTGCATCACATTCATCCTGTTGCGCTGGTGGGGAACTTCCGTCGTAAATCGATTATTACTGTTGAGATGCTGAGGCAAATATGGCCTGAACCGTCTGTTCCGGATGAGCGACTTGCCGGAATTGCGGCGGAAATAAATGCAAACTCCGAAAAATATAAATTAAACACAGAGTTGCGGTTAAGTCATTTCTTTGCTCAGGTTATGCAAGAGGTTGGAGAAACTTGCAGGCTTGAGGAGGATTTGCGCTATTTTAAACCGGAAAGGTTGAAAAAGATTTTCAGCTATTTCAAGGTTAATCCCGCTGAGGCGGAAACTTACGGATATCACCCGCCTCTAGCTGGCGATGCTGAGGCAATCGCTAACCGGGCATATGCCGGAAAAATCGGGAACGGTGCGGTTTCAAGTGGCGACGGCTGGAAGTATCGCGGTAGAGGTTTGAAGCAAACGACGGGGCGATTCAACTATCGAGCTTTTACAAAGGACTATTCCCGTTTCTGGGCAGATGAGGCTCCAGATTTTGAACGAACCCCTGATCTACTTTCCACAACAAGCTATGGGACTCGTTCGGGAGTCTATTATTGGCTCGCACATCGGTTGTTTGAGATTGCGGACAAGACTACAGACTCGAATGTTAATGAAAAGGTCGATGGCATTACGGCACTCATAAATAAAGGCACCGACAGTTATGATGCGCGTCGCGGTAATTTCAAAAAAATAATGACATCACGTGTATTCAGGGATGTCGAAAATTGAAGAAATCGATAAATGCGGTGACGAGATGGTTGGTGATATTGAGCTTTTGTCTTTTGCCCTCCGAAGTGCTGGCGGCATCGCCTTTCGCCAACGAAGACCATCAACGCGTGGTGATCGAATTATTTTCGCCGGTTGATTCTATCGAAATTGATCAGATCCACTCAGAGCCCGCGATGATGAAAGTGGATTTCGTCGGGGAGGACGGCAAGCGAATTCCGATCACTACGTTCAGTCAAGAGGGGTCCTCGTTGCCGCGGATGGTCGGTATTTTCAAAGCTCATTTCAGATCGCGTCAGATTTTATTTTTGATCGTAAAGTGGCATTACTATCTGCCGGGTGTTAACACTGAAGCTGATTACTATGAGGTTCATGCATACAATGCGTCATTGGGGAACGCACGTATACCTTTATTCGCTCAAGACCAGTTTCTGTCAACGATATTTGGCTCCGGCCTGGACGGAAAGGAAGAAGGGAAGAACGTACACTTCAAGTTCAAGGATGTGATGTCTATCCGACGAGGATTGGATGAAATTAAATAGCAAAGTAGCGACTGCTGGTCTTTCCAGCTCAGCAACCGTGAATATTGTTGTCCCATGCTCCTGGATGATGCCAACCCGACTTGCTTGTTACCGTGAATCGGATTCAGTGAAACTTTAAAGCCAACTATAAATTATTTGTTGAGTTAATTGAGGAAAAATTGAATCAGTTGCGCAATCAGAACGGCGACCGGCAATCGACGTTTTTCTCAAATCCAGCCACGTTTGTCCTGGGCCACCAAAAAGAGAATGGCGAATGGCAGGTGGTAGCCGAAAGCACTCGGAGTGGCCCCGTTGTCACTTGTTATGTTTCCCCGATCCACGCGTTGATCCAGGCGTCTTATCTGTCGCGAGAAGGGAGACAGATCGGCGTTAAGCACGCGGGCCTGATCAGGGAGGAACTGTTTCGTACCGCCGATAGGAGCGGACTGGCCGCTGATCTGCGGTTAGCGTGGCTCGTGCATAACGGAAAGATCGCTCAAGACCCAGCTGGAAATTTTGCAGCTTTCGCCCGACATATGACGCGTAGATCTTATTCGTCGAGTCCGCCTTTGTATTTTGAGCTTAGTGAGTCTTGCGTTGATCAGATTGACAAACTATATGAGCGCGGAGGACTGTTTGCGTGGCGCGAGACCTTCCTCAACGTCACGGCGTGGAGCGAGCATCGCTTGTCAGGCGTGGTCAAGCGTGCTGTCGCGTCGATGGAACTGACGAAATGCGATATCTCGCAATGCATGGAAGCCGCGATATTCGATGCAGAGTTCGAGCAGTGGCATATCGTGCCAATCGACGATTTCATTCCTTGACGACAGGTCACGACAACAGCGAGGACAACATGACTTTCCGTCATGACATCTGCCACGGCGACACCACCACAGCTGGTGGCCGCGTATCTGCGACTGCGAATCGCGACACGCTTCAGAACCGCGCCGCCGCTTATGAAGGTGACCCGGTCCACTGCCCGAAATGCGCCAGCACAGGCCGTATCGTCTGCGCCGGAGGCGGTGCACGCGATCAGGGTCCGGAAGGTCGGAAGTCGGCCCTTAGCGGCGACCTGTGTGTTTGCAATTGCGCCGAGCATCCGCGCCTGATCGCGTCGCAAGACCGTTCAGGAACACGTGGGTGAAGTTTGCACATGATTGAGGTGCGCCGCTGGAGCGATCGCACAACGATTCTCGACATGCGAGCGACTAAAGGCCTCAACCCAATCCCAACCCCCTCAACCAATACCCCGCATGCCACCCAACCCCGCCAAACCGCGTCACCGCAAACCACGCACCCACCCAGGCCGCTCCAACCACCAATAAATCGCACCGCCCGCTATTCCACCAGTTCAACGAATGACGCGCGGCGATCCACGGAACGCCGAGCGGGTTCGGCCAATCGGCGAGCAGATGCATGACGCCGCCGCACGCAAACCCGAACAACGCAGCGGCAACCGGATAATGTCCAAGCCAATGGTAAGCAGCGACCAGCAGCGCAATCCACGCGACACCCCAATGCGTCGCCGTACGATGCGTGATCCACAGCCTGCGCGTGCGCGACCACCACGCAACCTCGAGCCAATCCGGCGCTGTACTACCGGCCACGCCTGCGGCAAACGCAAGCGCAACCCATACGTGATACGGCCCACCCGCGCGCGAATGAGCGACGATCGCGGCAGCGATCACACCAGCGGCCCACCCGGTCGCATGATGCGCAGCACTTGAAGCCATTTGGCCGCGGCGATTACGTCGTACACCGCGCGATCGCGAACCGCAGGTCCTCTTCAGGCGGATCGTCCGCCGTGCCTCGCACGACCTTCACCACCGATCCGCCGCGCGACGGCGTCAGCGTAATGAAATACGACCCGTTCGACGACGATCCTACCGTGAGCTCAGTCGAACCGTTGTTCTTCGACGTATGCACGCGTGAAAGCCGCCTGTCGAGACAATGCGCAATATCCGATGTCTGGCGCGCGGACGACACATAGACCATCGTGCCGGAGCCCGCGCTCTCGGGCCCGCGCGACGAACCGCAGGCCGCCACAAACGCAAGCGGCGCGAGTAGAAGGAGTTTTTTCATCGTTGGGTCTTTTGAATGTCTGTGCCGACGCGATTGTCACACGTGTTAAAGCGCGACGAAAAGACGGTTTACATTCAGTAACCGGTCTGCGGCATTCACACAAAAAAACGCGCGCGTCATCAAGACGCGCGCGTTCGTCGATACAGGGCAGGGTATAGCTGCCTTATTTCAAACAGCCTTCAGGCCGCTATAAAGCAAAGCCCGGCAAGCCCCGGCATCAACTCATCTGAAGCATTAGAAGCGGTGACGCAGACCGACAGCAGCCGCCACCTGGTTGCCCGTCGACGACGGCTCCAGCGTGTTGATCGTCGCGACGTTCGCACCGAAGTTGCCGAGCTGGCCCGATGCGTGCGAGTACACGCCTTCGACATACACGTCAGTACGCTTGCTCAGCGAATAGTCGGTCGTCAGCGACACCGTATGCCACTTCGGATCGCCGTTGTTCGCCGTGCCCGACACCTTGCCGTCCGTGAACGTGTACGCAGCCGCCAGGTTCAACGCCGGCGTCAACGCATATTTGCCGTTGATCTCGTAGTTGTCCATATGCAGGTTCATGCCCGTCACGCCCGGCAGCGTGAAGCCGCCGGAGGCGAGACCTTGCACGCCGTCCAGTTGCGTATGCGTATAGACGAAGTTCGCGGTAGCCGGACCGTACGTATAGCCGATACCCGCGCCATACGTGCGTTGCTGGTTGGAAGCGATATTCGCGTTGCCGTTCTGTACCGAAACCGCGCCGGTCACGTTCGAGCCCGCGTTGTTCAGTTGCAGGTACGACGCAGCGATATTCAACGGGCCGTTGTTATACGATGCGCCCGCACTCCATGCGCGGTTCTGCGAGAACTGGCCCGCCTGATTCGAGAAGCCATAGAGGCCGCCGAACGTCAAACCATAGTAGTTCGCGCTCGTGTACTTCACGGAGTTCTGAACCGAGAACGAATTGTCGAGGTTGTCGTTATCGAACGGGTGGGCCGCGAGGTTGTTGCCGTAGCCGCCGCCCGCTGCCGACAGCGGTGCGAGGAAGTCGACCATCGAATCATATTGGCGACCGAGCGTAACCGTACCGTACTGGTTGCTCTGCAAACCGACGAACGCCTGACGGTTGAACAGGTTGTTGCTCTGCGTGAACTGGCCGTTGTTCAGATTGAAGCCGCTTTCCAACGTGAAGATCGCATGCAGACCGGCGCCGAGATCTTCGTTGCCCTTCAGGCCGAAGTACGTGTTCGACACGCTGCCGCTGGATTGCTGCCAGTTGCTATGACCCCGCTGGTTGTTCGAGTAGACGAGACCAGCGTCCAGCGTGCCGTACAGCGTCACGCTACTTTGTGCATATACGGCCGGCGCGATGAATGCGCCCATGATGCTCGCAACGAAAAGGCTTTTTTTCATGGTTTGTAAACTCCGAGACAGTGCGTAGGGAATCGCGTTGAAACTGTGCATACCGCCAATCCGCGCGGCCGCCAGACGATCCGAAGCGAAGTTTATTCTGATTATTCCAAGCCCTAACTGCGTATCGCGCAACAATTCGTTCCGGAATTCGGAATAGCGCCATTAATCGCTGTAAGTACGCTTAAACAAAGGGAAAATCGTATGGCGCACTGGCGATTGACAGGCGTGTCAATACCGGGCTTGTTGTTCAGGCGCGACGTACCGTGCTTTCGCGGAAGATGAGCAATAGTTCGACAATCGGAAAGCACTCACTTTATTCGTGTGGTTTTTGGCAAAGATCTTTTCCGCGTTATGCAGTCGCGTATAGAGCCTCATGCGCATACAATCGAACTGCCCCTTGACCAAGGGTGGTCTTTTTTATCTGTACTTTCTTGCGCGGCTTTCCAGCCGCGTTTTTTTTACCTGTCGTATCCCGATTGTTTCTATATTCGCATTTATTGAGAATTTGATCGATTAATTGCGAAATAACGATTCGTATCGGAAAGCATACTGGCGGTCAAACGACAGTGCGGGCGATGGCTTATTGTCAGGGACACTTCAGAATTGAACGGGCGTTAAAGGTCTCCTAAACGCCTCTGCGGCCCTAAGCGCCCCAAGTCTCATTCGTGATTCTTAATCGTCTTCCGGCATCGCAGCCTTGATTCGCTCGGCGAACTCGCGCAGCTGCGCCATATCGGCGGGTTGCGCTGCATGCAGTTTCAACTCGAGCCCCGCATGACGCGGAATCACATGAAAGTGTACGTGTGGCACTGTCTGCCCGGCCGCACTGCCATTCAACTGCGCGATCATGACGCCTGGCGGATTGAACGCAGCTTTCACCGCGCGTGCCACTTTCTGCACGGTACGCATGCAGGCGGCCGCGCCTCCAGCGGACAGCTCGAACACTTCGGCAACCGGTTCCTTGGTGAGGATCAGTACGTGCCCATCGGCCTGCGGCATGATGTCCATCAGCGCGACCGTCACATCATCTTCGTACACGCGCAGTGAAGGCAGCTCGCCGCGCAGAATGCGGGCGAAGGGGTTCTGCGGATCGTATTTCATCAGTCGGCCTCAGTAGTGAAGGAAGTTGGGAGAGGGCGCGACGATTCTAGCGCTTGCATGCTTTGTGCGCGGCGCATAAATTCCGTTTGCTGTCGGAGACTTAGCGCTCGTGTGCGCAGGTTTTCCACATTGTTATTCAATGAAGCTGTGGACAACGCAGCCGAACCGGCGCTCGACCTCATGGGGCGTTCGCGCAGACCTTACAAGAAACGCTTATTTTCGCTTGCAGAAGATCGCCGTGATATGCGGTCCGACGTGGTGCACGATCGCGTTGCTGCCCGCTTCCGTGACGACCGCCTGCACCTTTTCCGTGTTGCCGAACACCACTGCGCCGTAGGCCGACTTCGCAAGCGGCTCGCCCTTGCCGCGTTTAAAGAGTGGATCGTCCTGTTCATAGCCGACCACCGCAAACACGCTGAAGCCGAACGCCGTGAGCCGCTCGCCGCGCGCCGGCTGGAACGCATTGATCGAATTGCTCTCGACGCGCATCGGCTCCGGGTCGATCAGCTGCTGATCCGCAAGGTCGCCGATGAACCGGTGCGCGGACTCGCCGCAAGCCAGCGCCGCGTCGAGCTCGGTCGCATGCGAAACCAGTGGGGTGGTGGCAGCAGCAGCGGCAATAAGCGCCGCGAAAAAGTGACTGAAGGTGCGTTTCATTTTTTGGTCGAATGCACGCGGTTCGCGTCGCATTGTGTGGGTTGCCAGCCGACGCCTCGCATGGCCGGTGAAATAATCAACGGCATATGAGGCCACCCGACATTTTCACAACAATTCGGCAACAAAGGCGGCACTTTAGCGGGCTTTGTCAATTCCTGCTTGCGATGCTGGGCGGTCGATCCCGCCGAAACCAACAGAATGAAGACAAATGCGGGCATGAAAATCCATTCCCGTATATATTGCCGGGTTATGACATCGAAAGAACCCCAATCGGCGGCGCCCAAAATCGTTCCGCCGCCCAGAATGTGGGACGCCAAATTGGCGCGACGGCTGATCATGCCGCTCGTCAACACTCGCGTGACACCGAACCACCTCACCACCGTCCGGCTGTTGATCGGCCTCGCGGGCGCGCTTTGTCTGGCGCGCGGTGGCTACGGATGGACCAATCTCGGTGCGTTCTTCATCATCCTGTCCAATTTCGTCGATCACACTGACGGCGAGCTGGCGCGCGTCAGCGGCAAATCAAGTCGTATCGGTCATTTTTACGATCTGGCATCGGATGCGCTCGTCACGGTCCTGTTGTTCGGTGGCATGGGCTATGGCGTGCAAGCCGCAAGCGTGCAGGGCTGGATCGGCGTCAGCGTGTCGCCGTTCCTGCTCGGGTGCGTCGCAGGCGTTGCGGTGGCGCTGATCTTTTTCCTGCGCATGCGCATCGAGGAAATGGAAGGCAAGGCCGGCACGAAGCAGGCATCGGTCGGCGGCTTCGAAACCGAAGACGTGCTGTATCTGTTGCCGCTCGTCACCTTGTTTGGCGGTGTCACGCCGTTCCTGATCGCCGCATCGATCGGCGCGCCGCTCTTTGCCGCATGGGTCGTGGTCGACCATCGGCGCGTCGTGCGCCGCAGCCGTCCATTGATGGAAGCCAAGCAGGAAGCCAGTCAGATTTGGGTTAGCCGATGAGCACGTCAGCCGAACAGCCGTACGTCGTTGTGCAAGCTTCTTCTCTCGCTGCCGGCTCGCCGCCGGCAGCGGCCGTTCCGGACCCCGATCGGGCGGTCGCAGGCCGCGTGCGCGGGTTCGACAATCCGCAGCTGCGCAAACAGTTCGCCGACCAGGGCTCGTTCCTGTACCTCGACGAATTCCTCGCGCCCGAAGTGACCGCGCAACTCGTTGTGAGCGCGCGCGGGCTGCTTGGCGAGGTCAACCGCAACTATCTGCCGGGCCACAAGCAGGGCGGCAGCGTGAGCCGCCATACGATCGACCGGCTTGCGCCGTTTATCGCCGAGCTGTACCGGTCGAAGGAACTGATCGGCTGGCTCGAACAATTGACCGGCGACAAGCTGCTCGTGTCGCCCGACGACGACCCGCATGCTTACGCGCTGTATTACTACACGCGCGCCGGCGACCATATCGGCTGGCATTACGACACGTCGTACTACGACGGTCGCCGCTACACGCTGCTGCTCGGCGTGATCGACGAATCGTCGTGCCGTCTCGACTACGAACTGCACACGAAAAATCCCGACGTGGCCGACGTGCCCGGTTCGGTGCAGATTCCGCCGGGCGGCCTCGTGTTCTTCGACGGCGATACGCTGCGCCATCGCATCTCGCCGGCCAAAGACAACGAAATGCGCGTCTCGCTGACCTTCGAATACGTGACCGATCCGAATATGCGCCCGTGGCGCCGCGTGATCTCGAACTTCAAGGACGCGATCGCGTATTTCGGCTTCCGCCAGGTATTCCGCCAGCTTGCCGGCGTTGGCAATAAGGGCGGCAACAAGGGTGGCAACAACGGCAATAACGGAGGGCGCGCGTGACTCGGGCCGCCGTGATCCTGCTGACGATCGGCGGCGCGCTGTTCGTCGCGCTGCTCGCATGGCAGGGCTTCGGCTCCGTCGCATCGACGCTGATGACCGCAGGCTGGGGGCTCGCTCTCGTTGCGGCGCTGCATCTGATACCGCTCGTGCTCGATGCGGGCGCGATTTCGGTGCTGTTCGAGAGGCGTCGCGATCGGGTCACCGAACGCGATGCGATCTTTGCGCGCTGGATCGGCGAATCGGTGAACAGCCTGTTGCCGGCCGGCCAGATCGGCGGCCCCGTGATGATGGTGCGCCAGCTCGCGCAGCGCGGCATGCCGATGCGCGATGCGGCTGCCGCGATCACGGTCAGCACGACCTTGCAAGCGATCGCACAGCTGGTTTTCGCGATGCTCGGCCTGTTTCTGTTCGGCGCTTTCGCCTCGCACGGCGCCTTCCATAACCTCGAGACCGCCGCGACCATCGCGACTGCGGTGCTCGGCGCGATGGTGGTCGGCTTCTATCTGGCTCAGCGGCGCGGTCTCTTTGGCCGGGCGCTGCGTGCGATGTCGAAGGTATTCGGCAAGCGCGACTGGTCGTCGCTGACGATGCGCGCCGACGCCGTCGACGCAGCCGTACAGGCCTTGTACAGCGAGCGCCGCCGCGTTGTCGCGAGCTTTATGCTGAGCCTTGCCGGCTGGATGGTCGGCACCGCGGAGGTGTGGCTCGCGTTGCGCTTTCTCGGCCACCCGGTCGATTGGGTCGACGCGTTGCTGCTCGAAAGCATCGGCCAGGCGATTCGCGGCGCCGCATTTGCGATTCCCGGCTCGCTCGGCGTGCAGGAAGGCGGCTATCTGCTGCTTGCACCGCTCGTTGGCCTGCCGCCCGAAGCCGCGCTCGCGCTGTCGCTCTCGAAGCGCGCACGCGAGTTGCTGCTCGGTCTGCCGGGACTGCTCTATCTGCATTTCAGCGAAAGAAGCTGGCAACGGCGGCGCACCACGCGCATGCCGGCCACTGATTGATTCATCCCCGATTCACCCGAAAACCGAAAACGGAAGGACCGCGAATGCGCGCCATCATTCTTGCCGCGGGCCTCGGCCTGCGTCTTCAGCAACAGCCCGGCGAACAATACCCGAAATGCCTGCTGCGCTTTGACGGCATGACGCTGCTCGAGCGTCATCTGCAGATGCTCGACGCGGCAGGCGTGCATGAAGTCGTGCTCGCGCTCGGCTTTCAGCCCGAATCGGTCGAAGCGGAACTGAAGCGGATCGGCTGGCATCGGCCCGTCGAAATCATGCTGAACCCGCGCTACGACCTGGGCAGCGTGCTGACCGTGCATACGGTCGCCGATGCGCTGACGCGCGGCGGCGACGTGCTGTTGATGGATGCGGACGTGCTGTACGACGAACGCATTCTGGCGCCGCTCGTGGCGGGGCAGCACACGAACCGCCTGCTGATCGATCGCGACTTCGAAACCGGCGATGAGCCGGTGAAGCTGTGTCTGAAAGACGGCGTGCCGGTCGAATTGCGCAAGCAGGTCGCAGCGAATCTCGCGTACGACACGATCGGCGAATCGATCGGTTTCTTCCGTCTGCGTGAAGAGACGGCGAAGCGTTTCGCGGAGATCGTCGCCGGTTATATCGATAGCGGCCGCGCGAATCTGCCGCACGAAGAAGCGGTGCGCGACCTGCTGCTCGAACGCAGCCACGTGTTCGAAACGGCAGACGTGACCGGCGCGCCGTGGATTGAAATCGACTTCCCGAATGATGTCGAGCGTGCGGCCGCCGAGATTCTGCCGGTGCTTCAGCCATTGGTCGGCGCATCGCGCTAAAAGCTTCGCCGCAAGCAACGCCGCACCCGGCACCGCACCGAGCATTCCGTTTGTGCCGCGGTATCGTAACCGTTAAATGGTCGTCATACCGCGGTTGCCGTACCGCGGTTTCCATTTTCAAGCCCTTGCATGCCTCTTGCATTAGGCGCCTTTATCGTTCCTTTGATCGTCGCATGCGCGATGTTCATGGAGAACGTGGACTCGACAGTCATCGTCACGTCGCTGCCGGTGATTGCGCGCGACTTCGGCAGTGACCCGATCACACTGAAACTCGCGGTTACGAGCTATGTGATCGGCCTTGGCGTGTTTATTCCGATCTGCGGCTGGGTGGCCGACCGCTTCGGCTCGCGCACGGTGTTTCGCACGGCGATCGGGATCTTCGTTGTCGGTTCGCTGATGTGCGCGGCGTCGACGTCGCTTGCCACACTCGTTGCCGCGCGTTTCGTGCAAGGCGTGGGCGGCGCGCTGATGGTGCCGGTCGGGCGCATCATCATCTTCCGTTCGATGCCGAAGTCGGAGTTCATCCGCGCGGTCAACTATCTGACGGTGCCTGCGCTGCTTGGGCCGGTCGTCGGACCGCCGATCGGCGGCTTCATCACGACGTACCTGCACTGGCGGTTGATTTTCTTCGTCAACGTGCCGATCGGTATTTTCGGCATCTGGCTCACGAACCGGCATATCCAGAATCTGCGTGAACCGCATCCGGGGCGGCTCGACTGGTTCGGCTTCCTGCTGTCGGCGAGCGGCGCGGCGCTGCTGATGCTTGGGCTGTCGCTGATCGGCACCGGGCTCGTGTCGGACACCGCGACGATCGTGATGTGTGCGCTCGGCGCCGGGCTGCTATTGGTCTACTGGTTCTATGCGAGCCGTGTCGAATCGCCGGTGCTCGATCTCAAGTTGCTGCGTATTCCTTCTTTCCATGCGAGCGTGGTCGGCGGGTCGCTGTTTCGCATCGGCCTGGGCGCGGTGCCGTTTCTGTTGCCGCTTGCGTTGCAGGAAGGACTCGGCATGACCGCGTTCAAGTCCGGGTCGATTACGTGCGCGTCGGCGTTCGGCGCGATCTTTATGAAGACGATCGCGTCGCGCGTGCTTCGACGCTTCGGCTTCCGAACCGTGCTGATCTATAACGCCGCATTCGCGGGCTGCGCGATCGCGGTCTATGGGCTGTTCTTTCCGGGCACGCCACATTGGCTGATCTGGTGTGTCGTGCTGGTCGGCGGCATTTTCCCTTCGCTGCAATTCACGTCGCTGAACTCGCTTGCGTATGCGGATATCCCGAGCCGCGACGTGGGCCGCGCGACAGGCGTGTCGAGCGTGATCCAGCAACTGTCGCTCGGTCTCGGCGTGACGATCGCCGGAATCGTGCTGCAGATATCGCACGTGCTGCAAGGGCACAAGGCGATTGTGTGGTCCGATTTCTGGCCGGCCTTTCTCGTGGTCGGTCTCTTCTCCTGCGCGTCGATTCCCGTGACCGCACATCTTCCTCAGGGCAGCGGCGACGAACTTGCGCGCGGCAAACGCGGCAGCGCTTGACGGCCGCGTTGGTCGGCGCCGCTGAGCTTACGTTGCGCGCAGACGTTGACCGTGCCATGGCACGCGGTATGCGCGCCATCGCCACAAGGCACAGCGTATAAAGCCAAAATTTTTGCCTGAATTGCTCTAGGACAATTCTTTTCCGGCGCTATTTCGTCGCACTATGGATAGGAGAAGAGCGAGGAGAACAAGTTGATCGAGCAATGGCGGGAGGCCGTGCTGGCGGTGCACGGCGTTGAATCGAAATACAAGCGGCTCGTGAAGGCGATCGCCGGCGATATCGAAAGCGAGGAGTTGTCGGCGGGCACGCGCCTGCCGCCTCAGCGCGACGTTGCGTCCGAGCTGTCGATCAGTGTGCAGACCGTCACCAATGCGTATAAGGAACTCGAACGGCAAGGGCTGATCCGCTGCGAAGTGGGGCGCGGCAGTTTCGTTGCCGAGCGGGTCACCGAGGCAATGTCGACGTATATGCTCGACACGGCCGAACGCTCGGTGGTCGACTTCTCGATTGCGCGGATCATCCACACGCCCGAACACGATGCGATGTGGCGCAAGGTCTGCGCCGCGCTCGCCGCCACCGAAGATCAACCGTGGATTCGCGCGTTCCGGCCGATCGCGGGCTTCGAACATCATCGGCAGGCGGGCATCGACTGGCTCGCGACGCTCGGCATGCCCGCATCGATCGATACGCTGCTCGTCACCAACGGCGCCGCGCATGGCATTTTCCTCGCGCTCGCGTCGCTCGTCGGTCCCGGCGATACCGTGCTTGCAGAAAGCCTGACCGACCACGGCGTGATCGGTTCGGCAAACGTGCTCGGATTTACGCTCAAAGGGCTCGAGATCGACGAGTACGGCATACACCCTGAGCACTTCGAAGAGATGTGCGACAGCGAGCGGATTACCGCGCTCGTCTGCACGCCCACGCTAAACAATCCGACCGTCGCGATGATGCCCGAATCGCGGCGCCGCGCGATTGCGCGGATTGCGGAGCGCTATGGCGTCTATGTGATCGAAGATGGCGTGTACGGTCCATTGCCGGTGAAACCGATTCCGCCGATTTCGAGCCTGATTCCCGAGCTATCGTTCTACTGCACGAGCCTGACGAAGTCCGTGCTCGCGGGCTTGCGCGTCGGCTTTATGACAACGCCACGCCGCCTCGCGCTGCGCGTCGAAAGCGTGCTGCGCGTGAGCAGCTGGATGGCGACGTCGCCGATAGCGGAAGTCGCGACACGCTGGATCAACGATGGCACCGCCGCGCGCCTCGTGCAGATCCAGCGCGAGCGGCTCGAAAAACGTCAGATCGCGCTGCAACAGGTGCTGGGCGAATACATTCTCGGTGCTCATCCGCATGCGCTGTCCGCGTGGTTGCGCGTGCCGGACCACTGGCAGGCGGACCGGCTCGTGCGCGAATTGCGCAATCGCGATATCGCGGTAACGTCGCCTGACCCGTTCCTTGTGCGCGGCGCCGATCGGCCGAATGCGGTGCGCTTGTGCGTCGGCGCGGAGATTGGGGAAGACACCTATCTCGATGCGCTTGAAACGATGCGCGACGTGTTCGAGCAATACCCGCAGGTGCACGATTTCGGCTGATTTAAGGCGCTGCATTCATGCCGCGCTCGGTGGTGTTGTCGGGCAGGCACCGCTGAAATGTACCAGGACAATAGAAATCATTTTCTGCAACATTAGACTGGGCTTCATTCAATGAAGTATCGAAGCTCATGTCTGTTCTTACGCTTGCCGACGTCTACCATGCGCGCTGCCGTCTCGAAGGCCGCGCGTACCGCTCGCCGCTGATCGAATCGGCGTCGCTGTCGGCGCTGGCGCGCACGCCGGTTTACCTGAAGCTCGAAACCGTGCAGCCGACCGGCAGCTTCAAGCTGCGCGGCGCGACGAATGCGCTCGCGCGTCTTGCGGAGCAGGGCTGCAAGCGCGTCGTGACTGCATCGACCGGCAATCACGGACGTGCGGTTGCGTATGCGGCGCGCGCACTCGGCATCGAAACTACCGTTTGCATGTCGTCGCTCGTGCCAGGCAATAAGGTCGAAGCGGTGCGCGCGCTCGGCGCGCGTGCGCATATCGTCGGCAAGAGTCAGGACGATGCGGAGGCCGAAGCATTGCGCATGACGCGCGAAGAAGGTTTTGCCTATGTGCCGCCGTTCGATCATCTCGACGTGATCGCAGGCCAGGCGACGCTCGGACTCGAAATACTGGAAGCGTTGCCCGATGTCGCGAATATCGTCGTGCCGTTGTCGGGCGGCGGACTTTTTGCGGGCGTCGCTTTTGCCGCAAAGCACATCAGCCCGGCGGTGCGCTTGACAGGCGTTTCCATGGAGCGCGGCGCTGCGATGCATGCGAGCCTCGAGGCGGGCAAGCCCGTACTCGTCGACGAACGGGAGACGCTTGCCGATTCGCTTGGCGGTGGCATCGGCCTCGAAAATCGCTACACCTTTGCGCTGACGCGCGAGCTGATCGACGACGTCATTCTGCTTGACGAAGCGTCGATTGCGCGCGGGGTCGTGCATGCCTATCGGCATGAGCGGCTGGTTGTTGAAGGCGCCGCGGCGGTCGGCATCGCCGCGCTGCTCGACGGCGCATTGCGCGACACGTTGCAGGAAGACTCGCTGCAGCGCGGTCCGCTCGTGCTGATCGTGACCGGCGCGAACATCGATATCGACCAGCATCGCCGCGTAATTAACGAAGCACTCGGCAACAAAGCACGGAGCGACGGGGCCGCGAGCAACGACGCCTGATCCACGCGACCCGAACCGGACACTCATCATGACAGCCATCACTCTGCTAAGCGAAGTCCAGCTTCGCGAATTCGTGCCGCTCGATCTTGCCGCGATCGACCAGGTCGAAGCCGCGTTCGCGTCGCTTGCCACCGAAGCGGTCGCGATGCCGCCGATTTTGCGGCTCGATCTGCCCGACCACAACGGCGAAGTCGATGTGAAAACCGCCTATCTGCCGCGCTTCGACAGCTTCGCGATCAAGGTCAGCCCGGGCTTTTTCGACAATCCGAAGCTCGGCTTGCCGAGCCTCAATGGTCTGATGCTCGTGCTGTCGGCGAAAACCGGCTTGACTGAAGCGGTGCTGCTCGACAACGGCTATCTGACCGCGGTGCGTACCGCGGCCGCCGGCGCGGTTGCCGCGCGCTGGCTCGCGAAGCGCGCTACGCCGCATGTCGCCGTGCTGGGCGCGGGTGAACAGGCACGTCTGCAATTGCAGGCTTTATCGCTGGTGCGGCCGTTCAAACGTGTAAGCGTGTGGGCACGCCGGCGCGATAGTGCCGAGCGGTTTGCAAGCGATATCGCAGCGCAGATGAACGTCACATGCGAAGTCGCGCGCGACCCGCATCATGCATTGGTTGAAGCGGATATCGCGATCACGACGACACCGAGCACCGAACCGCTGATTCAGGCGGCCGACCTGCATCCGGGTTTGCATATCACCGCGATGGGTTCGGACGCGGAGCACAAGAACGAGATCGCACCGACCGCATTGGCGGCGGTTCGCTATATCTGCGACCGCGTATCGCAAACGCGCGTGCTCGGCGAATTGCATCACGCACTCGAAGCCGGCGCAGTCGATGCGCGCGCTGCCTTCACCGAGCTTGGACAGGTCATCGCGGGCACGAGTCAAGGTCGCGCAAGCGACGATGAGATTACGCTGTGCGATTTGACCGGCACCGGCGCGCAGGACACCGCGATTGCGGCGCTCGCGCTCGCGCGTGCGCGCGCAACCGGCGCAGGAACCCTTTTCCGTAACGAAGCAACGCGCGCAGCGGCGCGCTGAGAGGAGACAATGGCGGAATCGACACAACAGAAGCAACAGGCTGCTGGGCCGGTCGTGCGGCTACCGTTCGAACGGGCCGAATACGACACGCGGATCGCAAAGACGCGCCGCGCGATGCAGATGGCGGGCATCGATCTGCTGATCGTCAGCGACCCGACCAATATGGCGTGGCTGACCGGCTACGATGGCTGGTCGTTCTATGTGCACCAGTGCGTGCTGCTCGCGCTCGAAGGCGAGCCCGTGTGGTTCGGCCGCGGCCAGGACGCGAACGGCGCATTGCGCACCGTGTTTATGCGGCGCGAAAATATCGTCGGTTATCCCGATCATTATGTGCAGTCGACCGAGCGCCATCCGATGGACTACCTCGCGCGCGAAGTGGTCGGCGCACGCGGCTGGCAAGCGAAGCGCATCGGTGTCGAAATGGATAACTACTATTTCAGCGCGGCCGCGTATGGCTCGCTCGTGCAGAACCTGCCGAACGCGAAATGGCACGACGCAACGTCGCTCGTGAACTGGCAGCGCGCGGTCAAGTCGCCGCGCGAAATCGAATATATGCGCGTGGCTGCGCGCATCGTCGAGAAGATGCATGCGCATATCGTCGAGAAGATCGAGCCGGGCATGCGCAAGAGCGATCTCGTCGCCGAGATCTATTCGACCGGTATCCGCGGTGTGGAAGGCCATGGCGGCGACTATCCGGCCATCGTGCCGCTGCTGCCGACCGGCGCCGATGCGGCCGCACCCCATCTGACGTGGGACGACACGCCGTTTGCGAAAGACGCGGGCACGTTCTTCGAAATCGCCGGCTGCTTCAGGCGTTATCACTGCCCGCAGTCGCGCACCGTGTATCTTGGCAAGCCGCCGAAGCATTTCATCGAAGGCGAGCGTGCCGTAGTTGAAGGCATCGAAGCAGGGCTTGCGATGGCGAAGCCCGGCAACACGTGCGAAGACATCGCCAACGCGTTCTTTGCGGTGCTGCGCAAGGCCGGTATCGAAAAGAACAGCCGCTGCGGTTATCCGATCGGCGCGAGCTATCCGCCGGACTGGGGCGAGCGCACGATGAGTTTGCGTCCCGGGGACAAGACGGTCCTCGAACCGGACATGACGTTTCACTTCATGCCGGGGCTATGGCTCGACGACTGGGGCCTCGAAATCACGGAAAGCATCCTGATTACCCAAACCGGCGTCGAGACGTTCTGCAACACACCGCGCAAGCTGTTCGTGAAGGAGTAGCACATGAGGGCATCGCCGATTCAGGCCACTGTCGATTTCAATGCCGAGGGCGAGCAGCACGGCTTTCTGAAGCTGCCGTATTCGCACGATGCGTCCGCGTGGGGCGCAGTGATGATTCCGATCACCGTGATCCGTCGCGGCGAAGGGCCGACCGTGCTGCTCACGGGCGGCAATCACGGCGACGAGTACGAAGGACCGATCGCGCTCGCGAAACTCGCATCGACGCTCAAGGCGAGCGACGTGAGCGGCCGTGTGATTATCGTGCCGTATATGAACTACCCGGCGTTTCGCGCGGGCACGCGCACGTCGCCGATCGATCGCGGCAATCTGAACCGCAGCTTCCCGGGCAAACCGGACGGCACGGTCACGGAAAAGATTGCCGACTACTTCCAGCGTTATCTGCTGCCGCTTGCTGACTATGTGCTCGATATCCATGCGGGCGGCCGTACGCTCGATTTCGTGCCGTTCGCCGCGATTCACGTGCTGGAAGACGCGGCGCAGCAGGCGCGCTGCGAAGCGGCGATGAACGCGTTTGGTGCGCCGTATTCGATGCGGATGCTCGAACTCGATAGCATTGGCTTGTTCGACAGCGCCGTCGAAGAAGCGGGCAAGGTGTTCGTGTCGACCGAACTGGGCGGTGGCGGCACGGCCACGGTTGAAAGCGTCGCGGTTGCGGTGCGCGGCGTATACGGATTTCTCGCGCATGCAGGCGTGCTTGCGTGGAACGCGCAGTATGCGCAGAAGACTGTTCCGCAAGCGGCGGGCGCGGACAACGCTGCCGCACGCACGACGACGCTGCTCGATATGCCCGACGGCGCCTGCTACACGACAAGCGAACACGACGGCTTGCTCGAACTGTGCAAGGACCTCGGCGAAATGGTCGAAGCGGGAGATGTAGTCGCGCGCATCTACGACGCGACGCGTACCGGCGTACCGCCCGTCGAATACCGCGCGCGCCGCGGCGGATTGCTGGCGGCGCGGCATTTTCCGGGCCTCGTGCATATCGGCGACACAGTGGCGGTGGTGGCCGATGTGGTCGAACGCGGCATTCCGGTTGCTCATGGTGCAAAGTAACCGGCCGCACCGCGAACGACTGTCCTATAGTCATCATCAACGCAAACGGGACGGCATACGCACGCGCACGACATGAAGCTCGACCGCTACGATCTCGCCATTTTGCGCATCCTCGCGCGCGACGGACGCATCACGAAATCGCGTCTCGCCGAGGAGGTGAACCTGTCGATTTCGCCGGCGTGGGAGCGCGTGCGCCGGCTCGAGGAAAGCGGTGTGATCCGTGGCTATCGCGCCGACGTCGACTGGGCGCGCGCGTTCAAGGGCAGCCGCATCATCGTCGAAGTTACGCTGGCGCGGCATACGGCACACGATATGCGCCGTTTCGAAGAGCGCGTCGCGGCCGCGCCTGAAGTGGTGCAATGCCACGCGACCGGCGGCGGCGTCGACTACGTGTTGCACGTGATGTCGCGCGATATCGACCACTACCAGCGCTTTATCGATTCGCTGCTCACCGATGAACTCGGCATCGAGCGGTATTTCACATATATCGTGACCAAAGTCGTGAAAAACATGCCGGAAGATTTGCCCGATTGGGCCGACGGCGACGCGTCAGGCGACGACGCGTAACGCGTGAAAACACGGGCAAACATCGCGCCAGAAAAACACAAACCTAACACGCGCAATACAGAAAAATCAGCAACGCGCAGGTGCCCGAACCAAAAAAATCGTGTCCCCATCCCGTCTACATTACCAGGAGATATCGAACACGGAGGAGGTCGTCATGTTGCTGGGTCATCCCGTTCTATTCAAATCGCTGTGCTACGTCGATGGACGCTGGGTGCATAGCGATAGCGCGTCCACGGTTGCCGTGCAGAACCCCGCGGACCAGGAAGTGATCGGTCATGTACCGATGCTCGAAGCGCCGCAGATCACGCAAGCCGTCGACGCCGCGCAGCGTGCGTTCGAAAGCTGGCGCTACGTTCCGGTCAATAAACGCGCAGAGCTGCTGCTGCGCTGGCACGAACTCGTGATGCGTCATCAGCACGATCTCGCCGGCATTCTGTCGATCGAGCAAGGCAAGCCGCTTGCCGAATCGCGCGGCGAAATTGCCTATGGCGCGAGTTTTATCGAATGGTTCGCGCACGAAGGCAAGCGCCTGAACGGCCGCACGATCCCGACGCATATCGATGGCGCGCATCTGGGCACGATGCTCGAACCGGTCGGCGTGGCGGCATTGATCACACCGTGGAATTTCCCGAACGCGATGATCACGCGCAAAGCCGCCGCGGCGCTGGCGGCTGGCTGCACGGTCGTCATCAAGCCCGCCCACGAAACGCCGTTTTCGGCGCTCGCACTCGCGCAGCTTGCCGAAGAAGCGGGCTTTCCGCCGGGCGTATTCAATGTCGTGCTCGGCGAGCCGCAAATGGCGATGGAAACGCTCGTGCGCGATCCGCGCGTGCGCACGGTCAGCTTCACCGGTTCGACGCGCGTCGGCGGCCTGGTGATGCAGGCCGCCGCGCAGTCGGGCATCAAGAAGACGTCGCTCGAACTCGGCGGCAATGCACCGTTTATCGTCACTGAAGACGCCAATCTCGAACAGGCGGTGCGCGTCGCCGTGGCCGCGAAGTTCCAGACGTCGGGCCAGGATTGCTGCGCGGCGAATCGCATTCTCGTCGCACGGCCGCTGTATGAGCAATTCGTCGAGCAGTACACCGAAGCGGTGCGCTTGCTGCGCGTCGGCGCCGCGTTCGATGCGAACGTCGACGTCGGCCCGCTTATGCATCAGGCCGCCTTCGATGCAACGGTCTCGCGCGTCGACGATGCGCGCACGAAAGGCGCGCGCATCACGGCAGGTGGCACGCCGCATGCACGCGGCGGATGGTTCTTCGAACCGACTGTGATCGCGGATGCAACGCCCGGCATGCGCGTTTATGACGAGGAGAACTTCGCGCCGATCTCGGCGGTGTCGCCGTTCGACACGCTCGACGAGGCGATCGAGCGCGCCAACGACACCGAATACGGACTCGCTGCGTATCTGTGTGCGACCGATCTGAACACGGTGTTTCAGGTGATTCGCCGTCTCGACTTCGCGATGGTGTCGGTCAACGGCGCGAAGTTCACCGGTGCGCCGATTCCGTTCGGCGGCATGAAGGCATCGGGTCTTGGCCGCGAAGGCGGACTCGAGGGCTTCGAGCCGTTTGTCGAGACGCGCTATTTCTGTCTGGGCCAGCTGGGCCTGCCTGTCGCTGAAGCGACGCGCGGCGCGCCGCACGCGCTCGCGAGCTAAACACGTACCGTACGGCGAACTGAGTGTTACGTCGAACGACATTCGAAAACAACGCCGTTGCACCCAACGCAACCGCACATCCAGGAAGGAGCACCCATGACTCAATCACTCGACCAGCTGTTCTCCGCGGACCGCGCGCACTTCATGCATCCGTCGACACACGCGCACGACCATGCGAGCGGCGCGCTGCCGGGCCGCATCGTGACCGGCGCCAAGGGCATTCGCATCGAAGACCATCAGGGCAAATCGTATATCGACGCGTTCGCCGGCCTTTACTGCGTGAATATCGGTTACGGTCGCACCGAAGTAGCCGACGCGATCTACGAGCAGGCGAAGAAACTCGCGTATTACCACACGTATGTCGGACATTCGACCGATACGATCATTGAGCTGTCGTCGCGCATCATTGACTGGTCGCCGGCCGGCATGAAGAAGGTTTACTACGGCATGTCGGGTTCGGACGCCAACGAAACGCAGATCAAGATTGTCTGGTACTACAACAACGTGAAAGGCCGTCCGAACAAAAAGAAGATCATCTCGCGCCAGCGCGGCTATCACGGCTCGGGTATCGTCACGGGCTCGCTAACCGGACTGCCGAGCTTTCACCAGTATTTCGATCTGCCGCTCGAACGCGTGAAGCACACCGTTTGTCCGCACTGGTACCGTCAGGCGCCCGCCGGCATGGATGAAGCGCAGTTCGTCAATTACTGTGTGGACGAGCTCGAAAAGCTCATCGCCAAGGAGGGCGCCGATACGATCGCTGCGTTTATCGGCGAGCCGGTGATGGGCACGGGCGGTATCCTGCCGCCCCCGGCCGGTTACTGGCCTGCGATTCAAAAGGTGTTGAAGAAGCACGACATCCTGCTGATCAGCGACGAAGTGGTGTGCGGCTTCGGCCGGCTCGGCTCGAAAATGGGCGCGCAGCACTATGGCATCGAGCCGGATCTGATCACCGTCGCGAAGGGCCTGACGAGCGCGTATGCGCCACTATCGGGTGTGATCGTCAGCGAGCGCGTGTGGGACGTGATCGACAGCGCGTCACAGGAGAACGGACCGATGGGACACGGCTGGACGTATTCGGGTCACCCGATCTGCGCAGCCGCGGCACTCGCGAACCTTGATATTCTGGAGCGCGAAAACATCACGGAACAGGCTGCAAAAACCGGCGCCTACCTGCTCGAGCAGATGCATGCGGCATTCGATGCGCATCCGCTCGTCGGCGAAGTGCGCGGGGCAGGCATGCTTGCTGCACTGGAGTTTATGGCTGACAAGGACGGACGTCGGCCGTTCGATCCCGCTTTGAAGGTCGGGCCGCGCGTGTCGGCCGCCGCCATGCAGCGCGGACTGATTGCGCGCGCCATGCCGCACGGCGACATTCTCGGCTTTGCGCCACCGCTCGTGGCGACGCGCGCGGACGTCGATGAGATCGTGCGTCTCACGAAGGCCGCGGTCGATGAAGTGGCGGAGCAGGTCTTGAATTCGAAGGCCGCTGCATAACGTAGACGGTTCTTATGCCGCACCGCCGCATGCGTGATTAGCGAATGCGGCGGGGTTCGCAATGGCGCGTTGGCATGTTATAAGCCCATGACAGACTTTTTACGACGACGCGTTGAGTGTCGTGTATTCGTGTCATGGAGGACAGCCAATGAAGGCCAACAATAAAGCGAAACTCTCCATCGCGAGCCTGGCGATTGCCGGGCTCGTGTCTATTTCGGCGGGTTTTCTCGAAGCGACGCCGGTTTATGCAAAGGGGCCGGCACAGCAGGCCGTATTCGCTACGTCGGCGGTGTCAGTTGCCGATCAATACGGCGCCGACGCCGCGCAACAGATCTTCAAGGAAGGCGGCAATGCGGTCGATGCCGCAGTCGCCATTGCATTCACGCTTGCGGTTACGTATCCCGAAGCCGGCAATATCGGCGGCGGCGGCTTTATGACGCTATATGTGAACGGAAAACCATACTTTATTGACTATCGCGAACGTGCGCCGCTTGCCGCGACACGCACGATGTATCTCGACGACAAGGGCGAGGTGATCAAGGGCAAGAGTCTGGTCGGTTACTACGCGGTCGGTGTGCCGGGCACGGTGGCCGGCATGTGGGAAGCGCAGCACCGCTTCGGCCGTCTGAAATGGAAGCAGGTGCTTGCGCCCGCGATCAAATATGCGCGCGACGGCTTTGTCGCCGACGAGCTGCTGGTGCAGCGACGCGATAGTGCCGCTAAAGAATTCGAAGGCAAGACGAACTTCGATACGTACTTCGGCAGTATGAAAGTGGGCGAGACGTTTAAACAACCCGATCTTGCCGCGGTGCTCACGCGCATCTCGAACAATGGCGCCAAAGAGTTCTACAACGGCAAGACCGCGGATCTGATCGCGGCGTCGATGCGCGGGCATGGGCTCATCACGAAGCGCGACCTGCACGATTACCGGGCCGTGTGGCGCCAACCGGTCGAGGCCAAATGGAACGGCTATGAAATCATCACGGCGCCGCCTCCGAGTTCGGGGGGTGTCGGCCTCGTGCAACTGCTCAAGATGAAGGCGGACCTCAAACAGGATTTCAACGGTGTCGACCTCAATTCGGCGCAATACATCCATTTGCTCGCGGAGATCGAAAAGCGCGTCTTTGCAGACCGCGCGCAATATCTCGGCGATCCGGATTTCTACAAAGTGCCCGTTGCGCAGCTGACCGACGATGCCTATCTCGCGAAGCGCGCGGCCGAAGTGAACCCGAATGCGCCATCCGATACGAAGAGCGTGGTCGCGGGGCTCGGCACGTCGATGCCTGAAAAAGCGGAGACGACGCACTTTTCGGTGGTCGACAAGTGGGGCAACGCGGTATCGAACACGTATACGCTCAATGGCTATTTTGGTTCGGGCGTGATCGCGCAAGGCACGGGCATCCTGCTCAACGACGAAATGGACGACTTCGCAGCGAAGCCGGGCGTGCCGAATATGTTTGGTGTGGTCGGCAGCGACGCGAATTCGATCGAACCGAACAAGCGCCCGCTGTCGTCGATGACGCCGACCATTCTCACGAAGGACGGCAAGGTGTCGCTCGTGACCGGCACGCCGGGAGGCTCACGGATCTTCACAACGATTTTCCAGGTGATCACCAACGTGTACGATTTCAACATGCCGTTGAAGGACGCCGTAGCCGCAATGCGTTTCCATCATCAACTGCTGCCGCCGAATACGATTTTCTGGGAACCGTATGCGCCGATCGACGGCGAGCTTGCGAAGCAGGTCGAAGCAAAGGGCTATGTGCTGAAAGCGCAGAACTTCAACGGCGACGTGCAGGCAATCAAGATCAACGGCGATACGCCGGTACCGATATCGGACCCGCGCGGACGCGGTGTGGCGCGCGTGTTCCAGTAGGAGGCTGCATGGAGGAGCGCGATGTCCGGGAGCCCGAAAAAACGCACGCCGGCCGCTGAGCAGCAGGCGCCGCGCATCGAATCGATCAATGCCGTCACGCTCGGCACGCGCGATATGGCGCGCGCCGTGCAGTTCTACGCCGCGCTCGGCTTTCCATTCGCCTATGGCGGTCCCGATGCGGACTTTACGTCATACGGGTTCGGCGGCTCGCATCTGAACCTCATTGCGGAAACGCATGGGCCGATCAACTGGTGGGGGCGCGTAGTGATCCACGTATCGGATGTCGACGCGCTCTATCAGCGCGCGCTCGAGGCGGGTCTTTCGCCTGAAAGTGCGCCCGCCGACGCGACCTGGGGCGAGCGCTATTTTCATATTCGCGACCCGGATGGCCACCAGCTGAGCTTCGCAAAGAGGCTGCGCTAAACTCTACGAGCGCCCCTTCGATTACATTGCGCTGTCAGGTAACAAAGTTGACATTTGGCGCTTCGATAATCGATCTTTCGGCGTTGCTATTCGAGTGCAACGCGCAACCGTGGAGAAACGCGATGAACGACGACCGGGACAATGACCCGACGACGCTGGCCGCACGGCAACGGCGTTTCGAAGAAGACCTCATCGATGCGTACGACGAGGAACTGGAGATGGAAGTCGACGACCGCATCCTCGACGGTGAGGGAGCGATATCCGACGAAGCGCGCGCATTGCGCAAGACCTATTTCCGCGAACTGTTCCGGTTGCAGGGTGAACTGGTCAAGCTGCAGGACTGGATCGTGCAGACCGGCCATCGTGTGGTCGTGATTTTCGAAGGACGCGACGCGGCGGGCAAGGGCGGCGCGATCAAGCGCATCACGCAGCGGCTCAACCCGCGTGTGTGCCGCGTCGCCGCGCTGCCGGCGCCGAGCAACCGCGAACGCACGCAGTGGTATTTCCAGCGCTATGTAAGTCACCTGCCGGCGGGCGGCGAAATGGTGCTGTTCGACCGCAGCTGGTACAACCGCGCGGGCGTCGAGCGTGTAATGGGCTTTTGCAACGACGCGGAGTACGAAGAATTTTTCCGTTCGGTGCCCGAGTTCGAAAAAATGCTCGTGCGTAGCGGCATCCAGATCCTCAAGTACTGGTTTTCGATTACCGACGAAGAACAGGAAATCCGCTTTCAGGCGCGCATTCAGGATCCGCTCAAGCAGTGGAAGCTAAGCCCGATGGACCTCGAAAGCCGTCGCCGCTGGGAAGCGTATACGCAGGCGAAAGAGGTGATGCTGCAGCGTTCGCATATTGCCGAGGCGCCGTGGTGGGTCGTGCAGGCCGTCGACAAGAAGCGCGCGCGCCTGAACTGCATTCACCATCTGTTGAGCCAGGTGCCGTATAAGGAAGTCGAGCACTCGAGCATCACGCTGCCCGAGCGCGTGCATCATCCCGACTATATCCGGCAGCCGGTGGCGGCCAATATGATCGTGCCTGAGCTGTATTGATGCGGTATTGACGCTGGAACGAGCGGATGCGGTTGCCCGGAAACGGGCCGCACGCTAAAGACGACGCTAAAGAAAAACGCGGCAGAATTTTTGACTCTACCGCGTTTTTATTGCTTGAGCGTTAGTGAAACGCCGCCTGTCAGAAAATATTGCGGAACAGCCAGTAGAGGCCAGCCGACAGGGCGATCGAGGCAGGCAGCGTCAGCACCCATGCGAGGATCAGGCTGCGCACCGTGCCCCATTGCAGGCCCGAGCCGTTCGCCGCCATCGTGCCGGCCACGCCAGACGACAGCACGTGCGTCGTCGATACCGGCAGGCCGTAGGCGTCCGCGGCGCCGATCGTCAGCATCGCGACCAGTTCGGCCGATGCGCCCTGGCCGTAGGTCAGATGCTGCTTGCCGATCTTTTCGCCGACCGTCACGACAATGCGCTTCCAGCCGACCATCGTGCCCAGCCCGAGTGCGATCGCGACCGCCACTTTCACCCACGTCGGAATGAACTTCGTCGCGCTGTCGATCTGCTTCTTGAAGTTATCGATTGCCTTGGCGTCGTTCGCGGAAAACGCGGGCGTCTTCGCCTTTTCCATCAGACGGATCGCTTCGGACGCGATATACATGTCGTTACGCACGTTGTTGACGTTGTCCTGCGGCACATCGGCCAGCGAGCCGGACGAGCCGACCTGCTGGCCGATGCGTTCAGCCAGCTGCTGCAGCGCGGGCAACGTGGTCGCTTGCAGCTGGTGCGTCTGCACATAGCGCTCGACGTCGCCGCGCGGCGCAACCGAAGGCGGCGCACCGTTCGTGTAGTTGCCGAGCGCGGCGGCGGCCTGCTGCGAGACCGCGAGGAAGGTCTGCGTCTGCGCGGGCGTGACGGCCTTGTTCAGCGCATAGGCGGTCGGCACGGTGCCGATCAGGATCAGCATGATGAGGCCCATGCCTTTCTGACCGTCGTTCGAGCCGTGCGCGAACGACACGCCGGTACAGGTGAGGATCAGCAGGGAGCGAATCCAGAATGGCGGCGGTTCGTTGCCGGCCGGCTCCTTATAGAGCGCCGGCACGCGAACCACTGCTTTGAGCACGAGCAGCAGCAAGCCCGACAGCAGGAAGCCGACGATCGGCGAAACCAGCAGCGACTTGCCGACGCCGAGCGCCTGGTTCCAGTCGACACCGCTTGTGCCCGATGCGCCGTGCAGAAGCTGGTTCATCAGGCCCACGCCGATGATCGAACCCACCAGCGTGTGCGAGCTCGACGACGGCAAGCCGAGGTACCACGTGCCGAGGTTCCAGATGATCGCGGCGATCAGCAGCGCGAACACCATCGCGAAGCCGGCGCTGCTGCCGACCTGCAGAATCAGCTCGACGGGCAGCAACTGTAGGATGCCGAACGCGACCGCGCCGGTGGAAGTCAGGACACCGAGGAAGTTCCATGCGCCGGACCAGACCACTGCGATATTGGGCGACAGCGAATGCGTATAGATGACGGTTGCCACTGCGTTCGCGGTGTCGTGAAAGCCGTTGACGAACTCGAAGCCAAGGGCGATCAGAAGCGCGATGCCAAGCAGCAGGTATGGCAGGAACGACGATTGCCGGACGGTCTGCAAATCGTCGATCAGATGCGTTGCGCAATAAATCGCGCCCGCGATGATGACAAGAAAAAAGATGATGAGGCCGACACTGCGGCCTTTTCCGGCTGCTGAACCCGCTTGCGGGAAGGAAAGTTCCGGCATGGCGTGTGCCTCTCAGGGTGGTCGCGTGAACCATCGATGCTGAGTGGCGAGTGTGTCGACAGGATGACAAACCCATGACTGATTTGCCCCGTAAAAAGCTGATGAATAAGCGATTCAAAGGGCATTTAAAGCCGGACCAAAGCCCGGTTTAGCCGGAATGCCGATAGATCGGGTTTCAGCGATTTAACGCGGGATTGCAAAATCGAATTCGCGGGAATGGAAAAAGCTTCGTATCGTGCGGCGCGGCATCGATAAACTGGTAGAATTTTTACCGTATTAAGCACGTCATGTTTACAGATTTATAGCGCTGCACCGTTGCGTGTGCATTTATTGGGTGTCCTTGAATCCCGTTGTTCTTTGCGCAGGTGCCAGATGGCGTCAGAAACGGATCGAACCACGGACCGAACGACGGACAAAGCAGCGGCGGATCAGGCGGCGGACAGTATGGCCGGCAAGGGCGCGCGCTTTGTCGAGCGCAACTATCGGTTACGCATTGTCGGGCTCGGCCTCGGTTTTCTGTGCGTCGGTTCGGTTCTTCTCGGCCAGCAGCGCGGCATCGCAATGTGGAGCCTCGCGGTATTTCACGGCATTGTCTGGCCGCATGTCGCGCGTCGGGCGGCGCTTGCATGCGTCGTTCCGTATCGCGGCGAGCGCCTTAACCTGATGATCGATTCGGTTTTCGGCGGTTTCTGGATTGTTGCAATGCAATTCAATGTGCTGCCGAGCGTCGTGATTCTCGTCATGCTTAGCATGGACAATATCGCTGCGGACGGCGTGCGCTTCTTTGCGCGCGGCATTGCCGCGCATCTGGCCGGCGTCGCGATCGGCGCGGCCGTGCTGGGCCTCACGTTTACCCCGATGTCGACCATGGCGACCATCGTCGCAAGTCTGCCATTGCTGATCGTTTATCCGATCTCGCTTGGCTGGGCGATGTACCGGATGTCGCAAAAGCTTGCCGCGCGCACGCGCGAATTCGAGCATCTGAGTCGCACCGACGGGCTTACCCGGCTGTGGAACCGACGCCATTGGGAAGGCCAGCTCGCGCTCGAGTTCGAGCGCTGCCGTGCCAATGGCTATGCATCGTGCCTGTTGCTGATCGACCTCGATCACTTCAAGAAGATCAACGACACGCTCGGCCACCCGGCCGGCGATGCGGTGCTCGTCGCATTCGCCGGCATGCTGCGCAGCCATTTCCGCGCGGGCGACAGCATCGGCCGCTACGGCGGCGAGGAATTCGGCGTGGTGTTGCCGGGCGCGACCTTGCGTGAGACACAGGCGATCGCAAAGGAATTGCTGCTGCGTGTGCGCGAGCAGGCGCGCGAGCCTGACGCATTGTGTCCGTGCACGATCAGCGCGGGCATCGCGCAACTGACGGTCGATATGCCCGACTATCACACGTGGCTGCTTGAAGCGGACCGCAGCCTTTATCAGGCGAAGGCGCAAGGGCGCGACCGTATCGTTGTTGCCGGGGGCGCTGGTGCGGCCGGTGCCGCCGTGGCGGCTTCGGCGGCGGGTTTCGTCAACGTAAAGGCTGGCGTCAGGCCTTGACGTCTATCGCGGCTTTCTCGCTTGCAGCCTTAAGGCTAGGCAATGCCGCGCAGCGTGACCTGACACGTCGAGTCCTCTTCAAACGATACGTCGTCCGGTTCTTCACGATACCGCCCGCGATTGGGCGGCACCGGTTCGACCGCATAGCCGCGCCGCTCCCACGCATCGAGTCCGCCCTTTACCGCACGCACGCGCTTGAAACCCTTGTCGCGCATCTGCTGCGATAACGCACGCGCGGTTTCGTGATCGGGGCACACGCAGTACACGACCGTATTGCGTTCCACCTCGTCGACTTCTTCGAGCGAATTGGCTTCGACCGTCATCACGCGCGGCAACCGATACGGTTCCTGCTGCCGCACCGGTTCGGGGCGCGCATCGAGAATGACGGGCGGCATGGACGGACGCAGCATCGCCTCGACGCGCTCGGGCGAGACAGGCGCCAGCGCAAGCGGCGGCTGAAGGCGCCAGCGCTGAATGAGGCGATAAAGCAGATAGAGCAGCGCAAGCGCGGCAAGCACATCGAGCGCGGTCCAGCCGTGCCTGCGCACTTCGACGATGAAGATCCTCAGATACCGTTCGAATAGCGCGCCGCCCAACAGCCAGAATGTGGCCCATGCGGTGACGCCGATCGCGTCCCATGCGAAGAAGATAAGGGGACGCACGCGTGTGGTGCCCATTAACGGCGGCGTGATGATGGCGAGCCCTGGAATGAACTTCGATACCGCGACGATACCGGGCCCGAAGCGAACGAAGAGGGCGCGTGCTTTTCTGACACGCTTTTCGACTGTAACCGATAAACGTGCAAGACCGTGGATAAGCCGGCGGCCGAGTATGCGGCCGGCCGTGAACCAGACGCTATCGCCGATCATCGCGCCGAGCACTGCGGCCCCGAGCACGTGCCAGAACGACAGCCGATGGTCGACGATCGCGACGCCGGCGAACAATAGCAGCGGCACAGCGGGAATCGGTACGCCGAGCCGCGCGATCAGCACATTGATGAATACCAGCGCGCTGCCCCATGTCGCGACTGCCGCAGCCGGAAACTCGATCACGTGTAGGTCTCCTTGCATGGCGCCGCGGGTTCAGGCCAAAGTCGAGCTATAAGCGGGCGGCGGCCGCTCCGGTCCCGAGCATTGTTGCATGGTTGAAAGTCGCGCGCAGCATGGGGCTTACGCTTGCGACGCTCAATGTGCAATCAGCGTGACCGGCACGCCTTTACAACCGACGCCATGCGACATTTCGAATGCCTGCCATTCCGATCGGCCCTGTTCGGAAATCATCGGATCGACTTGCCGGTCGGTGCGCAATACATTGAACGGCCAGGACGGGCGCGCCAGCCGCTCATGGACCAGCGAGCCGAGCCAGATCGGTGTCGCGGCGGCGCCTGCCTTGCGCTGCACCGCGTAACCGGTTGGCCAGAAGCGCAGCACGTCGCGCTCGTCGCGGCGCTCGCGCTGGCGCGCGAAAATCAGCGTGGACGGTTCGCCGTCGTTGAGCTTCGGCAGTACGGGCAGGTCCATCGCGGGCACATTCGGCGAGATCAGCGAAAAGAGGCTGTGCGCGGAGACGCGCGTGCCGGGCACCCAGCCGCGGCTACCGAGTTGCGCTTCGATCTGGCCGGCATCGGCGGTCCATTGCACCGTGATCGGCTCGCGGTGATCGCCCTTCAGGTCAGACCGATAGCACGGGAAAGTCTTCCATAGCGAATCGGTCCATTGCGCCTCGCTGACGACGATCGGCGGGCGCGGCGTCATCGGTGGGATCGCGAGCGAGTCGGGGCGGAACCGGTATTGCAGCACGACGCTTCCGCAAATGACGGCGAGCACGACAAGAGGCATCCAGGGGCGCTTCGGCGCAGCGTGAGGATTGCGCCAGACCGCGGTGAAAGCGATGATCGCCACCCAGACGGCGGCGAACGCGGCGCCGCCGACCGCGTCCGAGAATGCATAGCGTCCCGAGTACAGACCTGCAAATGCAATCGCGACGAGGATGACGGTGCCGACTGTCGTTACGACGATCGCGCTGAATATGCCGACCCGGCGCGTGAGGATAAAGCCAAGAAAACCATAGACGATCACGCTCGCCGCGACGTGATTGCTTGGGAATGCGTAGGCGTAATCGCTGCCGCTCCACGGTGGCGCGCGATGCACGATCAACTGGATGCAGATAATGAGAATCTGCGAAAACGCGACCGCGATAACCCAGTAGACGACGGTGCGCCAGCGGCGCTCGGCGACCATCCACAGCACGCCGGTTGCGATCAGCGCGGTTAAGGTGGGCACTGTGCCGAGCGCGGTGAAACGTGTCAGCACATCGGCGAACCACGGCGAGTGGATCGCGCGCATGAAGCGATAGACCGACGCATCTGTTTGTACAAGCGGATTGCCGTGCACGACATCCTGCAGCACGCCGAAGAAAATGCCCGCGCCGAGCAGCACGATGATCGAGATCGCAACGACGAGCACGACGCTGTGCTGCTGCGACGGATCGACGATGCGAAGCACGAAGCGGCCGGCGGCGCGCCGGCGATGCAAGCGCGCCCATAGCACGACGCTGCGCTGTGAGGTGACCGACCAGGCGCGTGCATGCGAAAGCGTGAAGCGTGCGGCGACGTAGATGAGCCACACGGCGCCGACGACGATGGCAAGTGCGGCCACGAGCCGGAACGACACGTCGCCGGCCAGCTGGATCGACGCGCCGAATACGACGCCGGGCAAGATATGCGCGGGCGCCCACAGCGCTGCGGACAGCACGTTCATCGCATAGAAGCGGCCGGGCGGCATTTGCAGCATGCCGGCGACGACCGGCACGACCGCGCGCAACGGCCCGACGAAGCGGGCGAACAGAACCGACTTTGCGCCGTGCTTTTCGAAGTACTGATGGCCGCGTTCAAGCAGTTTCGGATGGGTGCGAAACGGCCATGCGCCGGCGATTTCGTTCCGGTAGCGATGGCCGAACCAGTAGCTGATGCCGTCGCCCGCGATGGCGCCGACCACCGCGATGGCGAGCAGCCAGCCAAGATTGAGCGTGCCGGTGCCGACCAGCGCGCCCGCCATGAACAGCGCCGTGCTGCCGGGCACGAACGTGCCGATAAAGGCAACCGCTTCGAGAAAGGCGGCAAGGAAGACGACGGCCAACGTCCATCCAGAGTGCCCCGCTAGCAGGTGCAGTAACTGGACGTACGCATGCTCCATATGAATCTCCCGATGTATCGAGGTCAGCGCGTGCGTGAATGGGGCGGTCAATGCGTAGATGACTGATTGCGACAAAACGGTGCTTCCCTGCCTCGGGCGCCTTGCATGAAGTTGACAGTCTAAGGGTAACGGATAGGTTCGCGCAGCGGGGCTTGCCAAACGCGTGCGCTGCACGAGGCGTGACACGCGCGGTGACACCCGCGGTGACATGCGCGCGACGCGAAGACCATGCCTTGCGGTAAGCACGGGTTATTCAAAACGTAAGCACGGGGCGTGGCATTTGTTAGAGGCGGCAAAGCGGTTCGTCCCGGCATGGCAATACCCGATCATGGCATTGAAGACATGTTTCGACGCTACGGAACTCCGGGACTTTCAATAGACCTTAATGGGCGAGCGTCCAGGCACACTCCGATTCAATGTCCGGAATTTCCGGCTTTTATCGGTTGCATATCTGAAACCTGGTTCACGACACCGTTGCTGCCGCGTTTGTACTGGCGTTTGTACCGGCGTTTGCCGTTGCGTTTTCTGCACATCGGCAAGCTTGTTTTTCTGTTAAAGACCGCTAACGGTGCGTCGACACCCATCGGGGTGCGGACAAGAAAAAAGACCGCAAGATGCACTTGCGCATAATTCGATTAGCCTTAATTTGCTTTTTTGCGACGTTTGCTAAGGCTCAATTTGTTGTTATTACCTTACTTTACGTTCAAAACATAGCACTTCAACCTATATCCATGGCATAGTCCGCTTATGTCGTTCAACCAGGAGAGGAGTATGGCCACATTGGAGCAGATTCAGACGCGCTTGAAGAAACTGCAAGCGCAGGCCGATGCGATCATCGCAAAGCGGGCGCAAGGCGCGCTTGACCAGATCCGCGAGCTGATGATCAAGCATGGGCTTACCACGCGCGATATCGAAGCGCGTGCGAAGGCAAGACGCGAGCGCGCGCGTCTCGGTCTTGCAAATGGCACAAGCGGCAAGATGAAGAGCGTGGGTGCAACGAAAGGCAAGCTGCCGCCGAAGTACCGTGACCCGAAAACGGGCGCGACGTGGAGCGGGCATGCCCGGCCGCCGGCATGGATCAAGAACGTGAAAGACAGGAGCAAGTTCTTGATCGATGGTGGCAGCGCGGCAGCCAGCGTGAGCGTGACGCTCAGCGCCAAGCCGGCGGCAAAGAAGGCTGCGGCTAAAAAGGCGGCAACGAAAAAGACGGCCGCTAAGAAGAGCATGGGCAGAAAGTCGGCTGCCGCTAAGAACACCGCGGTGAAGAAAGCCGCTGTCAAGAAAGTTGCGGCAAAGAAAACCGCCGGTCGCAAGGCGGCTGCTAAAAAGGTCGCATCGGGCCGGGCGGCCGCCGGAAAAACGGCGGCGCGAAAGGTCACGGCGGGCAAGGTTGGGAGAAAAGCGGCCATGCACAAAACCGGGCGCGGCATTGCACGGAAGGTCACGGCGCATACCGCACCGGTTGCGGCGCCCGCAGCGGCGAATGGCGCCATCGCGCTAAGCTAGGCCAGCCATCGCTTGATCTGTCGAGCGGCACGCGTGGCGAACTTCGCCGTCGCGTAGCCGCTCGTTTCACTTTGGCGATCCGAAACGGGCTTTAGTTTCCTTGAGCGGAGTCCGGAGGAAAGATCGCGCGGCCTTGCGTGAGGTCACGCAAGGCGTCATGTGCGTCTTCAAGCGCCGTGACGGGCATGCGAATCACAAGACTTACATCCATTCCATACGTGCTGTGTTCAAGCACATAGGTCTGCTGTTCGATCCAGCGCCGCACGCGCGCTTCCTCCGGGTAGCCTATTTCCACCGTAAGCGTTGCAAGCGCAATCCGTTCGACGCGCGGTGCGTCTTGCAGGACGCTTGCAATCGCATCCGTATAGGCACGCACGAGCCCACCCGCACCGAGCTTGACGCCGCCGTAATAGCGAACGACGGCAGCCAGCACGCCATCGAGATCGTGATGGCGCAGCACTTCGAGAATCGGCCGGCCGGCGGTGCCCGATGGCTCGCCGTCGTCGGACATGCCCGACTGGCCGCCGGCGAGCAAGGCCCAGCAGACGTGCGTTGCCGCCGGATGGGTTTCGCGCAGGCGGCGTAACTCGTCCATGGCGGCGTCGCGGTCCGCCACGGGAATCGCGTATCCGATAAAGCGGCTTTTGCGGATTTCGAGTTCCGCGCTCAAAGCGTTGGGCAGGGTATAGGTTGGCACAGCGGGTTGGCACAGCGGGTTGGCACAGCGAGTAGGCACAACGGGTTGGCAAAGCGGATCGACAGGACAGCATTTTGTATTGGAACGCTGTATTGTGGGCCAATCCGGTAAGGGTGTCTTGTCAACTTGTGCAATGACGTGCGGCGCTTCGCAACGTAAGATCAGCGCGATGACGGATTTCGCTTCTGGCTGGAGCGATGCCGGACTCCTCAATCCGGCGATCCGTCATCCAGTAATCAATAGTACGGTAAGTATTGGCAGCCCCTCTCGCGCGTTAGCGCGAAGAGGGGCTTTTTGTTGTCCGTTAAGAAAAATGGCGCCGGTTGCGCGATATCCGATGCCTTCGACACGATCGTCAAGCATACGCACGTGACGTACTGCGCGGCGGAGTACAGCAACCGGTTACTTGCGCAACAGGCTTTGCGCCGGAATCCGTTCATCGACCGTGTGCCGCGTGGAGGCGAAGCCCGGCGGAAAATCCACGACGCGCGCGACGGTGCGCGATGCGGCAGGCTGATTTTCTCCGGCTGCGCCGAAAAAGCGCGCGCCGACACGCGCGCCGCCGACGATCGCGGTCATCGCCTGGCGGTCGAGTTCGACGCTGGCGGAAAGGTCTTTGATAACGAGCTTGGCCATGGCTGTTCCCGAAGCTTCAAGACGAACAACCAGTATAGGAAAAGGCGCGCGCTTCCGGTACCCGGCAGCGCGCGCTAGCGCACGGTGCGGAGGTCCCCGTTCCTCCGCTGCGGCGTGTGGTTACACGGCCGCATTCGTGCTTGCCCAAAGCTTCGGGCTGACGTTCAGATTCGGCGCCACGAAGCCCGCGCCGATCACACCGATGTTATTCAGCGCTTCGACGTTGACGAACTGCATCTGCGTGATGTTCTGATTGACGCCGATATTGACGTTGGCCACCGGGCCGAGGCCCGCGAGCCACGAATTGCCGGGTGCGCCACCGGAGACGGCGGACATCTCGCCGTGCTCGAGTGTCCGGATACCGGACAGATCGCTAATGATGATGGACGACATGATATTTCTCCAGGGAGATCGAAAGAAAACGGAAAACGGAAAAGCAGGCAAAAAACGGGCAAAAACAGCGACAGCAGCAAAACAGGCGGACTGCAATCACCGGGAGCGCGTGTGGCTCGTGCGCTCCCGGTCCCCCGTGTGAAGCGTTGTGATTAATAGACGTTGACGTTGTTCGTGCCCGTCATCGTCGGCGTGATCGTCGTGTCGAATTTCTTCGCGAACGCGTTACCGTTGTTGCTGATGTTGCTCACGTCCTGCGACTGGTTTACAAGTTGCTGCGCATTGACCGTCTTGCTGTTATCGAACTTGAGCGACAGGTCGGGGTAGTACGGGAAGGCGATATAGCCACCGCGCACGGCCTGCATGGCCTTGCTGTCGAGTTGTTCGGCCATGGCGAGGTCTTTGATGGTCAGCGATTTCATGAAAGTTCTCCTAACGAGGAATAGATGGGTCTTGCGGTTCGTTTGAGCATCTTGTCTGCTCGGGCGTCACTAACGCACAGGCTGTGCCAGTCGCTGCAACGAGCACCCGGCAGTTATGGTGCAAAAGCGATCGGGCCGTTGACAGATAAGGGGCTTACGCGTGCGCGACACACCCGGCGCGTGGCCGGGCACGATGTTCGGCGCGTCGACGGGAGCGGCCGCGGATGGTTGATGACGGGTTGAGGCCAACTGAATGCCCGATGCTGTTGGCCGGGTCGCAACACGTGGGGTTAACCTTCGGGTTAGCCGCTGAATTTGGCCGCTGAAGTTAGTGAATTCGCGTGGCCGATTCCGTTTGCGAAAGAGAATCGTGCGGGCTACTATCGAACGAGCGCATGTAATTGATTACGACAGGATCTCCTCTATCCCAACGAGCGCTGCATCGCTTCGCACCCATGGCCAACCTTGCGCATCTGATCCGGGATTACCAGAGCGGCGCGCTTTCACACGATGCGTTCGTCGCTCAGCTCGACAGCACGTTGACGACCGACGGCATGGGCTCCGCGCGGCTCTTCGATGTGCTTCGCGAAGCGCACTCGCACACGCCGTTGCCGGCGGATCTCTATGCGGAGGTTCACCGCAGAATCGAGCAATTGCCGGTGTCGAATCTCGCCGCGGCAGGCGGCGAGGAAACGCGTGTGCAGACTACGCCAGGCCATGGCGGAGCGCCCAGCGGCGCCGGGGCGGCGGGGCCTGCGCCTGTGCATCCGGTGCCGCCGCCGTCGTCATCGCCGTCGGGAACGATCGGTGCGACGCTTGCGCACGGTGCTTCATCCGGTGAAGTCAAAGGCACGGGCGACACGCTCAATAACCGTTTCGTGCTCGAGGAGTGTCTTGGCATCGGCGGCATGGGCACCGTCTATAAGGCGCTCGATCTGCGCAAGCTCGAAGCATCGGACCGTAAGCCGTATGTCGCGATCAAGGTGCTCAATGTGCAGTTTCGCGGCAACCCGAAATCGCTGATCGCACTGCAGCGCGAAGCACGCAAGGCGCAGGTACTCGCGCACCGGAATATCGTCACCGTCTACGACTTCGATCGCGACGGCGCCATCGTCTATCTGACGATGGAATATCTGTCGGGCAAGCCGCTAAGCCAGATTCTGCGTACGCCCGATTTTCATGGCATGCCTGTGAGCGCCGCGCTGCCGATCGTGCGCGGCATGTCGGCCGCGCTTGCCTATGCGCACGAACGCGGCTTTGTGCATTGCGATTTCAAGCCCGCGAACGTGTTTCTGACCGAGCATGGCGAAGTGAAGGTGATCGACTTCGGCATCGCGCGCGTGTTTCAGCGAAGCGAGGAAGAGAACGACGCGACCGTGTTCGATCCGGGCAGTCTGGGCGCGTTGACGCCTGCCTATGCGAGCCCCGAAATGCTCGAGCATCTGGAGCCCGATCCGCGCGACGACATCTATGCGCTCGGCTGCATCACGTATGAATTGCTCACGGGGCGCCATCCGTTCGACCGGATGTCCGCGACGCAGGCGCGCGCCGCGCACAAGCAGCCGCAGCGTCCCGAGCAACTCAGTACGCGGCAATGGCGCGCCTTGCGCGCGGCGCTGTCGTTCGACCGGGCATCGCGCACGCCAACGGTCGCGCAATTTGTTGAAGAGTTTTGCGTCGATGAAGCGCGCCCGGCGAACGTCAAGGCTAAACCGCTGCAAGGCGCGTTGAGGAAGGGCGGCGATACGCCCGGTGCATGGTCGGGCTGGCCGTTGAAAGCAGGCGTTGCGGCGCTTGTTGCGCTGCTTGCCGCAGGCGTGGGTGTTTATCGCTATCGTGCCGCGCCAACGGAGGCTGTCGAACAGCAAATGTCGTCGGCTTCGGAAACGCAGGCTTCGGGCACGTTGGAGGCGCCGGCTCAAACGGGCGCGATCGGCGCATCGCAAACGGCACCGGAAACCGCCAGGCAAGCTCAGAATGAAACGCCGGTGCAAACGGCGCGCGTCACACCACCGCCGGCGCCGACGCTCGCGGCGGTCTCGCCATTGCTTGCAAAACTGCCGTGTTCCGCACTTGCAGCATCGATTAGTGGTCGAGCGGTGCAATTGCGCGGCTTTGTCGCGCAACCCGACGGCATCGACAAGCTGAAGACAACGGTCGGCACGATGCCGGGCGTCGACGCACTCAATCTCGACGTGCTGCCGCTAGGCGCGGATAAATGCGAAGTGCTCGACGCGTACGCGCCTTACTGGGCGCGCAACTGGGATGCGGGCCATGCGGCGACGCTTCATACGCGCGCATCGGGCGGACAGCTGACTGAAGGCGAACCGCTTGTTGTCGACGTATCGACGCCGGGCTACGACTCGTACGTCAACGTCGACTACTACGTGCTTGACGGTAGTGTCGTGCATCTGGTGCCGGGCCCGCGCGCCAAGGATAACCAGGCGCCGCCGCATTACAAGGCGACGATCGGCGCGGGCGGCGACTGGATCGTGTCGAAGCCGTTCGGTACGGAATTGGTCGTGCTGCTGATCACGCCGGCGCCGCTTTTCGACAGCGCGCGGCCGGAAAGCGAAGCACGCGCCGATTATCTCAGGCTGCTCGATACGAGGCTCAAGCAGATAGCTGAGAAGTACGGGCAGGACAAGATCGTCGCGGACATCGCGCCGATTACCAGCAAGGCGCGCGGGCGCTGAACACTGGGCCGCGCGGCTATTTCGGCTTTATTTCAGGTCCTATTTCAGATCTTTGGCGACGCGAAAGCCGTCTTGGGATTGACGCACGCTCTGGCTGTATTTGAAGCGCGTCGACGTGAGCATATAGTCGGCGCCTTCGCGCCAGGAACCGCCGCGGATCACGCGCATATTGCAGCCCGGTGCGTCCCATACATGGCCGTCGTTCGGTGCGCCCTGGTACGAGTTGTGCCAGCAGTCGCTGACCCATTCCCATACGCTGCCGTTCATGTCGTGCAATCCATAAGGATTCGCCGCGAATGTGCCGACGCTTTCGGGGCCCTCCTTATGCCATGGGTCGCCGCAATCCTTGCAGTTTGCCTGGCCCTTGCGCATCTGTTCGCCCCACCAGTATTTCGACGTCGTGCCCGCGCGGTCCGCATATTCCCATTCGGCTTCGGTCGGCAGGCGGTAGGGTCTGCCCGTCGTTTTAGCGAGCCATTTCACGTAGAGCTGAGCGTCGTCCCAGCTTAGATCGCGTGCCGGCGCGTTCTTCACGGAATTGTTTTCCGCAGACAGGCGCGGGCACACGTTCGCATCCGCGCATGCATTCCATTGCTCGACCGTCACTTCGTATTTACCGATCGCGAAAGGTGCCGCGATCGTTACGTGATGCGGCGGTTTTTCAGACGGGTCATCGGAGTTGCTGCCCATCGTGAATGAGCCGGCGGGCAAAGAGATCATCACGGGGCACGTTGCGCAGTCCTTGCTTTCGCCGCTTGCGGCGAATGTCGTTTTTGCGGGCGGTTGCGCGGGTGTGGGTGTAGGTGCGGGTGCGGGCGCTGCAGCCGCGGGGGGACGTTGTTGCTGCGGCGCGGGTGCGGCGGGTGCGGCAGGCGTGGTTGCCTGAGGCGCCGGCGCCGTTTGCGGTTTTTGCGCACCCGCTGCAGCCTTCAAACGTTCGATGCGCGCATGCGCAAGCGTCGCGAAGCGTCCGTTCGGATAGGCCTTCAGATAGGCTTCGTAATCGCTTGCATAGTTGCTGTCCTTGATCGAGTCCCAGAAAGTCAGCTCGTATTGCTCATTGCTGTCTTTGGGCATGATGCCGCGGCGTGGCATGCGTGCGATCGCATCGTCGTCGTACGCCGAACTCGCGAGCGAGACACGTTGCGATGCATCAAAATTCCGCGTGCCATCGAGGCTGCCGTTGCGCTTGCCATTTCCGTTGGAGCCCGATGTTTCGCGCATTGTCGACGACATCCACGGCTCTTGTTGACCGTGCGTAAGTGCCGCTACTTCGTCTGCCGCATGCTGAAGCATTGGCAACATCGCATCGATGTCGTCGCCTTGCACGCTTGGCGGCGCATTTTGAATCCGGCGCAACCACGCGCCGGTCAGCAAGCCGTGTTGCTCGCCGTCCAATGCAAACGCACCGGGCTCCGCTGCATACGCAATAAACGTTTGAGCGGGCAACGCGGGCAGCGCCGCATCGAATCGGGCAGGGCGCGCGAAAGGTTGCACCAGACATGTGTCAAGCACGACCACGTTGCGCTGCTGCGACCGCGCAACCGACATCACGCGCAATACCGCCGCGAGATCGATGCCATCGCGCACCAGCGCCGCCGGCGCGCGCGTATCGCTCCCTGCGGGAAGCAGCAAGGTGGAATGCGCGGTTTGGACTCCGTGCCCGGCGAAGTAGAAAAGACCGGTACCGCCCGCCTGCAGCCGCTTACCGAATTCGGCGATTGCCTCATTCATGGCTTGCGGCGTTGCATCAGACACGCTGACCACGTCGAAGCCTAGCGACTTCAACGCGGTATCGACAGCCGCGGCATCGTGCCGTGCGTTAGCGAGCGGGTGCGCCGGATAGTCGCTATTGCCGATCACCAGCGCGACTTTGCGTTCGGCGGAAACGGTGTCGGCGCCGGCCGCATGCGCGCTGCCGAGCCCGATCATGCATACCAGCAGGAGTGTTCGCCACATATTCAAATCCTGTCCGCTAAGAACCGTCTATGGGTACGGGACGTCTCGCCGGCCTTCATCGAAAAGATAGCACGCAGTCCGAACGTCAGAACGTTAACGAGTGTCGCGTATCTTTTTGGCAAGTTCCGTCTTCCGTCCTAAGCTGAAACAGAATCGCAAAGCCCTGACCTTCCTTCGGGAGAATGCGCCATGCGAAGAACAAGAACACCAGGCGTGCTAGCCGCGCTATTCATTGCGTCGGCGGCGTGTATCGCGCTGGGCCCATCGAGCGTGCATTCCGCCCAGCAGACGCCGTCGCCGCCCGGCGCGCAGGAATACATCATCTGGCCGTACGACGGCGCAGTCATTCAGGGCGGCAAACTCTGGGTTCGCATGGGGCTGCGCAATATGGGCGTGTGCCCGAAGGGCGTCAACGTGCCCAACACCGGGCACCACCATCTGCTGATCGATACCGACCTGCCGCCGCTCGACCAGGAAATTCCGTCCGATCGCCAGCATCTGCATTTCGGTGCGGGCGAGACCGATGCGCGCATCGAATTGCCGCCGGGCAAGCACACGCTGCAACTGCTGCTCGGCGATCAGAACCACGTGCCGCATGTGCCGCCCGTGTACTCGAAGAAAATCACGATCATCGTCAAGTGATGAGCTCTTAGGGCCTTGGCGCCCTTGGAGCGCGCGAACGATGCTCGACGGAGAGCGCCAGTCATGTACAAGATTCTTGCCGCTGCGGCGCTCGCCGCATTGATGGGCGGGTTTACGGGCAATGCGTCGGCCGGCACGACGCCAGCGCCGCGCGACGCGATTGCGTATATCGGTTACCCGAACGATGGCCAGGTCGTGCAGGCCAACAAACCGTTTCGCGTATGGTTCGGGCTGCGCTATATGGGTGTCGCGCCCAAGGGCGTCAAATATCCGAACACGGGGCATCATCATCTGCTGATCGATTGCGATCTGCCGCCGATGGACCAGGAAATTCCATCGGATCGCCAGCATCTGCATTTCGGCGCGGGCGAAACCGAGACGATGATCGTATTGCCGCCGGGTAAGCACACGCTGCAATTGCTGATGGGCGACGACAAGCATGTGCCGACCGATCCGCCGATCTATTCGAAAAAGATCACGGTGATCGCGAAATGACATGCCGCAGAGGGTGTGGCCCATGAGGCAACACCCAACAGCGTGATGTTGGCCCACACCCATCTATCTTAAGCGGCAGCACGCCTGCTTCAGCACTCCAATCAGGCAGCTCATCGAGTGAAAGCCCCCGCATTTACAGGGCTTTGCGCGCTTTGAACGAGAGCGGGCTCATCACTGGCACAGCCCATGCGTTAGTAAGCCGCGAGCAGACAAGAAATGCTCGAACCTGAAAACGCAGACCTGCGTCCACCTTCTTAGGAGAACCGTGATGAAATCGCTGATGATCAAAGACCTGCACGTTACCGAACAACTCGACAGCAAGGCCATGAAGGCCGTGCGTGGCGGCTATGTCGCCTACCCGTACTTCCCGAGCCTGTCGTTCAAGTTCGACGACAGCAAGACCGTCTCCGCGCAGCAGCTCATTGACCAGTCGCAATCGGTCAACAACGTGAGCGGCAACGGCAACGCGTTCGCGAAGAACTTCAACACCACGATCACGCCGACCATGACCGCGACGAACAACGTCAACGTCTATTAATTGGCCTGACGGCTCCGCGGAGGCTGGACCGGGCCTTCCGCGGGCCGCATTGCAGTGCCGATGCAGTGTGCGCATTGCCATACCGATCGCACTCCAGCACCGTTTTCCGTTAAGCGGTCGCGCATCAAAAAGCAGATAAGCAGAATCGTCCTTTCCATACGGCCCGCCCGGCGCACTCCGCCTCGACGCACGCCTTCCAGTACACCTCGATTCACGCGGATATCGATAGAGATGCCGCGCGGGACGTGCTTTACTTGAATCGCGCGCCTTGCTGTGGCATCGCCGGGATCGTTCGGAGAATACCGTGTCCGTGTCGCCTCGTTCATTGGTTCGCCGCTTGACCGGATGGGTCCGCAACCGCATCGCGCAGCGGACCTGCGATCGCCGCACTGTCATACGCGGGTCTGCCGTCGCCGGTATCGCCATCGAGGCGCTCTTTACCTGTGCATTGCTGGGCGGCTGCATCGATGCCCACGTGCCGGACTACAAACGCCCGGACACGCCTGCCAAAGCATCATGGACTGATCACACCGACGCGTCGGTCTCGGCGTCCGACACGATCGAGCCGGACTGGTGGAAGACCTTCCAGGACCCGTACCTGAACACGCTGATCGCGAAGTCGATCGACGGCAACTTCGACATCAAGATTCTCGCCGCGCGTATCAACGTAGCCGGCGCACAGATTGCCGAAGCCAAAGCGGGCGCCTTGCCGACGATGGATCTCGGCGCCGGCGCGAATTTCGAAAAAACCACTGGCGTGCCGTTTTCCAGGCAGTACAACCTCGCGACCCAGGTGAACTGGGACATCGATATCTGGGGCAAAGTCGAGAAAGGCGTGCAGGCGCAAAAAGCCGAGTTTCGCGCGACCGAAGCCGACTGGCGCGCAGGGTACCTGGAACTGGTGTCGAACGTATCGACCACCTATTTCCAGATCCTGCAGTTCGACGATCAGATCGAACAGCAGCAGAAAATGATCGACGCAAACCGGCAAATCCTGACGATCTTCCAGGGCATGAACGCAAGCGGCCTGATACCGAAGACGCAGGTGCTGCGCGAGCAGGCCGAGATCAACCGTCTGACGAAGGATCTGCTCGATCTGCGCCGTTCGCGCGATCTCGCGAACAACGCGTTGTGCACGCTGATCGGCGTGCCGGCCGGCGAATACAAGGTGCCGCCCGGGCATTTGCAGCAGCGCGTGCAATTGCCGCCGGTGCCGGCCGGCTTGCCGTCGCAACTTTTGGCACGGCGCCCGGATATCGTCGCATCCGAATTGCGTGTGCTCGAGTCGTACGATCTGGTCGGCGAAGCGAAGCTCGCGCAATTGCCGACCGTGAGTCTTACCGCGCACGGCGGCACGGCAAGCCTCGCTTTGTCGGACTTGCTGAAAACGTTCACGTTCGGCGTGATGCCGAGCATCAACATTCCGATTCTCGACCCGGGCGTGCGCGCACATGTGAAAACGACCGAAGCGCAGGCCACGGTGGCCGAGCAGGAATACCGGCGCACGGTGATGGGTGCGTTTGAAGAAGTCGAAAGCGCGCTCGTGAATCTGAATGCGCACAAGGCGCAACGCGTGGAGTTGGTGCAGCAGGTCGAGCGCCTGCGCATCGTCGCGGATCAGGTCGATGCACAGTTGAAAGAGGGCGTTATTTCGCAGCTCGATGTGTTCGAAACGGACCGGTCGTATCTCGAAGCGCAGCTCGAGCTGGTGTTGAACCATCAGCAGATTCTGTCGGACACGGTATTGCTCTACAAGGCACTGGGCGGCGGTTGGCCGCCGGTCGATATCCAGATGCAAGTGAACGATTCAAAGAATTGACTACCGTCATGCGTGACTTAAAATCGCTGTGTGCCCGCCGCCCCCTGTTTCGGGCCGCCCGCGCGCTCTCTGCCGCGCTTTCTGACGGCATTCCTCTGACGCTTCGACCCGATGGAAGCGGCAGCGGGTATACGCTTAGTGATCCAGAAAGATGAACCCCGGCGAAGCTTCGATTGCTGAGATGCGGGCGACTCTGAACCAGGAGTTCGATGTCGTGCTTGTGCCGGTTTCAGACCCGGCACTTGGCGCGATCCGTATCAGCGAGAGTCTCTTTGCCATCGGCCGCAGCGAGGCGCCGTTCGCCGATTATCCGCATGAGCGCGTGGCCCGCCTGTCGCGGCGTCATGCACGAATCTTCTCCGAACATGGCGCGGTTTATGTCGCCGATCTCGACAGCAAGAACGGCACATCGGTCAATGGCGTTAGCGTGCGTGAATCGCCAAGCCGCGTGCGAGCCGGCGACCAGTTGTGCTTCGGCGGCGAGTTGGCCTATCGCGTCGGCATCGAGCCGCGCGCGTTCGATGCGGCTGCGGCGCTTGCCGCGCAGCAGGTGAGCGTCACGCTTGTTCCGGAACGCGCCGACCTTGGCCTCGAACCGATCGACGTGCAGGCGTTTCCGTTTCTCGTCAGCAAAACCGATCCGCTGTTCTCGCGTTACAAGGAACGCTTCCCGCATCAGGTCAACTACATTTCGCGCCGCCACGCGCATCTGTTTCTGCGTGGCGGCGAGCCGTACGTCGAGGATCTGGGCAGTACGAACGGTACGTTTGTCGGAGGAAAACGACTCGACGAATCGGCGCTCGCGCTGCATGACGGCGATGTGCTCGGATTCGGCAGCGACCATTTCGTCTATCGCGTGAAGGTGCACAAGGCGTCCGAGATCGAACCGACCGTTACGCATCTGATGGCGCGTCATGCGTCGCACGAGGCGGCGGCGGACCGCGCCGTGCCGGATGAAAAATCCTCGGCTTCGCAACCGGCGCCGGTGCCGGCACCGACGCCTGCACCCCCGATCGAGCCCGCGATCGATATGGACAAGACGACCTTTGTCGGCGCCGCGCATTCGTTCCTCGATATTTTCTATGTCGATCGCGCGGTGCAGCGCGAGGACGAAGTCAATGAAGCTGCACGGCCTGCGGCGACCAATCATGCCGCGGACGAGCCGCGTTCGCGCCGGCCGCGTAACCTCTTTAGCGCGCTTGCGGGCGAGTACGCACGCGCATTCGCGGGCGGCGACCGCAAGACGCTGCGTCGCATCGGCATCGGTTTGCTTGCGGTCGTGATAGTGATCGCGGCCGTGGCGACCGCGCTTTATATGAGGGGCGCTTCGGAGCGTGAACTCAAGCATCTGCTCGCGAGCGGCGACGACGAACAGGCGTTGTTCGTCGCTAACGCTTATCTCGCGCGCCATCCGACCGACGATGCGGTCAAGGCACTGGCGAGCGTTGCGCTGATGAAGGCGCGCGTGCCCGGCTGGCTCGACGCATTGCGTGCGGGGCAGTTCGACCGCGCGGCGGCGTTGATCGGCGGGATGAAGGCGTCGAGTGCGGGCAATACCGATACCGCGCCGTTGATCGACGAACTGCAATGGGTCGGCGAACTCGAGCGTTTTGCGGCGCGACGCCGAACCGCCGCGGCGGCCGGCAGCGGCCAGCCGGGCGGCGACGCGCCGATACAAATCTACGGCGACGAGGCGAGCATCAACCGCCTGCTCCAGCACTGGGACGACGACCCTAAAAGCCATCAGCGCACGCTCGATCGAATCGCATCGTATGTGCCGCAATTTGCAGACCCTTATGCGCTTGCCCTGAGCCATCTGCGCAAACTGCAAAGCGACGACTCGGTGTATGTCGCCGCCATCGATCGGCTCAACACAACGATCAGCACCGAACTCGCGCGCGACAAACCGGATGCGCTGACGGCCGTGTTCGACGACTATGCGCAGCGCTATCCGCGGCTTGCCGGCCTCGACAGTCTGCGTGCCGACCTGCGCCAATACATCGACCTCCTGAATGCACTGCTGGCCCGACGCCTGACACCGCTGCTCACGCAGATGAAGCAGGTTCGATTCACGACGCCGCCGTTTCAGGCGCAATACCGCCAGCTGGCCGCTTCGCGTTTGCCGTCGCCGGATGTGATTCGCCAGCACGACGATGCGATTGCCGCGTGGCAGCGCGGCGATACGCAAAAGGCGCTCGACGGCTTGCAACAGATTGCAGGCGGTGCATGGTCCCAGGAAATCGCCGCCGAATACGCGCATAAGAAGGCACTCGCCGCACAATTCGCGGATCTGCAAAGCCGTCGCGGCGGCAAAGACTATCAGCAGCGTCTGCTGTCGTTTTATGCCGGGCTCGATCCGGCCGAAGACGTGTGGTTCGTGCGCGCAGTCGCGCCGGACGTCGCGTCGCTGCGCGGCAACGCATTGGCGCAGGCCCATGCCCAGCTCGAACGCGCGCAGACATTGTGGCGCCAGTACCGCGCGAACGGTTCGATCGGCGGCACGCAGCGGCTCGAATCGGGCATTTCCGACAAGTTTCGCAGCCAGGCGCGCTTGCTGACCGACGCGCAGGCGTTCGCGCATCAGGGCATGCGCGTCTATACGCAGCTCAAAGCCGATCATCCGTCGCAGTGGGATCAGCTCGTCGAAGACATCGATGCGGAGAGCGCTTTGCAGCGCCGCTCGCTCGAAGAACTGCGCATGGTGCTCGAACCAGGCCTGCTGAAGGCCAAGCTTGCATTGATCGGAGGCGAAGACGGTGAAGCGCGATCCTCACCCTAAGCCGTTGCACGAGGCGCTCGAGGACCACAGCGTCGAGGGCATTGCGATTTTGACCGCGGAGCCGGTGCGTATCGCGCAGGCGCTCGTGCTGGCGATGGTCGCGCTCGTGGCGGCCGGTTTGCTATGGTCGTTTTTCGGCCGCGCGGATGTGATCGTTACCGCGCAAGGGACCTTATCGCCGGAATCGGAGGTGCGGCGCATCTATGCGCCGATCGACGGCGAACTCGCGGACCTCTTTATCGCCGAAGGTCAGCCGGTATCGAAAGGCGATGTGCTCGCACGGCTCAACGCACGCGGTGCGATCGAAGCCGCGACCAATGCGCTGCAGGCGCAGTTGAAACTCGACGATGCCGAGCGCGAATGGAAGCAGTTTCCCGAGAAGAAGGAACTGATGGAGCGAAAAGCCGCCGCGCTCAAGGCTCAGCTCGAAGTCGAAGAACGGCTGCACGAAAACCGCGTTTCCGAAGGCACGACTAAGCTTGCCGAAGGGCAAAAAGCGGCGCTCGAGGAAGCGCGCAGCAATCTCGACAATGCGCGCCACCTTCGTGACGCGACGCGTAGCGAGTTCGACAAATACGCGCGTCTTTTCGCGCAACCGGGCGGCGGCGGTGTCGCGGAACTGCAGGTCGAGCAGAAGCGCAACGCGTATCTGGAAGCAGAAAACGCCTATCGTGTCGCGCAATCGAAACTGACCGAGCTCGATTTCAAGCTCAGCCACGAGTTCGCCGAAGCGAATGCGCAGCTTGAAACGAGCGGCCAGCAGGCGACCAGCCTCAAGCTGCAATACGACGCGGCCGTGCGCGAGATTACGAGCACCGAAGACAAGCTGCGTCTGCAACTGCAAACTGCGCGCCTCGTATCGGATGCAGCGGCGCGCATCCGCTTCGAGAATATCGACAAGGACAACTTCCTGCTGATTCTCGCTCCGGTGTCGGGCGTGATTACCGATGTCACGTCGACGCAGACGGGCGACAAGATCCAGTCCAATGCGCCGCTTGGCGGCATCGCGCCTAAAGATGCGCGCCCGGTGCTAAAGATCGAAATCGCCGAGCGCGACCGCGCATTCCTGCATGAAGGCATGGCGGTGAAGATGAAATTCAATGCGTTTCCGTATCAGCGCTACGGGATCATCAAAGGCACGCTTGCCTATATTTCGCCGGCCACGAAACCTTCCGGACCCGACAAGCAGCCGGTATACGAAGGCCGCGTGACACTCGACAAAGACTACTACCAGGTGGCGGAAAACCGCTACCCGTTGCGTTACGGCATGACCGCGAGCGCGGAAATCGTCGTGCGCGAACGCAGGTTGATCGATCTCGGACTCGACCCGTTCCGGCAACTGGCCGGATAGCAGAAAACAAGCGCCTTTAACCGATGCATGGCACGCACGTCGGCACGCAGGCGCATAACCAAAGGAGCGAAGGAGATGACCGCGATTGTACGAATCGATGATGAAGTCGTCGACGATGCCGAGTTCATACGTTTGCTGAAACTGACGGGCCAGTTCGAAAGCCTGATCGAACAGCTCGTGCGCGACAAGCTCACGGTGCATGCGGCGAAGAAGCACGGCATTACCGTGAGCGCCGACGACATCCAGCAGCGCGCGGACCAGTTTCGCCGCGTACGTGGCCTGCATCGTGCGGCCGAAACGAACCAGTATCTCGATGCGATGGGCGTATCGCTCGATCAATTCGAATCGTTCATCACGGATGGTCTCTACCAGGAAAAGATGCTCGACAGCATCGCCGACGATCACGCGATCGAAGCCTACTTTTCGCTGAATTCGCCGAAGTTCGATGCGATCGAGGTCAGCCATATCGTGCTCGATAGCGAAGGGAAGGCGAAGGAGATGATCTCGTATCTGCACGACGATCCCGACAGCTTCGCCGATATGGCGCGCGAGCATTCCATTGCCGATACGGGCGCGGCGGGCGGCGTGATCGGCAAGGTGCTGCGCGGATCGCTGAAGCCCGATATCGAGGCGAAGATCTTCAATGCGGGCGTCGGCGATCTGCTTGGGCCGTTTGCCTCGTCGGACCGTTCGTGCTTCGAAATTTTCGCGGTCACCGCGAAGTATCCGGCCACGCTCGACGACGATGTCACATCGGAAATCCGGCGCCTGCTGCGCGAGGAATGGCTGATGGCGCGTGCGCAGGAACACATTATCGAGGCGCGCTGACGGCACGGGGCAGCTGAACCTGTTTGCCGCTGCATCGCCATGAATTCGACGAGACGCCACTGATATGGACGCTCCTCCGCAAACGTCGCCATCCACAGCCGATTTTCTCGCGTCGGTTGAAATCCTGTCGCCGTTTTCGCGCGACGAGATCGAGCGCCTCGCCGCGCAGGCGCAATCGCGCTTCTATACGTTCGGCGAAACAGTCTGCAACGCCGGAGATCCGGCCGATGGGCTGTTCGTGATCAAATCGGGCTCCGTGCGCATTTTTACTGACGAGCACGGCAAGGAAATCAGCATGGGGGTGCGCAAGCAGGGCGAGATCTTCGGCGAGATCGCCATGCTGCGTGCTTACGTGCATGAATCGTCGGTGCGCGCGTCCGCCAAAACGGAATTGCTGTTTATTCCGCATGCGGCAATCGAGCCGGTGATCGTCGCCAATCAGGCCGCGCATGCGTTTGTGGCGAGCTATGTGGCGATCAATTCCGCGGGCGGCTTTGTCGCGCAACTGTTCGATCTGCGCGGCAAGCTCAACAAGACCGAACTCGAAGAATATGTGCGCAGCGTGGGCGTTAAGCGGGTAAGCGCCGGCAAGGAAATTCTCAGGCAGGACACGCGCGACGATCGGCGCCTTTACGTGGTGCGGCAGGGGGAAGTCAAGATCGTGCGCAACGAGGACGGTCACGACTACACGATCGCGACGTTGCGCGATGGCGAGATATTCGGCGAAAAGGCCTGCTTGATGCGCCAGGAGCAAATGGCGTCTGTCGTCGCGAGCACTGATACGCGGCTGCTTGTGATTCCCGAGCGCACCGTGCATTTCATCCTCGAGCGCAATCCGAAGCTGCGCGAGGTGCTCGACGAACGCATCCGTTATGCGGACCGCGAGCTCGAGCGCCAGAAACGGCTCGAGCAGCGGCGCAAGCGTCCGCTGACGCTCGATCTGCATACGAAGCCGGAATTCGGCGAGCGCGTGATCAAGCGGTTTCCGCTCGTTGAGCAGGCGGAGGAAATGGACTGTGGCGCCGCGTGTCTTGCGATGATCTGCAAGCACTACGGCATTCCAATGACGCTTGGCAAGCTGCGCGAACTCGCCAATGTGACGACGCAGGGCGCGACCCTGGACAGCCTCGCGCGCGCGGGCGAAGCGCTCGGCTTTACCACGCATGGCGTGCAGTGCACGTTCGATTCGCTGCGCGGCTTCGAGCTGCCGTTCATCATTCACTGGGAGGGCTACCACTATGTGGTGGTGTACGGCGTATCGCATGACACGGTGTGGCTTGCGGACCCGGCGCTCGGCTTCAGGAAACTCGCTGTTGAAGATTTCGAGCGCGGCTGGAGCGGCACATGTCTGTTGTTTACGCCTGGTGCGAATCTGATCCAACTCGCCGCGTCGCGTTCGCCGTGGCTGCGTTTTATCGGTTACCTGACGCCGTATCGCAAGATTCTTGCGTACCTGTTTCTGGCGACTTTCGTGATTCAGGTGCTTGGGGTGATTCCGCCGCTGATCATCCAGAACATTCTCGATGGCGTGATCGTTCACCAGAACATCGGGCTGCTGCATCTGCTGATTATCGGGCTCATCATCTCGAATGTGTTTTCGCAGCTGATGTCGACGATACGCGCGTACCTGTCGAACTTTATGGTGCGCAACATGGACTTCGCGATGATGTCGCAGTTCTTCAAGCACACGTTGTCGTTGCCGTTTTCGTTCTTTGCGAAGCGCAAGACCGGCGATATTTTCGCGCGCTTCCAGGAGAACCAGACGATACGCGCCTTCCTCACGGAATCGACCGTGACCACCGCGCTGAACCTGCTGATGGTGTTCATCTACTTCGCGATCATGTTTTTCTACAACGTGAAGATGACACTGACGCTGATCGCGTTCGTCATTCCGATTATCGCGTTGACGGTGATTGCGACACCGAAAATCAAGGCCTATGCGCGCGAGGTGTTCGCCGCGTCGACCGATTCGAAAGCGTTCCTGATGGAGGCGCTGTCCGGCGTCGAAACGGTGAAGGGCATGGGCATCGAACGTCCTGTGCGGCTGCGCTGGGAAAAAAAGTATGCGAAGGCGCTTGAAGTGCAGTACCGCGCACATGCGTTCAACATCATGGTCGGCTTCGGCAGCCAGTTGCTCAATGCCGCGACGACCATCGCGATTCTGTGGGTCGGCGCGAACCTCGTGCTCGCGCGCGAAATGACGATCGGGCAACTGATTGCATTCAACGCGTTTATGGGCAGCGTGCTGAGTCCGCTGATGGGGCTCGTTGGCTTGTGGAGCATGCTCAACGACGCGGGCGTGGCAATGGAGCGCCTGGGCGATGTGCTCGATATCGAGCCGGAGCAGAAACCGCAGGACCTTCAATCGCGCGTGATGCTGCCCGATCTGCAAGGCGAAATCAGCCTCAATGGCGTCTATTTCCGCTATGGCGAGAGCGACGCGCCGTATGTACTCGAAAACATCAGCTTCGATATCAAGCCTGGCGAACTCGTGGCGATCGTGGGGCGCAGCGGTTCGGGCAAGACGACGCTCGCGAAGCTGCTGGTCGGCTTCTATGCTCCGAGCGAAGGCAAGATGACCGTCGACGGTTACGACCTCAATGTGGTCGACAAAGGCTATTACCGCGCGCAGATCGGCTATGTGATGCAGACCAATCTGCTGTTTTCGGGGACGATCGCCGAAAACATCGCGAGCGGCGACGATACGCCCGACCGGCGCCGCATCGAGGAAGTCGCGAAGATGGCCGACGCGCATGGGTTTATCGCCAGGATGCCGCTCGGTTACGAACAGGTGGTCGGCGAGCGCGGCATCGGGCTATCGGGTGGGCAGATCCAGCGGCTTTGCATCGCGCGAGCGCTGTATCACGACCCACGGCTGCTCGTGTTCGACGAAGCGACCTCGGCGCTCGATACGCAATCGGAGAGCAATATTCTCAGCAATATGCATGACATTCTGAAGGGCCGCACCGCGGTGATCATCGCGCACCGGTTGAGCACGATCATGCGGGCGGACAAGATCCTCGTGCTGTATGAAGGCGCGATCGTCGAGCAGGGGCGGCACGAGGAGCTCGTCAACCGGAAGGGCATGTACTACCAGCTCGTCCAGAAACAGTTGAGCGCGTGATGAAAATACTCGACCAGCCGGAAGACAACAGCCCCGCGATTTCCTATGCAGGGCTGATCGAAAAGATTGAAATTCTTCGTTCTACGCTGCGCTGGTCCTCACGGCTTGAGCGCGCGGACATCGAAAAGCTGTTGCGCCAGGCGAGCGTGCTGCGCGACGAAGTGATGCAGCTATCGCACAAGGAGCGTTTCGTGCAGGCCGCAACGGCCGAGCCGGAACGCGCGGCGGCCATTGAACAGGCCCAGACGCGCGGCGCCCGGCGCGAAGCGCTGCTGGCGCGCAGTTTTATTTTCGAGGGCACGTTCGGCGACAATCCGAAGCTGCTGGAAGCGCTGGAGATTGCCGAGAAAGCCGCGCCGACCGATTTGCCGGTGTTGATCGACGGCGAAAGCGGCACCGGCAAGGAACTGATGGCGAAGGTGATCCACGCGAACGGCAGCCGCGCGGACAAGCCGTTTATATCGGTGAACTGCGGGGCGATTCCGGACAATCTGCTCGAGTCGGAACTGTTCGGTCATCGCAAGGGCGCGTTTACCGGCGCATCGAACGATCGCAAGGGAAAGTTCGAAAGTGCGCATACGGGAACGATTTTTCTCGACGAGATCGGCGAGCTGCCGTTGCCGGGGCAGGTGAAACTGCTAAGAGTGCTCGAGGCGCACGAGATCCAGCGCGTCGGTTCCGACGAGCCGATCGCGGTCGATACGCGCATCGTCGCGGCGACCAACCGCAATTTGCGCAAGCTTAGCGAGCAGGGCACGTTTCGCGAGGATCTGTTTTACCGGCTTAGCGTGATTCATGTGACCTTGCCGCCGCTGCGCGAGCGTCGCGATGAAATCCCGCTGCTGTTCTCGTACTTCGGCGACGAAGCGGCGGGTGCGCTCAAGCGCCGGCCGGTCAGAATGACGCCGCGTCTGCGCGATTTCCTGCTGACGTACGCGTATCCGGGCAATATCCGCGAGCTGCGCAACATCCTGTATCGCGTGTCGTGCCTTGCCGGCGATATCGCCGATATCGAACACCTGCCGGTCGATGTGCGGCCCGCGGTTGGTTCACCGTCGGCCGTTGCGGCGTCGGCGGCGCTCGGAGTCGGGGCGGCGATAAACGGCGGAGGAGCCGAGGCGGGCATATCGAATCTGCTGTCGCTAAGCGATGCGAAGCGCGCCGCTAGCGACGAAGCGGAAAAGGCATTCCTGCAGCGCGGCTTGCGTGAAGTGGGCGGCACCGTGGCGGAACTCGCGAGGCGCGTCGATATGAATCGCTCGCACTTGCAGATGCTGTTGAAAAAGCACGGGCTGCATTCGAAGGACTTTCGTCATCTTCAGCCACCGCGCGGCGCATCGCAAAAGAGCCATGCGGACGACGCCGATGAGAGCGAGGCGGACATGCGCTAGGCACAGCGCGCGCTTCGCATATGCATCAGCTTGTCGGATTCAACAGCGTCTTGTCCGATGCAAGCGGATCCTCGGCCTGCGCGACGACCGCGGTAATGTTGTCGCGCCCGCCACGTGCCAGTGCCCGGTCGACGAGTTCGTCGGTAACGCGGCGGCAATCGAACGGCGACGTTGCGGCGAGCGTAGCGAGAATTTCGGCGTCGGTCAGCTCGTTCGACAGGCCGTCGCTGCACAGCAGGAACACGTCGCCGTCGGCCACTTCAAGCGTGTCTTCGTCGAGATCGAGCCGATCGGTTGCGCCGACCGCGCGCGTGATGATGTGGTGCGCCGGATGATGGCGCGCCTCGTCGTCGGTCAACTGGCCCAGCGCGCGCAGTTCCTCGACGTGGCTGTGATCGCGCGTCAGTTGCCGCAACTGGCCTTTGCGGCATAGATAGATGCGGCTGTCGCCGGCCCACAGATACCCGCAGAACCGATCGCATGCGAGCAGCACGATGACCGTGCTGCCAATTCGCTGTACCTGGCGGCGCGCCGCCTCATCGCGCAGCTGCTGGTTTGCGGTGAGCAGGTGCGCGCGCGCTTGCGCGAGACCTTGAGTGATGCCGCTCGCCGCTTGGGGCAGTTGCCGCAGCTGTTCGATCACGAGCCGGCTCGCGACGTCGCCGACCGCATGGCCGCCCATGCCGTCGGCGACCGCCCAGCATCCGCGCGCCGGCTCATCGAGGCAGGCGTCCTCGTTGATGTCGCGCACGCGCCCGGCGTCCGAGCGCGCCGACGACATCCAGCGGAAGTGGCTCGCTCCCATCACGATGTCGGCTCAGGTCAGGCGGTGTTCCTGCTGAGCGCGTCCGGCGCGACGCTGATGCTCGAATTCGGCGCGCTGTTGCGCACGTCGACGGTCTGAAACTGGTTGATCATCTGGTCCGCGTAGAAGTTGTTCTGCACTTCGTACAGATTGACGACCGGGCCCATGCTCGGCGAACTGCGTACGTAGGGCTGGATCCAGCCGAATACCCACGGTGCGCCACCGCCGCCGCGGATCGCGGTCATTGCCTTGCGGTCGAGCGCGAGGTTGTGCGAAAGGTCGTGAATAGCGATCGAAGCCATGATCGGTTCTCCGGAAGAAGCCGGCGCTGCGCGGCCATTGTGTTCAAGGATAGCTGCGGCAGAGTAGCGCAAAGGGTATGCCAGTTTGTATCTATTCAGAATACGAAATGCTAACGCCTTGATTGCGCGGCAATCTTCGCATTCCGATACGTATCGTCGCACGCCGCTCCCGGCGCTTACGTTCCGCCGCGGCCAACACCGTCTCGCGCAAAACGTTGGGACACCCAACACATCGAGCGTCGGCTTGCCTTTCGCCGGTCGGCGGACCTTTTTGTGCACCTGGCAATGCCAATGAACGGCACGCATGCGAACTGGTTGCGGACTGCCGACACCTGCACGCGAATAGTGTTGGGACGCTCCCTACAGCGGGGCGCGCCAATGCCTTTCGATTTAGCACGTTTCCCTGATAGATCAAGCACTTGCAAGCGCTGGTCCGGATGATGCAAAAACGTTCGCAACAGTGTTGGACTTCAGTGAAACGAGCGAGCCATGAACATCACCTACCAGCCAGCGAGCACCATCGAACAGCAGCCTGCGGCGCATTGCACGGCGGCTTGCATGGTGAACGATGTCACGGTTTATGGCTTCGACGACGAACCCGCGCTCGGCGCCCACCTCGTTACGCAACGCCGCGGCTATGCGCATCACGGCATCTATGTCGGCGATGGCAAGATCGTTCACTACGCAGGTTACGCCGGTTCCGCGCACCGTGGCCCGGTAGCGGAAGTCACGCTCGAACAGTTTGCCGCAGGGCACGCGATCGCCGTGCTGCCGCACCCGCTTCCGAAGTTCGCGGGCGCGGAAGCGGTGCGCCGCGCTCGCTCGCGCCTCGGCGAAAACAGCTATCGGCTGCTGACCAACAACTGCGAACACTTCTGCGCATGGTGCCTGTTCGGAGAGAGCCGTAGCGAGCAGGTCCATGCGTGCCTCACGCATCCGCGGGCGGCGTTGCGCGCACTGGTGTGCCTCGCGAGCGCGTTCGTTTCTCAAGGGTTCAGGGGCAAGGGTGGCCAGATCGCCGCTCGTGCCGCTTGAAAGCGCAGCAAACCGTATGCGATTGGCAAGCGAAGGAGACCATCATGAACAGGACTGAAAAGACATTGCACTGGGCCGTCGACAAATGGTTGGCGCCGACCCTCGCGGCGCCCGCGCGCGTCATGCGTTGCTCGCGCCCGGTGGGTGCGGGGCGCCGTTGCGTACGTGTCGAGGCCGAGCGGCCTGATGGTCCGCTGTCATTCTTCTTCTTTCGCCATGACGACGGTTCGTGGAATGTGTTTCCGCCGGCGATCGTGCGTCCCGTGTTGAATGGCTGGCGGGGCGCCTGAGCCTGGTGCGAGATGTGTTTCCGCGATCGGCTCAGCGTTTTAAGTCTCGTTTAATTCTTTACGGGGAGTATTGAACCATCCCCTGTTGAGCCGCCTGAAGTTCGGGCGGCATTTTTTTGTCCGCCATTGCCACGTGCCGTGCCGTGACGCGCCGCGAGGCGCCGGCACGATTCGCCGCCGTGTATGTACGGACATGCCATCACATTCCATGTAGCCGCAAGTCGTATCGTCTGTAAAAACATGTGCGATTCGCCTTGCGTTTCTCTGGAGAATGTCAATGGATGTGAAGGGAAGGTCTCCTTATTCGGTCATCTGCATTTCCAATCCCCCTCCACCCGTACCTGTGCGTGTGCCTGTGCCGCCCGCGCACCCTCTGATCGACAGGCGAGACAAACGTGGTGGCAATGCGTCGAGCGGCTCCGGAAGCCCGGCTCGCGTGGGCACGTCGCGCGAGCCCACAGCCGGGGCAACCGGTGCCGGCAGCCCCGCTCGCCGCGCAAATATCGACGTCGAAATGGCGCGGTATCCGGAGGCGTCCCCGCTGGCAAACCGGTTTCTGCTGTTTGACGAGCGGGTTCGCCAGATCGCCGACCGGCACGATCGCGGCGGCGAATTGTCGATCGAAGAGGGCGAGGCACTTAAATTCCACGATGCGCTGCTCGACCGTCTTGCGTTCTTGCGCGAGGACGGTACGCGCGCCGGCGATCCGGTCGCGCATGCGCGCGTCGCCGACCCCGAACCTGAACCGGATGCGCCGCCGACCGAGACGCAGAAGCCGGAGAGCTATGGGCCTTCCAACGTGCGGTATGTGGGCGGTGTGAGGATCAAAACGGACTATTCGCTAAGAGAAGTGCTCGACACCACCGCAAAGGCGGCCAAGTCGCCATTCGCATCATTTGTTGCGAGCGCGAGGGACCTGGTCAAGAAGGCAACTCAAGGGCAGGCGCTCACTGCCGACGAAGAGGAAAAGGTCTACCGCTACGCCGGGATGGTCGATGCCTTTGTGTCGCTCACGCCCGAAGGCAGCATGATGCATGTTGTGGGAACGGCGCTCGATGGGCTCAACGCGGCGATTGACGGTCGTATGCCCGATCAGGGCCAGCTCAGTGACGATTTGCTCGGGTCAATGAAGTTTGTGAAGTCCAGGGAGGGGACGTCCGTCGCGGGCGGCGAGGGTGACCAGACTGCCGGGAAAGCGCGTGAGCGTGTGCCGCACGTGACGCCCGAGCCCGTGACGCCCGAACCCGCCACGGTAGTCCCCGCTGCAGGGACATCCGTCGGACCGGATCATTCGCTATTCGATTTTCCGTTGTTCAACATTCCGTTCGGGCGGAATGAACACGAGACTTCGCCCATTTACTCGCGAACGCTGCCGATTATCCACAAGCCCGCATTCAAGCCGCCGACAGTGCTGCCGGATGGCAGGGTCGGCTACCCGTTAAGTCCGACGACGCCGCCGAAACTTCCGCCTGAGACAGGCAGCGGGGCGACTGTGGGATCCGATGGCGCCGGAGTCAGCAAGCATGCGGAACAACCGACCGCGCGGATTGACGAAACGGACGCGGCGATCGTTGCAGACGAAGACGATATCAAGCAGGACAGACCGGTCACGAATGATGACGGCAAGGCGAAAGATAAGGACTCCGCTGGAGAGACAAGCCCGGACAGAGGCAAAGGCGCTTCGAAAGGAAAAAGCACGACGAAGCAGAAAGACATCACGGGTGGCAAGCGCTCCAAAGGCGAAAACAGCACAGTGGAGCGGACAGGCAAGCCCGGTTGCTACTCGTCATGCTTGCCGTTGCCGCGATCGACGTCGGGTCCCGGCAGCGAATTCAAGCGGGTTGAGGGTCGAGGTCCGATCAGCGTGACGGTGGCCGGGTCGGCTCTGGAGGACCACGCGAGGGTGGAGCGTTTCAATTCGCAGTTCTTCTTCTATCGTAACGATCGGGACGTGAAAGACATGGATGGCCTTGCCGGCATCCGGGGCACGGATTACGAACAGCGGCGCGCCGTGCTGGCTGTTGGCGACGGCACGCAAGCCACATCGCTGAGTTCGGAATCGAAAATCCACGCGGGTGCTTTTTGGGGCCGTGGGCCCGCTACGCATTTGCAGGGTGCGGAAATTATCGAACTCGGCAACGGGCGCGATGGTGTAGGAGCGATCAAACTGCCGTTCGCCAATGTGCGAGCCGGAGCGACGGTGATCGTGACCGGCGGGGCGATGAACGGCTGCACGATGTTGTTTGGGTCCGACGGAACGTCGCTCTATGCATACCATGCCGGCTCATCAGACCCGTCATCGAAGTGGCTGACGGCTCGCGAAGGTGCGCAGAGCATCGTCGATGCGCACGTGAAGATCGGGCCTCGCGAGCAGATCAAATATCGTTGGCATGGGAACAACGACGATCTGATCACCGTCGGGCGGCAGTACAGATTTTCCGCGCTGATCTACAGCGGACGACATCTCGCGAATGTGAGTTCGCTCGTCGGATCTGCATCGGTGCTCGGTGCGGTGGCGGGCGCCCCGGAAACGGTTCCGGACTCGAATCTCAATGTGCCGCGCGTTGCTGTTGGGGGCAGTGGTGGAAAAAACTGGCACATGATGACCTTCAACTACTACGAGCACGAACCCAGCTTGCGCACGGTCGGTACCGCCGAAGCGATCGTGTCGAAGGACCTGAACGGAAAGGTCACGGTGAGCGTGCTGGCGGAGAAAGGCAAACTGGATCGCGGTTCGTCGCTCGGCGAGCGCGGCAGCCCGATCGTGTACCAGTACACGACATTGGACAAGTACATGATGTCGTATCAGCCGGCGGCGCACACGTAATTGTGCGGCCGTCTTCAGCCGTCTGTGGCCGTCTGCTTCGTCCTGCGTGACTCACCGGTTTGAGCCGGCCAGCTTCGTTCGCTTTCGCTCACGCGTCCGGCGGCACGCCAAGCAACTGCAACGCCCCGCCCGCCACTGCCGAAAAAACCGGCCCGGCGACCGTGCCGCCATAGAACGCACGGCCGGCCGGATCGTCGATCATCACCGCGACGATCAAACGTGGATCGCTCATCGGCGCCATGCCGACAAAGAGCGCGCGATAGCGGTTCGCCGCATAGGTCGCGCCGATCTGCTTGCGCGCGGTGCCCGTCTTGCCGCCGACCCGATAGCCTTCGATCGACGCGGCCTGGCCCGTGCCGCCGGGTCCGGTTGCCATTTCGAGCATGGTGCGGATGGCCGCGGCGGTTGCCGGTGTCGTCACGCGCCGTTCGGGCACGTCGAACGGCGTGTTGCGCAGCAGATGTGCCGTGCGCAAGGTACCGTCGCCCGCATACACCGTGTATATCTGCGCGAGTTGCAGCAACGACGCGGACAGCCCGTAGCCGTACGCCATCGTCGCCTGCTCGATCGGACGCCAGCGCTCGTACGGCCGCACCTTGCCGGACGCAACGCCGGGAAACGTCAGCTGCGGTGCCTGGCCGAGTCCGTATTGCTGATACGTGGTCCAGATCGTTTGCGCCGGGAGATTCAGCGCGAGCTTCGCAAGCGCGATATTGCTCGATTTTTGCAACGCTTCGGCGACCGTCATTCGACCATGATCGGACGTGTCGTGAATCACGTTCGGACCGATCCGGTACGAACCCGGCGCGGTGTCGATCATCGTGCGCGGGCTAACTTTGCCCTGATCGAGCGATAACGCGACGACCACCGGCTTGATCGTCGAGCCCGGCTCGAACGTATCGACGACCGCGCGGTTGCGCAGTTGCCGCCCGGTCAGGCGCGCGCGGTCGTTGGGATCGAAGCTCGGATAGTTCGCGAGCGCGAGGATCTCGCCGCTGTCCGCATCAAGCACGACGACGCTGCCCGCTTCAGCGCGATGCTTTGCAATCGCGGCTTTCAGTTGCGCATACGCGAGCTGCTGGATGCGGCGGTCGATGGTGAGCTGAACCGTCGCGCCGTTGCGCGCCGGCTGCAGCGGCCGCGTTTCGTAGACGACGCGGCCCAGGCGATCGCGGATCACATCGCGGCGGCCCGGCGCGCCGATCAACGCTTCGTTCACCGCGAGTTCGATGCCTTCCTGGCCGTTGTCTTCGATATCGGTGAAGCCGACTACGTGCGCGGCCGACTCGCCTTCCGGATAGAAACGCTTCGTGTCGGCGATTTGCGTGATGCCGGTCAAGCCGAGCTTGCCGATTTTCGCGGCGGTATCCGCGTCGACCTGGCGCTTGAGCAGTACGAACGACTTGTCGCCGGCCACACGCCGACGCAGTTCGGCGATCGGCAGGTCGAGCAATGCGGCGAGCGGTGCGAGCGCATCGGCGTCGATCAGGTTCGGCGAGGCCCAGATTTCATAGGTAGCGAGACTGACGGCGAGCAGCGCGCCATGACGGTCGACGATGCGCCCGCGCGTTGCATCGAGCTCGATGGTGCGCTGATAGCGCTTCTGACCTTGTTCGACATAGAAGTCGCGATTGACGACCTGTACCCAGCACGCGCGCCCGATCAGCGACGCGAAGGCGGCGAACGCGATAAACACGATGAGCTTCGAGCGCCACGCCGGCAAACGCGCCGCAAGCATCGGATGCTTCGCGTGACTCGTATAGGCGGCTCTGGATTGCGCTTTCTTTTTCAGGACCATGGTTGCGGACGAGGATAAGCACGTGACGCAGCCGCTCGAACACGTTGCGCGGCCGGCTGTTGGCTGTAGCGCGGCGCCGCACCGATTGTAATTAAAACGTAATGTGAAAGCGAGCGCGGCGCGGCGGGCGTTGCGGGAATACCAACCCGCTCGACCCGACGCGCCGCGTGATGGGCTGCCTGAAGTGCTGCCTGAAGTTCTACCTGAAGTGCTACCTGATGCTTTGCGTGATGCGTCTGCCGCTTACGCGGTGGCGCCCGAGGCACGCACTTCGCTGCTCTTCGCGCAACCCGCGACAAGCGGATACACGATGCCGGCGACCAGCGCGCCGACGATCGGCGCGACCCAGAACAGCCACAGCTGGTCGACCGCTGCGCCGCCGGCGAAGAGCGCGGGGCCCGTCGAACGCGCCGGATTCACCGACGTGTTGGTCACCGGAATCGAGATCAGGTGGATCAGCGTCAGGCACAGGCCGATTGCGATCGGCGCAAAGCCGGCCGGTGCGCGCTTATCGGTGGCTCCGAGAATCACGAACAGGAAGAAGCCCGTCATCACCGCTTCGCAAATAAACGCGGCGGCCATCGTGTAATGGCCCGGCGAGCGTTCGCCGTAACCGTTGCTGGCAAAGCCGCCCGCCACGAGATCGAAGCCGGGTTTGCCCGACGCGATCAGCGACAGCACAAAGGCGCCGAGAATCGCGCCCGCGAGTTGCACGACGATATACGGCACGACGTCGCGCACCGGAAAGCGCCCGGCGGCTGCGAGGCCGATGCTGACGGCCGGGTTCAGATGGCAGCCGGACACGTGGCCGATGGCGTAGGCCATCGTCAGCACGGTCAGGCCGAACGCGAGCGAGACGCCGACGAAGCCGATGCCGAGCCCGTGTTCGGGACCGGCGAAGCTCGCGGCGAGGACCGCGCTGCCGCAGCCGCCGAGAACGAGCCAGAAAGTGCCGAACAGTTCGGCGACAAGACGTTTGGATAAAGACATGAAGGGTGCTCCCTGGGAAGTTTCAACAAACGGGAGCGCGCGAGACCGATGCCGCGCGATAAAAAAAGGCGGCCGGTCCGCTCCCGAGCGCGGAGTTTAGTCACGCTCGGGGAAATTGACTGTCAAGATTTGTGAAGCCGACGCAGGGCGGGCGCGGAAATGTCAAAGAAGGTTACGCAAAGGGGGCGGCCGCGTTGCGGCGACCTGTTCAGGCGTACTTGCCAGGACAAGTGGCGGCGTTGCGCAACGTGGTTTTGCGCGTTTTATGCTCGCGCCGGCAGGGTGAAAGTCGAGATCGCGTCGCGCAGCCCGCTCACCTGGTCTTTCAGCGAATGCGCAGCCGCGGCCGCTTCTTCGACAAGCGCCGCGTTCTGCTGCGTGACCTGATCCATCTCGCCGACCGCGCGATTCACCTGCTCGATGCCGGCGCTCTGTTCGCGCGACGCGCGGCTGATTTCTTCGAGAATCTCGTTGACGCGCCGCACCGACTGCACGATCTCGCCCATCGTCGAGCCCGCGCTCGCGACGAGTTCGGCGCCCGCGTCGACGCTGCCCGTCGACGTTTCGATCAGCGCCTTGATTTCCTTGGCCGCGGTGGCCGAACGCTGCGCGAGGCTGCGCACTTCGGCCGCGACGACCGCGAAGCCGCGGCCCTGTTCGCCCGCGCGCGCCGCTTCGACGGCGGCGTTCAGCGCGAGGATGTTGGTCTGAAACGCAATGCCGTCGATCACGCCGATGATGTCGCCGATCTGCCGCGAGCTGTTCGTGATGTCGCCCATCGTGCGCACGACATCGCCGACCACCTGACTGCCACGCGAAGCGACATCGGCCGCCTGGCTCGCGAGTTGGGCCGCTTGCGCGGCGCTGTCCGCGTTGTGCTTCACGTTGTGCGTCATCTGATCCATGCTCGATGCCGTTTGCACGAGCGCCGCTGCCTGTTCTTCGGTGCGTTGCGACAGGTCGGTGTTGCCGGCGGCGATTTCGGTTGCGCCCACATCGATATTTTCGGTGCCGATGCGCACGCGCGAGACCGTCGCGACGAGCCCCTGCTGCATCGCATGCAAAGCATGCAGCAGGCTCGTATGGTCGCCGGCGGAGATGGGCACCGCGGTCGCGAGGTCGCCGCTTGCCATCTGCTGCGCGGCCGCGACGGCCACTTCGAGATCGCCGCCGAGCGTGCGCCGCACGCTGCGCAGCACGAGCACCATCACGATCGTGGCGAGCGCGCCGAGCGCGAACGTGATGGCGAGCCAGCGCACGAGGTTGCCGATAAATGCGCTGCGCACGTCGTCCATATACATGCCGGTGACGAGGTACCAGTCCCACGGCGCGAAGCGCAACGAAAAGCTCGTCTTCGGCACCGGCTTTTCGCTGCCGGGCTTAGACCACAAGTAATCGACGAAACCGCCGCCGTCGTGATTGCCGGCCTTGACGATATTGACGAACAGATGCGTGCCTTCGGGGTCCGCGAACCCCGCCAGATTCTTGCCGTTCAGTTCGGGCTTGATCGGATGCATGATCATGACCGGCTGCGAGTCGTTGATCGAAAAGTAGCCATCCGTGCCGTAACGCAGCGCGGTCATCGCGGCAAGCGCCTGCTTCTTCGCTTCGGCCTCGCTGATCGCATGCTGCTGCGACAGCGTATAGAAGTGGTTGACGATCGAGTTGGCTTCCTGGCCGAGCGTCATCAGTTGCGCGCGGCGCTCCGCGATCATCGATGCGCGGTTCTGCCAGGCGCCGAACGCGCCGATCAGGATCAGGCCGATCCACAGCACGGCAATCATCGAGCCGAGTTTCTTGTTGAGCGTCATGGTCTGTGTCCCGATGTCTGGATAAAACGGAGTGAATGGCAAGCGCGGTGGCCGTGCGAGGTTAAAAACGGAGATTGTGAAATAAGGTTGAAAGCCCGTTTTCACGATGAAACGCGAAGCGAAACTTCGCGACGCCTAAGCGGCGTTAACGGATGCGCGGCGGACCCTGCGCAGCAGGGGAAACCCTTATGTGGCAAGGGTTTGCGCCGACTTTCATCTGATCAATCGATGCGTGGCGAGTTTGCCGTGGCGCGACGCGTATCGAAGTCGGGCCAGCCTGATTGCGTTACACGGAGCGTTTCGCCTGACCGCCGTAAATCACACATTTTTCAAACTAATTCCACCAATTGCCATAAATGGCGCACCAATGCGGCGTGAGCGTTTTATTTCCGATATAGTCGCCACTTTTGGTCAGCCAGATGAGACCCGTGAAACGCGGGCGGCCCAAAACTGATTTGAATAACAACCGCATTGATCAATTCGATATTTCCCTAGGGGCGGAAGAGCGCACTCGCGCCCAGTGTTTCCGCACGCTTAGGCTTGCGTTCGCAAGCTCGATAACGATCGATTTTCCCAGCGACGCCGCGCGAGCGGCCGTCGACGTCTTGCCGCCATTGCAGCGGCCCGCAGGAGCCACAACATGAATGCACGCGAACCTTCTTTTTCCGCTACTTCGGTCAATTCACGCAGCGCCCGGCTGCGTCAGATGCTGGTCAGTAACGAACTCGAATTCCTGATGGAAGCGCATAACGGCCTGTCGGCGCGCATCGTGCGCGAAGCGGGCTTCAAGGCGATCTGGGGCTCGGGCCTGACGATTTCCGCGCAATTCGGCGTGCGCGACAACAATGAGGCGAGCTGGACCCAGGTGGTCGATCAGCTTGAATTCATGGCCGACGCGAGCGATCTGCCGATTCTGCTCGACGGCGATACCGGTTACGGCAACTTCAACAACGTGCGCCGCCTCGTGCGCAAGCTCGAGCAGCGCGGCATCGCCGGCGTCTGCATCGAAGACAAGCAGTTTCCGAAGACGAACAGCTTTATCAACGGCGAGCGTCAGCCGCTCGCGGACGTTGACGAGTTCTGCGGCAAGATCAAGGCTGGCAAGGATTCGCAACTCGACGAGAACTTCTCGATTGTCGCGCGCGTCGAGGCGCTGATTGCAGGCTGGGGCATGGAAGAAGCGCTGCGCCGCGCGGAAGCGTACCGGCGCGCGGGCGCCGACGCGATCCTGATGCACAGCAAGCTGTCGAAGCCCGACGAGATTCTCGAATTCGCGCGTGAATGGGCCGGCCGCTCGCCGATCGTGATCGTGCCGACCAAGTACTACAGCACGCCGACCGACGTGTTCCGCAAGGCAGGCATCAGCGCGGTGATCTGGGCGAACCATCAGCTGCGCGCGGCAGTGTCGGCGATGCAGGCCGTGGTCAAGGACATCTACGAGAACCAGACGCTCGTGAACGTGGAAGATCGCGTCGCGACCGTCAACGAGATTTTCCGCCTGCAGGACGCGGACGAATACTCGGAAGCGGAAGACCGCTACCTGTCGGCCTCGCGCGCATCGGGTTCCGCAGTCGTGCTCGCGGCGAGCCGCGGCAAGGGTCTCGAAGCGGTGACCGCCGATCGTCCGAAGGTGATGCTGCCGATCGCGGGCAAGCCGCTGTTGCGCTGGCTGGTCGATGCGTTCAAGAAGCAGGGCGTGAACGACATCACCGTGGTCGGCGGCTATCGCGCCGATGCGATCGACACGGCCGGCATCAAGCTCGTCGTCAACGAGCAGCATGAAACGACGGGCGAACTGTCGTCGCTCGCGTGCGCGCTCGACAAGCTGCAAGGCGACACCGTGATTTCGTACGGCGACCTGCTGTTCCGCAGCTATATCGTGCGCGACCTCGTCGAAAGCGAAGCGGCGTTCTGCGTCGTCGTCGATTCGTCGGATGCGTCGGAAACACATGCGGCCAACCAGAGCGTGCGCGACTTCGCATGGTGCACGGCGTCCGACGACCGCGACCTGTTCGGCAACAAGGTCACGCTGCGCCGCGTGTCGAGCGATGAAAACGACGCGCCGGCCGGCGTCACGTCGAAGGCGCCGCAAGGCCGCTGGGTCGGGCTCATGAACGTGCGCGGCGCGGGCCTCGCGCGTCTGAAGGAAGTGGTCGCGCAACTGCGCACGCGCGCGGACTTTGCGTCGCTCGATATGCCGGCGCTGCTCAACGCGCTGATCGAAGCAGGCGAAGAGGTTGAGGTGCAATACGTGCACGGCCACTGGCGCGGTGTCAACGATCTTGAAGACTTCCGCCGCGCCGGCGATTTCGCGCATGCGCAAACGCCGCTCGCACAAGGCGGCGGCGCGGACGAGGGCGCACGATGATCGAAGCAGCACAGTTCGTCGAAGCGGCGCGCGAGCGCGGCTTCGACTGGTATGCGGGCGTGCCGTGTTCGTATCTGACGCCGTTTATCAACTACGTGCTGCAGGATCCGAATCTGCATTACGTGTCGGCGGCGAACGAGGGCGATGCAGTCGCGTTCGTCGCGGGCGTGACGCTCGGCGGCAAGCGCGGCGTCACGATGATGCAGAACTCGGGGCTCGGCAATGCGGTCAGCCCGCTCACGTCGCTGACGTGGACGTTCCGGCTGCCGCAATTGCTGATCGTCACGTGGCGCGGCCAGCCCGGCGTTGCCGACGAACCGCAACATGCGCTGATGGGCCCGATCACGCCGGCGATGCTCGACACGATGGAAATTCCGTGGGAGACGTTTCCTACGGAAGCCGAAGCAATCGGTCCCGCGCTCGACCGCGCGACGAAGCATATGGACGAAACGGGCCGGCCGTATGCGCTCGTGATGCAGAAGGGCAGCGTCAAGCCCTATGAACTGAAGGCGGCCAACACGGCGCCGCGCGGTGCGGCGAAAGCGGCGGTGACGCAGGTGAGCGGCGTTGCGCCCGACGCGCTGCCGACGCGCAACGAAGCGCTGCAGCGCGTGATCGCGCATGCGCCGCTCGAATCGACGGTCGTGCTGGCGTCGACGGGTTTCTGCGGCCGCGAGCTGTACGCAATCGACGACCGCGCAAACCAGCTGTATATGGTCGGCTCGATGGGCTGCCTCACGCCGTTCGCGCTCGGCCTCGCGCTGGCGCGGCCCGATCTGCATGTGGTCGCGCTCGACGGCGACGGCGCCGCGCTGATGCGCATGGGCGTGTTCGCGACGCTGGGTGCGTACGGTACCGCGAACCTCACACACGTGCTGCTCGACAACGGCGCGCACGATTCGACCGGCGGCCAGGCGACGGTATCGCCGCAGGTGTCGTTCGCGGGCGTCGCGGCCGCGTGCGGCTACGCATCGGCGGTGGAAACCGATCAGCTGAGCGTGCTCGACGATGTGCTCGCCGCTTCGCGCGCCAATGTCGATGGCCCGCGTTTCGTGCGGCTGGCGATTCGCCGCGGCACGCCGGACGGCCTGCCGCGCCCGACGATCACGCCGCCCGATGTCAAGACACGTCTGATGCGCCATATCGGCGCAATCGCTTCGCAATAGCAAGCGGGACAGCCAGGATAGTAAGGAGAACGTCGATGTTATTGCTGAATCCCGGCCCGGTGACGCTGAGCGCACGTGTGCGCAACAGCCTGCTGCAAACCGATCTGTGCCACCGCGAAAGCGAGTTTTTCGATTTGCAGGACGAAGCGCGCGCGCGGCTGTTGCAGATCTATTCACTTGACCCGGCGCAATGGACCGCGGTGCTGATGACGGGCTCCGGCACGGCCGCGGTCGAAAGCATGGTGGCCGCGCTCGTGCCCGAGAACGGCAAGTTGCTGGTGGTTGAGAACGGCGTGTATGGCGAGCGCATTGCGGCGATCGCGACGCAATACCGGATCGCGCAGACGGTGGTAAAGCACGAGTGGATGCAGGCGCCGGACGTGGCGAGGATTGCGGCCGCACTCGACGCCGATCGTTCGATCACGCACGTCGCGGCGATTCATCACGAGACGACGACGGGCCGGCTCAACGATCTGCGCGCACTTGCCGCGGTATGCCGCGAACGTGGCGTGCGCCTGCTCGTGGATGGGGTGAGCAGCTTCGGCGCCGAAGCGATCGACTTCGCCGATTCGACGATCGCTGCGGTCGCGGCGACGGCGAACAAGTGTCTGCATGGCGTGCCGGGTGCGGCTTTCGTGATCGTGCGGCGCGATGCGCTCGAGGTGGCGGCTAGCCGTACTTACTATCTCGACCTCGGGCGGCTGGCGCGTTTGCAGGATCAGCGCAATACGCCGTTTACGCCGTCGGTGCACGCGTATTACGCGCTCGTCGAAGCGTTGCGCGAACTGGCTGATGAAGGCGGGTGGACGGCGCGTCATGCGCGCTATGCGGCGCTTGCCGAGCAGGTGCGGGCGGGGCTCGCCGCGCGTGGGATGGCGAGTGTGCTGCCGGCCGATGAGTCGTCGGTTGTGCTGCGTGCGTACCGGCTGCCGAATGGCGTGTCGTATCCGCGGTTGCATGATGCACTGAAGGCATGCGGCTTCGTTATTTACGCGGGGCAGGGCGGGCTGTCGGCGGAATTGTTCCGGATTTCGACGATGGGCGATATCCATGCTGCGGATATCGAGCGGTTGTTGCAGGGGTTTGACGGGTTGGTGAAGTAGGGATCGCACTGCGGTGTCGCGATGTTCGAAGTATTTCCGATATTCCGGAATTAACCACTATTTCACCCTCGAAAACGGCATTTTTCCGATATTCCGGAATTGCAGTGCGGTGACACTCGCCGCCGATTTTCCGTTATTTCGGAATTATGCCTGTTTTTCCGCCATTTGATGCTATAATTCCGATATTGCGGAATTTATGCTGGAGTAGCAAATGGCCCGGACCCTGCCTCGCCCGACCTCGAATGCAGATCCATTAGCGAGCAATCTTGCTGACGTCGGCGCGATCGTGCGCAACTGGCGCGCTGAAAACGGCATGCCGATCAACGACGCTGCCGACCTGTTAGGCGTCTCCAAGGATGTGATATCGAGGCTCGAAAACGGCCGGCCGATCGGATTGGACAAGCTGTTCCTGATCCTCGACGGCTTTGGGCTCAACATGCTCATCGTGTCGAAGCGGAACGCCTCGATCGCGCGCGAAGCAGTGCTGGAAAGCGCGGCCCAGTCGCCGGATGTCTCCGCGGAGGGGGCCCAGTAATGGCGGACATTCTCAATGTCTCGACGAACGGCGAACGTGTCGGGCACGTTACGTTCGAGGGAAAAGAAGCGCAGTACAGCTTCGACTACGACAAGGCCTGGCGGGCGCGCCGCGGCGCATTCCCGCTATCGCCTCATATCCCCTTCGATCAACCCGCGTCCGCGCCGGGCACCGTGCATCGCTTCCTCGAAAATCTGCTTCCGGAGGGACGCGCTCTGGACGTGGCGACGAGCTTCTATCACGTCTCGAAGAACAACACATACGGTCTGATCCGGCTGCTTGGGAAGGAGCCGGCGGGCGCACTCAGTTTTTTCACGCCTGAAGGCGACGCAGACGCGCAAGCCGCACAACCTCCCGAGGCGCTCGAGGCCGTGCGCCGGGCAATCACAAACGAAGAACTGGCCGAGCGCATTGCCAGGCGAAATGCCGTTCCGTTTGCCGTCTGGGACGGACAGGTGCGGCTCTCGGTTGCGGGTCAACAGGACAAACTGCAGGTTCTTGTCGAAGGCGAGCAGATCTCGCTGGTAGACGGAGCGCTGAGTTCGACACACCTTCTCAAACCGGAATCGCTGAACCCTCGCACGCCGTTCATGGTGGCGAACGAACACTTCTGCATGACGCTCGCCGCGCGCATGGGGCTGCCGGTGGCGCCCGTCGCGATCCGTCGCATTCCGGCTGCGATACTGCTGATCGAGCGTTTCGACCGGGACGTGATGCACGATCCGAACGACCCGGTGCGCGTCGCAGCCGTGCGGCGCAAACACATCATCGATGGCTGCCAGGCACTCGATTTGCCGTCCGCATTCAAGTACGAGCGCTATCTCGGCAATTCCGTTGACGTACAAAACATTCGCGATGGCGTCAGCTACGAAAAGCTATTCTCACTGAGACGTTATTTCGAAGAGCCGGTGAATGCGACGACTTTTCTGGTTCGATGGGCTGTTCTGCAACTGCTGATCGGAAACAGCGACGCACATGGCAAGAATGTTTCATTTTTCCTGAGCGGCGCGGGCCTGACACCCGCACCGATGTACGACCTGGTCTGCGTCGATGCCTATGGCGATGCCTTCGTGCAGGACATGGCCATGGGCTACGGCGACGCGTTCCGTCTGCACGACCTGGGCGCGTTTGCCATGGCAGACTTTGCACACCGAACCGGTACGAGGCCGGCTTTTCTCGCGCGCGAGTGCCTGCGCATGGCGCGCGCAGCAAAGGCGGCAGCCCACGAACTCGCGGCGTCGGAAGTCTATGTCGACGAGGAACGTGGGCTGGTGCGGCAGATCGCCGGCTTTGTATCAGAGCAGGCCGACCGCCTCACCGGCATCGCGCCGATGATTTCGCAGGTCGACCCGGATTTGCTTTAAGCGGCTTCCGACTACGAAGCCACCTTCACCAACACCGGCTTATCCCGATACTGCGTCGGAAACAGCTTCTTCAGTGCTCGCATTCGCGAACGTCATCGCTTTGTCAGAGGATGTATTAAAGAAGTGTGAGATTACTCTGAAAAAGATCTCAATTTGACGTTATATAACAATTTTGCACTGCATATTTTGTGTAATAACGTAGAAGTCCGGTAGATTGCCAAGCGAATAATTTCTAAACAGAAAAGAGGGCAATCCGGGAATGAAGCGGTTCTATATCTTGCAAGGAGACAAGACGACGTCTGGCGGAACGGTCGTCGATGGTCTCGACTGTGCGTTTCACCATGGCACGAAGTTCAGCTTTCTCGGAGCCAGTGTATCTTGCCCGGCCTGTGGGACAAATGGAGTGATTGTGCCAGTGGGGCCTCGCAGGAAGTCGAATTTGTTCGGCAAGCAATTTGCGCTCGAAGGCGATGTGTGCTGCTGTAGATGTCATCCGTCTCCTAAGCTCATCGCATCACAACGCAAATCAGGTGACGTCTTCGAGGCGCATGAACTTGTAGAAATGGGGTTGACGCCTCAAGGCGTGAAAGCCGCTAAAACGCCCGATATGAATTTCGATGAACGTATTCGAGTGGTGGACTCAGCCGGGTTGCCTATGGCTGGCGTTCCTTATCACATCCGTACTCGATCTGGCGCAATATATAAAGGCCTCACAAATTCAGAAGGTTACAGTGAGCGTGTCTATACGGAGAAAGAACAGCAACTGGATGTCGCTTTGGGCGGTGAAGCGCTTGCGAGGTGGAATGCATGAGTACTTACACGTATCAGATTGCCACCAACTCCCGAAAGGACTCGAGCGTCGACGTGCTAGGGCCACTCATGCCCGCGCGAATGTTCTTCTTTGTTGTTGTCGAAGAACCAGGCAGGGACGGGTTTCTCGTGCGGCACACATACGCCACTGTGGATGATCCCTTCTTGCAGGAATTGAAGCTGAGTCCGCTCGCGAATGAGCGACAGGTTTTTCCCGAAAGATATGGACTGTGGCCCAAAGGCACATTGGAATCTCCAGCGACCGTCGCAGAGCATGTATTGAAGTTCGAGTCCATTACGTCGTACGCGTCGTCAAGTACTAACTTCCCCGGTGGTGCCAAACGCTTCAGCGGCAAGACAGTTTATGTAGATATCGCTGCCGCCAAGCGCTCTGGCGCAAAGCTTGTGACCACCGAAGAAATCGTGCAGGCGATAGATCAATATAAGGCAGGTCTTAATGCGGAACAGCGGCGCAAAGCCGAGTACATCAGACGCAAGATTCTGTCGATGGACAGTGAGGTACTTGTTCAACCACGACCTAACGTTCCCGCAGCTGGTGTTTTTTCAAAGAAAAGCTTGGGCATAACGCTCGGCATCGTACGTTATGCTCGCATCGTGCAGGTTATCGGCCTTGGCTTTACCGCCTACGACCTCGGCGTGGCTGCGGATGATTCAATCAGGTTGAAAAGCGTGCGCCCTATTGGAAAGGAGGTGATACGGCAGGCGGGTGGCTGGGGTGGTGGCGTTGCCGGAGGTTGGGCAACCGCAGCTGCAGCTGCTCGCATTGGCGCATCGACGGGCTCCATTGTTGGCATCGAACTGGGTCCTGGCGCGGTGGTGACTGGTCTGATCGGTGGCATCATCTTTGGAGCTGTGGGATATTTCGGCGGCTCGTGGATCGCCGATCAAATCCCGGACATGTGACTGGAGGCGGCCGGCAGTGTTTTCGATAACAGGCAAACTGAAGCAAGCTGAGGCAAAGCACGCCGAGCGCAACGGCATCAGGGCGCTCGAACAAAGATTCGGCCAGTCGTTCGATCAACTACGAGCGCTCTTCGCTGATGGACCCGCAGATTTAGAACACGCGCGGTTGCCCTCCTATCCCGTCGCCGTCTTGAATCGCGACATCGGCATCAACGCGTTCGGCCTTGTGTACGACATCGAGTCGGCTCAGTTTCCGCGTTTTCTGAACCTCGTGCGAACAATGAGCGAGGAAGGCGACTGGCTATGTTTCCGACGCGAAATAGAAGGGCACGCAGCCACTACGCTGCTTCGTACCGAGTCCCGCTTCAGGGGCGTCTCCGTGAAGATGCTGTCCAACGATCCGGAGTTGATCCGTTCGATCGAACGGGAGCGGTTCAATCCCGCTCCGCCCTGGATCGCGATGTATGAACACGGTCCGTTCCTGTTTCTTTCGCAGGGCGAAGAGCAATACTGGCTCGACCACATATGGACTCCGTTCTGGCGAAGTCTGACGATCGAGGAGCAGGGGGAGTTCGTCAGGAATGCACGCAGCGAAACCCGGCATTACATTTCCGACGAGCAATGGCGGGATTGGCTGATCGAGTTGCGAGGACAGGACCCGAGAACGCGAAATCTCGACGACGAAGCCGTGGCCCAACTCAATTGGTCGTAGAGCATTAAGCACGAAACAGGCGCTCGTCCTTTAGCACGAGCGCCCGCCTCATTCCATCAAGAGCTCACAAGAGCCTCACGAAGCCACCTTCACCAACACCGGCTTATCCCGATACTGCGTCGGAAACAGCTTCTTCAGATCCTCGACCTTCGGAATATCGTTAAACGCGATATACGGCTGATCCGGGTGCAGCGTCAGGTAGTTCTGGTGATACTGCTCCGCCGGATAGAACGTGCGATCCGGCTCGATCGTCGTCACGATCTTGTCCGAGAACACGTGCGCGTTGCCCAGCTGCGCGATATACGCCTTCGCAATGCGCGCCTGGTCGGGCGTGGTCGGAAAGATCGTCGAGCGATACTGCGTGCCGACGTCCGGCCCTTGACGGTTCAGCTCGGTCGGATCGTGCGCCACCGAAAAGTAGATCTGCAGGATGCGTCCGTAGCTGATCTGATGCGGGTCGAACGTCACGCGCACCGATTCCGCATGGCCCGTCGTGCCCGTGCTCACCGTCTCGTACTCGGCCGCCGATTTCGCACCGCCCGTGTAACCCGAGACCGCGCTTGTCACGCCCTTCACGTGCTGGAACACGCCCTGCACGCCCCAGAAGCAGCCGCCGGCCAGCACGACGGTTTCCGATGACGGTGCATTCGCCGCCGTTTCATCGAGCGCCGGCGGCGGCACCATGTGCGCTTCGTCGGCCATCACATGCCGTTGAGTGAAACCGACGCCCGCGACGAGCGCGGCGAGCAGCGCGACGAACGGCAAGCGGCGGCGCAGACCTCGCGTGACAGCCGCGCCCTTGCGCGAGGGTTGTTGAGGGACTTCGTTTTTCATGGCCATCTATCTCCGTGATGAAGCAGGGATCAACCGAACGTGAACGCATACGCGCGCACGCCGGGGTCGAGAAAGCGGATCTCAAACGTATGGTCGGTAATCGTGCCGCTCTGACGGACCAGCTGATACAGCCGCTGACTCGTCACCGTGCCATTGCCGTTCGCGTCGGTATCGCTGCCGTGATTCGCGCCCGGCGCCTTGCCGTCGATCGTCACCTGGAAGCGCACCGGTTGTCCGTTCGCCGTCGGTCCGAGCACGAGGTGCAGATCGCGCGCATGGAAGCGGAACGCAATCGCGCCGCCCGGCTGATCGAGATCAGTATGCTCGGCGCCGAGCGTCCACGTGCCGTCGAGCGCCCAGTCGTTCAGACCGAGACCGTTTCCGAGCGTGTAGCGGTGCGGCTTGTCGAGCACCGGTTCGCCCGGCGACGCGAAATTCGTCGCGCGGTCGTAGCCGACGTAGGTTTCCGGCGACTGGATATCGGCCATCTCGGGCGCCGCTTCCGCGCCCGTGCCGGTGTCCTTCACCATGCCGTCCGGCAGGTTGTGCGCGCCGGCTTCGGTCAGCAGTTGACGGATCACCTGTTCGGAGCCCGCATAGTCGCCTTCGCCGAAGTGGTGCGCGCGAATCCGCCCTTGCGCGTCGACGAAGTAGTCGGCCGGCCAGTACTGATTGTTGAACGCGCGCCAGATCTTGTAGTTGTCGTCGATCGCAACGGGGAAGTTCACCTTCAGGTCCTTCACCGCGCGGCTCACGTTGCCGACTTCCTTTTCGAACGCGAACTCGGGCGTGTGCACGCCGATCACGACGAGACCCGCGTCCTTGTACTTGTCGGCCCACGCTTTTACGTACGGCAGCGTGCGCAGGCAGTTGATGCACGAGTAGGTCCAGAAATCGACGAGCACGACCTTGCCGCGCAATTGCGCGGCGGTCAGCGGCGGCGAATTCAGCCATTGAACGGCGCCGTCGAGCGACGGCAGCGTGCCTTCGACGGGCAACGGCGCCGGGCTGCCAGGTTGGGCGGCTTGGGCCATGGCCTGCGAGCCGCCCGCGTTTGCCGCGTTCGCCGACGACATCGAAGTCGATGCGCCCGCGCCAGCCGCGCTCCCCGAAGCCGCCGACGGCGCATTAGCCGCCATCATCGCGTCCGGCGAGCCATTCTTTGCCCCGTGGAAGCGATCCAGCACGCTCTGCTCGAGGCTATTCGTGCCCGAAAGCGAAAGATGCGTGAGAAACCCCGTATCGGCATGTGCGGCAATCGCGGCGACACCGGCAAGCACTGCCACGCCAAGCCCGCGCTTGACCCATTCGCTGATATGCAGCGTCTTTTTCATGGCCGTGAACACCTTGCCGCCGACCACGAGCGCAAGCGCCAGCGACGTCGCCGCGCCCGCCGCATACGACAGCAGTAGCAACGACGTATGCACGCTCGCGCCCTGCAGCGCGGCGCCGGTCAGAATCAGGCCCAAAATCGGGCCCGCGCACGGCGCCCACAACAGGCCCGTCGCGACGCCGAGCAACAGCGACGCCCAGATCGTCGATTTGGTGTCGGCGCCTTGCGCGGTCTCCGAGAGCCGCGCGCCGAGCGCGACGAGCGGCCGCGTCATCGTGTCGGACAGCTTCGGCAGCAGCAGCGTCAGGCCGAACAGGGCCAGCACGACGAGCGCGGCGATGCGGCCATACTGGTTCGCGGCGACTGCCCAGCCGCCGCCGACCGCGGCCAGCGCGCCGACCGCGCTAAAAGTGGCCGCCATGCCGATCAGCAGCGGCAGGCTGCTTTGCATAAACGGCTTGCCTGTGCGTGCGAACACGAACGGCAAAACCGGCAGGATGCAGGGGCTGACGATCGTCAGCACGCCCCCTAACCATGCAATCAGAAACGGAATCATCTTCGGTGACCTCAGTAAGCGATGCGCGCGCCGCATACCGGCGCTTTTCCCGTTGATGCGCAGCCATGTCAAAGACGAGGCTGCATTGATGCAATCAACAAGTTCCTTTCATCGGGCAAACACCGTTTTCCGCTAGTTATTCCCCGATACATCGCTTGGTCGCGTCACGCTCGCGAAAATGACAGTTGCGGCGGGCGCACGAATCGGCTCCGGGCGATACGCGCCTGTGAGCATTTGCCCTCTTTCTTATCTCGAAGGCCCGCTGGCCTAATATGCCGTTACCGGCCTTTTCTTGCCGGCGGCTCGAACTGCTCGACGAGGAAGTCGATAAACGCGCGCACGCGCGCCGCCTGGTTCTGCCGGCTCGGGTAGTACACGAACAGATCGGCGTCCGGTAGCACGAAATCCGGCAGCACGACGCGCAGCCGGCCGCTTTTCACATACTTTTCGAGGTCCCACTCGGAGCGGATCAGGATGCCGTGGCCGTCCAGCGCCCAGCCGAGCACGATGTCGCCGTCATTGCTCGACAGCGTGCCGTGCACCTTGACCGCTTCGCTGTGCTGATCGCGCACAAAACGCCAGATGCCGTACGCGTCGTCGTTCTGGCGGTGCACGATGCAGCGGTGGTGCGCCAGATCGGCCACCTTGTGCGGCGTGCCGTTGCGCTCCAGATACGCCGGCGACGCGCATAAAAAGCGCCGGTTCGACATGATGCGCCGCGCATTCAGGCGCTGATCGGGCAGTTCGCCGAAGCGGATTGCCAGATCGAAGGCGTTTTCGATCAGATCGATCGGCCGGTCGGTCACCTCGAACTGCACTTCGACGTCGGGATATGCCTTCGCGAACTTCGACACGACCGGCGCGATCGTGGTGCGGCCGAAGCCGAGCGAGGCGTTGACGCGCAACAGGCCGCGCGGCGCGGCGCCATGACTCGACACCGCGTCTTCCATTTCCTGCACCTGCGCGAGGATGCGCGCCGCGTGCTGCAGATAGATCTCGCCTTCCGCCGTCAGGCTGACCGTGCGGGTCGTGCGGTTGACGAGCCGCACGCCGAGTTTTTCCTCCATCTGAGCGAGGCGCCGGGTCGCCGCGGGCGGCGTCAGATCGAGCGCGCGGGCCGCCGCGGAGAGGCTTTCATGGCGCGCCAGCAAGACAAAAAATTCGAGATCGGAGTTGATGTCGGTTTTCACTGAAACTGAATTATCAATTGCGTATTGCTGAATTTTAACGCGCGACGCCGGACGTAATCTTTCGACTTTCAAACGTCGCATGCACCGCCAGCGTGCAGGATTTCCGGAGACCCCGAATGAAGATCGTCGAGATTCGCGAAAAGACATTCCCCATTAGTTCGTCGATTCGCAATGCCTATATCGACTTCAGCAAGATGACGCTGAGCTGCGTCGCCGTGATCACCGACGTGATCCGCGACGGCAAGCCGGTGGTCGGTTTCGGCTTCAACTCGAATGGCCGCTACGGTCAGGGCACGCTGATGCGCGAGCGTTTCATCCCGCGCATCATGGCGGCCGATCCCGCGTCGCTCGTCGACGACAAGGGCACGAACCTCGATCCGCACAAGATCTGGGCCACGATGTTCACGAATGAAAAGCCGGGCGGCCACGGTGAGCGCTCGGTGGCGATCGGCACGATCGATATGGCGATCTGGGATGCGGTCGCGAAGATCGAAGGCAAGCCGCTGTTCCAGCTGCTCGCGGACCGCTACGGCAACGGCGTGCCGGACCGCAAGGTGTTCGTCTACGCGGCGGGCGGCTACTACTACCCGGGCCAGGATCACGAGAAGCTGAAGGACGAGATGCGCAGCTATATCGACCGCGGCTACACGGTCGTGAAGAAGAAGATCGGCGGCGGCTCGCTCGACGAAGATCTGCGTCGTATCGATTCGATCCTGTCGGTGCTGAAGGACGGCCAGAAGCTCGCGGTCGACGCGAACGGCCGGTTCGATCTCGACACGGCAGTGCGCTATGCGAAGGCGCTCTCGCAATACGACCTGTTCTGGTACGAGGAGCCGGGCGATCCGCTCGACTTCGAACTGCAGGCGACGCTGCGTAATTACTACGACAAGCCGATGGCGACCGGCGAAGACCTGTTCTCGATGCAGGACGCACGCAACCTGATCCGCTACGGCGGCATGCGTTCGGATCGCGACTGGCTGCAATTCGACTGCGCGCTGTCGTACGGCCTCGTTGAATATCTGCGCACGCTCGACATGTTGCATGAGCACGGCTGGTCGCGTAAGCGCTGTATTCCGCACGGCGGCCACCAGATGTCGCTCAATATCGCGGCGGGTCTTGGCCTCGGCGGCAACGAGTCGTATCCGGATCTGTTCCAGCCGTTCGGCGGCTTCCCCGATGGCGTGAAGGTCGATAACGGTTACATCACGATGCCGGATCTGCCGGGTATCGGCTTCGAAGGCAAGCGCGATCTGTATCAGCAGATGCAAACCCTGCTCGCGTAATCGCGCAGGTTAAAAAGGCCGTTTGTCCGTCTGTATAAGGAGTGCAGCGGGCAAGCGGCTTCGTCGTTACAACGGGGACCACTCGGAGACAACCGGAAACACGATGGGCGCGAGCTCCCCATTGTCATGTTCCAACGGTACGCTTGCGGCTTTTTTCGGGCCGACGGCATACCCGCCGAAGCAGAAGTGAGAAGGAGACCCAGGATGCGAATCAAGCAGACCCTTTCCAAGCTCTACGTGCAGGTGCTGATCGGTATCGCGATCGGCATTCTGCTCGGGCATTTCAATCCCGATGTCGGCGCGCAGATGAAGCCGCTCGGCGATCTGTTCATCAAGCTGATCCGGATGCTGCTCGCACCGATCATCTTTGCGTCGGTGGTGGTCGGCATCGCGCGCATGAACGACATCCACGAAGCGGGACGCGTCGGCGTCAAGGCGCTGCTTTACTTTGAAATCGTCTCGACCTTCGCGCTGGCGATCGGTCTGGTGGTGGTGAACGTGATGCAGCCGGGCGCCGGCATGAACGTCGATCCGTCGCATATCGACGGCGCCGCGATTGCCACCTACACGCACGCGGCGAAAGAACATGGCGCGATCGCGTTTCTGACGGGTATCGTGCCATCGACGGTGGTCGGCTCGTTCGCGAACGGCGACATGCTGCAGATCATCTTCTTCTCGGTGCTGTTCGCCATCGCGCTCGCGCGCATGGGCAAGCGCGCCGATCCGTTCGTCGACATGCTCGATACGTTCCTGCACGGCATGTTCGGCGTCGTGCGCATCGTGATGTACGTCGCGCCGATCGGCGCCTTCGGCGGCATCGCGTTTACGGTCGGCAAGTACGGCATCGGCACGCTCAGGCAGTTCGGCGAACTGATGTTGTGCGTGTACCTGACGTCGATCGTGTTTATCGTCGTGATTCTCGGCGCAGTCATGCGCATGTGCGGGCTGTCGCTGTGGAAGTTCCTGCGCTATATCAAGGATGAAATCCTGATCACGTTCGGCACGGCGTCGACCGAAGCAGTGCTGCCGCAGATGCTCGTGAAGATGGAACAGCTCGGCTGCCGCAAGTCGGTGGTCGGCATGGTGCTGCCGACCGGTTACACGTTCAATGCGGACGGCACGTCGATCTATCTGACGATGGCGGCGATCTTCGTCGCGCAGGCGATGAATATTCATCTCTCGCTCGAAGACCAGCTGATCGTGCTCGGCGTGCTGCTGTTCACGTCGAAGGGCTCGGCGGGTGTGGCAGGCGCCGGTTTCGTCGCGCTCGCGGCGACGCTTGCATCGATGCATCAGATTCCGGTCACGGGCCTTGTCCTGCTGCTCGGCATCGACCGCTTCCTGAACGAAGCGCGCGCGGTGACGAACCTGATCGGCAATGGCGTCGCGACGCTCGCGGTGGCGCGCTGGGAAGGTGCGCTCGATCGCGTGACCGCGAAGGCCGTGCTCGATGGGCGAATCGATCCCGATAACAACGACGGTTCGCCGCAGACGGTCGGATTCGATTCGGCGACGGCGCAAGGCCGTTAATCGACGAATCGGTGCGCGCGCATTGAATGCGCAGATCGAATGCGCACCTTGAATGCGCACCTTGAATGCGCACCTTGAATGTGCGCGGCAGTTAGAAAAAGCGCAGTCCTCGCAGCAACGTGACCGTTCTTTCACAGACCGGTCACGAACCTCATCAATATGCTTCAGCGCAAACGATTTATTTCGCTGAAAGCCTCAAGTTTGGCGTTCCAGTGCCGTTGTAATCAGCGATAGACCGGCAGCAGTCTGATCATCCGATCACTTCCCGGTTCATCCAAAAACAACTCACTCGGTCAATCATGTTTTCACGCCTCTCGATTTCGGCCCGGCTTTGGGCTACTACCGCAATTCTTGGCGTTCTGATCGTTGCACTCGGTTTGCTTGCGCAATTCGGCATGCAGGATCTGAGCGGCGATCTGGATTACGCGTACTCGAACCAGCTTGCTTCGTCGATTGCGCTGGGTAAGTCGAACCTGAACCTGACGATCGCGCGCACCACGCTCGATCGCGCGATGCTGCACCCGGAAGCGCCCGATGCGCCGAAGCTCATCGACAAGGCCGCGGACTACCTCGCGACTTCGGACCAGGCATGGAAGGACTACAACGCGCTGCCGCATGAGGCCGAAGAGCAGGGTCTTGCCGATGCGGCGAACGCGGCGCGCAACGCGATCGTGCAGAACGCGCTGCAGCCGTTGATGGATGCGATGCGAAAGGGCGACAGCAAGACCGCCGACGATATCGCGATGAACGTCATCATCAAATACACGGTGCCGCTCGCGAAGTCGTGGGACGCGCTGCAGCAATGGAAGCTCGAGCGCGGCAAGCGCGCGTTCGACGATGCGCAGGGCCAGTTCCGTGTGTTGCGCATCATCGGCATCGTGCTGATCGTGGTCGGCATGGGCGCCTGCGTGCTGTGCGCGAATGGCCTGAACCGCTCGATTTCGCGGCCGCTCGTCACCGTGCTCGAGCAGTTGCGCCGCATTGCGAGCGGCGACCTGACGGGCCGCTTCGATGTGCATTCGCAGGATGAGATGGGCAAGCTCGTTGAAGGCCTGAAGACGATGCAAGGCGGCCTCACCGATACGGTCCGCCAGGTCACGCATAGCTCGGAGTCGATCTCCACCGCGACGCGCCAGATTGCAGCGGGCAACAGCGACCTGTCGCAGCGCACTGAAGAGCAGGCCGCTTCGCTCGAAGAAACGGCGGCCAGCATGGAGCAGCTGACGGCGACCGTCAAACAGAACGCCGATAACGCGCGTCAGGCCCAGGATCTGGCCGGCAAGGCAAACGTTATCGCAGGGCGAGGCGCGACGGTGGTCGGCGACGTCGTCGAAACGATGGGCAGCATCGATCGCAGCTCGCAGAAGATTGCCGATATCACGGGTGTGATCGAAGGCATCGCGTTCCAGACGAATATTCTCGCGCTCAACGCGGCGGTCGAAGCAGCGCGCGCCGGCGAAGAGGGCCGCGGCTTCGCGGTCGTCGCGGGTGAAGTGCGCAGCCTCGCGCAGCGTTCGTCGGCGGCGGCCAAGGAAATCAAGGAACTGATCGGCGACTCGGTCGAGCGCGTCAATGCAGGTGCGCGCCTCGTCGGCACCGCGGGCGAGACGATGGAAGAGCTGCGCCAGTCGATCGCGCACGTGACCGCGATCATGGACGAAATCGCGGCCGCTTCCGAAGAGCAACGCGACGGCATTGAGCAGGTCAATCGCGCGGTAACGCAGATGGATCAGGTGTCGCAGCAGAACGCGGCGCTCGTCGAAGAAGCCGCCGCGGCCGCTGCCGCGCTCGACGAGCAGGCGCATTCGCTGCGCAAAGCGGTGTCGGTGTTCCAGCTCGGCTGAATCTGAGCCGGCCTGAACCGGGGCGCGGGCGCGCAGGCGTTAGCGATACAGCGAAGCCTGCCGCCCATCGCGCGCGCGGCCCCAGATTTCGTCATCCGTGAGCGTTGTTTCGATCAGCTCGATCGGGACGCCGCCGTCTTCGACGCGAAGTCAGTCGTACGTGACGCGCGTGATGCCGTCGCTCGACAGCAGGCGCACGCGTTCACCGGGATAGAACGCGCCGCCGCTGGTGTTCTGCGTGATGGCGCGCCATGTGCCGTCGTCAAGACGCACGGTGATTTCCTGGCCGTGCTGCTGTGCCATCTTGTGCTGCACTTCGCTGCCGGCGACCGCGCCCGCGACGCCGCCGAGCACACCCATCAGCAGCGAGCCGTGTCCGCGGCCGATCGCGCTGCCTGCCACACCGCCGAGCAAACCGCCGCCGAGCGCGCCCAGCACGCCGGGCTGGCCGTTGTTCGCGTCAATCGTCACGTTGCGCACGTTTTCGACGGTGCCCATGCGGATCGTTTCTTCGCGCTGTGTCTGCGCCGCGCCGTAGATGCCGGGGGAACCGGCGGGCGCCGCGCAGCCGGAGAGCGCGAGCGCGCAGATCAGGGTCGAGGTGCCGGCGAGAACCAGTGAGCGTTTCATTTTTTTCCCCTTGTTGCGCATCGGTGCCACCCGGTTGGGCGCTTGCCCTGCGCTTGCTTGACGATTGCAGGTTAGCGGCGCTGAATGAGCCGACAATGAGGAGCCCATCGTGAGCAAATCGACCGTGCGCGCGTCGACCCGTGAGGCGTGGATGTCCCACGAAACAATGGCTGGAATGGGACTTCGCCGTGCGGATGCCGCGAAGGTGCCGTGCAGGTCGCTCGAATCCGGCCGGACGACTCACAGTGCCAAGAACAGACCGTCGCGCGCAGCGAATGCTGGAACACCGTTTGCTACCGCATGCATGGCTGCGGATTTACGCAGTAGATTTTGCGCAGTGTGTAGCAAACGGTCGTGCAGCAGATGGGCACCCAAAACACGCTGGCATGCTCGCTCACCCAATCCAGGCCGAAGTACGTGTCGCGGCCGGAACTCGACTAACCAGAAGATGGGAGGCGTTGTGGCGTCAACAAAAAGGACCGGCCGGATTTTCGCGACGGAAATGCGCGGGACAGAAACGCGTGAGACGGAAACGCGCGGGACGAAGATGCATGGGAAGACCAGGCCCGGGACCAACCGGCGCGGTCTGAACGTGGGCACGGCGGCGATCTGGGCCGCGAGCGCGGCCGCCGCCGCGCTGGCCGCGCCGGGCGCCTACGCGCAAACGCCGTCGCCGCTTGGCGAATGGCAGTACTCGGCGGGCATTCCGCTCGAGAAGATGTACGAGCCGAAGATCCCGACCTGGGAGACGCGCGTCGGCGCTGGCATGACCTTCGAGCCGCGCTATGACGGATCGTCGCGCTATCACATTCTCGCGGGCCCGAGCCTCGATATCCGGTACAAGGACATCGCGTTTCTTTCGACTGGCGAAGGCCTCGGCGTCAATCTGCTGCAGGGCCAGAACTGGCGCACGAGTATCGCCATGGTGTATGACCTCGGACGACGCGCCCACGACGATCCGCAACATCTGAACGGACTCGGCAATATCAATCCGGCGCCCGAGATCAAGATCGCCGGCGAGTACGTCATCTCGAAGGAGCTTCCGTTGACGTTCCGCACCGCGATCACGCGCAGTCTGGGCGGCTCGAATGGCTGGATTCTGGATCTCGGCGCCTATATGCCGATGCCGGGCAGTTCGGAGTCGTTTTTCTGGTTCGCGGGGCCGTCCGTGACGTTTGCCGATTCGACTTATATGAACAGCTGGTTCGGCGTGAATGCCCAGCAGTCGGCCGCGTCGGGCTTGCGCCAGTACAACGCGAGCGCGGGTCTGAAGTCCGCGGGCTTCGGCATCACGATGATCTGGTTTGTCAACAAGCACTGGTTCGTGACGGCTGACGGCGCGATCAAGCGGCTGCTCGGCAGCGCGGCGAACAGTCCGATCATCCAGACGAAGACGGGCGGCGTCACCGATATCTCGCTCAACTATCAGTTCTGACGCCGTTCCGATGCGCGGTGTCCGGTGCGGGCGAAGCGCTTGCGCGTGACTTCTTCGCGAGGCGCTTCGTCAATCCCTGCACGCAGACGGCCAGTGCGGCCGCCTGCGCAAAAGCCGCGAGTGCCGGCTCGCGCGTCAGCGCGAACGACAGAAAAAGGCAGAACGCGCCGAACGAGAAGCGGCCGGCGACCATGCCGCGCAGCAACGCGATCACGAATGCCGGGCCGTGCGCGCGATGCGACGACACCGACAGCACGACGCCCATCAGCGGGAATACGGCGAGCAAGCCGCTCCAGCCCGCGCCGAGCCGGCCCGACAAAGCGGTGACGATCAGTGTGAGCGCGATGCCGGCGAGCATGCGGCCCGCAAGGTCGACGCGCGTGAGCGGTGCGCCCTTGGCGACTGCCTGGCTCGCCGGCAAGAACGCATTGCCGAAGGCCACGCCGAGCGCGGCCGCGGCGAGCGCCCAGGCGGTTGAAGACGACCAGGCGAAAGCGCTGGAAGAGGTTGATGCGATCGCTACCGCGGACACCGTCGACGCCGTGGACGTGGCCGAGGCAAGAGACGACGGGGCAAGCGACGACGGAGCAAAAGACATAACAGGCAGCAGCGCAAGCGCATTCGCGCACACAAACCACGCTGCAAGCCCAGCCGCGACCGCAAGGCGCCAGTGCGCGACGCGGCACGTCCATGCATAGCCGAAATTGAACGCTTCCGAAGCGAGAATCGCCGCCAGCGACAGCGTGGCCGCCTGCGCGCCGAACGAAGGACCGTGCTGCAGCACGAGCAGGTAGAGAATCGGGCCGGCCACGACGGGCAGGCCGGCGAGCCATCCGGCGATCGCCGGTCCCCACCATTTGCCCGACATCGAAACGATCAGCAGGAAAGATGGAGCCAGCGTGAGCTTGAGTGCAAGCATGGCGGACGCGCGGATTGTAAAGCCGGAGTATACCTGCCGGAGATGGGTTTCCCGGCAACCGGCGTACGGTCGCCGGTGTTCGCCAGACGGTGCGCGCGTCGGCACGCAACGTGCACATGGCACGCAGATTCGACCGGCAATAGCCGGCAACGGTCGGCAACGGCCGGGCAACCACGCGAACTGACCGGAACCAACCCGCAGGCTGAACGACCATGTTTCCAGACTCTTTGCGTGTCGTGACGATCGATGCGCCCGACGATCTCGACGCGGCCACCGCGGCGATCGTGCTCGCGAATATCGAAGACCCGGTCGTGCGCTGGATTTTCGACACGCCGCTGCGCATGATGACCTATGCGACGCAACTGTTTCGCGTGCTTGTCACGCATGCATTCGATTCCGCGGCGCTGCAGCGCACCGACGACGGCCTCGCGGTCGCGTGCTGGCGGCCGCCGGGCGTGCATCACGACGACGGTGAGATCGCCGCGATCCTGCATGAGGGCTGTGCCCCGGAGAAGCTCGAGGCGTTTGGCGGCATGGCCGCGGCGCTCGAACGCTATGAGCCGAAGGGTCCGTTCTGGTATCTGTCGGCGCTCGGCGTCGATCCGATCGGCCAGAACCGCGGGCGTGGCGCGTTGCTGCTGCAGGCGCGTCTCGCGCAATGCGATGCGGCGCATCTGCCGGCGTATCTGTGGTCGTCCAACGAGCGCAATGTGCCGTTCTACGAACGGCACGGTTTCGAAGTGCAGACGAGGCTGCGCGTGAGCACCTGTCCGCCGATGATTCCGATGGTGCGCCACGCGCGGTAACCGCGGTGGGCTGCGGTCAACCGAGTGGGGTTGCGATAAGCGATATCGAGCCGCCCCGAGCTGTCGCAATCCGTCGAGAGCGCTAGCGCGGCTACACCGGATCTTTGTCGGGCGGTCCTTCGGGACGCTGCGGTTCGTCGTTGTGATGGCCGGGCGACGGCGGCGTCAGTGGGTCGCCTTCGGGGTCGCGCGTCGGGTCGGCGAGAGGTTCGGGAATCGGAGCGGTGTGGATGCGGCAAATCATGGCGTTACCTCGCGCTTGCCTTCAATCACGTAGCGAAATGCGGGCAGGAACGCGGCCGGACTGCTGATCGATGCACGACGCGCCTTCCTGCATCAGATAGCGTAGGCGATACAGATCGAGCCTGCTTGTGCTTTGCTCGAAGCCGCAAGCCCGCAAGCCCGCAAGCCCGCAAGCCCGCAAGCGGCATCGCATTGCGCGCCGCCGCTGCACACGGTGGCCTGGTACGACGGCGCGCTGCCGTACGCGTTGCTCAGCTGCCGAGGCGATGTTCGCCGGCCGAGCGCCGCACCGTATCGAGCCGCCAGTAGCGTTCGCCGGCAAACACGTCCGCGTAGCCTTCCGGGCCGAACGCGTGGAGCTGGCTCGTGTACGCGCTGATCGCTTCGCGCTTCATCAGCGCCTGACGCTCGCAATCGAGCGTATGGTCGGCGGCCGGATGCGCGGGCGTCGCGACGATGCCGCGTTTCGCGAGGTCGATCAGACGCTGCTGCACGAGCCCGGCCATCGGCCGGTAGATCGCTTCCTCGTACGCGAACCACGTCAGATGCGAGAGCCGCGGCAGGATCTCGCAGCATGCGTCGAAGACGAGCCGGTGATCGGAATGAAACAGCCCGAGCGGCATCAGCAGCGTGTTGGCCGTCGAGCCGTAGATCGTTTCCTCGAGCGCGGCGGCAAGCTTGCCGATCGACGGCGAATCGAGATACTGCGCATCGCGAAACGGCAGCCGCACCGGAATCGCATCAAGCACCGATAGCGCATGGTTGTCTTCGATCGTGCGCGCGTGAACCGATTCGTACGCGCCGGCAAAGCCGGCCTTCGTATCCCATTCGGTACACATGTCGTGCTCGGGCGGTGCGGCGAACACGGTACAGACGGCGGCATCGGGAGAGGTGGCGAGCAATGCGCCGCAACTGAACACGGCGTCGTCGAAATGCGGGGATACGACAAAGAGACGCGGATTGGTTTCGCTCATAGGTGTGTGATTGGACGGGACCTGCCGGGGGTAGTGAGGCAGGACCGTGGTGGCGGTGCACGGTCGCGGCCTTTCACCAGCTTAGATGCAAAAGCGGCGCGTTGCTGCGGGTTTTATTGCCCGACGTTTGCCGGTTCGCCGGGGAAGGGTGCAAGCGTTGTGCCCGTCGCAATGAGCGCCGGCGAGCCTCGCGCCGCGGGCGCGGCGGGTCGCCGGCCGATTATCGGGGCAGCTGGCGCAGATCGTCGGGGGTGTCGACATCGGCAAGCACACCGGCATCGTCGACATCGAGCCGCGTCACCGTATGCCGCGCAAAGAGGGCGCGGGCGCCGGTGTCGCCGTCGAGCGCGAGCAGCGCGTCGCGATGCGCGGGACCGAAGCCGGCCGGATGGCCGCGCTGCCCCTGGTAGTACGGCGCGACGATCGAGGCGCCGCCGTCGAGCGTGCGCGCGACCGCTTCGATCGTCGTCACCGCGATACGCGGCATATCGGCGAGCGCGACAATCCAGCTTTCGGCGTCGTCGCTGGCCGCGACGCCGGCGGCGAGGCTCGCGCCCATGCCGCGTTCGGCGTCCTTCGAAAACGCGACGTCGCAGCCTGCGTCGTTGAGCACGCGCGCAAGCGGATCGGAACCGGGCCGCACGACCGCGATCACGCGCGGCACGATCAGCAACAGCCGGTGCGCGGCTTCATGCGCGACCGGTGTGCCATCGGGCAGACGTGCTAACAGCTTGTTGTGGAGGCCGTCCGGATCGAAGCGCGATCCATAACCGGCGGCGAGCAGCACACCGGTAGCGAGCGACGCATAAGCCATGGGCGGCACCGGAAGAAGGAGTGAACCCGATTGTGCGGCGCAACCGGTGTGCCACGCAAGTCGCATAACCGTACCGCTTGCACACTCCGCTTGCGATGCCGACGACGTTCGCCGGCGCTGCAAGCGGCGACCTCGCGCGACGCGAAGTGCCGCTGTGTGCAGGGGACCAGTCGTTCAGGTGTCCGGGTGTCCGGGTGTCGAACGATGTTGAAACCCGCCCGCGCTAGACGAAGTGCCGCTGTGCGCCCGGCATCACCTTGTCGAGCGTGATCGGCAAATCGCGCACGCGCACGCCGCTCGCGTGATAGACCGCATTCGCGATCGCGGCCGGCACGCCGGTAATGCCGATCTCGCCGATGCCTCTCACGCCGAGCGGGCTGATATACGGATCGGCTTCATCGAGCATAACGACATCGAGCGCATTCACGTCCGCATTGACCGGCACGTGGTACTCGGCCAGATTCGCATTCGTGATGCGGCCGACTCGTGGATCGAGCGTGCTTTCTTCCTCGAGCGCCGCGCCGATGCCCCACACGATGCCGCCCATCAACTGACTTCGCGCGGTCTTCTCGTTGAGCACGCGGCCGATATCGTAGACGGCCGTGACACGCGCCACGCGAATCGTGCCGAGGTCCGCGTCGACATGCACTTCCGCGAACACGGCGCCGAACGAGTGAAACGAATAGCGCTGCCGCTCGTCGCCCGATTTCGCGCTGGCGGTCGCCTCGATCGGCTGGCCGCCCGCGCGTGCGAGCACGGCGGCGGCCGGATCGCGTTTCGACGGATCCTTGCGGCTCACCACCCAGCCTTTTTCGACGGTGACGTCGGCGAGGTCGGTGCCGAAGACCGGCGACGCCTTGTCGGCCAGCGCGAGCGCGATCAGCTTGTTGCGCACCTGCGTCGACGCGTCGCGCACGGCCGGCGACACGCTCGCGGCCGAGCGCGAGCCGCCCGAGCCCGGCGCGTTGGGCAGCGTCGAATCGCCGAGCGCGAAGCGGATGTTCTGCGTCTCGAAGCCCAGCGCGTCAGCGGCGACCTGCGTCATCACCGTGTAGGTGCCGGTGCCGATATCCTGCGTGCCGGACGCGACGAACGCGGTGCCGTCGGGCAGGATGCGCGCGATCGCCGACGCCTCGCTGCGGTTCGCCGGATACGTCGCGGTCGCCATGCCCATGCCGATCAGCGTATTGCCCGAGCGCATCGAGCGCGGCGCGCGGCTGCGGCGCGCCCAGCCGAAGCGTTGCGCGCCGACTTCGTAGCAGGTGCGCAGCGCCTTGCTCGACCACGGTTTGCCTTCCTGCGGGTCGACCTCTGCGTAGTTTTTCAGACGCAACTCGAGCGGGTCCATGTTCAGCGCGACCGCGAGTTCGTCCATCGCCGATTCGAGCGCGAACGAGCCGGTCGTTTCGCCCGGTGCGCGCATGAAGGTCGGCGTGCCGACGTTCATCTGCACGAGGCGGTGCGTCGTGACCTGATTCGGCACCGCGTACAGCATGCGCGTGACCATGCAGCAGGTCTCGGTCCAGTCTTCGATCATCGACGTGCTCGAGATGCTGTCGTGACGCATCGCGGTCAGCGTGCCGTCGGGTTTCGCGGCGAGCACGAAGTGCTGCTCGGTGCGCGGCCGCGCGCCGACCGGCCCGAACATCTGCGGCCGCTCGAGCGCGAGCCGCACGGGGCGGCCCGTCTGCTTCGCGGCCATCGCGCACAGCGTGACATGCGACCAGGACGAGCCCTTGCAGCCGAAGCCGCCGCCGATAAACGGCGAGATCACGCGCACGTTGTCGGGCGGCAGGCCGAGCGCTTTCGCGACCGCGACCTTCGCGCCGGTCACGCCTTGCGTCGAGTCGTAGAGCGTCAGATGCGGGCCGTCCCAGACGGCCATGGTCGCGTGCGGCTCCATCGGATTGTGCGTTTCCATCGGCGTCGTGTAGACCGCGTCGACACGCACCGTGCCTTCGCGCAGGCCTGCGTCGAAATCGCCGCGCTTCGTGTCGGTCTGACGGCCTTGCGGATTGTCAGGCGCATGCATGCGCGCTTTCGCCTGCGTGAAGTCGAGCGCGGCCGGCTGGTTCTGATACGCAATACGCAACTGATGCGCGGCGTCGGTCGCATGTTCGAGCGTATCCGCGACGACGACCGCGACCGGCTCGTTGCTGTAGTGCACCTGATTGTCCTGCAACAGCGAAAGGCGCCGGCCCGCGGGCGGCGCGAAGCCTGCCTGGCCTTGTTGCGGCAGGCGCGGCGCGTTCTGGTACGTCATCACGAGCAGCACACCGGGCAGCGACTGCGCGCGGCGCGTATCGATCGACGCGATCGTGCCGCTCGCAATCGTGCTCGTGACGAGCACCGCATGCGCGAGCCGTGCCTCGGGAAACTCGGCTGCATAACGCGCGCCGCCGGTGACCTTGAGCACGCCGTCGGTGCGGTCGAGCGGGTAGCCGATCATATTCATGCGACACCTCCCGCGCGGCCTGCAGCCTGGTTGACCGCGCGCACGATCGCGCGCTGCGCAAGTTCGATCTTGAACGCGTTGTCGCGCTGCGCACGCGCGTCGGCGACCGCGGCCGAGGCAGCGGTGCGCAAGTTCGCAGCGGTCAGCGGATGACCGTTCAGCACCTGTTCCGCGGCGTGCGAGCGCCACGGTTTGTGGGCCACGCCGCCAAGCGCGATGCGCGCGTCCTTGACCGTATTGCCGTCCATCTGCAGCGCGGCCGCCACCGAGACGAGCGCGAAGGCGTAGCTCGCGCGGTCGCGCACCTTCAGGTAATGCGCATGGTCGCTGAAGAGCGGCGGCGGCAGATCGACCGCCAGAATCAGCTCGCCCATCTGCAGCGTCGTATCGATGTCGGGGCGGTCGCCGGGCAGACGATGAAACTCGCCGATCGGCACGGTGCGTTCGCCGCTCGGTCCGCGTACGCGCACGACCGCATCGAGTGCCGCAAGCGCGACGCTCATATCCGACGGATTCACGGCGATGCATTGCGGACTCGCGCCGAGAATCGCGTGCGTGCGGTTCAGGCCTTCGAGCGCGGCGCAGCCGCTGCCGGGCAGGCGCTTGTTGCATTGCGCGAAGGCGGTGTCGTAGAAGTACTGGCAGCGCGTGCGCTGCATCAGATTGCCGCCGACCGTCGCCATATTGCGCAGTTGCGGCGACGCACCCGCGAGAAACGCTTGCGTGAGCAACGGGTACCGTTCGCGCACGAGCGCGTGATTGGCCGCGTCGGTGTTGCGCACGAGCGCGCCGATGCGCAGCCCGCCGTCGGGCAGCGTCGCGACCGTATCGAGGCTGCCACCGATGCGCGTGATGTCGATCAGCCGCATCGGCCGCGAGACGCCGCCTTTCATCAGGTCGAGCAGGTTCGTGCCGCCGCCGATATACATCGAGCCAGGCTCCTGCGCGGAGCGTAACGCGCCGTTCACGTCGGCAGCGCGTTCATAGGAGATCGGGTCCATGAGCGCTCCGTTATGCGTGAGTGGGGATGCGGGTGGGGGCGAAGCTGGCGGTATCGCTGCTGTCGAGGTTGCCGGCGCTGGTGTTACTGCTATTGCTACTGCTGCCATTGCCGGCATTGCTGCCGGGTGTGCCGCCGCCGTTCGCCGCGCGCACCGCGGCGACGATGTTCGCATAGGCGCCGCAGCGACAGATGTTGCCGCTCATGCGCTCGCGGATCTCGTCGTCGGTCAGTTGCGCCGGGCGGCGGCGCACGTCCGCGGTAACGGTGCTTGCCGTGCCGGCGCCGAACTCGTTGAGCATCGCGGTCGCCGAACACAGTTGGCCGGGCGTGCAGTAGCCGCATTGAAATGCATCGTGCTCGATAAACGCGTGCTGCAGCGGGCTCAGCGTGCCGCCTTGCGCCAGGCCTTCGATAGTCGTGATCTTTTCGCCTTCATGCATGACCGCAAGCGTCAGGCACGCATTGATGCGGCGCCCGTCCGCGAGCACGGTGCACGCGCCGCATTGCCCGCGATCGCAGCCTTTCTTGGTGCCCATCAGGCCCGCGTATTCGCGCAGCGCGTCGAGCAGCGTCACGCGCGGCTCGAGTTGCAGCGTGTATTCCCGGCCGTTGATGTCGAGCTTCACGGGCCGCGCGGGAACCGGCGCGAACTGCGGGGCCGGCGCGGCGCCGGGTTGAGCGGGTGGCGTGGGTTGGGTCTGGGCACGCAGATGCGGGGCGGCGCCGACGGTCGCGGCGGCCGCGGCCGATTGCAGGAAACGGCGGCGCGAGGGTTGCTCGGGGGATGATGTGCCGGAGGCGCCGGCAGCGTCGTTATGCGCATCCTCGTGGTCGAGAGCGTGATCCTTGAACATGGTGTTCTGCTTGCTCCAGGAAAGGTCGTTGCGAACTCGCGAAGGATCCGACGGGCTGCATCGAACGCGAGCACGCCACAACAGGCGATAGGCGATAGCGATAGATAACGGGACAGCAATCGGAACAGCAATTTCGATGCCCCGCGCCCGACGCGCGAGCGTGTCACAGCGTGCGCGACGCGCAAGCTGCATGAAAGCCCCGGCGGGCAACAGCGGAAGGACGAATACGGAAGCCGGAAACTGCACATGCCTCAGCACACAGCACGTTGCACTCAACAAAGTCAAAAGTAAATAGGCGCACCATAGTCTTGCGCGTTTGAAAGTCAAAGTTCACATGGAGCGCGCGTCATGACAGCCGTGTTAGACAGAGATGGAAAGAATGCACGGCCGGATGCACGGCCGAATGCACCGCTAAATGCAAAACGCGGCCTTGCATGCGGGCATTGCCAGTACGTCGCCTGTTCCGAATGCTGTATGTATGCCGCATAAGACCTTGTTGTTGCGGACCCTCTTCGAATCGGGACCGCATTCGTCGAATGCATCGGTCGCCTTCCGCTAAAACCCGTGAGCCGATCGAGCAGTTTCATGAGCCGACGCGCCATTCACGCCCATCGGGCACACCCCTAAAGTTCAACCCATGCCGTCGCAGACGGTACTGACCAAACTGAAAGGGGATTTGCGATGAATCGCTTGAACAAGGCTCTGATTATTGCTTCATTCGTTGTCCTTCCGCTTGTCGGCCATGCTGCGGACAACGCGCCGCTGACCCGCGCGCAGGTCCGCGCCGAGCTGATCGCAGCCGAGCAGAACGGGACGTATCCGACGAGCAAGGTGCACTATCCGGAGCCCGGCTGGGATCCGTCGGCGGTCTACGTCGCGAACAAGGCCGCGCAAAAGCTGGCGCGGGAGGCGGCGAACAACCAGGCAGCCAATGTGGATGCCAGCGCGAATAGCAGCGCGAATTCCGGCGCAAATAGCGGCGCGAACACCGGCGCGGATTCCACCGCGAATGCGAATGCAGCGGCGGCGTCGTATGGCGGTTCGACGGTCGGCAGCTCGCAGGCTGGCGCACGCTTCGATAGCGCCGATCTCGGGCGGGCCCATCCGGTCAACCTGTATCGCCACCACTGAGTTGGAACTACGTGCATGCCGGTGCGGGAAAATGATCTTGCGTGTCGCTTCGTGATGCGAACGAGGTGGCCGCTGACGCCCCGCACCCGCGTGATTTGCATGCGACGTGAAAGGCTTTGCTTGAAGCGCTAAGTAATATGCGCGACGGCTAAGACAGAGTGATAGGTGAATCGATGTCAACTCTGTCATGAATGGAAGCCCGATTGTTATTGCGGTTATGTTCCGTAAAATTCACGTCGCATCAGACCAGCAATCTGCTAACGATGCCGAGGCCTGCTTTATATGAGAAGGCTTTCGCCGATTTGTTGAGGACGAGATGGATTTGTCTGCCGTTGAGGCGTTTGTGCGTGCCGCTGAAGCCAGGAGTTTTACCGGCGCAGCCAAACAGATGGGGTTGACGGCTTCCGGCGTCAGCAAGGCGGTTAGCAGGCTCGAATCGCAAACCGGTGTCGTGTTGTTGCATCGCTCGACGCGAAGCGTCGGGCTCACCGCGGAAGGATCGGTGTTTTTCGACCGGTGCCGCGAGATTCTCGCCGGACTCAAGGAAGCGGAAGCGGCCTTGCAACAGTCCGCCCAGGTGCCGTCGGGCCGTTTGCGGATCGCCGCGCCGATGTCGTTCGGCCGGTCGGTTCTGATGCCCGCGCTGGTTGCTTTCAAGCGGCAGTTTCCCGGCATTACGATCGAAACGAGTTTCTCTGATGTAATGCTGGACATCATCGAGGAAGGCTTCGATATCGCGGTACGCATCGGCGATTTGCCGTCGAGCCGTCTGATTGCACGCGAGGTCGGCTTTGCGCACTGGGTGGCATGCGCGAGCCCCGAGTATCTGAACGAGCGCGGCAGGCCTCGGACTCCTGACGATCTCGGCGAGCACGATTGCGTGGCGTATATGTCGCCCGATACGCGACGCTGCCGCGACTGGCACTTCATATCGGCGAACCGCGACTGGACCGTGCGCGTCGGCGATTCGGCACGCCAGGTGGTCGATCAGTGCGATGCGCTGATCGACGCGGCGCTGGCCGACTCCGGCATCGTCTATGTGCACAGCTATGTCGCGGCCGACTATCTGCGCACGGGCAAGCTCGAGCGCGTGCTCGACGGTTACAACACGCCGCGGCGCACGGTGCACATCATCTATCCGACCCTGAGGCAGCTTTCGCCGAAGGTCCGTTCGTTCGTCGATTTCGCGCTGGAGGCGATCGCGGGTTGCAACGCGTTGTATCGGCCGAGCGAAGAACTCGACGTGGCGTGAAGCGCGCGGCAAGGCGAAGGGAGGAGGTGGCGGCTCGGCATTGGGTATGCCGCCCGCTGCCGGCCGCGTGTGCCGCGTGTGCCGTGTTGCGGGTTTGTGAACTGACGGTCGAAGCGCGCCGTGATTGCGCGCGCTCACCCGTCAATCGATGCCGTGAAACACCGCGTCGTCCGGACCGAGATACGCAGGCGGACGCCATGCCGCGTCGCGCATCGAATGCGGAACCAGCGTCTCGACGCCGAGCAACACCGCGAAAATCGCCATGCGCACCGGAATGCCGTTGTCGGTCTGCCGGAAAATCGCGAGCCGCGCATCGTGGTTGAGGTCGGTGCTAAGGTCGTTCGCCCCGGGGCGGCTGTCGCGCGGCAGCGGGTGCATGATCAGCGTGTCGGGGCCGCATGCGCTGTCGACGAGCGCCTGGTTGATCTGGAAATCGGGCGTGTAGCCTTCGAACGATTCGTCGGTGAAGCGTTCTTTCTGGATCCGCGTCGCGTAGACGACGTCCGCGCCGCGCAAGCCGCTGGTCAGGTCGTGCGTCTGCTCGATCACATGACCGTTGCGCGAGATCTGCTCGACGATATAGGCCGGCATTTCGAGCATCGGCGGCGAGATCAGCGTGAACTTGATGCCGCGGTAGAGCGCGAGCAGCTTCACGAGCGAATGCACGGTGCGCCCGTACTTGAGGTCGCCGACCAGCGCGATATGCGCGCCGTCTACAATTTTCCCGAGCCGCGAGAACTCGCGCTGGATCGTGTACAGGTCGAGCAGTGCCTGGCTCGGATGCTCGCCGGGACCGTCGCCGCCGTTGATCACCGGCACGTTGGTCGCGCGCGCGAATTCTGCCACCGAGCCTTGCTCCGGATGACGAATCACAAGCGCGTCGACATAGCCGCTCATCACGCGGCTCGTGTCGTAAATCGATTCGCCCTTGGCCATCGACGAAAACGTGAAGCCTGTCGTATCGCATACCGAACCGCCGAGCCGGCAGAACGCCGCGCCGAAGCTCACGCGCGTGCGCGTGCTCGCCTCGAAGAACAGATTGCCGAGCACCGCGCCTTCGAGCACGCGCGAGATTTTCCGGCGGCGTGCAATCGGCTGCATGATGTCCGCGACGCGAAACAGCGCCTCGACCGACTCGCGCGAAAACTGGTCGACCGACAGCAGCTGCGGCTTGCCTTCGAACAGAATCTGGCTCGCCAGCGTCGGGCGGCGCGAATCTACGCTTTGCGTATATCCTTCGGGCGCATCGCCATTCACGACGATTTCCGAGACGAAGCGCTCGACGATTTCCGGCATCGCGCGCGATTCCTGCGAGTCGTCGGGCAGGAGCCAGGTATCGAGGGCGCGGCGCGATACGCCGATGCGGCTGGCGAAGCCGTCGCGCGTCAGATTCATGCGACGCATCGCATCGCGCAGGAAGGCTTGTTGCGGAACGCTCATTCGGGCACCTCGTCCGGTCGGACCGTCGTTCAGATTTTGTCGGCGGATATACGCGATGCGTATATTAATGCGCTGACGCCCGAAGTCAAGAAAATATTAAGACGGGTTCGTCCGACCGGCGCGGCGGCCGCGGCTTCCGGCTCAGTGTCCAGCTCAGTTTCCCGCTCGGCTTGCCGCTCAGTTCAAAAGCGCCGACGCGCCGGGATTGGTCCGCATCTGCTGGTGCATCAGCGCGCCGAATGCATCGGCGGTCAGCGGCCGGCCAAGCAGGAAGCCCTGCATTTCGTCGCAATGCATGTCTTTGAGCTTGTCGTACTGCGACTCCGTTTCGACGCCTTCGGCCACCACGTCCATCTCGAGCGAATGCGCGAGCGCGATGATCGCCGACACGATCGCCTGGCCTTCGTGGCCGTTGTCGTCGAGGCCGTTCGTGAAGAAGCGGTCGATTTTCAGCTGCTTGACGCGAAACCGCTGCAGGTACGCAAGGCTCGAGTAGCCGGTGCCGAAGTCGTCGATCGAGATCTCGAAGCCGGCCTGCTGGAACTGATGGATTGTCGCGATGGTTTTCGGCGCGTCCTGCATTGCGACGCTTTCGGTGATTTCGAACATCAGTTGCTCGCACGCGACCTGTTCGGCGCGCGTGATGTCGAGAATCGTCGGGACGAGTTCGGGCTGAATCAGCTGGCGCGGCGACAGGTTGACCGCGACCTTGGTCGGCGGCAGGCCTGCCGCTTCCCAGCGCCGGATCTGACGGCACGTTTCGCGCACCACCCAGTAGCCGATCTGCACGATCTGGCCCGAACGCTCGGCGATCGGAATGAAATCGACCGGCGCAAGCTGGCCGAATTCCGGATGATCGAGCCGCAACAGCGCTTCGGCGCCCGCCACCTCGCCGTTGTCGCTGCGGAATTTCGGCTGGAAATGCAGCGAGAAATAGTTTTTGCCGAGGCCGTCGTGCAACGCACGCTGGATTTTCAGCGTGCGCATTGCGGCCTCGTTCATGCGGGCTTCGAAGAAGCGGTAGATGCCGCGTCCTTCGCGCTTCGCTTCGTACATCGCCGCGTCCGCGTGGCGCAGCAGCGCGTCGACGCTGTCGCCGTCCTGCGGGAACAGCGCCACACCGATGCTCGGCATGACCTGCAGCGGCTGGCCCTCGGCCACGATGCCGTCGCGCATGCGCGCAAGGACGCCGTCGGCCATCTGCGCGGCGTCCTGCGCGGAATTCAGGTCTTCGGCGAGAATCACGAACTCGTCGCCGCCCAGCCGCGCGACCGTATCCGACGCGCGCACGCATTGCAGGAGGCGCAGCGCGAAGGCCTTCAGCACTTCGTCGCCAAACGCGTGGCCAAGCGAATCGTTGATCGTCTTGAAGCCGTCGAGGTCCATAAACAGAATCGCGAACGGCTTTTGGCGCGCCCGCGAGAGGTCGATCGCGCGGCCGATCCGCTCGGTCAGCGAACTGCGGTTCAGCAGGCCGGTCAGCGTGTCGTAGGTCGCGAGTCGCACGATCTGATTGTTCAGCGTCGTGACGGAGCCCACCAGCAAGGTGGCGCGCGCGTCGAAGCGCGACAGCAGCAGCGTGACGACGAGAATCGCGAACGTGAACAGAATGACGGTGGTCGCCAGCCACTGCGCGTGTTCTCCCGCGTTCACGCTCGGGTTCCCGCCTTGCACGGCGCCGCAGATCGCACCCGGCGCGAAGTCGGCGGCGGCCATGCCCGTGTAGTGCATGCCGGTGATCGCGATGCCCATCACGGCGGCCGCGCCGATCCTTTTGACGATGATGCGGCGCTGGTTCGAATCGCGCAGCGTGTGCGCGATCCACAGCGCGGCGATCGACGCCGCGACCGCAATCGCCAACGAGGCGGCGAGCAGCCCGAGGCGATAGTGGATGCCCGGTTCCATGCGCATCGCGGCCATGCCCGTGTAGTGCATGCCGGCAATGCCGATGCCCATCAGCACGCCGCCGGCGATCAGCCGCGGGCGCGACAGCGTGCGCCGCGTGACGACCGCGAGCGCGAAGTACGACACGACGAAGGCGATCGCGAGCGAGGCGCCGGTGATCGGCAGGTCGTAGCCGAGCGGGATCGGCAGCGAGAACGCGAGCATGCCGATAAAGTGCATGGACCAGATGCCGACGCCCATCGCGGCGGCGCCGCCCGCGAGCCAGGCGCGGCGCTGGCGCAACACCGCCTGCAGCGTGATGCGGCCCGCGAGGTCCAGTGCCGTGTAGGACGCGAGTGTCGCGACGACGATCGACAACGCGACGAGTGCAAAGTTATACGAGCTCGGCATGGCAAATTCCGCGGTAGATGACTCCTTTACTGGTTATCGACGCTGGCTTGCAATTATTTAATGCGCATTGCGCGCCGTGCGCCCGCGTTTGCGAATCGGCGCATGGGCCGGCGCATTTTTACTGCAGGAGTCGCTGAGCCCGCATTTTCGGCGTATTGTGCTGACGAGTCGAGGCGCGGTATACGCGGAAGCGGTCATCCGTGACGCCGATTGCCGGGTACTGAAACAAAAATTGCGAGAAAAACTGCGGGAAAATGCGAGGTGTGGCGACAATGACCTTGCCCAACGATGACGCGCCTACGCCGCGCGACGCGTGCGTACAAAGCCTGCTCGATCACGCGGTCAACCGCGCGCGAGCCGACACGGTCATGTTCGCGCGGCTGATCGGCGCGAAGCTCGCCAGCGGCGAGATGCAGGACCTCGGGGTGCCGCGCGACACGCTTGGCGCGCTGACCGGGCGTCATTTCCCCGATGCGGTGTTCACGGGCGCCATGCCGCTCGAAGCGTTCCCCGAACATCCTGACGCGACGCAGCATCAGCGCTTCGTCGACGATCTGCGCACGTTGTTGCTGCGCCATGAGCGGCCGCCGGTCGCGAGCGCGATCGACGCGTGGTGTCTCGCGACGATCATCTCGACTGCGTGCCTGCGCGGTGATCACCTGTGGCGCGATCTCGGGCTCGATGGCCGTGACGACGTCACTGATGTCATGACGCGCCACTATCCGAAGCTCGTCGCGCGCAACGTCGACAATCTGCGCTGGAAGCGTTTTCTCGCGGAGCAGGTCGCGCTCGAGAAAGGGCGCACGCCGGGGCCCGCGCCAGGCTGCCCCGGTTGTGAAGACTTCGGCTTCTGCTTTCCTAAAACGTGATTAAAACGGGGCGGCAACGCACGCGCGATTCCGGTATAAAGACCGCTGCTGCAACCACCCCAATCCACGTTTCCAGGAGAAGTCGATGTACCCAGTTCGAAAGCTGATCACGACGCTCGGTCTGCTGGCTGCGGTGGCGAGCGCGGCGCCCGCGTTCGCGCAAACGGCGCCGGGCGGCGCGCCGACAGCGACGCCGGCCGGCGACGGCACCTTTCTGCTCACGGTCTTCCTCAAGCACGACCAGTCGAAGACGCTGCCCGAGATCAACAAGGAGCTCGCGAAGCAGGGGTTCTACAAGGCGTTTCCGCCGCCGGGCATCGAAGTGGTGTCGTGGTACGTGATGATGGGCATCGGCCAGGTCGTGACGCTGCGCGTGCCGGCGAACCGGCTGCGCGAGGTCAATCGCGTGCTCGAGGAAACCGCGTGGGGCGGATACCGTACCGAGTTCTATCCGACGTACGACTACAAGGCTGCGGCGGAAAAGGCGCGTGAGACGGAAGGGAAGTAGGGGACGTTGAGCGGCCTTCGCGCTACGGGCTCGCTTCGTCCGAGGACGGCAGAAACGGCACGTTCGCCGTCGCGAACATCACCGCACCGAGCGTGACGATGCCGATCAGAATGCCTTCGAGCCGCATCAGCGCCGGCAGCGGGTCCGCCGACCAGTGATGGTCCTGCACGAACACCATGATGAACGCGATGGTGAATTGCCGGCCGACATAGCTGGCGCCCGCGCTGCCGGTCTGCACATGGCAGCCGATCCAGATACCGCACGACAGCACGATGAGGCACGGAATTTCCCTGCCGTTCATCAGCGGCAGCAGCGCGATGCCGAGCGCGCCGGCGAGCAGACATCCCGCGAGGCGCTGCACCATCTTCTGCACGACCGGTTTCTGGTCGCGGCTCGTCAGCGATGCGGTGGGCAACACCATCACGGCAGCGACGGTGACAAGCGCCTGCGCGAAGCCGGGCAAATTCAGCGTGTAGGTCAGCGAGGCGATGATCGACACGGACAGCCCCGCTTGCAAACCGAGCAGCATCCGCGCGGCACGCAGCTCGCGCAATGGCGGCGTGGCGGCCGCCGCCGCGGACGCCGGCGCCGCGTCGCCGGCGCGCTTGCGTCGATACCACTGGATCGCGACGTGGAAAAGCCCCGACACGACGACACACGAGAGCGTGCCGATCAGCACCTCCGCGACGCGCAGCACCGCGAACGATGCGGTCGCCTCCATCGACCCGAGGCTGTGCGCTTCGTAGGTGACCAGCAGAAACGTGATGCCGCCGAGCAGCCACGCATAGGAAGCGACCACGCCATTGCCCCAGTACACGGCGAAGCCGCCGACTACGCCGAGCAGCGGAATGAACAGCCACGGCCGGTCGCCGATCAGCGGCCCGATGACGGTGCCGATCAGCGCGCCGACAAGCGTGCCGAGGATGCGATAGGTGCCGCGCTCGAGGCATCCGTTGAAGCTCGTCTGCATCACCGCGAAGCCGCTGATCGCGGCCCACCATGTGTAGCTCAGGTGCAGCGCGTGCGCGAGCGCCACCGAGAGCACGACCGACAGCACCGCCTCGGCGCCGAATAGCGCGCGTTCCGTCGACGGCTTCCACGCGGCGAGCTCGCGGCCGAGCGAAAACATCGCCGAGCGCGACAACTGGGCAAACGAATTGAGCGGATTCATCGGCGGCGGATTCATCGGGGCAAATTCGGGTCGCGCGCCGCTTAGCGCGTGGCGATGGCCGCGGCGGCGCCCGCCATCATCGTCGCGCTCGCGCGGTTCGCGATGCGCACGGCGCGGCGGCTTGTCAGCAGCTTGCGGGCGCGCGCGGCGGCGAGCGCCCAGCCGAGATCGACCGCGCTCAATACGACGAGCATGGTGAGCGTCAGCTCGAGCCAAGCGAGCGCGCCGATATGCGACAGATCGACGAGCGTCGGCAGAAGCGCGAGATAGAAGACCATGATTTTCGGATTGCCGAGCGTGACCGCGAGCCCCGCGCCGAACATGCGCCACGGCGATCGCTGGGTGGGCAACGGGCTTTCGCGTACGTCGGCGGGCGCGCGCCACATTTTCCAGGCGAGATAGAGCAGGTAGGCGACACCGGCGATTTTCAGCGCGACGAACACGGCCGCGAACGTATGCGCGAGTGCCACGAGACCGGCGACCGCACAACCGAGCCAGAGCGCTTCACCGAGCCACATCGCCGCGAGAAACGGCAGCACGTCGCGCAGTCCGCTGGTCATCACGCGTGCAATGAGTGCGGCAATGCTGGGTCCGGGGGAGCCGGCCGCAACGACCAGCGCCAGTGCAAAGACAAGCAAACCAGACAAAGCCATCGGGATGTCTCCGGTTGATCGTTCCTTACGACCGTCAGTGTGCGTCGGACTTTGCTTCTGACTTTGTTTCAGACGACGGGACGCATCTGCGGGATTGGGTTCTTGCTTATGCTTGTTCCGCGGCGGTAAGTCAGTTTGAGGGGCGGTTCATTATAGCGGCGGGATGCGCGTGCGATTGTGCGCTGCGCGTCGGTGACGAACCGGATGCGCGATGGTGCGCGATGGTGTACGACTGGCCCGCGCTTTTTATCCGCGCCGGTACGCGTTCACACGACGCCACAGCGCACCGACGAGCAGCGACCCGACGCCAAGTGCGATGCCCAGCAGCACGATCGAACTCATATGGTCGCGCACGAGCGGCACATTGCCGAACAGATAACCGCCCGCGACCAGCGACCCGATCCACAGCGCCGCGCCGGCCACCACGAACGACGCGAAACGCGCAAATGTCATGCGCGCGACGCCGGCGACGAATGGTGCGAACGTGCGCACCACCGCGATGAACGGCGAGAGCAGAAACGTATAGCCGCCGCGCGCCTCATAGAATGCGTGCGCGCTGCGCAGCGCGTGGCGGTCCAGCCATCGATAGTCGGCGCTGTAGACCTTTTCGCCGAGCGCGCGCCCGAGCAGATAGCAGACGATGCTGCCCGCGACCGTCGCCGCGAACAGCACCGGCACGACGAGCCGGACATCGAGTGCGCCGGTCGCGGCGAACGCGCCGCAGATAAAGATCAAGGGATCGCCGGGCAGAAAGAAGAGCGGCAGAAAGCCGATCTCGACGAACACAATTGCGAACAGCATCGCGTAGACCGCGGTGCCGTATTGCGCGATCAGCGACGGCAGATGCTGGTCGAAGTGAAGCGCGATTTGCAGGAGATGCAGCGGGTCCATCGGCGTGTCTCGGATTGAAAGCTGGCGCAAGGCCGCGTCAGGCAAAGGACATCAGTGTAACGGGGCTTGGCACGGAGGTTGGCGCTCGCGCATAGTGACGCGTTTGCCAATGGTTGGCCAGCGCGCGCATAATTTTTACCTCCTCCAATTGAAGACATTCGTGACACACATCGCCATGCTCGGTATGGCGCTATTCGCGGGCGCCGCACAGGCGATACAGAATCCGCAACCGGCATCGCAAGCGAGTCCTGACAGGGTCATCGTGCTCGACTCAGGCGAAGCGCAACTGTCGCTGATCGACGAAGCGACGCGTCAGGTGGTCGGCACCGAGAACACCGGGAAAGAGCCGCATCATCTGATGATTACGCCCGACCAGAAATCGCTGATCGTCGCCAACTCGGTATCGAACAGCCTGATGTTCGTCGACCCGGCGAACGCCGCCGTGCAACGCGTGCTGCAGGATATCGAAGACCCATATCAGCTTGGCTTTTCGCCCGACCATCGCTGGTTCGTCACGGCGGCGCTGCGGCTCGATCGCGTCGACATCTACCGGTACGACGGCCAGAACCTGACGCTCGCGAAGCGCATCGCGCTCGCGAAGACGCCGAGCCATCTGACGTTCTCGTCGGACGCGCGCACCGTCTATGTGACCTTGCAGGACTCGGGCGAACTGGCGGCGATCGATCTGGCCACGCAGTCGGTCGACTGGAAGATTCCGGTCGGGCGCGATCCCGCGGGGCTGTGGATGACGCCCGGCGATCGCGACCTGCTGGTCGGCATGACGGGCGAAGACGATGTCGTGGTGGTGGACCCGCACGCGCATGCGGTGGTGAAGCGGATTCACACGGGGCGCGGCGCGCACAACTTCCGCAATCTCGACGACGGCCATCACGTTGCGGTGACCAATCGTGTGGCCAACACCATCAGCATTCTCGACTACGCGACGCTGCAGAATGTCGGCGAAATCGACAACCTGATGCCGGGACCCGACGATATGGAACTGTCCGCGGACCGGCGCTTTCTGTGGGTGACGTTCCGCTTTTCGCGGCATGTCGGCGTGATCGATCTGCCCACGCGCAAGCTCGTTTCGACCATTGCGGTGGGACGCTCGCCGCATGGCATCTATTTTCGGAATCGCGCGCCGGTGTATCCGCCCAATCCCGATTGATGCCGATGGCTGACAAAAAAGCACGCCCGGAACGAGTCCAGGCGTGCTTTGCTTTCGAGCGCATGTGCGGCGCCGTTGCGCTCGCAGTTTGCGCTTGATCTTAAGCAGCTTCGAGCGGCGGATAGTCGGTGTAACCCTTCGGGCCTTCCGAATAGAACGTCGACGCATCCGGCTCGTTGAGCGGCGCGTTCAGTTCGAAGCGGCGCGGCAGATCCGGATTCGCGATAAACAGCTTGCCCCATGCCACCGCGTCGGCTTCGCCGGCGTCGAGCACCTGTTGCGCGGTTTCCTTCGTGAACTTCTCGTTCGCGATATACGGGCCACCGAATGCGTCTTTCAGCGTGGGTCCGATGCGGTCGTCGCCGAGCGCTTCGCGGGCTGCGATAAACGCGATCTTGCGCTTGCGAAGCTCGCGTGCGACATAGCCGAACGTCGCGACCGGGTTCGAGTCGCCCATCGTATGCGAGTCGCCGCGCGGCGCGAGATGCATGGCGACACGGTCGGCGCCCCACACGTTGATACACGCATCGACCACTTCGAGCATGAGCCGCGCGCGATTTTCGATCGGGCCGCCGTACGCGTCGGTGCGCTTGTTCGTGCTGTCCTGCAGGAACTGGTCGAGCAGATAGCCGTTCGCGCCGTGCACTTGCACGCCATCAAAGCCGGCCTTCTTCGCGTTTTCCGCGCCCCGGTGATAGGCGGCCACGATGCCCGGGATTTCGGAGATGTCGAGCGCGCGCGGCGTGACGAACGCACGCTGCGGACGCAGCAGGCTCACATGGCCTTGCGGCGCGATCGCGCTCGGCGCGACCGGCAGGTCGCCGTTCAGGAAGTGCGGATCCGACACGCGGCCCACGTGCCAAAGCTGCAGGAAGATCAGGCCGCCGGCCTTGTGCACGGCGTCGGTCACGAGCTTCCAGCCTTCCACCTGCTCGTCGGACCAGATGCCCGGCGTGTCCGCGTAGCCGACGCCTTGCGGCGTGACCGAAGTCGCCTCCGAAAGGATCAGCCCGGCGGATGCGCGCTCGGCGTAGTAGTGCGCCATCAGCGCGTTCGGCACGCGGATATCGCCGGCGCGTTGGCGCGTGAGCGGCGCCATGATGATGCGGTTCTTGAGCGTGAGATCGCCAATCTTGAGCGGATCGAAAAGCGTCGGCATGAGGGGTTCACCTTTGTCTTGTGGGCGTGAGCCCGTGGCTATGAGTTCAACTGCGGTTCAGCTGGCGTTGCGCATGCGTGCGTCTGAAGTCAGAGGCCGGTGTTCATCTGCTCGATGAACGCCTTGATGACTTCCTCGTTGCGCTTGAAGAAGATCCACTGGCCGACCCGCTTCGACGTGACGAGCCCCGCGCGCTGGAGGGCGGCGAGGTGCGCGGAAACCGTCGATTGCGAGAGGCCGCAGCACTCGTCGATCTTTCCCGCACACACGCCGAACTCGTGCGGCAGCTCCTGGTCGGGGAAGTGCCGTTCGGGGTCGCGCAGCTTCGCGAGAATTTCGCGGCGCACGGGGTTCGCGAGCGCTTTGTGGATCGCGTCGATATCGATCGTCATCGGGACTGCTTCAGGTTCATCGAGTGGGCCGTCGGACCTTATGGACTCCCGTTGTTGAGGAGAGCCCGATTTCAGTGCAACGCAGTTACATCGTCAGGTGCCGAATCTTATATCGGAATTTTGCGATATGTTTGAAAGCCATTCTGGGGAAGGGGTCTGGCTTGATTCCAGGCCAAATGGCGCAAAGGGAATTATTTCGACGACGTTTGCAACGCAACTAACTGTCTGTCGCCGTTACCGACTTGATGGCGCGCGGCTTTGCCGCGCGCTCAACGATTCATGACCAGCAGGAAAGGCGTGAGCCTATCGGCTCAGCGGTTGCCGTCAAGCAGTTCGCCGAGCATTTCGTCGAAGGCGGCTTGCGCGTCCTCGAGCTCCTGCAGCGCGGCGTCGAACGTCTGCAGGGCGATCTGCGACGGACGGCCGCTGCCGGCCGGTGGGAATTGTGACTGCAAGGCGGCGAAGTCCGTCTGCACTTGCTGCGTCGCTGCGACTACGCGTTCCATTGCGCGCGTTTCTTCGGCTCGTGCCTGTTCGGGGTTCATGATGTTCGGGGGCTCCGGGTGCTGTGGTTCGGGTGCTGTGTTGATGGGTGGTGTTGATGTGCGGCGTCGACGTACCGCGTCAATGTACTGCGTCGATGTGCCGCGTTGATGTGGTGCTTCGATGTGGTTCGTCGATGTACCGCGGCCGCTGGTGGGCCACGGCGCGGTGCGGCATCGCGCGGCGCGACGTCAGGCCACGTGACGCCCGTGACGCGGCGTTCACTATGCCACTCGCGTTGCGTGCGATCAAAGCGCCGCCTCACGCTTCACGCCTCGTGTGCTGTGCTGCTGCGTGCGCGCGCGGATCACAACAGTGGCAACGCGCCAGGCGACTTCACCTCGCGCAGCGACAGCGCCGACTCGATCGATGTCACGCCCGGCAGCGTGCGCACCTGGTCGCGCATGAACGTGCCGTAGTCGTCGAGGTCGCGCGCGACCACCTGCATGACATAGTCGGCGGTTCCCGCCACGTTGTGACAAGACAGGATGCGCGGTATCGCCTGGACCTCGCGCTCGAAGCGGTTCGCGAGCGTCTTGTCGTGCACTGCAAAGCGCACGTAGACGAACGCAAAGACGCCGAGACCCAACGCGCGGCGCGACAGCACGGCGCGATAGCGTTCGATGAAGCCGTCGTTTTCGAGCCGCTTGAGCCGCCGCGCGCACGGCGTTTCGCTCAAGCCCACAGTTTCGGCGAGCTTCGCGTTGGGCATGCGGCCATCGGTCTGCAGCGCGGCGAGCAGGGCGCGGTCGATTTTGTCGAGGTCGTCCATGATAGTGGAAGGCGCTAAAAGATGAAGTAATTTTAGGGCAAAGCACCATGCGGCGGCTAGAATTCGTTGAAAAACGCCAGAATTCCCTCGCACAACGCGGGCAATATGAAGGCCATCGATACCGCAACTTCACGATGAAGGCCGACATGATTTCCGCTCATCTGCTCGTTCTGTTTATTGCCGCGCTCGCCGTCGTCTGCGCGCTGCCGGGGCCCGATATGGCGCTGGTTCTGCAAACGACGATCGCGCGCGGCACGCGCCATGGCTTCGGTGTCGCCTGTGGTCTGGCGACAGCTCGCGCGCTGCATGTCACGCTGTCCGCGTGCGGCGTTGCCGCGCTACTGCGCAATGCGCCGTGGCTCTATGAATGCGTGCGTTACGGCGGCGCCGTCTATCTCGCCTGGGTGGCCATACAGATTTTTCGCTCGCCGGTGTTCGCGATGCCCGATGCGGACGGGCGGCTCGTGGCACATCAGAGCTTGCGGACTGCCTACGTGAAGGGCCTCTTCACGAATCTGCTGAACCCGAAGGCCTTGCTGTTCTGCTCGGTGTTGCTGCCGCAGTTCGTGCGTCCGGAAGCCGGGCCGATCTGGTCGCAGGTGATCGAGCTGGGCGTTGTGCTGGTCCTCGTATGCGCGGCCTTCGACGCGGTCTATACGATCGGCGCCGCGCGCATCTCCACGTGGGTACGCGCGCATCCGCTCGCACAAACGGTGCAGCGCTGGACGTTCTCGGCGGCGCTGATCGGCTTCGCGCTGCGCCTGTCGCTCGACTGAACGCTAGTGGCCGGCTCGGCCGTGGCCGCTTCGGCAGCGCTTACTTCTTTAGCATCGCCGCGCGCTTCGATTTTTCTTCGATGATCTTGTGGCGATGCTTGTCCTTCATCTTCTTCCAGGACTTGCATTCATCCCGTGTGCGCAAGCAACCGACGCAAAAGCCGGTCTTACCGTCGAACTTGCAGATGTCGATGCACGGTGATTTGACGCTCATGGGCAGGCCGGTAGAAAAAGGGCAGTAGAAAAAGCCGTTCAGACAAAAACGGACAGCGCTGACTGTCGCATGGCGCCGCCGCCTGCCGCAAAGTGATTGTCTTAATAAAGACGATAGACTGCGGGGCAGCGCGCGCATGCATTCGCATGCAGCTCGCGTTCCAGCCATTTGCGCGCTAATGCCGCGGCGTCAACCCTGATCGCCGCGCGGTTTTTCAATCGCCCCTTTTTCCCGATGAAGACCTTGTTGCTTTATGTCGTGACCGCGCTCGCGGAAATTCTTGGCTGCTATTTGCCATGGCGCTGGCTGAAGGACGGCGGCTCAGCGTGGCTGCTCGTGCCCGGCGCGTTGAGCCTCGCGGTGTTCGCCTGGCTGCTGACGTTTCATGGCGCGGCGGCGGGCCGCGTCTATGCGGCCTATGGCGGCGTGTATGTCGCGGTTGCGATTCTATGGCTCTGGGTGGTCGAGCAGATGCGGCCGACTGTCTGGGATTTCGCCGGCGCCGCATTGACGCTTGCCGGCATGAGCGTGATCGCGTTCCAGCCGCGCATTTGATTCGCCTTGCGGCGAGGCGCGGCGCGATCGACTCACGCCGCACCTTCCATTGACCGCCGTGCGCGGTCAGCTCAACGCTTAACTATTCGGCTTGCCGAGATAGTCCATCTTGCCGACTTCGACGCCGTTGTGACGCAGGATGTTGTACGCCGTCGTCACGTGGAAATAGAAGTTCGGCAGCACAAAGCCCGTCAGAAACTGGATGCCCGTGAACTCGACCGGGCCGCTGCGCATTTTCAGCGAGATCGGCCGCGCTTCGCTGCCATCGATCTGCTCGGGCTTGAACTCCTTCAGATACGCGATCGTTTTCTCAATGCGGGCGGCGAGTTCGTCGAACGATACTTCGACGTCGTCGTACTTCGGCGGCTCGACGCCGGCGAGGCGCGCCGCGCAGCCTTTCGCGCCGTCAGTTGCGATATGCACCTGACGGGCGAGCGGCAGCATGTCCGGAAAGAGACGCGAGCCCGGCAGCACCGACGGATCGAGCTGCTTCTCGGCCGCGTGCGCCTGACCCTTGCCAAGAATGGCCAGCAGATTGTTGAGGCCGCGAATCAGCACAGGCACTGATGCCTGATACATCGAAATGGTGGTCATGGGTATTCTCCGTGGATTTTTCTGGCTTACAGCACCGATGCTTTAACGATGAGCGATTGCATGCGCCGCGACTGCGGCGTGCTTCGCTGGTGTATCGCGGCAGCATCATAACCCTTGTGACGCAGCGCCGACAGTAGGCCATTCGGCCGATTGTTGTGCACCCCGGAACTGTGTTCGAATGGTTTTGTCGGACAGAACGGCGTGATCTCTGAAACGAATGCGGCAGCGGGCGGCGCGGCATACCGCGCGGCGCCGTGCGTGCCGGCCATCTGCAACGCGCGGTCACGAGCCGCGCATGGAGGAGAGCGACACTATGGGCAAGCATCCATTGCCGGGCAGCGAGCGGGCGGTCACGGAAGGGTCGACAGTAGTCGGCCAATGCGATCCGGCGGAAAAAATCGAAGCGGTCGTCATGCTGCGCCGCCAGGACGAACAGCAGTTCGAACAACTGGTGCGCAGGATCGCGTCGGGCGCGCCCGGCGCCACGCCGATCTCGCGCGACGAACTCGAAAAGCGCTTCGGCGCGTCGGCGGCGGACGTCGCGAAGCTGAAGGACTTTGCCGCGCAGCATGGCCTCGATGTGGTGCGTGAAGATGCCGCTGCGCGCACCGTCGTTCTGAGCGGCACCGTCGCGCAGTTCCAGGCCGCATTCGACGTCCAACTGCAGCATTACGAGCATCACTCGATCGGCCTTTACCGCGGGCGCACCGGCGCGATCAGCGTGCCCGACGACCTGCATGGCGTGGTCACGGCCGTGCTCGGCCTCGACAACCGTCCGCAGGCGCGTCCGCACTTTCGCATCCGGCCGCCGTTCAGGCCCGCGCGTGCGCAGCCCGCGGTGTCGTTCACGCCGTTGCAGCTCGCGTCGCTGTATCACTTTCCGCAAGGCGACGGCGGCGGCGAATGCATCGGCATCGTCGAGCTTGGCGGCGGCTATCGCATGTCGGACCTCAACGCCTATTTTTCGAGCCTCGGCGTGAAGGCGCCGAAAGTCGTGTCGATTGGTGTCGATCAGGCAGGCAACGATCCGACCGGCGACCCGAACGGTCCGGACGGCGAGGTGACGCTCGATATCGAAATTGCCGGCGCGATCGCACCGGGCGCGACCCTCGCCGTGTACTTCTCGCCGAACAGCGACGCGGGCTTTATCGATGCGATAAGCCGCGCGGTGCACGATACGACGCACAAGCCGTCGGTCGTCTCGATCAGCTGGGGCGCGCCGGAATCGACGTGGACCAAACAGTCGATGCAGGCGTTCAACGACGTGCTGCAGTCGGCCGCGGCAATCGGCGTGACGGTCTGCGCGGCATCGGGCGATAGCGGCTCGGGCGACGGCGTCGGCGACGGGCGCGACCATGTCGACTTCCCCGCATCGAGCCCGTATGTGCTCGCGTGCGGGGGCACGAGCGTCGAGGTGTCAGGGCAGGCCATTTCACGCGAAGTCGTCTGGAACGACGGGGCGAACGGCGGCGCGACGGGCGGCGGGGTCAGCGCGGCATTTGCGATTCCCGCGTGGCAGGAGGGTTTGTCGGCGGCCGGCTCGCACGGCGGCAAGACGCCGCTCGCGAGGCGCGGCGTGCCCGATGTCGCAGCCGTTGCATCGCCTGCGACCGGCTACGACGTGCTGATCGGCGGGCAGAACACAGTGGTCGGCGGCACCAGCGCGGTCGCGCCTTTGTGGGCCGCCCTGATCGCGCGCATCAACGCGGCGAAAGGGCAACCGGCGGGCTTTGTCAACGCGAAGCTCTACAAGGCGGCGCGTGTGTGCAACGACATCACGCAAGGCAATAACGGCAGTTATGCGGCCGTGTCGGGGTGGGACGCCTGCACAGGTCTCGGCAGTCCCGATGGGGCGAAGGTAGCAGCGGCGCTTTAGGCTCGGCCCGTGGCGCACGCGGTGTGGTTCTGACGGTAACGCATTCTATGGAGCGATCATGGCAAACAACGAATCGGCTTCCGGCGGTCTGCAGTCGCCTCATCCTTCCGACACGCCGTCTGCGGCGGCGGGTGAGAGCACACCGCACCGCGCCGGCGACCAGCCCTTTTTCGATCCCGTCGCGTACGGCAACGGTCCCGACGATTCGGTCAGCGACTCGAGCGAAAACGCGGCGATCACAAAGCATTCGATCACCATCGGCGGCAAGAAGATCAACTACACGGCGACGGCCGGACATCTGGTGACCGTCGATCCGAGCAGTTCGCAGCCGAACGCGAAGATCTTCTATGTCGCGTTCACGCAGGACGGCCAGAAAGAAGAAGCGCGTCCGCTTACGTTTTTCTATAACGGCGGGCCCGGTTCATCGTCGGTCTTCGTGCTGCTCGGCTCGTTCGCGCCGCGGCGTATCAAGACGTCGATGCCGAACTTCACGCCGCCCGCGCCGTATCAGATGGAGGACAACCCCGATAGCCTGATCGACACGAGCGACCTGATCTTTATCAATCCGGTCGGCACCGGCTATTCGGCCGCCATCGCGCCGCACCGGAACCGCGATTTCTGGGGCGTCGATCAGGACGCGGATTCGATCAAGCAGTTCATCAAACGCTATCTGACGAAGAACAATCGCTGGAACTCGCCGAAGTTTCTGTTTGGCGAATCGTATGGCACGGCGCGCAGTTGCGTGCTGGCGTACCGGCTGCACGAAGACGGTGTCGATCTGAACGGCGTCACGCTGCAGTCGTCGATTCTCGATTACACGCAAGCGGGCAATCCGGTCGGCGCGCTGCCCACCGCCGCAGCGGACGCGTGGTTTCACAAGAAGCTCGGCGTCGCGCCGAGACCCTCCGATCTCGGCGCCTTCACTGAAGAGGTCGCGCAATTTGCCCGGACCGACTATCTCGCGGCGTTACGCAAGTTCCCAACCACGGACGACGCGATCGTCGAAAGGCTGAGCGAGTACACCGGCATCGACAAAGCGACGCTGCTCGCATGGAGTCTCGATATCGCGGCCTACGATAGCCGCGGCAATTCGCTGTTCCTCACCACATTGCTGAAATCGAAAGGACTCGCGCTCGGTTCATACGACGGCCGCGTCACCGCGATCGAAACCGGCATTGCCGGGCAGATCGATCCGAACTCGGGTGGCAACGACCCGACCATGACGGCGGTCACCGGCGTCTATACGACGATGTGGAACACGTACCTGAACGAGCAGCTGAAGTTCACGTCGAATTCCGCATTCACCGATCTCAACGACCAGGCTTTCCAGAACTGGGACTTCAAACACATCGACCCGACCGGCGCGCAGAAGGGTGTCGATGACAAGGGCAACGTGGTGCTCTATACGGCGGGCGATCTTGCCGCGGTGATGGCGCTCAACATCGATCTGAAGGTGCTGTCCGCAAACGGCTTCTACGATTTTGTCACGCCGTTCTATCAAACCATCATCGACTTGCAGCGCATGCCGCTCGTGAGCCAGCAGGTGCGCGAGAATCTGGCCGCGCGCTTTTATCCGTCCGGTCATATGGTCTATCTCGACGGGGCATCGCGTACCGCGCTCAAGCATGACCTTGCGCAGATGTACGGGTCCGCGGTCAGCAACACGGCCGCGGTGGGACGCATTCGCGCATTGCAGGCGCGCAAGCTGGAGCGAACGGAGAAGCAGGTATAGAAGAGCGGTCGCGCGTCGCGAAAGGTTGCGGACACAATCGTTTCAGGCACAAGCAAGCTTGAATTCGAGGCCTTTCAGGCCGGCGAATTCGCAGCAGGGTTGCCGAGTATGTTTTAATTGGCCTGCGAATTGACCCATCCGTGCCGGTCGACGGTGCGCTGACCAATGAACGAAGGCAATGCAGACAGGCGCGGCAACGCGCACCGCATCAGTAGTCGTATCGAGTCCACCGATCATCCCGCCGCCCATGTATGCCGCGCCGCGCGAGGCGCGCGGTGCGCACGCGGCGCCGCCATCGCTGTGCTCTGCATCTCGGCGGCGCTGCATGGGCGCGCAGCTTGCGCGCAGGATGCGTCGATGCTCGACGAGCGCGTCACGCAGCAGTCGGTGGCGGACACCATCTGCAAACCCGGTTATGCAGATACCGTTTCGCCGCCGGTCGACGAAATGCTCGCGCACAAAAACCGGTTGCTTGCGCAACGAGGCATCGATGCCGACGACAGCACCGAATATGCGCTGGACCGGCGCGTGCCGATCGTGCTGGGCGGCTCGCCCGATGCGACCAGCAATTTCGATCTGCTGCCTTGGGGCGGGCATCGCGGCGAGCGCCGCAAGGAATTGCTGGCCGCGAAGTTGAAGCGTTGCGTCTGCGCCGGAAAGATGAGCCTGAGCGCTGCTCAGGCGGCGATTGCGGGCGACTGGCCCGCGCAATATGCACGCCTGCGCCGCGCGCCGTGCGAAGACGGCCATGTCGGCATGACTACCGACGGTGACGACGACGGCTCGTGATGCGCAGGTCCCGATCAGGAGAATACCTATGACGAAGCTGAAGACCAGTTTGATCGCGCTTGCCGCGGCATCCGGCTTCCTGATGTTGAACAGTGCGTTTGCATCGGCCGGCGCGCCGCTCAAATGCCGCACTGGCGACCCTCTGCACATTCGCGGCGACGCGCCCGCCGCGATCAGCTACGATGTGTACAGCCAGCTGTATCCGCTATCCGCGAAACGGCTCGCGCTGTTCGAGGCGGCGGGTACGGTGAAGCGCCTGCCGGAAGGCCTCGACGTCTGCGAGATCGCGGACGACGGCGTGGCCGACCCGTCCGCGGTGCTTGTGCGCGGCCCGCACGACAAGATGGCGTGGTGGGTCAGTGCAGACCACGTCGAGTCAAACGTGGCGAACAACGCGAACGACTGAGCAGCCGGCTGCGCGCCGCGAGTCGGGTGGCGACCTGGATCGCCACTCAGGTCGCGACGCAGGTCGGAACTCAGGTCGCAAGCCGGTCGGCGCAATCGGGGCACGGTTCTCGCACGCAGCCTGTCGCAATGCGAATGCGATAGAGGCGGCAAATGCGACAAGCGCGGCGAGAGTGTATGCGGCACTTCAAAGGAGTGTGCGACATGACGGCGTCTTACCTGCACCCGGCCGCGGCGCGATCGCCGCGCGGGTTTCGTTGCGCGGGAGCTCCATGAACCTGATCGTCTGGAATATTCCCGAGACCTGTTCCGAGCAGGACGTACGCGAGTTTCTCGAGCACGAGCTCGGTCACTACGCGAAGACCGTCACCGTGTTCGAGCAGGGTACGTCGAACGCGTATGCGAATGTCGAATTGAATGCGGAAGTGCCTTACGTCGGCGATGTCATCGCGCAGCAGGTGCACGGCAAAATGCTGTGCGGCGTGGCGTTGCAGGCGAGCGCGACGCCATTCAATGAAAATCCGGCGCCGCCCCCGAAAAGCGTGTAGCCGTGCGCCGTGGTGTTTTCACGGCCGGGGCGCAGGCGCTTCCCAGTCGAACGGCGTGTAAGGCAGCGCGCGCTTGTGACGCGTCGCCTCGTAAAAACGCATCACGGTCTGATACACCGCGTCGCTGACGGGCTTGCCTTCGAGAAAGTCATCGATGTCCTCGTAGCGGATGCCGTACGCGTCTTCGTCGGGACGTTGCGGGCGCAACATTTCGAGGTCGGCGGTCGGCACCTTGTGCGCGAGCGCGTCGGTTGCGCCGAGCGCCTGTGCGACCGCGCGCACGCGCCGCTTGAACAGGCCCGCCAGCGGCAGCACATCCGCGCCGCCATCGCCGAACTTCGTAAAGAAGCCCATCACCGATTCCGCCGCGTGATCGGTGCCGATCACGACGCCGCGGCGCGCGCTCGCCACCGCGTATTGCGCAATCATCCGGCTGCGCGCCTTGATATTGCCGTGCACGAAGTCCTGCTGCTCGTGGCTTGCGAAGCGCAACCCGCTTGCGTCGAGCGACGCGAGCATCGCGTCGGCGGCGGGCTTGACGTCGACGGTCAGCACTTCGTCCGCGCGAATAAACGCGAGCGACTGCTGCGCATCCGCTTCGTCGTGCTGCGTGCCGTATGGCAAGCGCATCGCAACGAAATGCGCCGCGTAGTTTGCCGCGCGCAGCCGTTCGACGGCCAGTTGCGCGAGACGGCCCGCGGTCGTCGAATCGACGCCGCCGCTTATACCGAGCACGTAGGTGGCGAGGCCGTTCGCGCGCAAATAGTGCGCGAGAAAATCGACGCGCCGCTCGATCTCGTGGGTGGCATCGAACGTTGCGCTGACATGCAGTTCGGCTGCGATGCGTTTCTGGCGAGCAGCGGGGTTATCGTCATGGGTGTTCATCAGCGTTCTCCTCGGTACGGAAGTTGCGCCTGGGCACAGATGCGAGCATGCGGAGAGTCTGGTTTAATGTGGACAGCCTGTCTCCGATTATGTTCGTCAGACGCTTTAATTTGCCTGACGCATTCGCGGTGCTAGTCGTGGCGCCATTCGTGGTGCATTTGCCGGCATTGCTCTGGCGTATTGCTTCGATTGCTTCGTTTCGTATTATCGCGGCCGCGCGCTGGTTCAGTTGAAACTCAATCAGTCGAAACTGAGTCAGTCGAAACAGGCGGTCGGGACGCGCAGTCAAATTGGACTGATGTTTGTCCATTCCATGCCTGATTTTCATGTTCCTGATTTCGGCGCATGACACATTGTCGTCGAAAGATCTGCAAGGGCGAGCTCCGCGCGGGTCTTCCATGTGCCGTGAGGGTCGGCGCGCAGTCAGGCCCAAGCGGGTTTGCGTACACAGCGATGAAGAACAACAAGTTCTGCCGGCTCGCGAAACGCGCGCTGGAATTCGAGAGCGGTAATAACGGACGCGATGCGATTCGTCGAATGCATTGCGTCGGTAATGTTGCGCGGCTGAATCGGGACATGGGTTTCGCCGCCCGAATTGTTTCGAAATGTACAGTGGCATGGCGACGCGTATTTGCCGCCGCGTTTTCCAATATGTTTATCGACCGGTTTGCTGGCCTGCTTGCGGGCGTGTTCGCCAGCCTGTTTGCAAGCGCGTATGCCCGCGCATTTGCCAGCATATTCGCCAGCGCCTTTGCCAGACCCGTCACGGCGCTTGCCGCATCCATCGCCATCCTGTTTGCCTTTACCTCTGTATGCGCGCCCGCATTTGCCGTCGGCGCGCCGCAGCCGCGCGCACCGGCGTCATGGTCCGCGCTCGAGTCCCAGGTCGCGGCGCGCGATGCCGTCGGCGGCGCCGATCCGCGGCAGGCGTTTCTGATGCGCGACCTGTTCGAGCATGATGTCGCGCGCCGGCTGAAAGTACCGCTTGCCGATCAGCGCGTGTATGGCATGCGGCTCGAGGCGGCGCTCGATGCGAACACGCTCGGCAACCTCTCGGGTGAGTATGTGGTGCTCGTCGATCGCAACCCGAACGTGCAGGCGCTTTTTATCTATTTTCGCGCGATACCGGCCGACGATTGGCAACTGATCGGCGCGTCGCCGGTCGCGACCGGCAGGCCGGGACAGTACGACCATTTCATCACGCCGCTCGGTGTGTTCGAGCACACGCCGGACAATATGGACTTTCGCGCGGAAGGCACGATGAACGCGAACGGCATCCGCGGCTACGGCCGGCACGATCTGCGGATTTTCGATTTCGGCTGGGCGCAGGGCGAGCGCGGCTGGGGCAAGGGCGGCATGTCGCAGATGCGCTTTCAGATGCACGCGACCGATCCCGACAAACTCGAGCCGCTGCTCGGCATCCGCCATTCGAAGGGCTGCGTGCGGATTCCGGCCGCACTCGATCGATTCCTCGATCACTACGGCATTCTCGATGCCGAGTATCAGGATCTCGTCGATTCGGGACGCTCGCTGTGGGTGCTGCACGCGGACCGGCAGATCACGCCGTGGGCGGGGCGCTTTATCGTCGTGGTCGACTCGGCGCGCAAGACGAGGCCGGCATGGTCGCCCGCGCCAAGCAGCACGCTGCGCGCGAAGATGCCGGCCGGTGCGGATACGGCCGATTGATTGGGGCCGGCGTCAGGGTTGTGGCGGTCGCGGTCTCGGTCCGTGACGTCTTCGCCGTCGCTGTTCGCAGGCCGCGCTCACCCGAGCGATGCAGTGCCTGGGGGCGAGATCAACACCGACCGCCACATCATCGGTTCACGACTTCGATCTCGCCAGCAGCACGCCGACGAGCGCGACAACAAATCCCGCGATCTGAATCGGCGTTAGCGTCTCGCCAAAGCCCACATAGCCTTCGATCGCTGCAAGCGGCGGCACGAGAAACAGCAGCGCCGTCGCGCGCGATGCATCGCCGCGTCTGACGAGCCAGACGAGCAGCGTCAGGCTGACCCCCGACAGCATCACAATGCCCCACGCAAGCGACACCCATAACGTCGGCGACGGAATCCAGCGGTGCTCGCCGAGCGCAAGCGCGAGCAGCGCGGCGACGAGCGCCGCACCGAAGTTCTGCACGGCGCTCGAACTGCGCAGATCGGCGCTTGCGAGCGAAGTCTTCTGAAACAGCGTGCCCGCGGTGATGGCCACGACCGCGAGGACCGAGACCGTGACGACGAGCCACGCGGGCGCATGTCCGTGCGTCGCGGGCAAACCGGCCGCGGTGAGTTTCGGTTCGAGCACGAGCGCGACGCCGGCGAGGCCGAGCGCCATGCCGCTCCAGCCGCGTCGCGACAGGCGTTCGCCGAACAGCGGCGCGGCGACGGCCGCGGTCAGAAGCGGTTGTAGCGCGCCGAGCAAGGCCATGACGCCGGCCGACATGCCTTGCGCAATCGCCCAGTAGCCGGCGCCGAGATAGACGCCTTGCAGCAGCGCACCCGCGACCAGATGCTTGCCGAGCGCGCGGCCGGTCGGCCAGACGGCGCGGCCGATCAGCGCCGCGCACGCGAAGAGCAGGGCGGTGCCCGAAAAGCGCGCCAGCAGAAACAGATTCGGGTCGGCGTACGGCGCGATCGCGCGCGCGACGACGAAGCCAGTCGACCACAGGACGACAAATACGACCGCATTGATTGAAGCGAGCATGACACCGACGGCAACAGGAGCTGAGAGGTTCGCAGTATCGCGAAGTGGCGTGCCGGCTGTCTTGTTCGAAGCTGCACTGCCGCCGGCCGGCGACGCTGCGCCGCCGTCAACGTTAGCGTCATCGTCAGCGTCACCGTTGCCGTCGCCGTCAGCGCTAGCGCCGCCGTCATCGTCACCGCCACCGTCGTCACACGCTGCTCGCCGCCTGCCCGTCCTCGCTACATCAACAGAATCGCCAGCGCGCCGAGCACCGCGCCGCACGCCGTGCAGGCCCACAACAACGTACGCGTGCGCCGATACTCGCGCGTGACTTCGCCGACCAGCTGCACATGTTGCCGCGCGGTCGCAACGGTGTGTTGCTGTTGAAGATAGCGAATCGCAAGCTGCGGCACGCGCGGCACCAGATGCGCGAGATGCGGCAGTTCCTGCGCGAGATGCTTCGCCCAGCCGCGATGATCGAAATCGCGCCGCGCCAGATCGGCCAGCACGTGACGCGCGATATTCCAGCTGTCGACGCCCGGATGAAGCGCATTCGCCAATTCTTCAGCCTGCTCGAACGCGCGTTGCGCGGCGACCAGACGCGGCGGCGCACAGCCGTCGAACGGAGCAACCGCATGCAGCAGATGATGGAACAGCGGGCCTGCATTCCGCTCGTGCGACGCGCCCGCAAAATGCGCTTCGGCACGCGTACGCAGTTCGGCCTCGAGCTGTTCGGTGCGCGCGTCGGACGGAACGTGACCGGCGTTGCGATGCAGATCGGCAAGGCGTCCGTAATGCTGGCCGAACAGGGCCGTTGCGCCGTGCACGAAGAACGAGCGCTCGTCGCTCGACAGATTCGACATCACGGCGAAGTCGCCGAGCACGAGCTTGCCGTGCGTCTCTTCATCGACGCTCACGCGCACGCGCCGGGCGTCGAGCGCCGCATGGAAGAAGCCGTGCTCGAACGCCTCGTGCGTGGCGACTTCGATGATGCGCGCGGCGAGCGCCGGCACGCTCACGCGATGCGCGGCGAGACCGGCGAAGTCGGTCACACGCACTGTCTCGATACGCTCGATAACGAGCGTCGCGTCGCCGCACAGATCCCAGATGACGGTCGGCACGACGACGCGCGAATCGTCGGCGAACAGGTGCGCGGTCTGGCTCTGGTTGGCCGCCTCCGCGCGCAGATCGAGACGGCGCATGATCTCCTGCGTGAAGGTCTCGGCCAGTTCGCGCACGCGCAGCTTGCGCGCCGCGCGCGAAAGCTTTTCGAGCCAGCGCGCGACCCAGCGCAGCAGCGCCGTTTCGTCGGCGATCTGCGTGCGCTGCGCGACACGCAGCAGCTTGATCTCGACTTCGCGGTGGCCGTCGATCGGCGAGGCGAGCCGCGCGAGATGGATTTGATGCGCAAAACCACTTTCAACGGCGCTCAGATCGATCGATTCGAAGAGCGTCGGTAACGGCCGGCCGAACGCGGCAGCAAGCGCCTTGCCCGCGGCGTCGGGTGGCAACGGTTCGAGCAGATGGTGGACCGAATCGAGTGCATCGTGCAGCGTGCCGGAGGCGAGCTCGGGACGCGTCGCGAGCGTTTGCACAAAGCTGCCGGCCAGAGGGCCGAGCAGCGGCAGCACGCCGTGCACGCCGGCGCGGCCGCGTTCCGACGCATGAACGCGCTCGATCAGCGAGACGATCCAGTGCACCTTGTGGTCGGCGGGCGCAGCGAGCCAGATCAGGCGTGCACCGAAACGCAGGGCGTGAAACAGCAGGAGCAGGCGGCGAAAGAAAGACGGCATCGGCTAAACGGTCGGCAGAGCGCACGGGGCAGTGCGTGGCATAAGGGGGCAAGCTTAGCAGGGATGCGCCTTCGGGCACACTGGGTGCTGAGCGATCGGTTGCCGCTGCCCCGCCACATCTGGACATGCTCGGGCCCGGCGCACCGGCCTGTGCCACGTAATACAATACGCCGGCCTCCTGAACTCACACGAGCCGACCACGAGCGGCCGCCCAAGAGAGAGATGCTCGCCGAACAACGCTATCAATACATCCTGTCGCAAGTCTCGAAGAACGGCGCATTGTCGGTGGCGGAGCTCGTGCGCGAGCTCAACGTGTCGCGCGAGACGATCCGGCGCGACCTCAATACGCTCGCCGAACGCGGCCTGATCGTGACGACGCATGGCGGCGCTTTATCGAGCGACCGGCGCGAGCCCGACGTCGATGTGCGCGAAGCGGCCAATGCGGCTGCCAAGCGCGCAATCGGCGAGCGCACCGCGCAGCTCGTGCCGGATGGCGCGTCGCTCATCATTGATTCGGGCAGCACCACGAATGCGGTTGCGCGTGCATTGATGATTCGTCATCGGCTGTCGGTCTATACGAACGACTGGCGCATCGCGCTCGTACTGGGACGTCGCAACGAGAACCGCGTGACGCTGCTCGGCGGCGAGCTGTCCGATATCGAAGACGCGGCATTCGGGCTCGATACGATTCATCAGCTGTCGCAGTATCACGCCGACTTCGCGATCGTCGGCGCGGGCGGCATCACGCCTGACGCGCATCTGTCCGACTACTCGCGCATGGCAGCCGAAGTGCGCGCGAAGATGGTCGAAGCGGGGAATATCGTGGTGGTGGTCGCCGACAATTCGAAGTTCGGGCGCGTGACGCCGGTGCGCATTCGCGGCCTCGAGCGTGCACGCTATGTGGTGACCGAGGTGGCGCCGGAACGTGCGCTGGCCAAGGCGATTACCGCGCGCGGCCCCGAGATCCTGATCGCCTGATCAGCGCGAGATCGGGCGCAGGTTCCTCCCGCGCCCGCTGCATGTCCGTTAGCGGACGCGTATCCCTAACCGTTCAAGCGTCCTGCCGATCGCCGCGACCGCATTGTGCATTTCATTGACGTCGATGGCGCCGATGCAGCCGACGCGGAACGTCTCCACCTGCGTGAGCTTTCCCGGATACAGCACATACCCCGCATCGCGCACGGCCGCATAGAACTCCGCGAAATTCCACTTCGCGTCGCGCGGCGCGTGAAACGTGACGATCACCGGCGCCTGCGCATCGGCGCACAGGAAGGTCCGGAAGCCGAGCGCCTGCATGCCGTCGATCAGCGTCGCGCAGTTGCGCGCATAGCGCGCGCCGCGCGCACGCTGTCCGCCTTCCGAGAAAAACGTATCGAGCGCGCGGCGCAGCGCGGCGACGACATGCGTGGGCGGCGTGAAGCGCCATTGCGTCGTCTTCTTCATATACGCGTACTGGTCGTACAGATCGAGCGCCAGCGACCGCGAGCGGCCTTCGCTCGCATCGAGCACGTCGCGCTTCACAATCACAAAGCCCATGCCGGGCACGCCTTCAAGACACTTGCCGCTCGCGGACACGAGCGCATCGATGCCGCCCGTGCGCAGATCGATCGGCAGCGCGCCGAACGAACTCATCGCGTCGACAATCAGGCTTTTGCCGTGCCGCTTGCAGAGCGCGGCGATCTCATCGAGCGGATTGAGCAGGCCCGCGCTTGTTTCGAGATGCACCTGCGCGACGTGCGTAATACGCGGCTCGCGCGCGAGCGCCTGTTCGAGCGCCGCGACGGTGACGGGCTCGTCCTCGCGCAACGGCAACTCGACACATGCGATCGACAGCCGCTGCAGGATCCGCACGATACGCGCGCAATACGCGCCGTTGTTCGGCACGAGCACGCAGCCGTCGCGCGGCACCAGCGTGCCGAGCGCTGCTTCGACCGCAAAGGTTCCGCTGCCTTGCAGCGGCACGCAGACATAGTCGTCACGGCCATGCGCGATATCGACGAGGTCGTTGCAGACGCTTTGCGTGATCCGGTTGAAGGCGGCGTCCCACGAGCCCCAGTCGCGCAGCATCGCTTCGCGTGTCGTGGGCGATGTGGTGAGCGGTCCTGGCGTCAGCAGGATCGGATCGTTTCCGAGAATCACAGAGGTTCCTTTCGTTAAGCGGGCGGCCGTACCGGTGCAGCGCGACTGCATTGGTATGTTGGCGTTTATTGGCAATGTGTGTCAAGTTGTGGCGTTTTTGAGAATCGTCACGGAATTGTCACGGAAACCTGTGATTCTTGCCCCTGCCTGTCGAAAGACGGCAGGCGGCGGATTCGTCAGATCAGGAGCCGCTTCCGCCGGACCGCGGTCAGCTGTGCAGTTGCCCGCAGTTGCTCACAGTTGCCCGCAGTTGCCACTGGTCAGTCAGATAGTCAGCAAGGTTGGGGTTGGCAATCTGTGTTACGCCAGGCGGACCAGATATACGCGGCGCGGCCTTGCACGTTCGCGCGCCGTACAAACAGAACAGATTCGGGCAGCCCGATGCGCCGGGTTCGGCCATGGGCATTTCGCCCCTTTGGAGAAAACGACATGAGATCGACGAATCAACCTCGCGCAACCGCCGGCATCGTCCGCAAACTGCTGCCGGCGCTTGTCGCGGCAGCGGCGTTCGGCGCGAGCCTGTCCGCGCATGCGGCCGACGCGGTCGTGCTGTACACGGCCGATGGCCTCGAGAATCTGTACAAGGACGTGCTGCCGGCCTTCGAGAAGAAGGAAGGCATCAAGGTCAATATCGTCACGGCGGGCAGCGGCGAAGTGGTCAACCGCGCAACCGTCGAAAAAGACTCGCCGAAGGCCGACGTGCTCGTCACGCTGCCGCCGTTTATCCAGCAAGCGGCGCAAACCGGTCTGTTGCAGAACTACCAGAGCGTGAACTACAAGAACGTGCCGGCCATCGCGAAGGCGTCGGATGGTGCGTGGGCGACCTTCGTCAACAACTACTTCTCGTTCGCGATCAATCCGGAAGTGGTCAAGAACCAGCCGAAGACGTTCGCCGATCTGCTGCATCCTGACTACAGCGGCAAGGTCGCGTACTCGAACCCGGCCACGGCCGGCGACGGCATGGCGGTGATCATCCTGACCACGTCGCTGATGGGCGAAGACAAGGCGTTCGACTACCTGAAGAAGCTCGAGGAGAGCGCGAAGTTCCACACGAAGGGCACGGGCTACCTCGACGTGCTGCTGTCGCGCAACGAAATCGCGGTGGCGAACGGCGACCTGCAGATGGATCTCGACGATGCGGCGAACGGCGGCCTTACGCTCAAGCCGATCTTCCTCGCGGCCGACGCCAAGGGCCAGCCGACCACGTTCCAGTTGCCGTACGCGATCGGTCTGATCAAGAACGGTCCGAACACGGCCGGCGGCAAGAAGCTGATCGACTATCTGATGTCGAGCGACGTGCAGGCCAAGGTGCCGGACATCTTCGGTATTCCGGCGCGTAGCGACGTGGCGCTCTCGGGCAAGAACGGCGCGGCGGTCAAGCAGGCGATCTCCGGCGTGAAGCTGATTCCGGTCGACTGGAACCAGGTGATGGCGAAGAAGGCCGACTGGACCGCGCGCTGGAAGAACGATGTGATCGGCAATTCGGGCAAGCAGCTTGAAGTCGTGAAGCCGAAATAAGTGGCTTGCTTTACGCTTCGCTTCGTTTCGCCTGGCCGCAGTAGCGATTGTCCATCAGTGAAAAGCGGGAGACGAACCCGGTGAATACCGCGAGTCTTGATCACGCCGGCGCGCTCGACGCCGGCCTCGAATCACCGGGTATCGCGCGCGCCAACGCTCCGGACGGCGTGCGGATCGAGCACCTGACCGTGCGCTTTGGCGCGCGCACGGTGCTCGACGATCTGTCGCTGACCATCGAGCGCGGCGAACTGCTGACCGTGCTCGGCCGCAGCGGCTGTGGCAAGACCACGCTGCTGCGCTTTATCGCCGGCTTTATCGAAGCGGACGGGTTGTCCGGCACGCTGACGGTGGCCGGTCACGACCTCACGCATGTTCCCCCGCACAAGCGCAATCTCGGGCTGCTGTTCCAGAGCTACGCGCTGTTTCCGCATTTGTCGGTATTCGACAATGTCGCGTTCGGGTTGCGCGCGCGGCGCGTGACGTCGAAGGAAATCGCGCGTCGCGTCGCCGATGCGCTGAAGCTCGTGCAGCTCGGCGATGCGGGGCATGTGATGCCCGCGCAACTGTCGGGCGGTATGCAGCAGCGCGTTGCGTTGGCGCGCGCGCTCGTGATCGAACCGGACGTGTTGCTGCTCGACGAGCCGTTGTCGGCGCTCGACGCCAATTTGCGCGCGTCGGTGCGCTCCGAACTGAAGGCGCTGCACGAGCGGCTGCCGAATCTGACGATTGTCTGCGTGACGCACGATCAGGACGATGCGCTCGTGCTGTCCGATCGCACGCTGCTGATGCGCGAAGGCCGCATCGCGCAGCTCGGCACGCCGCAGCAGTTGTACGACACGCCGGACGATGCGTTCGTCGCGCGGTATCTCGGCGCGGCGAATCTGCTGCCCGCGCATGTGGCGTTTCCGCTCGGCGATGCGCGCCATACGGAACGCGAGCGGGTTGCGTGTCTGCGGCCGGAGTCGCTGCGTATCATGCCGCTCGGGCAAGGGCAGCTGCATGGCACGATCGCGTCGGTCGAATGGTATGGCGCGGTGCTGTCGGTGTCGGTCGTGCTCGATGCGATGCCGAACGAGCATGTGCTCGTCACGATGCAGCGCGTGAGCAGCATGACGCCGGAGAAGGGCGCGCGCGTGTCCTTGCACTACGAGACTGACGATGTCGTCCTTATCAAGCCCTGACGCGCTCGGCGCGGCTGCCGGCGCCGATGGTACTGGTGGCGCCGATGCGCGCCGCGCGGCGAGCGCCGCGTTGCATGCCGCGCAGAAGCGCCGGCGGACGCGCGCGTCGCAATGGCGTCTGCTGTTTCTGGCGGTTTTCGTACTCGGGCCGCTTGTCATCTATCCGCTTGTGCGGCTCGTGTTGTTGAGTTTGTCGGGCGCGCACGGCGTCAGTCTGCAGGCGTACTCGAAGTTCTTCGGCAATCCGGAGACGAGCGGCGTGATCGGCACGACGCTGTGGATTCTCTTGCTGAGCGCGGGGCTTGCTTCGCTGCTTGGCGTCGCGCTTGCGGCATTGCTGTTTTTCCGGCCGTTTCCCGGCGCGCGGCTCGTGACGCGGTTCCTCGAACTGTTCGTCGCGTTCCCGTCGTTTCTGGTCGCGTTCACGCTGATTTTTCTGTACGGCTCGCAGGGCTCGGTCAGCATCGGGCTGCAGCGGCTCTTCCATTTGCAGGCGCCGCCGCTCGATTTCCTGTTCGGCATCGGCGGCGTGATTCTCGCGGAAGTCGTGTTCTATGCGCCGTTCGTCGTGCGGCCGACGCTCGCGTCGTTCGCGATGCTCGATATGCGCTTGATCGAAGCGGCGCGCAGCCTCGGCGCGAACAGCTGGATGGTCGCGTGGCGCGTGATCGTGCCGCTCGCGTGGCCCGGCATCGCGGCCGGCACGATTCTCTGCTTCCTGCTCACGCTCAACGAGTTCGGCATTTTGCTCGTGCTCGGCAGCGCGCGTCTGATTACGCTGCCGGTCGCCATCTATAGCTCGGCGACCGTTGATCTCGATCTGCCGACCGCGGCCGCGGGTGCGGTTGTGATGCTCGCGATGTCGTTGTCGCTCTATGCGCTATACCGCCAGGTCAACCGGCGCACCGCGGGAGGACGACGCTGATGGCGACGCCGCAAGACAAGGTTGTGCTGCCTGCGATTCGTCATCGCGCGCGTCCGGTGCAGCGCGGTCTCGCCGCGCGCATCGCGGGAGGCGCATTCCTCGCGTTCGCTGCGTTGCTGTGCTGCTGGCTGTTCGTTTTACCGGTGATCGTCGTCGCGTTGTCGAGCGTCGCGTCGCACTGGTCCGGCACAATCCTGCCCGATGGTTTCAGCATGCGCTGGTTCGAGCGCCTCGGATCGAGCGATTTCGATGCGGTCACCACGAGTCTCGAAGTCGGCTTCGGTGTGGCGATACTCGGCACGGCGCTGGGTTTGTGGCTTGCGCTGGCGCTCGAAGGGCGCGACCGGCGCGGGCTCGGCGCGCTCGTCGATACGATTGCGATGATGCCCAACGGCGTGCCGAGCGTTGTGCTGGGGCTCGCGGTGCTGATCGCGTATCACAAGCGGCCGGTGGATCTGTCGAGTTCGGCGGCGATCGTCGTGTTCGTGCAGCTCGCGCTCGTATTGCCATTCTGCTATCGCTGCGCGGCCGCGGCGCTGCGGCCCGAGCTGACGGTGCTGCGCGAAGCGGCGGCGAGCCTCGGTGCGCCGCCGTCGATGGTGCTGCGCACGGTGGTGCTGCCGCAGCTCGTGCCGGCGATCCGCGCGAGTCTCGCGCTCGGCTTCGCGCTGTCGCTCGGCGAACTCGGCGCGACGCTGACCGTTTATCCGCCGGGCTTCGCGACCGTGCCGATCGTCGTGGTCGGGCAGGTCGAGCGCGGTTATTACCTGCCGGCTTCGGCGCTGGCGCTGATTCTGCTGCTGGTTTCGCTCGCCGCGTTGCTGCTGATTGCGGCGCGCGTCCCTAAACGGCGCGCGGACTGATTCACACCGTCCGCGCAGTCGCATTCCAAAATTTTCGCGTGGTCTCGTTTTTGCTGGATTTTCGACGACTTTATATGTGGCAAAATGTGTCGAAATGACAGAAAATGTGGAAACGCACTCGCATTAATGGAAGCACGCAATGGCTAGTCAATCCGCTGAAGCGACCCACGTCCACGCTCTGACGAGCATTGAGGTGAACGGGCGGAGGTACCGGCTGCCCGACACGCCGACCGTCGTCGTGTGTGTCGACGGCTGCGAATACGACTATCTCGAAGCAGCGGCCGCGGCCGGTGTGGCGCCGTATCTTGCGCGGCTGCTGGCCGGCGGCGCGGCGTTCAAGGGCGATTGCGTGATTCCGTCGTTCACGAACCCCAACAACCTGTCGATCGTCTGCGGCGTACCGCCTTCGGTGCACGGCATCTGCGGCAATTACTTCTGGGACCCGGATGCGAACGGTGGCAAGGGCGGCGAAGTGATGATGAACGACCCCGCGTATCTGCGCGCGGGCACCTTGCTTGCCGCGGCTTCGGAAGCGGGCGCGGCGGTTGCCGTCGTGACGGCGAAGGACAAGCTGCGGCGCCTGCTCGGCTGGCAAATGAAAGGCATCTGCTTTTCGGCGGAGAAAGCCGATGCGGCGACGCTCGAAGAAAACGGCATCGATCACGTGAGTGAGCTGGTCGGCTTGCCGGTGCCGGATGTGTATAGCGCGGGCCTGTCGGAATTCGTGTTTGCGGCGGGCGTGCGGCTCGCGCAAACACGCAAGCTCGATCTGATGTATCTGTCGACGACCGATTACGTGCAGCACAAGAGCGCGCCCGGCACGCCTGACGCCAATTCGTTTTACGCGATGATGGACCGCTATCTTGCGCAGTTGCATGAGCTCGGCTGGACGATCGCGCTGACTGCCGATCACGGTATGAATGCGAAGCACGATCCGGTGACGGGCGCGCCCAATGTGATCTATCTGCAGGATGTGCTCGACGACTGGTTTGGCGCACGCACCACGCGCGTGATCTTGCCGATTACCGATCCGTATGTCGTGCACCACGGCGCGCTGGGTTCGTTTGCGACGGTTTACCTGCCTTCGTCTTCTGCGTCTTCTTCTTCGGGCGACGTCGAGGCGGTGATCGCGAGACTTGCCGCGCTGCCGGGTGTCGAAGTCGTGCTCGACAATCGCGCGGCTTGCGAGCGCTTTGAACTGCCGAACGATCGTGTCGGCGACATCGTTGTGATCAGCGAGCGCGACGTCGTGCTCGGCACGCGTCAGGCCGAACATGACCTGTCCGGCCTGACGGTGCCGTTGCGCTCGCATGGCGGCTTGTCTGAGCAGCAGGTGCCGCTCGTCTTCAACCGGCGCGTCGTGAATTGGCCCGCGAATCGACGCATGCGCAACTTCGATGTGTTCGACGTCGCGCTCAACCATCTGGTGATCTCATGAACGCTGTGCTCGCCGAACATCGGAACGAACAGGCGGTTGGTGATTCGCGTACCCGTTCGAATGATCATGCGGCTTTTCGTGAGGAAGCGTTGAGGCTCGCCGGCGCGCGAGCGCGGCGCGAACGCACGCTCGATGTGTTCGATCCGTATAGCGGGCTGCGCGTCGGCAGTGCGCCGCTTGCGTCTGTCGACGATGTGCGCGCGGCATTCGAGTATGCGTACGCGTATTCGGCGAAGCTCACGCGTTACGAACGCTCGCAGATTCTCGAGCGCGCCGCGGCCTTGCTGCGCGAACGCGCAGAGGCTGCGTCGGATCTGATCTCGCTCGAATCGGGCCTGTCGAAGCAGGATTCGCGTTATGAGATCGGTCGCGTCGCCGATGTATTCAAGTTCGCTTCGATCGAAGCGCTGCGCGACGATGGCCAGAGTTTTTCGTGCGATCTGACGCCGCATGGCAAGCGTCGTCGCGTATTCACGCAGCGCGAGCCGCTTGCGGGGGTGATTGTTGCGATCACGCCGTTCAACCATCCGATGAACCAGGTCGCGCACAAGATCGCGCCTGCGATCGCGACCAACAATCGCGTCTTGCTGAAGCCATCGGAGAAGGTGCCGCTCTCGGCGTACTTTCTGGCGGATCTGCTGTACGAAGCGGGCTTACCCGAGCCGATGCTGCAAGTGCTGACCGGCGACCCTCGCGAAATCGCCGATGAACTGATCACGCATCCGCTTGCGGAACTCGTGACGTTTACCGGCGGCGTGTCGATCGGCAAACAGATCGCGGCGCGCGCCGGCTACCGGCGCGTTGTGCTCGAACTCGGCGGTAACGATCCGTTGATCGTGCTCGAAGACGCCGATCTCGAACGCGCGGCCACGCTTGCCGTGCAGGGTTCGTACAAGAACTCGGGGCAACGGTGTACCGCAGTCAAAAGAATACTCGTGCAGCGTAGCGTGGCGGCGCGTTTTACCGAACTGGTCGTCGAGAAGACGCGTGCGTGGTCGTATGGCGATCCGTTCGATGCGTCGAACCAGATGGGCACCGTGATCGACGAGACCGCGGCGCGTCTGTTCGAAGCGCGCGTCAATGAAGCGATTGCGCAAGGCGCGCGGCTGCTGACCGGCAATCAGCGGGATGGCGCGTTGTATGCGCCGACGGTCGTCGATTGCGTCGACCCGTCGATGACGCTGATTCGCGAAGAAACATTCGGGCCGGTTTCGCCGATCGTCGCGTTCGATACGCTCGACGACGCGATTCGAATCAGCAATGGCACGCCGTACGGTTTGTCGTGCGGCGTGTGTACGAACCGGCAGGATGCGATCCTGCGTTTCATCAATGAATTGCGGGTCGGCACGGTGAATGTGTGGGAAGTGCCCGGCTATCGCGTCGAGCTCACGCCGTTTGGCGGCATTAAAGATTCGGGGCTCGGCTATAAGGAAGGCGTGCAGGAGGCGATGAAGAGCTTCACCAATCTCAAGACGTTTTCGTTACCGTGGGAGTGACATCGTGGCTTTGAGTCTTAGCGACATCCGTGAGTTGTTCGAGCATCACGGGAGTCTGAATTATGGCGGCGAGCAGGTGAGTCAGCTTGAGCATGCGTTGCAGTGCGGCGCGCTGGCAGAAAAGGAAAATGCGGGCGATGAACTTGTTGCCGCCGCGTTTCTGCATGACATCGGGCACTTGCTGAATCGCCGTGGGCCAACGCCGACTGCACGCGGCGTCGACGATCTGCATCAGTTCTTTGCGCTGCCGTTCTTGCGGCCCGTGTTGCCCGATGCGGTGCTCGAGCCGATTCGCCTGCATGTCGATGCGAAGCGCTGCTTGTGCGCGATCGACGATACGTACTTCGGCAAGCTGTCGCCGGATTCGGTGCGTAGCTTGAATCTGCAAGGTGGCATCTTTAGCGGCGAGGAAGCCAAGGCGTTCTTGAGCAAGCCGCATGCTGAAGGCGCGCTGCGGTTGCGTCGGTGGGATGATCTCGCGAAGGTGGCGAATACGGTGACGCCCGATGTCGATCACTATCTTGGCGTGGTTGAGCGGGTGATGGAGAGGCGGGCGGTGGCTTGATTTGAGCGCTTGTGTTTTTGCTTGCAGTTTTGGTTGTCGTTTTGTTTGTCGTTTTGCTTGTCTTTCTGCTTGTATCTGCGCTTTCGTTTCTTAAGGATTGAGCTGTTGCATGAGGGCCTGTGAAGTGCTACTTCACAGGCCCTCATGCTTTTGCGAAATACCGCTTGCGTCGTGTCATGCAAGTGACTAGAATTCCGGTCTTTCGCGCTTTCGACGGTCTCTTTGTGAGGCGCAGTTGAAGTAGGTGCGAAAAATTGAAGCAAGCGGGATCGCCAGTAATGGCGGGGCTTTCGCGGGGTGCAGCAGGTTGGAAGAAGTTAAAAACCTGTTGACGATGTGAGTGATAGCCTGCATAATCTCGCTTCTCTGCTGCAGCGAGCGGCAGACACGAAAGGGCGGTAGCGGCTGGGTGGTTTCAGCCGGGTTTTAAAGCCCTTTGCGTGATGCGATCTTTAACAATTCACAGCCGATAAGTGTGGGTGCTTGATGGCGACGCACGATGACCTCTCGGGGTCATTGCATAGCGAAAGTATCAAGTGTCTCACACAGTATTGAAGGGTCTCTTTAGAGAGATCCAACTGTCAGTACGTTGAGTGAGCGACCGGTTCTTTAGCAGGAAACTGCGGAACCGAAAACAGTAACAGGCATTGAACTGAAGAGTTTGATCCTGGCTCAGATTGAACGCTGGCGGCATGCCTTACACATGCAAGTCGGACGGCAGCGCGGGGGCAACCCTGGCGGCGAGTGGCGAACGGGTGAGTAATACATCGGAACGTGTCCTGGAGTGGGGGATAGCCCGGCGAAAGCCGGATTAATACCGCATACGCTCTATGGAGGAAAGCGGGGGATCTTCGGACCTCGCGCTCAAGGAGCGGCCGATGGCGGATTAGCTAGTTGGTGGGGTAAAGGCCCACCAAGGCGACGATCCGTAGCTGGTCTGAGAGGACGACCAGCCACACTGGGACTGAGACACGGCCCAGACTCCTACGGGAGGCAGCAGTGGGGAATTTTGGACAATGGGGGCAACCCTGATCCAGCAATGCCGCGTGTGTGAAGAAGGCCTTCGGGTTGTAAAGCACTTTTGTCCGGAAAGAAAACTTCGTCCCTAATATGGATGGAGGATGACGGTACCGGAAGAATAAGCACCGGCTAACTACGTGCCAGCAGCCGCGGTAATACGTAGGGTGCGAGCGTTAATCGGAATTACTGGGCGTAAAGCGTGCGCAGGCGGTGATGTAAGACCGATGTGAAATCCCCGGGCTTAACCTGGGAACTGCATTGGTGACTGCATTGCTGGAGTATGGCAGAGGGGGGTGGAATTCCACGTGTAGCAGTGAAATGCGTAGAGATGTGGAGGAACACCGATGGCGAAGGCAGCCCCCTGGGCCAATACTGACGCTCATGCACGAAAGCGTGGGGAGCAAACAGGATTAGATACCCTGGTAGTCCACGCCCTAAACGATGTCAACTGGTTGTCGGGCCTTCATTGGCTTGGTAACGTAGCTAACGCGTGAAGTTGACCGCCTGGGGAGTACGGTCGCAAGATTAAAACTCAAAGGAATTGACGGGGACCCGCACAAGCGGTGGATGATGTGGATTAATTCGATGCAACGCGAAAAACCTTACCTACCCTTGACATGTACGGAACCCTGCTGAGAGGTGGGGGTGCCCGAAAGGGAGCCGTAACACAGGTGCTGCATGGCTGTCGTCAGCTCGTGTCGTGAGATGTTGGGTTAAGTCCCGCAACGAGCGCAACCCTTGTCCCTGGTTGCTACGCAAGAGCACTCCAGGGAGACTGCCGGTGACAAACCGGAGGAAGGTGGGGATGACGTCAAGTCCTCATGGCCCTTATGGGTAGGGCTTCACACGTCATACAATGGTCGGAACAGAGGGTTGCCAAGCCGCGAGGTGGAGCCAATCCCAGAAAACCGATCGTAGTCCGGATCGCAGTCTGCAACTCGACTGCGTGAAGCTGGAATCGCTAGTAATCGCGGATCAGCATGCCGCGGTGAATACGTTCCCGGGTCTTGTACACACCGCCCGTCACACCATGGGAGTGGGTTTTACCAGAAGTGGCTAGTCTAACCGCAAGGAGGACGGTCACCACGGTAGGATTCATGACTGGGGTGAAGTCGTAACAAGGTAGCCGTATCGGAAGGTGCGGCTGGATCACCTCCTTTCCAGAGCTTTGCGTCTTAAGTTGAGCACTCACACTTGTCGGCTGTGCATTGAAGGACAGGCTGAAGGGGTCTGTAGCTCAGTCGGTTAGAGCACCGTCTTGATAAGGCGGGGGTCGCTGGTTCGAATCCAGCCAGACCCACCATGTCGGCTGCCGTTAGCGCTTCAGCGCTTACGGAAGCCCCACCCCCGAAGGGGGCGGAAGGTGGAGAGCAGATCCCTTGAAAGTTGTCGTGCGGGGGATTAGCTCAGCTGGGAGAGCACCTGCTTTGCAAGCAGGGGGTCGTCGGTTCGATCCCGTCATCCTCCACCAATCCCCAATACAGAATCTGCTGGTCAGCTGACCGGAGATTGCGTATTGGCGATTGCGCCAGTCAGTATCGAGTGCGGTAGTAGCGCATATCGGCTGTCGTTCTTTAACAATCAGGAAGAAGCAGTAGTAAGAGATCAATGAAAGCGTCTCGAGATGGACGTGAGTAGATTGATCAGGGTTGTGATTGTATCGAAGTATTTTTTAGGGTCCTCGATAAGAGGGCGCTTGGAATACGGCACAACGCGAAAACTCAGCCTGTAGCGGAATGTGTACCCCCTTCGGGGGCGAGCCCAGTGTAAGCGCTAAAGCGCTAACGCTGGCCGCGAGACACACCCGTTATAGGGTCAAGCGAACAAGTGCATGTGGTGGATGCCTTGGCGATCACAGGCGATGAAGGACGCGGTAGCCTGCGAAAAGCGGTGGGGAGCTGGCAAACGAGCTTTGATCCACCGATATCCGAATGGGGAAACCCACTCCGAATGGAGTATCCGTAGCTGAATACATAGGCTATGTGAAGCGAACGCGGCGAACTGAAACATCTAAGTAGCCGCAGGAACAGAAATCAACCGAGATTCCCAAAGTAGTGGCGAGCGAAATGGGACCAGCCTGTACTCTTTATCTGCAGTGTTAGCCAAACGCTCTGGAAAGTGCGGCCATAGCGGGTGATAGCCCCGTAGGCGAAAACAGTGTGGAAGAACTAGGTGTACGACAAGTAGGGCGGGACACGTGAAATCCTGTCTGAAGATGGGGGGACCATCCTCCAAGGCTAAATACTCGTGATCGACCGATAGTGAACCAGTACCGTGAGGGAAAGGCGAAAAGAACCCCGGGAGGGGAGTGAAACAGATCCTGAAACCGCATGCATACAAACAGTCGGAGCCTCGCAAGGGGTGACGGCGTACCTTTTGTATAATGGGTCAGCGACTTACATTCAGTGGCGAGCTTAACCGATTAGGGCAGGCGTAGCGAAAGCGAGTCCGAACAGGGCGATTTTAGTCGCTGGGTGTAGACCCGAAACCAGATGATCTATCCATGGCCAGGATGAAGGCACGGTAACACGTGCTGGAGGTCCGAACCCACTAGTGTTGAAAAACTAGGGGATGAGCTGTGGATAGGGGTGAAAGGCTAAACAAATCTGGAAATAGCTGGTTCTCTCCGAAAACTATTTAGGTAGTGCCTCGTGTCTCACCTTCGGGGGTAGAGCACTGTCATGGTTGAAGGGTCCATTGCGGATTACTTCGCCATAGCAAACTCCGAATACCGAAGAGTGCAATCACGGGAGACAGACATCGGGTGCTAACGTCCGGTGTCAAGAGGGAAACAACCCAGACCGCCAGCTAAGGTCCCCAAATATGGCTAAGTGGGAAACGAAGTGGGAAGGCTAAAACAGTCAGGAGGTTGGCTTAGAAGCAGCCACCCTTTAAAGAAAGCGTAATAGCTCACTGATCGAGTCGTCCTGCGCGGAAGATGTAACGGGGCTAAGCCATATACCGAAGCTGCGGATGCGTGCTTTGCACGCATGGTAGGAGAGCGTTCCGTAAGCCTGCGAAGGTGCACTGGAAAGTGTGCTGGAGGTATCGGAAGTGCGAATGCTGACATGAGTAGCGATAAAGGGGGTGAAAGGCCCCCTCGCCGTAAGCCCAAGGTTTCCTACGCAACGTTCATCGGCGTAGGGTGAGTCGGCCCCTAAGGCGAGGCAGAAATGCGTAGCTGATGGGAAGCAGGTCAATATTCCTGCACCAGTGTGAAATGCGATGGGGGGACGGATCGCGGAAGGTTGTCCGGGTGTTGGAAGTCCCGGTCGCTGCGTTGGAGAAGGTGCTCTGGCAAATCCGGGCACAGGATTCAAGGGCGTGGCGCGAGCTCCTTAGGGAGCGAAGCAACTGGAAGGGGTTCCAGGAAAAGCCTCTAAGCTTCAGTTTCACATTGACCGTACCGCAAACCGACACAGGTGGGCGAGATGAGTATTCTAAGGCGCTTGAGAGAACTCGGGAGAAGGAACTCGGCAAATTGGTACCGTAACTTCGGGATAAGGTACGCCCTTGTAGCTTGACTGGCCTGCGCCAGGAGGGTGAAGGGGTTGCAATAAACTGGTGGCTGCGACTGTTTAATAAAAACACAGCACTCTGCAAACACGAAAGTGGACGTATAGGGTGTGACGCCTGCCCGGTGCCGGAAGATTAAATGATGGGGTGCAAGCTCTTGATTGAAGTCCCGGTAAACGGCGGCCGTAACTATAACGGTCCTAAGGTAGCGAAATTCCTTGTCGGGTAAGTTCCGACCTGCACGAATGGCGTAACGATGGCCACACTGTCTCCTCCCGAGACTCAGCGAAGTTGAAGTGTTTGTGATGATGCAATCTCCCCGCGGCTAGACGGAAAGACCCCATGAACCTTTACTGCAGCTTTGCATTGGACTTTGAACCGGTCTGTGTAGGATAGGTGGGAGGCTATGAAGCGTGAACGCCAGTTTGCGTGGAGCCGTCCTTGAAATACCACCCTGATCTGTTTGAGGTTCTAACCTTGGACCCTGAAGCGGGTTCGGGGACAGTGCATGGCAGGCAGTTTGACTGGGGCGGTCTCCTCCCAAAGTGTAACGGAGGAGTACGAAGGTACGCTAGGTACGGTCGGAAATCGTGCTGATAGTGCAATGGCATAAGCGTGCTTGACTGCGAGACTGACAAGTCGAGCAGGTGCGAAAGCAGGTCATAGTGATCCGGTGGTTCTGTATGGAAGGGCCATCGCTCAACGGATAAAAGGTACTCTGGGGATAACAGGCTGATACCGCCCAAGAGTTCATATCGACGGCGGTGTTTGGCACCTCGATGTCGGCTCATCTCATCCTGGGGCTGTAGCCGGTCCCAAGGGTATGGCTGTTCGCCATTTAAAGAGGTACGTGAGCTGGGTTTAAAACGTCGTGAGACAGTTTGGTCCCTATCTGCCGTGGGCGCTGGATATTTGAAGGGACCTGCTCCTAGTACGAGAGGACCGGAGTGGACGAACCTCTGGTGTACCGGTTGTCACGCCAGTGGCATCGCCGGGTAGCTATGTTCGGAAGAGATAACCGCTGAAAGCATCTAAGCGGGAAACTCGCCTTGAGATGAGATATCCCCGGGGCTTCGAGCCCCTTGAAGGGTCGTTCAAGACCAGGACGTTGATAGGTCAGGTGTGGAAGCGCAGTAATGCGTTAAGCTAACTGATACTAATTGCCCGTAAGGCTTGATCCTATAACCGGTGTGTTTTACGTGACGGCTTGGCGCTTTAGCGCCTGGCCCGGAACCACCCCCGCAAGGGGGCAAGGTGACCGTTAGTGCTTCAGCACTTACGGACATCCCGCCCCCGTAGGGGGTAGCGCAAACAGACGGTTGAGTGATCAGTGTTGTGCCAGACAACACAACCTCTTACCAAAGCTTCTTCCCGATTGGTTCTGCTGCCCCAAAAACGCAGCAGAACAACCCGTCATGCCTGATGACCATAGCGAGTCGGTCCCACCCCTTCCCATCCCGAACAGGACCGTGAAACGACTCCACGCCGATGATAGTGCGGATTGCCCGTGTGAAAGTAGGTAATCGTCAGGCTCCCTCGCAAGAAACACAAACCCCGCCCACAAAGGCGGGGTTTGTGCGTTTACGGCGTCGAATTCGAATTCATCAACGCGCCGGCTCTCAAGTTTCACATGCCATGATGCGCCCTCAGGCACTAACGTCAAGCACTCGCGACAGATCCATAGCCATACGCACTCCGTCTCTACAATTTGACGTTTCTTGAAGTTAATTCGGATTCCAAACGTTGACAGGATTCATCTCGAAAAACAAACTGCTGTGCGAATCGCTGTTGATCAACACGTGAGGATCGCATGAGTCAGAAGCCCACCATCGCTGCAGTCATCGCCGGAGCCGTTATTGCTTTGGCGCCGTTAAGCCCACAGGCGGCACAGCCTGCCGCATCGGCTGCGTCGAGCGCAGCCATCGCGGGAGTCAGTGTGCTTCAGGCCGAAGGCACCGTGCAGGCAGTGGATCGCGTCGCACATACCGTCACCGTGAAAGACGCAGCGAGCGGACAGGCAACCTTCAACGTCAATCCCGATACGACAAAGCTTGCGGAGCTGAAGTCCGGAGACAAGGTGCGCGTACGGATGGTTCGCGATGCAGTCATCACGCTAACGCCACACGCTTCGCCGAACACGATGGGTCAAAACGCGGCAAACGCGGATCCGGTCGCGCAGAACAACATCACGGCAGAAGTCGTGTCGGTCGATCAGAAATCCGGTGTGCTCGCACTGCGCGGCCCTAAAGGCGCGGTATTCCATATTCAGGCGAGCAATGCTGCACAGGTCGCTCAACTGTCAGCCGGTACGCATGTCGATGTCGTCTACGCGCCGACCGCGAATGTGTCGGTGTCGGCGGCTCAATAAGCCATCTCGGGTAACCCAACCCGGTACGCCGATATCGACGCATGCGTGGCGGCAGCGCTCATCACATCGCTGCCGCCACGCCTCTCAGATGCCCGCGCTGACCAGCTTGAGTCGCGTAATTTCAGACGGGGCGCCGAGCCGTTTCGGCGGTCCCCAATAGCCGGTGCCGCGGCTCGTATAGACCCACAGCCCATTCAGGCGTGCCAGTCCCGCGGTGAATGGCTGCTGCAAGCGGACAAAGAAATTCCACGGAAAGAACTGTCCGCCGTGAGTATGGCCGGACAGTTGCAAGGTGAATCCCGCATCGGCGGCGGCCTCTGCTGTGCGCGGCTGGTGCGCGAGCAGCACCCTGATCAGTACATCGCCGGGAGCGCCGCGAAGCGCTGCCGCCGGGTCGCTGTTATGCGCAGGATCGTAGTGTCCCGCCGAATAGTCGGTTACCCCTGCAATCACCGCTTGCGCACCGTCGTGGTTCACGACCACGTGCTCGTTGAGCAACACACGCAATCCAAGTCGTTCGAATTCCGCGATCCACGCGTCGGCGCCCGAATAGTATTCGTGGTTGCCCGTGACGAGATACGCGCCATGCCGCGCAGTCAGTTTTGACAGCGGCTGCGTATGCGCGGACAACTGCGCGACGGACCCGTCGACCACATCGCCCGTCACGGCGATCAGGTCCGGCTCGAGCCGGTTCACCGCTTCGACGATTGCATCGACATAGTTGTGCTTGATGGTCGGCCCGACGTGAATATCGCTGATCTGCACGATCGTGAAGCCTTCGAGCGCGCGCGGCAAATCGTCGATCGGCACTTCGATCGTGACGACCCGCGCGCGACGCCGCGCGTTGATAAAACCAATGGCCGTGGAAATCAGCGCAAGAATCGGCACTGCTGCCGCGCTATTCGTTCGCCACTGTCCAATCGACACCGTATGGGGCCATAGCGCATCTACGGTCAATAGCGACGCAAGCACGATATCGCGCGCGAATGTCAGCACGAGCAGCGACGAAAAAAAGCCCATCGCCAGCAGCCCGACCCATGCGAACCGGTCACCGACCGATTGCTGCTCGAAGCGCCGCGCCAGCATGCCGGCTGGAATCAGCAGACACGACAGCACGAGCCACAGCACACAGAGCGCTCGCCCGGTTGAACCGATCGGCAGATCCGGAATGATCCGGAACCCTACATAGAGGTGGAACAGGATACCGATGGAGACGAGGCGAACGAAGAACGATGATAGGCGCATGGCAAAGGGTAGCGTGACGCGACGGTGCCGAAAGGCGGCAGGCAATCTCGCGGGGCAACGTCATATATAGGAACGCCGGCCAGCCATTCTACCGGCAGATTTGACGGAAGGTTGGAGGGGTAGAAGACAGTAGAGACCTCTTCGCAAAGCGCTTATCGCAACGATCGCGCACTCCGATCTCCACCGTCAACGCGGCTGCAGACGACGGTTCATACTTATCCGTATCTCCCAAGACTATCCGCGCCGCGATTGCGCTTTTTGCCATGCACGATTTGTTCGACGATTTGCCCGCGCCCGATGTGGTGTGGTTCCCTGATTGGCTTTCGCCGGCCACGGCGACGTCGATGCTCGAGCGCATCATCGACGAGGTCGCCTGGCGCCAGGACACGATGGGCACGCCGGCGGGCCGCGTGCCGTTGCCTCGCCTGACGGCCTGGCAGGGCGAGCCCGATGCCGTCTACGTTTATTCAGGTATCCGCAACGTACCGGAGGCGTGGACTGCCGCGGTCGGCGAGCTGAAAGCCGCGGCGGAAGCGGCCAGCGGCTCGCGCTTCAATAGCGTCTTGCTGAATCGCTACCGGAACGGGGCGGACAGCATGGGTTGGCACGCGGACCGGGAGCCTGAGCTCGGCAATGAGCCGGTGATTGCGTCGGTAAGCCTCGGCGCCACGCGCACCTTCGACTTGCGACATAACCGGACCGGCACCGTGCAGTCGTTTGCGTTGTCTAGCGGCAGCCTGCTCGTGATGCGCGGCAGCACGCAGGCGGAGTGGCGGCATCGCGTGCCGAAGGAGCCGCGCATACAGGGGGAGCGCATCAATCTGACGTTTCGGCATGTCATGCCGCGCGGTGCGGCCGCCGCTCGTCGTTGACGAATGGGGCGCCTATAACGTGTAAAAGATAAAAAAAGTTTATGCGCATAACGCGCGAACGGTCGACCTGCGCTTCACGCGCGCTTTGGTTGACGAAAGCATGAGATTCGCCCTATGCCATTTGGCCATGCTATGATGTAATAACTTTGTGTTTACTTTTCCCCTTGGTCCTTTTAACATTTTTCAGTCGAGGCAATGCCATGAAAACGACGATCCGCAAGATGGGTAACTCGCATGGTGTGCTCATTCCGAAACCGATTTTGGCCCAGCTGGGACTGGAGGACGAGGTGGATATGCAAGTCGAAGGAAATGCGCTGGTGCTACGTCGGCCGCAGAAGCGGGCGCGTCAGGGCTGGGCCGACGCGAGCCGATCGGTTGCGTCGGCCGGCGGCGATCGCCTCGTGATGGGCGACTTCCCGAACGCGGACGACGAGGGGTTCGTATGGTAGAGCGCGGCGAGGTCTGGCTAGTTGCGCTGGATCCGACCGTCGGCAGCGAGATTCAGAAGACGCGGCCATGCGTGGTCGTGTCACCCCCGGAGTTGAACGAACACCTGAACACGGTGATCGTCGCCCCGATGACCACCGGCAGCAGGGCGGCGCCTTTCCGCGTCGGCCTTACGTTTGCGCGCAAACGTGGGTTGATTCTGCTCGATCAGATTTGCACCGTCGATAAGGAACGGCTGGTCAAGAAAGCGGGGGCCATTTCCGATCAGGCGCTAGCCTCGACGCTATCGGGACTGCAGGAAATGTTTGTCGACTAGGGAGGCGAACGCCGTCGCTGCGGGCACAGACGCGCAGAGGCGGCCGCAACAGCGACGGCGGCCGCGCTATGTTTGTCGGCTCGCGCTCACCGGCGTGACTCTGCGCTGGGCATTCTGCGAAGCAGCCGCAGTTGCCAGCAAACGCTGCTGCGCAAGCACTACATACACAAATTCCACTAGCCGCCCGCCTCAATACGGCGCCTAACCGTCGCGACCAGCCGATCGAACGCGAGCGTGCTCGCGGGAAGCGTCACCGCATCCGGAAACTGTTCGCGCGCGATGTCCGTCAATACCTGTCCAGGCGGCGCTTCGAGCAAAACGCGCGCCCCCAGTTCGACCATCACCGTCAACGCATCGAACCACCGGACGGTATGGCGCATGTTGGTCACAAGATCGTCGCGAATTGCGTCGGCCGTATGCAGCGGCCGCCCGCCGCGATTGCCGATATATAGGCTCTGCGGTGCACGGAATGGGACGTTGCGCGCGTAGTCTGCGAGTTCGTCGGCAGCGGGTCCGAGCAGTTCGCAATGCGACGGCACGCTGACCGCTAAGCGCGTCGCCTTGCGAGCACCGGCTGCAAGTGCGATATCGATGAACGCGTCGAGCGCATCGTTCGCGCCCGCCACGACAATTTGCCGTGGCGCGTTCACATTGCCGACGAAAACGCGGGGTCGTCCGTCACGCGCGATCTGTGCGGCAAGCGTTTCGACCTGATGCTCGGTCAGTCCCGCGATGGCGGCAAGTCCGTAACCGGACGGATAAGCGGCTTCCATCAGTTCGGCGCGCTTGCGAACGAGGCGTACCGCATCGGCAAATTCGAGCGCGCCGCAACTGACGGCCGCCGGATAAGCGCCGACTGACAGCCCCGCGCTGAAGTCGGGCGTCAACTGTTGCGCGGCCAGCGCGCGCGTCACGGCCACGCCGGCGACGGTTATACCAATTTGCACAGCAACCGTGGATTGCAGGGCGGCATGACTATCAAGCGTCAGCACGTCGAAGCCAAGCACGTCGGACGCTTCGGCGAGCGTCGCGTCACTCGCAGGATGGGCCGGAAGCTGATGCAGAAAGCCTTCGGTTTGCGCACCTTGTCCGGGAAAGAGGAGTGCGAGCGTCATCGTGTCGTGGTCCCATCATCAGGTGCCAGTGGGCAGCGTCAACGCTAGTGTCGCGCTTGTCGTCGCGCCGTCCATAACCGAGGCCCACGGATCGGTCACGAGCGACGCGCCGGTGTTCGCGCGCGCCATCACGTGCGATTTTCCGGCGGCAAGCTCAGCCAGCGCAACACCACCCGACGGCGTTTCGAGTTGCGCGTCGATGCGCACGCCGCCGCGTTGCGCAAACGCGAGCAGTTCGGACAGTAAGCGTCCGGCGGTCGCGTGATCGAGCCGCTCAGGCGCACGAATCAGCAAATCGAGATCGCTTGATCCGGTGGCCGTGGGTACGCCGGTCGCCAGTTCGAAGCCGACGCTGCCGGCCGGTCCCCACACGTACTGTCCAAGCGAGCAGGGCGCTCGGCGCAGTTCGGCGAGCGCCGAAAACGCGGGTAGCAATGCGCGACCAGGCGCCGGTTCGCGTGCAACGAGCGCTTCGGGCGGCATGGCAAACTCGATGTCCGATTCTTCGACCCACGCACCGTATCGCTGAGCCCGGCTCGCGCCGCGTATGCCGACCGCGACAGCAAAGCCCGGTGCCGGCTGTGCACGCCGCACGACTGCAAAAGGCGCGCGTAGAAACGCGTCGCGAACCCATACCGGCTCGGCGTCACGGTTGGGCAGGCGATGCAGCCGCAGGATATCGTGCGGCTGCCAGCGTGCATGACTGCAATCACGGCCGTCGCTGCTGCCATGGTCACCGCGCCCAGCGCCTCCAGCGCGGTTATCGCGATCATCGCGGCGGTCGCTACTGCCATCGTCACCGGGTCCATCGCCTCCAGCGCGATCAGCGCAGCCGCCATCGCCATCGCGCCCACCGCGTCCGTCGCAGCTACGCTCGCCGCAGCCCGTCTCAGCAGGCAACAAGGGCAACAACGGCAGCGCACAAACCAGCATCACGCGGCATCCCACTGCGCCGCGAGCCGCCGCCGCACTTCAATCGACGCCGCTCGTGTCTTGTGCGCCGTCTCGGACTCGAGCCGATGCGACAACCCGCGCGACTTGTCCGCTCGCGCATCGCGCACCGAGTCCGCAAGAATGCCGCGCACGCGTTCGATGTGCGCGCCGCTCGGCGCATCCGCATCGACATCGCCGATCAGCGTATCGAGCAGCCCCAGCTTCGCAAACGAGGCGATCGAATACGACATCGGCACAATCGTTTCGCCGAGCTTATCGAGCTCGTCGACGGTGCGGCGCGTCACGCGCGCGGCCGCTTCCTTGCCCATCGCGTGGACCAGCGTGCCGGGCGCGTCGAGCGCGAGAATCCGGTTCGCCTGGTAGCCGTGCGCGAGAAACGCGCCCGACATCGCCGGCCCGACGATCAGCGCGATCACCGGATGCCCGGCATCGCGCGCCGTCGCATAGGCGTCGACGCCGGCCGCGCACGCGAGGTGCACGCCGAGCATTTCCTCGCGATAGCCATACGCCTGGCTTTTCACATCGACGATCGCGACAATTGGCCGCTTCTTCGCGGCATTCGCGTCCTGCGCGATCGCGTCGCGCACCGCGCGCCCGAGCAGCCATCCCTGTTCGAGGCCGACCACGTTGTCGGTCGCGCGCGGGAAGCGGTTGTCCGCGTCCGGCACGACGGAGACGAAACGCGCGGTCTCGTCACCGAGCGCCGCGTCGCCGCTCCAGACCGGCGCTTTCGACGTGGATTCGCCGGCCAGCGCGCGGAACCACAGCGCGCCGCGTGTCAGTTGCTGGGTATCGTTCATGGTCACGGTCACTCCTTGATCTGGGCAGAAGCGTCGGCGCCAAACACCGCGCGCATCGTGTCGGGCGTCACCGTTTGCGGGTCGATCGCGGCAAGCCGCGCGAGGTACGCGTCGACCTGCTCGCTGCGATGCGCCTTAGGCACCCCGCGCGCAAAGGCGTCGACGACGGCGGTACGCACCGCTTGCACATCGTCGTCGACGAGGCTGTCGGCCAGCCCCGTCGCCGCGCGTTGCTCGCCTCCGATCAGTTGCCAGATGCGGCGCTTATCGCTCGAATCGAGCTCGTCGATGCCTGCTTCCTGTTCGATCACCTCAGGTCCGTTCATGCCGAGCCGCCCCTGTTTCGTGACGACGAGATGCGAGCACAACGCCGCGGCCAGCGACATCCCGCCGAAACAGCCGACCATGCCCGCGATCACGCCGACCACCGGCACATACCGGCGCAGCGCGACGATCGCCGCCTGCATTTCCGCGATCACCGCAAGCCCGAGGTTCGCTTCCTGCAGCCGCACGCCGCCGGTTTCGAACAGCACGACCGGCCGCACGATCCGGCCGCGCTCGCAGTCGCGCAGCGCGAGTTCGAGTGCCCCGGCGAGCTTGCTGCCCGACACCTCGCCGATGCTGCCGCCCTGAAATGCCGACTCGAGCGCGGCCACGACCGCGGGCTCGCCGTCGATCGTGCCGCGCGCGATCACGGCGCCATCATCGGCCTGGCAGACGATGCCTTGCAGCGGCAGCCACGGCGACTCGATGCGGTCGAACGGGCCGAGCAGCTCGCGAAACGTGCCGGGGTCGAGCAGGGCGCGCACCCGTTCGCGCGCGGGCAATTCGATAAAGCTGTCCGCGAGAACCGGCGCAGCAGCCTGAAGAACGGCGGAATTCATCACGCACCTCCCTGTACACCGGAACCACCATGAGCACCACTATTTCCCGCAGCCAGATCGATCGCCTCGATCGCTTCCGCGAGCCTCAACGCAACCACCCCGGGCGTTGCGCCGAAGTCATTGATCTCGATATGGGCCGCGCCGTCGTAGCGCTGGAAAAAGCGGTCGAGCACGCTCTTCCAGATGTGGCTGTAGCCGTCGACGCTGGTGCGCACGTCGACAGTCGCCGTCATCGAGGCGGCGGGCGACAGCAGCACTTCGAGGTCGCCGGACCCGACCACGCCGACATGCGCGCGGGCCGTGAAGGCGCGTTGCGCCGGATACTCGAACGTCAGGTGTTCCATGAGGCTGTACTCCCGGTAAAGTCTTGACGAGACAGTTTGTCGAGGAAGAGGGTCGCGGCGAGCAGATCGGCCGCGCCACCCGGAGAGGCATTCAGCGCGACGAGCGCGCGATCGAGGGCCGCAAACGCGGCGCGCCCGCCGACGGTTGAGCTGCCGCCCGCCGCCAGCACACGCCGTGCGCCGCGCTGGCCCGCCTGCAGGCCGGTCAGGCCCGCGCGGTGCAGCAGACACGTGTCGTCGAGCGAGGCCATGATCGCGAGCAGCGCATCGACGCGCGCCGCGTTTTCGTCGATGCCCTGTTCGCGCGCGCGGACGAGCGCCGGCAGACCGACATCGAGTGCATGCGGGAAGCCGTCCTGCGCTTCGCGGCGCGCGCCACCGACCTGATAACGACGGCGCACGCGCTCGCCATTGCTGTCGGCGGGCGCGGTAACGCGATCGGGGAAGCAGGCGATCTGCGCGCCGAGCGAACAGACGCGAGCAGCGTCAGCAAACGCCGCATTTGTCAGAGACGGGGCAGATGCGTGCGCATCCGCCGCGATCGTCGACCTGGCGGAGGCGCTGACCGAAACCGCGGAAACCGCCGAAACCGCGCGCGACGGCAAGGCACGGTCCACTGCGCCCGAAACGGCACGCGCGGCGACTCCGCAGACATCGCTGATCGCCGCTCCGGCAATCATCAATCCGACAATCCAGATCGCGCCGCGATGCGCATTGCTGCCGCCGGTCGCGCGCATCATCGCCTGTTCGCCGCCGCGGCCGATCTGCGCCAGCTCGGCGCGCAGTGTCGCTGAAGGCGTGCGCTGCCGCGATGCGCGCGCCAGCGCTTCGAAGCACGCTTCGAGCGCGCGCGCCGAACGGCGCATGGTCGGCAGATCGAGATCGCGGTGGGCGCCGCTGCCGCGTCCGTCGACGAGCGCGGGCTTCGGCGTCAGCTCCGCTTCTTCGATCAGCGATTCGACGGCGAGCCGCGCCAGCTGCGCATCGGACAGCGCAAGCTCCGGCCCGGCGCAAGCATCATCACTCACATTGCTGCGCCTTGCGCCGCATGTTCCCGAATCCGATGCCGCCGCTATCACTGCCGCAGTCGCAGTCATCGCATCACCAGCTTCTGAAGCGTGCCGGCGGCGCATACAGGCCACCCGACCACGTCACGAGATCGTCGATGCTGCGCGCCGCGAGCAGCGAGCGTTTCGCATCGCCGCGCCGGATACCGAGATCTTCCGGATAAGCGACGATGCCGCGCCGGCGCAGCTCCGCGGTTTTCTCGGGCTTCGCGCGCAAACCGATCGGCGTCACGCCGGCCACCGCGGCAATCGCCGCACGCCGTTCGTCGATGCCCTCGGCCTTATGCAGGTGCGCAATGCCTTCTTCGGTGACCACGTGGCTCACGTCGTCGCCGTAAATCATCACGGGCGCGATCGGCATGCCGCTCTTCTTGCCGACCGCAATCGCATCGAGCTCGTCGACGAAAGTTGGCTCGCCGCCTTTCTTGTACGTCTCGGCCGTTTGCACGACGAGCTTCTGACCGCGCGCAACCGGTGCATCGCCTTTGAGCAGCTTGAGCCACGCGTCGCTCGCGTGCCGCCGGCCGCGCGGATCGTGGCCCATGTTCGGCGCGCCACCGAAACCGGCCAGACGCCCGCGCGTCACGGTCGACGAATTCGCGTCGGCGTCGATCTGCAGCGTCGAGCCGATAAAGAGGTCGACGGCGTACTGACCGGCCAGCTGACACAACACGCGGTTCGAACGCAGCGTGCCGTCGCTGCCGGTAAAGAACACATCGGGCCGCGCTTCGATATAGGCTTCCATGCCCACTTCGCTGCCGAAGCAGTGCACGCTGTCGACCCAGCCTGACTCGATCGCTGGAATCAGCGTCGGATGCGGATTCAGCGTCCAGTGGCGGCAGATCTTGCCGCGCAAGCCGAGCGATTCGCCGTACGTCGGCAGCAGCAGTTCGATAGCGGCCGTATCGAAACCGATGCCGTGATTGAGCGCCGTCACGTTGTACGGTTCGTAGATGCCGCGAATCACCATCATCGCGGTCAGCACCTGCAAGTCGCCGATATGACGCGGATCGCGCGTGAAAAGCGGCTCGACCGCAAACGGCCGGTCCGCTTCGACGACCACGTCGACCCACGAAGCCGGGATATCGACGCGCGGCAGCTGGTCGACTATCTCGTTTACCTGAACGATCACGATGCCGTGCCGGAATGCGGCCGCTTCGGCGATCGTCGGCGTGTCTTCGGTATTGGCGCCCGTGTAGAGATTGCCGTGCCGGTCCGCCTTTTCGGCGCACAGCAGCGCGACCTGCGGCGACAGGTCGACGAACATCCGCGAGTAGAGCTCCACATAGGTATGGATCGCGCCGATCTCGAGCTGCCCGTCTTCGAGCAGTTGCGCGACGCGCAGGCTTTGCGCGCCGGCGAACGCGAAATCCACCTTATGCGCGATGCCTTTTTCGAACAGCGTCAGATGCTCGGGCCGGCTGATGCTCGAGATCAGCAGATGCACGTCGTGCACTTCGGCCGGATCGACTTTCGCAAAAGAGCGCGACAGAAAGTCGGCCTGCTTCTGGTTGTCGCCTTCGAGCACGACGCGATCGCCGGAGCGGATTAACGCCTGCAACGCATCGACGATGCGCGCGGCGGGCAGCACGCCGTCTTCGAGCCACGGGGCGATTTGCGCGAGACGGCGGGCTTTCTCGTCTCGCCGCGTGGTCCACGAGCGGGCGGGCGCTGCGTTTGCGCTAGCCGTCGTCGCGCTCAGACGGTTGGGTTCGAGTCGCTGGTTCATCGGCAGGGGTACTCACGGATGCAGAGGTTGAAGGGCGCGCGCGTTTCGCGCGTGGCTTGCGCGTGCGTGCCGATTCTTCGGTCTTCACGCGTTCTGTCAGAAAACGGTAGATCAATTCCCCGGTGCCGATCAGGTGAGCGGCAACCAGCGCTTGCGCCGCCGCGACATCGCGGCGCAGCACGGCGTCGAGCAACTCGACGTGCTCATGGTCCGATTCGCCCTTGTACTCGGGAAAACCGAACTTGAGCCGCAGATAGCGTTCGCCGCGGCGGTGCAGGTTGGCGATCATCTCGCACAGCTGTGGCCGTCCAGCCGGCGCATAAAGACTCATATGAAACGCTTCGTTGCGTGCAACGTAGAGCGACGGATCGGGTTCACGTTCCGCAGCTTTGCACAATCTGGTGACTTCGCGCAGCGAGGTGGCTGTGTGCCGCGGAATAGCTAGGCCGAGCGCCAGGCTCTCCAGCGCGGAGCGGATTTCATAGATCTCGCGCGCCTCGTTGGCGGACAGCGGCGCGACCGTCGCGCCCTTATGCACCTCGACCTTCGCCCAGCCCTCGCTCTCGAGTTGCCGCAACGCCTCGCGGACCGGAATCGCGCTCACCGAAAAGTGCCGCGCGATCGCGTCCTGCCGCAGCGGTGCGCCCGGCTCGAGCGTGCCCTCGACGATGGCGGCGCGCAGCGCGTCCGCGATCATCCGCGACGCGCTCGAGCGAGGCGCGCTGGCAGTGGGCAGGAACGGCGCGGCGGGCGCGTCCTCCAGGGGAAAACCATTGGTTGCGGTCGTCATGAGGGCATATATTATATATAAAAACGCAGATTTTCCAGCCGGAAAAACCCGCGGAACGCCCGCCGCAGTAAGGCGGGCGTGCTTTTTGGAAAAACCACCGGCAAAGAAAACAAGGGGCTTGGCGCGCGTGCTGCATCGTCGTTTCAGCTTGCGCAATACCCGCGCGCATTTCAACCGCGCGCATTCAACCGCACAGTGAAACCGCAGTATCTGGAGGAGCAAGATTTGATGGATTCAGTAACCGATTCGGACCGCGCTGTCGTCGCGCGTCCGCGCAAGACGCCGCTCAACCGCTCGCAGATCGCGGGCTTCTGGGGCGCATGGGCCGGCTGGACGCTCGACGGCATGGACTCGTTCATCTACGCGCTGGTTCTGACGCCCGCGCTCACTGAACTGCTGCCGCGCTCGGGCTACGCCGCGACGCCCGCGAACGTCGGCCTTGCCGGCTCGATTCTCTTTGCGCTGTTCCTTGTCGGCTGGGGGCTGTCGTTCATCTGGGGGCCGATTGCGGACCGCTTCGGCCGCACCAAGGTGCTGGCCGCCACGATCTTCACGTTCGCGATCTTCACGGGTCTGTCGGCGACCGCGCATAACGTGTGGGAACTGGCCATCTACCGCTTTATCGCGGGTGTCGGCATCGGCGGCGAATGGGCGCTCGCGGGCACGTACGTGGCCGAGGCGTGGCCCGAGGATCGCCGCAAGATGGGCGCCGGCTATCTGCAAACCGGCTACTACGCGGGCTTTTTCCTTGCCGCCGCGCTCAACTATACGATCGGCGTGCATTTCGGCTGGCGCGCGATGTTCCTGACGGGCGCGGTGCCGGTCTTCATCGCGATCCTGATCCTCACGCGCGTGAAGGAATCGGACAAGTGGCAGAAGGCCGAGGCGAAAGCGGTGCGCACGAAGCCGATGCGCGAGATTTTCTCGCCCACGTACCGGCGCCGCACCTGGGTCGCATGCGCATTGCTGACGATCGCGATTATCGGCTTGTGGGCCGGCGCCGTGTATGAACCGTCGGCCGTGATCCAGCTCGCGACGCGTGCCGGCATGGACAAGATCGCCGCCACGAAGATCGCGTCGCTAGCCACGGGGCTGCTGTCGATCGGTACGATTATCGGCTGCCTCGCCTTGCCGCCGATGGCCGAACGCATCGGCCGCAAGATGACGCTCGCCGTGTACTTCGCGGGCATGGCCGTGACCATCGCGCTGAGCTTCGGCTGGGCGTTCTATCTGCCGAACGGGCTCGTGCCGTTTATCGCGATTCTGGTCGTGCTTGGTTTCTTCGGCGGCAACTTCGCGCTCTTCAGCCTGTGGTTGCCCGAGCAGTTTGAAACGCGCGTGCGGGCGACGGCGTTCGCGTTTTGCACGTCGATTGGCCGCTTCGTCGGCGCGGGCGTGAACTTCCTGCTCGGCGCGGCGGTACTCAACATGCATACGCTCGGTGTGCCGGTTGCGCTGACGGCGATTGCATTCGTCGTCGGCCTCTTCATCATTCCGTTCGCCCCGGAGACCAAGGGGGAAGTGCTGCCGCAATAACAGAATTGCTAGCCGGTACCTTGCAAGGGCGCGTGGCGATGAGCCACGCGCCCTTGTGCTTTTGTTATTTTGTTTTTCGTTTTCCGCTTTTGGCTTTCTCATCGCGCATTCGCCGCGCACAATGATTGACTCACTCGCCGAACGCACATTACTGCTTGTTGTCGAATTCGACGATGAAGCGGAAGCGCGATGTGCGCAACCGCGCGGCAACCCGATGAGGAGGTGCAGCATGAACCGACGCATTCTTTCCGTGGTGGTAATCGCAAGCGCAACCGCACTGGCAAGCAGTGCATCGTACGCGCAGCTCAATCTCAAGCAGTTCGGCATCGGCGGTGGCGACAGCTCGTCCGGCAATGCGGCGACCGGTGCGGCGTCGGCGGGCGGCGTATCGCAACTGCTGCAGAACTATGTCGGCGCGAACCAGCAGGTGCTGGCCGGCCAGTCGAGCCTCGCATCGGCAATGGGGTTGTCCGGCGCGGCAGGGCAAGCGCAGCAGGCAGCAGGCTTGTTGAGCGGCGGCACGCCGTCGGTCAGTCAGCTGACGCAGGTCGGCAGCACACAGCAGTCGCTGTCGCAGCAACTGACGCAGGCGTTTGCAAACGGCGGCGGTTCGTCGGCGTCGGGCGCGATCGACAAGCAGGGGTTTTCGAGCGGCCTCGAATCGCTGGGCAAAGGCGTGAGCCAGTACTCGAGCCTGCAATCGAGCCTCGGCAGCGTCGGCCAGATGAATCCGACGTCGCTGCTGCAATCGGGCCTTAATCCGCAGACCGCGCAGGCCGCGTCGTATATTGCGCAGTCGGCGCCGGGGCAATTGCAGTCGCTCGTGTCGACGCTTTCGCAAGCGGTGCAGTTTGCGACGAGCCACGGGATCAGCGTGCCGTCGATCGCCAGTTCGGCGCTAAAGGGATTCTGACGAACGCTAACGCCGGAACGCGACGTTAGCGCTCAACGCGTGCAAGGACGCTCGCCGGGGACTCACGCCATGATCATGCGGCTTTTTATACAAACGATCGTCTGGCTGATCGTGATGGGCGCGGTGCTATTCGTGTCCGCGGGCACGCTTGCGTGGCCGTTCGCATGGCTCTATCTCGTGGAAGTCGGCGTGCTCGGTCTGTGGCTCGGCGTATGGCTTGCGCGACACGATCCGGCCTTGCTGGCCGAACGCATGAGCATGTTCATGCAGCCCGCGCAAAGCCGCTGGGACAAGCTTTTCATGCTGTGTGCGGGCATCGGATGGTTCGGCTGGCTGGTGCTGATCGGTATCGATGGCGGGCGCCTGCATCTGTCGGACATGCCGCTCTGGCTCAAAGTGTGCGGCGCGATTGGCGTTTGCGTCTGTATCGTCGCGACGCGTTCGGTGTTCCGCGCGAACAGCTATGCGGCGCCCGTGGTGAAGATTCAGGCTGAACGCGGGCACAAGGTCAGCGATAGCGGACCGTATGCCTATGTGCGCCATCCGATGTACACCGCGGCGAGTCTCTATCTTGCCGGCACGCCGCTGATGCTGGGCTCGTGGTGGGGCGTCGTATGCGTGCCGTTGATGATCGTTGGACTCGGCTACCGTGCGGTGCTCGAGGAACGCACGCTGATCGACGGTCTCGATGGGTACGCCGACTATGCGGCGCGGGTTCGCTACCGGCTTGTGCCACACGTCTGGTAACCGCGAAAGGCGCGATTTACCGATCACGCAGTGCAGCGGCCGATCAATGTCGCATATGCGGTGACGCATGCAGCAGCGTGCGCGTCACGAACCTGTCATTTTCAAGCTGCGTGAAATTTGACGCCGCAATAAATCGTGGATAATGCTGCGCGAAATACGCGATCAGGGCCCGTCGCCGACCGGTGGCGGGCTCGGTCCAACATCGCGGCTCAGCCGTCGGCCGTCCGGTTTACCCACCGGATCGACGAAAGCGAGAGGCGCACAACACCCACGAGGTCGACAAACAATGAACACGAACAGTCAGGCCGAAGCTGTTTGCGCGCGCGCGGCGCACGCAAACCCGCTGCTCGCGAAAACGATGCCGGCATACGAGCAGATCAAGCGTTACGTGCTCGCGCGCATTGCCGAGGGCGCATGGAAACCCGGTGCGCCGATTCCGTCGGAAACGGAGCTCGTCAAGCAATTTGGCGTCGCGCGTATGACGGTCTCACGCGCGCTGCGCGAACTGACGCAAGAACGCGTACTCACCCGCACGCGAGGCGCGGGCACCTATGTGGCGCCGCCACGCTACGAATCGACCGTGCATGCGGTCCGCAATATCGCCGATGAAATCGCGGCGCGCGGCCATCGTCATTCCGCCCATGTGCTGATGCTCGAGGCAAGCGCCGCGCAAAGCGCGCTCGATGCGCTCGGACTTGCCGAGGGACCGGTGTTCCATTCGCGCATCGTGCATTGCGAAGAGGGCGAGCCGATCCAGTATGAAGACCGCTTCGTGAACCCGAGCGTTTTTCCCGAGTATCTCGAGCAGGACTTTACGGTCGAAACGCCAAACCAGTATATGGTGCGCGTCGCGCCGATCCAGCGCGCCGAGTTCGAGATTCACGCGCAAAAGCCCGAGGCACAGGTGCGCCGTCATCTGCAGATGGAGATGGGCGAGCCGTGCCTGATGCTGTGGCGCCGCACGTGGGTCGGCGCGGCGATCGCGACGTCGGTGCAACTGTGGCATCCGGCGTCGCGTTTCCATCTTGCGGGGGCGTTTTAAGTCAGGCTTTGAAGCGGTCAGGCTCTAAAGCGGCGCCTTGATGCACCGCTTTAAAAATTCCTGGTGCGCTCAATGCGCATTCAAATGCCGCGCAATCGTAGGGTACACATCGATCGACGCGTTCTTGCCGAAGATGCAGTCGATATGCCCATAACCATCGATCAGATGCCGCTCGTAGTTTTCAGGCCCAAAATGTTCGACAAGCATGTCAAAAGTCATCTCGGTGCTGACCGGCAGATAGCAGCGATTTTCGGCGCCGTGAATAAACGCGATCGGCAGCTTCATTCCGTCGAGATTCTGTAGATAGACGTTGTCGCCTTGCGCGTCGACGATATGCCCTTCACGCACGATGCTCGCCAGCTGAATAAAGAGCTCGATATCGTGGATGCCGAACAGTTCGTCGAGGTTCGCATGCAGCGGCTCGTTCAACTGCGCATGTTCGTAGACGAGCCCGTAGAGAAACGTCGCGCGGTGGCAAACGGCGCTATTGCATTCCTCATCGTCTTCGTTCGGGAAGAAGCGCAGCGCGTCGTCGAGCAGGTTATGCGGCCACTTTTCGTGACGCGTATAGGCCGTCAGATCGTCGACGCCGAGAAAGCGCAGGATCTGCGGCGTATGCAGTCCCGCCTTGACCCGCTGCAGCAAACCCGGCACCAGATGCGCGGAAACCTGCGAGAGCACGACCGAGCGCACGCCCTGCAGGCCCGATAGCAGCGCCATCGTCGTGACGACCGCGCCGAGGCAATGCGCAACGATCTGAATGTCTTTCGCGCCGCTGAGCTCACGCACTTTCGCAACGGCAGCAGGAAGGTCGTAGCGCGCGATCGCATCGGCCGTGGTCGGCTCCGTGGCGCTCGGCAATTCGATGCTGACGCGCAGGTCGACGAGCCAGACATCGAAGCCCGCCGCGCACAGAAATTCGACGAGGTTGGTTTCGATCAGATCGGTCGAGAAGATACGGCTCGATACGCCCGAGCCGTGCACGAGCAGCACCGGTCCCTTCGTGCCGCCGTGATAACGCGTCAGGCGCAGCGTCTTGTTATCGGGCGCGGCCGTGTTGAAGTAGGTGACCCGGGGCGCCGGCGTGCGCAATGCGCGGCGCACGCGCGGCGTGACGTCTTCGTCGGCGAACTGCAGCGGCGCGGCCACGCCGCCATATTCGGTGAACAGCACGCCGGCAAAGAACTCGCCGAATTTTTTGGTCCACTTGAGCCGCGTGGCGAGATCGGGCGCGTTCGTCACTTCGAGCGTGCGCTGCTGCTTCAGGAAGTTTTCGGGCGTGATGATCAGCGTCGCTTTGCCAAGCACGGGAGCGTCCGCTGCTTCGGATGCGCGCACTTCGAGATAAAGCGTATTGGTCTGCTCCCACAGATCGAGCAACGACGAACGCGTGATGATTTTCTGTCCGAACAGGAAGTACGTTTTGCCGTCGGTTGCGTTGAGCGTCATGCGGTAGTTCATGTTGCGGCGCTCGACATGCTGCGGGTCGACCACAAACAGATTGAAGCGGCCGTTCGAGATCTGCAGCGGTTCCGGCGATAGCGCCGCGCAGGTGAGCGTGCCGATCATGCTGGCCGTGTGTCGCGGGTTCTCGAGCATGTCGGCGAGATCGCCCGATTCGACGGTTGCCGTAAAGCTCATCGGCACGCCCTGGTCCGCGGTAGCGCCAGTCGGCACATAGGTGCCTTTCATCGTTTCGGTGAAGCGCAGGCCGATTTTCGGCGGCGGCGGCGGGGCGGCGTTGCCCGCCGCCGCGTAGTCGATCTGCCAGCCGCGTGCCGCGGCGAGTTGCGCGCAGTTGCGCTCGGCGAGCGCGGAAATGGTCAGCAGCGGGTTCACGCCGAGCGAGATCGGCATCACGGCGCCGTCCATCACATACAAGCCCGGATGCACCGCGTTGCCCGTAATGCCGGAAAACACGCGCCCGGCTTCGTCGACGACGCCATGCTCCGCGTCGTCGGCCATCGGGCAGCCACCAAGCGGATGCACGGTCACCGTGCGATTGCGGAACACGTCGGACGAGATCGGGTTGCGCACATACTCGCCACCGATCGCACTCGTCGCTGCTTCGAGCGTGTGCTCGACGACGTCGTAAATCGGCTGCTTGCCCGCATTGGGCCACGCGACGCGCGGACGTCCGCCGTCGTCGACGGTGATGCGGCCGCTTTCGTCGTCGTGCGCCATTACAAGGAAGGTCTGCGTGTTGCGCATCGCGCCGTAGTGCGGCCCGCGCAGCATGCTTTCGATCACGCGCGCCTCGTCCGCCAGCGGCGGATCGCCGTCCGGATCCGGCATCGACACGCCTTCGAGCGGCGCGGCCGCGCCGAGCACGCCGGCGAGAAAGCCACCGATCGGCGAGGCGAGCGACCCTTCCTCGATCACGAAGCCGTCGCGCACATCAGGCGTATTCCGATGATCAATGATGCCGGTGATGGTGGGTCCGACGGGCGGCAAATTGCTGCGCCATTGCGCGCCCCAACCGACGCCGTTGATGTCGTGGTCCGTATTGAACGCGAAGGCGAGCACGTCGCCGTTGCCGGTGAAGCGATGGCCGAGCTGCGTCGACACCGGCAGGCCCGCTTCGTTCGAGCGCAGCAGAATCGCGGTCGAGCCGAGCGTGCCCGCCGACAGGATCACGACATCGGCCGTGATCGACATATCGGGCGCGCCGTACAGATCGCGATCGAGCGCGACGGGCTGATAGCGAACGATCCATTTCTGCTGGTCTTTATCGCGCACCACCGAATGGACGGCGACGCCCGTAAAAATCCGCGCGCCGTGCGCGACCGCATCGGGCAGATAGTTCATATGCGTCGAATTTTTCGCGTCGTAGTTGCAGCCCGAATTGCAATCGCCGCAACCGACGCAACGACACTGATCGACGCCCGCGGCGTTCTTGCCGTCCTTGAACGTGACGGTGATGGGCGGGCGGTAGAAGCGGTCTTCCATGCCGAGCTTTTGCGCGGATAGCTCGAGCGCGGCGAGTTTGGGCAGCGGCTTCGAGTCATGCGTGAAATCGTCGGGTACTTTAGAAGGCTGCAACATCGCGGTGGCAAGTTCGTAGCCTTTGTCGCGACCGGCTTGATCGGCGCGAATCGCGGCGGGCCAGTGCGGATCGTGCCAGAGGCGCTCGTCGGGATGCAGCGCCACATTCGCGTTGATCAGCGACGTCCCGCCCAGGCCGCAGCCAACTACGACGTTCACGTCGGGATTCACGTGCACTTCGAGCAGCGCGAGCGGCGAGCCTTCCTGGCCGATGCCCGTGTTGTATTGCACCTGCGTAAGGCCTTCGAGCGGCGTCTTCGGATATTCGCCGGCCATGAATTCGCGGCCCCGTTCGAGCAGACACACGTCGCGTTTCGCGCGCGCCATGCGGCTCGCCGCGATCGCGCCACCGTAACCGGACCCGACGACCACTACCTCGTAATGCGGCTTCATTGCTTCGAGGGCGCTGGACAAGCGGTTCATTTCGACCACCTCTTATATTCGAATAGTGCAGGGCGGGGGATTCCCTGACGATGAGGACGGCTGGTGCGCTCGCAGCCTGGTTCGCAACCAGAACATCCTGGACTGCGCGGAAGAAAAAGCAAAGTAATTCGTGTGATGCCGCTATAGCGGCTGCTCGCATCGATTCAAACGGTGCTTGAGCGCACCTGTTTATTGCAGCTTCTTATGCTGAGACGCTGGTGCAGCGGCTTCTTACGCGGCCGCTTCAAACGGTTCGCCTTCGACGCTCGACTCGACCGCAAGCAGGTTCAGCACGACGAGAATCGCAGCACGGTTATCGATGTCGATATCGATACCGAGTTCCTCAGTGAGCCACTGGCCGATTTTCGTGTTGGAAAAATCGGCGGCATCGGCCGTCTTTTTCATGGTGACACCGAGCTTGACGGCGCGATAGTGATACGACGGCACGCGATGCCGCGTTGCCACCGCCGACAGGCCGCCCTTGCATTCGGAGCACCAACCGAGGGTGCCGGCGAGCACGATGCGCTCGGGCTCATCGAGGCTCGCGATAAACGCGCGGGCGGCGGCGCGCACGCGTTGCTCGTCGAGGCCGTATTGCAGCAGCACGCTTTCGATCGGATCGTCGAGTGCATGCGCGCGCAGATCGATTTCCTGCGCCATGCCTTCGTTTTCCATCGATACGTTGCGCTGATGGCTCGCGCTGCGCAGGCAGTCGATCAGATAGCGGCGGAAGTACGCGCAGATCGCATAGCTATTGGACGGCGCACTTTCGGGGCACGCGTGCGACTCCATATGACCGGGCGCGAGGCGCAGCACTTTCGTGTAGATGAACTGATGGACGAGTTCTTCCTTGTCTTCGCCGAGCGCGTGCAGTTCGAGCGGATGATAGCCGCGCAGCGCGCGCTTCACGAGGTCGTACATCGACGCCATTTCGTCGTCGGAGAGCTGCGTGCGGCGGCGCCACAGATCGGGAAGGATCGCATCGTCAAACGTGCGTGCGAATGCGTGACTCGATACCGCGCCCATAAAAGCCTCCGTCGGGTGAAAGGCAAAGGAGCGCGGTGGGGCGGATAGTCCGCCGGGGCCTTGGGGGGCAAGGTGGTGAAAAGGTCTTCGCGTGCTTCGGAAGACCGCATGCCGCGCTGTAATTGGTATGCAGTATGGTTTTTGCGCGGCGCATCGCCTATATGGATTAAGTGATAGCTGAAGGGTAAACCGTTGGGTAAACCACGGACGCGTTTTTGTGCGACGCATCATTGAAATCGCGTGCTGACGCCCAATTGGAATATGGCGGCGGTAGACTCTGCGTACACGAAAACGACAACGAGTAAGGCAGCCGTTCATCCCGCGAGCGCGCCTGCTTTACGCAAAGGAGACCGCACGATGCGGGCCGATCCGATCCAGCGTGCCATCGACGAAGACCTCGTCCGCGTGCTCTACGCGCAGGACCCGATCGCCTTTTTCTCGCACTGGTTTTCGATCGTGATGCTGGTGGCGCTGTACTGGGCAGACATGCCGTACCCGCAGCGTTTCGCTGCGTGCTTTATCTTCTACGGGCTCGCGAACTGCGCGGGTCTCGTGCTGTGGATGTGTCATCGGCGCTGGCCCGACGCGTTGCGAGCGCGCGGGTGGATCTATCTGCATGCCGTGCGCAACGCGTTGCTTTACGCGGCGCCCGGTCTGGCGATCTGGTTTGCGTTCCAGAGCTCGCATGCGAACCTGCCGCTGCTGCACACGGTGCTGATCGTTACGCTCGCTGCGGGCGTATTCATGTCGAACGGCTTCGACGTCGTCAATTTCACGACCTCGATTGCGTTTCTGCTGCTGCCCGCGATCGTGCTGCACTTTGGCGTCCATGCCTTCGACCGCACCATTCTGGCGATCGTGCTCGCGTTCTTCTTCTGCGCGATCAATGTCTATGCGCTCAGCTATCGCAAGCTATTCCAGCGCGTCGTGCAGGCGCGCGTCGATCAACAGACGCTCGCCGAATCGCTTGCCGCACAGAAGCTCGTCGCCGAAGAAGCGAGCCTCGCGAAGTCGCGGTTCTTTGCGGCTGCAAGTCATGACCTGCGTCAGCCGCTGCATGCGATCGGGCTGCTGGCGGCGTCGCTGAACGACCCGACGGCGACCCACGCGCAACACACGAAGACCGCCGACCATATCGTCAACAACGTCGAGGCGCTCAACCAGCTGTTCAACCAGGTGCTGGACCTTGCTCGACTCGAAAGTGGCGTGACCCAGGTGATCAAACTGCATTTCAAGCTATCCGAACTGTTCGATCGCGTCGGTAACCAGTATTGGCCGCAGGCCGCGGCGAAGGGTCTCGCGCTGCGCATCGCGCCGACTTCGGCCGTCGTGCACGGCGACCCTGTGCTGCTCGAGCGGATTCTTAGCAATCTGCTCTCGAACGCGGTGCGCTATACGGAAAGTGGGGCAATCTGGATGGGTTTCCGGCGCTCGGGCCGCCGCGCGGGCGGCTATATCGAGGTGCGCGACTCGGGCGTCGGTGTTCCGCCTGACGAGCAGGAACGCATCTTTGAAGAGTTCTACCAGGTTGCGAATCCGCAGCGCGATGCGCGGCAGGGGCACGGTCTCGGCTTGCCGACCGTCAGGCGGCTTGTCGACCTGCTCGGCGGCGAACTGCAGTTGCGCTCGCAGCCGGGGAGGGGCTCGGTGTTTCGCTTTACCGTTGATGCGGGTGATCCTGCGCGCATCGTCGCGGGGCTTAACGAAACCGTGAGCGGGGCGTCGGCCGCGCTTGGCCGGCATGTGTTGTGTATCGATGATGAACCGGCGATTCTCGAAGGGCTGTCGAGTCTGCTCGGGCGTTGGGGTTGTGTCGTGCGGGGCGTGCAGGATGAGGGGCAGGCTTTGCGTGCCATCGATGAAGGCTTTATGCCTGATGCGGTGCTCTGCGATTACCAGCTCGCGAATCACCGGACCGGTGCACAGGCGCTGGCCGCCGTGCGCGACGCGCTGCACCGGCGCGGTCGTGAGCAGGTCGTGACGCTGCTGATTACGGGCGATATGGCGTCGGAGGAATTGCAGGCGCTGGCGCAGGATGGCATTCCGGTGCTGCATAAGCCGGTGACGGCGGCGCGGCTGCGCCGCACGCTCGAGATGCTGTGGCAGCAGGCGGAGGTGCCGCCGGTCGTGGCGTTCGCGCAAAGAGAGGAGGGGGTTGCGGCAGTAGGTCAGGTGGCGCAGGCAGTGCAGCAGGTGATGCCGCAAGCGTTGTCTGGGAGGCGGGCGTAGGGGGCTGGCTGGTTGTGTGGGCCGAGTTTTCTCCGGAATCCGATCGAACGAGCCTTGGGAAAACCAATGAGAGCCCTACGCCATGACGGCGTAGGGCTCGGCTTGGGGTCCTGGCGCTTCCGGCGTTCCGGTTTGCCAGTTCAGAACAGGTTCAACTCCCGCTCACGACTGGCTTCAGGCAATCGGAAACTGCGCCGATATCGGGGCACCTGCCAGCTAGCATTGGTAGGCTTAGGTCGTGAATCCTGGGATGGAGACACCGGGAACGGATACGCCCGGAACCGAGACACCCGGAACCGAGACACCCGGAACCGAAACACCGGGGGCCGAGATCGGCGGGATGTTAATCGGCGGAATGTTGATCGGCGGAATGTTGATCGGGGGGATCGTGACCGGCGTCGCAGACGGGCTCGCAATCGGCGGGATTGGCGGAATCGACGGGATCGAGATCGGTGGCACCGACGGGATTGACGGGATCGAGATCGGCGGAATCGGAAGGCCCGAGATCGGCGTGACCGGCGGGTTCGAGATCGGCGTCGGTGTCGGTGTCGGTGTCGGTGTTGGTGTTGGCGTCGGTGTCGGTGTCGGTGTCGGTGTCGGCGTCGGCGTCGGTGTCGGGTTGGACGTTCCTGGCAGTGACCCCGTCGTCATCGTGAAGTTGCGCGAAAACGGCGTGCCGTTCACGGTGCCGTTGAGCGACACTGAGTACACCGTGTTTGCCTGCACCTCACCCGAGGCGAACTGCTGAAGCGTAGCGTACGCCGCGCTCTGAAACGGCCGGAGCAACTTGTTAGGATCGTTGGCCGAATCCAGCAGCGTCAGCGGAATCGAGGTGCCCGTCGATGAAGTCAGCGTGCCGGAAGTCAGGACGATGGTGTCAGTCGAGTTGCCGATCACCAGAATCTCCGGGCCCGTCACATCTGCGCCGGGTGCAGGATCGATCTGCTGCGAATTGACCAGCCCAACGTTCGTGGAGCCCTCGCACGGGAAAGTGATGGGCGACAACGAAACCGGCTGAGTGGCGGTATCGAAGACATCGATAGCCGTGAATTCGGACGGCGTCGACTGACCGTTTCCGAGGGTTCCCTGAACCGCGCCGATGCCGACCAGATCCACCGGCGTAAACAGAGCGGCCGCACCGTAAATGCCAGCGAACATGCTCTCGTCGAGGACCTGCTGCGCCTCTGTTGCCGGAGTGGACGTCGACACGTCCGCGCTCGCCCCGCCGCCGAAGACGTTGGACGGAAAACCGGCCGCCACCACGCGGGCGAGATCCGTTACGCCCGTGAAGCCCGTCTTGCCCTGGACTTCGGTGTCGGAACCAGTTCCGTTCGCCGCGTCATAGCCGGCATGATTTTTAGCCGCCTGGTCGAGGACCGTGTTTTCCTTAAGCGCCGGAAAGCCGCACTCGGTTCTCGCCTCGTTCAACTGGGTGAACAACGCCAACTGCACGCCGCCGGCAGGATACGTCGGCGACGGTAACGTGCCCGTGACCGTCGTGGTGGCAGCGGACGCGTTGTCGACCAACAACGCTGATAGCGCAAGCGAGCAACCGATTGCGATTGATGAAAGCTTCAGTATACCTAAATGTTTACGATCCATAGAGTACTTATCCTTCGAGATCAGTTACTAAACAATTCCTCGTTTTACAGCCGGACTTCACTACTGCAGCACAGCTTTCTTAACAAGACCACAGTTAAGATTCTTAAGAGCGCAAACGCGCACGAACCCGCCGTCACTTCTTAAATGAAATGACCGCATCGTCTTCGATTTGGCAACATGTTTCTTGCGGCTAGCTAACTTTTTCGCAGGACTCGGGCCAGCCCTGCCTGGTCCTGATTCAGGCCAACAACGTCTTGTCGATTGACATCATTTGCATCCGTCGATCGGGATTTTGGCATGCGCGCTGGTCTGTTCGCACATCGCCGATACCGGACAACAACTGCGCAGCTTTACGGCAGGACGATCGTGCCGCTGCCTGCGTTTGCCCGGACCAGTCCGCGACGTGCTGCCTCTTTGAATGCGGCATTGATTGTGTTGACTGAGAAACCCAGTTCATCCGCGATGATACGTAGCGAAGGCAATTTATCGCCTGGTCGAAGGATGCCCAGATGGATTGCCTCTTCGATTTGCTGGGCAATGGCGATGTAGACCTTCCCGCGAATCCTCGCAAAGTCGGGACGCCAGCCCAGTCCATGCCGCGAGCCAGCATGGCTGGGGCGATAAATTCCAGCTGCGACGCGCCGGATCTCTCCGACAGGTGCGTTCGATCGAATGCCTATATCAAACATCTAACACTCCACAGCGACAGGTGATGCGTTCATCCTGCCGACATCAAGCTTCGCCTTCGACTTTCCTTCTACACCCTGGTTGTGAGGCAGAACAACCTTGGATGTGTCTATTTCATCTTCCGAACTACGGGTTGAAATTCTGGGGGCGACTGCTGATGTCCTATTAAATTCATTACAAATCAATCGGAATGATTTTTGTAAACCAGGATTGCGCCGTCTAAGCAGAATCATTACATATTAAAAGTTTCGGGGTGATTTTAATTGTTTACCGGTAATAAAAACAATAAGCTACCCGAATAAAAAATTCCCCACATCAAAAGGTGCAACAATACAAAAAAATCCGGATGTCTGGCGCGAAACTTGGCAAAATTCATGGAATACTGAAAGCCAAAGATCTGGCAATCGTCAGAGAGATGCTTTGGCGCGGTTATGTTCATTCAGACATATCAGTGGCAATTGGTTTGTTTAGGCATACTTTGAATAAAAAAATAATTAGTTTTAGGAAGAATTCATTTCCATTGCTGTCCGGGGAGTTCCATCAACAGAGTGCGATATGCTGCTGATCGTTCAGATCAGCGATAGGGTTCGTGATACCGGCGCTCTGCCCGGCACGGAGCGAGCGGAGTGCCCCTCGATGACGCTCGTTTCTGGCGTCGCGAGAGCGCCGTATGGGTTCAATGCTGATTCTGATGCACGCCGATCTGCGACGACGCCATATTTTGAGCGTGCGGTATCAGCCTGCGTTGCACAATCATTCAGGCATCTTCACTTGATTTGTCGGCGCCTGGTCTGCCAATCCTGATGCGCGTCGAGACCTGCGAGTGCAACGCTACGTTGAGAGCGACGGCAAACAGGGAGCTTTCGCTATTTCAACTATCCTTGTTGCCTGAGTGTTTCCCGCTGCTTTCGATGCTTTGCTCACCTTGTCGCAGCGCTTCTACACTTGCGTGAACTGAGTACTCGCCGATGCACAAATCACGAGGACTGAGCGCTGCAGATCCAGGCAGGAAGCGACATCGTTCCTGCGCGACGAACTCTACACCGCGCTCTGAATGCTCAAATATCGCCAACTCGCCGGCTGATACGCGGTCGCCTGCTGTCAAAGAACCGTCGTGCACGCAGACCCGCAGGACATCATGTCCAGCGGGCGGGTTGCAGGTCCAATGTTCATTCAACGCCTGCTTAGCCGAACCCTGGCTGTCTCTTCAGGGGGCGGTTCGAGCCGCTCCAGAATCCAAGGCGCGCATTCAACGAACATCTCACCGCGTTGGCTGTTGTAGCAGCACGCCGCGGATTTGCCGAGATGGCATTCGCGGCAGTCCCATCAATTTGGTTTTTTAAGCCTCACGAACTCGTCTCCCGTCTCACGAATTCCGTGTCCCTGCATCGGAAAAGCGAAAAAGCGGGGAAACCCATTTGCGCGCCTGAACCGTTTGCAGAACGCAAAACAACAGCCCCCCTCTACAGCACTTTCCCCGTCTCCAGCCACCCATTAATCACCGCAATCGCCGTCGCCCGGTTATGCACGCCGAGCGCGCGGAAAATCACGGACAGATGCACCTTCACAGTCCCCTCAGCCACACCAAGATCGCGCGCGATCATCTTGTTGGTCCAGCCGCGGTGCACAAGCCGCATGATTTCCTGCTGGCGCGGCGACAGATTTTCGAGCAGATGCCGCTGATGCGGCTGCAGCGCCTCGACGCGAGCAATCGGCTCGGCCTCAGCCGTGCCCGCCGCGACGCCCGCACTCGAAGTCAATCCAGACGCAGCACCCGAAGCGCGGGCCGCATCAGGCAAAGCGGCCGCATCGCGTGCGCCAAGCAGGCTCAGCGCCTCCATCGGCACATACGCGCCACCGGACAGCACGAGCTCGATCGCCTTCAGCATGACGCTAGAAGGCTGCCGCTTCGGCACGAAACCGAGCGCACCGGCGGCCAGCACGGCGCGCATCTCGTCGGGCGATTCCTCGGCGGACAGCACGACGACCGGCAGCGCCGGATTCGCCTTCAGCAGGCTTTCGAGCGATGCCGCGCCGGACATGCCGGGCATATGCAGATCGACAATCGCGAGATCGTGGTTCGCGTCGGGCCGCGCGAGCGCGGCGAGCGTTTCCCAGCTGTCGGCTTCATCGAATTGCGCCGCCGGATCGAGTCCGCGTAACAGTCCCTTGACGCCCTGGCGGATCAGTTCATGGTCGTCGGCCACAAGAAACTTCATGATGTCTCCGCGAATTGGCCCTGCTGGTTCGTCCTGCCGCCGCCGTACTACCGGTACGAACGCCTAAGCGCCAAGCCTTAGGCGCCGCCGCGGCGCGTTGACCTGCCGGGAATCGAAGCGAATGGCGCGAGCCGTTGCCCGCGGCGCCGCGCCATCCGTTCGTCGGACCGCGGCACGCCGCCCCGTAGCAAAGGAGCGCGCGCCGCGGCCTGCTGCATTCCCCGGGATCCGCTGTCGACGGATCGCTGCAGCGACTGCGTATTGCATATTGCGTGAAACGTCCCGCTTGCTGCTACCGCGTACTGCCTGAAGTCTGCCGCCTGATACTTGCCTCTGGCGGCCTGCCGGCGCGGCTCGATGTCCGCGTCCGGTGGCCTGCTCTGGTTGCCGGTTGCTTATTGTTGGCGTCCTCGTCGGCGAAAGCAATCATGCCGTCGCCTGGGGTGGTCCCTCGCGCCACCGCGATTCGCTTGCCGGCCGCGCGGCCCTGTACCGGGCCGTCGCGGCAGCGGTGGTGCGCTGCGGCGTCGTGTGGCGCGACGCGTAAGCGCCGCAGCCTGCTACGTAGACGAGCACGCCGAAACGTTTTTGAAGGGAAGTCCGCCTCGCGAGGTAATAGCCGAAAGGCTTACCCGCGAAGCGGATGACGGCGGGCAGATCAGGGTACCGTCTGTTCGATGCATGCAGCGCGGATGGGCATCAGGCATCACGCCACCATGTCGGCACGCCCGGCACGCCCGGCACGCCAGCACCACGGCACGCCAGCACCACGGCACGCCACCCGCACCACGCCACCAGCACCACGCCACCAGCACCACGGCACCCGCGCGTCATGCAAGACATGCGGCGCGCAAGATCCGTGCGCTACCGGCTCACCGCAAACAGCGTCGCATTCATCAGCACCTTGAACGCGAACCCAACCGTCATCGCGCTGCCGACACCGACACACCAGAGCGCGACGAACCACACCCAGCCCGGCATACGGCGCGCAGGAGTGTCAGTGATAGTGGACTTCGCCATGACGCACCTTTCCGCGGAACACCCAGTAACCGAGCATCGTGTACGCGATGATGATGGGCAGAATCACCGAGGCGCCCACCAGCGTGAACATCTGGCTCGAGCGCGGCGCGGCCGCTTGCCAGAGCGTGACGCTCGACGGAATCGCATACGGCCAGAGGCTCACGAGCAGACCGACATAGCCGAGCAGCACGAGTGCGAGCGCGAGCATGAACGGCGTGTTGTGATGCCGCTCGCGAACGGCGCGATACATGAAGAACGCGCACAGCGCGACAAGGAACGGCACCGGCAAAAGCCGCGTGAACAGACCCGAATCGAACCAGCGCAGCGCGATGTTCGGATCCTGCAGCGGCGTCCACAAGCTGACGAGCGCGATAAACACGAGCAGCACGATCGTCAGCGGCCATACCACGCGATGCAGGCGCCGCTGCAGATCGCCTTCGGTCTTCGCGACCAGCCAGCAGCAGCCGAGCAGCGCATAAGTCGCGACCAGCCCGAGCCCGGTCAGCAACGAGAACGGCGTGAGCCAGCCGAACGCGCTGCCGGCGAAGCTGCCGTTTTCAACGGGAATGCCTTGCAGGAAAGCGCCCAGCGCGATGCCCTGGAAAAACGCGGCGCCGGTCGACCCGCCGATAAACGCGAGGTCCCACAAATGTTTGGTGCGGTTCGCCTTCGCGCGGATTTCGAACGACACGCCGCGGAAGATCAAACAGCCGAGCATAAAAACGAGCGGCAGATACAGCGCCGACAGCACGGTTGCGTACACCGTCGGGAACACGGCGAACAAACCCGCGCCGCCGAGCACGAGCCACGTTTCGTTGCCGTCCCATACCGGCGCGACGGTATTCATCATCAGGTCGCGTTCCTTCTCGTCGGGAAAGAACGGGTACACGATGCCGATGCCGAGATCGAAGCCGTCGAGCACGACATACAGCAACACGCCGAGCGCGATGATCGCGGCCCACACTACAGTGACGTCCATCTTGTTCCTCGCAAATATCTATCTGGTTCAAAGCGCAATTCAAAGCCGAACTCCAAGCGCCCAGGCAAAGCGCCCAATCAAAGCCATATCAGGAAACCGGCAGCGCATGACGGGCAGGGCGCCCGCGCACATCGTCGGGCACGCCATCGGGCGTCGTGCCGGGCAGCGCGGGACCATTGCGCATCAGCTTGAGCAGGTAATAGACACCGGTGCCGAACACGAGGAAGTAGATGACGATAAACGCCATCAGCGAGATGCCGACCTGCTGCGCGGTGAGCGGCGACACGGCATCGACGGTGCGCTTCATCCCATAGACGACCCACGGTTGGCGACCCACTTCGGTCGTGACCCAGCCGGCCAGCAGCGAAATAAAGCCGGTCGGTCCCATCGCGATCGCGAAACGCTGGAACCATTTCGCTTCATAGAGGCGATCACGGCGGCGCATCACCCACGACGTAATCGCAAACGCGATCATCAGCATGCCGAGGCCCGCCATCACACGGAAGCTCCAGAACACGACCGTCGAATTCGGGCGATCCTGTGGCGGAAAATCCTTGAGGCCGCGAATCTGGCCATCCCAGCTGTGCGTGAGAATCACGCTGCCCAGATGCGGAATGGAAACGGCGTAGCGCGTGGTTTCCGCCTGCATGTCGGGAATGCCAAACAGATTCAGCGCCGTGCCATTCGTTTCGGTGTCCCAGATACCTTCGATCGCGGCGATCTTCGCCGGCTGATATTCGCGCGTATTGAGACCGTGCTGATCGCCGACGAACGCCTGAATCGGCGCGAGAATCAGCAGCATCCACAGCGCCATCGAGAACATCTTCTTCACCGCGGCATCGCGCCGGCCTTTGAGCAGATGCCCTCCGCCGACGGCGGCAACCACGAGCGCCGTCACGATAAAGGCGGCGAGCGCCATATGCGCGAGACGGTACGGAAACGAAGGATTGAAAATGATCTTGAACCAGTCGACCGGCACGACATGGTTATCGACGATCTCGATTCCCTGCGGCGTTTGCATCCAGCTATTCGACGCGAGAATCCAGAAGGTGGAAATCAGCGTGCCGATCGCGACCATCAGCGTCGCGCCGAAGTGCGCGCGCGGGCTGACGCGCTGCCAGCCGAACAGCATGATGCCGAGGAAACCCGCTTCGAGAAAGAACGCGGTCATCACCTCGTACATCAGCAGCGGACCGGTCACGGGCCCCGCGAATGCGGAAAAGCCTGACCAGTTCGTGCCGAACTCGTAGCTCATCACCACGCCCGACACGACACCCATACCGAACGCGACGGCAAAGATCTTCGACCAGAACAGACACAGGTCCTTGTAGTACGCCTTGCCGGTTCGCAACCAGCGCCACTCGAGCACCGCGATAAAGCTTGCAAGACCGATCGAAAGCGCCGGAAAGACGATATGGAAAGAAATAGTGAAGGCGAACTGGAGTCGAGCCAGGTCGAAGGCGGAGAGGGCGGTGTGCATTTTTCGATACCGGGGATTCGGACCACGCACGGCGACCTGTGTCGGCGCGCACTGCCTTTGTGTCGGGCAGGTGAACGCAAGCGTAAGGGAGGGTAAAAAATCGTGCTGCGCTGCGACGTGCGTCGAAATTACGCAGCGAGGCGCAATGCCGCAGACGCTAAGGTCAGCGTAAATGTTTGATCGGTATCAGGAAATTTGCATCGCGCCGAAGTGCGTGGCGAAGCGGGGGCCGATGCGGCGTGCGGCAATCCACCGCGCTGCAGCATCGGCAAAAGGAGGGCGATAGCGTGGAAATCAGGTCTGCGGATCGGACCACAGGCGGCCGCCGGTCGCCCAGTTTTCGCGCGGCACGTCGACGAGAATGATGTCGACGGACGAAGGCTCGACTTTCAGCGACTCGCAAGTTGCCTTGGTGATCGCCTGGACGAATTCGCGCTTCTGCTCGACGGTGCGTCCTTCGAAAAGTTCGATGCGGAAGGTAGGCATGGGTACGTCTCCTCGTTAAGAAAAGTGTTGAAGCGGTTTTCGTTCAGTCGCGATACGAGCGGTCGACGCGATCGAGCTTGCGCAGCAAGGCCGGCCATTCGATGCCGCCTTCGACGGCGCCGCCATCGTAGAGCTGCTCGGCCGCACGCTCGGCAACCGCGGCGGAAGGCAGCACGAGATGTGTGCCGCCCGCTTGCGCCTGCAACTGGATTTCGCAGGCCTTGATCAGCGTCGCCATCAGCACATACGCTTCGGCGACTGTACGGCCGACGGTAAGCGTGCCGTGATTGCGCAGCAGCATCGCGGGCCGGTCGCCCAGATCGGAAACCAGACGCGCGCCATCGGCCGGCGAGAACGTCACGCCCTCGTAGTCGTGATACGCGAGATAGCCATGAAAGCGCAGCGCGTGCTGCGAAGCGGGCAGCAAACCGGCCGGCTGGATCGACACCGCGATGCCCGCGGTGTTGTGCAGATGCATGACACAGAACGCGTCCGCGCGCGCCGCGTGCACGGCTGCATGCAGCGCAAAACCCGTCGCATTGACCGGATGCTCGCTCGTGCCGACGATATTGCCATCGATGTCGATTTTCACGAGGTTCGATGCGCACACTTCATCGAAGCCGAAGCCGAACGGGTTGATCAGAAAGTGGCCCGGTTCGTCGGGGACGCTCGCGGAAATGTGCGTGTAGACGAGATCGTCCCAACCGTTCAACGCGGCGAGCCGGTATGCGGCGGCGAGATCGACGCGCGTGCGCTGTTCGGCCTCGGAAATCGGGCCGGACGCGGCGACGCGGCTCGCGGGGGTGTGGGCGAACGACATGGATGTCTCCTGGTGTGCTTTGCCGATTGACAAGAATCAGCACGAGGATGATAGCGGGTTATGTTGAAGCGGGGCACCTGCGCCCCAAAAGCCGCAGTCATTCGTATTCTGTGGCGAGATTTCTCTTCGCGGGAATCGTCAGCAGCCGACCTGACCTATACATCGAACATCGTCCTCCTTGCACCGCACGTCGGCACTCTCTGAGAGCACACTATGACGACCCCGAGTTCCAGGCCTTTTTCTGCCCCCACATCACCCGTGCAGTCGCCATCGGCGGAAGAAAATCCCTTTACGGCGCATACGACTTTCCTCACCGAGACCGAGGATCGTGCGCCCACGGCCTATTACGTCGCCCCTGACGGCACCAACCAACGGGCTCGTCAGCAGCACGACGCGGGCGCAAGAGTAACCGACCCCGAAATGCGAACCCACGCCTTTGTGAGTGAATTACAGTGGGCTGACCAGCTTACGACCGTTGTCAAAGACGTCTCAGCCGAGTTTGGCTTGGCACGCGACGATGCGCTTCGTTTGCAGATCCTGGACGGCCTCGCGTCGCCGCGCCTAAGGGCCGGTTATTCGCATGTCGAGGCGAGCAGAAGAAAGACGCATCTGAGCTTGGGCAGCGTGTGCTTCCCGACTCCTGGATCGCTGCTGGCAAATTTTGATGCGGTCGCGGAGAATACGCGGGCTAGAAGCACTGGCGAACCCGGAGCGCCCGCCCCGATCACAACGAGTACGACGGGCACGCTCACTCCGGCCGCACATGCATTCAATCAAACGGCAAGTGCAGAGCAGCGGGACTTTGCTTCCGCGGTTCTCCGCTCGCGCCCGCAGGATGCCGAAGACGCGTAATAGGCCGTGTAGCAGGCCGTGTAGCGAGAGGCCGTGTAGCGAGCGAATGTCCGCGATCATGGATCAAAATCACGGGTCAAAATTCGGCGCAGTGCGCGTCATCGCCCGATCGACCGAATCGATCTTGATCGTTTCACCTGCTGTGTTCGATGGAACCATTAAAGGAGGACGATTCAGTCCCTGGGCATGGGCAACGCCCTCGAGGCCTCCCGGCGGGAGCGTAAGAGATCGGCCTGCGATGAATTTCGATGGCATGAGTTACGTCCCTCGTCCGTTGTCTCGTGCAGATGCGTTCAATAATTGCGACCCGTGACTGCGGCGTCCCCCAACATCAACGCCACGGCGGCCGCACGCCATTCGCTGGGTGGAACACAACTTCCTCGCTGAATTTTTGCCGCTCGAATGCGGTCCGCTTTCCGTCTTCGTCTGGTTGCTTGATATCGAGGTGATCGACCTCGTCTTCGGTGAGCACCTTCAGCGCGCTTGATCCGCGACGTCCCGGAACCTGCAACTGACTCATTCGCGAATTGATTTGAGACTTGAACGCGACATGCCAGTGAGTGTTCGTATAGAAGTAAAACCCGCGCATCGCCAGTTCGCGGCAAAGATCCGGTAACTTGAACCGGCTGATAATCCGCGAGGTGCCTCCCGGCGTAAACATGACCAGTTCACGATCCTTCTCGGGAGACGGATTGTTGAGTTCGGTGCCATGATTGACGACGCGGCGGTGCGCGCCACCACACCTCGAATTGATACTCGAGATGATCGTTTGCTGAATCCGCGACAACAGACCTTGCTCCGCCGTTTCTCTGAAGTGCGTTGCGTTTTCCGGGGAAAAATCGGGTGCCGTGAAGTGCGGACAAATAGCAAACACATCGTAGTCTGCGGTGACCGGCAAGGTGTTGCCATTCTCGGCGTAAGCCATTACCTCGACGTCCACGCTATGTGTCGCGCCGTTCGGGAAGTAACGAACCCTGTACATCTGGTTCTGGTTGCTATCCGCTACGAATTCGAAGCGGACTGTCTTTTTGCCTGTCCGGCTGCTGGCGTTGAAGGCGATGCCCGTGCCGCTTTCCGTGAACAGATTTCTCGCGACCAGTTCCTCGATTCTTTGCCGGCTGATCGTGAGCGGAATTCGCCTTGTATTTTCTTTTTCGAGCGCACTCGTGATCGCACGTGAGTTGCGTCGTACCGCTTCCGTACCGTCATCGACTGATTTGCTCAATTCGGAATCGACGCAGACAAAACCCGCCATCGGGCCCCAGTCTGAACTCTTGGCATGCATGTCAAGCTTTTTGGTCCGGTAACCGGCTGCGATCAATCCTGTCGCGTACGGGTTCACGAACCTGAGCAGAATGAATGTCCTCTTTTCGCGTGCTACCGCTTCAATGGCATGAATGTGCTGACTGACGATCCCGCATGATGCTTCGGAAACACTCATGTTGTCCTTGCCGTCGCCGGCTTTGTTCGGACCGCCGTCGCAACGACGATCGTTTGCAGTGAGTCGCTCCATCGTAGGTTCGCGTCGCGATATCGTGCATGCGATGACGAAGGAAAAGCCCGCGTTGCGAAGTTTGTCGCGTCTGCGTGAGCGAGGTCTTTCTTGCAAGTCGGGCGCGCTGCGGAATAGAACGCGCGCGCTGGTTGTTTCTTCGGTCACGTGACCGGACCGGTTACTGGAGCGCGCTATCGAACTTCGAAAATGTTTTCTTTTTGAGGGAGTAAAAGTTGAAGGCCATTCCGAAGCAAATTCATATCATCTGGCTCGGCGGTGACATCCCACAAAGAAATCGCGATTGCATCAAATCGTTTGTGCGAGAGAATAGAAGCGATGGATGGCAGGTCAATCTGTGGATCGATGTAAATCAGATGCTGACAAACGAACGCAGCCGCATTGTGAAAGAGATGGGTGAGAGAACACCCGAACGTGCAGCGGCGGAATCGCAATGGAACGCTGTCGCGGGAGGCGGGGGCGGCGACGGAGCCACGATGCAGTATCTGACCGTGTACATGGAAAGGCGCGGGGTAGAGTGGGGAGGCATGCGCATCAAGCAGATCAACTCGATCATGGGCTTCTGCAGTTCCAATGGCATCAAGTTGCATGAAGTGCAACGCGACTTGCCTGGAAGAAGTAACTCGACTTATTACTCGGGGGAACTGGTCAAGCCCGCGGCAAACTTCGGTTCGGCCAGCGATATCCTGCGAATCGAAATTCTTCACCAGTTCGGCGGCATATACGTCGACACCGACATTGAATGCGCGAGTTCATTGGGCGAAATCATTTGTCACGAATCCTATCCGCGGTTCTCCGCGTCGGATCCCGCCTGGGCAAATGGAGTAACGGAGGCCCAGTGGTTGAGTGATGACTGGTGGAGCCAGAACGTCAAAGTCGAAGAAGTACCGAAAATCAGCAATTCGATTATCGCGAGTCATGCGAAATGCGGCGGTTTGAAATCCTATAGAAAACTTATAGAGACGAACTTCAAATCTCTGGCCACCGACAATGATCTACGCACCTTGTACCTCAATGACTTTCGCAGAGGCACGATCAGAATGACCGGGCCTACCGCGGCATCCGAGAGCAGCGGTTTCAAAAAGCTGAGCCTGGAGAGGTTACACGCTCACGCGACGGACAAAAAAGCACAGCTGGACGACAAGCTATACATGCGAGACAACTGGTACTTCCCCATGTACAAGGTCGTCGATCATTACTTCCACGACTGGCTTCCGGTTCCACACTGAATCATCTTCCGCGAGCGACACGAACCGGCGCACACGTTCGGGCATTGTTCGCGGAACCTCCGTTCATCGCCCCTTCTTCATTCCGGTCCCTGCCGTGTGATCCAGCGTCGCCTTGACGACGTGCGCGCGATTTGTGCCACGCACATCGTGCGATGTGTTGGGAGTGACGCTGCGATCAGCGGCGGAACACCATTCGTTTTCGATGGAATAAACCACTGGGCCGCATTGTTTTGCTTTCGAGCACACGCGGCATGGCAGCACTCGCCGTCTCATCCCTTGAATCGATACGAAGCCAAGGAACGACCGCATGGCAACGAAGCAGAGCAGTCAAAAGTTCATCGCGCGCAATCGTGCGCCGCGCGTGCAGATCGAGTACGACGTGGAACTGTACGGCGCACAGAAGAAAGTTCAGATTCCGTTTGTGATGGGTGTGATGTCCGATCTGTCCGGTGCAAACTCGGGCGATCTGCCGCCGATCGAAGACCGCAAGGCACTCGACATCGATGTCGATAATTTCAATAGCCGCATGCAGGCGATGAAACCGCGCGTGAACTTCAGCGTGCCGAACACGCTGACCGGCGATGGCAGTCTCGACATCGACATGACGTTCGAAAGCATCGACGACTTTTCTCCGGCCGCCATCGCGCGCAAGGTCGATTCACTCGCGAAACTGCTGGAAGCCCGCACGCAGCTCACGAACCTCGGTACCTATCTGTCCGGAAAGTCCGGCGCCGAAAAGCTTCTTGCGGAGGCGCTCGCGGATCCCGCGTTGCTGCAAGCGCTTGCTGCCGCGCCCAAGGCGACCGACGCTGAAGCTGAACCCGACAAGGAATGAGCACGGCCATGGATAACCAGAAGCAGGTCGAACACAACACTCCGTCCGGCGACGTTCAGGCCAGCGATTTTGCCGCGTTGCTCAACAAGGAATTCCGGCCGAAAAGCGAGCGCGCGAAAGAGGAAGTCGAATCGGCCGTACGCACGCTCGCGGAGCAGGTGCTGAAAGATTCGCACATCGTGTCGGACGACGTCACACAGACGATCAACGCGTACGTTGCGGAAATCGACCGCAAGCTCAGCGAACAGCTGAACCGGATCATGCACCACGCCGACTTCCAGAAGCTCGAAGGCGCATGGCGCGGCTTGCATCATCTCGTCACGAACAGCGAGACCGACGCGATGCTGAAAATCCGCGTGCTGAACGTGTCGAAGAAAGAGCTGGGCAAGTGCCTCAAGCGTTTTAAAGGCACCGCCTGGGACCAGAGCCCGGTGTTCAAGAAGGTCTACGAAGAAGAGTACGGCCAGCTTGGCGGTGAGCCTTACGGATGTCTCGTCGGCGACTATTACTTCGACAACAGCCCGCAAGACGTCGAAATGTTGCGCGGCATCTCGCAGGTCGCGGCTGCAGCGCACGCGCCGTTCATCGCAGCCGCCGACTGCGGTTTGCTCGGCATGGAAAGCTGGAAAGAACTGGCGAACCCGCGCGACCTCGGCATGATCTTCACCACGCCCGACTACGCAGGCTGGCGTTCGCTGCGCGAGATGGACGACGCCAAATATCTGGGACTCGCGATGCCGCGCACGCTCGCACGTCTGCCTTACGGCGCGAAGACCGATCCGGTCGAAGAGTTCGATTTCGAAGAGGACACCGCGGGCGGCGATTCATCGAGGTACACCTGGCAGAATGCCGCCTACGCGATGGCGGTCAATATCAACCGCTCGTTCAAGCTCTACGGCTGGTGTACGCGCATTCGCGGCGTGGAGTCGGGTGGCGCGGTCGAGAACCTGCCGGTGCATACGTTCCCGAGCGACGACGGCGGCGTGGACATGAAGTGTCCGACCGAGATTGCGATCACCGATCGTCGTGCAGCGGAACTCGACAAGATGGGCCTGATGCCGCTCGTGCATCGCAAGAATTCGGACGTTGCCGCCTTTATCGGCGCGCAGTCGGTGGCGAAGCCCGACGAATACGACGATCCGGACGCGACCGCCAACGCCAACCTCTCGGCGCGCCTGCCGTACATGTTCGCCTGCTGCCGTTTTGCGCACTACCTGAAGTGCATCGTGCGCGACAAGATCGGCTCGTTCACCTCACGCGAGGACATGGAAAGCTGGCTTTCGCGGTGGGTACTCAACTACGTCGACGGGGACCCCGCGAATTCGAACCAGGAGATCAAGGCCCGCAAGCCGCTGGCCGCCGCGGAAGTGGTGGTGGAAGAAGTCGAGGGCAATCCCGGCTTCTACACATCGAGGTTCTACCTGAAGCCGCACTACCAGCTCGAAGGCCTGACCGTGTCGCTGCGTCTCGTGTCGCGTCTGCCTTCGGCGAAGGCCGCTTAAAGAAGGCTGCCTAAGAAGGCTACCTAAGAAGGCTACCTAAGAAGGCTACCTAAGAAGGCTACCTAAGAAGGCTGCCTAAGAAGGCTACCTAAGCACGGAGACTCGCGCAGGACACGTAGCCCGCGTCTGCCGTCATGCGACCGGAGCATCGGCTCCGGTCATAGAAAACGTTCGTCATGAACATTCCAAATCAAGGAGCGCACTCTCATGGCATTCACCATGCACCTCAAATTCTCCGGTGGGACGCTGAAGGTTACCGGTGACTCGGTATTCCCCGGACACAAGAACGAGATTCAGATTCTTTCGTGGGGTTGGGGCGTAACCAACAAGGCCGATCTGCACCGCAGCGGCAACTCGTCGACGGGTAATACGGCGCAGGCCGGCGACATACAGATCCTGAAGAACGCCGATGCGGCGTCCACGGCGATCTTTCAGGGTTGTACTGACGGTTTGCGCGCGGAAGACGCCTATATCTCCATCACCAACAACATCGATTTCTTCACGGTTCACCTGTCCAATGTGGCGATCACGTCGGTGTCGACCAGCGCGAACACCGGCGGCGATCATGTGGCCGAGGAACTCTGGCTGCACTTCTCGAAGATCGAATACGCGTTCACACCGCAGGACGACCAGGGAAAAGCGAAAGGAGGCACCAAGACATTCTCGTACGACACCAAAGCGCCCAAGCAGGACTCGTGATCGTGTCGGCACCCTCTACCGCTCCCGAAGCACTGCTCAAATCGGGACAACTGCGCGACGCTTTGCTTGCGTTGACCGGACAGGTGCGCAGCCGTCCCGCCGATGCGCCGCTGAGGGTATTTCTGTTCCAGCTGCTCGCGCTTACCGGCGAGTGGGAGCGTGCGGAAAACCAGCTGAAGGTGGCGGGCGAGCTCGATGCGCAAAACGCGCCGATGGTCGCGGCTTATGCGTTCGCGTTGCGTGGCGAGCGCGAACGGGAGCGCGTGTTTGCAGGTAGCCGCGAACCGGCCATGGAGGGCGAGCTGTCGCCGTGGCAGGCGCTTCTGACGCAAGCGCTGCAGCGCGCTTGCGACGGCGATCCGCAGCAGGCGGCGCAATTGCGCGAACAGGCTTTCGCGCAGGCCGAAGCGGTGAGCGGCACGATCGATGGTGTGGGGTTCGAATGGATCGCCGACGCGGACTCACGCATCGGCCCATGCCTTGAGCTGATCATGAAAGATGGGTACAGGTGGGCGCCGTTTTCGCACATCAGCGAGTTGCGGTTCGAGGCCCCTTCCGATTTGCGCGACAAGATTTGGACTCCAGTGCAAATCACATGGGCGAGCGGTGGCTCAGCAGTGGGCTTCGTGCCGACCCGCTATAGCGGCACCGAGCGAGGGGGCGATTCCGATCTGACGCTGGCTCGCCGTACCGACTGGACCGATAGCGGCCACGAAGGATTCGTCGGCAGCGGGCAACGCATGTTTGTGACCGACGCGGGCGAGTATCCGCTGCTCGACGTGCGCACCATCACTTTTAACAAACGCTAAGCGAAACGAACACAATGGCCGAACTGACGCCGCAAGAGCGTTTGCAGCCCTCGCTGCTCGACCGCCTCACGGACCTCGCGCCGGTGCGGCGTGAGGAAAGCCGCGAGCAGCGCGTCATTACCGCGGCGCGCCTGCGCGAATGCGTGACGCGCGACATCGCGTGGCTGCTCAACTGCACGCGTCACTGGAGCAGCGAGGAATTGATGGACTGTGCGGAGGTCGATCGCTCCGTGCTGAATTTCGGCATTCCCGATCTCGCCGGCACTGCGCTGTCCGGCGTGAATGCGGAGGACCTGGAAAATCGCATACGCGTCGCACTGCTGCATTTCGAGCCGCGCCTCATTGCAAGCACCGTACAGGTCACCGTGAACGTGGACGAAAGCCGTATGGACAACCGCTCGCTTTCTTTCAGGATCGAAGCGGAGATGTGGGCGCAGCCGATGCCGCTTGCGCTCTATCTGCGCACCGACCTCGACCTGGAAACCGGCGAGTTCCGCATCGTACAGAACGCCGGTTGACCAGCATGGACCCACGTCTTCTGCGTTATTACAACCGCGAACTGCAGCATGTCCGCGAGATGGGTGCCGAGTTTGCGCGCGAGTATCCGAAGATCGCCGGCCGTCTCGGCATGGAGGGCTTCGAATGCGCGGACCCCTATGTCGAGCGTCTGCTCGAAGGCTTCGCGTTTCTCGCCGCGCGCGTGCAGTTGAAGCTCGACGCGCAGTTCCCTGTGTTCACCCAGCATCTGCTGGAAATGGTCTATCCGCATTACCTCGCGCCGATTCCGTCGATGGCGGTCGTGCAGATGCGCCCCGACACGTCCGAGGACCTGCCGCCCGCCGGCTATCCGGTCGCGCGGCATACGGTGATGCGCAGCCTGACCGGCGCGGGCGAGCGCACGCCGTGCGAATACCGCAGCGCACATGAGGTCGTGTTGTGGCCGCTCGAATTGGCCGGCGCGCGCTATTTCGACACGCCCGCCGCGCTGTCCGCGGCCGGCCTCGTCGCGCCACGCGGACGTACCGTGCGCGCCGGCGTACAACTGAAGTTCAGGACCGTCGCCGGCGTGCAGGCCAAAATGCTTACGCTCGACCAGTTGCCTGTGTATATCGCCGGCGCCGACGAATTGCCGAAGCTGCTCTACGAGCAACTGCTCGCTAACTGCGCCGGCTTTACGGTGCGCACGACGGCGCAGGACGGCACGCTCGTTGAAGAGCATCGTGAAGCCGCGGCGCTCATGCCGAAGGGTTTTGCCGAAGAAGAGGCCTTGCTGCCCTACGGCAGCCGGTCTTTTAGCGGTTACCGCCTGCTGCAGGAGTATTTCGCCTGCCCCGAGCGTTTTCTCTTTGTCGAATTCACCGGCTTGCGCACGCTGCTCGCGCGCGCCGCGGGCAACGAATTCGACATCGTCGTGTGGCTCGACCGCAGCGTCCCGCGCTTGCACAACGCGGTGGACGAAAGCAACTTCCGCCTCTTTTGCACGCCGGCGATTAATCTGTTCGAGCGCCGCTCAGACCGCATCCATCTGCAGCAAGGCAGGACCGAATACCACGTAATCGGCGACCGCACACGGCCGATGGATTTCGAGGTGCACAGCGTGCACGACGTGCAGGGCTTTGGCGACCGTCAGGAACCCGAACAGGCGTTTCTGCCTTTCTACGGCGGTAACGAACGCACATGGCACAGCGCGCATGGCGCGTACTACACGTTGCGCCGCGAGCCGCGCTTGCTGTCGGGCCGTCAGAAGCAGAACGGCGCGCGTTCGAGCTACGTGGGCAGCGAAATTTTTATCGCGCTTGTCGACGCGAATGACGCGCCGTACCCGACGTCACTGCGCCAGGTCGGACTGCGCCTGCTCTGCACGAACCGCGACTTGCCGCTGCATATGCCGGTGGGCCGCTCCTACACCGACTTCACGCTCGATACCGACGCGCCGGTCGCGTCGATCCGCTGCGTCGCGGGGCCGACCAAGCCGCGTGCGTCGACCGCGACCGGCGAGACCGCATGGCGGCTCGTCAGCCATCTGCAGCTGAACTATCTGTCGCTGCTCGACGAGGAAGGCGAACGCGGCGCGGCCGCACTGCGCGAGATGCTGACGCTCTATTGCGACGCCTACGATGCTTCCGCGCGCCGTCAGATCGAGGGCATCAAACACGTGGCCGCGCGGCCTGCCACACGCCGCGTGCCCGTGCCGGGTCCGATCACATACGGCCGCGGCCTCGAAATCACGCTGACCTGCGACGAGACCGCGTTCGAAGGCACCGGCGCGTTCTTGCTCGCTTCGGTGATGCAGCACTTCTTCGCGAGCTATGTATCGCTGAATTCCTTTACCGAGACCGTGCTGCGCACGCTCGAACGCAACGAGGTGGCGCGATGGACCGCCAGGCCCGGCAAACGTCCGATTCTGTAGCGCTCGAGGAAGCGCTGCGCGCGCGGCCGCAAGACTTCGAGTTTTTCGAAGCGATGCGGCGCTTCGAATGCGTATACCCGCAACATCCGCGTTTCGCGCATTCGACGAAGCCCGCGGACGACCCAGTTCGGCTTGCGCATGCGGCGACGCTGGAATTCCCGGCGAGCAGCATCGACCGTTTCGAGCCGCGCGACAGCGACGGGCCGGCACGGCTTTACGGGCTTTTTCTGGGGGTGTTCGGACCGAACGGGCCATTGCCGCTGCACCTGACCGAATACGCGGCGGACCGGGCGCGGCATGCAGCGGACTCGACCTTCGTCGCATTCGCGGACATCTTTCATCACCGGATGCTGAGTCTCTTTTATCGCGCGTGGGCCGACTCGCAGCCGACCGTACAGATGGACCGTCCGGACGAAGACCGGTTTCAGACCTATGTCGGCGCGTTGATCGGCATGGCCACCGCGCACCTCGACCGGCGCGACGCGCTGCCGGACCGCTACAAGCGTTTCTTCGCGGGCCGGCTCGTATCACAGGCGCGCAATGCCGAGGGACTGCAGAAACTGCTCGAGGAGTACTTCGGCGTGCCGGTGCGCGTGATCGAATTCGTCGCCGAGTGGATGCGTCTGCCGCAAGACGCGCATCTGCGCATGGGCGTGTCGATGGCGGGTCTCGGCAGCACCGCCGTGCTCGGCACGCATGTGCATGGCGCGCAGCAGCGCTTCAGACTGCGCGTCGGGCCGCTTTCGCGCGGCGAGTTCAACGGCTTTCTGCCGGGCGGCAGCTCGCTGAAGCAGCTCATCGCCGCAGTGAAGCTTTACGTGGGCGAGGAAAAGGGCTGGGACCTGCAGCTCGTTCTAAAGAAGGAAGAGGTGCCGCTCACGCAGTTGGGCAAGGCGGGTCGCATGGGATTCAACACGTGGATGGGCCACTACGCGAAAAAGACGCACGCGGACGAGGTGATATTGAAGCCCGTCGACTAGCGGTTGCGGCCGTTTCGATCTTTCCGTTCCAACCGGGTGGCCGCTCAACGGCCGCTCCAGACGTCACAGGACAAAACCATGGCCGAAATCGGTCGAAGCGCGTTGTTCGGCAAGCTCAATGCGCTTGCTTACCGCGGCATCGAAAGCGCCACCGTATTCTGCAAGCTGCGCGGCAACCCGTATGTCGAACTCGCGCACTGGATCCATCAGATTCTGCAGCTGCAAGACTCCGACTTGCATCGCATCGTCCGGCACTTCGACGTGAATCCGTCGACGCTCGCGCGCGACATCACCGAATCGCTCGACCGGCTGCCGCGCGGCTCGAACACGATCTCCGATCTGTCGGGCGACGTCGAGGAAGCGGTCGAGCGCGGCTGGGTGTTCGCGACGCTGATGTTCGGCGAGGCGCAGGTGCGCACCGGCTATCTGATCGTCGGTTTGCTGCGTACGCGGCACTTGCGCAATGCGCTCCATGCGGTTTCCGCCGAGTTTACGAAGCTGAAGCCCGAGACGCTGGCCGACGACTTCGCCGCGATCGTCGCCGGTTCTCCGGAAGACAATCAGCGTGCGACCGACGGTTTCGCGTTCGGCGGCGCACAGCCCGGTGAGGCGAGCGGCGCGCTCGCACCCGCGCAGATGGGCAAGCAGCAGGCGCTGCAGCAGTTCACCATCGACCTCACCGCGCAGGCGCGCGACGGCAAGATCGACCCGATCGTCGGCCGCGACGAGGAGATCCGGCAGGTCGTCGATATCCTGATGCGGCGCAGACAGAACAATCCGATGCTGGTCGGCGAGGCGGGCGTCGGCAAGACCGCGGTGGTCGAAGGCTTTGCGCTGCGCATCGCGCACGGCGATGTGCCGCCGCCGCTCAAGGACGTACAGGTGCGCACGCTCGACGTCGGCCTGCTGCAGGCCGGCGCAAGCATGAAGGGCGAATTCGAGAACCGCTTGCGTCAGGTGATCGACGAAGTGCAGGCGTCGGTCAAGCCGGTGATTCTTTTTATCGACGAAGCCCATACGCTCGTCGGCGCGGGCGGCAACGCGGGCACCGGCGATGCGGCGAACCTGCTCAAGCCCGCGCTCGCGCGCGGCAACCTGCGTACGATCGGCGCGACCACGTGGGCCGAGTACAAGAAACACATCGAGAAAGACCCGGCGCTCACGCGCCGCTTTCAGACCGTGCAGGTCGACGAGCCGAGCGAGGAAAAGAGCATCCTGATGATGCGCGGCGTCGCGAACGTGATGGAGCAGCATCATCGCGTGCAGATTCTCGACGAAGCGCTGGAGGCCGCGGTGAAGCTGTCGCACCGCTATATTCCTGCGCGCCAGCTGCCCGACAAGGCAGTGAGCCTGCTCGATACCGCCTGTGCGCGCGTTGCGGTGAGCCAGCACGCGGTGCCCGCGGAAGTCGACGACACGCGCAAGCGCATCGACGCGTTGCAAACGGAACTCGCCATCATCGAGCGCGAGAAGCGCGTCGGCGTCGAGGTTACCGAGCGCGAGGCGGCGGCCGACGAAAAACTTGCCGCGCAACAATTGCGCCTGCAAAGGCTCGATGCGGCGTGGGCCGAAGAGAAGACGCTCGTCGAACGGATTCTCGCGCTGCGCGCACAGTTGAGGGACGACGGCGAAGCGCTTGACGGCGACGGCGCTGCGCCCGCCGCGCAGGACTCCGCGAAGGACGCCGCGCGGGAGTCCGATGAGGCCGCACGAGCGGCTGCACTCGCCGAACTCAAGGATCTGCAGGCGAAGCTCGCCGACCTGCAAGGCGAGACACCGCTGATTCTACCGAGCGTCGACTACCAGGCCGTCGCTTCCGTGGTCGCCGACTGGACCGGCATCCCGGTGGGCCGCATGTTGCGCCGCGAACTCGAAACCGTGATGAATCTCGCGAGCCTGCTTGCGCAACGCGTGATCGGCCAGGACCACGCGATGGAGACGATCGCGAAGCGCGTGCAGACCTCGCGCGCCGGGCTCGACCATCCGCACAAGCCGATCGGCGTGTTTCTGCTGGCGGGCACGTCGGGCGTCGGCAAGACCGAAACGGCGCTCGCGCTTGCGGAGGCACTGTATGGCGGCGAACACAATCTGATCACGATCAACATGAGCGAATACCAGGAAGCGCATACGGTGTCGACGCTCAAGGGCGCGCCGCCCGGCTACGTCGGCTATGGCGAAGGCGGCGTGCTGACCGAAGCGGTGCGTCGCAAGCCCTATTCGGTAGTGCTGCTCGACGAAGTCGAAAAGGCGCACCCCGATGTGCACGAACTCTTTTTCCAGGTGTTCGACAAGGGCGTGATGGAAGACGGCGAGGGCCGCACGATCGACTTCAGAAACACGCTGATTCTGCTCACGACCAACGCCGGCACCGAACTGATTGCGGGGCTATGCAAGGATCCGGACCTCATGCCTACCGCCGACGGGATGGCAAAAGCGCTGCGCGAGCCCTTGCTCAAGGTGTTTCCGCCGGCGCTGCTCGGGCGGCTTGTGGCGATTCCGTATTACCCGCTCAGCGATGCGATGCTCGGCAAGATCGTCGTCCTGCAACTCGATCGCATCAAGCAGCGCATCGAAGAACGCTATCGCCTTCCGTTCGCCTACGACGAAGAGACAGTGCAGCTCGTGGTGAGTCGCTGCACCGAAAGCGAATCGGGCGGCCGCATGATCGATGCGATTCTGACCAACACGATGCTGCCCGAGATCAGCCGCGAATTTCTTGCACGGACGATGCGCGGCGAAGCGATCGCACGCGTCGAAGTCAGCGTGGCCGATGGTGATTTCGCTTATCGATTTGGCGAAGACACCGAGGAATAGAACCGTCGGGCCGGCTGTTGTTCTCAGCGTGAGACGAAGCATTGCAAGCAGCATCGCAACTTCCTCCCGACCGACCTTTTCCTATTCCGATGCCACGCACAACCACTCTGACGTCCGCGCTCGGCGGCACGCTGCTCTTCGCGAACATGATGGCGAAGGAGCAACTGGGCCGGCTGTTCTCATACCAGTTGCAAGCGGTCAGCAAGAACGCGGAGATCGATCTGCGCGCGCTGCTCGGCACGCCGATGACGGCGAAGTACGTGAGCCCGCAAGGCTTTACGCGCTACTTCAACGGCATCGTCTGCGAAGGCGAACAAAGCGGTTTCGTCAGTATCGAGAACGTGCGCTATGCGCTGTACGCGTTCACGCTCGTGCCCAAGCCGTGGCTGCTCACCCGTCGGCGCGACTGCCGCATCTACCGGAACCTGAGCGTGCCGCAAATCGTGAGCCAGGTGCTCCATGAAATCGGCTATGGCGATCTGAAGCAGAGCCTCACCGGAAACTATCCGGCGCGCGAGTACTGCGTGCAGTACCGCGAAAGCGACTTCGACTTTATCAGCCGGCTGATGGAGCAGGAAGGCATCTACTACTTTTTCACGCACACGGAGCACGCACACACCATGGTGCTCGCGGATTCGCTGGGCGCGCATGCCGCGGTGCCGACCTTCGAGCAGATTACGTATGCGCCGCCGATCGCGCACGGCAACCGGACGATCGTATCGGTCGGCGACTGGCGCATGGAGCACACGACAAACACCACGAAGGTGCAACTCGACGACTACGACTACCTGAAGCCGAAAGCCTCGTTGCTCGCCACCGGAGAAGTGACCGACACGACCGATGTGCACAGGATCGACGGCCTCGATATCTACGACTACGCATACGGCGCATCCGGATACAACCAGCAGATATCGGAAGGGCAGCGTTGGGCGCGCGTGCGTGCGGATGCGCTGAACGTCCCGCAAGCCATATCGACCGGCAACACGAACGCGTGCGGGCTCGCGACCGGCGCGCTCTTCACGCTCAAGGATTTTCCGCTGGCGCATGCGAACCAGGAATACCTTGTCGTCGAAACCGACATCCGGGTGTTCGAGCCCGACTACGTGTCGGGCGACGGCGATGCCGAGGCGCCGTTCCAGTGCGACTTCAAGGCGATCCGCAGCAAGCAGCCGTTCCGCACGATGCCCACCACACCACGCCCCACGATTGCGGGCCTGCAAACCGCCGTCGTATACGGCGACACGCCCGAAGACATCGCCGTCGACAAATACGGCCGTGTACAGGTCACATTTTTCTGGAGTCAGCCGGGCCGACCGAATGCGCAGAACTCCTGTCCGGTGCGCGTCGCGCAGATGTGGGCCGGCAAGCGCTGGGGCGCGCAGTTTCTGCCGCGCGTGGGCCAGGAAGTAGTCGTGAGTTTTCTCGACGGCGACCCGGACCGGCCGCTGATTATCGGCAGCGTCTACAACGCCGACAACATGCCGCCGTACAGCCTGCCCGACAGCAAGACACAAAGCGGCGTGAAAAGCCGCAGTCTGCAGGGTGGTCCCGAACAGGCCAACGAGGTCCGCTTCGAAGACAAACCCGGTGCCGAGCAGTTGCTGATCCACGCGCAAAAAGATCTGCGCGAGGAGGCGGAGAACGATCACGACGTCGACGTGACGCGTAACTACACGCTCACTGCCGGCGAGCAGATCGAACTTGTCGCGGGCCTCGCGAGCATCGTGCTGAAAAGCACCGGCGAGATCGAGATCAAAGGCACGAGCCTTGAAATCGAGGGCCTGCTCGATGTTGCGCTCAAGGCCGGACTGTCGATGGAGCTCGGCGCGAAGGGCAAGCTCAGCGTGGGCGCGCTCGGTGCGATGGAGATCGTGTCGGGACTCGAGATGCAGGTGCAATCGCAGGCATTGACGCTGGCGGGCACGCTGAGCGCGTTGCTGACCGGCATGGCGATGCTGATGCCCGGTCCGGTGCCGCCGATGCCGGTGCCGGGCGTCGCGTAGGAGGCAAGCCTTGGACACGATCGTCGAAGCCGCCCGCGAGATGCAGTTGTCGGATGCCGCGCACCGCGTGCTGGATGCGTTGAAGCCTGAGCGCGCACCGCGCGACGCGGTGCAGGCGCTGCTCGACGCCAATCTCGCCGAAGACGCGCTCGCGCTGCTGGCGCGCCTGCTGCCGCGGCGCTACGCGGTGGCCTGGCTGTGCCAGTGCGCGCGCGCCGAAGCGCTCGACGAAACCGATCGTGCCGGCGTCGCGCTCGCGGAACAGTGGGTGCGCGAGCCGGACGACGCGCGCCGCCGCGACGCGCTCGCGTTCGCGAGAGCGCAGCGCTTCGGTAACGCCGGCGCATGGGCCGCGGCCGCAGCGGGCTGGTCCGGCGGCGACCTCGCGCCGCCGGGCAGCGATACGCCTGCGCCGCCGGCCGGCTTTATGACGGCGCGCGCCGCGGCGCTTGCCATCACCTATCTTGCCGCGCGCGTGACGACGCAATTCGCCGAGCGCCGCGCCGGCTTCGTGCGAGGCGCGCTGGGTTTGCTCGGCACGCCCGGCGCAATGGACGGAGAGAGGACATGAACGGCTCACCCCATCTGACTCTGGAGGTGCAAGGTGCGCATGCAGACCGCTTTGGCAGCCGCCGCGAGCAGGTGTTCGACGAGCGCGACGGCAGCATCGGACGCTCGGAAGACTGCGACTGGGTGCTGGGCGCGGAAGGCGTATCGCGGCTGCACGCGCTGGTGCGCTACCTGAACGGCATTTACTTTATCGAAGACCGCAGCACGAACGGGATGCTGCTCAACGGCACGCCGCTTTCGCGAGGCGATCCGGCCGCGTTGAAGGACGGCGACCGGCTGCAGATCGACGAGTTCGAAATCAGCGTGCACGTGAGCGGGAACGATACCGGCGCGGATGCGGGCAACGATACTGCGCGCAAGCGCGACGGCACGGGGCGGACCACGCAACACGAGCGCGAGCGCGGAGCGACGCAGCGCGATGGTGCGGTTGCCGGCGCTGATGCTGCAGGGTCGGCGCGTTTTGTCTCTGTCGCGCATCCGCAAGCGGATTTCGCGGCGCACGGTGGTCCATTGCATTCCGCTCTGATTGCCGGATCGTCGCCTGACGCGTTGCGAGGCACGGAAGCGGGCGGCGACGTGCTGATTCCCGGCGTCACCGATATGCCGGCGTCGAGCGCCGGGCTCGATCCGCTTGCGCTGTTCGATGTGCCGCCGTCGTTTTTCGATGCGCCGGCGCCGTCCGCGGAGCCCGAGCCGAGCTGGAATCACACGCCGTCCGCAGCGGACCGCTTTCATCCGCCGCAAGCCGCGCCTGCACGCCAGGTCGCGCCGGTGCTGCCGGAGGACTGGGACGCGAGCCGCGTGGGGGCGATTGCGAAGCATGATGTGAAGCGCGATGTGAATCGCAATGTGAAGCGCGATGAAACGCGCGACGCAACGCCCGACGAAAATCGCGACGGGATTCGCGATCCGCGCCGCGATGAAGGGCGCGAGGAAGGCAGTCACGCAAGCCGCGATGCAAACGGCGACGCAAGCGGCGGCGAAGGCCTTGAACGCGATTACGACGGGCTCGACGAACGTCGTAGCGCAAGCGGTGACGAAAGTCGTAACGAAAGCCGCGACGAAAGCCGCGACGCAATTCGCGACGAAGAGCGTGGCGAGCAGCGTGACGAAGCGCATCACGAACCTGAGCTATCGCATCACACGTTGGACTCGCATCGCGAGCAAGCGCAGGACGCTGAGCCGCGACGGGCTCCTGATCGACAGCCCGAGGGCTCCGGCGCGCCGTCGTCGGCCGCCATGTCATCGCAGCAGTTGCCGCTGCAGCAACCGCAAGCCAGTCCGCAGCCGCAGTCGCAGCAGCAATCGCAAGCCCAACCGCAGTCGCAGTTGCAACCACAGCCGCCAGCGCCACCCGCCGTGCCTTCAGCACAGCCCGCTGCCGCAACAGCCGCCACCGCGGATTCACCCCATGACCTGCAGGCCATGTTCGAACTCGCGATCGATGCATTGATGGACGTGCTGCGCGCCCGCGCTGAACTGAAAAACAGCTTCCGCATGCCGGCCACGCTGATCCAGCGTTCGGAAAACAATCCGCTCAAGTTCGCGCCTGATGCCGGGGAGGCCGTCAAAAAGCTGCTCGCGCCGCCCAACAGCACGTTTCTGTCAGGCACTGCGGCGTTGAACGACGCGGTCGTCGATATTCGCAACCATCAGATGGCGATGCTCGCCGGCGTGCGTTCCGCGTTCGAGTCGCTGCTCGAGCACTTCGACCCGGCGCGTATCGAGCAGGACCCCGAGGCGAACATGCGGCGCTTGCCGATCGGCAACCGGTCGCGCCACTGGGAACGCTACAAGGAGCAGTTCGAAATATTGACGAGGAATCCCGACGAATGCTTCCGGCGCCTGTTCGGCGACGCGTTCGCGAGAGCTTACGAAGACCAGCTGTTGCGGCTGAAGAACCGGGGCAACTGAGATCGAAGCGAGGTCCTGCTAACGTCAACCCAAATCCGCCCAAGGTCCAGCCCAGGTACACGCCAGGTTCACCCCAGGTCCGCGCCGCACCACGCGCATGGATCACACACCACTCACCGACATGACCCAGAGCAACAAGGTGGTATGGAGCGAAGGCCTCTTTCTGAGGCCGCAGCACATGCAGCAGCAGGAACGCTACTTCGAGCGCTATGTCGAGCTGCGCGCCGGCGCATTGCGTCCGCATGCGTGGGGTTTCGAGGAACTCGAGCTCGAGACCGATCTGCTTGCGATCGGCAAGCTCGGCATCAGGAGCGCGCGCGGCGTGTTCCCCGACGGCACGCCGTTCTCGATGCCCGGCGACGACCCGCTGCCGCCGCCGCTCGATATCGATGCGAACTGGCGCGATCAGATCATCTATCTGACGCTGCCGTTGCGCTCGCCGACGCAGCCCGATAGCGCATGGTCCGACCGGCAGTCGGACCAGCTGTTTCGCTATCGCGTGCGCGAAGCCGAGGTGCCCGATGCGTCGGGCAGCATGCAAGGTCTGACGGTGCTCGAAGTGGGCGGCATGAGCACACACCTCACGCCCGCGTCGCGGCCGATGGAAGGGCTCGTGAAAATTCCGCTCGCGCATCTCGTCGAATGCCGTGCCGACCGGCGCGTGATTCTCGATGAAGGGTTCGTGCCGACCGCGCTTGCCACGCAAGCCGCGGACCGTCTCGTGACCTTCCTCTCCGAATTGCTCGGCCTGCTGCATCAGCGCGGCGAGGCGCTGGCCGGCCGCGTCACGCAGACGGACCGCGGCGGCGCCGCGGAGATCGCAGATTTCCTCATGCTGCAGGTAATCAATCGCTACCAGCCGCTCGTCGCGCATCTGGCCGACGCGCCGATGCTGCATCCCGAAGCGTTCTACCAGCTGCTGATCGGCATGGCCGGCGAATTCGCGACGTTCACCGCGCCGGGCAAGCGCGCGCAGGTCTTCGAACCGTATCGTCACGAGGCCTTGCGCGAGACCTTCGAGCCGGTCATCGCGGCACTGCGCGTCGAATTGAGTGCGGTGCTCGAGCAGAGCGCCGTGGCCATTCCGCTGCAGCAGCGCAAGTACGGCGTGTGGGTCGGCGTGGTGCCCGATGTCTCGCTGCTCGACAGCGCGACCTTCGTGCTGGCCGCGAAGGCCGATCTGAAATCGGAAGACATGCGGCGCCAGTTGCCGAGCCAGTCGAAAATCGGCCCCGTCGAAAAAATCCGCGACCTCGTCAATCTGCAGTTGCCGGGCATCGGCGTATCGCCGATGGCGGTGGCGCCGCGCCAGTTGCCTTACACGTCCGGCTTCCTTTATTTCGAGTGCGATAAACACTCGCCGATGTGGCGCATGCTCAAGACCTCGGGCGGCATTGCGATGCATTTCGGCAGCGGTTTTGCAGGCCTCGATCTGCAACTGTGGGCGGTGCGCGCATGAATACCGGCAACCGTCGCGACCATCGCGACAATCCGGCCGTGCAAAACGATGCGACCGTGGTGCGCCCGCAAGGCGGCGCCCACGCGAATCCGTCCGACGACGACGCGACGCGCATCGTCGCGCCGCAGGGGCCACGTTCATCGAACGCATCGAATGCATCGAACGCTTCGCAAGGGCCACAAGGTACGTACGCGGCGCACACGATGGGCGCGTCGGGCGACGCAACGGTGGTGGCCGGTTCAGCCGCGCGCCGCGAGCAACCGGCACTGCGCGCCGAACTCGGCGACTTTGTCAGCGGTGTCGCGAATCCGATCGTGCGCGCGGCCAATCCGCTGCTGCTGCTTGCCGTGCAACTGCGCCACAGCGTCGCGCCGCCGGCCGACGTCGCGCGGCTGCGCGAACAGGCGGTGGCCGAAGTGCACAGCTTCGAACGCTACGCGCAAGACGCGGGCCTCGGCACGCAGACCGTCATGGCCGCGCGCTACGTGCTGTGCACGATGCTCGACGAAGCGGTGAACAGCTCGCCGTGGGGCGAGCTCACCGGCTGGGCGCAAAAAACGCTGCTCGTGACGTTCCACGGCGAGACGTACGGCGGCATGAAGTTCTTTCAGATTCTCGAGCGCCTGTCGCTCGATTTCTCGCGCCATCTCGATCTGATCGAATTGATGTATATCTGCCTCGCGCTCGGCTTCGGCGGCCGCTATCTGGTCGAGCCGGGCGGCCTCGCGCGTCTCGCCGATATCCAGGAAGATCTCTACCGGCGCATTCGCGGTCTGCGCGAGGCGCCGGCCGCGGAGCTTGCTCCGCACTGGCGCGGCATCGAAGACCGGCGCAATCCGCTGATGCGCTACGTGCCGCTATGGGTCGTCGCAGCGGCCGCCGCCGTCGTGCTGCTCGGCGTGTTCCTGTTTTTCTATACGAAGCTCAACGCGCTCGCGGAACCGGTCGGCGCGCAACTGGCGAAGATCGGCCTCGAAGATGCGCCGCCGCCGCAGTCCGTGGCGCGGCCGCCGGCGCCGGTACGTAAAACGCTCAAGCAGCTGCTCGCGCCGCAGGAGCAGGCCGGTCAGCTCAGCATCGAAGACAAGCCTGATGGCGAAGAAACCGTGCGTCTTGCCGCCGCGGGGCTGTTCGCATCGAGCAGCGCCGATATCGCGGCGAGCGAGATCCCGCTGCTACGCCGCATTACCTGGGCATTGAACCAGGTGCACGGCCGCGCGATCGTGGTCGGCCATACCGACGACCAGCCCGTGCGCTCGCTGAAGTTCAAGGACAACTTCGCGCTCTCAGCCGCGCGTGCGCAGAACACCGAGCAGATCCTCGCGCAAGGTCTCGACGATCCGCGCCGTCTCGAGTCGAGCGGCGCCGGCTCGTCGCAGCCGGTCGCAACGCCGCCCGACACGCCCGAGAACCGCGCGCGCAACCGGCGCGTGGAAATCGTGTTTATTCCGGAGAACTGAGCCCATGGACAAGCTGAAAACCTGGGCGAAGTCGCGCTGGTTCTACACGGCCCTCGGCCTCGTGCTGATCGCGGCGCTGATCTGGCTCGGCGGCCCGTATCTCGGCATCGGCGACAGCCAGCCGCTGGCCGGCGCCGCCGCGCGCTGCGCGCTGATTCTCGCGATGGTGCTCGTCGTGCTGCTGTGCCTGATCGCTCTGCAATGGCGCGCCGCGCGCAAGACCGCGCAGTTGCCCGGAGAACTGGCCGGCCAGGATGCGCAGCTCGCCGCCGCGGCCGACGAGCGCAGCGCCGCGGAGCGCGCGCAATTGCAGCAGCGCTTCGAGGAAGCGATCCACACGTTGCGCAAGACGCGCAAGAACGGACGCAATCTGTATGCGCTGCCGTGGTACGTGGTGATCGGACCGCCCGGATCGGGCAAGAGCACCTTACTGCAGAACTCGGGCCTCGAGTTTCCGCTGGCCGGGCGCCTCGGCAAGCAGGCGCTGCGCGGCATCGGCGGCACGCGCAATTGCGACTGGTGGTTCACCGACGAAGCCGTGTTCCTCGATACGGCCGGCCGTTACATGACGCACGATTCCGACGCGGCCGCCGATGCCTCGGCGTGGGAAGCGTTTCTGAAACTGCTGCGCCGCTACCGTAAGCGCCGCCCGTTGAACGGCGTGATCGTGACGCTGAGCATGTCGGACCTGCTGACGTTCGACGTCGCTGCGCGCGAGCGGCATATTCGCGCGGTGCGCCACCGTCTCGACGAACTCGCGCAGCATCTGCGCGTGAACGTGCCCGTGTATCTGGTGTTCACCAAATGCGACCTGGTGGCGGGCTTCAGCGAATTCTTCGACGATCTCGGCCCCGATCTGCGCAGCCAGGTGTGGGGCATGACGTTTCCGATCGGTCAGACCATCGACGGGAGCGCGTCCACGCGTTTCGCCGCCGAATTCGATCTGCTGCTCGAACGCCTGAACACACGCGTGATCGAGCGCATGCATGCGGAGCGCGACCGCGGGCGGCGCGCCGCGGTGCTCAGCTTTCCGCAGCAACTCGCGGCGTTGCGCGACCTGGCGCGGCAGTTTGTCGAAGGCGTGTTCGCGGTGCATCAATACGGCGCGCCGCCGCTGTTGCGCGGCGCCTATCTGACTTCCGGCACGCAGGAAGGCGCGCCGATCGACCGCATGCTGAGCGCCGTCGCGCGCACGTTCGGCGTCGATGCCGCGCGCGTGCAGCGGGCCGGTGCGCAGCAACGCACGTATTTCGTCGAGCGGCTGCTGAAGGAAGTGTTGTTTCGCGAGTCGGGTTTCGCGGGCATCAACCCGCAACTCGAGCGCCGCAAGATTGCGCTGCAGGCCGTCGCCTACTCGGGCATCGTGCTCGTCACGGCACTGCTCGTCGCGGGTCTGGGGGCGAGCTATGCGCGCAATCGCGCCTATGTCGCGCAGGTGCAGGACTCGCTCAAGGATTTTCCCGACGCCGACAATCTCGCCGGCGCGCCCGATCTGAAAAGCTATTTCGCGCGCGCGCTCGAGCGTCTCGAAGCGGTCTCCGGCGCGCAGGAGGTGGCCGCGCAATACGACAGCCATGTGCCGCTGCTGATGCGCTTCGGGCTCTTTCAGGGCCGCGCGCTCGCGAAGCAGGTGCACGAGGCGTACCTGCGCGAACTGAACGGCACGCTGCTGCCCGGCGCCGGCGTGCGCTTTCGCGAAGGGCTCACCTTGAGCGCAAACGATCCGCAGGCGCTCTACGACTATCTGAAGGGCTATCTGATGCTGAGCGAGCCGCAGCATCTGGACGCGTCCGAGCTCGCCGCGTTGGCGCGCATCGAATGGCAGCGGCTCTTTCCGCAAGACCCGGCCATCGAGAAAGCGCTCGACCGGCATTTCACCGCGCTGCTCGACGATCCGCAGAAGCCGCGCGCGCTGCCACTCGATAACGCGCTGGTCGATCGGGCCCGCGCCACGCTGAAGACCGCCGATCTGTCGACGCTGATCTACGGCAGCCTGAAGCTCGACGCCGAACGGTCGGGCGCGCCGCCGGTGCGGCTCGATGAAACGCTCGGTCTGCTCGGCAACGTGTTTCGCCGCAAAAGCGGCGCGCCGCTGTCGCAACCGTTGCCCGCGCTTTATACGCGGCCGTATTTCGCGGCGGTGGCCGACAAGGGGCTCGACGAGTCGATCGACCGTTTCATGAAGGACAACTGGGTGTTCGGCGTGACGCGAATCGATCCGCTTGCGCGCTCGCGCTTCGAGCAGCAGGTGCTCGCGCTGTATGAGCAGGACTACATCCGCGCATGGGACGGTCTGCTTGGCGACCTGCAACTGCAACCGGTATCGAGCATTCAGGACGCGAGCGCACTGGCCGCCAAACTCTCGGGACCCAGTTCGCCGCTCAAGGCCTTGCTCAATCTCGTGCGCGACAACACGAGTGACATGCTGCGCACGAGCCCCGCGGGCAGCGGCGGCGGCGAAGCCGCGAGCGGCGCCGCGGCGCAGGTTAGCGCGGCCGGCGAGCGGGCCGCGCGGCAGCGTGCGGCGAATACGCGGCTCGCTCGCGAGCTGAAGATCGCTGGCGGTTCGCCGGCCTCGGGCGCGGCGGCCGGCGGCGCCGACGCGAGCGGAGCCGCGGGCAACGACGCGACGGCCAGCCGTCCGGGCGCCGCGATCGAAGCGCATTTCGCGGCCATCGACCAGATGAGCGCGGGCGCGCCCGGTGCGACGCCGCTCGACCAGACGATCAGCGTGCTCGATCAGCTCGGCAAGACGCTGCTGACGATGAACGATCTGAGCGACCCCGCCGCGCGCAATAGCCCCGCGCTGCTGGCGGCACGCCAGGAGGGCAGCCAGTTGCCGCCGCAGGTGGCGAGTCTCGTATCGGGGCTCACGGGCAAGAGCGCGGATCTCGTCGCGAGCGGCTCGAGCGCGGCACTCGCGGACCAGTTCCGCGCGGCCGCGGGCAACGATTGCGCGAGCTTTGTCGACGGCCGCTATCCATTCGCGGCGGGCAGCACATCGGATATTCCGTTGCAGAACTTCGCCGACCTGTTCGGCAACGGCGGGCGCTTCGACAGCTTTTTCAAGTCGACGCTCGGCAAGCTCGTCGATACGAGCGGGCACGCCTGGCGCTGGAAGGCGGGCGCGCCGCCCGGTCCCGATCAGATGCTGGGCACGGCGCAAACCGCCGACGACATCCGCCAGATGTATTTCCGCGGCGGCCCGCAGATGCAGGTCGGTTTTACGCTGCTCGCGCCGCAGCTCGATCCGGCTATCGCGAAACTGACGGTCGAGATCGATGGGCAGAAGTACGAATATCCGGCGAGCGGCCAGAGTGGGGCGAACGGCGCGAGCGCCGCGGGCAGCGGAAGCAGCGCAGGCAACGGAAGCGGCGCTTCGTCCAGCGCGCCGATGACCTGGCCTGGGCCGCAGCCTGGCCGCGTCGTGTTCAGCGCGTTCGATACGGCAGGCCAACCGATCGGTACGCCGCTGCAGTACCAGGGCGAATGGGCGCTGTTTCATGCGCTCGACGCGGCTCACCTGCAAAAGCAGGACGACTTGCACCTGATCGCGAACCTCGATTTCGGCGGGCATACCGTGCAGTTGCCGATTCAACCGGCCAGCCTCAAGAACCCGTTCCTGAACGGCGAGGTGCGGCGCTTCAGGTGTCCCAAATGAGCGGCGCGCTCGGTTTTTACGGCAAGCTGCCGGGCGCGGGCGATTTCGTGGGGCGCCGGCTGCCGTCGGGCTTCGTCGATATCTGGGACCGGCATTTCGAGCAAGCGATCGACACCGCGCGCACCGCGCTGTCCGCGCAGTGGACGGCCGCGTATCGCGACGGTCCCGCATGGCGCTTTGTCCTGCCCGCGCACGTGTGCGGCGAAAGCGCGTGGTGCGGCCTCATCGGGCCCGCCGAAGACCGCGTGGGACGCGGCTTTCCGTTGGTGCTCGCCGCACCGTGCAGCGGTGGGTGCGCGGGGCTGTTCGCCGACGGCGACTGGTTCGATGCGCTGGAACGCGTGTTCGTCGGCGCGCAATACGAGGCGCTCGGCGTCGAGGCGTTCGATGCGCGCGTCGCGGCCTTGCCGCCTCCATGCGCGCATGCGAACGATGCGAGGCCGTGGTGGCGCGACCTCGATTGGGATAGCGCGCAGTGGCGATTGCCGTCGCCGCAGGACGTGGCGGCCGGTCTTTTGCTCGACGCGGCGTGGCAACAGCTCGCGACGCGGCCAGGCTCATGGTGCCTGTGGTGGACGCGGCGCGCGGAACGGGTACTCGCGACGCGCGGTCTGCCCGCAAGCTACGCGTCGTTGCTTGAGCCGCGCGACGAGCAGGATCTGGCGTCGTTGCTTGAACCGGGTGGTGCGCACGACATCGCTTCGTTGCTTGAACCCGGCGGTGCGCAGGAGTACGCGTCGCAGCCGGAACTGCGCGGTGCGCAACGTCACGCGTCGCCGTCCGAATCGGGCGGTATGCATGGCTACGCGTCGCAGCCGGAGCTACGTGCTGCGCAACATCACGCATCGCCACCCGAATCGCGCGGTATGCATGGCTACGTGTCGCAGCCGGAATTGCGTGCGGCGCAACGTCACGCGTCGCAGCCCGAATCGCGCGGTATGCACGATCACGCGTCGCCACCCGATGTGCGCGGCCCGCGGCCCGCGGCAACTTCGCCAACGTTACCGGCATCCACTGGCGATCGGCACGATAGCTCGAACCCGTTGGGCGCAGCTGCGTCGCCGTCCGACCCGAACGCGCCAACGGTGTCGAGGGTCAGTGCGCGTCTCGGCGAGGGGCGCGAGCGTGTCGAGTGGCCGTCAGCGCACAGTGCGCGTGATGTTGCCGCGACCACGGTGCGAGATGCCGCGCACGGCGATGTTTCGCGCGGGCGCACAGGCGCGCAGACATCGGAGCGACCGAACGCATCGTCCAGCGTGCAGCCCGGCGCATTTCCCGAGCTTTCCGCTTCGCTTGCCGACGCGGCGCTGCTGTCGCTCGACCATGGCCGCACGCTGCTCGTCAGCGCGGACGACGGTCCGCCTGACCCGCGCCGCCGCGCTGCGCAGCGCATCCGTGCCGCAGCGCTTGCAAGCGCGCCCGACCTCGCGAGCCTGCGGGCGACGCTGCTCGCGCTGCACGCGCCGTTGCGAGCCGCCGCTGAAGACGCGCTCAATCCCGTGCACGAAGAAGGCGCCGCACTCGCGGCCCGCTTCGAAGCAGGCCGCATCCATCTGCTGCGGATCGGCACGGCGGCCGCCTGGCATTGGCGGCATGGCGTGTTGACGCCGCTGTTCGTCGAGCGCGCGGCCGGCGTCGGCGGCGAACTCGACGATCTGCTGTTCGGCGACGCGTGGCTCGCGATGCCGGGCCTCGGCAGTATGACCGGCCCGCATTGCGATGAAACGGGCGCCGCATTCGAGCCCGGCGACCGTCTGTTGCTCGTCGCGACACGCAACCTTACGCAACTGGCGCCGGAGGTTTTCGCCGAAGCGCTCGGCTTGCCTTCGTGCGAGGACGCGCGCATGCACATCGCCACGCGCGTGGGGCTCCATGCAACGCCGGCGACATCGGCCATGGCAGCCCTGTCGGCCAGATCGGCCGTATCGGCCAGATCGGCCACGCCGGCGCAGTGGCCGCTGGCCATCATCGAGGAGCGCGCATGACGACGCATTTCCGCTCGGCCGGCCGTACGGAAACGGGCAAGGTCCGCCGCTTCAACGAGGACGCGATTCTGGTGCGCGACGACCTCGGGTTATGGGCGGTTGCCGATGGCCTTGGCGGTCACACGGCCGGCGATTTCGCGAGCGCGCTGATCGTCGAGCGGCTCGGCGCGCTCGAACGCGCCGGCAGCGTCTTCGACTTTATCGAGACGATCGAGGACAGCCTGCAGCAGGTCAACGCCGAACTGCGCGCGGCGGCGTTCGCGCGGCACGTCGATGTGATTGCGTCGACCGTCGTGGTGCTCGTGCACGACACGAATTTCGTGCTGTGCGGCTGGGTCGGCGACAGCCGCGGCTACGTCTACGAGGAAGGCGGCCTGCGGCAGCTGACGATCGATCACGTACACGGCATGAAGTCCGATATCACGCAGTTCGGCGCGGCCGCGCGGGCGCAGCCCGGCTCGGGCGTGCTGACGCGCGCGGTCGGCGCCGAAGACACGCTCTATCTCGACTGGGCGGTGAGCGGCAGTCGCACCGGCATGCAATTTCTGCTCTGTTCGGACGGCATCAACAAGGAGCTTAGCGACGCAGAACTGGAACTCGCGTATCGCGAACGCGATGCCGCGCCGGAGGAACGGGTCACACAACTTTTCGCGCAGGCGCTCGACCGCCCCGCGCGCGACAACCTTTCCGCTGTGATCGTGCGGCTTGGCGAACCGTGAGGATTTCACCATGCAAGATCTCGAAGACCTGATCGACGCGTATCGGGCACACACCCTGGGACTCGCCGCGCTGCTCGACGCTGTCGAAGCGCGCGGCGCGCGGCCGGCGCCTGTTCATCTTGCCGAACTCGACGCGCTGCAGCGGTTGAGCGGCGACGGCGATCTGGAGCCGGCGGTGGCGCGCGCGCTGGTGCGGCGCCTGCAGGTGTCGCAAGAGGCCGATGCGCCGGACGGCGCAGCGGACGAGCCGCCCGTGGCGGACGCGACGCAGGTCAAGCCGCGCTCGCGTATGACGGGTGAAGCGGCTAGTGCTGGCAACGGCGCAGGCACCGGGACCGCTGCAGGAGCCAATGCAGGGTCCAGTGCTGGGACCAGTGCAGGGTCCAGTGCAGGAGCCAATGCAGGCACCAATGCAGGCACCGGCGCGTCGGGGCATCAGCCGGTCGATGCGGCAGCCAGTCCCGCGCCCGACGCGGCCACCATCGTGCAGCCGGCGTTCGGACGTCCGCCCGCGTCCGACGATGCCACGGTCGTGAAACCGGCGAGCCGCAGCCGCGGCGATACGGGCACCCGCGGCGGCACGGCTACCGGCACCAGCGGCACCAGCAGCACGAGAGGAACCAGCGGCACGAGCGGCAGCGACAGCAGCAGCAACCAGGCAAGCTGGCGCCGCGTGGCCGAGGCCGAAGGCGGCATATCCGCGAGCGTCGGCATGCTGCTCAAAGGCCGCTTTCTGCTCGAGCGTGAGCTAGGGCGTGGCGGCATGGGCGTCGTGTATCTGGCGCGCGACGAGCGCAAGGTCGAAGCGCGCGACCGCGACCCGTACCTGGCGATCAAGGTGCTCAACGACGAATTCCGCCGTCATCCCGATTCGCTGATCGCGCTGCAACGTGAAGCACGCCGCGCGCAGCAGCTTGCGCACGACAACATCGTGCGCGTCTACGACTTCGACAAGGACGGCACGATCGTCTTCATGACGATGGAATATATCGACGGCGTCGACCTGCGCACGCTGATTCGCGAGCGCGCGTATTCCGGCATGCCGATCGACAAGGCGTGGCCGCTCATCCAGGGCATGGCGCGCGCGCTCGAACGCGCGCATGAGAACGGCATCGTGCATTCGGACTTCAAGCCCGGCAATGTGATGGTGACGCGCGACGGCGTGCCGAAGGTGTTCGATTTCGGCATTGCGCGCGCCGGCAAATACGGCGAGCCGGGCAGCGGGTCTGGCAGCGGTCCCGGCAGCGGACTCGGCGGCGCAATGTACGGCGAAGCAGTGGTGAACGACCTGACCGTATTCGACGCCGGCACGCTTGGCGCGCTGACGCCGGCCTACGCGAGCCTCGAGATGATCGAAGGCAAGACGCCGACCGCGGGCGACGATGTGTACGCGCTCGGTTGCGTGATCGCCGAACTGCTGACGGGCCAGCATCCGTTCGACAAGCTCAGCGCGCAGGCCGCGCGTGCGGAGGGACTCAAGGCGCCGCTCGTGACCCGGCTCACGAAGCGGCAGAACAAGGCGCTGGCCGACAGCCTCGCGTTCAACGGCGTCGACCGTCTGAAAAGCGTCGGGGCGCTGATCGAAGGCCTGCGCCGCCGCAGGCTGCACGAGCGGCTCGCCCCGTACTTCGCCGGTGCGCTCGCCGTCGTGCTGCTCGCCGTGGGCGGCTGGGTGCTGCGCAACTACACGCACGAACGGCACGCCGAAAACGTGATCGCGCGCTTTTCGACAAGCGACCCGCAGCATTTCGCCAACGAAGACGACGCGGCGCGCGCGCTTGACGGTCTTGCCAAGGAACAGCGCCGGCATATCGTGCTCGACCAGGCCGCGGCCATCCAGAACTTCCTGCTCGAGCGCCTGAACGAATACTGGAATCCGGCGGCGGGGCGTTTCGACTACGCTGCCGCGCAACATGTGTTTCAGGTGCGCGACCGGCTCGAACTGTTTTCGACCGCGCTCGACGCTCGCCACCGGCAGATCGATGAAGAGCGTCGCGCGGTGCTCGACGATCTGACCACGCAACTCGACGATGCACTCGATACCGGGTCGCTATCCGAAGGGCGTCCGGCGAGGGCGCGAGAGCTGGTCGGCCGCATCCGCGCGCTTGATCCCGCGAACCCGTACCTCAAAAGCGCGCAGCTCGAACAGAAGGTCGACGCGTCGGTGCTCCATTCGATGGCGCAGGACAAGTTCGACGAAGCGCGCGCGTGGCTTGCGTTCGGCGCGCAGCTGTTTCCGGACTCCGCGCAACTGAAGCAGCGGCAAGGCCAGCTCACGGCTGCGGTGGCGGCGGTCGCCGCCGGTCTGCCGGTGCCGATTCCAGGCGCGATGAGCGTCGCCGATGCGCGCCATGCGCTGATCGATCTAGCGAGCCGCCCGGCGCCCGGCGACGACTGGCAGAACGAGGTCGCGAAGGCGATGGCGGCGCTGCAGAACGATGCATCGCCCGAGACGAAGCAGGCGATCGATGCGCTCGCCGACGGCATCGTGGTTGCGATCGGCCGTGTCAGCGACCCCGCGCGCGTGTCGCAAAGCCTCGATCTCGTGCATATCGGCCTCAAATACGACCCGCAGTCTGCCGAACTGCTCGGACAGCGCGACCGCTTGCAGGCGTTGCTGCAGCAACAGCAGATCGACCAGCAGGTCGACGACGACGAGGTCGCCTCGCGCATCGACTCGGTGCGCCGCGCGGCCGCCGCGAACGATGCGCAAAGCGCGCAGCAGTCGCTCGATCGAATCCGCGTGTTGCAGCCGGCCAATCCGTTCCTGAGCGGGGCCGGGCCGCAGCTCGTGACCAATGCGTATCTCGCCGAAGCGCGCGCGCTGTGCCGCCAGGGCAGGCTTGCGGACGCGGCAAGCATCGCCGCGCAGGGGGCGAAGGCGCTCGGCGCGCCCGCCGATCTGAGCAACGCGGCGGAGCGGTACGACCTCGCGGCGACGGTCGCCAAAGCGCGCTCGGCGCATGTCACCGACGTCGATTACGAAGGCTTGCAGGCGCGCTACGACGCGGCCGAGGCGGCGGACCCGGATGGCCTGAAACAGCTCGACAGCGATATCAAGGCGAGCCGGACCCTGCCGGGCGGCGGCTTGCGCAACTGGCTCGCGCAGGTCAAGGCGCAGGTTCAGGAGCCGTCGAGCAGCGCGGGTGCACGCGGCGGCGCGGATTCGAGTATCGGCGCCGGCGGCGTCCGGCCGCGCACGCGGCGGGTGAAGGAGCGCACATGACCGAACGCGAACAGCAGATCAATCGCGGCTTGCATGCGCTCGACGATGCGCATCGGCTTGGCCGCATTGCACGCGATGAATACCGGCTGCGGCGCCGCCATCTGCTCGCGCCGCTCAACGACGAGACGTATGAAACGGTTCGCGACACGGTGCGGCGCGCGGCGCCGGCACATGCGACGCAGAAACAGAAACAGGCGAACGGGCGGACATCGGATCGAAGCGCGCGGCCTGGGTTGTACGAGCCGCGCGCGGGTTCCGGCTGGCGGCATTTGGCCCTGTCCGTTTGCGTGCTCGGCGCGCTCGGCGTGGGGGTCGGTCTGCTGTTCTGGCTGATGCTGCGTACCTAGCGCTGTACCTGGAGACTTGACTGGTGACCCGCCATCAGCGCGATCGGCTTTACCGGTTGTCGTCGTCGTCTTCCGGTCCAACGAGGGTCTGCAAATCGGACATGGCCCCCGGCGCGATGTTCTTCAGCACGTCCGAAAAGTTCATGCCGACCAGCCGACGCGCGCGCTTGAGCAGAATCGGCACCGGGCTCGATGGTTCGTTGCGCTCGAAATACTCGCAGATCTCGTCGATGCGCAGCAGCACGTCATTGGAACTGCGAATCTTCGCCGCGAGTGCCGGCGCGCTTGCCGATGACGATCCGTCGGGGCCGCCGCCTTGCGGTTCCTGCGCGCCTTGCGCCATCTGCAGTGCGGCCATATCGGGGAAACGTCGCGCGCACTGCGCGTCGACAAACTTCTTGATCTCGACGATATCGGCAACGAGCGGCGTGAGATCGGGGCTCGCCGTGCCCAGGCGCTCGCCGAGCATCGCGTCGATGGCCCGTGCATGCGCGAGCGACGCGTCGAGCGCGGCGGCGGTGTCGCGCAACTGCTGTTCCGCGCAATCCATACAGCAGGCTTCGAGTTCGACGGCGGTCGGCTGCGGGCCGCTGCTGTTCTCCGACGACGCGACGTTCAGCGCGCCGGTGGCGATGCGCAGGTCGCGCAGCGAAAAACGGCCAAGGCGCGGCGACTCCACAAACGGCGCGGCGCGGAAATGGCTGAGCACGCTCTGCGCATCGCCGAGCGGCATCAGTGCATTCGAACGGGCGGTGGGGTCGTTGTCGTCGTCGGCATCGAGCTGCGGATGCACGCCTTCCCAAAACTCGTCGAGCAGACCGTGCACGAGGCGAAGTCCCGCATGCCAGCCGGCGAGTCCATCGCGCCGCGTGCACGCAGCCGTCAGATAGATCGCGACGCGCAGGTCCTTGGTGCGCGAGAACAGCGCTTCGGCCGCATCGGCAACCCTGTCCCAATCGGGCTCTTCGGCTGCCTTCACGTTATCGCCGATCGAGCGCTCGGACCTTGGTGTCGCGAGACGCTCGAGTTCGGCGAAGTCGGGATCGTATTCGAGGTTGGGGCCGGCCGGCGACGCATCGTCGATAGGGCGGAGCAGGCTGCTGGGATCGAATGACGGCATGGCGGTCCGGCGTGCGGGAAGTGGATAACGGCGAAGCCTCTTCCGACAAAACACCGAAGCGCGCGAGTTATTCCTGCGCGCCGCCGCCGAGCGAGCGCTGCATCAGCGTCGTATCGAGCCACCGCCCATGCTTGAAGCCGACGCCGCGCAACGTGCCGATTAGCTCGAACCCTGCTTGCCGGTGCAGCGACAGCGATCCCCCGGTGCCGCCGTCCGCGATCACCGCGATCATCTGGCGCCACGGACCGCGCTCGCACCGCCCGATCAACGCGTGCATCAAGGCCTTGCCGATGCCGCGGCCGCGCCACGCGTCGTCGATATAGATCGAGTCTTCGAGCGTATGCCGGTACGCGATGCGCGGACGATACAGCGTTGCATAGCAGTATCCGGCGACGCGGCCGTCAATGTCCGCGACGAGATACGGCAAGCCGAGCGCGAGTACCGATGCGCGGCGCGCGCGCAGATCGTCGACGGACGGCGGCGTCTCTTCGAACGATGAGACGCCGGTCAGCACGTGGTGCGCGTAGATGGCCTGAATGGCGGGCAGATCCGCATCGGTTGCGTCGCGGATCGCCGGTTCGGAAGCAGTGGAGGACGCGGGGGCGGCAGGATTGTTCATCGGCATTTGTCGTGGGGTCTCGCTCTTATGACCCTTACTATGCCCGATCAGTCATGCAAATTGAAGTGCGCCAAAAATCGGTCGATGCATGCTTCAATGCGCGGGTCCGTTCCACGCGGGCAGCGTCGCGCCGTGATAGACGCTCTGAATTTCGGCGGCGACGTTCGGCTGCTGGTAGCTCTCCACCAGCGCCTGCACCCACGGCGCTTTGGCATCTTTTTCGTTGACCGCAATGAAGTTGCGATACGGATTGCCGGGCACCTTTTCCTGCGCGATCCGTTCCTCCGGAATGCGGATGCCGCTCTTGACGGCCCAGTCGGTATTGACCACCGCGGCGTCGAGATCGCCGATCGCGCGCCCGACGATGCCCGCATCGAGTTCCTTGATATGAATGTGCTTCGGGTTCTTTGCAATGTCGCGCGCGGTCGGTAGCAGGCCGACATGATCAGACAAGGTGATCAGCCCTTGCGCCTGCAGCAGCAACAGCGAGCGGCCTTCGTTGCTGGGGTCGTTCGGCACGCCGATCGTCGCGCCGTCGGGCAGCGCTGCAACCGATTTGACCTTGCGCGAGTAGAGGCCGATCGGCTGGACATAGGTGAAGCCGACGGGCACGATCCGGTAGCCACGCGCCTTGATCTGCGCGTCGAGATACGGCTTGTGCTGGAACGAGTTTGCGTCGAGATCGTGCGACGACAAGGCCTCGTTCGGCTGCGTGTAGTCCGAGAATGTCGTCACCTTGATGGCGAGGCCATGTTTGGCCGCATTCGCAGCGACCACTTTCCACACGTCTTCGTCTTCGCCGGACATGATGCCGACGCGCAAGGTATCGTCGGCCGCGTGCGCGAATTGCAGCGGCGCGATGCCCAGGCCGAGCAGCAGGGCGCTAAAAAGGACGGTGGTGAATTTTCGGGTTTTCATCAGGATGCGCATGGTCATGTGAGCAGTTGAACATGACCGGCATCCTAAGTAACGCGTGGCGGCGCTGACAAATAACGATGTTTCGTTTGCTATGCGGCTGCGCGCATATATGGGTATCGCGTTCGGTGAACTATGGTTAGCTTGCCGCGGTTTCCTGGCGTCGCAGCGCCGGCGAATTCCGCAGCATGCCGATGCACGCGTCCGCGATCAGCTTCGCGTCGCGCGGCAGGTCGACCGAGCCGTAATCGAGCAGCCAGTCGCGCAGCACGCCGCCGAGAAACATCAGCATCAGGCCCGCGGCGCGTGCGGTATCGAGCTCGCGCGGCAGCTGGCCTTTGTCGATCGCATTGCGCAGGCCCAGTTCCATGCGTGTGCGGCCGTCGCGTGCGGCGACGCGTTGCCGCTCGAGCACCGGCGCCATTTCTTCCGTGTATTCGCACTTCGTGAACAGCACTTCGAAGACGCGGCGGCTATGCGGCTCGATCGCCGCCTTCGCGAGGCAGAACATGAACAGATCGCGGATCCGTCCGAGCGGATCCGCTTCGCGCGGGTCGAACGTCGCGGTGACGAGCATCTCCATCGGCAGCTTCACGCGCTCGGCCATCGCGCTGAACACTTCGCCCTTGTTCCTGAAGTGTCCGTAGATGGCGCCGCGCGTGAGCCCCGCATGCTCGGCGATCTGGGCGAGAGACGTATGCGCGAAGCCGTGCTCGAAGAACGTCACTTCGGCTGCATCGAGAATCTGATCGCGCGTTTTCAGCGCGTCTTCGCGTGTCCGTCTCATTGCCGTTACACGTTCGCTTCCTGCGGATCGTCGTCGTCGAGGTGATGCTGCATCCGCTTCGACGGCTGATCGAGCTTGTCGCCGAGCACGAGGCGCACGGCCACGTAGAACACCGGAATCAGCATCAGCCCGAAGAAGGTGGCGAACAGCATCCCGCCGATCACGCCCGTGCCGATCTCGTGACGCGAGGCGGCGCCGGCGCCCGTCGACAGCACGAGCGGCACCACACCGAGGATAAACGCCATCGACGTCATCAGAATCGGCCGCAGACGCAGGCGGCCCGCTTCGACGACGGCATCGTAGAGCGTCATGCCGCGCGCCTGGCCCTCGACCGCGAACTCGACGATCAGAATCGCGTTCTTCGCGGCGAGACCCACGACCGTCACCAGACCGATCTTGAAGTAGATGTCGTTCGGCACGCCGAACCACAGGCAGAACGCGAGCATGCCGAGCATCCCGAGCGGCACGACGAGCAGCACGGCGACCGGAATCGTCCAGCTTTCGTACAGCGCCGCGAGACACAGGAACACGACGAGCACCGACAGCCCGAGCAGCAGCGTGGCGGAGCTGCCGGCCAGCAGTTCCTGATACGACTGGCCGGTCCAGTCCGCCGCGAAGCCGTTCGGCAGCTTGGTGTCGACGATGTTCTGCAGCGTGTCGATCGCCTGGCCGGTCGAGTACCCGGGCGCCGAGTTACCGACAATTTCAATAGCCGAGTAACCGTTATAACGCGGCAACACGAGCGGGCCGATACCCCATTGCGTCTTCACGACGCTCGACAGCGGCACCATGTTGTACGGTGCGATGCCGGTGTTGGCAGCCGACGGATTGACCTGGGTCAGATAGCCGCTGCTATTGGCCGCGCCGGTGCTGGGCGTCGACGTGGAGGCGGTCGACGAGCCGGTCAGGGCCTCCGTGCCGCTCGTGATGCCGTTGGTGGTGTTGGCCGCCTTGGTCGGCGTGTACAGATGCTCGAACGCGTCGAGACCCATCCGGTACGGCGCATCGGCCTGGATATAGACGCGCTTGACGCGGCCGCCATACGTGAACTGATCGATATAGAACGGCGCCAGTTGCATCTGGATCGTCGCGTAGACGTCGCTGAGCGACAGCCCCATGGCTTCGGCCTGCACGCGGTCGACGGCGATGTTCAGCTGCGGCGCGGTCGGCAGCGAGTTCGGCCGGATGCCGAACAGCACAGGGCTCTTGCCGGCGTCCTGCACCAGCGTTGCGGTTGCCGCGTCGAGCTCGGACCGTGACTGGCCTTCGCGCGCCTGCAGATACATGTCGATACCGCCGAACTGGCTCAGGCCGCGAATGGTCGGGAGGTTGGTCGCGAAGATCTGCGCGTCGGGAATCGCGTGCAGGATCTGGTTCACCTCCGGTATCAGCTGCATCGCGGTCTTCGAGCGCTTGTCCCAGTCGGTCAGCTTGATAAACGCCATGCCGACGTTTTCACTGGTACCGACGAAGCTGAAGCCTTCAGGCTGGAAGATGCTCGAAATGTCCTTGCCGACCGGGCTCTTCAGCAGCGTCTCGCGCACCTCGGTCATCACGTGGTTGGTGCGCTCGATCGTCGCGCCCGGCGGCAGGTTGATCAGCGCGAGAATGAAGCCCTGATCTTCGTCCGGCACGAAGCCGGTCGGCAGCTTCGTGTACAGGAAGCCGGCCAGCACGGTGACGATCAGGAACAGCACCATCCAGATCGGCACGCGCCGCGCCGAGTGGCCGACATGGGTCACGTAATGACGTGTCAGCCACTCGAAACCGTCGTCGAACTTCTGGAAGAACCAGTTCTTCTTGACGTGAGATTCCTGCTTGAGGATCGCCGCGCACAGCGATGGCGTAAACGACATCGCGAGGAACGCCGAGAAGATCATCGACACGGCGATGGTCAGCGCGAACTGCGCGTAGATGATGCCGGTCGCGCCCGGCTGCAGCGCGGATGGCACGAACACGGCCGACAGCACCACGGTAATCGCGACGATGGCGCCTGTGATCTGCTTCATCGCCTTGATGGTCGCGGTTCGAGGGCTGGTCTTGTCCTCGGTCATGATGCGCTCGACGTTTTCGATCACGACGATCGCATCGTCAACCACAATGCCGATGGCGAGCACCATCCCGAACAGCGTCAGCTGATTGAGCGTGTAGTGGAGCGCCGACAGGCCAATGAACGTGCCTAGCAGCGCGACCGGTATCACGAGGGTTGGAATGATCGTGGCCCGGAAGTTCTGCAGGAACAGCAGCATCACGAGGAACACGAGGATGATCGCCTCGGCGAGCGTATGGACCACGTCCGCGATCGACGCGGTAATGAACGGCGTGGTGTCGTACGGCACGCTCCACGTCACGCCGTTCGGCAGGTCTTTCGCGAGCGACGTCATCTGCGCTTTCACGGCCTTCGCGACCTGCAGCGCATTAGCGCCCGGCAGCAGGAACACCGCGAGGCCGCCGGCCGGCTTGCCGTCCCAGACCGGCGCGATGCCGTAAGTCTGCGCGCCGAACGTGATGTTCGCGACGTCCTTCAGACGCACCACGGTGCCGTTGCTGTTCGCGACGACGATGATGTCTTCGAACTGCTTGCGCGTCGAGAACAGCGAATCGCCGGAGACGGTGGCGGTAAACACCTGGCCGGGCACGGCGGGGTCCGCGCCGAGCGAGCCGGCCGCGAACTGCGCATTCTGCGCGCTGATCGCGGTCTCCACCTGGGTGGTCGACAGACCGTACGACTGCAGCTTGTCCGGATTGAGCCAGATGCGCATCGCGTATTCGGAGCCGAGCAGCGTGGTATTGCCGACGCCGTTCACCCGTCCGATCTGCGGCTGAATGTCCGAGGCGAGGATGTCCGACAGGCGCCCGGCGTCGATCGCCGGATTGTCCGAGCGCAGCGCAAGGAACATCAGAATGTCCGGGCTCGCTTTCGCGACCACCACGCCTTGCTGCACGACCGCGGACGGCAGCAGCGGCTGCGCGACCGTGATCTTGTTCTGCACCTGCACCTGCGCGATGTCCGGGTTCGTGCCGGTCGCGAACGTCATGGTGATGACCGACTGGCCGTTCGAACTCGACTTCGAGCTGAAGTAGAGCAGATTGTCGATGCCGGTCAGCTGCTGCTCGATCACCTGCGTGACGGTGGTTTCCATCGTCTGCGCACTCGCGCCCGGATACGTCGACGTGATCGTCACCTGGGGCGGCGCGATGTCCGGATACGAGTCGATCCCCATCGAGCGCATCGCGAGATATCCGAACAGCGAAATCAGAATGGCGACGACCCACGCGAAGATCGGGCGTTTGATAAAGAAACTCGGCATGCCGAAAACTCCTATTGCGCGCGGCTAGCCGCGCTCGCCGTCTCGGGTGCGGACGCCGCCGCGGCGCCCGGGGTCATGGCGGCCGGGGTTGCTGCCGAGGTTGCCGCTGGCGCTGCTGCCGGTCCTGCCGCAGGGGCGCTCGCCGCCGCCGCGCCCGATGCGGCCGCCGCGGGCGGCTGCCACGCGACCGGCACCACCGGTTGGGCCTCGTGGACGCTCTGCAGTTGCGTGACCAGCACACGGTCGCCGTCGTCGAGGCCGGCCGTGACGATCCAGCTGTTCTTGTACTGGTAAGCCGCGGTGATGTCCTTGCGGACGATCTTGTTGTCCTGGCTCACCGTGTACATGTACGAACCGACCGTGTCGCGCAGCAGCGCCTGCTGCGGCACGAGGATCACGTTGTTCTGCTGGCCGAGGTTGATCGTCAGGTTCACGTACATGCCGGGCAGCAGCACCTGGTTCGGATTGGCCACGAGCGCGCGCAGATTGACCGCACCGGTGGTCGCGTTGACCGTGACGTCGGTGAAGTCGAGCGTGCCGACCTTGTCGTACAGGCTGCCGTCGGGCAGCGTGACCTCGACCGTCGTTTTGTTCTGGTTCGTCAGCGCGACCGAGCCCTTTGTCGCGGCCTGGCGCAGCGTGACCAGATCGGCGGCACTGATCGTGAAGTTCACGTACGACGGGTCGATCTGCTGGACCGTGGTGAGCAGCGTGCCCGATGCGCCGGTGTCGCTGTTGCTGCTGCCGACCACCGCGCCCGCGGTGACGAGCTGCTGGCTCGCAATGCCGCTGATCGGCGAGGTCACGCGCGTGTAGTCGAGATTGATGCGCGAGCTCTCGACGAGCGCCTGATCCGCCTTCACCTTCGCGGCCGCCGTGCGTTCGGCGGCATCGGAGTTGTCGACCGTCTGTTGCGACACCGAGCCGACCGGCAGCAGCTTGCGGTTGCGTACGGCGGTGATGTGGTTGTTGACGTAGGTCGCCTCGTCCTGCGCGAGCAGCGCGAGGTTGTTGTCGAGCTGCGCCTTGTAGAAGGTCGGGTCGATCTGGAACAGCAGCTGCCCTTCGCGCACCTGGCTGCCTTCCTTATAGACGCGCTTGAGCAGCACACCGGACACGCGCGCGGTCACGTTCGCGCTGTAGTAGGGCGAAAGCCGGCCGACCAGATCCCTCGTGAGCGGCACGTCCTGCTTGTGCACGGTCACCACCGACACATGCGGCGGCGGCGGTGGGGGCGGCTTATGTTTGCTGCAAGCGGCGAGGCCCACGAGTAACAGGCACAGCAAAGGCCCGCTTAGCGGGAATGACTTCATGAAGACTCCATTCTTGCTTGACGGCGGTGATGACGACAGCCCGAGGCGTCCGGCGCGGCATTCGTCCAATGACGAAGCCGGGAAAGCAGCCGGAACGCCGCGAGTAGCGGGGGGTTCAACCATGCAGGGTCGGCGCGGTCGGCGCGGTCGGCGCGGTTCAATGCGGCGGCGGCGGATTCGACGCCTGCTGCTGATCCGACGCCGGATTGGGCGTAGAAGCGGCCGTTGCCTTCGTCGACGCGCCGTTTCCGGCGGCCTGCATGTCCTTATAGTCCCAGCCCCCGCCGAGGTTCCTGACGAGCGCGACGCTGCTTTGCGCGAGTAGCGCCTGCGTGTCGCTCAGGTTCTGTTCGGCGAGCAGCAGCGTCAGCTGCTGGTTTAGCACGTCCTGCTGGCTGGCCGCGCCGGCGTCGAACTGTGCGTTTGAACTGGCGAACAGCTGCTGGTTGCGCTTGAGAATATCCGCGAACGACTGACTTTGCTGACGCAGGTGATTGACCGACGAGAGACTGTCTTCGACCGACTGGAATGCGGTAAGCACGGTGTTGCGGTAGAGCGCGACATTCTGGTCGTAGGTGGCGCGGGCCTGATGCACGGCGGCCGTGCGTTCGCCGCCGTCGAAAATCGTCTGGGCGATATCGGGACCGAGCGTCCAGAAGCGGTTCGGCAGCGAAAACAGATTCGCGAAGGTGTTGTGCTGGAAGCCGCCCGTGGCCGACAGCGTGACGGTCGGGAAGAACGCGGCTTCGGCCACACCGATCAATGCGTTGGACGATGCCGCCGTGCGTTCGGCGGCGACCACGTCGTAGCGGCGCTCGAGCAGTTGGGACGGCACGCCGAGCGGAATCTCGGGCTGCACGAATGCATAGTTCGGGTCCGGCGCGATCGAGAAGTCGCCGGGCGGCACGCCGACCAGCACGGCGATCGCGTGCTCGTCCTGTTCGCGGGCGATCTGCGTCGTCTGCAGATCGGCGATCACCACTTCGAGGTTGTCTTGCGCCGCGAGCACCTGGTCATTCGACGCCTGGCCCTCGCGATACGCTTCCTGCGTCATATAGAGGATGCGGCTGTCGATATCCTTTTGTTGCGTGAGCAACTGGATGTCGATGTCGGCCTGCCGCAACTGCAAATAGTCGATCGCGATGGTGGCGGCGATCGAAAGCCGCTGGCCGGCCAGTTGCGCGTCGGTTGCTTCCGCGGTGCCTCTTGCCGATTCCACCTGGCGGCGGATGGCGCCCCACAGGTCGAGCTCCCACGACGCCGTTGCGCTCGCAATGAAGTCGTTGTTCACGCCCGGTGCGATCGAGCCCGTGGCCGAGCGCGACGTGCCGCCGGCCGGCGTGCCGCTGCGCGTGCCGGACAGGTCCGCCGTGACGATCGGGAACAGCTGCGCGCGGTTGGCCTGAACGATCGCGAGCGAGGCGCGGTACGCGGCCTCGGCGGCAGCGATCGAAAAGTTCGCCTTCTGCGACTGCTCGATCAGCGCGGTGAGCTTGTCGTCGTTATACATGCGCCACCAGTCGCTCGACAGCGACGCCTGAGGGTTCGCCTGGGCGCGGTTCCAGTCGGCGCCTTCCTTGAAGCTCTGGGGCACCTGGACTTCCGGGCGCTTGAAGTCCGGGCCTAACGCGCAGGCCGCGATGGCGAGCGTGGCCGCAAGCGCGACGCCGGTCTTCAAAAGGCGCCATGCCGGCGACGGCGGCACGGCGCGCGGCGCCTTAGTTGGGGGTGGGGCAATCTGCGAAACGATTTTCACGCATCCTTCCTGTCAAGGAATCGACCGGCAAGTGAAATACAACGGGTTGCAAAAATGAACGTATAGCTTCCCTCGATAACGAACGCTCGTCGTGCATCCGGCGATTCTAGTCGGTATGAGTGAAGTTATGACTGCAGGTTTTGTTTACGGCGTGTTTCGTATGGCTGCAACAACAGCCGCCATGCAAACCAGCTATGAAAGCTTAATGAAAAAGATCCGATTGCGGGACTATGCTATCAATGCGAATTTCTAAATTCGCACGATCCTGATTGCGAAGATTGATCGCGAAATGCGAAAAGACAGTGGTCGAAAAGTCGTGGAACCGCCTGAAATCAGGCGATCCGGATTGTTTGCCGTGCAACGTTGCTTACAGAACACTTCTCGAGTGTTGTGCGGCCTGGCGGGAGTGGATTGCTGTGCACGAATGGCTGTTGCACGCTTGCAATAATGCATTGCGCTTTAAGAGGTAATCGTCGCGTCACTTCAGATGGCGCAGTGCGTTTTTTATGTCGCACTTGTCGTGCATGATTAGCGCGTATTGCCGATCGGCGAACGGTACGCAATGCGCGCCATTCGCCGCCGGTGCAATTCCGTGCAATTCCGAACAGATTACTTCCCGCACAGCAACAACAGACGCTCCTGATCCGAGCAAGGCCGCCGGTTGGTTTTCTGTGCGGCGGCGGCACGTTCGGGCGTCGCCGCCGTGCCCGTGCCGGCTGTCGCTTGCATGGCGGCGCGATGCGCGAGGCACGCCTTCAGGCGCTTCTCGACCGGCGGATAGTATTGCCAGCCCTTGCCGAGACCCGGCAGCTCGAGTTTCACCTGCTTCCACTTCGGGTGACCGTGCTCCTGCAGGTTGTCGAAGTTCTCGCATAGCGAGTCGGCGAAGCGGTTCAGGTTGCCGACCGTGTCGCGCAGATTGTAGTCATAGGTGACAAGAAACGCCTTGACGGTCCACGTCGGCACGTCTTCCTTGAGCCAGTTCGGGTAGCTCGATACGCGGATCGTCGCGGGGAAGTAGGTCTGCTTCGCCCGCGCGGTTTCGGGCGCGTTCGGATCGACGCGCAGAAAGCGGATCTGCTGCAGCAGATCGGGGTTCATATCGGTAAAGAGCTTGGCGGGCTGCCCGGCGACGATGATCGCGACGTCGATCTTCTTCACAATCAGCGCGGCGAGCGCGTCCTCGTTGCTCAGATGCTGGATGTTCTGCTCGGGAATCGGCTGGTTGAACATCAGACGGTAAAGCGTCGTGGCCGACTGCGCGGTGCCGCTGCCGATCAGCCCGACGCTGATCACCTTGTCCTTGATCTCGTTGATGTTCTTCATCGGCGAGTCGTTGCGGACGACAAAGTAGATCTCCTCGTCGTAGAGCGGCATGATGAGCCGCAGCGGGCGGATCGTCGTGCCGGCGTCCTGGTTGCCGGAGTTGGCCATGTCCACGTACGCCTGATAGACATCGGACTGCACGAGCGCGAGCTTCACCCCCGGTTCGAAGCGCATGCGCTGGACGTTTTCGGCGGAGCCTTTCGATGGAATCACTTCGAGGTCGATGCCGACCGGCTGTGCGACCCATTTCGACAGGTCCTGGCCGATCTGAATGTAGGTGCCGCGTTCGGGGCCCGTCACGATCTTGTAGTGCGCGGTGGCCGGCGCGGCGAGCGCGAGTGTCGCGAAGAGCAGCGCGATGAGTGCCGCCAGTCCCGCCAGAGTCATTTTCAGCATGGTCTCTCTCCCATTATTGGTGTCGATGTGCGGCAGATCACAATATGCTTTGGAATCCGTATGGTTAATGTGCGGTGTCCGACGGCACGGCGTGTTTCCATCCCGATTGCCTGATCGCGCGTTCCTGTGCATCGGGACTGTTGTCGCTGCTGGCCGGCGTCGCGGCGCTGGCTGCGGCGGCGGTGTTGGTGTTCGCGGCTGATGGGGCGCTGGCGGGTGCAGTGATTGAGGCGTTCGGTGGTGCGCTTGCTTGTGCGCTTGTTGGTGTGCCGGTTTGTGCGCTTGCAGGCGCGGTAATGGTCGCCGTCGCTGTTGCATTGGCGGGCGCGCTGGACATGCGCGGCAACGGCGGTGGCGGTGCCGAGGCCGTCCAGTCCTTCGATGCGGCCGACGCGGCGGCACCCCAGTCTTGCGACGACGGCAGACGCACGTTGCTTGCGCCGCGCGGCAGCGGCGCGGCGGTGGGCGCTTGCGTGCCGGTGCCCGCGGCGCCGGCCGTAGCTGGCTTGGGCGGCTTTGGCGGTGTCAAGGGCGTCCAGCCTGTCGCGAGGATCGCGCGCTCGAGCAGCGATTGAGCATGCAGGCTGCTCGAATCGATCGCGAGCGCTTCCGATGCCAGGCGCTGCACGCATCCCCATGAGCGCTCGCTTGCGCATCGGTCCGCGCCTTGCAATGCATTGTCACGGCGTTGCTCGCGCGCGGCGATGTCGCGTTGCAGGTCGCGCGCGTCGTCGTTGTCGGCTTCGCGCGCCAGCGCGGCGTTGGTCGCGGCCTTCGCGTCGGACAGATTGTTTTGCGCGAGGCTCGCGCGTGCCGCGCGCAGGCTGTCGGGCACGTCCTTGAATTGCGGCATCACGCGCGCTTTGGGCACGGTCGGTGGCGTGCGCGCATCGGCGCTCCCCGGTTGCGTCGAGTAGGGCGAAATCGAGCCGCCCGATGAACTGGCGAACTGGTCCTCGGGGGCGGGCTCCGGCTTTTTGTTTTCGCCGAGCAGCAGGTACGCGACATAACCCAGCGCGACGATGAACGCGACGAGCAGTACCCCTTTCGCGATAAACCAGTGCGTCGTGTGCCGGAACGACGACCGGCGCTCGAGCGCGACGTCGTCGCGGAAGTCGGGTTTGACGGGGGGCAGGTCGGTTGCGGCGGTGTCGCCGGCCGATAGTGAGTCTTGTGTGTCTCGTGGCGCGCGTGCCGCGTGTGCATCCGGCGGGATGGGTGAGGGCGAGCCCTGCGCGGTGGGACCAACGGCTCTTAACGTCGTATCCGCGCGCGCGTGCGCGGCCGTTTCGAGGGGACGATCGGTGCCGCAGTATGGGCAGAAATCGACATGCTGATAGAGCACACCGCCACAGCGCTTACACGGCGTGGGGAAACTCTGGTCACGAGTAATCTGAGCAGACATGCTGTCGACCCACCGGTATGGCGATGCCATTTCGGCATGCTCAGGATCGTCGTTGAAGCGATCAGCGAGGATACGCGGAACTTACGATCTACATGCGCAGGGAAGCGGCGGGGCCGGACCGAGCGCAGCCGCTTGAAGAAAATATGGGTGGTTTCCAACAGCGCGTCAATCGCCGTTGTTACCTACCGCACAGATGCGTTGTCGCACTACCAACTTAGACGATTGCACGAGGGAATTTTTACGGCGCACACATGTTTGCGTACGCCGTTTTTCTAATCATAAGAATAGCTAATCGAGTGACGATGACGCATTGGCGAACAATCAGCTGTTTCGCGGATGCGGCGCATCAGTGCTTGCGCAGCGGATGATTCTTTATGAGCCGCGCGAGCGCGTATGCAAGGATCACCACGCACGCCGCAGTGAGATATACGGTATGCAATGCGCGGGCAAACGACTGAAGATAGGCGCTGCGCAAGGCATCGGGCAGTTGGCGAATCGCAACAGGATTGAGCGAGTGCGGCAACGCGGCGCCTGCCAGCAGCGCCGCTTGCAAGCGCGCGTGCCGCTCTTCGTCGACGAAGCCGACTATGCAGGCCGCGCCGATCACGAGCACGCGTCGCGGCGAATCGTCGACGCGGCGATGCATGACCGGCTAGCACCTCACCGCTCGCCGGCGGCAGTATCGTCAGGCAGGAAAGGATGATCGATCGTCCGCTTTAGCCAAAGGGAGTGAAATGTTCAGCAACAGCACTGCGATGACAAATGCAGCGGTATCGACAGCGCCACAGGCGAGTGGGCCACGTGGTGTCGACGAGGTGATCGAACGCCTGGCCGGTCGCGCTTCTGTCGGGCAACGCAAGTGGGCGCCGGATAACACCGCAAGCAGTGATATCCGGCAACTCGGTCTGGCTGCCGACCAGATGACGGTTCAACAGAAAACCGCGGTCGAATCGAAGCTCGCGGAAGAACTCAGGCGCAAGCCCGCAAATCCACTCGATGCGCGGCTACTTCAGGATGTTGTGCACTATGTGCTTCAGTCCGGATCCAGCGGTTCGCCCGATCGATATCTCGCGCAAAAGGCGTTCGACGGACTTGCACTGCCTTCGCTGAAGCTTCGGGAAACGGGTGAAGCGGAGCCGAACTCGCGTACGTTCAATAGCACTTTGCCGTCGTTCGCTGAAAGCACGTATGACTACGGTCCGCTCGGGAGAACCTTGTTGTGGCAAGGCGCGTGTCAGCTGTTCAGCGGTCCGGCGCGCGACGAACGCAGCCGCCGGCTGGAGAAGGTCATATTCAGCTTTCCCAACCCGCCCGAGCCGGGCAAGCCGAAACTCGAAGGTCCGATGGACTTCATCACGGCAGTCGATGCGTTAAACGTGTACGAGCCGGTAGACGTTAATTCACTGCGTGATCAACAGAATGGCCGTCAGCCCACCTAGTGTGCGCTTCAGCTTAACAGGCAGGCATATCGATGCCGGTCGCGTCTTGCACGCGGCGCTCGCTCATTGCTCAAGCGGCCTGCGCTCCATCTGCGCATCGAGCGTCTGCGAATCGGCCCGCGCATCGCGCGACGCATAGGCAGCATCGCGATACTTCGCCGACAGCACACCCCAGCGACGCGCCCATAGCGACGTGACGATCGGCGTCAGCAGCGCGGTCACGACAACCGAGGTCGCAACCAGGGCCGTCGCGGCCGGCGCAACCGCCGCATAACGCGGCTCGATACCCGCGATGATCTGCGGCACCGCGACCGCGGCGCCCGCCGTCGAACACGCGCCCACGCCCGCCGTGCCGTTGCCTTTCGCGAGAAAAATATCGGCGAGCACGAGCGTCGTGCCGGTTACGAGCATGACGCAGACGCCGACCAGAATCCCAAGCAGGCCCGTGTTCGCGATCACCGCGAAATCGAGGTTGTTGCCGAGCGCGAAAGCGAAGAACGGCACCATCACGGGCACGGCCGAACCAAAGAAGCGTCGCAGTTCGGGATCGAGATTGCCGAGCGCGAAGCCGATCAGAAACGGCAGCAGCGCGCCGAACAGCGTTGCATACGGAAAGCTCGCGAGGCCCGCAATGCCGAGCGTGACCATCGTCATGAACGGCCCCGATTCGAGCGACATCAGGCAGAACGCACCGGCTTCCTCTTTGGTGCCGTATTGCTGCATCAGCGCCATATAGAGGCCGCCGTTGGTCTCGTTCATCACGCAGATCACGGTCAGCGCGGAGAGGCCCGTGAGGAATCCGGACGTGATGCCGCCCGGCGGGAGGAAGTGCGAGGCGATCACGCCGGCAAGCGCGGCGGTCGCCACTTTGGTCACGACGAGCACGCCGCTTTTGCGCAGCACGACCGGCGTCGCCTTCAGGCTGATGCTCGCGCCCATACAGAAGAACCAGACGGCGAGAATCGGCAGCGTGCCGGTGATCAGCGCATTCGAAAACGAGCCGAGATATTTGCCCGCGTGCGGCGCGAACGTGTGCACGCACGCGCCGAGCAGCAGCGGAACCAGCATCAGTCCGCCGGGAATGCGGTCGATCGCTTGCTTGATCTTCATGCGGAGTGCTCCTCCACGAAACGGGTCGTGCCCGATCGGTTGTTATGGGTTGCGCCGCCGGGCGTCGTGCGCCCTACGCGATGCTGGACTGCAATTTAGCACCGACATGAAACAGCGTTCTAAAAATATTGGCGTTCCTGCGTCATCGTTTACACCTACGTAATGGATGTCTTCGGCATACCCATATTGCATCGGGCATTCACGCGGATTGGATGTGCATAAAGTGGCGTGCTAGAGCGTGAACAATTTCGGACCGATGTTCCGAAAATAATCGATTCATGCTCTAATGCGCGGCAGACGGCGCATGCCGCGATCCTTGTTCCGGATGGAGACAACCGATGGACGTTCGCCAAAGCATCCACAGCGAGCACGCGAAAACGCTCGATACCGCGGGGCTGCGCAAACAGTTTCTCGTCGAAAATATGTTCGAGCCGGATGCGCTGAAGCTCACGTATAGCCATATCGACCGCATCATCGTCGGCGGCGCGCTGCCGGTGTCGCGGCCGGTCGAGGTGTCGGCGTCGCTCGGCAAGGCGATCGGCGTCAACACTCTGCTCGAGCGGCGCGAACTCGGCGCGATCAATATCGGCGGCGCCGGATGGGTCGAGGTGGACGGCAAGCGCTTCGAGGTCGGCAACGAAGAAGCGTTGTATATCGGGCAGGGCGCGCAGTCGGTCACGTTCGGCAGCGTCGATGCGGCGCGGCCCGCGAAGTTCTATCTGAATTGTGCGCCCGCGCACACGTCGTATCCGACCCGCCGCATCACGCTCGCCGAAGCGTCGCCGGAAACCTTGGGCGACCCGAAGACGAGCAATCGCCGCACGATTCACAAGTTCATCGTGCCCGAGGTCGTACAGACCTGCCAGCTATCGATGGGCATGACAAAGCTCGAGGAAGGCAACCTCTGGAACACGATGCCGTGTCATACGCATGACCGCCGCATGGAGGTGTACTTCTACTTCAATCTTGCGGACGACGCGGCGGTCTTTCACATGATGGGCGAGCCGCACGAAACGCGGCACATTCTCGTGCACAACGAACAGGCCGTGATTTCACCAAGCTGGTCGATTCATTCCGGTGTCGGCACGCGCGCGTACACGTTTATCTGGGGGATGGTCGGCGAGAACCTCGTGTTCAAGGACATGGACCACGTCGCGGTCGCGGACCTGCGCTAACGGCGCGGTGAACGGAAGGACACGGATATGCAGACCGCGCCGCCGGTAACGACGCAGATGAGCACGCCAATCAGCGCGCCGATGAGCACGCCCATAAGCGCCAGCCTGTTCGATCTGACCGGCAAGGTCGCGATCGTGACGGGCAGCAACACGGGCCTTGGAGCGGGCATGGCAATCGCGCTCGCGCGGGCCGGCTGCGACATCGTCGGCGTTTATCACAGCGCGCCTGGCGATACGCCGGGCGTGATACGCGAAATCGGGCGGCGCTGTGTCGATGTGCAGGCGGATCTCGGCACGATCGAACCCGTCGCGCGCATCGTGCGCGAGGCGCTCGACGCGTACGGGCGCATCGATGTGCTGATCAATAACGCGGGCACGATTCGCCGCAACGACGCGCTCGATTTCACCGAAGCAGACTGGGACGCGGTAACCGGTGTCAACCTCAAGACCGTGTTCTTTCTCGCCCAGGCCGTCGCGCGGCAGTTCGTCGTGCAGAAGAGCGGCGGCAAGATTATCAATATCGCGTCGATGCTGTCGTTTCAGGGCGGCGTGCGCGTGTCGTCGTATACGGCCGCGAAAAGCGGCGTGCTCGGTCTGACACGCCTGCTCGCGAACGAATGGGCCGAACGCGGCATCAATGTCAATGCGATCGCGCCCGGCTATATGGCCACGCGCAATACGGAGCCGCTGCGCGACGATACACGCCGCAGCGGCGAAATCCTCGCGCGCATTCCCGCGGGCCGCTGGGGCGCACCCGGCGATCTCGCCGGGCCCGTCGTGTTTCTGGCTTCTGCCGCATCGGACTACGTGCACGGCCATACGCTTGCCGTCGACGGCGGGTGGCTCGGGCGCTGATCTCTTGTATTGGCCTGAATACGTCGCGCGCGCATGCAAAAGCGCTATCCTCTCGTTCCAGGGAGAATCAACGGATGATCAAACATGCGAGTGGCAGCGAGAAAGATTAAAGCCGACGAGAAAGTCGGCGATATCGCATTGGCCGGCGGCGCGGAACTCGCCGCGGACGGCGGCGGCGAACGCGGCGAATCGGTCGCGGCCGTCAACAAGGTGTTCGCCATCCTGCAAGCGCTCGGCGCAAATAGCGAAATCGGCATCAGCGAACTGTCGCAGCGTCTCGTGATGTCGAAGAGTACCGTGCACCGCTTCCTGCAGACACTCAAGAGCCTCGGCTATGTCGCGCAGGAAGAGGACACCGACCGCTATCGTCTGACCATCAAACTGTTCGAACTCGGTTCAAAGGCGCTTGAAAGTGTCGACCTCGTGCGCGAAGCCGATGTGCAGATGCGCCGTCTTTCGCAACTGACGCGCGAAGCGATTCACCTCGGCGCATTCGACGAAAACAGCATTGTTTATATCCACAAGATCGACGCCGACTACGACCTGCGCATGCAATCGCGCATCGGGCGGCGTAATCCGCTCTACAGCACGGCGATCGGCAAGGTGCTGCTTGCGTGGATGGAACCCGACGAGGCACGCAACGTGCTAGCACAAGTGGTGTTCCGCAAGTCGACGCAGAAGACACTGGCGTCGGCCGAAGCCGTGCTGAGCATTCTGCCGCATGTGCGTGAGCAAGGTTACGGCGAGGACAACGAAGAGCAGGAAGAAGGGCTGCAATGCATCGCGGTGCCAGTGTTCGAGCGGTTCGGGCGCGTGATCGCAGGGCTTTCGATTTCGTTTCCGAGCATGCGTTGCGGCGCCGATACGAAAGCGCATTATGTCGCGTTGCTAAAAGAGGCTGGGCGTGCGATTTCGGCACAACTGGGCTATCAGGACAGTGTTCGCGCACCGGATTGAGCATTGTGCAGGGTCCGTACGGTCACGCGCGCGCCTTAAAGTTGGGCTAACGTGGCGTCGCCCGCGTCGCTGCGGTGCATTGCGCAGCAGCGTACACTTCCTTGCAACTCGTCGGACGCAGTTAGGTCAATGGACGGTAGATTGATACGAACCGCACGGCGAACAGCGAGCCGACGGTTTTGTGCAGGAACGTCGTGTAAATATGCAAGGGTGGTGAAGGTCGTACAGTCTATTCGCTGTCGGCGCTGGCGCGGTGCAAGTGCCTGACAAGACCACGTCAGAATGCATAAACAGCTGAACAACAGCTGCTTTTTAGGTAACAACGCAAAAATGAACGGTGCATTAAGGCTCGATCAGGCGACGATCGTGCTTGTGGAAGACGACCCGCAGAATCGCGAGTCGCTCAAGAGTTTGCTGGAGTCCGAAGGCGCGCATGTGGTGGCGGTGTCGGATGCGGAGGAGGGAGTCGAAGCGGCGGTGCGTGTGATGCCCGACGCTGTCGTATGCGACATCGACTTGCCTGCGATGGACGGGTTCTATCTGATCCAGCGGTTACGCGATCACGAGATTCGCGGTGATCACGCGCCCGCGGTGGCGATTGCAATTACCGGCCATACCGACGAAGCCTACCGCTTGCGCAGCATTGGCGAGGGATTCCAACATTTCATGACGAAGCCGGCCCGTCCCGAGACGCTGGTGACGCTGTTGCACGACGCGATCGGCGCGCGTGCGGCGGGTTAGCTAGCGGACCGCAAGGCGCGCGCGTTTTCCACGCATTGCCACGCGCTTGCGACGCGTTCCCCACGCGTTTTGGCGCGTGCTCGCGCGCTTATTGCGTGATTTTGTGCCTGTTTTTGTGCCTGATTTCGTGCTGCGCGGATCGGCTGGCTTCAGTTGCCGGCGGCTTGCGCTGCCTGACATGCTGCGCACAGCCCCTTCAGCTCGATCTCTTCGCCCGCGAGACGGTAGCCTGCGTGCTCGACCTGCGCGATCAGCGCTTCGCGCAACTTCGGCTGATGCAGTTCAGCGACGCTGCCGCACTGCTGACACACCACGAGCATGCCGTGCTGGCATTGCGTCAGATCGTGGCAAACCGTGAATGCGTTGATCGACTCGATGCGGTGCACAAGCCCGGCCGCGAGCAGAAAATCCAGTGCGCGATACACCGTGGGCGGCGCCGAGCCAGGGTGAATCTGCCGCATGTCGTCGAGCAGCGAATAGGCTTTGGTCGCGCGCCCCGAGTTGAGCAACAGTTCGAGCACCTTGCGGCGGATCGGCGTGAGCTTTTCGCCGCGCTCGCGGCAATATTCGTCGGCAAGCGCGAGCGCCGCTTCGGCCGAAGCGGGATGGTGATGCCCGGTGTGCGCGGTATGCCCGGCGTGCCTGGTATGGGCGCGCGCGCGGACGGGCGCCGGTTTTTCGGCGACCGGCTTGTCGGCGGTCGCTAATGCCTTTGCGGTTTTCATGTGCAGATTATAAGGGGCCGGCGCGCGCGCGGATTCAGTCGAGTTTGACATCGAAGCCGCGCTGCACGGCGGGCCGCTCAAACATCATCCGATACCAGCGGTGCACGTTCGGGTAATCGGCGAGATCGACCTTATGGCGTTCGTGGCGCCACGCCCAGCCGAGAATCGCGAAATCCGCGACCGACAGATCGCCCGCCACATATTCGGTTTTGGCGAGGCGCGTGTCGAGCACCGAATAAAGCCGTCGCGTTTCCGCGGAAAAACGCTTGAATCCGTACGCGCGGTCGCTTTCCGATTGCAGCGCGGCGAAGTGATGCACCTGCCCCGGCATCGGTCCGAAACCGCCCATCTGCCACATCAGCCATTCGAGCACCGGTACGCGGTCGCGCAGGCTCTTCGGCAGGAATTTGCCGGTCTTTTCGCCGAGATAAAGCAGGATCGCGCCCGATTCGAACACACTGATCGGCTGCCCGTCCGGACCCTGCGGATCGACGATCGCCGGAATCTTGTTGTTCGGGCTGATGCGTAGGAATTCTTCCTGGAATTGCGCCTTGTTGCCGATGTCGATCGGCTTGACCGTGTATGGCAGTTCCATTTCCTCGAGCGCGACGCTGATCTTGCGTCCGTTCGGCGTGGCCCAGGCGTAGAGCGTGATTGTCATATCGTGGTGAGGCGGAAGCGATTCGATGTGTGGCCGATATGCGCGTGCTGTTATCTCGGGCACGCGCGGCGGCGCGTCACATCGTCATCAGGTGAGGGGGAAATCGATGTATTTGCGGAAACCCGAGCGTGCCGCGAGGCGCGAGTACCAGCGTTCGAGATTCGGCAGCGACGGCCGCTCGACACCTTCGAGGCCGAACCAGCGCTTCGCGTACGAACCGATCACGATGTCGGCGAGCGTGAATTTCTCGCCTTCGATATAGAAATGCTTTTGCAATTGCGCATCGAGCATCTTCCACAGGGCGCCGACCGCGGTGACGTCAGCGGCAAGCTTCGCGGTGTCGCGCTGTTCGGCCGGCGTGCGCACCACGGTGAGAAACACGGGCCGTTCGGCGGGCACGAGCATCGCGAGTGTCCAGTCCAGCCAGCGGTCGACGCTCGCGCGCGCTTTCGGGTCGTTCGGATAGAGGCTGCTCGTTGCGCCGTATTGCATCGCAAGATAGCGAAGAATGGCATGCGATTCCCACAGCACGTAGTCGCCGTCGATGAGGGTCGGAATACGGCCAGTCGGATTCATCGCGAGATAGTCGGGCGTGTCGTTGCGCCCGAATTGCAGGCCTGCATCGATGCGGTCGTACGGCAGCACGAGCTCGTCGCAGCACCACAAAACTTTCTGAACATTGACGGAATTGCTGCGTCCCCAGATTGTAATCACCGGCAAAATCCCTCTGCATGACAGGTTGGCAAGCCGCCCACACGCGCGGCGTTCAACGGTTAACGATACACGAAGCCGAATCATCCGACCGAAGGTCAAAATGGCCCGCCGCGTGTTCACCGTCGCGTTGGCAGTGCGACGCCGCTGCGTGCGCGCAGCGCTTTTGCCATGCGCATGACGTGCCTGGGTGGGGCTTGCGCGGTGGCTGTGCGGCGCTTGTGCCGGGCCTTTCCGGCATTGTCATCATAGGCATTGCGTACAATGAGCGGTCGCTGCGAAAGCCGCATCGACAACGCTTCACTTCTTTCTTCAACCGGTACACGCGTCACTGACCACGAGGCATTGCATGGCCCGCATCGTTCCCGACGACTGGAAGCACGTTGCCGCCGCCGGCGCCGCCGCGCGCGAAATCGAAACGCTGAGGCTGCTCGAAGAGGCGCTGCCGGCCGGCTACACGGTTTATCACGGCGTGCACTGGACGCGCGTCAACCAGGGCTTTTCGGTGTTCGGCGAAGCCGACTTCGTGATCGTCGCGCCGTCGGGGCGCGTGATGATCGTCGAACAGAAAACGGGCTTCCTGCGCGAAACGCCGAAGGGGCTCGTCAAGGCGTATCTGCAGACCGAACGCAATGTGGCGATCGCGCTGGCGCGTACGATCGAAGGCTTGCATCGGCGTTTCACCGCGGCCTTCGGCGCGGGCACCTACTTCATCGAGGAATTGCTGTACTGCCCCGATCATGCGGTAAAAGATGCGGCGATTGCCGGCGTCGACCCGGCGCGTATCGTCGACGCGACGCGCAAGGACCGGCTCGCGGCGATCATCCGCGAAGCGCTGCCTGCCGACGAGCCGCGTTTGCCATGCGCGGCAAAGATCCATCATTTCCTGTCCGACGAACTGTCGCTGACGCCCGATGCGAGCGCGCTGGTCGGCCAGGCGGGCACGCTCGTCACGCGGCTCGCGGGCGGCCTCGCAACATGGGCGCGGCGGCTGGAGTTCACGCCGTTTCGTCTGCGCGTGATCGGCACGGCCGGCTCGGGCAAGACGCAGCTCGCGGTGCAGGTGATGAACGACGCGGTCGCGCGCGGCCAGCGGCCGCTTTACGTGTGCTTCAACCGGCCGCTTGCCGATCACATTGCTCGCGTCGCGCCGCCCGAGGCGAAGGTCGCGAACTATCACCAGTTATGCGACTGGATCGCGCGCGACGCGGGCCGCGCGCCGGACTTCGCCGCGCCGGACGTCTTTGCGCAACTCGAAGCGGTCTTCGCGCAGACGCCGATCGACGCGCGCTGGCAATACGATGTGCTGATCGTCGACGAAGGGCAGGACTTCCGCGAAGCGTGGGTGCCGGCGCTCGAGCGCGTGCTGCGGCCGGGCGGCGCGTGGTGGTGGCTCGAAGATCCGCTGCAGAACCTGTATATGCGCGAGCCGGTCGCGCTGCCGGGCTGGACCGTGCTGAAGGAATCGACGAATTACCGCAGTCCGCGCGACATTCTCGACTATCTTCGCGACGTGGTCGGCGCATCGGTGCCGCACGCGGCGGAGCTGACCGCCGCGAGTCCGTTCGACGGCTCCGACATCGCGCTATCGACCTACGACGAAGCGCAAGCCGCCGACAGCTGTGTCGACGCGACCAAGCGCGCGATCACCCAGGCGCTTTCGCTCGGTTTTCGCAAGCAGGACATCGTCGTGCTGTCGTTTCGCGGACGCGAAGGCTCGGTGCTCGCGTCGCTCGATCAGCTGGGGCCGCACCGCGTGCGCAGCTTTACCGGCAAATACGATCTGTTCGGCAGCCCCGAGTACCGCGATGGCGACGTGCTGCTCGAATCGATCTATCGCTTCAAGGGGCAGGCCGCGCCGTGCGTGATTCTCTCGGAAGTCGACTTCGACGCGTTCGACGAACGCAGTGCGAGAAAGCTTTTCGTCGGCGCGACGCGCGCGACCATGAAGCTGATCGTCGTCGCGTCGCAGCGTGCCGCGCGGTATCTGCAGTTAGGCGCGGGTGGAGCAGGCGAAGCCGGGGAGACGGCCGCGCTCAACCCCAGCGCGACGCATTGACGAGCGTGCCCGAACGCGTCTGCGCGTCCCACCAGATGACGCGCAAGAGCGGCGCCGCCTGCGCGATGCGCAGCGCCTGTACCGGATCGCTTTCGATGAAATGCGTGACGCCGCAGCGCAACGCGGCGGCCGCCTTGTGCGCGGCGGCGCCGAGCGGCGTTTCGTCGTGCTTGTCGGGCACCCGCATCACGAGTTCGAGATGCCCGAAGCCATGGCGTTCGAGCCACGCACGCGTGCGTTCGAGGTCCGTCTGGGGCCGGCCTGTGATGACCGCGCGGACGTGCTGCAGGTCGATGCCGGGCAGCGCCTCGTACGGTTGCAGCGCATCGCGTTCGGCCAGCGCTGCGGCCAGGTCCGCGTCGTAGCGCGTGACCGGCACATCGGGCAGCAGAATGCCGTCGAGGTCGATTGCGTAGGACGCGTACTCGTGGTCATGCGACATCGTCTTCGCGGCGCCGGCTTCGACCTGCAGCCAGTCCTCGCGATAACCCTCGGTGTACGCCTGGCGCTCCCACGGAAACAGCGCGAAATAGCCGCTCGCATCGTTCGCGAAGTCGGGGCGGATGCGGCTCAGTTCGTCGAAGGCGCCTGTCAGCGTCTTGACGACGAGTCCATGCTGTTCGAGAAAAGCGATGCAGTCGACGAGCGTAAAGCCGCGGCCCGCAATGTCTTCGCATAACAGCACTTTCGAACCGGGCGCCGGCAGCGGCAGCGACGAATCCCACGTGACGTGGCGCGCGCGGCGGTCGTAGCTGAGGAACGCGACGGGCACGCCGACACTGTGCGACGCCATCAGCGCGAGGGGCGCGCCGCCGCGCAGGATGCCGATGGCGGCTGAAAACCCTTCTGCCAGCAAGGCTGGCTGCAACGATTCGATCCAGTGGTCGAGCTTTTCGTAAGTGAGCGGAAGAACGGGCTTTTTCATGGGCTGGCGTTCGGTTACGTTCAATGGCGCGAATTGACGTTGGAAGAGGGCCGATGGGTCGATACGCGTGAGCCGCCGGCGTGACGGCTTTTTCGGGATGGAGGCGATATTATGCATGCGGTTCACCGAATGCGCGCTTCGGATCGCGCTTCGCATGGGACGAGGCGTACGGTGAATCACCACAAACAACGGAAAAGAACAGGCCAGGTCATGCGGGAACAGGAAGGGAAATTGCGCGGGATTTTGCGCGGCTCAGCGGGCAACGCGGGGTACAACGCAGAGGACAGGACAGTGCGGCATTCGCGCAGCCGGGGGTTCACTGCAATACGTCACAAGCTGACATTTGCGATACTCGGATGCTGCGCGGCCGCGGCGGCCCATGCGACGCCGATGGCGCTCGATGTCACGGGCAAGATTTCCAATACGACGGATAGCGCGCACCGCGTGTTTCACTTTTCGGAAGCGCAGATTCTCGCGATGCCCGCGCACTCGATTTCGACCTCGACCTCATGGACGCCGAAATCGACCTTCACGGGCCCGTTGCTCGCGGATATCCTGAAAGAGGTGGGTGCGTACGGCGAGCGCATCGAAGTCCACACCTACGACGACTACACGTACACGTTACCGGTGTCGGACACCGATCGTTATGGTGTGATCGTCGCGTATAGCATGAACGGCAAGCGGCTCAAAATCAGCGATTTCGGACCGCTCTTCCTCATTTATCCGCGTGACGCGTACCCGGCGGAACTGACCGGCGCGGCTACGGATGCGAAATTCGTATGGCAGATCAAGGCTTTGATCATCAAGTGACGGGGCGGCCGGAGACGCAACGGCCGTCGATGCAGCCGGACTCAGCGCAGCCGTCGCCGCAGGCGTCGACACGCCGCGCGTCGCATCCGTGGCGGCGGCGCATCGTCTATGTGCTGATCTGGCTGACGGCGCTTGCCGCGCCGACCGCCGCGATCGGCTACCTGCTCTATGCGACGCTGCTGAGCCCGCGCGTGACACAGCTCGCGGAATCGTACGACGGCGTCTACTGGGACGCCGCGCAGCTGCAGATCGCCTATGCGCGGCTCGAAAGCCAGCTGCTGCAATACGAAACCGGCATCGACGGCGACTACGCGCAATTGAGGCTGCAATACCACGTGCTGCAGTCGAAGCTGCGCGTGATGGCCGGTTCGACGCGCCAGCTCGCCGCGCGCCAGCTTGCCGGGAAGGCGGCGCACACCGAAGAACAGCAGCGTGAGATCCAGACCCTGACCGACATGCTCGCCGCGCTCGAACCGACGCTCGATGCGTTGCCGCGCGACCCGATGCTCGCCGACAAGATCGTGCTCGAGCTGCGCCGCCATTGGGAAGAGATCAACCATCTCGCGCTGTCGCGCCGTACCTCGGAGGTGGCCAACCGCACGGCACTCAATACCGATTTTGTGGCGAAGCGGCGCATGCTGTTCGCGGCCGGTCTGGTGCTGCTGTTGCTGTCGGCGGCGGCGAGCGTGCAGCTCGTGGTCAACGCGCGGCGGCGCACGAAGCTCATCAGGCAGCAGCGCGCCGCGCTCGACGCCGAGCATCAGGCCACGCGCGCCGCGCGCGAAGCAAGCCTCGCGAAGGACGCGTTTCTCGGCATGATCAGCCACGAGCTGCGCACGCCGTTGCACGCGATCGTGTCGTCGATCGAACTGCTCGGTTTCAACTTCCACTCCGAGGCCGATCGCAAGGTGATCCGCCGTCTCGAAGTGGCCGCGCGCCAGCTCGAAACGCAGATGAAGGATCTGACCGACTACGCGCGCCTCGGCGCGGGCAAGCTCGAACTGCGCGACGAGCAGTTCGATCCGCGCGACCTGCTTGCGTCGGTCGTCGACGAAAGCGAGCCGGCCGCGAACGCGCGTGGTCTTGCGTTCGCGAGCAGCGCCGGCGGGGCCGTGGGCCTCGTCGAGTCGGACCCGCACCGGATTCGCCAGATCGTCACCAATCTTGTGACGAATGCGATCCGCTACACCGAAAAGGGCACGGTGACGCTGCGTTTCGAGCAGCGCAGCGACGCGCTCGTGATCGTGGTCGGCGATACCGGGCCCGGTGTGCCGAGTGCGCAGATTCCATTGATCTTCAAGGAGTTCACGCGCCTCGATGAATCGCGCGCGCGACGCTTCGACGGCGCGGGGATGGGGCTCGCGATCGTGCAGGGGCTCGTCGATCTGTTCGGCGGCGAGCTAGTAGTCGATAGCCGCGTGGGCCTCGGCTCGACCTTTACCGTCACGATTCCGGTGAAGCCGGTCGCGCCGCCGGCCGCGGCAAGCATCGCCGCGCGTGCGCAGCGGCGCACCGCGCGACCGCGCGTGCTGGTGGTGGACGATAACCAGCTCGTGCGCGAATCGCTATGCGAGATGGTCGAGCATATGGGATACGAAGGCGCGGCGGTCGGCGGCGTGGATGCGGCCTTCGCGTGGCTCGAGACGCAGCAGTGCGAACTGATCCTGCTCGACCTGCAGATGCCGGGCAAGGACGGCTATGCGTTCATCGGTGCATTCAATGCGGACGATGCGCGTGCGCGCAGCGTGCCGGTGATCGCTGTAACCGCTTACGCGCCTGAATTGCAGACGCACGGCGCCGCCCATCTTTTCTTCGACTGTCTGACGAAGCCCGTGCACTACGATGTGCTGCACGCCGCCGTGCATCGCGCGCTCGCCGCGCAAGGCAGTACGGCGGGCGGGGCGGCCACGGTGGCGTAACGTCAGCAGTGTCAGTCTCGCCGGGCTGCGATGGCGTAACGGCTAGCGCCGCAGCCGCTTCGACAGATCGGCCACCAGAATCGCCATCCGTGCAGGCTTCTCATAGCACGCGACATCGCATGCGCGCACGATCTCGCTGATGTCGGACTCGCTGGCCTTGCCCGTCAGCAGTTCACCGGTCAGCACGAAGATCGGCGCATCCGGGTTTTCCGACGCGCGCACCGCGCGAATCGCGTTGGCCGAAGTCTGATCGCCGAACAGCCAGTCGATCACGACGCCATCGAATACTTGTGTCTGCAACGATTCGTTGAACGCCGCGAGGCCGTAGATCGCGACGGCCGCGAAGCCGTTGCGCTCGAGGTAGTCGCGCAGATTGTCCGCCGAGACGTGGTCGTCGTCGACCACCGCGATCAGCGGCTTGTCGGTCTCCGCGCGGCGCGGGTATATCTCGATCTTGTGGACTTCGAACGCGTTCTGATAAAGCGCGCCATCGCAGCGCACGACGCGCCACTGGTCGTGCTTCGACCACGCGATGAACTCGGGCCGGCTGCCCGGCTCGATCGGCGCGCCGACCCACGCGGTACACGCAATCTCGGTCGAGCCGATGCTGAAGAGCGCCTCCTGCGCCGTTGCGCCGACCATGCCCGGATCGAGCGACTGCGCGCCGAACAGCTGCGCGGCCGGCTCGTCGAACACTTCGGCGACTTTCCTGATTTGCGAGAGCGTCCACGGACTGTTGCCGCGCAGCTTGCGATGGCCCTGCGAGAAGCTCAGGTCGAGGATGCGGCACAACTCGCTGGTTTGCTGGCGCTTGGCAATGCCGTGCCGGCTCATCAGTTCGCGCACGCGTTCGGCAACGGCGAGAGAGTCAGCGGAGAGAGCGTCGTTGGACATGCTGGATGTTTGTTCAGTCGTCGAGTTATTCATTGGGCATCGTGCGTCTCTCGTATTCTAACGAGGAAGTGCATGCAAATTGCATCAGGATGACTACTGGATTGACGCATAAAGCTTTGCGCCGTTAAGACGAAGTGCTCCCTTCACTTCGTTGCAGTCATTTCGGTGCCCTCATTTCGGCGTAATGTCCCGACGCACACGCATGATGTGCTGCTCGACATAGAACGCCGCGGCTTCGCCGTCTCCGTTGACGATCGCCTCGTAGATCAACCGGTGTTCGGACACATACAGACGAACCCGGCCGATGTCGTAGATCGCGTCGTCCTTGAGGCGCTTCCACAGCGGTTGGTTCATTGCTTTCGCAACTTCATCGGCGATCTTCACGAACAGCGCGTCGCCGGTCATGATGGCGAGCTGACGGTGAAACAGCCGGTCGCTGTCGTTCCACAGCGCGCGTTGCGCGGCATCGGTGACATCGGTGAGCGAATCCATCTGCGCGAGATAGTGCTCGGCGATCTCGTCGCGCCGAGCCTGCATGGCGGCGCGCCGCGCGATGGCCGGTTCGAGCACGAGGCGTACGTCGAGCGCGGAAGTCGGGCTGAAGTCCGCGTCGGCGCCGAACGCCGCGCCGCCGCCCGGCGCCGTGGCCAGCCGCTGCAGCGCATCGGCGCAGACGTAGGTACCGGAATTGCGCCGCGTCAGGACGAGCCCTTCGTTCTGCAGCGCACCGATGGCCTCGCGCACGGCGGGCCGGCCGACGCCGAAGCGCGCCGCGAGGTCGCGTTCGGACGGCAGGCGCGACTCCGGCGCGAACTGGCCGTTGCGGATATCGACGCGCATGCGCTCGGCGACCTGCTCGTAGATCTGCTTGGGACGGAACGGATTATCGGGCGGGAGCGATGTCATGACCGGAGAACGCGCTGACTGACTGATCCGGAATTGAACCAGTTTGACGCAATTTTTTTGATATTGGTTGATACAGAACCAAAGCTGGTCTACATTCAGCGCCAGTATAGAACAGTCTGAGTCGGAGACAACAATGGTCTGCATAAAGGATCATTCGAGGGCGTTGCCTGATGAAGCAAAGCGGGCCATGCAGGGAGCCGCGAAGCCATGAAACTGAACCGCGTGATCAGCACGGTCGAAGTCCATACCGCGGGCGAGCCGTTTCGCATCGTGACCAGCGGTCTGCCGAAAATTCCGGGCAAAACCATCGTCGAGCGGCGCGCGTGGCTCAAGGAGCACGCGGACCCTCTGCGCCGCGCGCTGATCTTCGAGCCGCGCGGCCACGCCGATATGTACGGCGGGTATCTGACCGATGCGGTCAGCGAGGGCGCCGACTTCGGCATCATCTTCGTTCACAACGAGGGGTATAGCGACCATTGCGGGCACGGCGTGATTGCGCTCGCGACGGCAGCCGTATCGCTCGGCTGGGTCGAGCGGACCGAGCCGGAGACGCGCGTGGGCATCGATGCGCCGTGCGGGTTTATCGAGGCGTTCGTCAAATGGGACGGCACGCATGCGGGCAGCGTGCGCTTCGTCAATGTGCCGTCGTTTATCTGGGCGCGCGATGTCGTCGTGCAGACGCCGGGTTTCGGCGAGGTGCGCGGCGATATTGCGTTCGGCGGCGCGTTCTACTTTTACACGTCGGGCGCGCCGTTCGAGCTGGCGGTGCGCGAATCGGATATTGACCGGTTGATCCGCTTCGGCGCCGAAGTGAAGCGCGCGGCCAACGACGCGTTCAAGGTTCAGCATCCGCACATTCCCGAAATCAACCACGTGTACGGCACGATCATCGATAACGCGCCGCGCCACGCGGGCTCGACGCAGGCGAACTGCTGCGTATTCGCGGACCGCGAGGTCGACCGGTCGCCGACGGGGTCCGGCACGGCGGGGCGGGTCGCGCAACTCTATCTGCGCGGGCAGTTGAAGATGGGCGAGACGCTCGTCAACGAATCGGTGATCGGCACGATCTTTCGCGGGCGTGTGCTGCGCGAAACGAAGCTTGATCGCTTCGATGCGGTGATTCCCGAGATCGAGGGCGAGGCCTACATTTGCGGGTTCGCGAACTGGATTGTCGATGAGCGCGATCCGTTGTCGTATGGGTTTCTGGTGCGCTGAGTCGCGCGATTCGATCGCATCTCGAACCACCGACCTGAAATCGAACCGCCGACCTGACCTGACGGAGGCTTTATCGATATGCCGAACAGCCTGTCCACGCCGCTTTTCAACGGCGCCGAGACCGCGCGGCTCACGCCTTATCCGGCGCTCGTCGATGCGCTGGCCACTGCCGTGGTCGATTACACGGAGAAGCGCATCGCGAGCCCCGAGCGGCTTGTCGTGCCGCTCAACGACGGCGGCGTGCTGCTGTCGATGCCGGCGACCGCGGCGGACCTCGCGATCCACAAGCTCGTCAACGTGTGCCCGGGCAACCGCGAGCGCGGCTTGCCGACGATTCACGGCCAGGTGATGGCGATCGAGCCTGATACCGGCGAGACGCTGTTTATCCTCGATGGCCCGACGGTGACGGGCCGCCGGACCGCCGCGATGACGATGCTCGGTGTGCGCACGCTCAGCCGCGCGTCGCCGCGCGATGTGCTGCTGATCGGCACCGGCACGCAGGCGGCGAACCACCTCGAGGCGTTGCGCGAGTTGTATCCCGAGGCGCTCGTGCGCGTGCGCGGCAGCTCGCCGGCGCGAGCGCATGCGTTCTGCGACGAGCACGCCGCAAGGCTGCAGACGAAGGCGGGAGCGCAGGGATCCCGGCTGCAGCCGGTCGAAGACACGACGGTGCCCGATTCGGTCGATCTCGTCATCACGCTGACGACGAGCCGCACGGCCGTCTACAACGAAGCGCCGCGCGCGGGGCGGCTCGTGGTTGGCGTCGGCGCGTTCAAGCCCGATATGGCGGAACTCGGCGCGCGGACGCTCTCCGGCAGCGCGCTGTTTGTTGACGATCCGGCCGGCGCGAAGCATGAAGCAGGGGATCTGATTCAGGCGGGCGTGGACTGGGCGAACGTGGCGGGGATTGTCGTTGCGCTGGGAGGCGCGGCGGATCGCGCGGCGCGCATCGCCCGCGTAGCGGCGACTGATGCGCCCACGGCCGGCGCCGCTGCGACTACCGACGATGGCGCGCCGCGCGTCTTCAAGACCGTCGGCTGCGCGGCATGGGACCTGGCGGCGGGCCGCGTCGCCCGCGGGCTGCTGAAGGCGGCCTAGCGGCGCCTCGCGGCGGCCCGCCGTAGGCCTTCACGCATAGGCCTTCACTGATCCCACACCTTCGCGCACGACCGTTCACTATCCAGGCCTTGCCGCGCCCAACGTGCAAACAACACGAAAACGTTGCAACATAGGCGTCTCACGAAAAACGCCGCGGTCAGATACCGGATACGGGCGCCGAACCGCGCTCCCATCTTCCCGGTCCGCCAGACCCGCATGAAGTCAATCCGGGCACAGGTACATCCGCCGCGTTTCTCGCTGATCCAGTTCTTCGACCGCTGCTTCTTACCTGGTGCGACCGCGCTATGACGACTTCCCACGCTCCCGCTACGCCGGACCTTCCGCTCGACATGATCATTTTCGGCGGCGCCGGCGACCTGTCCGCCCGCAAGCTGCTGCCCGCGCTGTTTATGGCGCATTCGCACGGCAATCTGCCCGGCGACACGCGCATTCTCGCCATCGGCCGCCGCGACTGGACACGCGAACAGTATGTGAACTTCATGGAAGAGCACTCGAAGCCGTTTATCGAGCGCAAGGCGCTCGATGCGGCCGCGTGGGACAAGTTCCTCGCGCTCTTCGACTACGTGCGCATCGACGTCGACAACGCCGACGACTATGCGCGGCTCGCGCAGGCGTCGCGTCCGAACGCGCAGCGCATCTTTTATCTCGCGACCTCGCCCGAACTGTTCACGACGATCTGCGACAACCTCGCATCGCATTCGCTGATCGACAGCCACTCGCGCGTCGTGCTCGAAAAGCCGCTCGGCAACAATCTCGAATCGGCGCAGGCGATCAACAACGCGGTCGGCAAGCACTTCGAAGAACCGCAGATTTACCGGATCGATCACTACCTCGGCAAGGAGACCGTGCAGAACCTGATGGTGCTGCGCTTCGGCAATGCGATCTTCGGGCCGCTATGGCAGGCGCCGTATATCCGCAGCGTGCAGATCACGGTGGCCGAGACGGTCGGCGTGGGTAGCCGCGCGGGCTTCTACGACCAGACCGGCGCGATGCGTGACATGGTGCAGAACCACTTGCTGCAGCTGCTGTGCATCGTCGCGATGGAGCCGCCGGTGTCGCTCGACCCGGACGCCGTACGCGACGAAAAGCTCAAGGTGCTGCGCTCGCTGCGCCCGATGACCGCGGAAGATATTTCGCGCGACACCGTGCGCGGCCAGTACACGGCCGGCGCCGTCGGCGGCGAGCCGGTGAAGGGTTATCTCGAGGAAGATAACGTGCCGCAGGGCAGCCACGCCGAAACCTTCGTCGCCCTGCGCGCGCATATCAACAACTGGCGCTGGGCGCACGTGCCGTTCTTCCTGCGCACGGGCAAGCGGATGGCGAAGAAGGTGTCGGAGATCGTCATCGAGTTCGCGGATCTGCCGTTCTCGATCATGCCGAATAGCCCGTGTGGTCCGCGCAGCTGCGGCAACCGGCTCGTCATCCAGCTGCAGCCGGCCGAGTCGATCCAGTTGCAGATGCTCGCGAAGGAGCCGGGCAGCGGCATGCGCACGCTGCCGGTCAATCTGAACCTCGACCTCGAGCAGGCGTTCACGGGACGGCGAGCGGAAGCGTATGAGCGTCTGTTGATCGATGTCGTGCGCGGGCGCCTCACGCACTTCATGCGCCGCGACGAACTCGAAGCCGCATGGGCGTGGGCCGATCCGATCATCGAAGGCTGGAAGCTCGCGGGCGACCGGCCGCGGCCCTACACGGCCGGTACGTTCGGGCCGGGCGCGTCGACTGCGCTGGTGACGCGCGAGAATATGGCCTGGGCGGAAGAGTCTTGAGCGATTGAAAGAGAAAGGCCGAGCCCCGGTGGGCTTGGCCTGCGTGGATGACCCTTGTGACGACGCGTTCTTAAGGTTGACAATAAAATCCTTAAAGTTGACAATTAAGTCGCTTAAGGTTGTCAAAGAGGCGCGCAGTGAATACGAGAATCCGTCCACAAGGCGAGCAGGTCCGCGGTTTCCTGCTCGAACATATTGAATCGCATCAGGGCGACGTCGTCGCGCTCACCGCAGATCACTTCTCGATCAGTCGCCAGGCTGTGAACAAGCACCTGCTTGTACTGCGCGAGCAAGGCGCGATTGTCAAAGAAGGCAATACGAGGGATGCGCGCTACAGGCTTGTCCCTCTCGCCACTGAGAGCTTCCGGTTTCCGTTGACGGGTGAACTCGAAGAAAACGTGATCTGGAGCGAAGTCGTCAGGCCCTTGATCGAACCGCTTCCAGCCAACGTGCTCAATATATGGCACCACGGCTTCACGGAAATCTTTAATAACGCGATCGACCATTCAAACGGGACCACGGTTCTGGTGAAAATCACGCGAACCGCGGTATCCACGGAAATCATGGTTTCGGATGATGGTGTCGGGATCTTCAGAAAGATTCAGGCCGAATTGAATCTGCTCGACGAGCGCCATGCAATCTTCGAATTGGCAAAAGGCAAACTGACCACCGATCCCCAGAATCACTCGGGGGAGGGGATCTTTTTCACCTCGCGCATGTTCGACCAGTTCGGGATTCTCTCGGGCGCACTTTATTTCGATCACCATAAGGATTCGTCGGAAGACGTGGTAATGGAACGTGAGGTCGCTGCGGGCGGTACGTCTGTTTTTATGACGTTGAGCAATCGTGCGGCACACACAACCAAAGAAATTTTCGACGAATACACCGAAAACGAGGACTACACGTTCGACCGAACTGTCGTGCCGGTCGATCTCGCTAAATACGGCGTGGACGAATTGATTTCGCGGTCGCAGGCAAAACGATTACTTGCACGCCTCGACCTGTTTAAAAGAGTGGTGTTGGATTTCCGGAACGTCGACATGATTGGCCAAGCGTTTGCGGATCAGATCTTTCGCGTCTTCGCGAACGAGCATCCGGAAATAGAATTATTGGCGACCAATACGAGCGTGGCCGTACAGCAGATGATCTCTCGCGCTCGCGCGCAGCGCGAAGCGGCTCAGTGATGTTTGGCGCGAGGTAGCTCCGTTCGACAAACGAGGCTACCCCGCAAGACCTTCAAATCGAGCTTACGGTTTTTTAGGTCAAGCGCTTCTCACGCCCGCTGGTCACGCCGTATGCAACCCCCCACGCATCAACTCCCGCACGCGCGACATATCGGCCTCGACATGTCCCGCGTGCTCGAACAGCTCCGCAAGCCAGTCGACGAACGCGCGCACGCGCGGCGACACGCGCCGTCCCTTCACGTAAGCGATCGAGACGGTGGTCGGCACCGGTCGCCACTCCGGCAGCACCTCGCGCAGCATGCCGGCATCGAGCCACTGCTGCGCGGCGATCCGGGCCGGCTGGATCAGCCCGAGGCCTTGCAGGCCGCAGGTCAAACAGGCCTGCTCGTCGTTGACGTTGACGAAACCGTCGACCTTCACCGCGAGCGGCTTGCCGTCCACTTCGAAATCGAAGCTGGCCGAGCGCTCGCTCTGGCGCGCCGTGAAGTTCACCGCGACGTGCCGCGTGAGATCGTCGAGCGTTTCCGGCTCGCCGAAGCGTTCGAGATACGCCGGGCTTGCGCATGTCACATGCTCGAGCGTGCCAAGACGCCGCGCCGCCAGCCCCGAGTCGGGCAGCGCGCCGAGCTGGATGCTGCAATCGACGGCCTCGCCGACCAGATCCACCGCGCGGTTGCTCACGCCGATCGACAGCTCGATGTTCGGAAAGCGCGCATGGAAATCGTCGAGCGCGGGCAGCACGAGCGCGGTCGCGACCGCGCCCGGCATCTCGACGCGCAGCCGTCCGCTCGGGTTCGCGTCCGTCTGCCGCAGACTCGCCTCCATTTCGTCGATGTCCGCGAGAATCTGTGCGCAGCGCTCGTAGTACGCGGCGCCTTCCGGTGTCAGGCTCAGACGCCGCGTCGTGCGGACCAGCAACGCGGTGCCGAGCAAGGCTTCGAGGTTCTGCATGATCGTCGTGGCGGTGGCGCGCGGCATGTTCAACGACTCTGCGGCGCGCGTGAAGCTATTCGTATCGACGATCCTGATAAAAGTGCGCATGGCCTGAATACGGTCAATCACAGTGACTTCTCCTTTGTCCGGCGTACAGCCAAGAGAGCAACCTGATAAAACATGCAGCAACGACGAGCGGCCGACACGCCTCTCGAAAAGGCACGTCGGCACTGCGGGGCGAAACCAGGGTTACGCCGCTGAACTGCGCGCGGCGGTTAATTGGCGGTTAATTGGCGGTTAAGGGGCGTGATGGCGAAACTGGGTACTGCCGCCCGTCGTGGTCATGGGGATTCCTGCAAGAGAGGCCTTGCAGCCGCGGCTTTCAATTGCCGGCAGGCTTGTTTCATTCAGGTCGGGCGCGTTTCCGGCAGCGGCATCGGAGCGGGCGTAGCGGAGTACGCAATCGGCACGGTGAACGCGGCCTGACATGAATAAAAGCGTGAATGGAAGCGTGCTCTGAAGCTCCCATCAAAGGTCTCTCGTCAGGGTTCCTATAGTAAGGAGCGCCGGCATCTCAGGGAATACCTGAATGTCTTGAAGATTTGCCTATTCCTCGCGCCGTTGCACTAAACAACGCATTTGGTGCTAGATTTCAAGCCTTATTCTGTTGCGCGCGAGAGTCGTGCCGGCGGCCGGTCCGAGATTCGTGCCGGCTCGCGGTTCAGACCCGGTCCAGGCCCGGTTCGCACCCCGTCCTCGCCATTTCGCCGCAACGCCGTTTCATCTCAGGTATCACGATGACCTTCGTTCACGATCAGCCCGATGTTCTTCCCGCAGTTCTCCCTGCCGCTCTCCCGGCGGTTCCCGGTCCGCTCGCGGAGCCGCGTCCGGTCAGCCGCGCGCAGCGGCATATGGTCGAGCTGTTCGACCGCCTCGCACCGACCGACGGCTTCACGTATTCGTGTGTCAATGGCGTGAAGCTGATGCGCGCCAGCCGGCCGATGCCGCGCCATCCGGTGATGTACGAACCGAGCATTCTGATCGTCTGCCAGGGGCGCAAGCGCGGCTTTCTCGGCGGCCAGTCGTACGTGTACGACGCGCAGCAATATCTCGTGCTGTCGGTACCGCTGCCGCTGGAATGCGAAACGGAGGCGAGCGTCGAGGAGCCGTTTCTCGGCATTGCGATCAATGTCGATCTCGCCATGGTCGCCGAACTGCTGATGCTGCTCGAAGAGAGCCGCTCCGACACGCACGAAGCGCCGCGCAGCATCTATTCGACGCCGCTCGACCCGGCGCTCTGCGATGCGGTCGAGCGTCTGCTCGAAGCGCTTGCGGCGCCGCTCGACGCGCGCGTGCTCGCGCCGTCGATCGTGCGCGAGATCTGCTACCGCGTGCTGACCGGCGTGCAAGGCCATGCGATTCGCGCGGCGCTCACGCATCAGCAGCACTTCGGGCGGATCGCGAAGGCGCTGCGGCGGATTCATAGCGACTACGACCGCGCGCTCGACGTCGATACGCTCGCGCGCGAAGCGGGCATGAGTCTCGCGGTGTTTCATGCGCAGTTCAAGATCGTGACGTCGACGTCGCCGATGCAATACGTGAAGGCGACGCGTCTGCATCAGGCGCGTCTGCTGATGATGCAGGACGGCGTCAATGCGAGCGTCGCGGCCGCGCGCGTCGGCTATGAAAGCGCGTCGCAGTTCAGCCGCGAATTCAAGCGCTTTTTTGGCCTCACGCCGACCGACGAAGTACGGCGCATGCGCGGCGCGCTTGAAGCGCCGCCGGTCAGCATCGCACCGCCGCCTCGGCATCTGGTCGAGGCGCGCTGAGTTTCCAGGGAATTTACTGGGCATTGCCTGGGCGTGCGCGCGTGCATCGCGCGATGCGCCTCGCGCGCGCACAAGGCTGGACGCTTGAGGCGGGTAATCGCTATACCAGCATGTCCGCTTGACTGGCTAAGCCCGCGCGGCTTTCATACGATGGTCTCTGCAGTCCCCATCCGCGTAGAGCACGAACCGGGAGAGACCGATGAAACGCTTTCATATCGCACTGGCTGTCGCCAACCTCGAAGCCTCGATCGAAGACTACAGCCGCCGTCTCGGGCAAACGCCTGCAGCGGTCGTGCCAGGCCGCTACGCAATGTGGCGGACCGATCTGCTCAACTTCTCGATTAACGAGAACCCGCCGCGCGCGGGGCAACTGCGCCATGTCGGCTTCGAAGACGATGGCGCGGAGGGCTTTACGAGTACCGTCGATGTGAACGGTATCGAATGGGAGCAGTTTTCCGCGCGCGAACAGGATCGCCGCATTGTCGAGATGTATGGCGTACCGGTGAGATCCGAAGGCGGCGCGTAAGAAAAGCGCGGAAAACACGTCGAAACACGCGCCGAAACACGCGCAAAAGCCCGCTCATTGTGCACGCTCATTGCGCACACGTTGCCCGTCTCGCCGAAGCCGCACGCCACGCGCGACTATACTGGTTTGATCCCACGCAACGTTCTCACACAGGAGGTGCAAATGGTCAAACTCGCGCTATACGTTCGTCTCGAAGCAAAGCCCGGCAAGGAAAACGAGGTCGATCAGTTTCTACGTGGCGGCTTGCCGCTCGTCGAAGCGGAGCCGGGCACGATTGCATGGTTCGGCGTGCGGCTCGGCCCGTCGACGTTCGCGATTTTCGATGCTTTCAACGACGAAGCCGGCCGTAATGCGCATCTGTCCGGCAAGGTCGCGGCCGCGCTGATGGAACGCGCCGGCGACCTGCTCGCCGAACCGCCGAAAATCGAAAAGATCGACGTGCTCGCGGCCAAGCTGCCACATTGAAAGCGCGACAAGTAAGCGCGGCCAATAAGCGCGAGCGACCAACAAGCGTAACCGGCAAAACACCAACGCCTACGGCTTCGTTCCCTCGCGCGCCCGCGCCTCATCGTTTGCATAAAGCGCGCGTTTGTCCTCGTACATCAACAGATCCGCGCGCTGCACGCCCGCTTCGAGCCGCTCGCCGCGCTGCACCGTCGCGGCGCCCATCGAGAAGCTCAGCGGCGTGCCCGGATAGAACTGATTGTTGAGTTCCACCAGTTGCCGGATCGTGTCGATCACGGCCGCGCCGCCGCGCTCGTCGGTGCCGGGCAGCAGCACGGCGAACTCGTCGCCGCCGATGCGCGCGGCGACAAACGGTATTTCCATCGCCTTCGCGAGCACTTCGCCGGCGCGGCGCAGCAGCGCGTCGCCGGCCGCGTGGCCGAGCTGGTCGTTGACGCGTTTGAGCCCGTTGAGGTCGGCCATGATGACCGTAACCGGATACGGGCCTTTACGCTCGAGCCGGTTCAGTTCGTCGACATAGAACGAGCGGTTGCGCAGCTTGGTCAGCACATCGTGTTTGCCGAGATACTCGAGATACGCTTCGGCCTTCTTGCGCGCGGTGATGTCGGTCAGCGCGACCAGCACGAGGTCCCAGTTCTGCTCGTGGCCCGGCAGCACCGAGAATTGCAGGTGCACGTGTACCTCGTTCGCGTCGAGCGAGTAGTTGAGCACTTCGCGCTGCTGGAACAGCTTGCCGTCCCACAGGTCGATCAGCTGCTCGCGAAAATGCGGGCGCATATCGTCGCGGAACACATCGGCGAGACGTGCGAGCAGGGTATGCTTGTCAGGCGCGGCAAACATCTCGAGCGTGTGCTGATTGACGTCGAGCACATGAATTTCCTGCATGCAGCGCTCGACGAATTCCGGATGCACATCGGTAAACGTACGGAAATCGACGATGCCTTGCGCGCGCGCATCGTCGAGCAGACGTTTGACGGCGCTGAAATCCTCGACCCACAGCGACACCGGCGAATGCTCGAACAGCCCGCGCGCGTATTGCTCGGCGTGCGTGATGCGCAGGCGGGTGCGTTCGAGTTCGGTGATGTCCTCCACCGACACGAGCACGCGGTCCCATAGCAGCGCATGGCCGGGCAGCACCTGTCCCTTGAGCAGCACGTCGAGACGCCGGCCGCCGAGCGTGTAGTTGACGGTCTGACTCGTGAAATGCGCCTGTCCGGCCCACAGCTGGCACAGTTCTTCGAGGTGCGTCTTCAGCATGTCGTCGCGGAACACGGCGCCGAGGTTGCCGGTCAGCTCGCCGAAATCGGTGGCATCGAAAAGCGCAAGCGTCTTGCGGTTCACCTTGATTACGCGGATGTGGCCCGCGCATTCGGCGACGCGTGCCGGATTCGCCTGCAGGAAGGTGCGCAAGTCGGTCACGCCCTGCGCGCGCCAGTCGTCGAACAGCGCGCGCACGCCGCTGAAGTCCTCGAGCCACAGCGAGACAGGGGCGAGTTCGAACATATCGGCGTCGTCGCTCGGCGTGGCATCGGTCTGCGTAAGCGGAAGGGCGGGCGTAGGGGCGGAAGCAGGGGCAGACGGGGAATTCGGCATGGCGGCTTGGAAATCGTCGAAGCCGCTATTTTAAGATGCGCGGGGCGCGTCAGAAAGCAGGGTAAGTTTGAGTATCCGGACACCGGAATAATTTACCCAACCGCGCCACCCCGCCAAGCGACCCAACCGCACAATCATTGACCGCAGTAACCGGCCCGTTCACAGAAGCCAGGGAAAACGAAAAATGACCATCGAACTGACGCTGCTTGCGTGGACGCTCGTCCTCGCGCTGATTCAGGTGCTCCTGCCCGCGCTGCTGCGTAACCGCGAGACCGGCATTGCATACAACGCAAGCGCGCGCGATAAACCGGGCGCGCCGGTCGGCGCGATCACCGGGCGGCTCATGCGCGCGCAGAACAATCTGTTCGAGACACTGCCCGTGTTCGCCGCGGCCGTGCTGATCGCCCACGTAGCGGGCCGCGACGATGCGCAAACCGCATTGGGCGCGTGGCTCTATCTGATCGCGCGCGTGGCGTATGTGCCGCTCTACGCGGCCGGCGTGCCATATGTGCGCTCGCTGGTATGGGTGGTGTCGCTAGCGGGTATCCTGCTGGTTCTCGGCCGGCTGATCTGACGCCGGCCCCCCAACCGAGAGCGCCACGAAAGGAGCTGTCAACACATGAACGACCCGAAGATGAACGCCCCGACGTCGACGATCGAAATCGAAACCGCGCCGAACCCCGAGTTTGCGGTGATCCTGATGCATGGCCTTGGCGCCGACGCGAACGATTTCGTGCCGCTGATTCCCGAGCTGCGCCTCGCCGGTGCGCCCGGCGTGCGCTTCGTTTTTCCGAATGCGCCCGAGATTCCGGTGACCGCGAACAACGGCTATGTGATGCGCGCGTGGTACGACATCCTGTCGTTTCAGGGCATCAACCGGCAAGTCGACGAAACCGGCATCGACGCGTCGTGCACGACCGTGCGCCAACTGATCGCCGCGCAGAACGCGCGCGGCATCGCGACATCGAAGATCTTTCTCGCGGGCTTCTCGCAAGGCGGCGCGATGACGTATTCGGCGGGACTGACCCATCCGGACGCGCTTGCAGGCCTGATCGTGATGTCGGGCTATGTGCCGTCGCAGCCGTATATCGAAAGCCGCGCGAGCGAAGCGAACCGCCGCACGCCGGTGTTTGCCGCGCATGGGACACAGGACGACGTGCTGCCGGTCATTCTCGGCGAAACCGCGCGCGACTACGCGAGCGCGCGTGGCAACGAGGTCGAATGGCACGCGTATCCGATGCCGCATTCGGTTTGCGCGGAGGAGATCGTCGCGCTGCGCGCGTGGCTCGTGGCGCGTTTGAAGTAGGAGATAGAGGGCCGCCGGTCGCAAGTGATGGCGGCACACGAAGAAGGTGGCACACGTGCGAGAGCGCCTGAGAGGGGCAGGCGGGACACGTGCGAGCGCGTGTGCGAGGGGCACGAAGCGCAGGCGGCGCGCCTGCTTGCCGCCTGCGCGCCGATTCGCTTACGCCGAAGCCGCTGCCGCTGCCGCTGCCGACGCTGCTGCCGCAGTCAAACGCTCAGCCTGCGCCTGTTCAAACGCATCGCCGTCAGCCTCGCCGCCGCCAGTAGCATCGCCATGCTCCACCGCCGCTTTCCTGCTCGCAGCATAAGCCCGCGGCGTCATCCCGTAGCGTTCCTTGAACGCGCGGCTGAAGTGCGCGGCGCTTGCGAAGCCGCATCGGTACGCGATTTCCTGAATCGCGCCCTGTTGGGCACCGGCCAGCATCCGCGTCGCGTGTTCGAGCCGCAGCGACCACGCGTAGCGCATCGGCGACAGCCCGTTTGCCTTTAGCGCGCGTGTCAGGCAGCTCGTCGAAATATTGAGTTCTTCCGCGATGCGCACGACGCTCAATTCCGGATCGCCGATCCGGCGCGCGATAACCTGCTTGGCGCGCAGCATCGTCGCGACACTCGCGCGGCGCGACGCGCACGAATCGCGTTCGTTGACGAACACGTCCATCAGATCGAGACACTGGTCGCTGAGCCGCTCGAGCAGCGGTTCGCTGGCCTTGCCGGCCTGCGAGGTCAGATTCAGCAGGAACTCGCGCACCGCACCGACATCGCCCGACGCCGAGTCCGGGCGAAACACCATCGGAAAGCGATGACGCAAACCACGCTCGCGCAGCGCCGCCTTCGGAAAACGCAGGATCGCCAGCCGCGTCGGCTCGCGAAACGACTCGTTGAACATATGCAGCGGATCGAGCACGGCGATGTCGCCGGGCCCGAACTCGACGGTCTGTCCGCGCTGTTCGACCGACATCGTTCCGCTTCGGACGACCTTCACATACAGATGCTCGCCGTTCCAGAAACGCGGGCGCTGCATGATCGGCGACACGGACTGCCACGCAACTTCGATGTTCAGAATGTCGGTCTGCCCGGCGCGCGCGCCATTGACGATCGATGGGACGGAATGGCACGCGTCGATCCGGCACTGCATGCCATGCGCCGATACTGCGTCGATCCATGCGTTACGGCCCGATGGCGCGCCGTCCCAGCTGCTTTCGAAAAATCCGGTATCCACAGCCGTACCTCTCCTTTCCTGTTGGGCGCAAAGCCTTGATTGAAAACTGATGCGGCATTGCGACGAGTCGCCCGGCGGAAGTTCACGCCTCGCTTCGAGGGGCAGTGAGGCAGTGTGCAACCAGGACGGCACTCGGCACCCATGATCGATACGGAGAACAGCGGCCACGCGAAAATATTCCGTGTGCGCCACGTAAGTTGACGAATTCGGACAGGCGCGTCGTGCAGTCAAATTCGGCGACCCGTGAAGTCAATATCGCGTGCACTGCCACGCGCCGTGACCAGCTACGACGAGCGCGTCGATGCGAAGCGCATGGCAGGAATCTCGCGCTCTTTATGCGTGCCACAGCGCATCGCATTCCACTCCAGACAAACCCGGATTGCTGCGTCAAAAGCGCCGCTGATATTGTGCGCAACGGACGGATGGAAGCGCTTCCATTCCTGCTGGATCGACGACCCTGCGGTTCAACCTTGCATGAGGAGTTCCCGTGGCTCAAGACGCAGTTGAATCCCCCGATATCGCGCGCAGCGACAGAAGCAGCGACGTTGGCGGCGACCCCTTCACGCCTGCCGCCGGTTCCGCGCTCTGGCGCAAGAACTTCCTGCTCGGCGCCGCGACGGCCTCGTATCAGATCGAAGGCGCGGTCAACGAAGACGGCCGCCTGCCGTCGATCTGGGACACGTTCTCGGCCACGCCCGGCAAGGTGCTGCACGGCGATACCGGCGAGCACGCGTGCGACCATTACCACCGCTGGGAAAGCGACATCGAGTTGCTGACCTCGCTCAACTTCGAAGCGTACCGGCTGTCGATTGCCTGGCCGCGCGTGATGGATGAAGCGGGGCGGCCGAACCGCAAAGGGCTCGACTTCTACAAGCGCCTGCTCGGCAGGCTGAAAGAGAAGGGCCTGCAGACGTTCGCGACGCTCTATCACTGGGACTTGCCGCAGCATCTCGAAGACCGCGGCGGCTGGCTCAATCGCGACATCGTTTACCGCTTCGCCGACTACGCGGACCTGATGAGCCGCGAACTCGCCGGCCACGTCGACGCCTGGATGACGCTCAACGAACCCTGGTGCTCGGCCTTTCTCGGCTACGGCGACGGCCATCACGCGCCGGGGCGCACGAGCGTGCGCTATGCGGCGCAGGCGATGCATCATCTGCTGCTCGCGCATGGCGAGGCACTCGCGGTGCTGCGCGAGAACGATCCCGCGTCGAAGAAGGGCATCGTCGCGAACGTTGGCCGCGGTACCGGCAATACGTCGAGCGCGGCCGATACGCACGCCGCGCATCTGTTCGAAGTGCAGCACAACGCGTGGATTCTCGATCCGCTGTTCAAGGGCTCGTATCCGGCCGACCTGTGGACGCTGTGGCCCGGCGCGGAACCGCTCGTGCTCGACGGCGATATGCAGAAGATCAGCGCGCCGCTCGATTTTCTCGGCATCAACTATTACTTCCGCACCAACGTGCAAAGCGACGGCGCGAACGGCTATACCGAAGTGCCGCTCGCCGGTGTCGAGCGCACGCAGATGGGCTGGGAAGTCTATCCGGACGGCCTGCGCGATCTGCTGACCGGCTTTCACCGCAACTATCGGACGCTGCCGCCGATCTACATCACCGAAAACGGCATGGCCTCCGACGACCAGGTCGACAACGGCCGCATCGACGACGCGCAGCGCATCGCGTTCCTCAAGCGCCACCTCGCGGCCGTCGACGAGGCGATCGCGCAAGGCGTCGACATCCGCGGTTATTTCGTCTGGTCGCTGCTCGACAACTTCGAATGGGCGTACGGTTATGAACGCCGCTTCGGTGTTGTCCATGTCGACTACCGGACGCAGCAGCGCACCGTCAAACGCAGTGCGCAACTGATCTCGAAGTTCCTGCAGGAACGCGCCGCGCGCGCCTGATCCTGCATCTTTCGTCCTCGTTTTCATCGGGCTTGCCGGCGGCGCGCCGGCAAGCATGCATGCAGCCGACTTGCAAAAAGAAGCAGGCGCGAAGCCTGGAGGAGATGAAATGCAGAACAGAAGACCCGGAGCGCGCACCCGCATCGCCATGGCGAGCGCCTGTGCGCTCGCGCTATGCGGCGCGCTTGCGCAGATGGTTGCACCGGTCGCCGCGCATGCGGCAGAGCCGCCGCTCAAAGCGAACGTGATTCACTGGTGGACCTCGGGCGGCGAATCGGCGGCGATCCGCCAGTTCGCCGAGGCGTACGACAAGGCCGGCGGCCAGTGGGTCGACAACGCGGTGGCCGGCGCCGACCAGGCGCGCGCGACCGCGATCAACCGCATCGTCGGCGGCGATCCGCCGACCGCCGCGCAATTCAATACGTCGAAGCAGTTTCACGACCTGATCGACCAGGGCCTGCTCAATAACGTCGATACGGTCGCCACGAAAGAAAACTGGGCGGCCATTTTCCCGCAGTCGATTCTCGACAGCATCCGCGTGAACGGTCATTACTACGCGACGCCCGTCGATATCCACATGCAGGGCTGGTTCTTCTATTCGAAGCCGCTGTTCCAGAAAGCCGGCATTGCGAACGAACCGCAGAACTTCGACGAGTTCGTCGCCGATCTCGACAAGCTCAAGAAAACCGGCGTGATTCCGCTCGCGCTCGGCGGCCAGCCGTGGCAGGAAAAAATCACGTTCGACGCTATTTTCGCGGACGTCGGCGGGCAGGACCTGTATCTTAAGGTGTACCGCGATCGGGACGTCAACGCGGTGAAGTCCGATGCGTTCAAGAAGGTGCTCGCATCTTTCAAGAAGCTGCACGATTACGTCGACCCGGGTTCGCCCGGCCGTAACTGGAACGATGCCACCGCGCTCGTTATTTCCGGTAAGGCCGGCGTGCAGATCATGGGCGACTGGGCGAAGGGCGAGTTCTCGGCGGCGAAGCAGTCGGCGGGCAAGGACTTCGGCTGTTTCCCGGGCTTCGGTCCGCATTCGCCGTATCTGGTAGCCGGCGACGTGTTCGTCTTTCCGAAGACCGACAACCCGAATGCGATCAAGGCGCAGAACCTGCTTGCAACGATCATGACGTCGCCGACGGCGCAAGTGGCGTTCAGCGCGCGCAAGGGTTCGATTCCGATCCGTCCGGACGTCGATACGAGTCAGCTCGATATGTGCGCGAAAGAGGGCATTGCGATCATGAAAGACAAGTCGCGGCAGTTGCCGAATCCGGAAATGCTGATCTCGCCCGATGTGCAGGGCGCGTTGACCGACGTCATCACGAACTTCTGGAACAAGAACCAGTCGGTCGACGATGCGCAGAAGGCCTTCGCCGGCGCGCTAAAGGGTTGAGCGAACAATGGGCGCGCTGAAGTCGCAGGCTCTCGCGGATGTTGCCGGCAAGCCGCGGCATGGCGGCGCCCATGCAGGCGGAGGCGGTGAAGTCACCGCCGCGCGCCAGCGCCGGCCCTTGCGCCCGCTGCGCAAGCGCTGGCCGCTTGCCGCATGGATCGCGCTGCTGCCGATGCTGCTGACCGTAGTGTTCGCGTATCTGGGCACGATGGTCTGGACGGCGCGCGTGTCGTTCAGCAACTCGCGCACGTTTCCGTCGAACGACTTCGTCGGCTTCACGCAGTACGTGCGGCTCTTTCACAACGACCGCTGGCTCGTGTCGTTGCAGCATATCGTGCTGTACGGCGCGTGCTTTATCGTCGCGTGCATCGTGATCGGCATGCTGCTCGCGATCTTTATCGATCAGCGCGTCAGCGCGGAAGGCGTGCTGCGCACGATCTTTCTCTATCCGTACGCGATGTCGTTCGTCGCGACCGGCCTCGTCTGGCAGTGGATCCTCAATCCGTCGCTCGGCGCGCAAGCGGTGCTCAGGAAGATCGGCTTCGCGCACGCGCATTTCGACTGGATCGTCGATCAGGACTTTGTCGTTTATACGCTCGTCATTGCGACGGTGTGGCAGGCGTCGGGCCTCGTGATGGCGCTGATGCTGGCAGGCCTGCGCGGCGTCGACGACGAACTGTGGAAGGCCGCGCGCCTCGACGGCATTCCGCGTTGGCGGGTCTATGTGAGCATCGTGATTCCGATGCTCGGGCCGTCGCTTTCAACGGCGTTCGTGCTGCTGTTCGTGATGGTCGTCAAGCTCTACGACGCGGTCGTCGCGATGACGCAAGGCGGCCCCGGCACCGCGAGCGAAGTGCCCGCGAAGTTCATCATGGATTATCTGTTCGGCCGCGCGAATATCGGGCTTGCATCGGCGGCGTCGGTGGTGATGCTGCTGACGGTGCTGGCGATTCTCGCGCCGTTCTTCTATGCAAGAAGCCGCGCCGCCGCGCGAAAGGACGGGTGAACAATGAGCACGCTCGATCCCGCTGAAGGCGCTGCATCGTTGCCGCAAGGGCGCCGTCTTGCCGAGGCTGCCGCTGCAACGGCTGGTGAAGCCGCCGCAACAACGGCACGCACGCGCCGTCCCCGTCCGCGCCGCCCGCGTTTTTCTCCAGCCCGCATCGGCATCTACGCGTTCCTGATGATATGCGCGCTGTTTTTCCTGCTGCCGCTCTACGTCATGCTTGTCACGTCCGTCAAACCGATGGACGAAATCCGCCTCGGCAATCTGCTCGCGTGGCCCGTGCATCTGACGCTGCACCCGTGGGTCGACGCATGGCAGGCTGCCTGCACCGGGCTCGACTGCAACGGCATCCAGGTCGGCTTCTGGAACTCGGTGCGCATCGTCGTGCCGAGCACCGTGCTGTCGATCGCGGTCGGCGCCGTGAACGGCTACGCGTTGTCGTTCTGGCGGCCGCGCGGTGCCGGTTGGCTGTTCGGCGTGCTGCTCGTCGGCGCGTTTATTCCGTACCAGGTGATGATTTACCCGATGGTGCGCGTGCTTGCCAGCGTGCACCTGTTCAGTTCGCTGCCCGGCATCGTGGTAATTCATACGATCTTCGGCATGCCCGTGATGACGCTGCTGTTCCGCAACTACTACGCGGGCATTCCGCTCGAGCTGTTCAAGGCCGCGCGCATCGACGGCGGCGGTTTCTGGCGCATTTTCTTTCAGCTGATGCTGCCGATGTCGCTACCGATCATCGTCGTCGCGATGATCCTGCAGGTGACCAACATCTGGAACGACTACCTGCTCGGCCTCGTCTTCGCGGGCACGAAAAACCTGCCGATGACGGTGCAGCTCAACAACATCATCAATACGACGACCGGCGAGCGTCTGTACAACGTGAACATGGCCGCGACCATCCTGACGTCGCTCGTGCCGCTCGCGGTCTATTTCATTTCGGGGCGCTGGTTCGTGCGCGGCATCGCGTCTGGCGCGGTGAAAGGTTGATCGGCATCGTCAAGGTGTGAGCGTCAAGGTGTGAGTCGTAACGAAACCGTAACGAAAACGTAACCGAAGAGGTGAAGATGGCGACCGTAGCGAATTCCGCGGGCCTCGCGAATGTGGCGGTGCGCGACCTCAAGGTGCAACTGGGCGCGAATACTGTCATCGACGCGCTCGATCTCGACGTGCGCGGCGGCGAGTTTGTCGTGCTGCTCGGCCCGTCCGGTTGCGGCAAGTCGACGCTGCTGCACAGCATTGCAGGGCTGATCGATGTGAGCGACGGCAGCATCGAGATCGGCGGCGAAGATATGACGTGGGCGGACCCGAAGGACCGCCGCGTCGCGCTCGTGTTCCAGTCGTACGCGCTGTATCCGACGATGAGCGTCGAGCGCAACCTGTCGTTCGCGCTGCGCATCAACGGCACGCCGAAGGCCGAAATCGAGCGGCGCGTCTCGCGCGCGTCCGACATGCTGCAGCTGGGGCCGTTGCTCAAGCGCAAGCCCGCGCAGCTGTCGGGCGGACAGCGGCAGCGCGTCGCGATCGGCCGCGCGATCGTGCGCGAGGCCGACGTCTTCCTGTTCGATGAGCCGCTGTCGAATCTCGATGCCAAGCTGCGCACCGAACTGCGCCGCGAGCTCAAGCAACTGCACCAGCGCCTGAACGCGACGATGATCTACGTCACCCATGATCAGGTCGAGGCGATGACGCTCGCTACGCGCATGGCCGTGATGAAAAGCGGCGTGATCCAGCAGTTCGGCACGCCGGCCGAGGTGTACGCGCGGCCCGAGAACCTGTTCGTCGCCACCTTTCTCGGCTCGCCGGCGATGAATCTGATCAATGGCACGCTCGCGGTGCAAAACAACGGCGTGCGTTTCGTCGGTGCGCATTTCACGCTCGATGTATCGCGCTATCCGTTTCGCGAGACGCCCGTGGCGGGCCGGCCCTGCGTGCTCGGCGTGCGGCCCGAGGACGTGCGTGTGCAGATCGGCGGTAGCGCGGGTGGCACCGGTAGCACCGGCCGCAGTGGCGTGGAAACCGGCGGCAGTGCAAGCGAAAACCTCGGCGAAAATCTCAGCAACAACGACGGCGAGCGTGCAAAAGTGTCGCTTGTCGAACCAATGGGTAACCACCGCGTTATTTGGCTCGATTATCATGGCGCGCAGATCGCGTCGATCGATCAACAGAAAACGCCGGTCGCGGTGGGTGACACCATCGCGTATACGGTCGACGGCGCCCATATCTCGCTGTTCGACGAGGCCAGCAGCATGCGCCTCTGACCAGCACCGGCAGACGGAGGCACTGTGGCAACCCTGAAAGACGTGGCGCGGCGCGCCGGAGTCGGGCTTTCGACGGCTTCGCGCGCGATTTCCGGTAAAGGCCCGGTGTCGGCCGACGCGGCTGCACGCGTGCACGCGGCCATCGCGGAGCTGAATTTCCGGCCGTCGTCGATCGGGCGGGCGATGGCGACACGCTCGCTCGGCATCATCGGCCTCTTTGTACCGACCTTCTTCGGCTCGTACTACGGCACGATCCTCAAGGAAACCGACACGCAGCTGCGCTCCGTGCACCGTCATGTGGTGGTGGCCACCGGTTGCGGCGAGGCGTCGCCGCGCGATCAGGCGATGGAAGCGGTGCGCTTTCTGATCGGGCGCGATTGCGACGGTGTGGTAGTAATCAGCCACGATCTGCACGACGAAGACCTGCACGCGCTGCACCGCATGCATCCGCGCGTCGTATTCCTGAACCGCGCGTTCGATGCGATGCCCGACGCGTCGTTCTGCGCCGATCACCGGCGCGGCGGCGAACTCGCGGCGTCGACGCTGCTTACGCACGGTCACCGGCAGATCGCGGTCATTTCCGGGCCGTTCACCGCATCGGACAATATCGAGCGCCTCAGCGGATTCTTCGACGAACTCGCGCGCCACGGCATTGCGCGCGAAACGGTGCCGCTGATCGAATCGGACTTCTCGCCCGAAGGCGGCTATGCGGCCGCGCAAACGCTGCTCGATACGAAACGGCCGTTCACAGCGCTGTTTGTCGCGAACGACACGATGGCGATCAGCGTACTCGCGAAATTCCAGCAGGCCGGCATCGTCGTGCCGCGCGACGTTTCCGTGATCGGCTACGACGACGATTACGCCGCCGCGTACGCTGCGCCCGCGCTGACCTCGGTGCATATTCCGACCGCCGAGCTCACGCAGAACGCAGTCCGTTGGCTGATCAACCGCTGCTATCGCACGTCGTGGGATATCGAGCGCGAGTTTCCGGTGACGGTGACGATGCGCGCGTCGGTCGGGCCGGCGCCGCGCATCGCGATCAACGCATAACGGCGCGCGGCCGTCTTTCAACTACTGCGAACTATCGCGAACTACGGCGGCGAACGACGGCGGCGAACTACGGCGTTTAGAAGCGCGTTCTCAGGCCCACGGTTCCCACCACCTGATTCGCCGTCGAAGAAGCGCCGCCCGAGTTGTTGATAAACGCGACATAGCCGTGCCCGGTCACATGCTGGTACATCGCCTCGGCATAGACGTCGGTGCGCTTCGAAAACGAGTAAAGCGCCTGCACGTTGATCTGATTCCACTTGGGATCGGCGCCGAATGTGCTGGTCTTCGTTACGTGCCCATCGGTGTACGTGTAGGCGGCGCCGAGCGTGATGGCGGGCGTTAACGCGTACTTGCCGTTCAGCTCGTAGTTATCGAAGCGCAGCGTGCCGTTGTCCGAGCCGAACGCCTTGGTCCCCTGAAACTGGCTATGCGAATACACGAAGCCCACCAGCGCGGGACCGTACCCATAGTTGATACCGGCTGTCGCCGTGCGCTGCACGTTCGAGCCGAGCACGAAGCCGGCCGTGCCGTTCGCAGGCGACTCGTTGGTATCGATCACGCCCGCCGTATTCGTGCTGTTCGAGCCGTCGATCTGCAGATAGCCCGCGCCGATATTGAGTGACCGGTAGTGGTAACTGGCGCCGAAGCTATACGCGCGATTGAGCGCGAAATCGTCGTTGTTCGAGAACGCGTACAGGCCGCCGAACTTGAAGCCCGCGAAGTCGGGGCTCATGTATTTGACCGCATTGTTGATGCGAAAGCCGTGGTTCAGCTCGTCGTTGTCGAACGGGTGCGCGAAGCCCGTGTCGCCGAACGTGCCTGCAACGGCCGACAGCGGCAAGACGAAGTCGGTGTTCGAGTCGTACTGGCGGCCCAGCGTGATCGAGCCTAACCGCTCACTGGTCAAGCCGACAAATGCTTGCCGCCCGAATAGCTTGCTGTCCTGACCGAGCTTGCCGTTCTGTACGTTAAAGCCGTTCTCGAGAACGAAGATGGCCTTCAGACCGCTGCCCAGATCTTCCGAACCGCGCAGTCCGAAGCGGCTGCCATTGATTTCGCCGCTTGTTGCCTGAAATAGCGGCCCGCGTGCATTCCCTTTCGCAACGTTGTTCGTGTAGATCAGGCCCGCGTCGATGATGCCGTACAACGTCACCGAGCTTTGCGCATGAGCCGTACTCGACGCGGCGGAAACAATCGCCGCGGCAGCAACCAACTTCTTGACCATCCTGGTTCCTCTCGCAAGAGTCTGTTATTGAGGCTGGCCAGTATTGAAGACTCGTGCGGCTTAAGGAAGACAGGATCGGTAAACAGATTGTTTCTGATTCGTCGATTAATCGCAATGTTCGTGAGTGGCTAATGGCGTACGCAATCAATTCCACACTGGAAAAACAGATGTGAATGAGTTTTCGAGTGCGCGCGATTGTTAACTTGACAGACGTGACAAGATTAACGCGTGGCTTACGAGCGCGATGTCGGAAAGCTCATTGAAGCGTGAGAAAGCGGGCGTGGCATCCGCATGCATGCTCATGGTTCAGCAACGAACCGTTCCCGCAGCATGTATTTCTGGATCTTCCCCGAAGGCGTTTGCGGAAAGCTGTCGACAAAGCGCCAATGCCGCGGCGTCTTGAACGCCGCGAGATGCCGGCGGCAGTGGTCGAACAGCTGGTCTTCGCTGATCTGTGCGCCTGCCGCGGTGCGAATGAATGCGACCACCACTTCGCCCCACGTTGCGTCCGGCGCGCCGACTACGGCCGCATCGGCCACGCCGGGATAGGTCACGAGCACGTCCTCGATTTCGCGCGGGTAGATGTTTTCGCCGCCGCGAATGATCACGTCCTTCAGGCGGCCGTGAATACTGCAATAGCCGTCGGGATCGATACTGCCGAGGTCGCCTGTGCGCAACCAGCCATGCGTATCGATTGCGTGGGATGTCGCTTCCGGATTGTCGAAATAGCCGCGCATCACGGCGTAGCTGCGCACGCGGATCTCGCCGATTTCGCCGAGCGGCAAGATCGCTTCGGTGTGCGGATCGACGATTTTCACCTCGGCGTTCGGCATCGGGCGGCCCACCGTCAAGGCGCGCCGTTCGAACGGCTCGTCGGGACGCGTGTGCGTGATGTACGGCGAATGCTCGGTCAGACCGAAGCCGATCGTGACGCGCGCGGACACCGTGCGTTCGATCCGCTCGGCGAGTTCGGCTGTGACCGGCGCGCCGCCGAGCGCGGCAATCCGCCACGACGACAGGTCGCGCTGCGCGAGTGTCGGATGCTCGAGCATCGCGATCGCCATGGTCGGCACCGAAAGCGTGATCGAACCGCGCTCGGATTCGATGAGTTCGAGCATCAGGCCCGCGTCGAAGCCCGGCAGCATCACGTGTGTGCCGCCCGTTTGCAGCGCGCCGAGCGTGACGAGCCCGCAGCCGGCGGTATGAAACATCGGCAGCGGGTTGATCCAGACGTCGCGCTCGCGCGCGCCGCTCGCTCCGGCGGAAAAGCGCGCGTTATTCACGAGCCCGCGATGATGGAGCATCGCGCCTTTCGGAAAACCGGTCGTGCCGGACGTGTACTGGATTTGCGCGATATCGCCGGGTTTCACCGCGGGCAGCCGCGCAGCCGGCAATTCGTCGGCGCTGGCATACGGCAGGTCGTGCAGCGACGTGATCTCGCGCAGCGCCGGCAATTGCGCGCGCACGCCGGCCAGCGTCGCGAGCATGTCGCGGTCGCGATAGTGCGGCACGGCGAAGCAGCCGGCCGCGCGCGACTGTTTGAGCACGTACACAAGCTCCGCTTCCTTGAACGCCGGATTGACCGTGACGAGCACGAGCCCCGCGAGCGCCGCGCCGAATTCGAGCAACAGCCATTCGGGGCTGCTATTGCTCCAAACGGCGATATGTTCGCCGGGCGCAAAGCGCCGCGAGAGCCCGAGCGCGATCCGCTCGGACGCGTTCAGCAATTCGCTGTAGGTCCACGCGCGGCGCGCGTGGCGATCCGCGCTGCCTTCAACCAGGGCGATTTCGCCTGCGAATACGCGGGCGGCGCTGCGCAGCACGTCGCCGACGGTTCGTTCAATGACGGGGTTCGAGGTATCGGGCAGCCAGTGCGAATGCACGAGGCGCGGGCGGGCGGAAGACGGAGTCATCGAGCGATTCCCTTCGTTGTTTGACGGGCAGGTCCGCAGCGAGGCGTTGTCCCGTTGATGAAACAACGAAGGGCCGTTATTTATTCCGCGAAACGCAGCGAGGGGGTTAATTGATCAAGTTTGATGGATTGTTCGAGACCGCCAGTCAATTCGTTCCGCAATTCGGGCGTCAGACTATCCGTGCATGCTTCAACCACGTGCCGATGGCATTGGCCGAAGCCTGCGCGCTGCGCCAGCCGAGATAGCCGTCGGGCCGCACGATCCAGACCATGCCGCTGATGGCGCCATGCGCGCCGAACGCGGCTGCGAATGCGCCGGCCGCGTCGGTTAACAGCGTGAATGTTTCGTCGCGTGGCGGCGTGCAACCGGGCGCTGCGATCAGCAAAGCCGAAGCGGCCGAGCCGAGCGCCGCATGCAAGGCGCGATAAGCGTCGGCGAACGCCGCGACCTGCGCGGCGAGTGGTGCGCCTTGTGCATCGATATAGCCGAGCAGCGTATGTCGGCCACGCCCGATGCGCTCGTGCAGCCGCACCGGATGGCCGACGAATGCCTGTGCGAGGCCGGCCGCGTCGGGCGCGCGGTCGCCGGGGGCGGGCAGTTCGGGCGGCAGTTGCGGGCATTCATCGGCGACGATCGCGCTATCGCGATAGCCGACCAGCAACTGCGTTTCGCGCATGCCGGGCAACGCAGCCTGTTGCGCGAGCACATTATTCATCGCGCGCGTCGTCGATTCGACGACATCGAGGCCGACCGGCCGGCGCTCATCGGAATAGCTGTCGAGCAGCGTAGGCTGCGCCAGCCCGCGTGCGACGAGCGACAGCTTCCACGCGAGGTTGTGTGCGTCCTGCAGGCCCGTGTTCATGCCCTGGCCGCCGACCGGCGGATGAATATGCGCGGCGTCGCCCGCAATCAACACGCGGCCGTGGCCGTAGGACGGCACGATACGATGGCTCACGCGATAGACCGACGACCAGCGCTGATTCGACAGGCGCGTGCCGTCGGGCAGCGCGGGCAGCATCAGCGTGCGGATCTGTTCGGCATCGGGGGCTTCATTTGCGGCCGTGCCGGTGCGCGGCTCGGCAAGCCGCGAGGCGAGTTCCTCCGACGAAACGATCACCGAAAGCCGATAGCGCTGCGCCGAACCGCGCACCGGCACGGCCGCGAGCGACGACACCGCGCGTGTGGGATCGGACCAGTTGAAGCGGTACATCGGCCCGCGCGGCAGGGCCCAATCGACATCGACGTCGGCAAGCGCAAATGTCTGCGGATAGCGCGCGCCTTCGTACGGCAGATTCAGTTGCGTGCGCACCGTGCTGCGCGCGCCGTCGCAGCCGACGAGCCACTGGCAGCGCAGCGTATGCGTCTCGCCTTGCGGTCCGCGCAAAACGGCCGCTACATCGTCGGGCGTTTCGCTGAAGGCCTCGAGTGTCCAGTCATAGTCGACGTGGCCCCCGTGCCGCTGCAACGCGGTTTCAAGCAACCGCTCGGTATCGAATTGCGCAAGCGACAGCGCGCCGTACGGCAGCCCCGGCAGCAGCGACAGCTGCATGCCGCCCGCGGGCGCGCCGTCCTGCCAGGTTTCGATGCCGGTCAACCACACGCCCGCATCGATTGCGGCATCGGCGATACCGATATCGTCGAACACTTCAAGCGTGCGCGCGGTCACGCCGAGCGCCTTGCAGAAAAACGTTCGGCTCGCCTGGCGGTCGATCACGCAGGCATCGATGCCGTCGCGGCGCAATTCCGCGGCGAGCAGCAGGCCGACAGGGCCCGCGCCGACGATAAGCACCTCTGTGGCGTTCTGCATGATGCGTCGTCCTCCCGATTGTTCTGCGTTCGCATGGAAGTGTGGTGCGGAGCGACGTGCGGCAGCGCACATTCGCGCTCGGCCGCCGGCCGTCACGATGATAGGCGATCCGTCCGGGGATGACGAGCGCAGGGTGCCCGCCGAACGCGGTGGCCGCGGTGGCCGCAGTGGCCGCAGTGGCGTTAGATCGGGAAGTTAGGATCGCTAGCCGTTAATTGACTTAGCAGATTCGAGTGTTCCCAGCGGATTGTTCTGTGTTGAGACACAGGTGCAGACCGTCGCTACGTGGCCTGCGCCACGTGGCCTAATGACGCATCGCTCATGGAATAACGCATGGATCCCGGCTGTTCTGATTACATCGCCGCCGTTCTCTCCCATGTCTTCCGCTTTTGACGGCACAGCCTTTTTCAGCCCGTCCGGTCACATCCGGACCGTGAAATGACCCCTTCGACTCTTTCTGAGGAAGAAACAATGCACGCAGCCACGCTGAAGCAGCGCGACGGCAAGAACGTCGACCCTGCAGCCCTCGACACATTCCGCAGCGAATTCAAAGGAGAGGCCTTATCGCCCGGTGACGAAGGTTATGAAGCGGCACGCACGATCTGGAATGCGAGCATCGATAAACATCCGGGCCTCATAGCACGTTGCGCCAGCGCATCTGACGTGATTCGCGCAGTGAAGTTCGCGCGTGCGAACAATCTGCCCGTGTCGGTGAAGAGCGGCGGCCACAATGTCGCGGGCCGTTCGCTGTGCGACGACGGTCTCGTGATCGATCTGTCGATGATGAAGAAGGTATCGGTCGACGCCGGCACGCGCACGGTTCACGTGCAGGCCGGCGCGCTGCTCGCCGATCTCGACCGCGAGACGCACGTGCATGGGCTCGCGGTGCCGGCCGGCGTCGTGTCGAAGACCGGCGTCGCGGGGCTTACGCTCGGCGGCGGGGTCGGCTACCTCGTGCGCAAATATGGGCTGACCATCGATAACCTGCTGTCGTGTGAAGTGGTGACCGCGGACGGCGATCTCGTCACGGCAAGCGCCGATGCGAACCCCGATCTGTTCTGGGGGCTACGCGGCGGCGGAGGCAATTTCGGCGTGGTCACGTCGTTTGTGTTCCGCGCGCATCCGGTGAAGACGGTGCTCGGCGGTTTGCTGATCTATCCGCGCATCGATGCGCGCGACGTGCTGCGCCATTTCCGCGAGTTCATGGCAACGGCGCCCGAGGAACTGACCGCGTACTCGGCCTTGCTGTCGACGCCGGACGGCGTGCCGGCGGTCGGCGTACTGGTCTGCTATTGCGGCGATCTGACCGAGGGCGAGCGCGTGCTCGCGCCGCTGCGCCAGTTCGGCGCGCCGATGCTCGATGCGATCGAGGCGATGCCGTTCCCGGTCATGCAGTCGATGCTCGAGCAATCGTTCCCGGACAAGTCGTACAACTACTGGAAATCGACCTTCGTCAAATCGTTCAGCGACGATGTGATCGATCTGCTGATCGAGCATATGGAGCGTCCGAAGTCGCCGCTGACGACGGTCGTGATCGAGTACTACGGGGGCGCGCCGACGCGCGTGCCGGTCGCGGAAACCGCGTTTCCGCATCGCGACCATCTGTACTACATCAACATCATGCCGCAGTGGCTCGAACCGGCCGACAACGATCAGCATGTTGCCTGGGCGCGGGCCCTGTTCGATGCGCTACGGCCGTATTCGAACGGCGCTTATCTGCCGAATTTCTTCAGCGACGAAGTGCCCGAACAAAGCCAGGTTGCGTATGGCGATAACTATGCACGGCTCGCCGAACTGAAGTCCAAGTACGATCCGACGAACTTCTTCAGCCTCAACCAGAACATTAAACCGACCCGCTAGGCGATCCGGGTGGCGATCCCGGGTTGCGCCCGGATTGCAGCCGTTTTTGCCCTGCGATTCATCGCAGTTTTTTGCCTCGCGCGCGGTTGGGGCCCGCGCCGGGGCGGAGTTCACGCATGATTCAGATCAGTCATCTGTCGAAGTGGTATGGCGATGTGCAGGCGCTCGACGACTGCAGCCTGTCGCTGAAGAAAGGCGACGTGGCCGTGCTGTGCGGGCCGGCCGGGGCCGGCAAGTCGACCCTGATCAAAACCATCAACGGTATCGAAGGATTCCAGCGCGGCGAGATTACGGTCGGCGCGCGCACCTTGAAACCGGGGCGTCGCGTGGCATCCGAACATCGGGTGCGCGTCGGCGTCGTGCTGCAGGGCGTGCATCTGTTTTCGCATCTGACCATCCTCGAAAATCTCGATCTCGGCCAGACGCAGGTGCTGCGCCGCTCGCGCGACGAAGCGAGCTTGCGCAGCCGCGCGCTGCTCGGGCGCGTCGGGCTGCGTGCGTGCGAGGGCAAGTATCCGCATGAACTGTCGCGCGCGCAGCAGCAGTGCGCGGGCATGGCGCGCACGCTGGTGATGGACCCCGAAGTGCTGCTGATCGACGATCCGACCGCCGGAATCGAAGTGGAGCGCGCGGGCAGCGTGCTTGGCCTGATCGCGGACCTCGCGCAGGAAGGGATGACGATGCTGATCGTGACGCACGAATACGGCTTTGCGCGAGAGGTGGCCGACCGCATGCTGTTTATGGCGGGCGGACGCATTCTCGACGACCGGCCGCCCGCGCAGTTCTTCGATACGGCCGCGCGCTACGAGGACGAACGCGAGCACGCGTTTCTGGCGCGGACGCTTGTGCATTGCGGGTAGATTGGCGCGCGCGGCGCGTTATTTACGCCCGCGCTGCTTCGGCCGTTGTCAGCTTCACATCTTCGACAACGGTGTCGTCGATCGGAAAATGCAGCAGTGCCGCAAACAGGCCGGCCAGCGCGGTCGCGCCCCAGACCAGCGAATACGAGCCCGTCACATCGAATACGAAGCCGCCGAGCCACGCGCCGAGGAACGAGCCCAGCTGATGGCTCAGAAACACGACGCCGAATAGCGTCCCAAGATGGCGCGTGCCGAACACCTTTGCAACGAGTCCGCTGGTGAGCGGCACGGTGCCGAGCCACGTCAGGCCCATCACGGCGGCGAACAGCACGACCGAGACCGTCGACTTCGGCAACAGGAAGAACGCCGCAATGGCGGCGCCGCGGATCAGGTACAGCCAGCCGAGCACATATTGCTGCCGGAAGCGTCCACCGAGCCAGCCGCACGCCCAGCTGCCCGCCATGTTGAAGAGCCCGATCAGCGCGAGCGCCGTCGCACCGAGCCCGATCGGCATATGGCACAGGAAAAGATAGCCGGGCAGGTGTGTCGCGATAAATGCAAGCTGGAAGCCGCAGGTGAAAAAGCCGAGCGTGAGCAGCCGGTAGCCGCGGTGACGCGACGCATAGGCGAGCGTCGTGCGTAGTGAGGTCGGCCGTGTTTCATGCGACGTTGCGGGCGTGGTTGCGGCGCGCTGCGCATCGGAGCCTTGCGGGCGATGACGCCGATCGAGCACGATGCCGAGCGGCGCGGCAAGCAACATCACGAACGCGAGCACGAAGAGCGATGTGCTGATGCCTGAGCTAAGCCGCACAGCCTGCGCAAGCGGCACCATCAATACCTGGCCAAGCGAGCCGCCCGCGCTGGCAATGCCCATCGCGAGGCTGCGCTGTTCCGGCGATGCGACCCGTCCGACCGCGCTCAACACCACGCCGAAGCTCGTGCAACTGATACCGATACCGACCAGCACGCCCAGGCCGAGCACAAGCGTCCATCCCGACGACGAAGCCGCCGCGAGCGCGAGCCCCGCGGCGAATACCGCCGCGCCGAACGCGACCACGGGCGCCGCGCCGTGACGGTCGGCGGCCGCGCCCGCGAACGGCTGCGCAAAGCCCCAGACGAGGTTGTGCAGCGCGATCGCAAACGCGATCAGCGTGACCGGCACGCCACGATCGAACGAGAAGGGCCCGATAAAAAGGCCGAAGGTTTGTCGTATGCCCATCGCCGCGCTCATGACGAGCGCCGCCGCGATGATCACGAGCGTCAGCTGGGTTTTCAGGGGATGCGCAGGACTGCGCAGGGCCGTCGACATGGTGGGTTCCTCCTCGCGGCCATAGTGGCAGCGGTTCGGAACGGCGGCAAAGGAAAAGATTTTGACGACAGGTGAAAAATTTTCACGCCTGTTGCGGCCGATCGGAACCGGTTGTGTCCGCAACGGGTTCGACGAGTGCCGCTTCGGCGAGTAGCCACTGCCTGAAGGCGAGCATTTCGGGGCGTTCGTCGGTGGTGTGCGCGCTGACCAGCCAGTACGCGGGTTCGGCCGCGACGATGTGCGCGCTTGCGGCGACCAGCGTGTGGGCGGCAAGGTCCGCGTCGGCGAGCGGCAACCGTCCGATGGCGACGCCGAGACCGCCGGCGGCGGCCTCGAGCGCGAGCTGCACGGTGTCGAAGCGCAGACCGCCCGAGGCATCGATGTCCGCGTAGTTGGCAACGGCGCCGGCCTGCGCGCCGGCGCCGTCGATCCAGGTCTGCCAGTCGGCGCTTGCGGTATCGACATGGATCAGCGTCGCGCGGCGCAGGTCGGGCAGCGCGGCCGTGTTCTCGCCCGCGCGTCGACGTGTGCGCTTGCGCGTGGCTTTTAGCGCGTTATCAGGCGTGCCATCAGACGTGCTATCAGACGAAGACGAGCTATCAGCCGTACGTGCATCCACGCCTTCAACCAATCCGTCGCCACTGTCGATCAACATCTTCAGATACGCGGGGCTGCACACGGGCACGAGCCGCTCGCCGAACAGCCGGTCGCACGTCGCGCCCGCGATCGGCCCGCGCGAGAGACGCAGCGCGAAATCGAAGCCGTCGGCCGGGAACCCGACCAGCCGGCGCGACGTATCGACCGTCACATTGACGTTCGGCCAGCCTTCGCGAAAGCGTGCGAGGCGCGGCACGAACCAGCGCATCGCGAGCGTCGGCGCGCAGCTGACGGCGATGGTGCGGTTCGCGCGCCGGTCGGGCAAACGCTGCGTGCCGATCGCGATCAGCGCAAACGCTTCGGCGATATACGGCAGATAGAGCTTGCCTTCGCGCGTCAGCGACAGCCCGCGCGGTTCGCGCACGAACAGTTCAACGCCTAGCGCCTCTTCGAGCCCGACGATGCCGTGACTGACCGCGCTCGGCGTCACGTTGAGCTCCGCCGCGGCTCGCTTGAAGCTCTGCAGCCGCGCGGCCGCTTCGAAAAAACGAAGCGACGACAAAGGCGGTAGGCGAAGCGGCATGAAGTGTCCCCGGTGTCGGTGTGGGTCGGTAAAAGCTATCGCAGGTCTTGCCTGAGGTCTTGCCTGAGGTCTTGCCTGAGGTCTTGCCTGAGGCGATTCAACACTGAACGATATCAAATTCGGTGAAATAATCAGGTGCGAACGGGTGTTGTTTTCTGAGCATGTTCAATGCGCGTTCACTGCAAACGAGGCTTGAAACCAACGTGAAAGAACACCAACGCAAAGACTTAAGCCCGGACCTCAATCTGCAAGGAAGCATGACCGGCCACACGGGGCGCCGACGCTCGATCCTGAGGATGCTTGGCGCCGCCGCCATCATGGCGCCGTTCGCCGGCTCGCCAATCGCCCGCGCGGCGGCGGCGCGTCAACTGAATATCTACAGCTGGCCCGACTATTTCTCGACCACCGATCTGCGCGCTTATGCGCAGCAGTCCGGCGTCACGCCTGCGGTATCGACGTTCAATTCGAACGAGATGCTGTTTGCGAAACTCAATAGCCCGGCCGGTGCGGGCTTCGATATCGTGATCCCCTCATCGAGCTGGATCGCGCAGTTCGCGAAGCGTGGGCTCTTGCAGGAACTCGATCACAGCCGGCTCAATCTTGCGTCGATCGATCCGAAGCTGCTCAATCGCGAATACGATCCGGGCAACCGCTATTCGATACCGAAGGATTGGGGGCTGCTCGGCGTGCTCTACGACCCTCAGGTCACGGGCGAAATCGTCACCTGGGAAGACTTCTTCAAGGCCGGCGAAAAGCCGGGCGTATCGGGCAAGGTGCGCCTGTCGGTATCGGGCTGGGAGACGATCGGTCCTGAACTGTGGATGCGCGGGCAGGACTGGAACAAGGCGAGCGCCGATCAGATTCGCGCGGCGGCCGAACCGGTCAAACGCTTTGCGAAGCATGTGAAAACCTTCGCGACCTTGCAGCCCGATGCGGCGGCGAACGGTTCGATCGTGCTCGCGCAGACGCATCAGGCCGGCGCGCGCGCGGCGATCATGCTGAATCCGCGGCTCAAATGGGTCGTGCCGGGTCCGTTGAGCGAACTGTGGGTGGACAACTATGCGATTGCGAAGCATGCGGCGCACGTTGACGACGCCTACGGTTTTCTCGCCTATCAGCTGCGGCCGGAAGTGCAAGTGGCCGAAACGCGCTACCTCGGTTTTCCAGCGGCGATTGCGGGCTTGCGCGAAAAGATCGGGCCCGACGTGCAAGACGCCGATCTGATTTTCGGCGGCAAAGGGCTCGACTTCAGCAAGCTGACGTCGTTTGTCGTGAATCCGGAAACAATTGGCGTCTATCTGCAGATGCAGACGGAAATCCGTGCCGCTGCGGGTTGAGAGCGGGGCATAGCCATGCGAGGCTTGCACCGTTGGCACGGCGATTCATCATCCGCGTCGGCTCAAACGCCGTCGCGCGCCGTGCCGCTCGCGCTGCGCGAGGCGCCCGACCATCTGCTGGCGGCGCTGCCCGCGTCGTGGCTCACAGTGTTCTTTCTCGTGCCGCTTGCCCTGACGGCCGTGTTTTCGTTTGGACATTCGACCTTCGGCGGCGTCGAACCGGGCTTTACGCTCGATAACTATGCAGCGGCGCTAAGCGGTTTTTACGGCGCAACGCTCGCAAGAACATTGCGCTTTGCCGCAACGGCATCGCTGCTATGCGTCGGCGTCGCGTATCCGGCCGCTTATTTCATTGCGTTTCACGCGCGCCGCAAGCTGTTCGCCTTGACGCTGATTCTCGTGCCGTATTTCTCGAGCTTCCTGATTCGCGTGATGTCGCTGCGCATGGTGCTTGCCCGGCACGGTTTCGCCGAGGCGCTACTCGATGCGACCGGCCTGCATGCGGGCGCGCTCGATGTGCTCGATACGCCGGTCGCGGTGTTTATCGGCATGGTCTATGTCTATCTGCCGATTGCGATCGTGCCGCTTGCAGTTGTGCTCGAACGCATTCCGCGCGAACTGATCGACGCGAGCGAAGATCTCGGCGCGACGCGCTGGCGCACCTTCCGCTCGGTGATTCTGCCGTTGAGCCGTCCCGGTATCGCGACCGCGGTTTTGCTGACCGCCGTGCCGATGCTCGGCGAAATGGTGATTCCGACGTTGCTGGGTGGCGGCCGCGGTGTGCTGATGGGGCAGGCGATTGCCGAGCAGTATCTCGATGCGCAGAACTATGCGTTGGGCTCGGCGATGGCGATGGCCGTGCTGGTTGCCGTGGCCGTGCTGGTCGCGTTGCTGGCGCGCGTGACGGCGGGTTTTGCGGAGACCGGGCGATGAACGGGCCGCGTGCTTCGTCATCCGACCGGTTGCGCGCGCAACGGGGTGGGTTGCGATTGCAATCGCAATCGCGTCGGCGATCGGATGCGCGCCTGCGCCTCGCGGAAACGGGCCTTAAGGCCTGGTACGCGCTCGTCGTCGTGTTTCTATTCGTGCCGATTTTTGCCGGTATCGTGTACTCGTTCAATCTCGGCGTCGACAACAAGCAGACCGCGATGCTAACGGGCTGGACGCTGCAATGGTATGCGGCCGCGTGGAGCGATCTGTCGCTGCGCCATGCCGTCGAAGAAAGCGTGATCGTTGCGGCGTGGTCCGCGCTGCTATCGGTGCTGCTCGGCACGATGCTCGGGTTCGTCGTCGTGCGGCATCCGGTGCGGCGCGTGCGCCGCCTGCTCACCCTGATGACGTATCTGTTGCTGATCGTGCCCGAATCGGTGATCGGCATTTCGCTGTTGCTGTTTTATGCGGTGACGGGCGTGCCGCTCGATACGGCGACGCTCGTCGCGGGCATCACGCCGATCGGCATTGCCGTGGTCGCGCTCGTGGTACGCGCGCGCATGCTGACGCTCGACCGCGACCTCGAAGACGCCGCCGCCGATCTCGGCGGCACGCGCAGCGCGACGCTGCGCTATATCGTGCTGCCGCAACTTGCGCCGGCAGTCGCGGCGGGCGGCGTGATGGCATACACGTTCTCGTTCGACAATCTCGTGATTTCCGCCTTCCTGACGACGCCGCAAACCGGCACGCTGCCCGTGTATCTGTACGGCAGTCTGCAATATGGTCCGTCGCCGGCCGTGTATGCGGCTGCGTCGGCGGTGTTCGTATTCACGGTGGCAATGCTTGCGGTCGCGGCGCTCCTGTATCGGGCGATGCGGCGTCCGTCCTCGTACGGGCCTTCGCCGCGGCACGCTTCAGCGTGATTGCTTCCGCCCGATTACTTCCGCAAACCGCTAACGAGCGCATCCATTGCTCAAGGAAAAAGGCCGTTCGATGTCCCGCTTCGATCCTCGCTTGCTGCTCGATCCACCCCGTTATCCCGCCGACCGTTACGCGCCGCTTGCCGATCGCATCAAGCGTCTGTTCGCGACTACGCAAAGCGATGTCGTGTTCGTGCAAGCTGAGGCGATTCTCGCGCTCGAAGCGGTGGCGACCAGCATTGCACGGCCGGGTCTCGTCGCGGTCAATGTAGTGACAAGCCCGTACGGCGCGTGGTTTGGCACGTGGCTCGCGCGTGCCGGCGCAACCGTGCATCAGGTGAGCGCGGCAGCGGGGCAGCCGATCGAGGCAGCCGCGGTATCCGCGTGTCTCGATCGGCTGCCGCACGTCGATATCGTTGCGGCTGTGCATGCGGAATCGTCGAATGGCGCGCTCAATCCGCTTGGCGCATTGGCGGCGCTCGCGCGCTCGCGCGAGGCGCTGTTCGTGGTCGATGCGGTCGCGTCGGTCGGTGGCCATCCGATCGACTTTGACAGGCATGACATCGATATCGCGGTGATCGGCGCGCAAAAAGGACTGGCGGGGCCGGCTGGCGTATCGGCGGTCGCCGTCAGCGCGCGTGCGTGGGCGCATATCGATGCGCTGCCGGACTTCGCGCCATCGAGCCTGTCGCTCGCGGAACTCAAGCGGAACTGGCTCGATCGTGGCCGGCTGGCGCTGCCGGGCACGCCGCCGGCGCTCGAATTCTGGGCGCTCGATGCGGCGCTCGATCGCGTCGAAGCCGAGGGCATCGAACAGGTCATTGCGCGGCATCGGCAGGCGGCGCGTGCGAGCCGCGCGGGGTTACGCGCGCTTGGCGTCGAGCCGTGGATTGCCGCCGACGATGCGGCGTCCGCACTCGTCACTTCGGCGCCGGTACCGGAAGGCGTTCATGCGGACGCATTGATCGCGGATGTGGCGAAGCTTGGCGTTGGACTGCTGCCGGGCTTTGGGGAAATCGAAGGAAAAATCGTGCGGCTCGATCACACCGGTTTGCACGCGTCGTTCGATGCAGTGCTCGCGAATGTGACTGCGTTTGGCGCGGTGCTCGAGCGGTGGGGTGCGAGTGTCGATGTCGGCGCGGCGGTGCGGGCGGTGAGGGAAATTTACGCCCTCTGATCCGGAAGCCCGCCCATTCAAGGTTGGCGGACCGGCGTCGAAACCAGAACCGGCAAGCCGAAGGTCTGCCTGCCATGGCCTTACCAATGGCGCGCCGGGTTGCGCTCCTGCGGCAGGCCGTCACGCCTGTCGAGAAGATATCGCGCGCGTTCGACGCCCGCACGGATCGCTTCCTGCCGCGTGGTCCAGTAAGGCCCGATGCTCTCCGGTTCGTCGATATCGACGCGGCTGCCGTCGCGGCGGATATCGAGCCGCGCCTTGTAGCTTCCCAGTTCATCGCGATGCGCGATGACGCGAACCAGGTAACCGCGGTGCTCGAGTTGCTGTTCTTCGATGCGCTCGTCTTCGGAAAATTTGCTCATGGTGATCATAATGGGAACGTCGGCTAGTCGCGGATGACGTGTTCAGTGCATGCGGCGTGCCACAGCGGCGATGGTGGCGGTAGGCGGACTACGCAAGCGCCGGCGGTATGAATAGTTGTCCTGGGACGGTGGACGTCGCGTCGAGCTAGCGAAGCATGTCCCAGTTCGCATAAAACACGCGGCGTGCAAACAGAATGCCGCCGCCGATGCTCTTCACGAGTACGCGCAACAGCGGGGTCAGAGGGCTCGGCCGCAGCACATCGAGAAACACGCAATAACGTAAGCGATCCGAATCGTTGACGGACTGATGCACGAGCGTGTCGTCGAAGATAAACAGCGGGTCATGGCGCCAGTAGTGCCGTTTGCCCGCGACATCGATAAATGCCTCGGCGTGCTGGTCCGGGGCGAGATTGTAGAGGCAGCGCAGCGTCAGGCGCAGCGGCCCGTAGTGCACGGAGGTGCGCTGGCGCTGGTTGAATACCGAGCAGCCGATCGTCTGCACGTACTTGAAATCGCGGTCGAGGCCCGGTATGCAGAGCGACCCCTGCAAGCGCCGCCCGTACCAGCGCAGGAAGCACATGCCGCGCTTCTTGCCGGACATCTGACACGCCAGCGATTCAACGAGCGCGAAGTTCTCGCGGAACGCTGCGATGACCGCGCTGACTTCCTCGCGGTGGGTGTCGGGCAGATCGGATAGCCGGTAGACGCGCAGATTGCGCCGGCACAGCATATCGATCGCAAGATTGAACGGCGAGAGCAGCCAGGTGAGCGTGCCGTTACCGAGGAAGTAGCGCCGCCAGCTAACCGCGTCGAATTGCCGGCTGCGCTGGAAATCGCACAAGCCGGCCGCGATGATGCCCGCGACGACCGGAAGGGCCGTCGGCCGCGCATAGAGCAGCGCGGACAACGCGGCGAAGCACACCATGTCTTTGCTTTTCATCGCAACCTCGCGCGGGTTCGAAGTAGCGATGCCTATCGTATGCCGGCCGACAGCTTGCATGAGGTGTGATGTCAGCAAGTGTGTCAGCTACGCGACAACTTATAGGGTTCCGAATGATAGTAGGCGCAACAGTCGGCGATGTTTCCGGTAATCCTTTCTGGTAAGACGTAAGAAGTTCTCTGCTGTCCTGCGGAAAAATTCTTCCGCATCGCCTCTTGATGGAATCGCTCCGCGCAGCCGCGATGCTCGTATCGCGTTAGGGAAAAAGCGGTCCGCGCGTGCATTGCATTTCGCAAAAGCTTGTTTGGATTCCTTCCGGATAGCGACTAGATTTCAATCGAAACGATGCCCGCGATGGAGTGCGCGATGCCACATTCGACGAAGACAAGATTGTTCGGCTTGCTCAAGCCGGTCGGATTCGCGCCTCGCGACGACGGCAAGGGCAAGCGCAGGGGTGGGCGTGGCGGTGGCGACGACGGTGCAGGGGCATCGCGCGGCGCGGCGGCGCCGCGCGCGATCGACGCGCCGGAAGCGTGCGAGCGCCTCGAGCGCATCGCGATGTATGCGCGCGCCGGGTATTTCAATATGGGCTACACGCTCGACATGATGCAGGCGCCGGGAGATATCCTGCCCGAATAGTGCCGGCGCTGCGGCGCTGCGTCTATCGGAACGCCGGTAACGTCGCCTGCGCCCACGCGGCAAACTGCAAGATACTCAGGTCAGCATCACGCGCGCCGATCAGCTGAAAACCGAGCGGCAATCCATTCGCGGCGCGCCCCGACGGAATCGTCACCGCCGGCATGCCGAGAAAACTCCACGCGGCGCAAAACGTCGCGTCGCCGGTGTCGTCGAGACCGCGCGGCGCGCCGCCGGTCGCCGGCACCGATACGACCAGATCGCAGCCGCCGAGAAACGCGGCCGATTGCGCGGACAGGTCCTTTTGCAACGTGCATGCGTCGCGATACTTTGCGGCGGGCACAGCCGCGCCGTCCGCCAGCAGCGCTTTCATCTTCTCGCTGACCTTGTCCGGATGCGCTGCCGCGACCGGGCCGATGTTGCGATATGCCTCGACCTGCAGGATGGTCTGCAACGCATCGACGATGACGGGCAGGTCCACGTGCAGGTCGAGCTCGAACGTTTTGACGCCGTCTGCCTGCAGACGCGCGAGCGATGCCTCGAAATTCGCCTGCTGTTCGCTGTCCGCGCGCGACCACATCGATGTGCGGATCACGCCGATCGATTGCGGCCGGCGCGGCGCGAAATAGCCTTGCCATGCATCGAGCGACTCGACCGCGTCGGGCTTTTCGTCGACGAGGACGGCATACGCGAGCGCCACATCGTCGACATGGTTGGCAAAGAAGCCGATATGGTCGAGCGATTGCGACAGCGGATGCGCACCCGCGGTCGGCACGCGGCCATGCGTCGGCTTGTAGCCGACCACGCCGCAGTACGCAGCCGGACGGATCACCGAGCCGAGCGTTTGCGTGCCGACCGCGAGCGGCACGATGCCCGCGCCGACCGCGGCAGCCGATCCGCTCGACGAGCCGCCCGGCGTATGCAGCGCATTCCACGGGTTCACGGTCGGGCCGGGCTGGCGCCAGGCGAATTCGGTCGTCACGGTCTTGCCGAATACGATGCCGCCCTGGGCGCGGATTCGCGAGACGATCGCCGCATCTTCGGTGGGCAGGTGGTGTGCGTAGACCGGCGAGCCGTACGCGGTCGGCATGTCGGCCGTGGCGATCAGGTCCTTCACCGCGATCGGCATACCGGCAAGCGGCCGGCCGGCGGCGGGCGCGACGCCGTCGTGACGTTCGGGGCGGAACGTAAAGGCTTTCAACTGCGGGTCACGTTCGTCGGCGCGTGCGCGCGCGCGGTCGAGCCGCGATGCGCAGGCCTGCGTATCACCGCGGCTTTCGATCAGCGTGGCGACCCAGGGCTGCCGGGATTCGAAGTTCATGGGGTAGTTCCGAGTCTGTTTTCTAGCCTATTTTCCGGCGGCTGCCTTCGCGAACGAATTGTCGACGGCGCTTGCGTACGTCACCGAGCCCGGCTTGATGTTGCCGATATATTCCTGCAAGTCGAGCGCGTTGCGGAACGCCTGTTCGGAAATCTCGGGCGTTTGCGCGTAGATTTTCTGGCTGATCAGGCGTCCGACCGCATTATCGACCACTGCGGGCGAAAGCGTCGGGAACTCGGCGCGGGCCACTTCCTTCGCGGTGTCCGGCGACGACTGGATCAGCGCTTCGGCGTCGCCGATCGCTTTCACGAAGGCCGTGACCATCTGCGGCTTGTCCTTGATCGTCGACGCGAGCGTGTCGATGGTCGAGAACGCATAGCCGCCCGGATAGGCCTTCGGGAACCCATAAACGATCTTGTAGCCGGCGGCCAGCCCTTCGTCGACTTGCGGTTCGTAAAGCGTGGCGGCGTCCGCGCGGCCGGCGGTAACCGGAGAAAGTTCCGTGCCGATCTGCACGGTATTGAGCTTCACGTCGCCGATGTTTTCCTGTTTGATCAGGCGCTGCAACAGATACGTGCTGGTGGTCGGCGGCAGCGCCGTCGACACATTCTTGCCGGCGAGATCGGACTGCGTTTTGAGCGGCGAACTGGCCGGCGCGATGATCCATACCGGCACACCCGCAACGACATTCGCGACGTTGACGAGCGAGGCGCCCTTGAGGTTCGCGAGGCTTGCCGTCATCGGGTCCTGCAGCGAGAAATCCGCATGGCCGCCGATCACGGCAGCGACGCCGGCCGCGCCGCTGCCGGCCGTCACCTTCTGTACGTCGAGGCCGTGCTTCGCGAACAGGCCTTTATCGATCGCGACATAAAGCGGCAGATATTGAATGGACTGAAATGCCTGGTAGACAACCACTTTTTCAGGCGGGGCGGCATGTGCGGTCTCGAGCGCAGCCCCAAGTGCGAACCCCGTAGCGAGCGGAATGGCGAGGCGGATAAACCGCTTCATCGTTTTGTTTTCCATGCAACGATCCTTTTTTCAGCGTATTGGACGATCCACGTGAGCAGCGTGGCCATCAGCGTCAGCACGATAATGCCGAGCCAGACGGTATTGAGGTCGAACAGCGAACCGGCGACGAACACTTCGTGGCCGAGGCCCGCCTGCGACGCGATGTATTCGCCGACCACCGCGCCGATCAGCGCGAAGCCGATATTCACGCGCAGCGTCGAGAAGATCCACGGCAGCGCGCCCGGCACGATCAGCTTGCGGAAGATCATCGACGGTTTCGCGTTGAACGAACGGAACAGGTTCAACAGGTCGCGATCAACTTCGCGGGCCGCCGCACACGACGAAATCATCGCGACCGCGAAGGTGGAAATGCCGGCGAGCCATACTTTCGAGGTCATGTCGGAGCCGAACCAGATCACGATCAGCGGCCCGAGCGCGATCTTCGGAATACTGTTGAGCAGCACCGAAAAGCCTTCGGCGACGCCGGACACGCGCGGCACGAACCACAACAGAAGGCCGAGGCCGATGCCAAGCCCGCTGCCCACGACCAGGCCGACTACCGTTTCGTACAACGTGACGAGCGTGTCCGGGATCAGCGTGCCTTGCGTCAGGCCGATCTGCGTGGTCTTGTAGATGCCGGCAGGCGAGCCGAACAGCTGGCCGTTGATCCAGCCGCGCGCCGCTGCGATCTGCCACAGCGCGACGAGCGCAACCATGATCGCGGTCACGGCGGTGGTGCTCGTGAGGTTGCGCGGCTTGCGGCGCCTGGTGCGCGTTGCGACCGGCGCGCCCGTCAGGATGATTTCGCTCATGCTGCTATTCCTTTGCGCTCGTCGCGCGATTGAGTCCCCGCTGCGGCTTGTGCAACGGGTGCCACGTGTGCCGCTTGTGACCCATGGATCGCCTGTCCGCGCAGCGCACCCCAGATGCGCGCGTGCCACGTGCGAAACTCGGGCGCCTCGCGTGCGCTAATTGCATTGCGCGCGCCGTCGACGGTCAGTTCGATATCGAGTGCCTGTTCGATACGCGCGGGCCGGCCGCCGAGAATGATCACGCGGTCGCTCATCGCGATCGCTTCCTCGATGTCGTGCGTGACGAGCACGACGCTCGTGCCGTTTGTCTCGCGCAACGCCATCACGTCGTCTTCAAGTGCGAGACGCGTTTCGTAGTCGAGCGCCGAGAACGGTTCGTCGAGCAGCACAAGCGTCGGGTCGACGAGCAGCGTGCGCGTCAGCGCGACGCGCTGACGCATGCCGCCCGACAGCGAATGCGGGTACGCATCGGCGACGGCGCCCAAACCGTAACGCGCGAGCATGTGCCGCGCGCGTTCGATATCGTGCGGCGTGACCTTGCGAAAGAGTTCGATGCCGAGCACCGCGTTTTCGAGCACCGAGCGCCACGGCAACAGCAGATCTTTCTGCAGCATGTAGGCGATGCGTCCCGGCGAGCCGTCGGCGCGCGGGCCGATTTCGACGCGGCCCGATTGCGGCGGCAGAAGCCCCGAGATCAGATTGAACAGCGTGCTCTTGCCGGCGCCGCTGCGGCCGACGATCGAGACGATCTCCCCGCTGCCGACCGTGAAGTCGAGGCCGGCGAAGATCGGCACGGCCGCGCCGTCTTCGGCTTCGAACGTGTGGGTGAGGGCGGCGACATGAAGCCGTGCGGGCGGCGCGTTTGCGTCGCGTGCGGCAGTCGGCTCGGGTAAAACGGAAGCATGGGTCGGCATTGAAGTCCGGGCATCGAAAGTGTTCTTCGATTCCGCAAGCGCACAGGCGCAGGCGGCCGCGGCAGCGCGTATCCGCTATCTGGGATGGCGCGATGCACAACAGACAATGCACGGCTCAAAATAACCGGGCAAGCTGATCAAAAAAGAGAATGGGTTTGATTGCGCATGTTCGGCGCGCTTTGAAAGGCACGGTAAAACAAGCGTGAAGTGAGGTTGTAAAGCGCGGGTGTCGTGCGAGGCTGGAAAACATGGTGCAAAAGCGCGTGGCCGAACCTGTGCGCGACGCACGCTTATGAAGCGCGGCGCTAACACACGATCGATACATGAGTCGCGTTGAGCTGGACACGACCCACGCAACAGCGCGTGCTACACGCGTTCTAGCGCCGCAGACGCTTCTTCGGTGCATGACGTTCGTCGTTCCGATCGCTGCACTTCGGCAGTGCGCATTCGATGCACCTTATTTGTTGCTGCCCGAACCGGTTCCATAAAGGCCGTTGTCAAAACCGCCGGCGCCTTCCGGTTTGCTTTTCGAGCCGGCGGTTGCGCCTTTCTTCGCTCCCTTCGCATCCTTCGCCTGCGGCGCGTGCGACTCGTGCACCGCGGAACCGGATGGGTCCGGCGCCGCTTGCGCTGCAGCTGCGCCATTTTCCGGCGTGTGCGCACCGCTCGTCATCGGATGCTGCGCGTAGGCGCCCGTCGACGCGACCAGCAGCGCGCCGCACGACATGGCTGCCAGCGTGGCCGCGACCGTGCGCGTACCCGGGTTGCGAACATGCGCCGATGCAACGGCGTCCGCGTTCCTCAACAATTGAAGAATGGTCATCGCGCTCCCCTGATTCGATTGATGTGGATCGAATCAGCATCGCGCGTGCCCGTGGTGGTTGCTGCGGCCGTGCCTCGCCAGCGTGTGCCCGGCGCCGCGTTCGCGACCCTCCGCTAGCGGTAGCGCTGCTCGAGCGAATGGACCTCGCGCAGACCCACGGCATCGGTGAAATCGTCGAACGTGGGCAACTGATCGAGGCGGCCCGCCGGCGTGCCGTGTGCCTTCACGTATGCAAGATGTTCACGCAGGCCGGAGGCCATCGCGAGCACCGAGCCGATCGGGAACAGCACGAGCGCGAATTTCATCTTGCGTATGCGGTCGATATCGATCGCAGGCGTGCGGCCGCCTTCGAGCCAGTTCAGCAGCAGCGTGTGGCCGTCCAGTTCGGCTGCGATTTTCTCGAGTTCCTGTTCGGTGTCGGGCGCTTCGATCCACAACACGTCCGCGCCGGCTTGCGCATAGCGCCGCGCACGCTCGATTGCCGCATCGACGCCTTCGACGGCGAGCGCATCGGTGCGCGCGATCAGCACAAAGTCGGGATCGGTGCGCGCGTCGACGGCCGCATGCAGCTTGGCCACCATCTCTTCGACAGGAATGACGCTCTTGCCCGACATATGGCCGCAGCGTTTCGGACTGACCTGGTCCTCAAGATGAATTGCGGCGACGCCAGCCTGTTCATAATCGCGCACGGTGTGAATCACGTTGAGCGGATTGCCGTAACCGGTATCGGCATCGGCGATCACGGGCAAGCCGACCGTTTGCACGATGCGGCGCGCGTTGTCGATCATCTCGGATTCGCCGAGCAGGCCGATATCGGGCCTGCCGAGCAGCGACGCGGTGGTGGCGAAACCGCCCATATACACGGCATCGAATCCGGCCTGTTCGACGAGGCGCGCGGACAGCGCGTCGTGACTGCCGGGCGCGAGTAGGGGCCGGCTGCGATCGAGCAGTTCGCGTAGACGGCGACGCGGATTGCCCACGTTGGTGATGAGATCGGTCATGTGAACACCCATGCTGAATCGAATGACAGAATCGGGAAGCGGCGGACACGAGGTGGACTTTCCGCAATGCCTGTGCCCGAGGCTTCGATGCAAGTTTGGACAACAGCACGATGCAGCGATATCCCGATTGCGGTGGTTTTGTGAGAATCGATTGGCGACGAATTGTTACGACGGTGACGTCGGTGTGACCGTGGCTCGCTTATGCGTCTGAGAATTGCCTATGGTTAGTTCGCCACTGCCTTGCGCAGCGCTTTCGTCATGCCGTTTGGCCACGCGCGGCGTTCGCGGATGCGCTGCTACACTTCGCGTGTTCAGCATGCCCGAAAAGCCGGCACCGGTTCGTTGGCTCTTTCCGTTTGCGCATCGGGTCTTTCTTTCTGGGGCTTCCCTTTAGGTCTTTCTTTTAGGTCTTCCGTTTAGCGCTTTGTTTTGCTGTTCGCATGTCCCGCCTTTTGCCTGACCGTTTCTTTTCCATTGCACGTTTTACGCCTTCACGCTCGAACCACAACATGAATAAACCTTCGCTGCTGGTGCTGATTCCGCTCGATGACGACAGCTATTCGCAAGTCGCCGCGCATTTCGATATCGTCTACGCGGCCACGCCCGCCGAGCGCAGCGCGGCGATCGGCACACAGGGCGCCGCGATTCGCGCGGTGCTGACGAACGGCACGACCGGCCTCACGGCGGCGGAAATCGACCAGTTGCCGCAAGTGGAGTTCGTCAGCGCGCTCGGCGCGGGCTACGAGAACATCGCCATCGATCATGCGCGCGCACGCGGCATCGTGTTATGCAACGGCGCGGGCACCAACGACGATTGCGTGGCCGACCATGCGTTCGCGCTGCTGCTCGCCGCCGTGCGCGATATTGCCTATCGCGACCGCGCGACCCGCGAAGGCATATGGCGCACGCAACTGCCGATGGCGCCGACCGTATCGCGCAAACGGATGGGGATTGTGGGTCTGGGCAATATCGGCATGAAGGTCGCGCGCCGCGCGGCGGGCTTCGATATCGAAACCGGGTATCACAACCGGAAGCCGCGTACGGATGCCGCGTTTCGCTATTTCGACAGCGTTGTCGAACTTGCACGCTGGTGCGACTACCTCGTGATCGCGACACCGGGCGGTGCCGCCACGCAGCATATGGTCGAGCGTAAGGTGCTCGAGGCACTAGGCCCGCGCGGCTTCCTCGTCAACGTGTCGCGTGGCAGTGTGGTCGATTCGGCGGCGCTTGCGGACGCGCTCGCGAGCGGAACGATTGCCGGCGCGGGGCTCGATGTCTACGAAGGCGAACCGGAGCCGCCGCGAGCGCTGACCGGTTTGCGCAATGTCGTGCTGACGCCGCATGTGGCGGGTACGTCGCCCGAGGCGATTGCCGCGTCGGTCAGCAACTTTATCGACAATGCGACACGTCATTTCGCCGGCGAAGCCGTGTTGACGCCGATTTGACCCAGTCGAAAAACGAGGCACAATGCACGTGCACCGGGCCAAAGAAAAGTCAGGAATAAAGCGTTTAGCCAGGGTGTCTTTACCGTGTGTCCCATCTCGCGGAAGCCTCCATGAAACTGGCCGATCTCACCACTCCCGAGTTTCTCGACAACCCGTACCCGTTCTACGAAAAGCTGCGTGCTGAAGGGCCGCTCGTGCGTATCGGTCCCAAGGCCGTCATTACGGGGCGCTACGACGTGATCGAAGCGATCCTGCACGACAGGCGCTTCGGCAAGAACTATCCCGAAAGCATCCGCATGCGTTATGGCGATGACGCGATGCATATGCGGCTCTTTCAGGGGTTCAGCCGCATGTTCCTCGTGATGAATCCGCCGTCGCATACGCGGCAGCGCGCGCTGATCGTCAAGGCCTTCGACGCGCGGCATGTCGATGCAATGAAGGACGTCTCGCACCGGATCGCGCATGAACTGATCGGCGCATTCGAGAAGGCGGGCACGGCGAATCTGATGGCGCAGTTTGCGTTTCCGCTACCGCTGCGCATGATCGGACAGATGCTCGACATTCCTGCCGAAGATACGACGCAACTGGGCGAGGCGGTCAGCGCCATCGCCAAGGTGATCGACGTCGCGCCGATGAACGCGGACGACCTTGGGCGCGCGTGCGCGGGCTACGAGGACCTCGAGCATTATTTCCACTGTGTCGTCGAAGCGCGGCGGCGCCGTCCGGGCAACGATCTGATTTCGATGCTGCTGGCTGTCGAAGAAGAGGGTGAGACGCTGTCGCAGGACGATATCGTATCGAACACAATCCTGCTGCTGCTTGCCGGCCATGAGACGACGTCGAACATGATCGGCAATGCGCTGATTGCGCTGCATCGTCATCCGGAGCAGCTCGCGTTGCTGAAGCGCGAGCCGTCGCTTATGCCCGCGGCGGTGCTCGAGTGCATGCGCTACGATGGCTCCGCACAGACGACGATCCGTTCGGCGCTTGAAGATGTCGAAATCGCCGGTGTCGACGTGCCGTGCGGAACCTCGGTGCTCCTGATGTTCGGGTCGGCGAACCGCGATCCCGCGCAGTATGCGGACCCGGACCTCCTTGATATCGAACGCAACGAGGCTCGCCTGCAGTCGTTCGGCAGCGGTATCCATCACTGCCTCGGCTACCGGATGGCGCTGGTCCAGCTCGAGACCGCGTTGGGCGCGCTGCTCGAGCGCTTGCCGGGACTCGAGCTCACGGGGCTCGATAACCTGAACTGGAACCGGCGCGGCAATCTGCGCGGTGTCACGTCGCTCGTCGCGCGGTGGTAGCGATGCCGGTGGTAGCAATGCTGTGGTCAGCGCGCGCGGCGCGACCGTTTGTCATTCGCCTTTCACACAAGTAGACTGAACTGCACGAAAGACAAATGCGCCGGCCGCTTATGGCACGGCCTCAGATGAATGGCTCATGCCTGGGAGGCATCGTGACTGACTCTACCGCCCGACGCGCGCGGCGTGCGACTTTGGCTTGCTTCATAGCGCGATTTGCAGATCGATTCGCCGCTCCATTCGTATGTGCTGCCGCTTGCGGTTTCATTTCAATCGCCGCGTCTTCTCCGGCTGCGGCGGAACCGGTGACGACAGGACCGCTTAACATTCTCGGTTCGGCGGTTGTGCGCGGGCCCGTTACGGTGGAGGGGCCGCTTAAGGTCGGAGGAAATCTCGCGGTGCATGGACCGCTCACGGCGGAGCGCGTCGCGCAGTTGCAGCCGGACGAGGCCGAGCGCCGTGCCGGCGACAATAACTTCTATGGGCCGCTGACCGTGAAAGGGCCGCTGGTCGTGCGCGGCGACCTCGAGGTTCGCGGGCCGCTGACTGTAAAGGGGCCGGCCGGCGCGGTCGGCAAGATCGACGTCGACGGGCCGATTACAGAGCGGCCTTGAGTCGCGACGTGAGCGACGTAGGCCGCGCAAGCGATGTAAGGCGCGCTCGATCTGCCCGTTTCATCCTCATGGGCGTTTGGCCCCGCTGCTCACACCGACGGCGCGCGCCGCGCGAAAAAGAGCCCGGCGCCGAGCACCATCAGAATTCCGCCGAACACCCGGTTTTGCGTGCGGATCGCGCGCTCGCTGCGCAGCATGCGGCGGAACGCGCTCGCGCCATACGCATAGGCATGCATGACGGTCGTATCGACGACCATCATCGTGATGGTCATCGCAATCAACTGCGGCACGAGCGGCTCGTGCGCGACGATAAACTGCGGCAGCACCGCGACCATGATCACGATCGCCTTCGGATTCGTCGCATTCGTTAAAAGTCCCGTGGTAAAGCGCTTGCGCCATGACGTGGCGGGGCCGGCCTGCGAATCCGCTTCGGCAGGCGCGTGTTTCGAACGCCATTGCATGATGCCCAGATAGATCAGATACGCGGCGCCGCCGATCTTGACCGCGGAGAACGCCCACAGCGACGCGAGCAGCAGCGAACCCACGCCGGCTCCGGCGACCAGCAGAACGAATGCAAGGCCAAGTTCCTGGCCGATGATCGTCGCCGTGGTTTTTCTGCCGCCATATGACAGTCCGTGGCTCATCGAGAGCACGGCGCCCGGTCCCGGCGAGAGTGCGATCGCTATACACGTCAGCGCGTAAGTAATCCAGATATGAAGTTGCAAGGTCGTCTTCCTGCTTGGGGTTGGGGTTCGGCAAGGCGTTTGGGTCAGCCTCGTGAGTTTACCGCGAGGCATAAATCGTTGATGCGTCAATTGACGCGCCAGGCGGGCCCGCTCCGCGCTTTCGCTTCATCGTTTCGCGTAGCTGACTATTACTTCGCGTCGGCTTCACGTGGGTTTCGCATCATGCCAGATGAAAGCGCATCCCTGAGAGGCTATCCGGACAGAATGGAATAAGTGCGCGATTCGAATGTTCTGCTGAGCAAGCCGGCATGCGAGCGCATCCGGTGCAGATCCCGAGGAGGCGCCGCATGTCCAGCCGTTCCCTGCAAAACGCTCAGGAGCTCAAACGGGTTCTGTCGTTCGCCGACCTCGTGGTCTACGGCGTGGCGTTTATGATTCCGGTCGCACCGTTTGCGATTTTCGGCTACGTATACGCCGCATCGTCGGGCATGGTGGTGCTGGCTTATCTCGTCGGCATGGCCGCGATGCTGCTGACGGCGTTCAGCTACAAGTTTCTGTCCGCGGATTTTCCATTGGCGGGCTCCGTCTATGCATACGCGACGCGAGGCATCGGTGAGGTGATCGGCTTTGTCGCGGGATGGATGCTGATTCTCGACTATCTGCTGGTTCCCGCGCTCACCTATGTTGCAGGCGCCACCGCGCTGCACGACTTTGTGCCGGCCGTGTCGCGCACTATCTGGGTACTCGTGTTTCTCGCGATTGGCACCGGGACGAACTATCTCGGCGCACAGGCGACGTCGAACATGAGCCGCCTGTTTATCATTGCGCAACTGATTGTGCTCGCGTTGTTCTGCGTGGCGGGCTTTAACGCGTTGTATCACGGCGCGGGTGCGGGGCGTCTCACGCTGGCGCCGCTCTTCAAGCCGGAAGTAGTCGATCTGCGTTTCGTGTTTTCCGCCGTGTCGATCTGCGCGCTGTCGTTCCTCGGCTTCGACGCAATCTCGACACTCGCCGAGGAGGTGCGCGGCGATCGCAAGGCGCTGGTTGGGCGCGCAACGATTACGGCACTCGTGCTGGCCGGCGCGATCTTCGTCGTGCAGACATGGATTGCCGCCGACCTCGCGCAGGGTATGACCTTCACGTCGGCCGATACCGCGTTTTACGAAGTGGCAAGGCGCGCGGGCGGTCAGCCGCTTGCGTTGCTGGCCGACTGCACCACCGCGATTGTGTTCGGCGTGTCGTGCTCGATTGTCTCGCAAACGGCGATCGCGCGGCTGCTGTTTTCGATGGCGCGCGATCGCAAGCTGCCGCGGTTTTTTGCCGATCTGCATCCGCGTTACGGCAGCCCGCACAAAAGCCTGCTGGTTGTGGCTGTCGTGTCTCTCGCGATTGCAATCGGCTTTCTCGACCATCTCGACACGCTTGCCGAGTTCGTCAATTTCGGTGCACTGACGGGCTTCGTGATCCTGCACGCGACCGTCGTCGTGCATTTCTTCAGGCGCAAGCGGTCGCACGCATTCGTCCGTCATCTCGTGGTCCCGATCTGCGGTGCGGCCATTCTGCTCTATGTGCTCTATTCGATGTCCGCTCATACGTGGCTGCTCGGCGCGATATGGCTATGCATCGGAGTGGCGTACTACCGGCTGCTGAAATCGCGAAACGGTGTGAATGCGCGGCTCGACGTGTGATCGGTAAAGGGGCGCACGCTATCGGCGAACCTTCGTTGCGCGGCTGTGCGTTCCGCTTTTTTAAGGCATGTGAAATGGTGAATCCAGGCGCGGTTGAATCGAATTTCCAGTATGTGTCGATGTGGAAAGTGCTGTCCGGCGACCGGCCGGGCGTGGATCTCGTCGATCGTCCCGGCATGTCGGTCTGCTGGGCGGATAGCGCGTTTCCGTTCTGGAACGCGCTCTTTCTCACCGACCGCATCGGCAATGCCGATGATCTCTCGGCGCGTCTGCGAGAAGGCGCCGGCTATATGCGAGCGAAGCGGCAAGCGGGCCTTGTCTACGTGTGCGAAGACTTTCTGAATCCGGGCTTGCGCGGCCGCATCGATGATCTTGCGAGAGAAGCCGGACTCGAATACGCGATCGACGTGTTCGGCATGGCCGGCGATGTGCCGTGCAGCCGGCAGATGCCCGAGACACCGCTCGAATTCCACCGGGTCACCGACGAGGCCGCGTTGAAGGCTTATGGCGAGATTAACGCGCAAGGGTATGGCTTTCCTCTCGAGGCCGGCCAGGAAGCGCTGCGCGGCTCGGAGTTCTGGAAATCGACGGCGTATGCGTTTATCGGTTATGAAGCGGGGCGGGCCGTGTCGACCGCGGCGGCGATCGTCAACGAAGGGCAACTCTATCTCGCGCTCGTCGCGACGCTGCCGGATGCGCAGCGCAAAGGGTATGGATACGCGACCGTGTGTCATGCGCTGCAGGCAGCGCACGATGCCACGGGTTTGACGCGGACCACGTTGCATGCGACGCAGGCCGGCTTTCCTGTTTATCAGCGTGCGGGGTATCGGCGCACGACGCTGTTTTTGACGTACAAGCTCGCATGAGTCGACGCAAAGGCGCATCGGCCGCGCGGGGCTAACCTGCAAGGTCGACGCGTGATCGGATGCGCGCGCCTTTCGCGACGCTCCCAACGCGCCCGGCACACGCAATGTGCCGGCCGGCGTGCGATTTGCCGCGCTATGAGCGGCACTGCACTATGCACGTACGGAAGTTGTGGTCAGACTATCGTGTTCGCCTCGCCGTGAGTGGCAGGCGATAAGAAAGCCGGTACACGATAGATCGGCACGCGTGGTGCCGGGAGACGCACAATGACACGCTTCGAACAGCGGCGGCGACTGCTTGGCACAGCGCTTGGTGCATCGCTTGTTGCACCGTTCTCATCAACCGCGCGTGCCGCATCGAACGACAGCGTGCCGTGCGCGCCGGCGCGCAAACCACCGCCCATTCCATCCGCGCAGATCGACCATGCAATCGCGCAACTCGACCAGCTCGTAACGGCGCAGATGACGCGCACCGGTGTCCCAGGGCTGGCGATTGCCGTGGTCCGCGGCACGCGGACCGTCTATGCCAAGGGCTTCGGCACGCGCGAGATCGGCAGCGGCCAGCCTGTGGATGCCGATACGGTGTTTCTGCTCGCGTCGCTCTCGAAGCCGTTGGGCGCGAGCGTGGTCGCGCGGCAAGTCGGGCTTGGCAGCGTGTCGTGGGACACGACCGTGCGCAAGCATTTGCCCTGGTTCACGCTATCCGATCCCGAAGCGAGCGAGGCCGTGACGATCGCGGATCTCTATGCGCACCGCTCGGGCCTGCCCGACCATGCCGGCGATCGCCTCGAAGACATGGGCTATGGTCAGACCGAAATCCTCGAACGGTTGCGCTATCTGCCGCTGCATGGCTTTCGCAACTCGTACGCGTATACGAATTTCGGCCTGACCGCGGCTGCGATTTCGGTTGCCGCGGCGGCCAACACCGACTGGGCGACGCTTTCCGAAGAGGCCATTTACCAGCCACTCGGCATGACGAGCACGAGCTCGCGCCATGCGGATTTCGCGGCACGCGCGAATCGCGCGACCGGCCATGTGAAGCGCGGCGACCGATGGGTGGTCGGGCCCGGCAATATGCCCGATGCGCAGGCGCCGGCGGGCGGCGCGAGTTCGTCGGTCAACGATATGGCGAAGTGGCTCGCGATGATGCTCGGGCAGGGCATGTTCGACGGCAAGCGCATTGTCGATGCTGCTGCGCTGAACGCCGCCGTGTCGCAGCAGGTGCAGTCCGCGCCGCCGGGCGCCACGCATCCGGCCAGTTATTACGGGTACGGCTTCAACGTGGGCGTAACCGAATCGGGACGTGCGAGCTACAGCCACTCGGGCGCATTCGCGGTGGGGGCGGCGACCAACTTCGTGGTCGTGCCGTCGACCGGCGTCGCGATCATCGCGCTGACCAACGGCTTTCCGATGGGCGTGCCGGAGACAATCACGGCGCAGTTTTTCGATCTCGTTCAGTTTGGTGCGATCAAGCGCGACTGGGCCACGCTTTATGGAAACGCGCTCGCGCCGATGATGAAGCCCGAAGGATCGCTGGTCGGCGCTGCGCGGCCTGCATCGCCGTTGCCGCCGCGTGCGCTGTCGACCTACACGGGCGCTTTTCGCAACGACTATTTCGGGCCGCTCAAGGTGAGCGAGCAGAACGGCGCGCTGTCGCTTGCGATCGGGCCGGTGCCGATGGTGCGGCCGCTGACGCATTGGGACGGCGACGTGTTTACATTCACCCTGTACAACGAGAATGCGTCGCCGGGCACGATTTCAAAAGCGAGCTTTCTGAGCGATCGCGTCACGCTCGAGTATTACAACGAAGACGGAATGGGTACGTTTGTACGGTAAGGTTGTCTTATCATGGCGTGGAGCTGAGCCTGTACCCTGGATTGAACCAGGACTGCGCCAGGAGGCAAACCGACATGATCGCGCAAGATAATCCGCTGCTGCAGCCGTGGCAAACGCGTTACCAGCTGCCGCCGTTCGAGCAGATTCGCAGTGAACACTTCGCACCGGCGTTTGCCGTGCTGTTCGATCGGCATCTGAAAGAAATCGATGCGATTGCAACGAACGCCGATGCGCCGACGTTCGACAATACCGTCGCCGCATTCGATGCGGCCGGCGCGACGCTCGACCGCGTGCGCCTTGCGTTCGACAATCTGTGCGCATCGGAATCGCCGGCGGAACTGCAGGCGGTGGAGCGCGAGATGGCGCCGCGTCTTGCCGCGCACGACAGCCAGGTGGCGATGCACGCCCGCTTTTTCGCGAGGCTCGACGCGGTGCACCGCCAGGCCCAGTCGTTGAACCTGAGCGAGGAGCAGCAGCGGCTGCTGCAGCGCGTCCATACCGATTTCATCCGCACCGGCGCGGCGCTCGAAGGCACGGCCCGCGAACGGTTTGCGGCCATCGCGGTGCAGCTGGCGGAGCTGCAAACGCAGTTCTCGCAGAACGTGCTCGCAGACGAATCGACGTATCAGTTGCCGCTCGCATCCGAAGCGGAGCTCGCCGGCCTGCCCGATTTCCTGCGCGCGGCCGCACGCGGTGCGGCGCGCGAACGCGGCGTGGATGGCCATGTGATTACGCTCGCGCGCTCGCTCGTGCAGCCGTTCCTGACGTTTTCGACGCGCCGCGACCTGCGCGAAACCGCATGGCGCGCATGGACCACGCGCGGCGAAACGCCGGGCCGCGACAACCGGCCGCTCGCCGGGCAGATCCTTGCGTTGCGGGCCGAGCAGGCGCGTCTGCTCGGCTACGACAGTTTTGCCGACTATGCGCTGTCCGACCGGATGGCCGGCAACGCGGGCGCCGTCGATCAGCTGTTCAGCCAGGTATGGGAGCCCGCCAAAGCGAGCGCTGCGCGCGAACGCGCGGCCCTGGTGGAACACGCGGCCGCGCTTGGCGAACCGACTGACATCGAGCCGTGGGACTGGTACTACCTCGCGGAAAAAGTGCGCGTGGCGCGCTACGCACTCGACGACGCGGAAGTGAAGCCGTATTTCAGCCTCGATGCGATGCTCGAGGCGATGTTCGATTGCGCGGGGCGTCTGTTCGGTGTGCAGTTCGTCGAGCAAAGCGGCGTTGTGCTGTATCACCGGGACGTGCGCCTGTGGGAAGTGCAACGCGGCGGCGAGCGCGTGGGCGTGTTTCTCGGCGACAACTACGCGCGGCCGAACAAGCAGGGCGGCGCGTGGATGCATATCTATCGCCGGCAGATGCGCAACGGGCGGCATGGCGACGATGTGCAGCCGATCGTCGTCAATAACAACAACTTTGCGCGCAATGACGATGGGCCGACGCTGCTGAGCTTCGACGACGTGCGCACGCTGTTCCATGAATTCGGCCACGCGATGCATGGTCTGCTGTCCGATGTGACCTACGGCCGTTTATCGGGCACCAGCGTGCCGCAGGATTACGTCGAACTGCCGTCGCAGCTGATGGAGAACTGGGCGACGGTGCGCGAAGTGCTCGAGAAGCACGCGCGTCATGTGGACACGGGCGAGCCGATTCCGGCCGCGCTGATCGAGCGCATCCGCGCGTCGCAGACATTCAATCAGGGCTTCGAAACGGTGTCGTATGCGTCGTCGGCGCTGATCGATATGGCGCTGCATCGGCAGAAAGATGCGGAAAATATCGATATCGCACGCTTCGAGGAAGCGGAGCGCGCGCGTCTTGGCGTGCCGCGTGAGGTCGGGATGCGGCATCGTCTGCCGCATTTTTCGCATATCTTCAGCGGTGGCCACTATGCGGCCGGCTACTACGTGTATATGTGGGCCGAAGTGCTCGAAGCCGAAGCGTTCGATGCATTCGAGGAAGCCGGCGACGCGTTCGATCCGGTGCTCGCGGACAAGCTCAAACGCTATGTGTACAGCGCGGGCGACAGCCGCGACGAACGCGCGGCGTTTCGAGCGTTTCGCGGGCACGATCCGCAGGCGGAGCCGATGTTGCGCAAGCGCGGGTTGCTGGCTGCCTGAGTGAATACCGGCGCTTATCACGATGTGAAGCGCGACGTGAAGCACAGCGTGTAGCACGGCGTGCGCACGGCGCCGGCGGTCAATCCCCCGGCGCCACCGGCGTTTCAATCGGAATCACGCGCCGCGACGCCTGCGCGCCGCAGCGTCGCAGCAGATCGCGCAGTTCGTTGATCACCGGAAAGACTTCGTGATTCCAGTCGGCGCCCTGTTCGTCGTGCGCCTGCTGCTCGCGTTCGACGGCCCAGCGGTCTTCCTTGAAGATGCGCTCGGTGAACCAGATCAGCACCGGCCACGCGACATCGAGCAGCACGCGCATGCGCGGCCGCTTGACGGACACGAGGCCGAACGCGCGCGTCGTGCGCTGTTCGCGATCGAGCGGTACATATACGGCCCATAAGTCGAGCATCAACGCCGACTTCGGATTACGGATCTGCAGCGTCTGATACGGGTAGTCGGTGCGCACCGTCATCACGTCGTTGTCCGTCGGGCTGCCTGGCGCGCTCTGCCCGAGAGCGACGGTCTCGCCGAGCGGCCGGCTGCCGCCTTCGCGATCGAGCGTGTAATCGACCTCGACCCAGTTCTCGCCGTGGCGCCTGCCGAGCGAACGCGCGCTCATCTGTCCCATCACGCGGCGATGCAGAAACTGATGGTTCATATCCATCAGGTTTTCGTGCATGAACGAGTAGTGGCACGCCACATCGCGCGCATAGCGGCGCGTCTTGTACGCATGATTCGCGATCGATCCAAGCGAGGGCAGGGGTGTCGTTTCGGCGCGCGCCGGATTGCCCGGAAACACGAACACGAGACCTTCGAGTTCGCGGCATGGATACGCGCGTACGCCATTGGGCAGGCGCTCGCGGCCCAGATACGGAATGTTCACGCAGCGCCCCGTGCAGTCGTAGGTCCAGCCGTGATAACAGCAGCGGATCGCTTCGCCGTCGACAACGCCGTCGCGCAGCGGAATCTGCCGGTGCGCGCAACGGTCCTCAAGGGCAAACACGGTGCCGGAAGCGGTACGCACGAGCACGATCGGTTCGCCTGCAAAACGCACGCCGTGTGTGTGGCCGCGCTTCACTTCGCTCGACCATGCAAGCGGATACCAATGATCGGGATGGATCGGCACGCGCCGTAAATCGCGCGCGGCGGCCTCGTTGGCCGGGCGGACAATGCTGCTGCATTCGGATGAACCGGGCTCTTGCATGGCGCTCACCTCGACGTGCGACGTTTGCAAATTATGTCCGCATGTTCGCGAGTCGTGCAACGATCGGGCCGCGCGATAGAACTGGCGGTGTATTGCGCGGTGCGCGTACTGTCCGGCACGAAAACTGCGACGCGCGCCGCTTGCCGCGTGATCGCGCGATGTTGCGTGCGATCTCGATGATGTCGTCGCTTCGCGATCTTGCGAACGGGAAATGCGGCATTTGGGGAACATTGTTTGCTCGCCTGCGTCTTTCTTCAGCAGGAATCGAATCAACTCGATGGCAAACCCGACCACCCCGACCACCCCGACCACCCCGACCACCCCGACCACCCCGACCACCCCGACCACCACAACCACCGCAACCACCGCAACCACCCGATACCAACCGCGAGGATCCCGATCGATGTCGCAAGCCTTGTCTCGCCGCGCGCGAACTGCCGCCGCTACTTTGTGCTGTTCAGTGTGTTTGCTGGCAGGCTCCACCGTGCTCGTATTCGCGCAAAGTGCGGCGCCTGCTGTCGAGGCATCGCCGGCGGCTGTGACGACGCCGCAGGTAAACGCCAATGCGGCCAACGCGGCCAATGCGGCCAGTTCATCCGCGGCCGGTACAGCAGGCAAAACCACGCCATCGCCGGTCGTGCCCGTGCCGCCATCGGAACTCTATGGCGCGCTCTATCGCGATGTCGAACTCGCGCATCTGTTTCCTGACAGCAAGACTTTCGCGGACATGATCCCGAACGACACGCCGTCGCATCTCGTGGCGGAATATACGCAACAGAAATCTCAGGCGGGCTTCGATCTCAAGCGGTTCGTCGACGCGCACTTCACGCTGCCCGCGCGCGAAACGAAGCGCTACGTATCCGATCCGAACCAGAGCGTGACCGCGCATATCGATACGCTGTGGAATGTGCTCAAGCGCGATCCGGATCAAAGCGCGAGCCCATGGTCGTCGCTGTTGCCGCTGCCGTATCCGTATATTGTGCCCGGCGATCGCTTCGACGAGATCTACTACTGGGACTCGTTTTTCATCATGCTCGGGCTTGAGCAAAGCGGCCGCACCGATCTGCTCGGCGACGAGCTCAATAATTTCTCGACGCTGATCGATCGCTACGGGCACATCCCGAACGGCAATCGCACTTACTATCTGAGCCGCTCGCAACCGCCGTTCTTCGCGCAGATGGTGCGGCTCACGGCCGAGCGCGAAGGCGATGCGGTCTATCTGCGTTATCTGCCCGAACTGCTCGCCGAATACCGTTACTGGATGGATGGAGAAGACGATGTCGCGCGCGGCGGCGCGTACCGGCATCTCGTGAAGCTGCAGGACGGCACCGTACTCAACCGCTATTGGGACGCGCGCGATACGCCGCGCGACGAGTCGTATCGCGAAGACGTCGCGACAGCCCAGCAAACGCCGCAGCGCGAGGCGGCCGATCTGTGGCGCAATCTGCGTGCGGGCGGCGAAACGGGCTGGGATTTCAGTTCGCGCTGGTTTGCCGACGGCAAGACGCTCGGCACGGTTGAAGTGACGTCGCTCGTGCCCGTCGATCTGAACAGCCTGCTCACCGATCTCGAACGCACGATTGCACACGCGTACCGGTTGAAAGGCGATGCGGCGCAAGCGGAACGTTTCGAGAAGCGCGCGTCCGCGCGCGCGGCGGCGATTCGCCGCGTGCTGTGGGACCCGCAACTGCATGCGTTCGGCGACTACGACTTCGCCGCGCGGCGGCTCACGCACCGGCTCAGTGCGGCAACCGTTTATCCGCTTTACTTCGGCATTGCAGATAAGGCGCAGGCCGGCGAGGTCGCGTCGACGGTGCGCGCGCGGCTGCTGCGCGCAGGCGGGCTCGCCACCACCTCCGTGCAATCAGGCCAGCAATGGGATGAGCCGAACGGTTGGGCGCCGCTGCAATATCTCGCGGTGGCCGGCTTGCGGCGTTACGGTCAGTCGGCGCTGGCCGGTCAGATTGCGACGCGCTGGATTCAGACGAACGTCGCCTATTACCAGCGCACCGGCAAGCTCGTCGAAAAATACGATGTCGATGCGAAGGCCGGGTCGACCGCCGCGGGCGGCGGCGAATATCCGCTGCAGGATGGTTTCGGCTGGACCAATGGCGTGCTACGCGCGTTGATGGCGATGTATCCGGCCGCGGCGGGATCGACGCGGCCCGTCGATGTGCCGGAAGGGCCGCGCGGCGTATCGGAGGCGGCATCGTCGGCGGCGGCCGCACCGCAAACGTCGCATCGCTTGCAGGAGACGCCGGCGAAATAGGGCGCGCGGCCAGGGCGGACAAAAAAGCGGCGCGCAAGCCGAACGGCACGCGAGGGGGCGCATCGGTGTCGCAATTGCTCGCGCGACTCGCGCTGCGCTATGTCGCCCGCGTCACACGGCCAGCCATGCCGCAACAAAAAAACCGAGGCCGATCAACGCGATGGCGCCGGTCACGGTCTGCAGCCACTTCTTCTTCGTCAGCAGGGTGATCGCGGCGAGTGCGATCGAGATCTGGATCAGCGTCGTCGCTTGCGCCCAGCGATGGTGCTGATGCTGTAGCGACTCGCTCGTATCGTTGTCCTTCTTCGCTTCGGTTTCGAGCGATTCGGCTTTGGCGCGAATCGGCTCCTTGTCGGCGGCATAGCGTTTTTCGTCGGCGACGAATTTCGTGTGCGCGGCCGACGAAGGATCGCTCAACGCGGCGCCCAGTTCGGCGAGATTCTGCTTCTCGCCCTTGGCCTGGAAATACGCCCACTGGTCCGAGGCTTCGGTCTTGCGGATCGCCGCTTCGTTCTTGTAGAACAGCGCGAGGTTCTCGTTCGCGCCGCTCTGGTACGACGCGATGGCGCCGACGCTCGCGAGGATCGCCGTCATGACCGCGATGCGCGACGCGCTGGGACCGGCAGCATGGCTACCCGCGTGTTCGACCGCGTGATCGTGCGGGCCATGGACTTCGTACTCGTCGGACATCGTTCGGGTCTCGCGCAAAAGGCGCAAGCATAACGCATGCGTTAGACGTAGACGCGTGCAGTCGTTGTGGTCAGGTGCCGGGTCCGGACACGAGCATTTTCGTCACGCGTGGAAAGAATGTTCGCATCTATCGAAACACGCACGCCGCGCGGCCGGGTAACGTGTCGCCGTATGTCCGCTGAACAGCAGGCATCGAGAACCGGCCGTAAACGCTCGAATGGTCGAAATAATTGCATTCGAAAAACGCAAAGGTCCTTTCTCGTTATAAGGGTTTTCCCTATGGCTTCCCGCCGCTAGACTTGTACCCAACAGTCACAGACAAGTTATGTCGTGGCTTCGTCAACGGCTTTGGGAGGTGTTTCATGAAATCGTTTATCAGCGCAATTGCGGTTGCCGCGGTGCTTGCTACCCCTGTGGCGTCGTTCGCTCAATCGACGAACGGCCCGGTTACGCGCGCTCAGGTGCGCGCTGAACTCGCGCAAGTGCAGAAGGCGGAGCAGGGCGCACCGCTGTGGAATGCCGGCGATGCGCATTACCCGGACGGACTCGCGGCTGCGGAGTCGCAAGTGGTTGCGCAAAACGGCGCATCGCAAACGACCGGTTATGGTCCCGCCACGAATGGCACGTCGCAGTCGGGTCGTGCGCAGACTCCGCAAGCAGCGAACGGCGGCAACGACTGGTTGAAGTCGTCGGGCTACAACCATCCGTAAGCGGTTCTGACTGTGCGTGGCATGTAGATGCAGGGTGAAGTAGAAGACCGCATAGGCGTTAGCCTTGCGGTCTTTTTCGCATCAGGGCCATAGCGCGTCGACCGCGCGTCTGACCGCTTCGCGCAGTTTCGGCTCGCTGCCGAGATGGCCTGCGACGACTCGCTCGATGCGCGCTGCCGGTACCGAACGCACGAGGCGCGCCGTATTGCCGACCGGGCACACGGTATCGCGCGTGCCGTGCGCGGCCGCGATCGGCACGCCCGCTTGCGCGGCACGCCGGGCTAGCGATAAAAGCCGTGGTTCGCCAAGCCAGCATCGATGCTGCAGGTAATGCGACTGGATCTGGTACATCGCGATCTGTCTGTGCACGTCGGCAGGCTTGCGCCGCGCGGTACGCGTGCGGCGCCGGCGTCGCGCCGACGTCAGCACGGCATATTCGTAACGCGACCATGCAAGGGCGACCGCCTTTTGTGCTGCCTTGCTGCGCGAGCGAAGCAAAATGGTTGCGCACGCATCGAATAGTCGCGACGGGTGTGTGCACTGCGCGGCATGGACGAGCGCCTGCCATTCGCGCGGCGCGCGCTTGCGCGACGCGAGGAACAGTCCTTCCACTTCCCGCGCGGACGTCAAAAACATGCCGCGTAGCACGACACCAAGCACCGCTTGCGGATGCGTGCCCGCATATGCGAGCGCGAGCGCCGCTCCCCACGATCCCCCCAGCACGCCCCAGCGCTCGATGCGCAACTGCTTGCGCACCGCTTCGATGTCGCCGATCAGACTCATGGTGTTGTTGCGGCGCAAGCTGCCCGCGGGCCGCGAGGCCCCGGCGCCGCGCTGATCGATCATCACCACGCGAAAGCGCTCCGGATCAAAGAAGCCGAGCACGCTGCGGTTCGATGCGCCACCCGGGCCGCCGTGCAGCACGACGACGGGCGTGCCGTCGTCACGGCCTGCAACTGCGAAGGCGATCCGATGTCGGTCGTGCGTGCGTAGTGTGTGGCGTTTGATGGGCCACCTGGGCGGCAATCTGAGCGGCCGTTTGATGGGGCTGTCGGGCGCGGTGGTGCTGGACGTTCGGTTGGCGACGCTGGAAGTCATGAGCGTGGCGCGGGCGGGAAGGGAGGGCATCGTGCATGAATACCATATCCGCGCGTGCTTCGCGTTGGGTGCTCAGCTGGGTGTCTTGCGGCTCTTCGTTGCCGGGGACTTTGCTGTCTTCGCGGTCTTCGCGGCTTTAGCCGTCTTTGCAGCCTTTGCTGGCTGGGGCGATCGCGTTGACCTGGTTGCCGCACTTTTCGCCGCGTTCTTCACCGCTTCGTCGTTCGCTTTGCGCGTGTCGAGTTTCAGCTCGATCCATGTCGGTGCATGGTCGCTCGCATGCGCCTCGCCGCGCACCCACTTGTCGACGCCCGCATCGCGCAACGCCGGCGCCACCGACGCGCTTAGCAGCAGATGATCGATGCGCAGGCCCGAATTCGTTTCCCAATGCCGCCGGAAATAATCCCAGAACGTGAATACTTTGTCTTCAGGGAAGCGCTTGCGCAGCGCATCGGTCCAACCCTGTTCGAGCAGACGCGCATAGCACTCGCGGCTTTCGGTCTGTAGCAGCGCATCTTTCAGCCACGAGCGCGGATTGTAGATATCGAAGTCGGTCGGCACGACGTTATAGTCGCCGGCCAGCACCACGGGATGGCCGCTGTCGAAAAGCGTCTGCGCGTAAGCGATCAGGCGTTCGAACCATTCGAGTTTGTAGTCGAACTTGGGCCCGGGCTGCGGGTTGCCGTTCGGCAAGTACAGGCAGCCGACCAGCAATCCGTTGACTGCCGCTTCGATATACCGGCTGTGCGTGTCGGCGTCGCCGCCGGGCAGGCCGCGCCGCGTTTCGGTCGGCTTCGTTCCTTTCGCCAGTATCGCGACGCCGTTCCACGAGGTCTGACCATGCCAGATCGCGCCATAGCCCGCGTCTTGAAGCTCTGCTTCGGGAAATGCGCTATCGGGCGCTTTCAGTTCCTGCAGGCACGCAATATCAGGCTGCTCTTTATCGAGCCAGTTGATGAGTGACGGCAAGCGCGAGCGAATGCCGTTGATATTGAAGGTGGCGAGCTTCATAAGAGGGCAGGGTTGCAAATGCCATGCCCGTACGATGCACTCGACGGACCCGCATCGTCAATCGCGATGCGGGCTGGTGCAGGTCCACGCAGGCCGATACAGGTCCACGCAGGCCCATACACGCCGAACCCTCTGCGCGACCGGCCTGCCCGTGGCTTGCGCCCTTAAGCTTTCTGCAGATGCGGGCCGATCAGCGACAAATCGGCCGAGCCGAGCCGCTCGCTTGCCGTCCACGCCTGATGCCAGTACGGATAGAGGAGCGGCGGCAAGCTCACCTTGTCCAGACGCGCGCGCTGTTCGGCCGTGAGCTTGAGGTTTGCCGCGGCAAGGTTGTCGCGCAACTGGTCGTTGTTGCGCCCGCCGATAACGACCGACGAGACCGCCGGACGTCCGAGCAGCCACGCAAGCGCAACCTGAGCGCCCGACACATCGTGTTCAGCCGCAACCTCGACGAGCACATCGACGATATTCCACAGGCGCTCCGCGTCGCGGATCGGCGGCTCGGTCCAGCCTGCGAGCTGGCGCGTGCCTTCGGGCGTGGTGTCGCGGCGATGCTTGCCGGACAGCAGCCCGCCTGCAAGCGGACTCCACACGAGGATGCCGAGCCCTTGATCCTGCGCGATCGGCGCGAGTTCATATTCCGCTTCGCGCGCTTCGAGCGTGTAGTGGATCTGTTGGCTGATAAAGCGCGGCAGGCGGTCGCGCTCGCTGATGTGCAGCGCTTTCATCAGATGCCAGCCCGAATAGTTCGAGCATCCCACATAGCGGATCTTGCCCTGCCGCACGAGCAGATCGAGTGCTTCGAGCGTTTCTTCGAGCGGCGTGATGCCATCCCATTCATGCACCTGGTAGAGATCGATGACGTCGGTGTTCAGGCGCTTCAGGCTTGCTTCGCACGCGCGCACGAGGTGATAGCGCGACAGCCCGCGATCGTTCGGGCCGTCGCCCATCGCAAAGCGCGCCTTCGACGCGATCAGCACGCCGTTCTTGCGCTTGCCGCCGAGCGCGGCGCCGACGATCTCTTCGGATGCGCCATCGGAATAGACATCGGCGGTATCGATCAGATTGACGCCGGCATCGAGGCACATATCGATTTGCCGGCGCGCTTCGTCGAGGCCGACGTCGCCGACGCTCGCGAATTTGCCTTTGCCACCCATGGTCATCGTGCCGAGTGTGATGGTCGACACCATAAGGCCCGAGCGGCCAAGCTGACGGTATTCCATGATCTGACAGTCTCCGTGTTCAGATGGTTGATATGACAGTTTTGTGATGCGCAGTGATGCCTGACGTGATTCTTTTTGTAATGCTTGCGATGCCGAAGCAATTTGTAATATGTTGATTTGATGGTTACGCTTCGGGCTTCGTTGCCACTATAAGCGAAATGGCTTTAATTTTTATCTTGCCAATAACGCCGGTGCGGGATCACACGTCGTCTTCACGGAGGCGATGCACAGGTGAGGTAGAAGCGATGCGGAGGCAAGGCGATGCACCGTGGATCGAGCGCGAGGCCAAGCGCGGCGTCGGCCCATGTGTATGAAAGGCGGTGCTAGTGGCCGGTGGCGGCCAGTCCCGGTTCGGGCTCGACCGAAAGCGCGCCTGCATTGACCGGACGCTGATAGAGAAAGCCCTGACCGAACGGCACGCCGAGTTCGCGCAGCGCCGCGTGCTGCGCTTCGGTCTCGACGCCTTCCGCGATGACTTCCATGCCGAAGTGCTTTGCAACGGCCGCAATGGCCTTGATCAGCGCGGCGCCGCCTTTGTCGATCTGCCGCACGAACTGGCCGTCGATCTTCACGTAATCGAAAGGAAAGCGGCCGAGCAGATCGAGATTGCTGTGCTGCGTGCCGAAATCGTCGATCGCGAATCGCACGCCGCGCGCCTTCAGTACGTTGAAAATGGCTTGCGTGCGCGGCTGTCTTGCAAGCAGAAAGCGCTCGGTCACTTCGAGGATCAGCGTGACGCCTGGCGGCAGCGCGTCGTTGACCGCGATCACATCGGCTACAAAATCCTTACGTTGCAGATCCATCGGCGCGACGTTCACTGCAACGCGCAGCGGCCGGATATCGGTTTTCTGCGCGATATCGGCAGCCGCCGTGCGCAGCGCGAAGCGTGTGATACGGGCCAGCAAGGGGCTGCGTTCGACCTGCGCCATAAACACCGACGGGCTGACCGAACCCCAGCGCGGATGCGTCCAGCGAATCAGCGCTTCGACGCCGACGATGCGCCGCGTCTCGATCTCGACCACCGGCTGATAGACCACATGCAACTGCCCGAGCCGCAATCCGCGCCGGACCGCGGCGAGCAACTGGCGTTGCGGCGCCAGCGCGAGCAGCGCGATGGCGGCGATCAGCAGGTCGAAGAGGATGGCGAGCGCGCCGAACAGTAACCCGTAACGCCAGTGCATCTCGGTTGCGAGCGCCGCTGATGCGAGCACCGCGATCGAGAACGGCCATTGCGTCGAATAGACGCGTGTGCCGATCTGGTTTGGCGTCTTGATTGCCGGGACGAATTCGCCTTTATCGTTGAGCACGCCCGAGCCCGGCATCGACAGAAACACCTGTTGCGCGCCGTAGCGTATGCCGTGCGCGAGCGCATCGGCTACGTAAGCGCCTTCGATCGTGTACTGCACGCCGGCGCCGTCGCCGGTGGGTTCGTACATCGAAATAACGGGCGTGCCGGGCTGAAACGGCGTGCCGGCGAGCAGATTGATGATGGTGCCGTGTGCGCCGGGCGTGCCGCGCGGCACATAGGAGGAGAGCGGTACGCTCAACGGGCCGATCGACGACGAGCAGTAGAGCCTGTCGTTATCGACGAGATTGATCGACCGCACATATTGCACGTAGGTTTCGAGTTCGGACAGTTGCAGCGAAATCTTCGCGCAGTGTTGCCCGACCAGTTCGAGCAAGGCGTCACGGCGCCCGGTGCGCACGCTGGTCAGCATGCGGTCGAGCGACTCGACCATGTCGTGGCCGATCAGGCTTTCGCGCGCGGCGACTTCCTGGTCCGCATAGTGTTCTCCCCATAGCACGGCGCCCACTGTGACGCCGAGGCAACACGCCGCGGCAATGGCAAGCGTAAGGCGTGGCGCGACATTGCGCCTGACGCTTGCCTCATCGTGCAGTTCGGAGAATTTTCCCTCAGCGGAGTTCGACGGATCGTACATGGACGCTTGACGACTAGGCTTGGCCCGCACCGGTCGCGGCGGGATGCTGTCCGTTGAGTGGAGACGACGCGGTATTGTACCCGCGCAAGCCGACGCCAACGCGCCGATGTGCAGGTTCGGCGACATCGGGCGTTGCGTTTGAGGGACGTTCTTGTTAACGGTGCGGGCGCGCGCCGGCTTGAATCAGCAATTACCCGCATGCACCGATTTCGCCGCACGCGGTGCAAAAGTCGCAACCGTCCTTGCGGATCACCGCGTTCGCGCCGCAGATGCCGCATGTGCGTCCGTGCATCGAACGCAATACGTGCAGGGCGGTCTCGTCTTGCGGGACTTCGTCTGCTGCCGTCGCCTGATGTTGCTGCGGCTGTTGTCGTCGCTGTTGTTGTACGTTCAGGTTTGCCGAGATCGGAAGCGGCAGCGCGTGCGTATGCGGCAGGCGTGCGAGCAGCCGCGACGGCACCTGATTGCCTTCGGCATCGAGAAAGCCGCGCCGGTGCAGGATCTGCTGCAGCGCATAGGCGAGCGCCGCGACCTCGGAGTCGTGCCAGCGCGGCGAGCGTGTGCCGTCGAGACGCTGCACGTCGCCTAAACGCACCTGGCCGCGATCCCACGAAACCTTACGCAGATCCTGCAGGTTGCGCGCGACGAAACCGCCGCGCGCGGCCAGCGACAGCGAACGCATCGTCGCGGTGATCCATTGCTGCGATTCGTCGCGTTGCCCGGCCGGGATAAAGAATTCTATCGGCCGCTCGATGGTCACATCGGCGCCGCCGATGCGTCCGGTCACTTCCATAAACGACACCGCGAGGTACAGCGATTTCTTGCCCGCCTGCGTCAGGTATTCGACCTTTTCGATAATCGCAGGCATCTCGCCCTTGGGCCGATGATCGATCGCAATCCGCAGCGGGTCGAGGTCGGTGTCGGCGAGCGCGTCGGCCGGTTGCGGCGTATCGACGGACAGCACGGCGCCGAGCGTTTCGTTCGGGCGGTAGGTCGCGAGACCCTTGAGGCCGCCTTTCCAGGCATCGAAGTAAAGGCTCTCGAACGCTTCGAACGGGTAATCGGCCGGCACGTTGACGGTTTTGGAAATCGACGTGTCGATATACGGCTGCACCGCGGCCATCATGTCGAGGTGGTCGCGCGCGGACATCTCGAGCGCGCTCACGAAGTAGTCGGGCAGGCGTTCGACGTCGCCGCCGAGTTCGCGAAAGAGCCGGTAAGCGTGGTCTTCCACGGCGAACGAGGCGCGGCTGCCGTCGGCCATCACTTTCATCCGCGAATACGTCCACGAAAACGCGGGTTCGATGCCGTTCGATGCGTTGTCCGCGAACGCGAGGCTCACGGTGCCGGTCGGCGCGATCGACAGTAGATGGCTGTTGCGAATGCCGTGTGTGCGGATCGCGTCCTTCACGTCGTCGGGCAGGCGCGACGCGAACGTGCCTTCGTCGAGATATTGCGCGGCATTGAAGAGCGGAAATGCGCCGCGCTCGCGTGCGAGTTCGACCGACGCGCGATACGCTTCGTCGCGCATCAGACGCGCGGCTTTCGCCGCGAATTCGCGGCCTTCCGCGGAGTCGTAGCGCAGGCCCAGCATCACGAGCGTGTCGCCCAGGCCGGTGAAGCCGACGCCGATGCGGCGCTTCGCGCGCGACTCGGCGTATTGCTCTTCGAGCGGCCACAACGTGACGTCGAGCACGTCGTCGAGAAAACGCACCTGAATGCGCGTGCGTTCGGCCAGCGCGTCCCAGTCGAACGACGGCGTGCGGCCTTGCATCTGCGCGAACGGATCGACGACGAAGCGCGTGAGATTGAGCGGGCCGAGATTGCAGCAGCCGTACGACGGCAGCGGCTGTTCGCCGCACGGATTGGTCGCGCGGATTTTCTCGACTGCGCGCAGATTGTTGTCGTCGTTCATGCGCGACATGAACACGATGCCGGGCTCGGCGACATCGTAGGTCGAGCGCATGATCCTGTCCCAGATGTCGCGCGCGCGGCGCTCGCTGTATACCCAGAGGCCGTCGGCGCGCTGGCGCAGGTCGCCCGATGCGCGCATCGACGGCGACGGTTCCGCGCGATGCACGAGCTGCCATGGCAGATCGTTCTCGACGGCTTGCATGAATTCGTCGGTAACAGCCACCGATACGTTGAAGTTGTTCCAGCGCCCCTTCGAATGCTTCGCTTCGATAAATTCAAGCAGGTCCGGATGCGAGCAGTCGAGCACGGCCATTTGCGCACCGCGCCGCGAGCCGGCGCTTTCGACCGTGCGGCACGAGGCGTCGAACACATCGATATAGCTGCACGGGCCCGATGCGGAGGAACTGGTGGTGTGCACGCGCGCGCCGTGCGGACGGATCGCCGAGAAGTTGTAGCCGACGCCGCCGCCGCGCCGCATCGTTTCGGCTGCTTGCAGCAACGCGACGTAGATGCCGGGCAGGCCTTCGTCGTCGACGCCCTGGATGCTGTCGCCGACCGGCTGCACGAAGCAGTTGATCAGCGTGGCCGCAATGCCGGCGCCCGCCGCGCTCATGATGCGGCCCGCGCCGAGCGCGCCGTGCCGCAGGTTATCGACGAAACGCTCTTCGACCTGCGCGCGCAACGCTTCGGGTTCAGCCATTGCCACGCCGCGCGCGACGCGGCGGTAGACATCGTCCGCGCTGCGCTCGTCGCCCTTGGCGTACTTTTCGAGCAGCACGTCGAGCGAAAACTGTTGGGGCGCGATGGCGTGGTCGAGCGGGCGGATTTCGTGGTCGGTGTCGGCCATGGGCAGTCTCCAGGCGCCGTTGCGCACGGTGCGCAACGGCACGATCAGAGCCACCTTAACGCAGACGGCGGGGTACTGCAATGCGCGATCCCTCGCGCATCGCTTGCGGCGCGAAGCCGGTGCTGCGCTTACTGCTGCGCGTGCTTTGCCGCATCTTCGATGACCGCCGCCACCTGCTGCGGCCGTGATTCATAGACCGAATGGCTCGCGCCCGGAATCACCGTGGTATGACTATGCGCACGCGCGTAGTACCAGCGCTCGAGATCGGGATTGATGATCTTGTCGTTGCCGGCGACGATGCCCCAGCTCGGCTTCGTCGTCCACGCGGCCGCGGTCAGCGGCGTCGTGAACACTTGCGCGGCCGTCAGCATCTGCGAATGCGCTTCGAACTTCGCCTGCGCGATGGGCAGATCGGCTGCGAAGTCCTTCGGGAAGTCCGCGGGGTTCAGGTACGTATAGCCATCGGGCGTCTTCTCGATCGCGCCGGGTTGCTGCGCGGTATAGCTCGGCTTGCCTTTGCCGAGTGCGCCTTCGTCTTCGCCGACGGCGGGCGCATGCGCGGCCACATAGACGAGGCCGACCACATTCGGATGCACGCCCGCTTCGGTAATGATCGACCCGCCATAGCTGTGTCCAACGAGAATCGTCGGGCCGTTCTGCAGGTCGAGCACGCGCTTCGTTGCGGTCACATCGTCTGCGAGCGAGGTCAGCGGTTCCTGCACGAGCGAGACGTGGTAGCCGTCTTTCGTGAGGATGTCGTAGACCGGCTTCCAGCCCGAGCCGTCGACCCATGCGCCATGCACGAGCACGATGTTTTTGACGGGCGCGGCGGCCGGATGCGTGTCTTGTGCGAGTGCGGCCGTCGGCGCGAAGAGGCTTGCCGAAACGATCGTCGACAGTGCGAGAACCGGGGCTGCGACAGTGGAGAATTTCATGGGTGAGTCCGTTTCCTGGGGGTGAAGGGTGGTAACGCGAAAGTCATGCGGGTGCGCACGAAATCGATACGGGGCGACACATCAGGGAAGGCGGTCCTGTGCCGTGCGCGCTTGCGCAGGACCGTCATATCGAACGCCTGGTGGCTGGCCTGGTTGGTCGCTTGGCTGCCACTTAGCTGCCACTTAGCTGCCACTCAGCTGCCACTCAGCTGCCGAAATAGATGTTGCAAAAGCTGACTGGCCCGACACAGCTCGACCGCATCGGCGTATGACGGTGCGTCGTCTTCGAACCCGACGAGGACGTGCCTTGCGCCACGCCGCCGTAAGAGCTGTCGCTCTGCGCGGCAATCTTCGCATCGGCAGCCTGAATATCGGCCGGGTAGTGCACGTCTTCGCCGGCCGACGGGTCGTACCCGGCCTGTTCGACGCGGACCAGATCGGCACGCACTTCAGCGCGCGTGACCGGATCGCTGGTTTGCGCATGGGCCACGATCGGACCGGCGAGCAGGGTAGCCGCGAGCATGGCGGCAACAGTGATCTTGTTCATTAGTTGGACTCCTTAACGAGTGTATTTGAGGTAGAAAGCCAGTCATTGAGGACGGCTTCCAGCACGTAACGCGATTCAATCGAATATCGGAAGTGCGTTTCGGTTCTACCCAACAGCGCTTGCACTCGCGATGGGGGAAATTTAGTTTTGGAGCGCGCGAGCGTAAAGGGATACGATCGTCCGCCACGGCGTGACGATGGTCGGACTTTCCAATACGTTGGAATAAGCGAAGCAGGGAGGGCGATACGGTGTAGCTACGCGCCTATACGTTCGGATAACCGGCATGGCCGGAGAACTATCCGTTCGCACAAGCGGCTTGCACCATGCGACAGGCAATCAGTGTAAGTTGCCTCAGAATGCTGCGGCCTTAGACGCCGGCAGCAGCGAAGAACGGCGTACACAGCAGTGCGCGGCCTGCGGAAAACAGCGCGGCGCGTTGCCGGCAAGGTCACTGAACGGCGACTTCCTCGGCCACATCGAAGTGGGTCATATAGTCGCGATAGCGTTCGCGTTCTTCTTCGGCGCTCAAGCCGAAGTCCGCAAACCGGTAGACGTTCTTGCCGTAGCCGCCGGTCGGCTTGCGCGCGATCTGCTCTTGCAGCCGGTTGCGGAATGGCTCGGTGAACTCGAGCCCGAAGTGGTCGTAAATCTGTCGTATGGTATCGAGCGGCGCGGCGGTAAGCGCCTTGTAGTGCACGTGAAACACATGCTCGTCCGGCCACAGGCCGCGCGCGTCGGCCGCGATGATCTGTTGTGCGCCGTTGGCCCAGTCGGAACTGACCTGCTGGCCGATCGCGTCCTTATCGATGTGGCGTGCAAACGGCTTGCGCAACACTTCCGTGAGCCGCGCCACCGATGGCAGCACCTTCAGCGGATCGCGATGCGTGAAGATCACACGCGCATCGGGGTAGACCTCGCGCAGTGCTTCCATCGCGAAGACGTGGTCCGGGCACTTCAGCACGCAGCGCGTCGCGCGCGGACCCTGCAGATGCTGCAGGAAGCGCCGGTGCGTGCGATAGCCCTGCACGTGGCCCGCCTGTTGCACCCAATGCTTGTACGACGGCACGTGGTAAATCGTCTCGAAGCGCAGGCTGCGAAAACTGTGCGCGGTGAACTCGGTGCATTCTTGCGGCGTCAGCGCATCGAACGGGTGAACATTGCGCAGATCTGGCGCCAGATGATGGAAGAAATCGAACTGTCGCTGCACCTTGCGCGGCCCCGCGCGGCGCCCGGCGGCGGGATGGTCCGGATACGGGTAGATGGCCTGCCAGCAGCGCGGCGCGAAGCTTGCGTCGTCTTCGGCGAGCAGCGAGTGCAGAAACGATGATCCGCTGCGTGGCATGCCGAGCACGAAGACCGGCTGCGTAACGGGCCGCTCGAGAATGCGCGGATCGGCGAGTTCTTTATCGCGCAGAATCAGCAGGTTCGTGAGCAGCCGCAGGGTGTCCCAGTGCGTCGAAATGCGGCCGAACAGGCTCAGGTCCGCTTCCTCGTAAACCGCGGTCTGCAGCTGGTCGAGGGCGTCTTCGATCGGCTCGGGGCCGAAATCGTGCAGCCCCGTTTTTGCGCGCGCGCTCGACAGCAATTCGGCCGCGGAAAGCCGCGAGCTCGTCAATGCGAGCCGCGAGATGCTATGCGTGCTGTGTATCCATTGTTTGAACAAGGTACCCCTCCCGCATCCTGCCGGTGTGTAGCGTGAACCGCTTCGGATTCGTCTTCACTACGTGCGCGCGACTGTCGAGCGGACGGAACTCGTTTTGCGATCCTGTCGAATGGTGGAAAAACACCACACAATCCGCTAACGCCGCAGTGCCGGAATCATTCTAATTCATCGAGTCGATTCACTTCAGTATTGGGCGAAGTTCGCTTGCGCGACGCGGGCGTGCAGGGAGTGACAGGCTGCGGGGAGGGCGATCGTCCGGCGCAAGGACGGATGCGGAAATGATGTCTTCGAAGCGGTGTCGACGCGGTATCAAACGCGGTATCAAACCGCGCGCCGAAGTGGTGCGGTGGCGGACGAAGTGAGCGAAGTGGCACAAATCGCCCGAATTGAGTGCATGGGTGACTTGTCGTTGTGCTAGCACGCATCGCGCAGGGCTGAAGTGCGTTGCCGATGATCACGGCAGTCAAGTTCGTGATCCATTAAGGCAAGCCTTTCAGGAACCCGTTCGGGATAACCAGGTATCGCCAGGGATAGCCACGTCCGCCCAGGGCGACAGCACCCCCGCCGCCGGCGCCTTGCGCAAACGACGAATGCATTGCTGGAAAAACGGCCGTCGCGCTGCGCGTTTTCGCGCGCTGTCGACGATCCCGGACCGACGGCAAGCGGTCCCGTATGAAGGGTGCTACCTGCCCGCGGGCTAGATGCCGTTGATCAGGTTGGCGAGGATGTCCGCTGCGATCATTGCAGCCGCATTGAGCGGCGCGGGCCGTTCGGCCGGCTTGAACACCGCGTCGCCGCGGCGGATCTTGCGGCGCGAAACTGCGCACGTGCCTGAAGTGTGTGCCGAGCGGCGGCGCCAACGCTGTTCGCCATAGTGACATTTGCCGGGTTCGACCCAGCGGATCACCAGCGTGTTTTCGGAGCGCTCGAGAATCTCGATGCGCAAGCCGTTGGCACCGAGCAGTGGTACGCACTCTAACGTCGTCATGGTCGGCTCCGTAAATTCGGGTGTGCCCGAATGTAGTCCCGTCAGCGCGTCAGCGCCATTGTGCGGGCGTTGAAATACTGTTGCCTGATTCGCAATAATTGGGATGAAAGCTTTTGAAGTACGCGATATCGGCCTTTCCGGCGCGCGGTGCCCGATCGATCCCATTCCCGCAACAAGCTTTTGTACCCCGTGCAAGGCCCGCACAGACCGGCAGGCTGGGGATGTCCCCGTCCTTTAAGATGTGCAGACCGGCGAACTGTACGACGCGCGCCGCGCTACTCGCGCGCACGCCGAACAATCCTCGCCCCCCAATAACACATGAAGAGGCCATATGATTCCACGCCCACCCGCTGTTCCTCCTGGGCCCCCGCCGCGCGTATCGCCCGGCGCCGATACACATAGCCGCCGCAGGATGCAGCGGGCCGCTTCGGCGGCGCTGTTTACCGCACTTGTGTTACTGGCGTTATGGGTCGTGCGCGATTTCATTCCCGCTGTCGCATGGGCTTGCGTGATCGCTACCTCGCTGTGGCCGCTGTTTCGCAGGATCGAGCGGCAATCGGCCTTCAACGGCCGCACGACGATCATTGCGACATTTCTGACCGTCCTTGTCGCGCTGCTTTTCGTGCTGCCGGCCGCCATTGGTATTGCGCAGGCTGCCGCGGAGGCGCATGACGTGACGGTCTGGCTGCACTACGTCGAGCAGAACGGTATTCCGATGCCGGACTTCGTGTCGCACCTGCCGTTCGGCTCCGAGCAGGTCATGAACTGGTGGAACACGAACTTAGGACAGCCGTTGAAAGCTTCGCCGGCAATGAAAGGACTGCACGGTACCGCGGTCGTCACATTTGGCCGCCATTTCGGCGCGCGGGCCGCGCACGCGTTAATGGTGTTCGGTTTCACGCTCGTCACGCTGTTCGTAATCCTGCAGGCGGGCCCGAGCCTGTCCGGCGCGGTGCTGAAGGGCATGCGCCGCGCGTTCGGCAACGAAAGCGCGCAGCTTGCCGAGCGCATGGCGGGCGCCGTGCGCGGCACGGTGTCGGGGCTGGTGGTGGTCGGGATTGGGGAAGGCGTGCTGCTCGGCATCGCCTATGCCGTGACGGGCGTTGCGCACGCGACGCTGCTCGGCGTGGTCACCGCGATTGCCGCGATGCTGCCGTTCTGCGCGCCAATCGTGTTTTGCTGCGCGGGTTTGTGGCTTTTTCTGCAGGGCGGCACGGCCGGCGCGATCGGCGTCGTCGTGTTCGGCTTTGTGATCGTGTTTATCGCCGAGCACTTCGTGCGGCCCGTGCTGATCGGCAGCTCGACGCGGCTGCCGTTTCTGTTAGTGCTGTTCGGGATACTAGGCGGCGCGGAAACGTTCGGGCTGCTCGGCGTTTTTATCGGGCCCGCGCTGATGACGGTGCTGATGGTGCTGTGGACCGATTTCGTCCGATAGGCTCTGTTAAGGCGAATTGCGCCATGGCCGGCTTTCGGGTTGTAGGGCTGACGCCGGCCTGGTGAAAGCGACAACATCGCACATCATGCGTTACGCCGACTTTAGGCATGACAAACCATATTTAAGCGCGGTGGGCAGCAAGGCGGCCCACGTATCCCAGTTATGTCCGCCGCCGGTAATCCGCAACGCGGCCGGATTGCCCGCTTCGCGCAGATGCGTGTACAGCAGAGACGCTTCAGCCTGGATCACGAGGTCGTCGTCGCCGGCGGCGATAAACATCGGCAGCCGGTAGGGCTGGCTCATGTAGCGCTGCCAGAGCGCGGGGTAGTTCAGCGCGTGCCAGACGTCGGCATCGAAGCGGTTTTCGCCGAATACATGGACGCGGCGCGCGGCCGATTGCGGCGGTGGTTCGCCCGAATAGATGGCGGGGCTTAACAGCAGCACGCCGCAAAAGCGATCGGGCGCAAGCATCGCGTAACGCAACGCGCCGAAGCCGCCCATCGACACTCCGCCGATCGCGCGGCTTTTCCTTTCATTCGATACCGCGTAGTGCGATTCGATGTGAGGCAGCATGTCGCGGAAGAACGCGGTTTCGATCTTCTCCTTGCGATCGACGTACCAGTCGGTGCCGCCTTGCGGCATCACGATCGCGACAGGTGGGATGTCCTTGTGCGCGATCAGCGCATCGGCGACGGTTTGCAGTTGGCCGTGCGTGATCCAGCGATGCGCGTCGTCGTCGTTACCGTGCAGCAGATAGAGCACCGGGTAGCGCGGCCCGTCGGTGCGATAGCCTGGCGGCAGATAGACCACGTAGGACCAGTCGCGCTGCAGCGCATTCGAATAAAACGCGCGGGTTTCGACTGTGCTCGTGCCTGCGGCAGGCGCCATGCCGGCGACGGCAGGCGCGGACGTTCCCACCGTGGTGACCGCTGCGTTGATGCGGTTGCCCACCGCCGCAACGGCATGCGCTGCCGCAGCGAGCGCGACGAAACAGCACACGAACCCGATGGATGGCCGGAATAGTCGTCGAAGCGGTCTGCGCATGAGCGATAAAAGCGACGCGAGCAGGAACGAAGGGCTCGCGCGCTAGCTCGACGACGGGTTGTCGAGCTTCGGTGCGAAAACCCGCGAGATCGGCGCCGACGCTTTCGCAACCGCAATCAGCGCGCCGATTGCCACTGCGTCCGCCACGAGGCCGAGCGGCACGTTCAGATAACCCTCGGTTGCCTTGTACAGCAGTGAATCGACAACGAGCGAGATCACGGTGCCCGCGACGAAGCATAGCAGCCCTTTGCGTCCGACCTGACCGATCCACGGCAGCCGTTGTGCGAGCTTTTTCGCCCAGCCGGCGCGAATCATGTGCGCGGTAAGCCACGCGATCGCGAGGAAATTCGACACGCGCAGCCACGACAGATTCTGCTTGAGGCTGCCGTCCATCGGCGCGGTTTCGATGAACAGCTTGTAATACGCACCGACCGCGACGATGGTGATGGCAAGCGCGGTTACGAGCCAACCGTCGCGATGCATGCTTATGCGTTCATAGACCGGCTGGCAACGCACAAGCACGCCGAGCACGAACATCAATTGCCACGCGCACGGGTTGAAGTCCCATTGCGCGCCGTCGGCGATCGGCAGCATGCCGCCAACGGCCGGCGCGATCGCCCACAGTGCGAGGCTTCCCGCCAGCAGCAACCATGGTTTGCTGTGCGCGAGCGGCAGCACGGCCGGCACCGACAGCGCGAAGAACGCGTACATCGGCAGCACCGACGCGAGATACGGCTGGCGGCGGAACAGTAGCAGGTCGCCGAGCACGGGGGCGGGCGTGTCGAGCAGATCGTCGAGATCGGTGATCGCGAGATTCGGCGCATCGACGCGCAACGCGGTGAGTACGGCCGTGACGACGAGCATCAGCACCGCGGTAATCAGAAACGCGCGGTACAACTCGAGCGCGCGCTTCAGGAAGCGTTGCCGCGCGATCGCTTCGGTATGCCGCTCGGCGAGCGAGCGATATGCGGTCGCCGTCGCGAAGCCGCCGAGAAAAACGAATACTTCGGCGGCATCGCACATCGCGTACGTATGCAATGTGAAGCGCGACAGGATACTGCCGCCGATGTGATCGACGACGATCACGAGCAGGACGAGTCCGCGGAAGAAGTCGAGTTCGATCAGGCGGGAGGTGGGGGTTGGCATGGGGTGTATGGATAGCGCGCGTCTGTGTAAGCAGACAGGAGTGCCTGTGAGCCATGCATGCAAACATGTGGCGCATTGACAGACTCTGCGAATGACACGCGAGTTCCGGCCGCGCTCGTGCCCGATTGTTCGAAAGTGTTTCGAGGCATTACAGGTGTGCACTGCGAACGTGCGCGCGCGCCGCCGATTGCCATCGCCATCACCATCGCGAACGAAACACGAACGAAAAAGAGATAGCGTTTGGCGAAAACGGTTCGGAGGTTGGCCGAACCTGCTGGTGCTGTGTCTTTACGATGAGTGCCTCTTTGAAGCGAGGCTTGCTGGATTCGTAGCGCGCATTCGCTTTTTGTCACGCGACGACGACTGTCGTCGCTTTTTGTTTGAGCAGAAGCGAAATGCGTATCCGTTTTACCGCGTGTGCGATCGCCGCGGCTGCCGCCCTATCGGGGTGTGCAATCGCGCCGGGAATGCGAGTCGACACTCCGCACCAGGACTCCGCTCCGGGACAGCAGGGCGTGGCCGTCACAGAGATCACCCCAGAACTCGTGAGCCGTATCGGCAGCGATGCGCCGCCGATCGAGGCATCCGACGACGCAAGCGCACTGGTTGCCGCACCGCAGCCTTATCGTATTGGGGCAGCCGACGTGCTGTCGGTCATCGTATGGGACCACCCGGAACTCGTGGTGCCCAACCTGACGTACGACGTCGGCGCTACCAGCGGCGCGTTGCCCGTAAGTGTTGGTCTTGCCAGTCAATCCGTACCGGGTTTCGCTGTCGGGCATGATGGGACGATTCAGTTTCCTTATGTGCACCGTCTGCGCGTGGCCGGTCTGACTGAAACGGAAGCCCAGACGCTGCTCATCGGCCAGCTCAAGCCGTTTATTCGCGATCCTCAGATTTCTCTGCGCGTAGTCGGCTTTCGCAGCAAGAAGGTCTATGTGAACGGCGAAGTTCACGCCCCCGGACTCAAGCCCATCACCGATGTTCCGATGACGCTCGCGCAGGCGCTGCACGTGGCCGACGGCGCGTTGAGCACTGGCGATCTGAGCCGCGTCACGGTGACTCGCAAAGGCAAGCGCTATCGGATCGATGTGCCGCATCTTTCCGAGCACGGCCTCGATGCGACGCAGATCAAGCTCGTCGATGGCGACGAGGTGCGCGTGCCGCCGGCCACCGACTACAGCGTCTTCATGATGGGCGAAGTACAAAAGGCGGGTCCGCTGCCATTTCACTCGGATGGCCGTCTGACGTTGGCTCAGGCGCTCGGCGAGGCGGCCGCGAATCCGGCGACGAGCAACCCCGCGCAGGTCTTTCTGGTGCGGCCTGCGTCGGGCAAGGAGGCCATGCAAGTGTTCCATCTCAACGCCCAGACGCCGCTCACGCTGGCGATCGCGCAGCAGTTTCCGCTGCAGCCGAACGACATCGTCTATGTCGACGCGGCCGGTGTCGTGCGCTGGAACCGTGTGATCTCCCAACTGACCGGCAGCGCATCCGCGGCATACGCGGTCGAGCGCGCCGCTTTGGGGAATTGACGATGGGGGCGCTCGTACTCGTCGTGTGTCACGCGAATGTGTGCCGCAGTCCGATGGCGGAAGCGTTGCTCTCGCAGCGACTGCCCGGTTGCAGCATAGGGTCGGCGGGCGTGGCGGCGCTGGATGGTCAGCCTGCCGATCCCGCTGCGTGCGATGCGATGCGCGCCTTCGGCATCGATCTGTCCGCGCATCGCGCGCGGCGCCTCGATAAACGGCTGTGCAGCGAGGCATTGCTGGTGCTCGTGATGGAGAGTGCACAACGGCGCTATATCGAGCAGCAGTTTCCATTTGCACGCGGGCGCGTATTCAACCTTGGGCTACGCATTGACGCAGCCGGTGCGCCCGCCTATTTCGATATTGCCGATCCGTTTCGCGGCACGCGTACCGACTTCGACGCTTGTGCAGCGATTACCGCCGATGCGGTCGAGGTATGGGCCGATCGTATCGAGACGCTGGTTTCACGCGGCGGCCCGGTAATCGCGACTGTTTAAATCTGTATTCCGAATCGAATCATGATGTCCGCGCACGGGGATCGCCCCGATAATCAGACCGAGTTCGACGTCGTCGCTTTGCTCGATACGATCGTCTCGAACCGGTTCCTCATTCTGTTCGTCACCGTCAGCATTGCGTTTGCTGCTGCGGCGTGGTCGTTTCTTGCCCATCCGCTGTACCAGGCCGACATCATGGTGCAAATCGAGGATTCGCCCGGAACGAATACCCCGACGAGCATCGTCGGCGATATCGGGTCGCTGTTCGATATGAAATCGTCGGCGGCGGCCGAGACGCAAATCCTCGCGTCGCGCCTCGTGGTGTCGAACACCGTCGACACGCTGCATCTGTACGTCGATGCCACGGCGAAGCGCTTTCCGGTTGTCGGCGACTTCGTCTCCCGTTTCAATCGGGGGACGGCGAAGCCCGGCGTGTTCGGCGTGGGCGGTTACGCATGGGGACAGGAAAAGATCGACGTGAGCCAATTCGATGTTCCCTCGGACTTTGAAGATGACAAATTCTCGTTGACTGTTGAAACGGGCGGACGTTACCGGTTCAGCGGTGCAGATCTCGATCGACCGATGGACGGCCAGATCGGCGCAACGTCGACGTTCACAACCGCCTACGGTCCCATCGTGTTGACGGTCGATGCCACCAATGCACAGCCGGGCACGCGCTTCACGCTGATTCGCCACTCGCGTTTGAAAACGATCAACGATCTGCAATCCGCACTCGATGTGCAGGAAAAGGTCAAGCAGTCGGGCGTGATCATCGCCAAGCTGACGGGCGGCGACCCTGAGGCGCTACGACGCACGCTGCAGGAAATCGGCAATCAGTATGCACGCCAGAATATCGAGCGAAAGTCGGCGGATGCCGCGCAGTCGCTGTCGTTTCTGCATACGCAGCTTCCCGTGCTCAAGACACGCCTCGACGCAGCCGAAGAGCGTTACACCGCCATGCGCAACGCGAGCGGAACCGTCGATCTTCCCGAAGAAGCGAAGATCAGCCTCCAGCAATCGGCAGAAGCGAAGACCGCGTTGCTGACGTTGCAGCAAAAGCGCGCGGAGCTGGCGACCCGTTTTGGCAGCGCTCATCCGGGCATGGTCGCGATGGACCGGCAGATTGCCGCGCTTCGCCAACAGCAGGATGCGCTCGATCGCTCGCTCGCGAGGCTGCCTGATCTGCAACAGCAGACCGCGCGTCTGATGCTCGACGTCAAGGTCGATACCGATCTCTACACGACGCTTCTGAATAACGCGCAGCAACTGGAGCTGGTCAAGGCCGGCAAGGTGGGCAGCGTGCGCATCGTCGACACGCCGGTTGTGCCGGAGGAACCGGTCAAGCCAAAGCGTCCGATGGTGATCGCAGCGGGGGCGCTCGTGGGCCTGGTGATCGGCCTCGTCTGTGCGTTTGTACGCGATCTGCTATTCAGCGGCGTGACGACGGCCGACGAAATCGAGCGTGGTATCGGGCTCGACGTGCTCGCGTCGATTCCGCTGTCGGCCGCGCAGGGTGCGTTGAACCGCCATGGAAGTTCTGGGGTGAGTAGCCCGCATCTGCTTGCGGAAAAAACGCCCGGCGACGGTGCGATCGAAAGCCTGCGCAGCCTGCGTACCGCGCTGCATGTGTCCCGCTTCGACGGAAAGCCGTCTGTCGTGCTGTTGACCGGGGCTGCACCATCGGCGGGTAAATCGTTCGTCGCAGCGAACCTGGGCGCATTGCTCGCGACCGGCGGCAAGCGCGTGCTGATCATCGACGGTGATATGCGGCGTGGTCATCTCGAGCACTATCTCGGCGCGCGAGCGGCTCCTGGTCTCGCGGAACTGATCGCGGGCGGCATCGACGAGGCGACGGCAGTGCAGCGCCTCGACCATCCGAGGCTCGATTTCATCGCAGCCGGAACGCCGATGCTGCATCCCGACGAGTTGTTGATGTCCGACCGGGTCGCGAGTCTGTTCGATCGTTTTCGCATGTTGTACGACTACGTGCTGGTCGACGCGCCGCCGATGCTCGCCTGCGCGGATGCCGCGCTGCTGGGCAGGGCCGCAAGCATTGTGCTGCTGGTCGCGAAAGCGGGTGAGACGCGCATCGGCGATATGCGGGAGTCGGTCAAGCGTCTCGAGCATGCGGGCGTACGCGCCTCCGGCGTGGTGCTCAATGGCGTGGCGGCACGGACGACGCGTTGTACATACGGCAGCAAGTACGGCAGCTTCCGGTTCACGCAATACGACTACGGCGCGCCGGTCGAACGCGGTCCGCGGCGTGCCTGGTTCGATGCGCTGCGTCGGAAAAGGGGCCGTTAATGCAGCTCGACGAACAATCCGGCTCACGCTATGTGAGGCCCGACACGCGTGGCGTGGGACCGATCGGCGATGCGCAACAGCGTCCGTTGCGCGTCGCGCTCGTGGTCGAAGCAGCAGGCGGCGGTGTCGCGGTGCATCTTGTCGATCTGATCGACGGCCTCGCGGCGAACGGCGTCGAGGTTCATCTGATCGCGCCGCGCGGCCCGCGCTTCGATGCGACGATCCTCAACGCCGATGTGCTTGCGCGCTGCGCGACAGTCACGCGCGTGCCAATGCAACGCAGCGTGTCGTGGCGCGACATGGTGGCGCTGGTGCACGTATTTCGCGCGCTCACGCGGATCAAGCCGGATATCGTTCATGCGCACAGCTCGAAAGCCGGCGTGCTGGCACGACTGTGTTTCGGCGCCTGGAAGCAGGTCTATACGCCGCACGCGGTCTATACGTTGAATCCGTACCTCGCCAGAAACGCACGCCGCTTCTATGGCGCGATCGAATCGCAGCTTGGCCGGACCTTCAGCGATCGGGTCATCGCGGTGTCGGCCGACGAAGCAGAACATTTGCGGCACGAATTGCGTATCCCGAGCGAGCGAATCAGCACGATTTATAACGGCGTGCCGGAATATGCGCGGCTGCCGCGAGCGGCCGCGCGTGATGCGCTCGGCTTGCGCGCGGACGCATTCGTGGTCGGCGTGGTCGGGCGCCTGGAGTTTCAGAAGGGTATCGACAGGCTCGTCAGCCTTGCCGAGCGCTTCTCGACGGAGTCTGCTGGCCGGCTGCAGTTTGCACTGATCGGCGGGGGCGACATCCGGAAGGCCGCGGGCGTCGAAGCGAACCGGCTGCCGTCCGCGCTCCGGTACGTCGGCCGGGTCGTCGATGCGCGGCGCTACTTCAGCGCATTCGATGCGTTCGCGCTGCCGAGCCGCTATGAAGGCTTTCCTTACGTGTATCTCGAAGCGATGGCCGCACGGCTGCCGATCGTGACGACACGCGTCGCCGGCGCCGAGACCCTCGTCGCGGGGGAGGGCATCGGGTTCGTCGTCGCAAACGACGACGACATGCTCGAGTTCGAAGCCGCACTCACGATGCTTCTCGACGATCCCCGCGTGTGCAGCCGCATGGCGGCGAATTGCGCGCGTGCGGTCGAGCGTTACTCCGCGCAACGGATGATCGCCCAAACGCTGAATGTCTATCACGCCATCACTGCGGAGCCAGTGCGATGAAGCAAAGCAAACACGTCGTGCTGCTGCACGCTTATAGCCGACGCAATTCTGGTGATGGATTGCTGGTGGATCTTTCGGTCGCGTTGCTGCGGGAAGCGCTCGGCGAGCGCACCCAGGTGTCGATCGTTGCAGCCGATCCCGCATCGTTTCCCGAGTACGAGGACGTCATTGCGGCGCCGGTGATGGGCTATGCGGGCAGTGCGCGAATCGCCGAAGCGGCGGCCGCGTGCGCGCGCTGGCGCACACGCAGCGTGACGCAACTGCGCGCGCGCCTGCACGACGCCGATCTGATCGTCGGAGTGGGGGGCGGCTATTTGCGAGCCCGTACCGGTGCGGAGGCGCTCAAGCTTGAACTCGGTCATATGCTGCAGATGCGCGCGGCAAGAGCATCGGGCAAACCGGTTGTCTATCTTCCTCAGAGCATCGGGCCCACCTGCGCGGGCTCGTCGGCTAGCTCGTCCGTGTTCGGTGCGCGTCTGAAAGGCCTGCTCGGCGCCTATTCGACGGTATTCGTGCGCGACGACCGTTCGCTGTCACTGCTCGCCAGTACGGGCTGTGCGGTGCGTGCGCCGGATCTCGCGGTTCTTGAATTCGAACGAAGGCACGAGGCTGTACTCGCCAAGGCAGCGCAGCGAAGCAGTTCAGTACGGCATGTGGCGATGGTGCTGCGCGAAGCGCCGAGCTGGGATGCGGCGAAGCGGATGCATTACGCCCGGTCCGTGCAGCGCCTTGCGGAGCTGCTGTGCGGGCAGTGCCGATTGAGCTTCGCGGTACAGAGTACCGGACGTGGAAACGACGATGCCGCGTACTATCGCAGCCTCGGCATCGAAGCGACGCTGCCAGGCCTCAAGCAACTGCTTGCCGACGACACGCCCGACGTCGTCGTATCGGTACGGCTGCATGGCGCGCTGGAGTCGATCCTGCACGGCGTGCCGGCCTTCCATCTGAGCTACGAGCGCAAAGGCTTCGGCGCCTATGGCGATCTGCATATCGACGACTGGGTCGCCAATGCGGCTTCCTTCGATCCCGACGCGGTCGTGCAACGGATCTTCCGTGACGATGCGATCCCGTCGTTCTGGCACGCGGCCGCCGGTGGCCTCGATGCGGTCCGCGCAAGCCGGACCCGCATCGTCGAGACGCTGCGCCGCGCGGCGCAGCCCGACTGAGTTCGTACGATGTGGGTGCGTCTCTTTCTGCGCGTCGTCTCGCTCGGCGCGAAATTCCTGCTGACGGTGGTGATCGCGCGAACGCTCGGATTTGCCGCGGTTGCCGACTACGGTCTCGCGGTCGCGGCATCCGTTGTGGCGTCGAAGGTGCTCGGTCTCGGCTTCAGTGCCGAGTTGAACCGGCGACTGAGCGCCGCCGAGCCTGGAGCCGCAATTCATAGCGCGCGCCGCTTGCGCGGCGTCTATTGCATCGCCTATCTGGCGATCGCGGCGCTTGGCTACGCCGTCTGGCAATCAGTCCGGGTCGACGTCGAGCGCATCGGAGCGCCTGGCGTTCTGATTGCGGTGATGCTGGTGGCGTTTGCCGAGCACTATGCGCTCGAGGCGAATTCGTACCTGTTTTCACTGCATCGTACGCAGGCGGCTTCGGTCATGCTGTTTGCGCGCACAGGGGGTTGGGCCGTGCTCGCGGTGGCCGGTCTGCTCGCGGGCGTGATCGATGACATACAGCCGGTGCTGTGGCTCTGGATAGGCGCGAACGCTTGCGTGATCGTTGGCGCATGGGTTGTGATCGAGTCGATGGCGCGCGAGGCGACACCCGCTAATCGCGGCGACGCCGGCATGCGCGGCGTTTTCGCTAGCGGCGCCGCGTTCTACGTGGCAACGATTTTATTGTCTGCGACGCAATACGCGGAACGCTTCATTGCCACGCCGTATCTGAGCGCCGACACACTGGGGCGCTATGTTTTCACATGGTCGATCGCCAATGCGGTTCAGACCATCACGTACGCAGCGCTGATTGTCACCGCCGGCCCTCGTCTTGCCAAAACGGCAGCGGTTGCGCCTCAGCAGTTCCGCGCCGTACTGAGCCGTGCATTGGTTCGCACGACGCTGCTCGCACTGATCATTTCGTTCGGTATCGCCGCGCTGTGCAACGTGCTGTTCGGGCTCGCTCATCAACCGACGGATCGGCTTGGGCTCGAGACCTTGCTGATCCTTCTTGCATCGTTCGTGTTGCGCTCGGTGACCGATCTGTTGTGGGCCGCGTCGATCGCACTGCGACAGGGCATGGCCGTCGCGTTCGGTACAGCGGTGCTCCTCATGCTCAGTTCCCTGTCGACATGGTGGCTTGCCGTGCATCTGTCGATGCCCGGCCTCGCGCTCGCGCATCTTGGCACGAGCGTGTTCGTTGCTGGCTGGCTGGGGTGGGTCGTAGGGAGCCGTTTGCCCTCGACAAGCCCGGCGGCAGCGTCGCAAACGGGGGACCGATATGTTGCGTAGAGTGCTCGAGGCCGGGCCCAGGCTCAGCCGCGGCGTGGTGGGACTCGTGACGGCCGCGTCCGCGCTGCTTTATATCGCGGTATTCGCGAACGCCGGCGCGGTTTTGCCGGAATTCATCTTTCGCGATGCCGACAAGATTCAGGCGCAAATGGAAGGGTCCAGTACCTACGACGGCTCTTCGTTCGATGCGGTGGCTGGCTTCTACGGATTATTTGGCCCGACGCTGCTGAACCTGTTCATTATCGGCATCGGTGTACTGTTTATCCGCACCGTGCTAAGTGGAGCAAACCGCTTTGGACTGTGTGCGGCAGCGTTGTTGCTTAGCATGCCATGCGTGTTTTTCAACCTGTTTGTGGCGAGCAAGGACACGCTCGTCGTACTGATGTCGCTGTTGATCGTCTGGTCGGCGGGGCGGCGTCGCACGTGGATAGCGCCGATGACGGCAATCGTGCTTTACGGCGGCTATGCGTTTCTCGTGCGGCCTTATTTTGTGCTGATCATAGCGATTGCCTGCGGCATCGCCGTGTTCCGGCACGTCCCGCTTCGCTGGAAGATTCTCGCCGTCATGGTTGTGGCCGGCGGGCTGGCGTCGGCGCCTGCAACCGTCTATTTCGCGTTGCTTCATCCGCGCGATATGGCCGTCGATTATCTCGTCTATCAGTCGCCGTTCGGCGCACGCACGAGCTTTTACAACCCGCTCGAGCCGACGTCGTTCTTCGCGTTCTGCTTCGATTACCTGTATGCGAGCGCCCGGCTCAATCTCGCACCGCTGTTTTCGCCGGGACCGAAGGAAGCGGTAATGCAACTGTTCGTATTGCTCGCAGTCGCGCCGGCGCTTCGAACCGTATTGCAGCGGCGCGATGTCCAGCAACCCGTCGCGTATCAGCTTTGCGCGTGTCTCGTACTTGCGCACGTGAGCGTATCGATGCTGTTCGAGCCCGATCTCGGCAGTTACGTTCGGCATTTGTCGAGCGTCGCGTTGTTCTCGATGGCGTTGCTGCACAGCCGTCGCATGGATAAGGCGGCAATCAGGCGCGCTGTATCGACGACGCCGGTCAGCGCTTGAGCAGTACGTTGCGCACGGCCTGCAAGGCGGGTTTCGGCTGTTCCGCGGTGACGACAAGACCGTAATTGCGTTCGCGAAGGTTCGCGCCGGTCGGTGTGTCTTTCCATTCATAGATCGAAACAAGCGGCGTCTTCATGTCGGGAAGCGCAGCAAGAAAATCGCCTACGCGGCGTGTTTGCGCCGCCTGACCTCCCAACGTTCCTTTGGACGGCACGCCCCACTCGGTAATCACCGCGGGCATTCCGTAGCGCGCGCGGATCTCGCGTGACGCAGCCTCGATGGCCTCCGGCGTCATCCCGTATGCATGGTATGAGACTGCATCGATGCAGCCTGGCATGCCGCTGATGGCCGCCTGTAACAGCGCATCGGCAAGCGTCCCGCGCACAGGCGCGCGCGCCAGGCCGTATCCATACACCGGCACCTCATGCGGCCGCGCAGCAAGCTGCGAACAGACGGTGCGCATGAAAGGCCCGAACGTCGTTTCGACACTCCCCGTTGGCCAATACTTACTGAGGTCCGGTTCATTCCACAATTCTATCGCGAGGATTTGCGCGCGGAATTCGTGGGCTATGTCGAGCACTGCTGTCGCGAAGCGACGGGCGCTGGCGTCGAGCTCTGCATCCGGCGAAATATCCGGCGAAATATCCGGCGAACGCTGCAGCGCTTGCGCCGCAAGCGGACGCGTCGAGCGAAATGTGACCAGAACGGGCAACCCGGCCTTGCCGGCCGCGATGAACGCGGCTCGCATGCGTGCCTGGTAGGCCTTATCGTGAAGCGCATTGGTCCATATGCCGAGACGTACGAACGAAAAACCCGCTGCGCGGATCGCTCGCGCGTCGTCAATGGTAAAAGTCTCGAGTTTGACCTGAACGCCGACCTGCGTCGGTTGCGTGTCGGCGCGTACCGAAGGTTCCGCGGGTGCGGCAACGGTGAAGGGTGAATGGCATGCGCATGCGAACATCAGTGCGAGAATTGCGCTGCGCGTACGTCGCAGCTGATGCGACGGTTCGCCTGTGGACAATGTGGCAGTATCGGCTGTGCCGCTGTTCGGCAAGACAGGCAGGCGAGCGTGTTTCATCTGGAGAGGTGCGAATTCGATGCGTGACGACCGGACAGTGCGATGAACAAGGTAATCGCCGGGATCGGCATGGTGGCGAGACTGGCAATGGGGCTCGCCATTCTCGCTGTGGTCGTTGTCTGGAATGCGTTGACACGGGCAGGCGACGCCAGCGCGGAGTCTCGACCGCGCAAGCCCCATGACGATGACTGAAGGGGATTCCGCCATCAGCGGCGCCGCTCAATACGCGTTACTCCCCACAAACCCCTTCAAAACCGTCAACCACACGATCTTCAGATCCAACCCCAGCGTCCAGTGCTGGATGTAATGAATATCGAACATCACCCGCGCGGCCATTTTCTCGACCCGCTCGGTTTCGCCGCGATACCCATTGACCTGCGCCCACCCGGTAATACCCGGCTTGATCCGATACCGGTACATATAGTCCTGCACGAGATTCTTGTAGTACTCGTCGTGCTCGACTGCATGCGGCCGCGGCCCGACCACCGACATCTCGCCTTTCAGCACGTTGATGAACTGCGGCAGTTCATCGAGGCTCGTGCTGCGCAAAAAGCGGCCGAGACGCGTGATGCGCGCGTCGTTACGGCTCGCCTGCGTGACCGTGCCGGGCCGGTCCGCGCCTTGATACATCGTGCGGAACTTGTAGATCGAAAACACTTCGCCGTTCATGCCCTTGCGGCTTTGCCGGAAGAAAACCGGCCCCGGCGACGAGCACTTCACGGCCACCGCGATGGCCACCAGCACCGGCGCGAGCGCGAGCAGCGCGCACAACGCGAAGAGCCGGTCGAAGATCGCTTTGGGCAGCACACGCAGGCCGCGCTCGGGTGATGCAATCACATTGAGCACGGGCACACCGAGACAATCGACGATGGCCGGCTCCGGCAACAGGCGTCCTTCGAGTGCCGGCACGATGCGGATATTGACGAAGTCGTCGCGGAACGCGTCGACGATCCGTTCCACGCAGGTGGGTTCGTCGCGCGCGTCGACGATCCACAGTTCGCCGATGCGATGCGCGCGCACCAGCTGCGTAAACGAATCGAGCTCGCATACCGTGGGAATGTCGGCGACCAGCGTATCGCGCTCGAGTGCCGTATCGAAGATCAGCTCGGGTGTGAATGCGGCGTCCTGTTTTGCGGCGAGCCGTGTGGCGATCTCGCGGCCATGTTCGGCGCGCGCGACGATCGCGACCGGCGTGCGTCCATAGCCGCGGCTGCGCAGCGCGCGCAGTGCCGCGTACAGCGTATAGCGATGCAGCAACATCAGCACGGAGCTGAGCGCCGTCCAGCAGAGAATCCAGTTCATACGCTGCTCCGCGCCCGGATAGCCACCGGAAATAAGTGCTACGGCGAGTTGCGCGCCGAGCCAGCAGCAAATGGCGCGCGTAGTTGACCGCGCCGCGCTCCCGTTGCTGTCGCGCGACCGGTAGACGCCGGTCAGATGAAACGCAAGCAGTGCGAGCAGGACGCCAAGCAAGCCGAACAGATCGTCGAGATGCGAAGGGGAGGTGTCGCTGTAGGTAAACGAAAGCGCGAACAGCGCGCCAGCCACGATCATCAACAGATCGCCGATTTGTAAAGCGAGAGCAAACATGGACGCGACGCCAAAGGCGTTCAGAAGGCAAAGAGAAAAGGACGATGTGACCGGATCGTAGCGAGATGCCATTGCAAGGAGGTCATGAGCGGTCACGTGCGGGGGCGAAGCCGGGGAGACATCAGTCGGGGCCGCATGCCGCGCGGCGCCTGCGCTTACGCCGGCTCGTGACGTGCGCGGCTGCGAAATTCGCTCGGCGACAGCTGGACGACTTGCCGGAACAGCCGCGCGAGACATTCGCCGCTGGTCAGGCCGCAGCGGCGCGCAATCTTGTCGACCGGCAGGTCGCTTTGCGCGAGCAGGGTCGACGCCAGTTCGACGCGCGTGCGGCGCAGATGCTCGGATGGCTTGATGCCCATCTCCGCGCGAAAATGCCGCAAATACGAGCGCTCGCTCATACCGGCGTGCTGCGCCGCCGTCGTGATCGAAATACGCTTGTCGCAGTTGCGTGCGATCCATTGCGCACTGTCGCGGATCTTCTGCCTGATCGGTTCGTGGCTATCGAGCGCGACGGAGACCGGCTTCGGCAAGCTCGTCCAAGACAGCTGCGTGGCGACTTCGCGCGCCGCGTCGGCGCCGAGATCGCGCCGCACGGTGTCGAGTGCAATTTCCACTGCCGACACGATCGATGCACCGCGCGTCGCATCGGACGGCTGCACGCGAGCGGCGCGAAGGATCGCGTTGCCTTCGCCGATCGCGCCGACCGTTTCGGCAGTTGTGCTCGCGTCGCGCAGCCAGGGGAGCAGTCGCGGGTCGCCGGCGGCCGCGCTCGCGCCATCGCCGCCGGCGACGAACAACGCGCGAAAGCCGCGGTGAGAGGCCGCGTGTTCGGGAAGCTTCTGGGTGAGCACCGCGATGCGCAGCGAACAGTACACGTGCTCGCCGCTCGCCGAAAGATAGGTGGTTTTGTAGCGTGGCGTCGATGCATCGGCGTTCAGCCGGTTGGCCTTCTCGAAGACGTCGGCAACTTCAGCCGCATGCAACAACGAAAACTGATCGAACAGCACAATGCCGATCGCGTAGGGCGCGGTGCCCGGCAGCCGTCCCGACGGCGTAAAAACATAGTCGACCAAACTCATCTTCGGCACATCTCCACGTAGCAACGGATCCGCTGGTCAAGCCGCGCGCATTGGCGATGTGGCTTGTCGGCGGGCGGCCCGCGGGTCTTGCAGCGCGCAACTCGTTGCCCAGCGTCGAGGGGGGAAGCATAGAGAGCATGTCGCGGAGGGAATATAGGACCACTCTGATTTGATCTAGAGAAAAGTCCGAGCGACGCGATAGTTTGATAAGAGTCAACGATCGACGCACTTTTCGCGGCGCCGAATGCCTGCTTTTGACGCGATCATCTTTTCGAAACGTGAACGGACTCGCGGCACGTTGCAGCCGACCACGCCGATGCAGGCGCCGGTACCCTATGCCGCGTGTGCCTGCGTCAGTTGTCCCACGTGGTTGCGTCAACTATTTGCGGACACCCGGCGCCGAGCAACTCCGCAGTCCAGTCGATGACGATGCGCGCGTGCGGTGCGAGATGAAGTTGCTGCGGAAGCACGATCGACGCGGGCAGCGACGGCGTCTTCCAGTCCTTCACCTCGACGGCGGTGCCGGCCGAAGCGGCGGCGGGCGCGCTACAACGAGATCGGCATGAAGCATCTCGACAGCGAACAGCGCCACGCCGCGGGTTGAGCTCGTTGAATGACGCGGCGCACGATGATGCGCGCGTTGATGTCAATCCAGGCTAAACACCCACACTAGCGTTAGCGCCGACGGCCGTGCACGCTTGCCGCACGGCGTGCCGTGCCGGCAAATTCTTCCTCCTCAATGGGTGCCCGACGCTATGCGAAGCAGCTTCGTCCCGCCTTCGACAGCACGTGTTTCGCCCGCGCTCGCGGATGCTGGCCGCGTCGCTCCGCTAAACCTCGTTTCGCCCGCCAGGCCGCATGCCGCTTAAGTTTCGCGCCGATCTGCCGATAGAAAAACAAGGCGGTGGCGCGCTGGTGCCGATGCATGAGATTGCATGCTGCTGGGCGCTGAATATCGCGCGCTCGAATACAGCCTTTAAACAGTTGTATCGAAGTGTTGGGCGGCGCCTGTTTGCGACTGTGCTGCCCTTACAATTCCACTTGAATTTTCGTTGCTTATCTGGCCCTATTGACGAAGGATCGCTGCGCTTGAGCCGCGGCTTCGTCAAGCACGGCGGACATCGATGGTCACGCTGGCATCGCCGCGGACGTCGCGTCAGCCGACGAACTTGGAGCAAAAGATGTCGAATCGTTGTTTCGACAGAAGTAGAGGTACGCGGGTTGGCCGTCGTGGTGTGAGTGGCCTTGCCACCGTGAGTGGCCTGGCCGGATTGGCGCTTGCCATTGCGCTCTCCGGTTGCGTGAATGTCCAGCAGCAGGGGATGGGCGCGGATGCGGCGGCATCGGGAGTGCCGGCTGCGTCGGCACCGGCTGCCGCATCCAGCACCGCAGTCGTCTCGCAGAATGCGGCGCCTGCTGTCGCGCCGAAGGTCGTTACGCCGCCTGCGGTGGTCAAGCCGGCGACCTATAAGGTGCGGCGCGGCGATACGCTCAAACGGATCGCGCAGAAGCACGACGTCACCGTCAAACAGCTGGCTGCGTGGAACCGGATGAAGGCATCGGCGCGCGTGAAGCCGGGGCAGACGCTGATCGTGTCGTCGCCGGAAGCGGCGCCACGAAATGCAACTGCGGCAACTGCGGCAACTGCGGCTGCAGCAGCGGCTTCGGCTTCGACGTCGGCTAGTGCGCCGGCGAACGCTGCGGCCGCCGATACTGCTTCCTCGAATGTGCAGCAATCGCAGCAGTCACAGCAGCCTTCCGCTTCGAGCGCCGAGCCGATGACGGCTGATGAAGTACATCAAGTCACCACCGCGCTGGCGCGTCACGCGAATGGCGTGACACTCGCATGGCCCGCGCAGGGCAACATCGTCGAGCAGTTCCAGCCCGGCGAAACGCGCGGCATCGAAATCGGCGGCAAGCCCGGCGACCCGGTGCGCGCAGCCGCCGACGGCAAGGTGGTGTACGCGGGCACCGGTCTCAACGAATACGGCAGCCTGATCATCGTCCAGCACAACAAGGACTTTCTGACCGCCTACTCGCACAATCGCAAGCTGCTCGTGAAGATGGGCGAATTCGTCCGCAAGGGGCAGCAGATCGCGGAGATGGGCAGCGAAAATAACTCGCGCGTGTCAGTTGGGTTTGAGTTGCGGCGCGACGGTAAGCCGATCGATCCGATGCCTTATCTACCGCGCAGCCGGGGCTGATCAGATCAGCCGTAGACTTCGAGCGAAAGCCGCTGCAAGCGCAGCGGCCGCATTCCATCACCCACGCTTGCCGATCGGCACGAACTTCAAATTCTCGGGCCCGGTGTAATTCGCGCTCGGCCGGATGATCTTGTTGTCGATGCGCTGCTCGATGATGTGCGCGCTCCAGCCGCTCGTGCGGGAGACCACGAACAGCGGCGTGAACATCGCGGTCGGCACGCCCATCATGTGATACGACACCGCGCTGAACCAGTCGAGATTCGGGAACATCTTCTTCGCGTCCCACATCACCGTCTCGAGCCGCTCGGCGATATCGAAGAGCTTCGTATTGCCGGCTTCCTTCGAGAGCTTCTTCGCGACTTCCTTGATCACCTTGTTGCGCGGGTCGCCGGTCGTGTAAACCGGGTGGCCGAAGCCGATCACGACTTCCTTGCTCTCCACGCGCTTGCGGATGTCGGCTTCGGCTTCATCGGGATTCTGATAGCGCGTTTGCACTTCAAATGCGGCTTCGTTTGCGCCGCCATGCTTCGGTCCGCGCAGCGCGCCGATCGCGCCGGTGATCGCCGAGTAGATATCCGAGCCCGTGCCCGCGATCACGCGGCCCGCGAAGGTCGACGCGTTGAACTCGTGCTCCGCATAAAGATTGAGCGACACGTGCATCGCATCGACCCACGACTTCGACGGCTCCTTGCCGTGCAGCAGATGCAGGAAGTGGCCGCCAATCGAGTCGTCGTCGGTTTCGACTTCGATGCGCTTGCCGTTGTGCGAGTAGTGGTACCAGTAGAGCAGCATCGAGCCTAACGACGCCATCAGCCGGTCGGCGATATCGCGTGCGCCAGCGATGCTGTGGTCGTCCTTCTCGGGCAGCACGGTGCCGAGCGCCGAGACGCCTGTGCGCATCACGTCCATCGGGTGTGCGGCGGCCGGAATCCATTCGAGCACGGCCTTCACGTTCGCGGGCAGACCACGCATCGCCTTGAGCTTCGTCTTGTATGCATTGAGCTCGGCGACGTTCGGCAGCTTGCCGTGCACGAGCAGATACGCGATCTCTTCAAACTCGCAGGCGCCCGCGAGATCGAGAATGTCGTAGCCGCGGTAGTGCAGGTCGTTGCCGGTGCGGCCGACCGTGCACAGGGCGGTGTTGCCCGCCGTCACGCCGGACAGTGCGACGGATTTCTTCGGTTTGAATGCGCCCGCTCCAGATGGATTGGACGTGCTGGATGCGGTGTCTGCTTCACTCATCGTCATTTCCTCAGGGTGCCTGAATATTCACTGATGCCGGTTCACTTGCTGCTCGAAAACAGTTCGTCGAGCTTCTGCTCGTATGCGTAATAGCCGATGCTTTCGTACAGTTCCGCACGCGTCTGCATCGTGTCGACGACAGCCTGTTGCGTGCCGTCGCGGCGAATCGTGCGGTAGACGTTTTCGGCGGCCTTGTTCATCGCGCGGAAGGCCGACAGCGGATACAGCACGAGCGACACGTCCGCGCCGCGCAATTCGTCGACGGTGAACAGCGGCGTCGCGCCGAACTCGGTGATGTTCGCGAGCACCGGCACTTTCACGGCTTTCACGAACTGGCGGTACATGTCGAGCTCAGTCATCGCCTCGGGGAAGATCATGTCGGCGCCCGCTTCGACGCACGCCGCCGCGCGATCGATCGCGGCCTGCAGGCCATCCACCGCCAGCGCGTCGGTGCGCGCCATGATCACGAACTCGGGGTCGGTGCGCGCATCGACGGCGGCCTTGATGCGATCGACCATCTCGTCCTGCGAGACGATTGCCTTGCCAGGACGGTGGCCGCAGCGCTTCGCGCCGACCTGGTCTTCGATATGCATCGCGCCGGCGCCGGCTTTCGTGAGCGCCTTCACCGTGCGCGCGATATTGAACGCGGAAGGACCGAAGCCGGTATCGACATCGACGAGTAGCGGCAGATCGCAGACGTCGGTGATACGGCGCACGTCGGTCAGCACGTCGTCGAGTGTCGAGATGCCGAGATCGGGCAGGCCGAGCGAGCCGGCCGCGACGCCGCCGCCCGATACATAGATCGCCTTGAAGCCCGCGTGCTGCGCGAGCAGCGCGTGGTTCGCGTTGATGGCGCCGACGACCTGCAACGGCTTTTCTGTGGCGACCGCCGCGCGGAATCTGGCGCCGGCGCTTGCGTGAGCGTTAGCGTTCGCGGCGGGGTTCGGGGATGTCGGGTTGGTAGGGTTCATGTCAGTGGGCTCCGGTAACGGGTCGGTACTCCGCAAAGAATGGGCCAATCGGACGGGCGTACGCAAGCCGTTGATTTCGATCGACTTTGCGCTCAGAGCGCCCTGAGAAGATGTTTCAATAACGAAATCATGGGTTTCATAATTGAAATAAAGCGCATAATCGAAGCTTGGCCGCCTTCATCGCCCCTTGCACCTCTTTATCTGCGTCACCGCCCACGCCCATGACCCGCCTGTCCGACCCGATTTCCCGTCCGCGCATTTGGGCCGTCGGCATCAGCAAGCTGCGCGACCTGTTCCGAGACATCGCCGACGAATACGACGGCCGCGCCGATCTGCAACTCGTCTCGCTCGGCTACGAAGATGCAGTGCGCGAAATCGAAGCGGCCACCGCCTCGCAGCGGCCCGACGTGGTCGTCGCCGCCGGTTCGAACGGAACCTATCTGAAGTCGCGCGTCGACGTGCCCGTGGTGCTCGTCAATCCGACCGGCTTCGATGTGATGCACGCGCTCGCGCGCGCCCGGCGCGATGCGGCGTCGGTTGCGCTTGTCACGTACGGCGAGACGCCGCCTGAGGCGCGGCGCTTTGCGGCGGCGTATGGGCTCGATCTGCGATTCGCGTCATACCGGTCCGCGGAGGATGCGGAAGCGTGCGTGCTCGATCTGCGCGATCGCGGTGTGGACGCGGTAGTCGGCCCCGGCCTCGTCACCGATCTCGCGGCGCGTGCCGGAATGGAAGCGGTGTTTCTGTACTCGCGCGCATCGGTGCGCGCCGCGTTCGATTCGGCGCTCGACGTCGCGCACGCAACGTGGACCGAAATCACGCGGCGCCAGCGTCTCGACAACGTGCTGCAGCATCTGCGCGACGGCGTCGCGGCGCTCGATGCGCAAGGGCGCGTGGAAGCGATCAACCAGCGTCTCGCGGCGGCGCTCGGCATCGACGCGGCCGCGGCAGTCGGCCGGCCGCTCGCCGAACTCGCGCCGGGCCTGGCGGGCTTGGTGTCGGGCCTGGTATCGGGTCATGCGCAGAGTGCGCCCGAAGCCGAAGGCGAAACGCTCGAAGCCGTGCGCGGCGTCAGCTACGTCGTGCATCGCGGACCGCTTGTCGAGCGCGGCGCGACCACCGGCATGGTGCTGACGTTTCAGGAATCGCGCGCGGTCGAACGGCTTGATCGCACCTTGCGCTCGCGGCAGCGCGCGAAGCAGTTCGTCGCGCGTTACCGTCTCGACGATCTGATCGGCGAGTGCGAAGCCATCGATCGCGTGCGCAAGCTCGTGCGCCGCTACGCGAAGTCGGACGCGACCGTGCTGATTCGCGGCGAAAGCGGCACGGGCAAGGAGATGATTGCGCAGAGCCTGCATCAATTGAGTACGCGGCGCGACTTTCCGTTCGTGGCAATCAACTGCGGTGCGTTTCCGGAAGCGCTGCTCGAAAGCGAACTGTTCGGTTACGAAGAGGGGGCATTTACGGGTGCGCGCCGCGGCGGCAAGGCGGGGCTGATCGAAGCCGCGCATCGCGGCACGCTCTTTCTCGACGAGATCGGCGAGATGCCGTTGCCGCTGCAAAGCCGGCTGTTGCGTGTCTTGCAGGAGCGCGAGGTGGTGCGTCTCGGTTCGACGGAGCCGACGCGCATCGATGTACGCGTCGTGGCCGCGACGCATCGCGCGCTGACCGACGCCGTTGAGGCGGGCGAGTTTCGCGCCGATCTTTTCTATCGGCTCAATATCCTGAACGTCGCGTTGCCGCCGCTGCGCGAACGGCAGACGGACATCGCGCCGCTTGCCGCCGAGTTGCTGTATCAGGCGGCGCGGCGCGAACCGCGTCTTGGCGCGCATATCGGCAGCGCCGCGCAGGCGGCGCGCGTATTGACGGCTGTGCATGAGCCGCTAGCGAAGCACGCGTGGCCGGGCAATGTGCGCGAGTTGCAGAACGTGATCGAGCGGATTGCGGTCGAGCTGGTTGAGAGCGATGAAAGCGCGGGAAACGATCGGCGCAGTAGCAGCGACGAACGAGGCCGCGCACTGTCGCTGACCATCGGCGATCTGCGCGCAATTGCGCCCGAAGTCTTCGACGATCCGGCGCGAGCATCTCGCGCGCTAACGCTGCGTCAGCGCAGCCGTCGCGTCGAAGCGGACGAGATTCGCGCGGCGCTCGACGCGTGCGGCGGCGATCGCGACCGCGTATGCGAACTGCTCGGCATCAGCAAGACCACGTTATGGCGCAAACTGAACGCGGCGGATTAGGCATCCCGCAAAGTCTCACCTTTTACCGAAGCGAAATTCAATAGAAAGCATTGCCAGGTAATACAAGGTGGGAGCGGGCGAGCGTCGAAACCGGCCGAGGGCGCCGACGATCACTCAAGAAGCGCTGTTTACAAGGGCGAATCGTCACGGCATCGCGCAACGGGCTCATGGCGAGTTGCGTAAGCCATTGATCGATATAGGCAATCGGCCATCTCATGCATCGACAAAATCTGCGATCCATTAAGGTGAGAAAGTTCGGGACACGACGCGCATAAAACGGACTTTGACCGGTTACGCCCCGACTTGCCTCAAGACCTGCGCGACGCGCCCATGCTCATGCAGCACCTCGGGGCTCACCTGTAAAAGTTGCCGATAACGCGGCAGAAATTCCCCGCCCGGCTGCTCCTGCGAAAACAGCGCGACCACGCCTTGCGCGGCGCCGATCCGCTCTTGCGGTGTCGCCTCGACGGCGTCGAGCATTTCGTCGACGTTCGCGATGACCGTCGATAACGCACCGAGCCACCGAAAGCCCGGATTGTTGATCAGCGCCTGCAGGAACGCCGCAGGCGTCACAGCGCCGACTTCCTTCTCGTATCCGGCGCGTTCGTGCGCGAGGATCGTCTTGTGCAGCGCAAGCAGCGGCTTGCGCACGTCGGCGAGAAATTGCGTCGCTTGTTGATCGTTCATGATGAAAGGCCGCTCCCTATAGGCAAAGTCAACAACTGGCAAAGTCAGCAACAGGCAAAGTCAAGAACCGCTTACGCGCGCATCGCAAAACGTCGTTCATTACCAACGATACACAAGCCGGATGCGGTCCGCATCGATGTTTGCTTTTTTGTGCGCATCGAACGATGCTATGCTTTCGACGCCGTTGCTGGGGTGCTTGAATACCGTTCAATGCCGCGTCAATCCGGCGTCCGCCGGTACCGGTGCAGTCAACGAAACGTGAAGAAATTTCCGGACATGCGAGACGAACACACGGCCACCTTGCTCGACTATTACACGAGCCATCAGGCTTCAACACAATGGCGCGCTTTTCTGACCGCGCTTGCCCAGGAATTCGAAACCCAGCTTGAAACGTCGCAATTGCGCGAGTTAATGGCACGCATCGGTGTCAGATTTGCCGATGCGCATCCGGCCGGCGCCTGCACCACGCTCGACGATCTCGCCGCGTTCTTCAACACCACATGGTCGTCGCTTGACTGGGGCTTCGTGAATCTCGTCGAGCAGGACGACTATCTCGCGATCGAACATTTCTGCGCACCGCTTGCCGCATTCGGCCCAGCGGCCGCGACATGGACGCCGGCGTTTCTCGAAGGCGCCTATCAACGATGGCTTGACGAACTGGGTGCGGGTGGACTGGACCTGCGTCAGTTCGAAACGGGCGAGTGGCACGCATTCGAATTCAGGCTCGCGAAGACCGCATGAAGGACCGGTGCCGGTGAAGCGAGGCATGCGGCGAGATCGCATGCATGCGTCGACAGCACACGACAAAAGAAGCAACGAAAGAAGCAACGAAAGCAGTACCGAAGCAGGCAACGAGCAAGAACGAAAGAAGCAGGCCCGTCAGGGCTTGGGGGTGGCAAACATGAGCGTTTCAGACGACATCGGTAATCTCTTCCAGCGATTCGGCGGCAACCCTGATCGATATCAGGAAGTCGCGCGCGACGACGATGCGAAGCATGCGGCTTCACGTTGGCCATTGCTGTCCGCCGTCGATATCGCACAACCCGAGCAAGTGCCTGGAGCAGGGCGCCCGGCGCCGGCGATGTCGGCCGTGCAGGCGCTGTCGACTGCGCCGGCTACACGGCCCGTTGGCGGCGGCGTGTTCGACGCGGGTGTGCAGCCGGCGGCAACCGAAGCGGCAACCGAAGCGGCGGACGAAGCAAAGCCGGTGTCGAACGTCAGGTCCGCAGCGGCAGAGCTGAGCGTCGCGAACACGCCCGCCGCTGCATCAGCGGAAGACGGCAACGTTACGCTCGACCCTTTGACCTCCGCATTGCCACGTTCACCGCTTTTCGCGCGCGGCCACCGGCACGCGATGATGCCGCCGCCCGTCGATGCCGCGCGGCAAGCAGCATCGCGTTTCAGTCCGCCGCCTCAAGCCGCGGCTGCGGCAAGCGATGCGGAAGCCACGGCGCGCCAGCCCGCACAGCCGACCGCGGGCATCGCTGCGGTCGTCGCGCCGGCCAGCCCGGCCACGTTGCGCACATCTGCCACGGCGGCTGCTACAGCTGCTGCGGCGACGCCGACTGTTTTCGCTGCGCCGGCTGCATCGACCGTGTCCGCTGCCGATCCGCGCGCAGCGAACGATGCGACGCGAGAAGCAGCGCGTGAGCCGCACACAGGCTTCTTTGCAAATCGAAAGCAAACGTTTGCTCCTGCCCCGATTACGGGCGCCACTGAGACCGTGCGCGCGCCGGCACAAACCGAAGCTCAACGCACGGCGCGAACCACGGCGCAACCGCAACCGCAACCACAGCCGCAATCGCGCCCAAATCCGCTGCCGCAATCGCAGCCTCAGCCCGCACCGCAAGCATCCGCGCAACGCTCGATCCTTTCAGGCCTGTTCGCCGCGCAACCGGCGCACGAGACCGAGCCATCGCCGCAACCTGGAACACGCGATCTCACCACCGTGTTCGCCAGACTCGCCGGCGCCGCGCGCCGCGACGACAAAAACCCAGGCGGCGAGCGCTCATGAAAGTCATCGCTGTGGTGTCCGCCAAAGGCGGCGTTGGCAAGACGACGCTTGCCGCGAATCTCGCGTCGGTGCTCGGCTCGAACGGGCGTCGCGTGATCTCGGTCGACTTCGATCCGCAAAACGCCTTGCGTCTGCACTTCGGCATACCGGTCGATCACTTCGATGGGGTCGCGCGCGCGACCGTCAGCGGCGACGCGTGGCGCAGTGTGATGTTCGACGGCATCGACGGTGTGACCGTGCTGCCGCATGGCGCGCTCAACGAAGACGATCGCCGCGCCTTCGAAGCGCGTCTCGACAGCGACCCGCATCTGGTGCGCGCCGCGCTCGATTCGCTCGGCCTCGAAGCCAACGATATCGTGCTGATCGACACGCCGCCGGGCGCGACTGTCTATACGCGCGCGGCGCTGCTCGCGGCCCGTTTCGTGCTTAACGTCGTGATCGCGGATGCCGCGTCGTACGCAGCGATTCCGCATATGGAGCGGCTGATCCAGACTTACGCGGTGCCGCGCGCGGACTTTATCGGTTACGGCTACGTGATCAACCAGGTGGACATCGGACGCAATCTGACGAAGGACGTGCTCAAGGTGCTGCGCGGCGCGCTCGAGCCGCATCTGTTTCCGGGCGTCGTGCATCTCGATCAGGGCGTAAGCGAATCGCTGGCGTACGACACGACGGTGATTCACTACGACCCGCTGAGCCAGGCCGCCGCCGACCTGCGCGCGTGCGGCGACTGGCTCGACGCACGCCTGAACGGGCAGGTATCGTTGCCGAGGAGCGTCGCATGAGTGCCACGCCCGAAGACATCCTCGCCGCCGCGGACACCGAGCCGCCGCGCCGTTCGCGCTTCGACCGGCTGGCGTCCCGGCTGATCGACGGACGCATTCTCGGCAGCAAGCCGGTCAGCATCGCGCTCGTGATCTTCGCGGTGATCGTGCTGTACTTCGTGTTCACGGTGCCGCTCGCTTTCGGCGAGCAGTTGACGTTCGCGGTCTGCTGCTTCGTCTGCGCGCTGCTGTTTCGCCGCGCGGCAGGACACTTTGCGACGCTCGTGATGATCATGCTGTCGGTGATCGCGACGGGCCGCTATATGTATTGGCGCCTCACCGAAACGACGCACTGGGAACATCCGCTCGATGCGATCTGGGGCTTGCTGCTAGTGACGGCCGAGGTCTATGCGGCGCTCGTGCTGTTGCTCGGTTACTTCCAGACCGCGTGGCCGTTGAAGCGCAAGCCGATGCCGCTGCCCACCGACCGCAGCGAGTGGCCGACCGTCGATATTTTCATTCCGACGTACAACGAGCCGCTGTCGGTCGTGAAGCCGACCATCTACGCGGCGATCGCGCTCGACTATCCGAAAGACAAGCTGTCGATTCACGTGCTCGACGACGGCCGCCGCGCGGACTTCAAGGCGTTCTGCGAAGAAGTTGGCGTGGCCTGGACGATCCGCACGCACAACCGTCACGCGAAGGCCGGCAACATCAACGAGGCGTTGAAGATTACCGACGGCGAATACTTCGCGATCTTCGACTGCGACCACATTCCGACGCGCTCGTTTTTGCAGATCGGACTCGGCTGGTTCCTGCGCGACAAGCGGCTGTCGATGTTGCAAACGCCGCACCATTTCTTCTCCGCCGATCCGTTCGAAAAAAACCTCGGCACGTTCCGCAAGGTGCCGAACGAAGGCGAACTGTTTTACGGGCTCGTGCAGGACGGCAACGATTTGTGGAACGCGACGTTCTTCTGCGGCTCGTGCGCGCTGTTGCGCCGGACGATGGTCGAGGAAGTGGGCGGCATCGCAGTCGAGACGGTCACCGAAGACGCCCATACGGCGTTGAAGCTGCACCGCCGCGGCTACACGACCGCCTATCTGGCGATTCCGCAGGCCGCGGGCCTCGCGACCGAAAGCCTCGGCGGCCATATCGGCCAGCGCATCCGCTGGGCGCGCGGCATGACGCAGATTTTCCGCATCGACAATCCGCTGTTCGGGCGCGGGCTGTCGTTCGGGCAGCGGCTCTGCTATCTGAACGCGATGCTGCATTTCTTCTACGGCATTCCGCGTCTCGTGTTTCTGACGGCGCCGCTGTCGTACCTGTTTTTCAACGCGCATATCATCCAGGCCGCAGCCGGCACGATCGCGATCTTCGCGCTGCCGCATATGTTCCACGCGAACATCACGAACTCGCGCATGCAGCGGCAGTTCCGCCATTCGTTCTGGTCCGAGGTCTATGAATCGGTGCTCGCGTCGTACATCACGGCGCCGACGCTGCTCGCGCTAATCAACCCGAAGCTCGGCAAATTCAACGTGACCGCGAAGGGCGGGCGCATCGAGGAGCAGTACTTCGACTGGAGCATTTCGCGGCCGTATCTGTTCCTGCTACTGCTCAATCTGCTCGGCTTTGTCGCCGGCGGCGTGCATATCGGCTTGCACTGGCATTCACGCAGCGAAGTTCAAACGACCCTCCTCAACCTCGCGTGGACCGGCTACAACATGCTGATTCTCGGCGCGAGCGTCGCGGCCGCGCGCGAGCAGCGCCAGGTGCGCAGCACGCACCGCGTCGCGATGCGCTTTCCGGCGTCGCTGCGTTTCACCACGGGCCGCACGCTCGCCTGCGAAACCGTCGACTATGCGGAAGGCGGCGTCGCGTTACAACTGCCCGGCGCCACGCATGTGCCGCTGCATGAGAGCGTTGTCGTGTCGCTGTTTCGCGGCAACGACGAATTCGTGTTTCCGGCTGACGTCACCTATTCGGTGCCGGGCCGCGTCGGCTTGCGTTTCGCGCCGATGACGCGCGAGCAGGAACTCGACTTCGTGCAAAGCACCTTCGCGCGCGCCGATGCGTGGACCGGCTGGACCGAAGGACGCGAAGCCGATACGCCGCTGCGCAGCCTTGGCCACGTGATGAGCGTTGGCGTGAGCGGCATCTCCGGACTTTTCGAACATCTTTATGCCGATCTGCGCGCGCTCGGACGCAAGCGCAAGGCGGCCGCCAACGACTCCAAAAACGGAAAATAAACTCATGGGGAACATGCGACGTGACAAAGGCGCGCGCAGTGACTCGTTCGAATCGAATTCGCGTGGCTCGCACAATGAGGCGGCGCGCGGCTTGATCGCAGGCCGTGCGGACCGTTGTGCGTCGCCTGTGCGCGGGCGAATCGCAGGTTGCGTGAGGCGCTTCAACGGCGTGCTGGCGGTGCTGTTCGCGGCGGGCGGTTTGACGCTCGGCCTCGGCGCGGCGTTGCCTGTGGCGCACGCGGCGGGAACGGCGGGCGTCGGGATGCCGGGATCGCAACAAGCGGCGACGTCGGGGCAACGTGGAATCGGGATTCAAGTCGCTCAAGCGGACACGCAGGGCGCCGGCACATCATCATCGAGTTCATCATCGCCCACGACGCAATCCGCCACGTCTCGCGCGGCGGGCGGCAACGCATCGACGGCGCCGCTCGCGCCGGCCGACGCCGGGGGATCACCTGGATTCGCGTCTGGATTCGCATCCGGCCCCGCGCCCGGACCCGCACGCGTCCTCGACGCGCGCGCCGCGGCGCAGCCCGCGCTTGCCGATACCGTCGCGCCGACCTTTGCCGCTGTGCACGCCGGCCGCGACACGATGCCGACCACGGCCGATGCGGGCACGCTCGTTTCCGGCGGCCGGCGCCAGGTGTTCACGTTCGAGCAACTGGGCGCACTCGATCCGCTGCAGCTGCGCGGCGTCGACAGCCAGAACGGCGTGCCGTTCTCGGTGCGCGCCGACGAAGTGGTCACCGGCGCGACGCTGCATCTGATCTACAGCTATTCGCCGTCGCTGCTCGCGAACCTGTCGCATCTGAAAGTGCTGGTGAACGGCGAAGTCGCGGCGACGTTGCCGCTGCCGCGAGACCAGGCCGGCGTGCTCGTCGCGCGCGATATTCCGCTCGAGCCGCGTCTGATCACCGAGTTCAACAACCTGAACGTGCAACTGATCGGCCACTACACACAAGGCTGCGAAGACCCGGCGAGCAGCGCGTTGTGGGCGACCGTCAGCAACGCGAGCACGCTCGATCTGACGTTCGGCTCGCTCGCGACAAAGCCCGATCTCGGTGTGTTGCCGCTGCCGTTCTTCGACCGCCGCGATATCCGCCGCCTCGAGCTGCCGTTCGTGTTCGCCGAAAAACCGAGCGAAGACACACTCGAAGCGGCTGGCATCGTTGCATCGTGGTTCGGCGCGTTCGCGCGCTATCGCGGCGCGCTGTTTCCCGCCCAGCTCGACAATCCGCCGCTGTCCGGCAATGCAGTGGTGTTCGCAACCAACGACGAACACCCGGCCGGCGTGAAGCTGCCGAGAATCGACGGCCCGATGCTGGCCGTGGTCGATCGGGAGGCGCCGGCACACGGCAAGCTGCTGCTCGTGCTCGGTCGCGATACGCGCGAACTGAAGACCGCTGCCGACGCGTTAACGCTCGGCGAAGCCGCGCTCGCAGGCGCCGTGCAGACCATTACGCACGTCGACGCACCGCGCGCCCGCGAACCCTATGACGCGCCGCGCTGGCTGCCCACTGACCGCCCCGTGCGTTTCGGCGAACTGACGCCGGCCAATGAACTCTCGGTGTCGGGCTACAACCCGGATGTCGTGCGTGTGAACCTGCGCGTCGCGCCCGATCTGTTCACGTGGCGCTCGAAGGGCGTGCCGATCGATCTGCGCTACCGCTTTACGGCGCGGCCGGCGCCCGACCGCTCGACGCTCAATATCAGCGTCGACAACACGTTTGTGCAGTCGCTGCGTATTCCCGCGCAGTCGGCGTCGGCGCTCGATCTGGGCCGCTATCTGAACCAGCTGCGGCCCGATCACACGGGGCCCGCACAGCGCGAAATCTATATTCCGCCGCATCTGCTCGCTTCGCAGGCGCAGCTGCGTTTCCACTTCTACTACGACATGCCGAAGACCGGCGAATGCCAGGGGCAGGTGCTCGACAATGTGCGCGGCGAAATCGATCCGAACTCCACGATCGACCTCTCGTCGTTCCCGCACTATATGGCGCTGCCAGACCTCGCCGCGTTCGCGAACAGCGGCTTCCCGTTCACGCGCATGGCGGACCTCTCGCAGACCGCGGTGATCCTGCCGGCGCAACCGGGCCCCAGCGACTACAGCCTCTATCTGATGGTGATGGGACGCATGGGCGCATCGACGGGCTATCCGGTGACCGGCGTGACGGTCGGCGCGCCCGGCGATATCGCGCGCTACGCCGATATGGATCTGCTCGTGCTCGGCGCGCCGGGCCAGCAGCCCTTGCTGACGACGTGGGAAAAGTCGATGCCGTTTTCGTCGAACGACGACGCGCGCCGCTGGCAACTGTCGAACGCGTCGTTCCGCATTTCGACGTGGTGGTACGGCGACCGCGGCGGCGTGCGGACCGCGGGTCGCGCGGACCTGTCGCTCGTCAGCGCCTCGGGCGACGCGATGCTGACGGGCTTCCAGTCGCCGCTGCGCAAGGGCCGCAGCGTGGTCGCGCTGATCGGCGCGGCGGGCCAGTCCGATAGCGATCTGACCACCGCGATGCTCGATCCCGATCTCGTGAGCCAGATTCAGGGCGCCCTAACGGTCGTGCGCGGCCGCACGCTCGAAGTCGTGTCGAACGGCGATGTGTACTACGTCGGGCGGTTGTCGCCGGTGCAATACCTGCACTGGGTGTTGTCCGTGCATCCGTTGCTGCTGCTGGGCGGTGGGCTGATTGCGGCGCTGATTGTCGCGGCGTTCTTCTACCGGCTGCTGCGCGCGATCGCGGCGCGCCGGCTGCAGGATTGATATGCGCGCACTTCGTCATCGTTCGGCAGTGTGCGCACTGACCTTTGCCGCGCTTTCGCTCGCCGCCGCGCCCACCGCCACGGCGGCCGCCGCGCATGCAACCCAGCCCGCGAATTGCGACGACTGGACCGCATACCGCCAGTTCGTCGCGCGCTTCGTGCAGCAGGACGGCCGCGTCGTCGACTATTCGACGGCGGTTCAGCAGAGCACCTCGGAAGGGCAGTCGTACGCGATGTTTTTCGCGCTCGTCGCGAACGATCGCGCGACCTTCGACCGGCTGCTGGGCTGGACGCGCTCGAACCTGTCCGCCGGGCGCTTCGACAGCGCCAACGTGCAGTTGCCCGCGTGGCAATGGGGCCGCAAGCCGGACGGCTCGTATGGCGTGCTCGATCCGAATTCCGCGTCGGACGCGGACCTCTGGATTGCTTACGACCTGTTCGAAGCCGCGCGTCTCTGGCGCGAGCCGTCGTACTCGAAGCTCGCCTGGGCGCTTGTCACGCAGATCGAGAAGCAGGAAGTCGCGACGCTTGCCGGTCTCGGACCGATGTTGCTGCCTGGTCCGCATGGTTTTCAGACGGGCGGCACGACGCGGCTCAATCCGAGCTATCTGCCGTTGCCGGTGCTGCGCGCACTTGCCGCCGAGGCGCCGTCCGGGCCTTGGGCAAGCATCGCCGCGAACGCGTACACGCTCGTGAAAACGACGGCGCCGCGCGGCTTCTCACCCGACTGGGCGGCGTGGCGCGATGGCCGCTTTATCGTCGACCCGAAAAGCGGCGACGTCGGTAGTTACGACGCGATTCGCGTGTACCTGTGGGCGGGCCTCACGGATGCGTCCGATCCGCTTGCGAAACCGTGGCTCGACGCGGTCGGCGGGATGCGCGAGCAGATCGCGAAGACCGGTGTGCCGCCCGAGCGCGTGATGACGACGAGCGGCGTCGCACAAGGCGAAGCGCCGCTTGGCTTCTGGGGCGCGCTGCTGCCGTATCTGCGCGCGTTCAACGATGCGCGCGCGGCGAATCTCGCGCAGACGCATCTCGCGGCGCTGAACGCGACGGCCACTGCCGCCGTGACGCCTGGCGCTGCCGCTGCCAACGCAACGCCCAATGCAGCACCGAATACAACGCCGAATGCGACGCCCAATGTAGCACCCAATGCAGCGCCGCCCGACGCTTCCGCACCCGGCAACAACCCGCCCGTCTACTACGACGAGGTTCTGATGCTATTCGGCACCGGCGCCGCCGATGGCCGCTATCACTTCGACGCAACCGGCCGCCTGCTGCCGCGTTGGGAGACCCTATGCTCACCCGCCCACGCGCGCTCGTAATCGGTGTCCTGCTTGCGTTCGGCGCCGGCGCGGCGCCGATGGCCGCGCGCGCACAAGCGCAGCCGGGAGCTCAAGCGGGCACGCCAACGCCGGCAAACGATCCGCTCAAGGTGCTGATCGATCAGGGCAAATACTGGCAGGCACACAAGCGCGGCGATCTCGCCGAGCAGGCGTGGCAGAAGGTCTTGCGCATCGATCCGAAGCAGCCCGACGCGCTATACGGCATGGGCATCGTGCTCGCCGACCGCAAGGACGGCAGCGGCGCGCAGCAGTACCTCGCGCGTCTGCGCGCGGTGGCGCCGGACTACCCGTCGATCGGCGAGCTGGCGCGGCGCCTCGGCGAAGCGAGCCCGACCGATCAGGCCGTGAACGACGCGCGGCGTCTCGCGCAAAGCGGCCAGGCTGCGTCCGCCGCGCAGCAGTACCGGCAGGCGCTCGGCACGAAGCCGACCGATCCGCAGCTCGCGCTCGAGTACTACCAGACGCTCGGCGGCACGCCGCAAGGCTGGGAAGAAGCCCGGCGCGGCCTCGAGCAGCTGGCGCGCGAACATCCGGAAGACCCGCGTTTCGCGCTCGCCTACGCGCAGCAGCTCACTTACCGCGAAGCGAACCGGCGCGACGGCATCGCGCGGCTCGCGCAGCTGGCGAACGATCCGACCGTCGGCGCGCAGGCGAAAGCGAGCTGGCGTCAGGCGTTGCTGTGGCTCGGCGTGCGCGCCTCCGATGCGCCGCTTTTCCAGGCTTACCTGAACGTCGTGCCCGACGACGCGCCGGTCAAGGCACGCGCGGACTCGATCGCCGATCAGGACCGCCGTGGACGCGAACGCGCGCAACAGGATGCCACCGTCGACGCACGCGGCCGTACGATTGCCGAAGGCTTTGCCGCGCTCGACCGCGGCGATCTCGTGGTCGCGAAGGCGCGTTTTTCGTCAGTGCTTGCGAGTGCGCCGAACGATGCCGACGCGTTGGGCGGCATGGGCGTCGCATATCTGAAGCAGGAGCAGTTCAAGGAAGCGCACGACTACCTGCAGCGCGCGTCGCAGGCCGGCGGCGCCGCGCGCTGGCGCGAGGCGCTCAACAGCGCGAGCTACTGGATGTACACGAGCGAAGGGCTCGGCGAACAGAGCAACGGCAACTTTTCGCAGGCGCGCGCATCGTTCGAGCGCGCGATTCCGCTGAGCCCCAGCGATGTGACCGCGCAGACGGCACTCGGCGACTTGCTGCTGCAAACGGGCGACCCGCGCGGCGCCGAAGCAGCGTTCCGCATGGCGCTGCGGCGCCAGGCGGATAACCCCGATGCGATTCGCGGCCTGGTCGGCGCGCTCGCCGCACAGGGACGCGGCGACGAAGCGCTCGCCTTTGCCAACCAGTTGACCGATGAACAGCGCGCGAAGGTCGGCGGCGCGGACAAGCTGCGCGGCGCCGCGCAGGCGGCGCAGGCGCGCGCGGCCGAAGCGCGCGGCGATCTCGGCAGCGCGCGCACGCTGTACGAAGACGCGTTGCAGGGTAACCCCGACGATCCGTGGCTGCGTCTCGACCTCGCGCGCATTTACGCGAAGCAGGGCGCGTACGCGAACGCGAAGAGCATGATGGACGGCCTCGTCGCGCTGCATCCCGACATGCCGGACGCGCTTTACGCCAGCGCGCTGCTGGCCGCCGACATGCAGGACTGGCGTTACGGCCTGAGCCAGCTCGACCGGATTCCCGTCAACAAGCGCACGCTGCCGATGACGGTGCTGCAGCACCGCCTATGGGTTCATCAGCAGGCCGACGAAGCAACGGCGCTCGCCCGCAGCGGTCGCGCCGCGCAGGGGCGGGCGCTGTTACAGGCGGCCGAACCGGTCGCAGGTCAGGATCCCGAACTGATCGGCGTGATCGCAAACGGCTATGTGAACACGGGCGACCCGGGCCGCGCGCTGATGATCGTGCGCAACGCGCTTGCGCGTGCGCCGGGCGATGCGAACCTGCTGCTGATGGACGCGGGCATTCTGCTCAACACGGGCCAGGACGCGGAACTGGGCGAAGTGATGCGCCGCCTTGCGTCGATGCCGCTTTCCGCGCAGCAGCGGCGCGACTTCGAGCGTGTCAATGTCGCGATCGTCGTGCGGCGGACCGATGCGTTGCGGCAGTCGAACGATCTGGCAAGCGCCTATGACGTGCTGGGTCCGTGGCTTGCCGCGCGCCCCAACGACCCCGAGCTTCTCGCGGCGCTCGCACGGCTCTACACCGCGGCAAAGGACAACTCGAACGCGCTCGCGACATACCGGCTCGCGCTTGCGCAGCGGCCCGGCGACGTCGGTCTGCTGACCGCGGCGGCGGGCGCGGCGACGTCGATGCGCGATTTCGATTACGCCGAATCGGCGATCAGGCAGGCGCTTGCCGTGGCGCCGAACAATTTCGATGTGCTCGCGGCGGCGGGCCGCATGTATCGCGCGCAAGGCAAGGACACGCTTGCGGCGCAGTATCTGCGACGCGCATTGCTGGCGCAGAGCGGCGCGCTCGCGGCACCCGGCGCGCAGGGCGCGCAAGGCGCACAAAGCGGATGGAATGTGCCGCTGCGGCCGTCGGGGCCGATTCCGCCACCCGGTACCAATCCGTTTTCGAACAAGGTGACCGGGGAAGCGGGTGATGTGCCCGCGTTGCCGATGGCGGCTTTGTCTTTGTCGTCGTCTTTGTCTCAACCGTATCCGATGCCCGATATGCCTGCCTATCTACCGCCCATGCAGCCGGCCCAGGATGCGCCGTATGTCGCAGCCGCGCCCGCAATGCCGATGAATCCGATTGCGCCTGCGATGCCAGGCGCGCCAGCCGTGCCGGCGGGCCGCTCGGCGGACGCGATGGCGGCGAGTGCGCAGCTTGCCGCTGCGCCGGACACCGATGGCTACGGTCCCGATCAATACGGGTCGTCGCAATCGGGTGGCGGGCTTGCGCCGGGGCAGCCTTATCCGGCGCAGGGGGATGCGGGCGTGTCCTATTCGGCGCCGACGTATCCGGCGCCGGGCAGCTATCCGCAAGGCAACGGCTACGCGCAAGCCGCATCGATGCCGCCATCGACGTATTCGCAGCCGCAACCCTACGCGCAGCCGCAACCGTACGCGCAGCCGGCGACGGGCTACGCCCAGCCGGGCGGCTACGCGCCGCAGCCAGGCGACGGATATGTCAGCACGCCATGGCCGATGTCGCCGCAAGCCGTGCAGGCAACGCAAGCGCAAGCCAATGCCGCGGCCGGCAACTATCCGCAGGGCGGCGCCGGTACCGCGAAGCGGCGCACGTCCGGCAAGAACGCGCGCGGCACGGCGACCCGCACCACGCAGAACGCGGGTGTGCCGAACGCGTACCCGCCTGCTTATCCGCAGCAGGGTTACGGACAGCAAGGCTATCCGCAGCAGGGCTATCAACAACCGGGTTATCCGCAGCAAGGCTACGCGCAAGGGTATCCGCAACAAGACTATCCACAGCAGACCTACGGCCAGCAGCCGTACCCGCCGCAGCAACCTTATCCGCAGCAACCGCAGCAATACGCCGCACAGGCGTATCAACCGCAACCCTACGTGCCGCAGCCGGTCCCACAGGGCTACACGAACCAGGGCTACGGCCTCGTGCCCTACGTGCCGCAACCGCCTGCGCCCGCGCCGCGCATGAACGCGCCAAGCCAGTACGCGCCGTACCAGCCGCAAGCCGCCGCTGCGCAACCGCTATCGCCGGCCGCGCAACAGACGATGACCGTCGAAGAAGAACTCGCGCAGATCAACCGCGCACAGACGAGCACCGCAAGCGGCGGCATCCTGTTTCGCAACCGCAACGGCGAAGAGGGCCTGTCGAACCTGAACGACATTGAGGCGCCGCTCGAAGGCCGCATTCACGCCGGCGACGGCCACGTCGTCATTACCGCCACGCCGGTGTCGCTCGATGCCGGCACTTCCGACGCGTCGCCGAACACGCTCGCGCGCTTCGGCTCCGGCGCGTTCCTGCGCAACACGACGCCGTCCGGCTCGCAGCATGCGGCCGGCGTCGGCGTGTCGCTCGGCTACGACATCCGCGGGTTGAAAGCGGACGTCGGCGCGACGCCGTTCGGCTTTCGCGAGCAGAACGTCGTCGGCGGGCTGCAATACAGCGGCGGGCTGACCGATCAGGTGTCGTACAAGCTGACCGCGGGCCGGCGCGCCGTCACCGACAGTCTGTTGTCGTACGCCGGCACGAAGGACGATGCGACCGGGCAGGAATGGGGCGGCGTCACGCAGAACGGACTGCGCGGCGATCTCGCGTGGGACGACGGCACGAACGGCGTCTACCTGAACGGCGAGTTCCAGTATCTCGAAGGCCACAACGTGAAGAGCAACACGGCCGGCAAGGGCGGCGGCGGGTTCTACACGCGTCTCTACAAGGACGAGGACTCGACTTTCACCGCCGGCGTCAACACGACCGTGATGCACTACGCGAACAACCTGTCGTTCTTCACGCTCGGCCAGGGCGGCTACTTCAGCCCGCAGCAGTACGTGATCCTGAATGTGCCGATTCGCTGGACGGGCAAGAACGGCCGCTTTGCGTACGACTTCGGCGGCTCGCTCGGCGTACAGCACTACCGGCAGGACAGTTCGCCGTACTACCCGTTGAATTCACAGGAGCAATTGTCGGCTGCCAGCCAGAACCTCGCGCCGGATCCGGGCGCCGTCTATCCGTCGCAAAGCCACACGGGCGTGTCGTATTCGATCGACGCGGTCGGCGAATATCAGCTTGCGCCGCAGTTGACGGTGGGCGCGTCCGCGTCGTTTGGCAATGCGTACGAGTATCGCGAGTTTGTCGGCGCGGTCTACGTGCGCTACGCGTTCACGAAGCAGAGCGGCTATTCGACGACGTTCCCGCCGACGTCGCTTACGTCGCCATACTTGCGGGCGAATTATTGAGGCTTCGCGCGCCGTTTGACAGGTGTTCGCGCAGCGCGCGGCAGACCTCGGCGATCACCGCCTCCCAGTCGCCGCCACGGCGCTGCCGGAAAATGCGCACGACGTGCGGATACCACGGCGAATCGGCACGCTGCCGTAGCCAGCGCCAGCACGTGTCGTATCGGTTGAGCAGCCAAACCGGCTTGCCTGTCGACGCGGCGAGATGGACGATCGACGTATCAACGCTGATCACCAGATCGAGATGAGCGACGAACGCGGCGGTATCCGCGAAATCAGCGAATTCGCGGCTCGGATCCACGAGGCGCGTGCGCAACGGACTGTCCGCAAGCTGGGCGACTGCCGCTTCGCCCTTTTGCAGGCTGTAGAAATCGATACCGGGTATCTGAAGCAGCGGCGCATAGTGCTCGAACGGCATGCTGCGGCGCTTGTCCATTTCATGCGAAGTCGCGTTCCCAAGCCGCGGATTGCCAGCCCACGCGAGTCCGATCCGCAGTCGCCGGGCGTCGCTACAGTCGAGCCGCGCGCGCCAGCGCTCGGCTAACGCTGGATTGGCCGAGAGATAGGGCAACTGTGTCGGTATCGAATCGAGCGACGTTTTCAGCGCAAGAGGCAAACTCATCAATGGGCAATGAAAGTCGTGCGGCGGACGCGGTTGACCCTGCGTAATGACTTCATGTGGACCGTCGAGCGTCGACATCAGGCGGCGCAATTCCGGTTGAACCTCGATCACTACGCGTGCGCCGTGTGTGGCGACGGGAGCTGCAAAGCGGCAAAACTGCAACGTGTCGCCGAACCCGCCCTCCGCATGTAGCAGAATTGTTTTTCCCGCTAACGATTCATGCCCTAACCACAGACGGCCTTCGACGCTGGGCTGCAGCCCCTGAGCGTACGTGCCGGTACGCCAGCGCCACTCGTACTTCTCCCAGCCTTTCGCATAGTCGCCGATCAACAGGCGGCAGAGACTTTCGTTCCAGTGCGCGTCGGCGTCGTGCGGCATGATTCTTTGCGCATCGGCATAGGCGCGCAGTGCTTCCGCGTGGCGGCCGAGCGCCTCGAGCGCGTTGCCCCGGTTACTGTGCGCCGTGCCGCACAGCGGGTTAAGGCTTATCGCGTGGTCGAAGCTTGCGAGCGCTGCGTCATACCGGTGCAAGTCGCCCAGCACATTGCCGCGATTGTTGAACGCGTCGGCGGAGTCGGATCGGATCGCAAGCGCCGCGTCGAAGCTTGCGAGCGCTTCATGATGGCGTTTGAGCGCGCGAAGCGCGATGCCGCGATTGAACCAGGCTTCGAAGAATTGAGGCGCCAGCGCAAGCGCCTTTCCGTAGGCGGCCACCTCTTCAGGGATACGGCCGAGCTCGCGTAGCGAAATCCCGATGTTGAACCATGTAACGGGGCGTTCACCGGTCGAGCGATTCATCTCGTGTAATGCATCCAGCACGGCTTCGAAATCGCATGTTTCGAGAGGCTGCGGGCCTGCTGCGTCGCGTTGCGTGTCAGGCAGAGGAGCGCATGACGCGTTCGCTTTTTTCTTGCGACGAACTGCGGGATTCGTGGATCTTCGATTGGTAGGGGGAGGCATCGTCTTTCAACAAACTAATTGAAAGCGGCCATTCTTCGTTACGCCGCAAGACACCAGGTGGTGGCCTGCCATGACGTATCCGATACGAACCATCCTGTGCCGCAGGACATGCGGCTTTGCGCTCGATCGACGATGACGCGCTCACGGCACCACCGATAAAAACAGATACGCCGCGAACAGCGACAGATGCACGGCGCCCTGCAGAATCGTCGTGCGCCCGGTGCTAAGCGTCAGCGTGCCGACGATCAGCGTGAGGATCAGCATCACCGTGTCCTTGCCGTCGATGCCGAGCACGAGCGCCTGGCCGGTCCACAGGATCACGACCGCCACCGTCGGAATCGTGAGCCCGATACTCGCGAGCGCGGAGCCGAGCGCAAGATTCAGGCTCGTCTGCAGACGGTCCGCGCGCGCCGCGCGTACTGCGGCAAACCCTTCGGGCAGCAGCACGAGCGCCGCGATCACGATACCGACGACGGCCGGCGGCGCGCCCGCGTCGGCGACCGCGCGTTCGATCGACGGCGACAGCAGCTTCGCGAGCAGTACGACAGCCACCAGCGACACGAACAGCAGCACGAGGCTCAGCAGCGCGACCGCACCGCTTGGCGGCGCGGCATGCGCATCTTCGCCGGGCGCGTCGGCCAGAAAATAATCGCGATGGCGCACGGTCTGCACGAACACGAATACGCCATACAGCACCAGTGACGACACGCCCGCGAACGCAAGCTGCGACGGCGACAACAGGGGGCCCGGGTTGGTGCGCGTGAAGTTCGGCATCACGAGCGTGAGCACGGATAGCGAGGCGAGCACCGCGAGCGCCGCGCTCGCGCCGCGAATCTGGAAACCCTGCTCGCGATGGCGCAGCCCGCCGACCAGCAGGCAGATGCCGACAATGCCGTTGCAGACGATCATCACGGCGGCGAACACCGTGTCGCGCGCGAGCCCCGCTTTCTCGGGCCCCGACGACAACATCACGGAGACAATCAGCGCGACTTCGATCACGGTCACAGCGACCGCGAGCACGAGCGTGCCGAACGGTTCGCCCACACGATGCGCGACGACTTCCGCATGGTGGACACCCGCAAACACCGAGCCGGCGAGCGCAATGCCGACCAGCGCGAGCAGCGCGCCGTGGCCGGGCAGCGCCAGCGCGGCGCCGAACACAATCCACGCGGCGATCGGCGTAACGACGGTCCAGCGAGGCAGCACGGACGATGAAGTGGCCATTCGTTGAGTCCTTTTGTTATAGGGTGAGTTGCGTTGGAACTGCTCGCACGCAACCTCGCCCACAATTCATGTCTTAGATTAAGAATGTACTCTAATGCATTGAAATATAATAACCTTTATTGTTCTGAGAGTGGCAATTCAGGAGACGCACCGCGATGATCAGAGATCAGGAAACGCTGAAGCTGCTGCTCGACAGCATTACACGCTTCGTCCGTGAACGGCTTGTGCCGAACGAGGAAATCGTCGCTCAGACCGACCAGATTCCGGCCGGGCTGCTGCAGGAAATGAAGGACCTCGGCCTTTTCGGCCTTTGCCTACCCGAAGAATACGGCGGCTTGGGACTCACGATGGAGGAAGAAGTGCTCGTCGCGTTCGAACTTGGCAAAACATCGCCGGCGTTTCGTTCGGCAGTCGGCAGCAACAATGGCATCGGCTCGACCGGTATCGTGCTCGATGGCACGCCGGCGCAGAAGCAGACGTATCTACCGCGCCTCGCAAGCGGCGAGCTGATCGGCTCGTTCTGCCTGACTGAGCCCGAAGCCGGTTCGGACGCCGCATCGTTGCGCACCAGCGCCGTGCGCGATGGCGACCACTACGTACTCAACGGCACCAAGCGCTTCATCACGAATGCGCCCGAAGCGGGACTGTTCACCGTGATGGCGCGTACCGATGCGGCAGGCAAGGGCGCGGCTGCGATATCGGCGTTTCTCGTCGAAGCGGGCACACCTGGCCTGTCGCTTGGCAAGATTGACCAGAAAATGGGCCACAAGGGCGCGCACACCTGCGATGTGATCTTCGACAATTGCCGGGTGAGTGCCGCGAACCTGATCGGCGAGCGTGAGGGCGTCGGCTTCAAGACCGCGATGAAGGTGCTCGACAAAGGGCGTCTGCATATTGCGGCGATTGCGACCGGCGCCGCCCAGCGCATGCTCGACGACGCGCTGCGTTATGCGATCGAGCGCAAGCAGTTCGGCAAGCCGATCGTCGAATTCGAACTGATCCAGGCGATGCTTGCCGACAGCCGCGCGGAAATCTATGCGTCGCGCTGCATGATCGTCGATGCGGCGCGGCGGCGCGATAGCGGCGAACGCGTCACGATCGACGCGTCGTGCGCGAAGATGTTCGCGACGGAAATGTGCGGGCGAGTGGCGGACCGCGCGGTGCAGATCTTTGGCGGGGCGGGCTATATGGCCGACTACGGCATCGAGCGCTTTTACCGCGACGTGCGGCTCTTTCGCATCTACGAAGGCACGACGCAGATCCAGCAGATCGTGATTGCGCGCGAGATGCGGCGGGAGCTCGAAAGCTGAGCGAGAACTAAAGGGAAACCGGGGGAAGGGAATTGAACGGAAGCGGAACCGCTAGGCACCGCCCTTCACGAAGAAGAGCGGCGCGTGCTTCGATACAGGACGCCTTATTGGCCGACCGGGCGGATCGTCAGATCGTTCTTGACGTTCTTCACACCCGCTACGCCTTGCGCGACCTGCGTGGACTGGTCGACTTGCGGCTGCTCAGGCACCGAGCCTTCGAGCCACACGTCGCCGGTGCTCGCGTTAGCACGGACGATGATATTTGCGGCGCTAACGCCCTTAGCCTTTGCGAGTGCGCCGCGTACCTTGCGTGCGAGTGCACGGTCGGCTTTCTTCATTGCCTTGTGCTGCTGCTTCGCGCTCGGCTGCGTGCTCATGTCCGCGCCGGTATCGCTTGCCTGCGAATACGCGTTGAGCGACGCGAGCACGATCAGTGCGCCACCTACCACCTTGATTGCCTGGATCGCCTTCATTCACTTTCTCCTGTTGTCATGCTTAAGCGACGGTCTGCCCCGGAATGGGGGACCACTGCACTGCCAACTTCTGTACTTCTGGGATGAAAACGCGTGGAACGGTTCTGCGGTGTACGGCGAAATACGGGTGAAAACCCGAACGCGACCTGACGACAAACTGTGTTGACCCGCTGTTACGGCGGCCATGCAGGTGTCTGTCGGAGTGTAAAGATACCGCAATTGGTTCCACAGTGATCGCTTACGGAAAGCGACTGAGGTTTTGACACAACGGATTTAGCGAAGACGCGCAAACGATGTTGCTTTCGGGCACACGGCGCGGTTCGCTAAACGCGCATCGCGAGAAATACTAATGAGCGCAAAAACATGGCATATCGCGCCGCTCGGACGCACGGCATTGCCGGTCGACGCGACTGAACTCGCGCGCTATCTGGTCGGCAAGTGCCTCGTGCACGACATGCCCGAAGGGCGCATCAGCGGCCGCATCGTCGAGACCGAGGCGTATCCGGTCGGCGACTCGACCGGATACGCGTTTATCGGCCGCCGCCAGTACAACGAAGCGTTGTTTCTTTCGCCGGGGCACGCCTATGTGCGGCTCACTTACGGTGCGTCCTACATGTTGAACGTGTCTGCCGAAGAAGAGGACGTCGGCGCCGGCGTGCTGTTGCGCGCGGTCGAACCGCTCGACGGCATCGCGCAGATGCAGGCGCGCCGCCCCGGCATCAAACTGCGCGACCTCGCGCGCGGACCCGGCCGGCTCACGGTGGCGTTCGGTGTCGGGCCGTCGCTGAACGGCGTCGATCTTTGCACGGGCAAAACGCTGTGGCTTGGCGCGATGACGCACGCGAAGGCCACACCCGTTGCAGTGACGACGCGTATCGGCCTGTCGCGCGAAATGCATCGGCCGCTGCGTTTCTACGAACCCGATAGCCCATTCGTCAGCGGTCCTCGCAAGCTCTTGATGCCGGGCGGATTAGCCATCGATACCGAAAGCAAAAAGTAAGCGTCGCTTGACGCATGACCTGCCACGCGATCTGAAGCTATTCCTTCGCCATTTCCGAAGACATGTTGAAAGGCTACGAACCATTGCAAATTGCGCAATTAAGATTATTCGGGATTAGGGTTTTCCCTTAGAGAGTCACTGCCTAGAATGAAGTCACTGGCTCTTGCATGGGGCGAGAAGTCAAGCAAAAAAAATGTCGGAGGTAAGGATTATGAAATCGCTGATCAAGGCTGTTGCCATTGCTGCTGTGCTGGCTGTTCCGGTGATGTCGTTCGCGCAATCGAATCCGTCGGGTCTCACGCGTGCACAGGTTCGCGAAGAACTGATTCAGCTGGAAAAGGCCGGTTATGATCCGGCGATGTCGAATGATGCGACGTATCCGGCCGATATCCAGGCTGCGGAACGTCGCGTGCAGGCCGAGAACGCGCAAGCTGCCGCGCAGCAACCGGCTGCCGATACGGGTTATGGCCCGGCGACGGGCGGCACGTCACAAACGGGTGCACCGGCGCGCCTCGATCGGGCTAATACGGTTTATTTCGGCCATTAATGCAGTCACCGAGCAAATGACCGAGCAAGTGACTAAGGCCGTAATGAGGCAAGCCGGCGCGCGTCGAAATAAATACGCGGGCCGGCTTAAGTCGATATAGGCATTTTCGGAACGAAAACCTCCACCGCCATGATCAATGGCGGCTTCGCCCAAGCCGTTCGGATTGGGCCTCTTTTTCCGCTAACCGCTCAGCACGCGGCGTCGCGAGAAATCAACCGGCTCCCGTGATGTAGTGTTCGAGTTGCTGAATGGTGAACTGCTGTTCCGCGATGATGTTCTTCACGAGGTCGCCGATCGACACCATGCCAACCAGTTTGTCGTGATCGAGCACCGGCAGGTGGCGCATGCGGCGTTCGGTCATGAGTGCCATGCACTCGTCGGTCGTCTGCTCAGGGCGCACGAACCGGACCGCCTTGCTCATGATGTCGCGCACCGGCGTCGACTTCGACGAGCGATCCATCAGCACGATCTTGCGCGCATAGTCGCGCTCGGTGACGATCCCGGCGATCGCCTCGCCTTCCATGACCAGCAATGCGCCGATCTGCTTGTCGGCCATCAGTTTGAGAGCGTTGTAGACCGAATCCGACGCGGCGATCGTGTAGACGTTCTGGTCCGTCTTCGATTTGAGTACTTGTGCAACGCGGGTCATAAAGCGGCTCCTTTCGCAGTGCAGCACACCGGGTGGCGTGCTGTCGTCAGGGACTGGCCAATCCAGTATAGGCGGAGTCGCGCGCGAGGCGACGCCGCTTCGGTGCGTCGCGCCACGTGGGATCCCGCACGCATGCGCCCATGCATCGCGCGGCGGCGCGGTGGGCTACGGATGGGTCTTCGCGTTTAGCGGTAAACTCCAGTTCCAAACTATTCCCCCGGTCGTACTCGGGCTCTGTCAGACATTCGCTTAACGCCATGCCCACGTCTCACGATCCGTCGCTAGCTGACGATCCGCAAATCCGGGAATGCGTCGCGCTTGAAGCGCAAGCCACGCTCCCCACCCGCTACGGCACTTTTACTTCCTATGTCTTTCGCGTGACCGACGGCGATGCCGAACATGTCGCGCTCGTGATGGGCGACGTCGCCAACCGGCAATCGGTGCTGACACGCCTGCATTCCGAATGCCTGACCGGCGACGTGCTCGGTTCGTACCGCTGCGATTGCGGCGAGCAGCTGGACCTTGCGCTGCGCTATATCGCGGCCGAAGGATGCGGCGTGCTGCTGTATCTGCGCGGCCACGAGGGGCGCGGCATCGGCCTGACGAACAAGATCCGCGCCTATGCGCTGCAGGAGCAGGGGCGCGACACGGTCGAGGCGAACCTCGACCTCGGCCTGCCCGACGACTCACGCGAATACGATTCGGCCGCGGCCATTCTGCGGGTGTTGAAAGTCACGTCGGTGCGGTTGATGAGCAACAACCCGGAGAAGTTCGACACGCTCGCCAAACACGGCATTCCGATATGCGAACGCGTGGCGCTTGCCATTCCGATGCGTGAAGAGAACGAGCGGTATATCCGCACCAAGCAGGTGAAATTCGGCCACTACTTCGAAGAGAACGAATAGCCGCCTGCATGGCTTGCTGGTGAGAGCGAACGGTGCGGCCTATTTGAAACGTGGGTCGCCGCGCACGTACCAGCGAACCAGAATCGCGAAAATAATGAGCCCCATCAGCTTGCCGAAGAAAGTCGGCGGGTAAAAGCACAGCAACAGGAAGCAGACCAGCCAGACGAGTTCTCCTGTCGATATTTTCCGCGGTTCTTTCATTTTGTTTATCCGGTTCTTTCTGTTCATGGCGCCGATCGCGGGGCGGCGATGGCGCATTGTCTGGTTCTGCTCAGAGATCGCTCAACTTTGTCCTAGCTGTCTCGCCGTTGTCTCTTAGTCCGGCAAAACCTCGGGCGGTTTCGGCTTCGAGGTCGAAGACGCTGCATCCGGCCACCGGTTTTCGAATACGCAATCGGCGAGCGGCGCGCGCGTGGCCCAGCGTTCCATTTCAAGCATCGGTTCCGGATAGTATTCGTCGATCTGACCCACGCAGAGTATCGCAACCGGCTGTGCGCCGTCAGGCATGGCCAGTAACGCCCGTACTTCCTCGGGATCGAACAGCGACACCCAGCCGATGCCGATCCCTTCCGCGCGCGCCGCGAGCCACATGTTCTGGATCGCGCACGACACCGAGGCGAGGTCCATTTCGGGCAGCGTGCGCCTGCCGAAGATATGCGCCTCGCGCCCGTCCATCAACGCGACGACCAGCACTTCGGCGCAATCGCGCATGCCTTCCACCTTGAGCTTCATGAATTCGTCGCGCCGCTTGCCGAGCGCGTCGGCGGTCAGCAGCCGCTCGCGCTCGACCGCGTCGTGCAAGGCGGCGCGCAGGGCAGGATCGGTGATGCGCGCGATGCGCCACGGCTGCATATAGCCGACGCTCGGTGCGTGATGCGCGGCGTCGAGCAGGCGCTGCAGCACGGCCGGGTCGATGGGGCCGCGCACGAAGTGGCGCATGTCGCGGCGTTCGTAAATGGCGCGGTAGACCGCCGCGCGATCGGTGTCGTTAAAACGCGTTGCCATGGAAGAGTGCCGCGGTGAAGGCCGGATTCGACGGCCAGTAGCTGTGCATATAGGTCGCGACGATCGGGCCCGAGCGGTAGACCGCTTCGCCAGTGACGTCCGATTGCGGACGCGTCGCGTGCAGCACGGGCGTGAGCGGCGTGCTCACGTGCGAGTAGTGGAACGTGTGGCCCGTCATCGTGCCGAGCGGGCCGTCGAGCTGCTGCATGCCGAGCGCCGTGAAGCGCGTCCGCATATGGACGTGGCCGGGCAGCAGGCCGAGCATCGGCGTTGTGGTGCCGTCGGTGGTCGTCAGGCTTTCGAGCAGATACAGCATGCCGCCGCATTCGGCGAATACCGGTTTGCCCGCGGCGACATGCGCGCGCACCGAGTCAGCCGGGCGGGTGTTGCGTGCGAGTGTGGGCGCGTGCAATTCCGGGTAGCCGCCTGGCAGGTAGAGCGCGGTGGCGGTGTCGGGCACCGGCTCGTCGGCAAGCGGCGAGAAGAAGCTGATGCGTGCGCCTAGCGTTTCGAGCAGGGCGAGGTTCGCCGGGTAGATGAACGAGAACGCGGCGTCGCGCGCGATGGCGATGTGGGCGCCGTTGAGCAGGCGCGGCAGGGGTTCGGATTGGGCGCCGCCGTGCGGCTGCGCTGTCGACGCCGACGATGGCGCAGCGGGTGATGGCGCTGACGCCGACGATGGCGCAGCGGGTGATGGCGCTGACGCCGACGCCGACGATGCCGCTGACGTGGACGCTGGTGATGGCGATGCTGATGGCGATGACGTCGTTGCGGACGATGGCGCCACCGCCGACAAAGACGCTGGTCCCGACGCCGGAGCAAACTGCACAATAGGCGGCAATTCCGCGAGCGGCGTGGACGCCAGCGCATCGGCGGCCTTGTCCAGACGCTGATCGAGATCCTCGATCTCCGCGGCCTGATGCAAGCCGAGATGCCGATCCGGCAATTCGATCTGCGCGGCGCTCCCGATCGACCCCATCCATTTCAACCCGGCCGGCAGCGCCTCTTCAAGCATCTGCGCATGCCGCGGCGAACCGACCCGATTCGCGAACACACCGTACACCGGCACATCGTCGCGGTAGTGCGCGAGGCCGAACGCGACCGCACCGAAGGTCTGCGCCATTGCTTTCGCTGAGATCACGGCGACGACGGGCACGCCGAACGCAGCCGCGAGGTCCGCGCTGCTCGGCGTGCCGTCGTAAAGACCCATCACGCCTTCGATCAGGATCAGGTCCGCTTGCGCGGCGGCCTGCGCGAGCAGAGTGCGGCACGCGGCTTCGCCGACCATCCACAGGTCGAGCGACAGCACGGGGGCGCCGCTCGCGCGCTCGAGAATCATCGGGTCGAGAAAGTCGGGCCCGGTCTTGAATACGCGGACGCGCCGGCCTAGCCGGCGATGGTGGCGCGCCAGCGCCGCGGTGATCGTCGTCTTGCCCTGGCCGGATGCGGGTGCGCTGATAAAGAGCGCGGGGCACTGCGCCATCGTTCAGAACTCCACGCCGCGCTGCGCCTTGACGTGCTGCTCGCGGTACGGATGCTTGATCGCGCGCATCTCAGTGACGAGATCGGCCGCCTCGACGAGCGCATCGGGCGCATGCCGCCCCGTGACGACCACGTGCAGCATCTCCGGACGCGCGGTCAGTACGCCGAGCACTTCGTCGAGCGGCAGATATTCGTACTTGAGCACGGTGTTCAGTTCGTCGAGGATCACCATCTGATAATCGCCGCTTTCGATCATCCGCTTTGCTTCGGTCCAGCCTTTGCGCGCGGTCGCGATATCGGCGTCGCGGTTCTGCGTATTCCACGTGTAGCCGTCGCCCATCGTGACGAATTCGCAGTTCGGCAGGCTGCCGAGGAAATCGCGCTCGGACGTATGCAGCGCGCCCTTGATGAACTGCACGACGCCAAGGCGCATGCCGTGGCCGAGCACGCGCACGGCCATGCCGAACGCAGCGGTGCTCTTGCCTTTGCCGGTACCAGTATTGACGATCAGCAGGCCTTTTTCGATGGTCGCTTCCGCCTGTTTTTTCTCATGGCCTTCGCGACGGCGCTGGGTCATGCGCTGATGCGATTCGGGGTCAGTTTTCATTGAGCGTCCTCGTGATGTTGTTGATGTTGAGTGGGTTCGTGGTCGAACGTTGCGAGCGCAACGGAATCGGCTGTGGCATCGGCCGTAGCAATCGCGACGGTCACGCCGCCTTCGAATACGCGTTTCGGGGCGATCAGCCGGCCGGCGGCCGCGGCGAGCAGCGCGCACGGTTCGCATACGCCGTCGACGCCGAGGTGCGCGCGAACGTGAGGCGAGGGCGCAGTCATTTGTCCGGCATGGGACACCGCTGATGCCGCCGCGATCTGCTCGCGCGAAAAAACGTGCAGCGGCAGCGCATGGCGCGCGCAAAACCCGACAATGCCCGGTTCGTGAGCCTTGATGTCGATGGTGGCAATTGCGCGGACGTCGTCGATGGAGTGTGGGCCGAGCGCGCTGAGCACGGCCGCATCGATCTGTTCGACGCTCGCGCCGCGCTTGCAGCCGATGCCGACGGCGAGCCGCTTGATTGGCCGATTCATCGCGCGCCGCCGTGTGAATTGAGGAAAACCGTGGTGAAAAGTGCAGAAAAAAGCGCGAGGCAAAGCGCGCGGAAAACCGCGGGAAAACGCGCAGGACGAACCGCGGCTCGAAGCGCCGTCGTACGGAGAACCGCGCTGAGATGCGCGGAATAAAGACGTGTCATGCAATGCCACATAGCGTGCACGGCGGCGGCAAGCGGTAGCGATCAGTTGCTTGCGGTTGTATGCGATTACGCCGTGCGTGGGCGCCCGTATCCGTCCCCCGCGGAACCGGCGACTGGCGACCGTGACGTTCGCCCCCTCGCATCCGGCCGGTATCCGGGCTGACGGCCTCATGCGCATCGCCTTCCCATCGGCGGATGGCCGACAGTGGCATCGAAACGCATGCGCGGACATGAAATCCGCAGGCCGCTTACCGTTGGCGGGGACAGCACAGGTCGGGCGCCTGCCGGCGCTTCCTGTTTCCCGTTTAACCGCATATGAGCGCTACGCGCAGATGCGGCACCGGACGCGGGCATACGATAGCACATGAGCCCTTCGTCGCCGGGTGGACGAGGCGGCGTCGGCAGCCCCCAGCCTTGACGCTTCCCCCTTACCGCGCCTACACTCGCACGCACTTCTGGTGCTCGCGCGCGCCGTCCGGCGCGCGCAGTTAAACGGGAAACAGCAGGCCTGAATCCTGCCCGATGCGTTGTGCCGAATACGGCTGCCGCATCATCGCTTCAGGTCAACCTGTGCTGCCCCCGCAACGGAAGGCGAGCGCATCGCGGTGGTTGCGATGCAGAGCCGGCTTCGAGGTCCGCGCGCAAGGCCGCGCGGGCAGGCAAACCACTGCGCGAGAAACTGTTCACTCGTGTGGGAAGGTGAAGCGGCGCTCTCGCCAGCCCGGATACCGGCCAGAAGTCCAAGGGTTGACGCCGCGGGGTTGCGGCGTTCCGTCCACCATTTCGCGGCCTGATGTCGCATCTTGTCTGGCACAGGGTGTCGGCCATCGCGCCGCGATTCACATTCGCGAAGTCGCCATGCAAACCCAGATGCGCAAAATCCCGGTGACGATCGTCACGGGCTTTCTCGGCAGCGGCAAGACCACTCTGCTGCGCCATATTCTTCAGCACAGCGGCGGACTGCGGGCCGCCGTCATCGTCAATGAATTCGGCGAACTCGGCATCGACGGCGAAATCTTCAAAGGCTGCGGCATCGGCTGCGACGAAGACGGCCGCGAAATCGAAGGCCAACTGTACGAGCTCGCGAACGGTTGCCTTTGCTGCACCGTGCAGGAAGAGTTTTTTCCCGTGATGGAAAAGCTCGTCGAGCGCCGCGACCAGATCGATCACGTGCTGATCGAAACGTCGGGCCTCGCGTTGCCCAAGCCGCTCGTGCAGGCGTTCAAGTGGCCGTCGATCAAGAACAGCTTTACCGTCGATGCGGTGGTGACCGTTGTCGACGGTCCGGCTGTGGCGAGCGGCCAGTTCGCCGAAAACCCGGTCGCCGTCGATGCGCTTCGCCAGGCGGATCCGAACCTCGATCACGAATCGCCGCTGCACGAGCTGTTCGAAGACCAGCTGTCCGCCGCGGACCTCGTGATCCTCAACAAGATCGATCTGCTCGACGACGCGCGTGCGCAAGCGGTCGAAGCGACGATCCGCGAAGAGATTCCGGCGCAGGTGAAAGTGGTGCGCGCGCAGAACGGCCAGCTCGATCTGCACGCGCTGCTCGGGCTCGAGTCCGCGTCGGAGGAGACGATCCATCTGCGCCACGATCATCACGGCTCGGCCGACGACCCCGACCACGCCGACCATCACCACGACGAATTCGATTCGGTGGTCGTCAGCGCCCACGCCCCGTCGCGCGAAGCGATGATCGCCGCACTGCAGCGCGTGGTCGAGCAGCACACCGTGTATCGCGTCAAAGGCTTCGCGGCACTGCCGAACGCGCCGATGCGCCTCGTGATTCAGGGCGTCGGACGCCGCTTCGACAGCTATTTCGATCGACGCTGGCGGCCTGAGGAACTACAGGGCGAAGCAACGGCGAGCCCTCAGGCGAGCCGCTTCGTGATGATCGGCGAAGACCTCGAGCAACCGGTGTTGCAACGCGCGCTCGATGAGGCGCTGAGCACGCAGGCAGCACAACAGGCCTGATAGGCCCAGCGCGGGCGCGGCAGCTCTCCGCCACGCCCGTGCGCCACGAATACAAGGCGGCACGAACATGCATTTGCTGCGCACCACGCCGGGCGGCTTCGTCGACGATACGAAGGGCGTGATCCGGATCGATCAGCGGCCCGCGGAGATCGTTGTACTGAGCTCGGCCGATACGACGCTGTCGCTGCTCGCGAGCGTCGTGTCGCGCCTGCCGGCCGGTTTCCCGAGCGTGCGTCTGGCCAACGTGACGTACCTGCGGCAGCCGGCTTCGGTCGATTTTTACGTCGAAGACGTGTTGCAGCATGCGCGCGTGGTCGTGGTCGATCACCTCGGCGGTGAAGCGTACTGGCCGTATGGCATCGAACAGGTGGTCGCGCTCGCGGAGCGCAAGCAACAGACGCTCGCGATGTTCTCCGGCGACTTGCAGGAAGATCCGAACCTGATTGCGCGCAGCACTGCCGATGCGGCGCTGTGCCATCAGCTATGGCGCTATCTGCGCGAAGGCGGCCCGCAGAACGCCGAGGCTTTTTTGCGCTGCATCGCGTGGCGCGCGCTCGGCTTCGGGCGTGAGCCCGCCTTGCCGGTGCCGCTGCCCGCAGCCGCGCTCTACCACCCGTCGCATGACACGCCGACGGTGGCCGACTGGCAGGCCCGCTGGCGCGCCAATGCCCCTGTTGTAGCGATCCTGTTCTACAAGGCGCATCTGCAGGCCGCCAACACGGCCGTGTTCGACGCGCTGATCGATGCGCTCGAAGCGCGGCGGATGAATCCGCTGCCGATAGCGATCACGTCGCTAAAGGATGCTTTGAGCCGCGACGTCGTCGACCAGTTGTGCGCGCAACATCATGCATCGCTCGTGTTGAACACGACGGCGTTCGCCGCGAGCGCGATCGACGATCCCGCGCCGCTTGCCGTGGCCGGCGACGCGCCCGTGCTGCAAGTTATCCTGAGCGGCGGCAATCGCGAAGACTGGGTCAAGGACAATCACGGCCTGAACTCGCGAGACATCGCGATGCATATCGCACTGCCCGAAGTCGATGGCCGCATCATCACGCGCGCGATCAGCTTCAAGGGGCTCGCCTATCGTTGTCCGCACACCGAAGTGGACGTCGTACGCTATCAGCCCGATGCGGAGCGCGTCGCGTTCGTCGCGGAGCTAAGCGAGCGCTGGTGCCGCCTGCGCGCACTCGATAACGCGGACAAGAAGCTTGCGCTGATTCTCGCGAATTATCCGGTCAGCGAGGGGCGCATCGGCAATGGCGTCGGGCTCGATACGCCGGCGTCGGTGGTCGGCATTCTGACCATGCTGCGCGACGCAGGCTACCGGATTGCCGCGGACGAAGCGCTTCCCGCCGACGGCGATGCGCTGCTCGATCGGCTCACGCAAGGTGTAACGAACGATCCGGTTGTGCGCGACCTGAGGCCAGCACTGCAAAGTCTCGCGCTCGCCGATTACGAAGCGCATTTCGCGCGCTTGCCGGCCTCGCTGCGCGACGCGCTCAACGCACGCTGGGGCGCAGCGCAACACGACCCGACCGTGCGGCACGGCCGCTTCATGATCGCCGGCTGGCGCTGCGGCAACGTGTTCGTCGGTATTCAGCCGTCCCGCTCGCGCGAGCAGAACGATTACGCGAGCTATCACGACGCCGAGCTCGTGCCGCCGCATGCGTATCTCGCGTTCTATTTCTGGCTGCGCGATCAGTTCGGAATCGATGCGGTCGTGCACGTCGGCAAGCACGGCAATCTCGAATGGCTGCCGGGCAAGAGCGTCGCGCTCAGCGACGCCTGCTGGCCCGATGCGATTCTTGGGCCGATGCCGCATCTGTATCCGTTTATCGTCAACGATCCGGGCGAGGGTAGCCAGGCGAAACGGCGCGCCCAGGCGGTCATCATCGACCATCTGATGCCGCCGCTCACGCGTGCCGAAAGCTATGGGCCGCTGCAGGACCTCGAACGCCAGGTCGACGAATACTACGAAGCCCTGATGGTCGATCCGCGCCGCGCGAAGCTGCTGCGAGGCACGATTCTGTCGACCATCGTCGAACACCGGTTACACGAAGAGCTGAGCATTGCCGAGCCCAAAGGTCAGGACGCGGAGGACGCGTTGCTGACGCGCGTCGACGCGTGGCTGTGCGAGCTGAAGGAAGCGCAGATTCGCGATGGCCTGCACACCTTCGGCCAGTCGCCGCGCGGCGTGCAGCGGCGCGATACACTGCTTGCGCTCGGGCGCTATCCGATCGGCGACGGGCAGGGCGCGAACGCGGGGCTCATCGATGCGCTCGCGCGCGATCTCGGCATCGATGGTCTGTTCGATCCGCTGACGGCGGACTGGTCGGCGCCGTGGCAAGGCGAGAAGCCCGCTTTATTGCAGAAGGTCAGCGATGCGCCGTGGCGGCATAACGGTGATGCGCGCGAGCGGCTGGAATTGCTGGCCGGCGAGTTGCTCGGCGAGCTGTGTCGGAGCGATCCCGACGCAAGCGGCGTTGATAACGCCAACGCGGATGCGGCTTCGATTGCCGATGTCGGTGCGAATGCCAATGCCAATGCCAATGCCAATGTCGGTGCCGGTGCCGGTGCCGGTGCCGATGTCGACGAAGACGAAGACGAAGACGAGTCCAACAGTACGGCCGCCGTGCGCGACACCGGCCACATCAGCACCGTCGGTACGGCACCAGCACAATCCGCTCGACCCACACGCCCCGTCTTGCCCCAAACCGACCGCGTCCTGCAGCGCCTGCACGATGATGTGCTGCCGCGCCTCGACGCCTGCGGCCCGCAGGAAATGCAGCAGTTGAAACGCGGCCTCGAAGGCCGCTTCGTGCCGCCGGGCCCGAGCGGCTCGCCATCGCGCGGCCGCCCCGACGTGCTGCCGACCGGCCGCAACTTCTATTCTGTCGACACGCGCGCGATCCCGACTCAAGCCGCGTGGGCACTCGGTCTCAAATCGGCGCAGCAACTGCTCGAACGTCACCTGCAGGAACACGGCGACTACCCTCGCGCGATCGGCCTGTCGGTATGGGGCACGGCCACGATGCGCACGGGCGGCGACGATATCGCGCAGGCGCTCGCTTTGCTCGGCGTGCGTCCGAAATGGGCGCCGGGCAGCCATCGCGTGACCGACTTCGAAATCATGCCGATTGCCGCTTTCGACCGGCCGCGCATCGATGTCACGTTGCGCGTATCGGGGTTTTTCCGCGACGCGTTTCCGAATGTCATGCATCTGTTCGACGCGGCCGTTCAAGCGGTGGCGGACCTCGAAGACGAACCCGAGCATCTGAATCCGATTCGCGCGCGCGTGCTACGCGAGCGCGACGCGTGGATTGCGCGCGGCGTCGATGCGCAGGAGGCGCGCAAGCGCGCGGGCTGGCGCGTCTTCAGCTCGCGGCCCGGCGCGTACGGCGCGGGCCTGCAGGAAATGATCGACACGCGGCAGTGGCAAACCGACGGCGATCTCGCCAACGCGTATCTCGCGCACGGCGGCTACGCGTACACGCAAAAAACCTCGGGCGAAGACGCGCGCCACACATTCGGCACGCGCCTCGCGACGCTCGACGTCGTGCTGCAGAACCAGGACAACCGCGAGCATGACGTGCTCGACTCGAACGACTACTACCAGTTCCAGGGCGGCATGGCCGCGGCAGTCCGGCATCTTTCGGGCAGCCAGCCGCAGCTCTATCACGCGGATCACAGCAACCCGAACGCGCCGCGCGTGCGCACGCTGACCGAAGAGATTACGCGCGTGATCCGCTCGCGCGTCGTCAATCCGAAGTGGCTCGACGGCGTGAAGCGGCATGGCTACAAGGGCGCGGCAGAAATCGCTGCAACGGTCGACTATCTGTATGGTTATGACGCGACCGCGCGCGTGATTGCCGATCATCAATATGCACTCGTCGCCGATGCGTATCTGAACGACGCCGACACGCGCGCGTTCCTGCAGGCGCACAATCCGCATGCGCTGCACGGCATCTGCGAGCGGCTGATCGAAGCGATGCAGCGCGGCCTATGGCGGGAACCGGGCGGGTATCGCGAACAGATCGAACAGCATCTGCTTGCGAGCGAACAACAGATTGAAGGGACGCGATGAAGAACGCAACGACTCACACGGCGAACGGCGCGATCGAAGGCACGAGCGAACGTCAAAGCGAAGGCACAAGCGAAGTCAGCCGCGCGCCCGTGTTCCCATTCGCGGCGCTGCTCGGTCAAAACGAACTGCAGCAGGCGCTGCTGCTCGCCGGGGTGGACCCGGGCATCGGCGGCGTGCTCGTCAGCGGCCCGCGCGGCACCGCGAAGTCGACGGCGGCGCGCGCGCTCGCCGAACTGCTGCCCGATGGCCAGTTCGTCACGCTGCCGCTCAATGCGAGCGAAGAACGCCTGGTCGGCACACTCGATATCGAAACGGTGCTGCGCGACGGCGCCGTGCGTTTTTCGCCGGGGCTGCTCGCTAGCGCCCATCGCGGCGTGCTCTATGTCGATGAAGTGAACCTGCTGCCCGATGCGCTCGTCGATGCCTTGCTCGATGCGGCGGCCAGCGGCGTCAATACGGTCGAGCGCGATGGCGTGTCGCATAGCCACGCCGCGAGCTTCGTGCTGATCGGCACGATGAACCCGGAAGAGGGCGAATTGCGCCCGCAACTGACGGACCGCTTCGGCCTGATGGTCGGTCTGCAAAACTGTTTCGATGCGCGGATCCGTCAGCAGATCGTCAAGGCGCGGCTCGCATTCGATCTGGACCCGCAGGCATTCCGCGAGCGCCATGCGCACCAGCAGGGAGACACGATGCGCCGCATCCGCGACGCTCGCGCCGCGCTCGCGCGACTCGCGTTCGACGATGCCGTGCATGAGCATGTGAGCGCACTATGCATTGCGGCGCATGTGGATGGCATGCGAGCCGATCTCGTGATGCTGCGTGCCGCGCGTGCGCTTGCCGCACTCGAAGCAGCCGACGCGGTGACGGTCGCGCATGTCGATCGTGTCGCGCAATCGGTGTTGTTGCATCGGCGACGCATCGGCGATGTAACGCAGGGGCAGCAGTGGGACGCTCATGCGGGGGCAGGGCGCGAGCCACAAGAGCGGAGCGCCGGCGCGCAAACCAGCAGCCTGCAACGAACGCAGTCGCAGGAGCAATCCGAGTCGCAAGCCCAGTCGCAAGCGCATTCGCAAGCTGAGTCGCAAGCGCAAGCATCGCCGGCATCGCCCGAAAGCGACTGGGGTTATCTGCCGCCCCAAAGCGCCGGCACCACGCACGTAAAAGGCGTGATCCCGCTTCCGTCAAAAAAACGCTGAGCCATCGGAAGAACGCCGCCGCTGGCGTATCGCGCAGCGGTTTTCGATGGCAGACAGGCGATTCATATCGTGCTCATCGCAACGCAAAAGCGGCGAGCGATCGATCCGGCGTGCGCATCGAATGGCCGCGCACGCTCGCCGCCAAAGGTGCGCAGCGGTTGCGTGCCGATCATTTGCGGTTCGTGCGCGAGGCGCCGCCGCGCGGCGTGCTGCACTGTTTCGTGCTCGATTGCTCGGGTTCGATGCTGGTCGGCGCGCGGCTCGCGCTGGCGAAAGGTCTGCTTGCCGCGTTATTCGGGCGGGCGCGCGCCGATCGGCATGAGGCCGCGCTGATCTGTTTCGGCGGCGTAAGCGCCGATTTGCGTTTTGGACCGGCGATACCACGCGGCTGGAGCGAACGCTGGCTCGATCCGATCGGCGGTGGCGGCGGCACGCCGCTCGTGCCGGCGATCGAACGCGCGGCGCGCTTGCTGGCCGGCGCCGCGAAGCGCAAACCGGGTCAGCAGCGCTGGCTATGGGTGCTGTCGGATGGACGCAGCGGCGGCATGCCGGCGCGCCCTGAAGCCGCGGATCGCGTCGTGTTCGTCGACTTCGAAAACGACGCCGTGCGGCTTGGCCGATGCGAGCAGCTAGCACGTGCGTGGGACGGCGATTGCATCACGCCCGCCCAACTGATTGCGGCAGGCTGACGGACGCCGAAACGCCGAAACGCCGAAACGCCGAAACGCCAACACGCCGAAACGCCAACACGCCGAAACGCCAACACGCCGAAACGCCAACACGCCAACACGCCAACACGCCAACACGCCAACACGCCAACACGCCAACACGCCAACACGCCAACACGCCAACACGCCAACACGCCGATAAGCCGATAAGCCGATAAGCCGAAGAGCCGCAGCACCGATGCGTGGGCATGTGGCTGCACGCATGTCTATACCGGATCTGCGCGCGACGCGTCGCGGCGCGCTCGGGTAAACACGATGAGCGCGAGGCGTCGCAGCGCGCCCGAACCACACGTTTCGATCTTCGATCGATCACGCGGGCCGCGCCGCATTCGACCAGTGCGAAATATCGTCGATCCTGTCGAACACATACGACTTCAGCGCAAGTTGCTGAGCCGCATCGAGCTGCTCGAACTCGAGCCCGTGTGTCGCGAGCGCGTCGGTGGCCGAGGCCGGTTGCGCATTGCGCACGATCGCGGTTGTTTCGATCAGCGTGTCGCTATCCTTCGATTGCAGCCGGAACGACACGCGCAGGCGCTCGCCGACCTTGGCCACGAGCCACGGCGTGCCAAACGACATGCCGAGCGCGCTGATCGTCTGCATCACGCCGAGCCCTTCATATGCGTCGCCTTGCGGATTCACGCCGAAGCGCACCGGCAGCCGCGCGCGCACGCGAATCGACTTGCGTTCGCGCAGCCGGCGGATCACGCCGGGCTTCGACAGCACCACGTAATCGAACGGCAGATGGCAGACCGCATCGACCGTGCAGACGAAGCGGAACACTGCCTGGCTCGCGATCGCGACGATCTCGACGTTTTCGCCGATCGTCAGCGTAAGCGGGCGGCCGTCGACGTGCGGCGGCATCACGAACACCGACTGGTTCGGCGCGAAGCCGATGATGCGGCTCGGATACATCGGGCCGCTCGCGTTTTGCGGACGAATGCCGATCAGCGCGCCGATCGACAGGTGCGTGTCCTTCAGCGCGAGCGGCGTGTCTTCGTCGTCGCCGCTGTGCGCGTCGCCAGTCCCGCTCGCCGCATTCTCGGCCTCGGCCTGGACGTCGCCGCGGCGCGGCTTGAAGTGCGCAAAGAGAAAGCGGCGCTCTTCTGGACCGATCACGACCGCGCCGCGATCGAATAGCAGCGAGCCGTCGGCATCGACGACCGACCATTCGAGCGGCGTGCCGATCGGCACCGCATCGGCGTCGAGAAGTGCGGAAGGCGCATCGGCCGGATGGGTGGTTGCAACCGGTTCGTCAGTTTGCATAGGCGCGGTGAAGACACAGGAAAAGAGGGCTATCCGGTGTTATCGTCCGTCGCCCGACATCTTGAGATAGGGAGAATCCCTGATGAACGCGTCTGCAACCGGTTGGCATAGCCGCAATGTGGGATGCGGCGCGACAGGTGCCGCGCCGATGCGTTACCGATACCAGCGCGGCGTATAAACCCACTCGCGCGGCGCGCCGTCGGCCGATTGCGATCGCGTCGAAAAGACGCGCGTGGTCGACGAACCGATGATCACCATCGTGCGCATATCGACATCGGCCGAACTGAGCTTGCCGAGCGTCGTCGACACGAGCGATGCGCCGGGGCGGCCAATGTCGCGTCCGAGCACGACCGTCGTCTCCGGAGCGCGCGATTCGCGCACGATATCGAGCGCCTTGTCGAGCTGCCATGGCCGCGCGCGCGACACCGGGTTGTAGAACGCCATCACGAGATCGGCTTGCGCCGCGAGCGCCACGCGCGCCTCGATGACGGCCCACGGCTTCAGGTTGTCGGAGAGCGACAGCATGCAGAAGTCGTGGCCGAGCGGCGCGCCGGCTTGCGCGGCCGTCGCCATCGCGGCCGATACGCCCGGTACGATCTGCAGTTCGACATCGGCCCAATGCGGCGCGTCGGACGTGCTGGACGTGTCGAGCGCTTCGAGTACGGCGGAAGCCATCGCAAACACACCGGGGTCGCCCGACGACACCATCACGACACGCCGTCCGCCGCTCGCGAGCTCAAATGCATGGCGCGCGCGCTGCATTTCTTCGCGATTGTCGGTCGGATGGACGCGCTGGTCCGCGCGGAACGGGCCAGCCATTTCGACGTAGGTCGCGTAGCCGAGGATATCGGTGGCCTGCGCGAGCGCTTGCCGCGCGGCGGGCACCATCAGGTCCGCGCTGCCGGGCCCGAGGCCGATCACGGTCAGCCGGCCGCGCGCGCGGCCGATAGTGTCGGGATCGATCGGCGTGGCGGCGACGGCCAGGGCAATGCCCGGGCTCAGGTCGACGATCTCGCACTGCGCGGGCAACGCGGCTTCGAGCAACGCGCGCGGCAGCGACGAGGCAGGGCGGGCGTCGCCGACAGGTGGTGCCGAAGCGCCAGCGTCAACGCCGGCTTCAGCAAACCGCAGCGCCACACCCAACGCATCGGCCGCGTGTGCAAGCGTCGCGTCGCCTGAACATGAGATCGGCGCGACAATCGCGGCAAGCGCCAACGGCGACAGTCCGCGCGTCGCCAGCGCATCGCGCACCCGCTGCGCGGCGTTCTCATGATCGCCATCGGCCAGCGCAACGGCCACGCTGCGCGGATGAATCACCAGCTCATCGGCGTTGCCGTCCCACGCGAGCGGCGTCACTCGAATCGCCCGCCGCGCCGTGCCGGAGCGCGGCAACTGCGCATCGTCGAGCCAATGCGCAGCGCCTTCGATACGCGTGCTTTCACCGGCAAGCAGATCGGACACAAAGCGCTTGCCTTGCTCGATGCTCGCGAGCGCATACCCATGCGGCGGATTCAATACGCAGGTGCCGAAGCGCAACTCGCCGCTGGTCGTGATCGCGGGCGGCACGTCGAGCGCCTGCGCGATCTCGCGCGCCATCACGTTCACGCCCGCGAGACCGCCGAGCAGCGGCACCACCGCGCTGCCGTCTTCCGCGACCGCGAGCACCGGTGGCTCCGCGCCCTTGTTCGCGAGCAGCGGCGCAACGCAGCGGATCACGATGCCCGCCGCGCACAGCGCGATGATCGGCGTGCCGCTCGCGTAGAGTTCACGCAGATAGGCGCTCAGTTCGTCGTAGACGATATCGACGCCGTCGGCGCCTGCTTCAACATGCGCCTCGCCGGGTACTTCAAAGCGGCTGCGCAGCCCATGCACGCGCGCATCCGGATAGCAGCGCTGCAGACGGCGCGCGGTCGCCAGCGCGCCGCTGCCGAGAATCACGATTGCCGGCGGCATCAGCCTTGCCATTTTTCCCCCGGCACGACGAGCAGCGAAAAATAGGGCGACGCCATCGGATCGACTTCAGCGAGCGGCACGATCCGTTCGCTCGCCATCGTCGCGCGCTCCACGTACAGCGCGCGCTTCGCGAGCCCGAGTTCGTCGAGCACGCGGCGCACCTTGTCGAAGTTGCGGCCGAGCTTCATGATGACCGCCGCGTCCGCATCGGCGAGGCGCCGCTTCAGTTCCGCTTCGGGCAGCACGCCCGACAGCACCGATAGCGTCTGATTGCGGTAGACGAGCGGCGCGCCGAGCACGGCGGCGCCGCCGAGCATCGAACACACGCCGGGCACGACTTCGGCTTCGAAGCGCGGTGCGAGCCGGTCGGCGAGGCGATCGTGCAGATACATATACGACCCGTAGAAGAACGGATCGCCTTCGCAGATCACGGCGACGTCGCGGCCCGCGTCGAGATGGCCCGCAATCACTTCGGCCGCGGTGTCGTAAAAGTCGGCGATGATCGCTTCGTACGACAGCGGCGGCTCGAGCGCCTCGGTCGTCACGGGGTAGACGAGCGGCAGGCGCAGCTGCGCATCGGTGAGATGCGCTTCGATAATGCCGAACGCGTTGCCCTTCTTGCCCTTGGCGACGAAGTACGCCACCACGGGCGCCGACTTCAATAGACGCAGCGCCTTCACGGTAATCAGCTCAGGGTCGCCGGGGCCGACACCGAGGCCCAGCAGACGGCCGCGCGCGGCGCCCTGATTTTCGTTCTGGCGTTCGCTCTGCGGTTCGCTCATCTGCATTTATTCGACCTCCGAGGCGAGCGCATTGACCGCGGCAGCCGCCATCGCACTGCCGCCGCGCCGGCCGTCGACGACGACATAAGGTACGCCGCGGCTATCGGCGGCCAGCATCGCCTTCGATTCCGCCGCGCCGACGAAACCGACCGGGAAGCCGAGAATCAGCGCCGGTCGCGGCGCGCCGGCATCGAGCATGTCGAGCAGATAAAAGAGCGCGGTCGGCGCGTTGCCGATCGCGACGACGCTGCCCGCGAGATGCGGACGCCACAATTCAAGCGCGGCGGCCGAGCGCGTGTTGTTGATCTCGCGCGCAAGCGCCGGCACGGCCGGCTCGTTGAGCGTGCAGATCACGTCGTTGCCGGCCGGCAGACGCGCGCGCGTGATGCCCTCAGCGACCATCCGCGCGTCGCACAGAATCGGCGCGCCGGTTTTCAATGCGTCGCGTCCCGCGCGGCCCGCGCCCTCCGAAAAGCGCAGGCTGCCGGCGATGTCGACCATACCGGACGCGTGAATCACGCGCACCGCGAGTTTTTCGAGGTCGGCGGGGATGCGCGAGAGGTCCGCTTCGGCGCGTATCGTCGCGAACGACTGGCGATAGATCTCGTTGCCGTCGCGAATGTAGTCAGGCATCAGTGAAACTCCGGGGCAGCCGCTCGAGCAGATCGGCGGCGTGTTCGATGGTCAGATGGTGGGCGATGCAGTGGCCGAAGCCGGTGCTAGAGGCGTCCTCCGTCGCGCTGTCGCTGTCGCGGATGCTTCCGTCGCTGCCGTCGCTCCGGTTCGCGACATCTCGCTGATACAGGTCGTAACGGCCGGGCGCGACCGCGAGCAGCGTGAACGGCACCGGATGGGCGGCGGCGCACGAGCGCGTGCAGCCGCTCAGATGGACCTCGACGTTCGCGGGCAAACGTGTCGCGAGTGCTCGTGCATCGGCTTTCGTATCGGCGTGGCCCTTGGCGCAGCCGGACGAGCCGGTGCAGGCAATGAGCCGCGCAAACGGCTGCGCGCCGTCGCATGCGAAGCCCAGCGACGCAAGCCGTAGCAACGCAGCCGGTGCGGCTTCGGTTCGGACATCGGGCAACAGCACGCTTTGCCATGGCGTCACGCGAAGCGTGCCGTTGCCGGCGTCTTGCGCGAGCGCGGCGAGTTCGCGCAGCGTCGGCGCGTCGATGCGTCCGAGCGGCGGTGCGCCGCCGACGTACGACATGCCTGGCGTGCGCTGCGCATGCGCGCCGAAGCGCAGCGACGGCTGCGCTTGCGGACGGCGCCACGCGGCAACAGACGCGTCGTGCGGCAAAGACAAAGGAAACGCGACGCGCGCCCCGATGTGCGAAAGCACCGCGGCGGCCGGCATGCGTGCGAGCAGGTCTCGCATACGCATGTCGTCGGCGGCGGCCAGATCGAGGAACGCGTGCAAGAGCGCATCGACAAGCTCGACGACATGCTCGGGCCGCACGGCGCCGAGCGCGGGTAAATCGTCCGGTGCGAGCGGCGGACAGCCGGCTAGACCGAACGCGAAGAGCGGGCCGCTGCCGTCGACGTTTTGCAGCGCCGCGAGCCAGATATCGTGCGGATGCCCGAGCATCGCGAGTTGCTCGCCGCCGTCGAGCAGCAACGCGAACTTCGGCGACAGCGCCGCGAAGCGCGCTTCGCTTTGCAGCAAGGTGAGGATTTGCGCGGCAAGACCGGTGGTGTCGAACAGGGCGGCGCGGTCGCACCCGGCGGTGGGGCTCAGCATGACGTTGCGCACATCGTCGGCCGCCGGGTTGGCAGGAGGCGCATCGGTTGCATGACGCGCATCGTCAGCCGATGCGCGTGGCCCCAGCCCCGCCGCAAGCAGTCGCTCGATCAATGCATGCGCTTCGTCTGCGCGTACGCCGCGTATTTGCAGATTTGCGCGGTTCGTCAGTTCGATCAGACCCGACGCATGCGCTTCTGCCGCGTCGGCAATGGCACAGGCTTCGTCGTGTGAAAGCACGCCGCCGGGCAGCCTGATCCGGCAGATGCCGCCATCGCGCGCGGCGACGATGCGCAGCAGGCCTGGACATGCCGAGGCGCGCAGGGTGCCGATAGCGGTTGGGGCAGCGGATAAAGCGTGGTTCAAGTCGATGACCGGGGTGAGCGTCGCGCGATTCGTATTATGCCCTGTTTCGCATAGGGAACCGCTGCGCGGGCGCCCGCGCGACGTTACGTATGTGATGCGCGGATGTGATGCGCGGATATCGCCCGTCATGCGGGCACATCACGACAATGAACGCACTTTCACCACGTGAGGAGCGCCACCGGCAGCGATTCGATCTGTTCTTCAGTATCAGGTGTCCGTCATTCGTCGAACGATATGAACCTTGAAGGAATCGAACATGCAAACCCAAACGTTTAACATCTCCAGCAACCAGCAAGTCCAGTTTTATAACTACAACTACGGCGGCGATACCGATCGTCAAACGGGCAGTTCCACAGTCCAATCGCGACTACCGACGGGCAGCAATCAGGGCGACGGCAGCGATTCGCGGATCCTGAAAACCCCGTTGACCCCGCTTGGCTGGTATGGCGATCTGTCCGGCCAGATCGACACGCTGACCAAAGATGTGAACGCGGTGAAGGGCGATGTGAACAACGTGTCGATGAAGCTCGATGAACTCCAGAGCGGCGTGACGAACATTTCAGGGAAGTTCGCCGGCGTCGAGCGAAACATGGGTCAAATCAACAAGAACATCGATGCGCTAAAGACGCAATCGTCGCAGAGCCAAAAGGACCTGACTGCTATCAGGACGTCCCTTGGCACGCTTGGCCCGAAAGTCGACCAGATCCAGACCACGGTCGACGACATCAAGAAAAACTGCAAGACGTGCAGTAGCGGCAGCGGGCATTAAACCTCAAGCTGGCGGATAACGTCGCATGCGTGCGGGCCATGGGCCTTGCACGCACAAGGAGTCGGGCGGCGGCGCGGTATCATTAGCGTCTTACCTCCGACTCCGCTTCGTTTCGATGTCGACGAATGCATTGCAGCAACCCGAACCGGAATTGAATCCTCGCGACGCGGACAGCCGCGCGCAGCCGTGGCTCACTGTCGTCGGAATCGGCGAAGACGGATTTGGCGCGCTGGGACGCGCCGCGCGCCGCGCACTGTTCGACGCGTCGGTTGTGTACGGCGGCGAGCGTCACCTGGCCATGTTGCCGGCACGCGTACGCGCGCGCCGCGAACGGTGGCCAAGCCCCTTCGATGTCGCGCCGCTGCTCGCCGCTCGCGGGACGGCCGTCTGCGTGCTGGCAAGCGGCGACCCGATGTGGTTCGGCGTCGGCGCCACGCTCGCGCGTTACCTTGGCGCGGACGAGATGCGCATCCTGCCTGCGCCTTCATCGTTATCGCTGGTCGCGGCGCGGCTTGGCTGGCCGCTGCAAGACGTCGTGAGCGTGTCCGTGGTGGGGCGGCCGCTTGCGGCCGTGAACGCGCATCTGCACGACGGCGCGCGTCTCATCGTGCTCAGCAGCGACGGCGCAACGCCGGCCGCGCTCGCGGCGCAGATGACCGCGCAAGGTTTTGGCGAAACGAAGATAACGGTCTTCGAACACGTTGGCGGTCCGCTCGAACGGCGTATCGATGGGCTCGCGCACGCGTGGCGCGCTGCGCAATGCGCGGCGCTGAACCTGATCGCACTCGAGTGCCGCGCAAGCGGCGATGCCACGCGTCTCGCCTTGACGCCGGGCTTACCCGACGACGCCTTCATGCACGACGGCCAGCTCACGAAACGCGACGTACGCGCGCTGACGCTTGCGCGGCTCGCGCCCGCGCCGCATGAACTGCTATGGGATGTCGGCGCCGGCTGCGGGTCGATCGGCATCGAATGGATGCGCACGCATCCATCGTGCCGCGCGATCGCGGTTGAGCAGCATGCTGAGCGCCTGCGTTTTATCGAACGCAATCGCGACACGTTAGGCGTGCCGGCACTGCAAGTTGTCGCGGGCATCGCGCCCGCCGCGCTCGAAGGCCTGGCCTTGCCCGACGCAGTGTTTATCGGCGGCGGCGTCACCGTGCCCGGCGTGTTCGACGCATGCTGGAACGCGTTGAAGAGCGGCGGCAGGCTCGTGGCGAATGCGGTGACACTGGAAGGCGAGGCCGCGCTGACCGGCTACCGCCAGCGCCAGGGCGGCACGCTGACGCGTATCGCGCTTGCCGAGGCGCAGCCGCTGGGCGGGTTCGAGACGTGGCGTCCCGCGTTGCCGATCACGCTGTATGCCGCGATCAAATCGTGATGGTTGTGACACCGTGACTCGCGACGAAACGATAAAGACGCGCATCCTGCTGCTCGGCGGGACGGGCGACGCGCTGCAGATCGCCCGCGTGCTCAGCGCATCGGACGTCTACAGCGTTGCCGGAATCGGCAAAACGCCAGCCGGTCTGACCTGCATCGTGCGCACCGGCGGCTTCGGCGGCGCCCAGGGGTTGCAGGCGTATCTCGAGGCAGAGCGTATCGGTTTGCTGATTGACGCGACGCATCCGTTCGCCGCACGCATCAGCGGCAACGCGTCCATCGCGAGCCGTGCGGCGGGCGTTCCGTATTGGGCGCTGCGGCGCGCACCGTGGCAGCCGCAAAGCGGCGACGATTGGCGGTTCGTCGACGATTGGCCGCAAATCGTCGCGGCACTTGCGCCGTTCCGGCGTCCGCTTTTCACGCTTGGGCGCGAGCCGCTCGCGCATCTCGACGACATTCCCGTTCATCAATATTGGGTCGTGCGCTGTCTCGACGCGCACGCGGGGAACGCGCGCGCATCGGTGATCGGCGCGCGCGGGCCGTTTACGGTCGACGGTGAGCGCGCATTGTTCGGAATGCTCGGCATCGACGTGGTGGTCAGCAAGAACAGTGGCGGAAGCGCGACCGCGGCGAAGCTCGAGGTCGCGCGCGAGCGAGGTTTGCCGGTCGTGATGACGCGGCGCCCTGAACTGCCGGCGGCCGATCGGGAATTCGACGGCGTGTCCGAGCTCTTGAGCGCGCTAACGAAGTGGAGTTCAGATTCATGACAGTGTTTTTTATCGGCGCGGGACCGGGCGATCCCGAATTGATCACGGTGAAGGGGCAGCGCCTCGTGCGCACGTGTCCGGTCATTCTTTACGCAGGCTCGCTCGTGCCGGATGCGGTGCTGAGCGGCAATGCAGCCGACGTGGTGGTCAATACGGCGGAGCTCGACCTCGACGCGATCGTTGCGCTGCTTGCCGATGCGCATGCGAAAGGTCGCGACGTCGCGCGGGTGCATTCGGGCGATCCGTCGCTGTACGGCGCAATCGGCGAACAGATCCGCCGTCTGCGTGAACTTGGCATTCCCTACGAAATCGTGCCCGGCGTCACGGCGACCGCCGCCTGCGCGGCGACACTCGGCTGCGAACTGACGCTGCCCGACGTTTCGCAGACACTGATTCTCACGCGCTACGCACGTAAGACTTCGATGCCGGCGGGCGAACAGCTGGCCGACCTCGCGCGCCACCGGGCGACCATGGCGATTCATCTCGGCGTGCGGCATATCGCGCGCATCGTCGAAGAGCTGATTCCGCACTATGGCGAGGATTGTCCGGTGGCGGTCGTGTATCGGGCCAGCTGGCCCGATGAAGAGAAGATTGTCGGCACGCTCGCCGATATCGCCGGCAAAGTGCAGGCGACCGATATCGAGCGGACCGCGTTGATTCTGGTTGGGCGCGTACTCGATGCCGAGCATTTCGCCGACTCGACGCTCTACGCGAAAGATCGGGTAGCGCCGCCGAACAGTCGTGAATAACGGCCGCTGGTAGCGATCTCACACACCGCGATCAGTTTGAGATTTTCACGGGCGCGTCTTTTCACCGCGGACCGTAGACAGTCGTGCGCGAGTCACCGTTCCGGTCCGTTACCGTGGTCGAAAAAGTGGTGCCGTCGCGGTTGTAGTCGTGTTCAAAGCGCACGTGTCCGTCGACCGACCTGTTTTCGCTGTGAATCCTTTTTTGGTTTTCGTCGTAGTAAATGTACTCGCCGGCTTGCCCGCCTTGCTCATTCGGGATGAATTCGGACTGTTTGTTTCCGTTCGCGTAAAAGGTGTTAACGGGTGCTGTAACGTTCATGTCAATGTCCTTATGTCACTGAAGCTGAGACAGAATTAAATGCAGCAAATGAGAAAAGTCTAAATAAGCGGCAGATTCGATTAGGCGGAGCCTCCTGGTTTCTTATTGAATTGAGGGCATTCTTGATCGCTGCCAGAATCAGAAGGTCATACGCACGTACACATTGCGCATAGCAAGCGGTTAGCCGCGCGGACGTGTTAACGCGTCAACGCGTCCGCGCGCCCGATTGCTCCGCCTGCATTTGCGGCTGCGTCACCGCACTGACGATCGCCAGCACGACCACATTCAGCGTCAGCGCCACAAAGCCGATATTCACGTCCTTCAGCGTATCGGGCAAAAACGGCAGCAACTGGCCGACGCTCAGATGCATCAGCGTGGTCACCGTCACAACCAGCACGCCAACCGCGATGCCGCAGAACGCCCCTTGCTTCGTGACGCGATTGCGCGCCGCCAGGCTGCAAACGAGCGCCGGAAACAGTTGCGTGACGAAGTTGTAGCCCATCAGCAGCAGCGCGACGATCGTCTCGCCGCCATGCAGCGTGAACAGCACGGCCACCAGCGCCACCACCGGAACCATCCGGCGCGCGAGTTTCGCCACGGCCGCATCGGGCGCCTGCCGCGCCAGCGCGCCGCGATAGATGTCGTTCGCGAGTAGTGTCGAGGCGGTGGTCAGAATCATCGAGCCCGGCACCAGCGCGGTCAGAACGCCGGCCGCGCCGATCACGCCGACGAACCACGGATCGAAGCTCTGGATCGACAGCCGCAGCAGCGACAGGTCGATATCGCCGCCCTTGAGGCCCGGCACCTTCAGCGACGCCGCGAAGCCGACAAAGAACACGAACAGCAGGATCAGCTGATAGATCGGTAGCACGATCGCGTTGCGGCGGAAGATGCGCTCGCTCTTCGCGGTAAACACCGAGCCGAACGTATGCGGCCACATGAAGAAGCCGAGCGCCGTGAGCAGCACGGTCGACTGGAACCAGGTGACGCTCGAGCCCTTTTCGGGGAAGGTAAGAAAGCCTGGCCGGGCCGCGTCAATTGCGTGGAACATCTCGCCGATGCCGCCGTAGTGCCGGATCGGCAGATAGATGCCGAGAAACAGCACGATCGCGAGAATCAGCAGGTCTTTCACGACCGAGTTCCACGCCGAGCCGCGCACGCCCGATGCAATCACATAGATCGTCACCACCACGGCGCCGATCCAGATCGCCGACGAGGGCGAAACGGCGCCATACGACGCGGTCGCGACGATGATGCCGAGCCCCTTCAATTGCAGGACGAGGTATGGAATCAGCGCGGCGACGTCGACCACCGCAACGAGTACGCCGAGCGCGCGGCTATCGTATTTGCGCGCGAAAAAATGCGGCTGCGAGACGAGCCGGTGCGTTTTCGCGAAGCGCCAGACGGGCGGCAGCAGCCAGTACGACAGCACATACGCAAGCGTCGCATACGCGAGGATGTAGTAGACGGGCGCGCCTTTGCCGTAGGCATAGCCGCTGCCGCCGAGGAACGTGAACGTCGTGTAGATCTCGCCGGCCATCAGCAGGAACACGAAGGCGGTGCCGAAGCTGCGTCCGCCGACGGTCCACTGCTCGAGGTTCATGTCGTGACCGTGCCGCGCGCGCACGCCGAGATACAGCGCGAACAGCGTGACGGCGGCGATGATGATCAGTGCGCTGCTCATCGGCGGGCCTCCGTTTGCGTGGCGGGCTCACGACCGGCCGGCTCGCGGTTCGCCGGATCGAGCCGGTAGATGATCGCCATGATCACGGCGCTCAATATGACCCACAGCACGATCCACGCGAGCACGAACGGCATGCCGAGCACGAGCGGCTCGACACGGTTGACGAAGGGAACGCCGAGCAGAATGCCAATGAATGGCAGCACGGCAAGCAGACGAAAGGACATAGGCATCTCCTCGAACGATGGGCGTACGGATGGTCGATACGGTCCTACGAGTCTTATCGGTGCGACGGATGCTGCGCGTTTGAATGTAAGACGCCTGCGCCGCTTGCGCCAAGCGATCAAAAACATGAATGAAATTTGAAAGCTATGCGCGCTGATTGCGGCGCGCATACGGGATGCCTGGACGGGATGCGAAACCGGATACCGGAGCTGGACACCCGAACCGGTTACATGAACCGATGCATGAGTAGCATCCGGTAAGCGGTACACTGTGCGGCGGCGCGCCGGCATCGGTAGCGGTAACGAGCACGGCCCACCACACGCTCACCGGTTCACCGTTCGGACTGACAACAATGACAAGCAGCCTCGTCTCCGACATCCTGTTCGGCTTTACCGGATTGATTAGCATCATCAATCCGTTTGCAATCGCCTTTGTGTTTCTCGACCGCACCGAGTCGCTGACCGTCGAGGAGCGCGCGACGCTCGCCAAGCGCGTGTCGATCAATGCCTTCTTTGTGCTGATCGTGGTGTTCTTCGTCGGCACGCCGGTGCTGCATTTCTTCGGCATCTCGATCGAAGCGCTGCGTATCGGCGGCGGCCTCGCGGTCGCGGTCAGCGCGTGGAATATGCTCAATGCGCCCGAGACGCGCACCGAGGCGGCGGCCGGCAAGCCCGTCGATCCCGACAACGCGATGTCCAAAGCCTTCTTTCCGTTGACGATGCCGCTGACGACAGGCCCCGGCACGATCGCCACGGCCATTGCGCTCAATGCGAACCGCACGCACAAGCTGTCCGAGTTCGTGCAGTCGTCGATCGCGTCGATCGTGATCTCGATACTCGTCGTGCTGGTCGTCTATTTCACGTACAGTCGCTCTGCGTATATCGCGCACTTTCTCGGCAAGGAGGGCACCCGCGTCGCGTTGCGCGTATCGGCCTTCCTGTTGCTTTGCATCGGCGTCCAGATCATGTTGACCGGCTTTTCAGAATTTCTCGCGCCGCTTGCTGCGAACCGGCCGGCTTCGTGAGGTCGCGTGGTGAGGTCGCCAGTGAGCCGCTTCATGACGCGCATGTGGCGAATATTCAATTCGCATCATGCAGCAAGCGTTAGACGTGCAATCCGCATCGAATAAGCGTGGCAATACGGTGGCATTAGCGTAAACCCGGGTGTTTGAATCGCACCCGTGTGCCGTTGTCGTGTTGTGGAGCCGCAATGATGACCCGCCAGGATACCGCAGACAGGATGACCGACAGCGAGCCTCACGGCGAAACCGGCCGTGAGGTCGGCTATATGCATGGCAGCGGAGGCTATCGGCCAGCCGTCGCCGCGCAGGTGCTCGAGTCCGAGCGCGCCGTGTTGCGCCTGCTCACGCGCAGCGCACCGCTGCCCGAACTGCTGGCCGAGGTGTGCCGCCGCGCCGAGGCCTTGCTCGGCGACGGCGCCGCATGCTCGGTGCTCGTGCTCGACACCGATGGCAAACATGCACGCGTGGGTGCCGCGCCATCGCTGCCGCCGGACTTTTGCGAGGCGCTTGCCGACTTCGAGATCGGCCCGCGCGCCGGTTCGTGCGGCACCGCGATGTTCGAGCATCGCATGGTGGTGGCCGAAGATATCGAAACCGATCCGCTATGGGCCGACCACAAGCATCTCGCCATGCCGTTTGGCCTGCGCGCGTGCTGGTCGATTCCGTTCGAAGACGAGTCGGGCGGCGTGCTTGGCGCATTCGCCGTCTACTACCGCACGCCGCGCCGGCCGACCGACGTCGAGGAAACGATCCTGCGCGACATCGGCCGCAGCGTTGGCCTCGCGATTCAGCAGGATCGCATCCGCCTGCGACTTGCGCAAAGCGAGGAGCATCACCGGCTCGTGGTCGACCACCTGAATGAAGGCATCGTCGTGCAGTCGAAGAGCGGCGAAGTGCTGGCCTGCAATCCCAGCGCGATGCGCATGCTGCGCACCACGCCGGCCGTGATCGGCACCAATATCTATAGCGTGATGCTGCATGCGCGGCGCGACGACGGTTCGGTAATCGAATCGCCGGACCGGCCGACGCTGAAGGTGTTTGCCACGGGCATGCCGGTGCTCGGCGTCACGATGTCGGTCGAACTGGCGATCGGCGAAACGATCTGGATCACGGCGAACTTCGTGCCGATCATCAGGCCCGGCGAACCGGAGCCGAGCGCCGTGCTGGTGTCGTTCAACGATATCGGCCCGGTGCGGGCCGCGCAGCGGCAGCTCAAATATCTGGCGACCCGCGACCCGCTGACGGGCCTCTATAACCGCGCCTATCTGTCGGACCGCATGCGCGAACTGCTCGAACAGCGGGGCCGCGACGGCGCGGCGCCGCGCGTTGCCGTGCTATTTGTCGACCTCGACGGCTTCAAGAAGGTCAACGACACCGCCGGCCACGAAGCCGGCGACGCGCTGCTGTGCAGCGTCGCGCGGCGCCTTGCCGCATGCGTGCACAAAGGCGACACGCTCGCGCGCGCCGGCGGCGACGAGTTCGTGATTGTCGTGAGCGGCTACGAAAGCGCCGCGCATCTGACCGCGCTCGCGCGCGAGGTGCTCGAAACGGTAGCCATGCCGTTCGCCGTGGCCGACAACGAATACTACCTGGGCGCGTCGATCGGCATCAGCGTGTGCCCTGAAGACGGCCGCGATGCCGCGACGCTGATGCGCAATGCCGATTCGGCGATGTATCAGGCCAAGCAGCGCGGACGCAACGGCTTCGAATTCTTTACGAAGGAGTTGAGCCGCCAATTGCAGCGCCGCTTCGCGATCGAGCAATCGTTGCGCCGCGCGCTCGCCGCGGACGAATTGCGGCTCGTGTACCAGCCGATCGTCGATGGCGCGAGCGGCCGCACGGTTGGCGCCGAAGCGCTGATGCGCTGGCATAACGAAGAGCTCGGCGATGTCTCGCCGATCGAGTTTATTCCGGTCGCCGAAGATACCGGTCTGATCGTAACGCTCGGCCGCTGGCTGCTCGAGCGCGCGTGCGCGCAGGCAGCCGAATGGCGCAAGACGCTCGCGCCGGACCTGATGATCGCGGTGAACCTGTCGCCGCGCCAATTCAACGATGGCCTCGTGCAGGAGGTCGCGCAGTGTCTCGCCGCCGCCGGGCTCGATCCGACCGCGCTCGAGCTCGAAATTACCGAAGGCCTGCTGATGAGCGAGCGCGCGCCGGTGATGCCGATGCTGACCTCGCTGTCGAGGATGGGCGTGCGGATCTCGGTCGACGATTTCGGTACCGGCTATTCGTCGCTGTCGTATCTGAAGCGTTTTCCGCTGCATAACCTGAAGGTCGACCGCTCGTTTGTGGCGGGTTTGCCCGATCATCGCGACGCGGTGGCGATTACGCATGCGGTGGTCGCGATGGCGCATTCGCTCGGGATGAACGTGACCGCCGAAGGCGTCGAGACGTCGGCGCAATCGGCGTATTTGCGCTCGATCGGCTGTGACCGGCAGCAGGGCTATCTGTTCGGCCGGCCCGTTGCGCCCGGCGAATATACGCAGTTGCTGGCGGAAGTGGCCGGGATGGAGGGCCATGCCGGCGACGACGTGGGTACCCGCGCGCCTCGTGTGTCGTAACATCCGTACTGTTCGACTCAGACAGAAGCGGGATACGGAATGCCGTTCAAATCGCTGGATGCGGCCGCGATCGAAGCAGCGCTTCGCGGCCGGACCCGTCAGTACCTGGCCGGCGCGCTGCAACAGCCGCAGCCGCTCGCGCACGTTCACGACACCGATATCGAAGTCGGCATCTCCGACTACGTAGCCAGCGGCTTCGAGCCGGCGCACCGCCATGCGCGCGCGAAAGAGTACCAGTATGTGCTGCGCGGCATGACCGAGTACCGGGATGTCGATACGGGCGAAGTGCATCGCTTTCGTGCCGGCGACTTCTATGTGATCTATCCGGGCACAGCCTATGTGCAGCGCGTCAAGCGCGACACGCGCATTCTCTTTATCAAATACCCGGCCGGCAACGACAAGCAAATTGTGCCGATGACCGAGGCCGTCGACGCATGGGCGCGCGAGACACTGCGCGTGACGCGTCTCGACCTCAACGCACGGCAGAAAAACGAGGGCGCCGCTGCCGAAGCACCAGCCGCGCCGGTTGCGAATTCGCTGAAGCCCGCGGTCGCGGTGGCGGTATTCGATGCCACGAACCGCTTGCTGCTCGTCAAGCGCCGCGACAGCGGCTACTGGGCGATGCCGGGCGGCACGATGGAACTGACCGATTCGCTCGAAGGCTGCGCGCGCCGCGAGGTCCGCGAGGAAACCGGTATTGAAATCACGCTGATGGGCATGATCGGCACCTATACCGATCCGGCGACCCTCATCGCGTATTCGGACGGCGAAGTGCGTCGCGAATTCTCGATTCTGCTGGCGGCGTCCGCGACCAGCGAACAGCTTTCGCACGACGACGAATCGACTGATGTGCAATGGGTGAAGCCCGAAGACCTGGCACGCTTTCCGATGGTTACTGCGCAAGCAAGACGCGTGCAGGACGTGCTGGCATGGCGCGTGAATCGCGACGTGCTCATCCGGTGATGCAGAAGGACGATAACGAATGGCGAATGACGATAACGATTGCACCAAAGCTCGCACCAAAGCTCGCACCGAATCGCGCACCCATGCCCGCACCATAACCATCCCCAGCGGAACACCGGAATCGGCCGCCATGGTGGCGAACGTCAAACGGGCGATGTCGATCACCGCCAGCCTCAATCGGCTGACGTTCAACGACGCGGACGAAGTCCGGGCGCTGTTCAGCGAACTGATCGGCAAGAAGGTGGACGAGCGCTTCGTGCTGATACCGCCGTTCTACACCGCCGGCGGTGTCGATATCAGCGTTGGCCGCAATGTCTTCGTCAATCAGAACTGCACGTTTTACGACCTCGGTGGGCTCGATATCGGCGACGATGTGATGATCGGTCCGAACGTGGGCATCATTACAACGGGTCATCCGATCGAGCCTTCCCGGCGGCGCGACGGCGTCACCGCAAAGCCCATCGTGATCGAAAGAAACGTCTGGATCGGCGCCGGCGCAACGATCATCGGTGGTGTGACGGTCGGCGAGAACTCGGTGGTGGGAGCGGGTTCCGTCGTCACCCACGATGTTCCTCCGAATACGCTTGTCGGTGGAAATCCGGCGAAGGTCATTCGTTCGATCGCCGAGGAAATTTAACTCCCGCCCGAATGGTCCTTAAACGGACCGCCAATAAAGGTCTTAACCTCGGTCTTAACGCGGCCTTAACCCCGGTCTTAACCTCGTCTTTACATCGGCGTGCGAAACTCAGCACGCTTTTGACGCCGCCTTATCTAGAGTATCGCCAGATTTCCACCACTGAGTCTGTCGATATGCAGCCACCGCTACCTGTCTCCGGCCTTGCCGGCTTTCCACGCACCTGCGCGGCGTTTGCGCCGCACGCGCTGTGCGCCTTCCTTTCCGTACTCGATACGGGCTGCTCAGCATCCGGAGTGCGGTCATGATCGCGCTCGCGGGCCTGCTGGCCGCCGCATTGTTCGTCTATCTGTTCTACGCGCTGATCAAGCCGGAACGCTTCTGATAAGGCGCCACGTCGCCTCACGCTTTTTCCATCTCCCATCATGAACGACCTGATATTCGTAGTCGTATCGCTAGCCTGTTTCGCGCTGTGCGCGGGCTTCGTCGTCGGACTGAACCGGATCTGAAAAGGAGCCCACCATGTTCGACGATATTGTTCAATTTGTGCTGATGCTCGCCCTGATGACCGGCTTGACGGTCGCAATGGGCAAGTGGCTCGCACGGGTATTTACCGATGAGCGCCATCTGCGTATCGAGCGCTTTACCTATGCCGTGCTCGGCACGAACCCTGAAGAACGGATGCCGTGGACGCGCTACGCGATGGTGCTCGTCGTCAGCAACGCGGCGATGATGCTGCTCGGCTATCTGCTGCTGCGCGTGCAGGGTCTGCTGCCGTTCGATTCGTTGCAACGTGCCGCGCAAACGCCCGATCTTGCGTTCAATACCGCGTCGTCGTTTATTACGAACACGAACTGGCAGTCATATGCGGGCGAATCGAGCCTGTCCAACTTCTCGCAGATGGCCGTCATCACGTTTCTGATGATGGTCAGCGCGGTCACGGGCGTGGCGGCGTGCGGCGGCTTTATCCGCGGACTGTGCCGCAAGAGCGCACACGACATCGGCAACTACTGGGTCGATTTCACACGCGTGATGTATCGCGTGCTGTTGCCGCTGTCGTTCATCATGGCGCTCGTCTACGTCTGGCAGGGCATGCCGCAGACGCTCACGAGCGACGCGGTCGCGACCACGCTGGAAGGCATCAAGCAGCAGATCGTGATGGGTCCCGTGGCGAGCCTCGAGTCGATCAAGCACCTCGGCACGAATGGCGGCGGCTTCTTCAGCATGAACGCCGCGCATCCGTACGAGAACCCGACGCCGCTCACCAACACGCTGCATATGCTCTCGATGCTGCTGATTCCCGCCGCGCTCACGTACGCGGCCGGCAGCATGCTGATGCGCCGCCGCCAGGGCTGGGCGTTTTTCGCCGCGTTCCTCGTCATGTTTATCGGCGCGCTCGCAATCGTCTACACGGCGGAACAGCACGGCAACCCGAATTTCACGCCGCTGCATGTCGATCAGCAGCCGTCCGCGCTGCAGTCAGGCGGCAATATGGAAGGCAAGGAAACGCGCTTCGGCATCGCACAGACCAGTCTTTTTGTGGCGGTCACCACGGCGGCCACCACGGGTTCGGTCGACGCGATGCACGACTCGCTGATGCCGATGGGCGGCTTCATCACGATCGCGCAGATGATGCTCAACAACGTGTTTGGCGGCGACGGCGTCGGCTTTATCAATCTGATCACGTTCGCGATTCTGACGGTGTTTATCGTCGGCATGATGATCGGGCGCACACCGGAGTTTCTCGGCAAGAAGATCGAGGCGCGCGAAATGAAGTTCGTGATGCTCGCGGTGCTTGCGCATCCGTTCAGCATTCTCGCGTTGACGGCGCTCGCCGTGATGTGGCCCGGCACGCCCGCGAGCCTCAACAACATGGGCCCGCATGGCTTCAGCGAAGTGCTGTATGCGTATACGTCCGGCACGGCGAATAACGGCTCCGCATTTGCAGGCCTCAATGCGAACACGCCGTTCTTCAATACGACGATCGGCTTCGCGATGCTGTTCGGCCGCTATCTGACGCTGCTGCCGATGCTTGCCGCCGCCGGTTCGCTCGCCGCGAAGAAGAGCGTTCCCGAAGGACCGGGCACCTTGCCGACCGCGACGCCGCTGTTTACCGCGCTGCTCGTGTTCGTCGTGCTGCTGGTTGGCGGGCTGACGTTCTTCCCGGCGCTCGCGCTCGGTCCGATCGTCGAGCATCTGATGCTCGCCAGCGGTCAACTGTTCTGAAGGATCTCGAATCATGAGCACTATCAGCCAATCTCAATCGCAATCGCAGGACGCGCAGGCGCCGGCGGTGCCGCTGATGCGCGGGGTCGCGCGCTCGGCCATCGCATCCGCGGTGTTTTTCATGCTCGTGGCGGGGCTCGCGTATCCGCTCGTGACGACCGGCGTCGCACAGCTTGTGATGCCGTCGCAGGCTAACGGCAGTCTCGTGCAGCGCAACGGCGTGACGGTCGGTTCGCTGCTGATCGGGCAAAGCTTCGCGCAGCCGACATACTTCCATCCGCGGCCGAGCGCGACGCTCGGCACCGATCCGTCGAATCCGAACCAGACGGTTGCGCAGCCGTATAACGCCGCCAATAGCGGCGCGAGCAACCTCGGCCCGGCGAGCAAGTCGCTGATCGATCAGGTCAGTGCGCGCGCGGCCGCGTATCGCAAGGAAAACGGTCTCACGCCCGATGCGCCGGTGCCGGTCGATGCGGTCACCGCGTCCGGCTCCGGCCTCGACCCCGAAATTTCGATCGATAACGCGATGTTGCAAGCGGCACGCGTCGCGAAAGCGCGCGGCATGTCGATCGATGCCATGCGCGATCTGATCGAGCGCAACACGACGCATCGCCAGCTCGGCGTGCTCGGCGATCCGCGCATCGATGTCCTGAAACTGAATCTCGCGCTCGATGCAGCCGCTGCGCAGGGCACTGCCGCGCAGCCGGCTCCGGCGCGCAGCCACTCGCAATAGCAAGGGATACCCAAGAGGTTTTATGAACGTGCAAAACGAGTCGATCACGTCGGCCCGCACCGCCAGCCCGGCCGAGCCGGCGCCGCATGCGCCGCAACTGGCATGGCAGACCGTAGTCGCGGATTCGTTCCGCAAGCTCACGCCGCGTGCGCAATGGCAAAACCCCGTGATGTTCGTCGTCTATATCGGCAGCATCGTGACGACGCTGTTGTGGCTGCAGGCGATTTTCTCGAAAGGCGAAGCGCCCGCGGGCTTTATCTTCGCCATCGCATTGTGGCTGTGGTTTACCGTGCTGTTCGCGAACGGCGCCGAAGCGCTCGCTGAAGGGCGCGGCAAGGCGCAGGCCGCCGCACTGCGCGGCGCGCGCAAGCGTGTGTTCGCCAAGGTGCTCGACAAGCCGCACTACGGCGACCCGGTTTACCCGCTGCCGAGCGACGAACTGATCGCGGGCAAGTTCGTGCTCGTCGAAGCGGGCGACATGATTCCCGCCGACGGCGAAGTGATCGAAGGCGTCGCATCGGTCGACGAGTCGTCGATTACCGGCGAATCGGCGCCCGTGATCCGCGAATCGGGCGGCGATTTTTCGTCGGTGACGGGCGGCACGCGCGTGCTGTCCGACTGGCTCATCATGCGTGTTACCGCGAACCCGGGCGAAGCGTTTCTCGACCGCATGATCGCGATGATCGAAGGCGCGAAGCGCGGCAAGACGCCTAACGAAATCGCGCTGACCATTCTGCTGGTCGCGTTGACGATCGTGTTCCTGCTGGTCTGCGTGACGCTGCTGCCGTTTTCGGCCTTCAGCGTGATGCTGACGAAAGCCGGTCACGAAGTGAGCCTGACCGTGCTGATCGCGTTGCTTGTCTGCCTGATTCCGACGACGATCGGTGCGCTGCTGTCCGCAATCGGCGTGGCCGGTATGAGCCGCATGCTGCGCGCGAACGTGATCGCGATGTCGGGGCGCGCGATCGAAGCGGCCGGCGACGTCGATGTGCTGCTGCTCGACAAGACCGGCACGATCACGCTCGGCAATCGCCAGGCGAGCCATTTCGTGCCGGCCGAAGGCGTCGACGAACGCACGCTGGCCGATGTCGCCCAACTCGCGTCGCTCGCCGACGAAACGCCGGAAGGCCGGTCGATCGTTGTGCTCGCGAAGCAGCGTTTCAACCTGCGCGGCCGCGACCTGCACGACAGCAAGCCCGTGCCGTTCAGCGCGATGACGCGTATGAGCGGCGTCGATATCGGCACGCGGCAAATTCGCAAGGGCTCGGCGCAGGCGATTCGCGCGCATGTGCGCGACCTGGGTGGGGTCTTCCCGGCGGGCACCGAACGTGCCGTCGACGAGATCGCGCGGCGCGGCGGCACACCGCTCGTGGTCGCGGACGGCGAGCGCGTGATGGGCGTGATCGAGCTCAAAGATATCGTGAAGGGCGGCATCAACGAGCGCTTCGCGGAACTGCGCCGCATGGGCATCAAGACTGTGATGGTGACCGGCGATAACCGGTTGACCGCGGCCGCGATCGCCGCCGAAGCGGGCGTCGACGACTATCTCGCGGAAGCGACGCCGGAAGACAAGCTCACGCTGATCCGCCGCTATCAGGCCGAAGGCCGGCTCGTGGCGATGACCGGCGACGGCACCAACGACGCGCCCGCGCTGGCGCAGGCCGACGTCGCCGTCGCGATGAACAGCGGCACGCAGGCCGCGAAAGAAGCGGGCAACATGGTCGACCTCGACAGCAATCCGACCAAGCTGCTGCGCGTCGTGGAAGTGGGCAAGCAGATGATCATGACGCGCGGCGCACTGACAACGTTTAGCGTCGCCAACGATCTTGCGAAGTACTTTGCGATTATTCCCGCTGCGTTCGTCAGTACCTGGCCCGCGCTAGCCGCGCTCAACATCATGCGTCTGCATAGTCCGCAAACCGCGATTCTTTCCGCGGTGATTTTCAACGCGCTGATCATCATTGCGCTGATCCCGCTTGCGTTAAAAGGCGTACGCTATCGCGCTGAACCTGCACAGCGCCTTTTATCGCGTAACTTGCTAATCTATGGAGTGGGAGGTGTAATCGCGCCGTTTATCGGTATCAAGCTGATCGATATCGTGATTACGCTGCTTTTGTAGAGGCTTTCTTATGTGTTTTTTACGGTTCTAAGGAAAGTCTTTACAGCATCTTTATGGACCATTGTGAAGGTAATGCAAACCGCTTCCGAACCCGCTTTGGTACGTGAACCGGAACACGAAAATCGATCGACCGATATCGCACGGGGCAGGCTCAAGATTTTCTTTGGCGCCTGTCCCGGCGTCGGTAAAACATGGGCGATGCTGCAGGCCGTGCGCCGGCAGCGCGACGACGGCGTCGATGTCGCGATCGGCGAAATCGACACGCACGGCAGCGAAATGCTGCGGCGTCTCGTCGAAGGGTTGCCGGCGTTGCCGCCGAAACACGTGCATCGTCATGAACGGATGCTGCGCGAATTCGATCTCGACGGCGCGCTTGCCGCGCATCCGCGGCTGATCGCGATCGATGAACTCGCGCGCGCGAACGTGCCCGGCGGCCGTCACGCGAAACGCTGGCAGGATGTCGACGCCTTGCTCGCGGCCGGCATCGATGTCTATGCGACGCTCGACGTTGCACAACTCGAAAGCCTCGGCGATACGGTCGGCAATATGATCGGCGTACGCGTGCGCGAGACCGTGCCCGATCGCTTTTTCTTCGACGCGGCCGATGTCGTGCTGATCGATCTGCCGCCCGACGATCTGCTCGCGCGTCTGATGTCGGGCAGCGCGCGGCTCACGGCGGCGACCGAAGGCGCGCGCAGTTACCTCGTGCGCACGAATCTGCTTGCGTTACGCGAACTCGCGCTGCGCTGCGTCGCCGATCGCGCCAATGCCGACGTGCATGGACAGCGCCTTAAAGGGCGCTTGCGCACCGCGGGTGCGACGCGCGAGCGGATTCTCGTGGGCATTCGTGCCGAACCGTCGCATGAGCGGCTGATTCTCGAAGGCGCGCGCCTAGCGCAACACTTGCGCGCCGAATGGGTCGTCGTGCATGTCGATCGATCGACCGACGTGCGTGATGCGCACCAGCGCGAAACGCTGCTGACGCTCGCGAATCTCGCGGACAGTCTCGGGGCCGAATTCACGACCTTGCCCGGCGAGGAAGTGGCGAGCACGCTGGTCGGCTACGCGCATGAGCGGGGCGCAACCCGGCTCGTGCTCGGCAGCAGGCCGCCGCGCAGGCGGTGGCGCGCGTTATGGCGCGCCTTGTCGGGACCACGTATCGCCGAGCGCATCGTGCGCGCGAATCCGCGTCTTGCACTGGTCGTCGTCGGTACCTCCGACGACGATGCGCTGCCGGCGCGCGTGGTTGCGAAACGGACTGCCGAAACGGTGTGGAGCGGACTGCTGCTCGCCGTGTTCGCGTGCGCGCTGACCACGGTAATCGCGAGCGTCCTGCTGCATTTCTTTGCGACGCCGAATGTGGTGATGCTGTTCATGCTGAACGTCGTGCTGCTGTCGTTGCGGCTCGGACGCGTGGCGGGCGCATGGGCAGCGTTGCTAAGCGTGGCCAGCTTCGATTTCTTTTTCGTCGATCCGCGTTTTTCGTTTGCGGTGTCCGATACGCAATATCTGTTCACGTTCGTGCTGATGCTAACCGTTGCATTGGTCACCAGCCAGCTTGCCGCGCGGCTGCGCTACAAGGCGAAGGTCGCGACGGCCGGCGAGCGCCGTGCGACCGCCGTCGCGCGCGTCGCACGGGATCTTTCAAGCGCGATTCGCCCTGCACAGATCGCAGCCGTGTGCCGTCAAACCATCGCGCCGCTATTCGATGCACGTGTGGCGCTCGTGCTGCCGGCGCTGGTGCCCGATTCGATCGCCACGGAAAATACAGCCGGAAAATCGGCCGCCAGGGCCGAGTTGCTGCGCGACGACGCGAACGCCGACGACTTCGTCGATACCTCGGTCGCGCAATGGACTTACGACCACGCGGAAGCGGCCGGCGCCGGCACGCAGACGCTGAGCGGCGCGCGCGCGCTCTATCTGCCGCTCAAAGGCCCGATCTGCACGCGCGGCGTGCTGGCGATCTGCGCGGAAGACGGCGAACTGTCGAACGACGCGGACGACCGGCGCCTGCTCGACGCATGCTGCGTGCTGATCGCGCTCGCGCTGGAACGCACGCATTTCATCGAGATCGCGCAGGACACGCAGGTCCGCATGGAAGGCGAGCGCTTACGCAACGCGCTGCTTGCCGCCGTATCGCACGACCTGAAAACGCCGCTCACGGCGATCAGCGGGCTCGCGGAAACGCTCGAGCGCGTCGGCGATCTGCCCGACACCGAGCGTACCGCCGTGTCGCGCTCGATCCGTCTGCAAACGGAAGAATTGCACCGGCTCGTCACGAATCTGCTCGATCTCGCGCGCATGCAAAGCGAAGGCGTGCGCCTGAACAAGGAGTGGCACGCGCTCGGCGAAATTACGGGCAGTGCGCTCGGTCGCCTTGGCAACGTGCTCGACGCGCATCGCGTGCGCACCGAACTGCCGGCCGACTTGCCGCTAATCGAAATCGATGCGATCGCGTTCGAGCGCGTGCTCGTCAATCTGATCGACAACGCCGTCAAATACACGCCGGCCGGATCGACGATCCAGATTCGCGCGCGCGCGGTCGGCGACACCATGCATCTGTTTATCGAGGACGATGGCCCGGGCTTGCCGAACGTCGACCCCGAGCATTTTTTCGAGGCATTCACGCGCGGTGTGCGCGAATCGGCCATTTCGGGCGTTGGCCTCGGCCTTGCGCTGTGCCGCACGATCGTCGATGCCCATGAAGGCGCGATCGATGCGGAGCGGCGCCTGCCGCAGGGCACGCGCTTCGAGATCCGTCTGCCGCTCGGCGCGCCGCCGTTAATCGAAGAGGAGAGGGCCGCTTGAAAAAACCACGCATTCTGCTTGTCGAAGACGAGTCCGATATACGGCGCTTTATCCGTATGGCGCTCGAGCGCGACGGCTTGACCGTCTTCGAAGCGAGCACGGCCGCGCAGGCGCGTATCGAAAGCGCGAGTCGGCAGCCGGAACTGTTAATTGTCGATCTCGGCTTGCCCGACGAAGACGGCAAGGTGCTGATCCGCGATTTGCGGACATGGACGCGCGCGCCGGTGCTCGTGCTGTCCGCGCGCGATCGCGAGACCGAGAAAGTCGATGCGCTCAATATCGGCGCCGACGACTATCTGACCAAGCCGTTCGGCGTGCCCGAACTGATCGCGCGCGTACGCGCGCAACTGCGGCGCGCAAGCCTCGTCGCGAGCGATGGCCCGACCGCGTCGACGGTTCATTTCGGTGACGTCAGCGTCGATCTCGCGACCTACGAGGTGACGCGCAACGGCGCGGCCGTGCACCTGACGCCGACCGAGTTCCGCCTGCTTGCCGCGCTGATTCGCGGCTACGGCAAGGTGATCACGTACCGTCAACTGCTGCTCGATGTATGGGGACCGGGCTATGCGAATCGCCCGCAGTATCTGCGCGTGTATATGGTGACGCTGCGTCAGAAGCTCGAAGACGACCCGACGCAGCCGCGGCATTTGATGACCGAGTTGCAGGTCGGCTACCGGCTCGCCGGACTGGCCACCTGAGCGGCCTCGCCGAGTACCGTGGTGCGGTAACGCTCGACTGCCTGCTCGAGATTGTGGAACATCCGCTCGCGGCCGAGCGCCTCGCCGAGCGGCGAACGCTGCACGAGCGCGAGCACTTCCGGATTCAGCGCCGCCAGCCACAGCGTGATGCCGCGCGATCGCAGCCGTTGCTCGGCATCGGCGAACATCTTGAGCGCTGTGTATTCGATATCGAATACGCCGCTCATATCGACGATCACCGTATGCGGCGCGGCCACCGCGATCAGCTTCAGCATCTTTTCGCCGATGTGCTGGACATTGGCGAAGTAGACACGTCCTTCGGGCATCAGCAGCAGGAGGCCCGGCCACGTTTCGTCGTCGGGATGAACGCGGGAGACGGGCCGGAACACGTTGGTGTTGCGCTTGCGCGCGAGCACATAGATGGGCGGGTCGGAGAGCTGATGCGCGAGCGCCGCGAGCGACACGACGATCGCAACCAGAATGCCTTGCAGCGTGCCGACAATGACCACGCCGGCGAGCGCCACGACCGCCCAGACGAACTCCATGTGCCGCACGCGTGCGATCGCGCGAAATTCGACCGGATCGAACAGGCCGATCGAATAGACGATCACGACCGCTGCGAGCACCGACTGCGGAATCAGGGCGATCAGCGGCGACAGCAGCAGCATCGCCGCGAGCGCCACGGCGGCGGTCACCAGCGACGCGGCCTGGCTGCGCGCGCCGGCGCGGCGATTCACCGCGGTTTGCGTCGTGCCGCCGCCGCCCGGCATCGCGCCGAACAGCGCGCCGGCCAGATTGGCGAGACCGGTGGCGAACAGCTCGCGGTTCGCGCGCGGCGCGGGTTCGCCGTGATGCGCGAACGCGCGGCCGGCCGCCGTGGTTTCGGTGAAGCTCATCAGCGCCATGCCGAGCGCGATCGGCCACAACGTATGCGCGAGCGCGAAGACCGGCAGCGTCGTCGCGGGTAATCCGCCCGGCACGGCGCCGACCGTTTCGACGCCATGCGCGTGCAGGTCCAGCAGCTTCGACGCGACAATTGCGCAGGCGACGACCGCAAGCGGCGCCGGCACATGCGGGACGAAGCGCCGCAGCACGATCAGCGCGACGAGCGCGAGCGCCCCCACGACCGCGGTCGTGATCGAGGTGTGCGGCAGGCCTTCGACAATCCGCAGCACGTTCTGGAAGAACTCGCCTTTTGTAAAGTGAATGCCGAGCAGCTTCGGCAACTGGTCGACAAAGATCACGACCGCGATGCCGGCCTTGAAGCCGACCAGCACCGGCTCCGAGATAAAGTCCGCGACGAAGCCCAAGCGCAGCAGCGACGCGATCATCAGGATCAGGCCGACCAGCACGCCCAGGGTTGCCGCGGCCGCGAGCAGCTCGGCATGGCTACTGGCCGGCCCAATGCTGGCAAGCGCGGAGGTGGTGAGGATTGAGAGCGTGGTGGTCGTGCTGACGCTCAGCACGCGCGACGTGCCCGTCAGCGCGTAGACAAGCATCGGGATGAACGCGGTATAAAGGCCCGCTTCGACGGGTAGACCCGCAAGCGTCGCGTAAGCGAGCGCATTTGGAATCACAACCGCCGCCGTGGTCAGGCCCGCGATCAGATCGCCCTTGATCCAGTGCGAGCGATAGTTGAGCAGCCATTCCGGCAGCGGTATCCAGGCTGGGTGCGCGTGCCGTCGAGGCGGGGCCGTCGCAGCGCCGGAGGACGGTGCGGACGATGCGGGCGGTGAGGCTTGCGGTGCATCGGAAGATGCGTCGGACGGCGGATCGGAAGGCGGCATGGCAGAAGGCGCGAAATGCTGGAAAAGCCGCGGCAGTGAGCCGCTGATAGGCCGCGGATCAGCCGCAAAAAAGAGCCGTCGCGCAACGCGCGCGGCACCCATGCCGGAACATGCAGCGCGCGGGCGCCCGCTCAGAACTTCTCGGGCACGAACTTGAACGCGTAATCGGGCTCGCGATAGTCGCCGCGCTTCTGCCGCTTCGGCAACGTGATTTTCGCACGCGGTATCGCCTTGTACGGAATGCTGCTGAGCAAATGGCCGATGAGGTTCAGCCGCGCGCGTTTTTTGTCGTCGGAACGCACGACGTGCCACGGCGCGAGGCCCGTGTCCGTTTCGATAAACATTTCGTCGCGGGCGCGCGAGTAGTCGTACCAGCGCTCGTACGAGCGCAGATCCATCGGCGAAAGCTTCCAGATCTTGCGCGGGTCGTTGATGCGCGCTTCTAGGCGGCGCGTCTGTTCCGCTTCGGTGACTTCGAGCCAGTACTTGAGCAGGATCACGCCGGAGTCGATAATCGCGCGCTCGACGAGCGGCACGCTTTTAAGGAATTCGCGCGCCTGGTCGTGCGTGCAAAAGCCCATCACACGCTCGACGCCCGCGCGGTTGTACCAGCTGCGGTCGAACACAACGATTTCACCGGCCGCCGGCAGATGCGGCAGATAGCGCTGCAGGTACATCTGCGATTTCTCGCGGTCGGTCGGGGCGGGCAGCGCCACCACGCGAAACACACGCGGACTCACACGTTCGGTGATCGCCTTGATCGTGCCGCCCTTGCCGGCGCCGTCGCGTCCCTCGAAGACGATGCAGATCTTGGCGCCCGTTTGCACGACCCATTCCTGCAGCTTGACCAGTTCTGCGTGCAGGCGCGTGAGCTCTTTTTCGTATGCCTTGTTCGACAGCTTGCCGGACTCGCCTTTGCCGTTCGCCGCGCCGATGCCGTCCGCTTTCGCGCCTTCGCTGGCCATCTGACCGATGATCGCTTTGTGCGTTGCTTTAGCGTGCTCTTTTGAGGCCTTCCGGGTCTGATTCATGATGGGATCCTCGAACGGTCATACGGATGCGGGCGAAATGCGATCTCCCATTCCCCAACGAGTATGGTCGCGCGCCGGCGCTGCCGCAACTGGACTTTGGTCCAATGCGAAGGCGTCCGGCGGCGATTCGATCGGGCAAACTGCAACGCGTCAAAGCGTCCGCGCGCCCGTTAGAAATCAGCACTTCGCCGGCGAGGTCTTTTCATCGGCATGTGCATGCAGTTCGGGCGGTGTCGCGCTGCCGCCATGCTTCTCGAGGTACTGGCACGCACTGACGATATCGCGCCCGAGCAGGCATGCGACGTTGTGGTTGATATGCGGGCGCACGACCACGCGCAGGCTCATCACTTTCTGCGCGTCGGGCGGCATCGAGTAGGCGGACAGCACCCAGCCTTTTTCGCGCACCTTGTTCGACACGTCGAACTCGTTGAAATTCTTGACCTTGCTGTCGAGCGTCACCGCGACGACCGGAATACGCTGCATTTCGTTCATGATCGTGAAGTAGCCGCTCTCCACCAGCAGCTTGCGCAAGGTGATCGCGTTATTCAGCGTGTGCTGCATCACGCGCTTGTAGCCGTCGAAACCAAGACGCAGGAACTGGTAGTACTGCACCGCAATCTGGAAACCGTTGCGGCTGAAGTTCAGCGTCGCGGTCGGCATTTCGCCGCCCAGATAATTCACATAGAAAACGAGGTCTTCGTTGAACACCTTGCGCTCGCGGAAGATCACCCAGCCGAGTCCCGGCGGCGTGAGACCGTATTTATGGCCCGACGCGTTGATCGACTGCACGCGCGGCAACCGGAAATCCCATTTGTAATCGGGGTACAGGAACGGATTCACGAAGCCGCCGGATGCGCCGTCGATATGCATCGGAATCGAAATACCGGTGCGCCTTTCGTAGTCGTCGAGCCAGTCGTGGATTTCCTGAATGTCGTCGTCTTCGCCGGTGAAGGTTTGTCCCGCGATTGCCACCACGGCGATGGTGTTTTCGTCGACGTACCGGTCGAGCTGTTCCGCGGTAAGGCGGTAGTTGCCGGGCTTGAGCGGCACGATGCGCGGCTCGACGTCGAAATAGCGCAGAAACTTCTTCCAGACGATCTGCACGTTGCCGCCCGTCACCATATTCGGCCGGCTGGCGTCCTTGCCGTCGCGCTCGCGCTTTTGCCGCCAGTTCCATTTGTGCGCGAGCCCCGCAAGCATGCAGGCTTCCGACGAGCCGACTGTCGCCGTGCCGTACACTTCGACGCCTTGCGGCCCGTTCCACAGCTGATGCAGCCATCGCACCATCCGCGTTTCCATCGCGAATAGCTGCGGATACATATCGTGGTCGATGTAGTTCTTGAAGATATTGCGGCGCGCGGTTTCGGCCGCTTCGGGTTCCGCGAAGGTCGTGACGAACGACGACATATTGAGCATCGGATTCGTATCGGTCCATTCGTCGCTGATCACGATGGCCGCGGCGGCCCGCGCCGACAGGCCGCTTTTCGGAAATTCGTGCTCGGGCACTTCGCAATTGAACTCGTCGTACGGCGTGAGTTTTTCGATCGGGGTCTGCATGTGTCGCTCCTTTCCAGATCAAGGACCCGCAGAAACCGCCGGACGGCGAGGCTTGCCCGGCGGAACGAAAGGGCAGATAAGGCGGATCGGCGCGCCTCGAAAATCGCGGCGGCCAATCAAGGCTGCACATCGAGGCCGCTAATCAGGGCTGCGGCTAGGTCAGCAGCATCACGACGATCATCCCCCAGATGGTCAGCAGCGTATTGCCGACCGCATAGGTCACCGTATAGCCGAGGCCCGGCACCTGGCTTTTCGCCGCATCGCAAATCATGCCGAGCGCGGCCGTCGTCGTGCGCGCGCCCGCGCAGACGCCGAGCAGAATCGCCGGATGGAAGCGGAACACATACTTCGCGATAAACATGCCGAGAATCAGCGGCACCGCGGTCGCGAAGATGCCCCACAGAAAGAGGCTGATGCCGAGCTGCGCGAGTCCCGCGACGAAGCCCGGGCCCGCCGTGATACCGACCACCGCGATAAAGACGTTCAGGCCTACGGAATTCATAAACCACAGCGTCGATTCGGGAATGCGGCCGAACGTCGGGTGAATCGCGCGCAACCAGCCGAACACGATGCCGGCGATCAGCGCGCCGCCAGCCGTGGAGAGCGTGAGCGGCACCGCGCCGGCCTTGACGACGATCGCGCCGATCAGCGCCCCAAGCGTGATCGCAAAGCCGATAAAGGCCACGTCGGCGGCCGCGGACGGACGGTCGATCGTGCCGAGCACTTTCGCGGCAGCGGTCGTGTCCTGCGTGCGGCCGACAATCATCACCGTATCGCCGCGGTGCAGCTTCGTATTCGGCAGCACCGGAATCGGCGTCTCGGTCGCGCCGCGCTTGATGCGGCGAATATAAACACCGCGCGCGTTGGGCAGCTTGCCGAGCTCGTCGAGCGTTTTGTCTTCGACGGCCTTGTTCGTCACGTAGACGTCGACGCCTTCGGCGGGCACCGCGAGCAGTTCCGGGTCGTCCACTTCCGTGTGCAGCGGACCGAGCACCGAGACGAGCTGCTCGCGCGGGCCGACCACCGCGACCACGTCGCCGGGCTGCAGCACAGTGTCGATGCGTGCTTCCTCGATCTTGCCGTCGCGGCGGATGCGTTCGACGTAAAGCCGCGCACCGTCGGGCGTCAACGCTTCGGCCTGGCTAACGGTGAGGCCGATCGCGCGGCCCTCCGCCGGAATGCGATACGCGCGCAGTTCGTACTGGTGCCACGCCTGGCCTGCGCCGCCCAGCTCCTTTGCGCCGCCGAGGCTCGCCTCGTATTCCTTGCAGGCGGCGACCAGATCGATGCCGAGCAGCTTCGGCCCAAGCGTCGCGAGGATCAGCGCCGAGCCGATCGTGCCGAAGATATACGTGACCGCATATGCGGTTGGCATTGCGTCGAGCACCGCTTTGGTTTCGTCTGCAGGTAAGCCCAGGCGGTTGATCGCATCGGTGGCAAGGCCCATCGACGCGGAAATGGTTTGCGAGCCGGCGAACAGCCCCGCGGCCGAGCCGACGCCATAGCCCGCGAGTTTCGCGGCGATCACGGGCGCGGCAAGACACAGCACACATTGCACGACGGAGAAGATCGCTTGCGGAATGCCGTCTTTGGCGATGCCGCGCACGAACTGCGGCCCGACGCCGTAACCGACCGCGAACAGAAACATCAGGAAGAACACCGACTTCACATTCGCTGAGATCGTGATGCCGAACTGGCCGATCGCTATGGCCGCAAGCAGCGTCGCCGTGACCGCGCCGAGACTGAAGCCCTTATAGCTTTTGCCGCCCACCCAATATCCGATGCCGAGCGAAAGAAATACGGCGATCTCCGGGTATTGCCGAAGTATTTGCGCTAGCCAGGTCATGCTCGCTCCTCGTGATCAGACGTTGTAGAGACGTGCAGCTGAAATGGCGGTGTTCGGGCGACGCGGCGCGTGCGATCGGTGCAACGCGCTATGCATAGGGTTAAGCGTGGGCGCTAGACAAGCGGACTGTCGAATTGGGTGCCAGCGTGCGGGGCGCCCTGTTTCTTAGCCGGTTCAATAATCGAAAGGCAGTATAGGCAATGGAAATGGATTGTTCCATTTTGGAAGTGCGACGTTTAGGTCGACTGACGTACGTCAAAACATTCGTTGATATTTCAGCGTTTGCTTCCCGTGCACGCCGATAACCGTTGAAATGGGGCACGCAGGCATGAGACCTTGGTCCAATTGACCCGCGCGACGGCCGGTGCCGAGAATGATCGGGTACCTGGGACGCGCCTCGCGCGGCCTTTGCGCATGCCTGTAAAGCGTTGCCGATTGTTTCCACAGCTGTTTCCCGGTTGTTTCTCAATTGACATCGCAACGACACCCGCGTCTTATACGTTGGTATGCGCGGTCATTGTGTTTCCACGACGACGCATCGGGTCACGAGTCCGGTGTCTGTCGCCCACGGCTACGCCGTTCTTCGACTACGAGGTACACGTGATGAACGCAGGGACTCAGTTCGCGCACAGTCAACAGATTGGCGCAAAGGTCGCCCGGATTTTCCAGAAGCGCGCGCAGATCGCGCAGCAGCACTTCAACGAGCGCGTGCATGACGCACTCGATACCCGAACCGGCAACGGCGCCGCAGCCGAAACTGCGCGCACACCGTTACCCGCACCGCTCACCACTCCGTTTGCCGCAGCGGGATTCACCGCACCCTTTACCGCATTCACAGGCGCTTTCAACGCGGCATTCGATCCGCTCGCCGCATGGCGCTACGCGATCGACGCGACGCAGCGCACGGTGCTGTTTTGGGACACCTTGCGCCAGCGCGGCAATCAGTTTGTCGACCAGACCGCGCAAGGTTTGAAGCCGGTGCTGCACTTCGACTATGAAACGGTGCTCGATGGCCGTACCTTCGAACGCCCGGTCAACTATGCGCTGTTGCGCATCCGTCCGCCCGAGGGCATGACGATCGATCCGCAGAAACGCCCGTATGTGATTATCGATCCGCGCGCGGGGCACGGTCCCGGCATCGGTGGATTCAAGGACGATTCACAGGTCGGCGTCGCATTGCGCGCGGGCAGCCCCGTGTATTTCGTGGTGTTTTTCCGCGACCCCGAACCGGGCCAGACGATGCTCGACGTCTGCGCGGCGGAACAGCGCTTCGTGAAGAAGGTGCGCGAACTGCATCCGCAGAGCGACAAGCCGGCCATCGTCGGCAACTGCCAGGGCGGCTGGGCCGCGATGATGCTCGCCACCTCGGAGCCCGACGACACCGGCCCGATCGTAATCAACGGCGCGCCGATGTCGTACTGGAGCGGCGCATGGAGCGAAGGCGAGGGCGACAACCCGATGCGCTACGCGGGCGGCATGCTCGGCGGCACCTGGCTCGCCTCGCTTGCGGCGGATCTCGGCAACGGCAAGTTCGACGGCGCGCATCTGGTGCAGAACTTCGAGAACCTGAACCCCGCGAACAGCCTCTGGGACAAGTACTACCACGTGTTCGACAACGCGGACACCGAACCGCCGCGCTTCCTCGATTTCGAGCGCTGGTGGGGTGGCTACTACCTGATGAACCGCGACGAGATCGAATGGATCACGAAGAACCTGTTTGTCGGCAACAAGCTATGGGCGGGCGAAGTACGCGGCGCAGGCGGCGCCGCATTCGATCTGCGCGATATCAGGTCGCCGATCGTTCTCTTTGCGTCGCTCGGCGACAACATCACGCCGCCGCAGCAGGCGTTCAACTGGGTCGCGGATATTTACGGCAGCACCGACGAAATCAAGGCGCGCGGCCAGGTGATTATCGGGCTCATGCATCAGAGCATCGGGCATCTGGGCATTTTCGTGTCGGGCAAGGTCGCGAAGAAGGAGCATACGCAGATCGTTTCGGTACTCGAAGCAATCGAAGCGTGCCCGCCGGGCCTGTACGGCATGGAGATTACCGAGCAGAAAGGGGCGGACGGCAAGCCTGAATACGAAGTCACCCTGCAGGAGCACCGGCTCGAAGATATCGCGGCGCAATTCAACCGCTTCAAACGTGTCGACGAATTGCCGTTCAAGGCGGTGGAGCAGGTCTCCGAATTCAACCAGCGCGCGTACGAACTGTTCGCGCAACCGTTCGTGCAGGCCGTATCGAACGAAGCGACGGCAGGCCTGTTGCGCCAGTTCCATCCGTTGCGTGCGCAACGATGGATGTTTTCCGATCTGAACCCGTGGCTTGCATGGCTTGCACCCGCAGCGAACGCAGTCAGGGCGAACCGCATGAAAAGCGATGCGGACGGACCGAACCCGCTGCGTCAGGCGGAAAGGCGCGGCGCGGAACTGATCAGTGCGTCGCTCGATTATTACCGCGCGCTGCGCGATGCCGCCACCGAAGGCCTGTTTTTCAGCATTTACGGCAACCTGTTTGCCGCGCGCTCGCCCGATAAGCTCGATCTCGATGGTCCTGTCGCGACGCCGGTTGCGGATCCGCGAGACTTGCCGTTCGTCAAGGAAGCGCTGGCGTCGATCAGCGATGGCGGCTACACCGAAGCCGTGGCGCGTGCCGCGTGTCTGCTTGCGCGCCACGGCGAACCGCTGCCGCTTACGCGGCTTGCGATACGCAATGAACTGGCGGACGAATACGCGGAATACCTGCCGGAACTCGAGCACGACGAATGGCGTCGCATCCGCGGCGAGCAGGAAATCGCGGTGCGCTACGAGCCGGAACGCGCGCTCGCGTCGTTGCCCGCGCTGCTCGCCGATTCCAGCGACCGCAAGCGGTTTGTCACGCTGCTCGACAAACTCGCCGCAGACGAACGCGTTCAGGGGATGGCGCCGACCGCGGCGCAGCGCGAGATGGTCGAGCGTATTCGCGCGCTGCTGCCGTTAAAGCCGAGCCGCGCGCCGCGCGTGGCTTCATCGTCTTCGCCGTCCGTGCATTGAAGCCGTCTCGCTAACCGGTCGGCCCTTTGCCGGCCGATTGCAAGGATCCTGTTCATGGAACATCAACATGAGAAATATCGGCGTCTGATCGAAATATGCAGGTCGATGCCGCCCACGCCGACGGCCGTCGTGCACCCATGTGACCAAGGCTCGCTGCAAGGCGCGGTCGAAGCAGCGCGGATGGGGTTGATCGCACCGATTCTCGTCGGCCCCAGCGAGCGCATTGTCGCGATCGCGAAGCAGCACGAAATCGACATTGCGCCGTATCCGATCGTCGACGCGCCGTTTAGCCACGCATCGGCTGCGGCGGCGGTGCAACTGGTACGCGAAGGCCGCGCGCAGGCGCTGATGAAAGGCAGCCTGCATACCGACGAACTGATGAGCGCCGTGGTCAGCCGGGAAGCGGGGCTGCGCACCGAGCGGCGCGTGAGCCACTGTTTCGTGATGGATGTGCCGGGCCACGCGAACGCGCTGATCATCACCGACGCGGCGGTCAATATTGCACCGACGCTCGACGAGAAAGTCGATATTCTGCAGAACGCGATCGATCTCGGCCATGCGCTGAAAATGGAAGAAGTGCGCGTCGCGATTCTGTCGGCAATGGAAACAGTCAATCCGAAAGTGCCGTCCACCATCGAGGCCGCCGCGCTCTGCAAGATGGTCGATCGTCATCAGATCACGGGCGCGCTCGTCGATGGGCCGCTTGCGCTCGATAACGCAATCGACCCCGAAGCCGCGCGGATCAAGAAGATCGATTCGCCAGTAGCGGGCCGCGCAAACGTGCTGATGGTGCCCGATCTCGAAGCGGGCAATATGCTGGCCAAGAGCCTGTCGTTTCTGGCAGGCGCCGATGCGGCCGGCGTCGTGCTCGGCGCGCGCGTGCCGATCATTCTGACCAGCCGCGCCGATTCGGTGATGACGCGGCTCGCGTCTTGCGCGGTAGCTGCACTGGTCGCGCAGGCGCGCGCCCGAACGACGAAAGTGGAGGGGTAAGGCAATGACCGATGTGATTCTCGTGCTGAACGCCGGCTCGTCGAGCATCAAGTTTCGCGCGTATTACAGGGAGGGGAAGGAACTCGGCCTCGGGCTGCATGGCCAGATTGAAGGTCTGTTCAGTTCGCCGCATTTCATCGCGCACGATAAAAACAACGAAAAGGCCGGCGAAAAAAGCTGGGGCGACGGTGCAAAGCTTTCGCATGAAGACGGCATTCATTACATCTCGGCGTTTTTGACGACGCATCGCGGCGACAACCGCCTCGTGGCGGTCGGCCATCGCGTCGTGCACGGCGGCGGGAAGTTCGCGAAATCGGTGCTCGCCACGCCGGATGTGGTCGACGAACTCGACAAGCTGACGCCGCTCGCGCCGCTGCATCAGCCGCACAACCTGAAGCCGATTCGCATTATCGCGGCGTCGCGGCCGGATCTGCCGCAGGTCGCGTGCTTCGATACGGCTTTTCATCGCGCGCAAACGGAGGTTGCGCAGGCATTCGCGCTGCCCGAGTCGATTACCTCGCGCGGCGTGCGGCGCTACGGTTTTCACGGGCTCTCGTACGAATACATCGCGCAGGCGCTGCCTGAGTTTTCACCGCGCGCGGCGAACGGGCGCGCGATCGTCGCGCATCTGGGCAATGGCGCGAGCATGTGCGCCATCGAGAAAGGGCGCAGCGTGGCGAGCACCATGGGCTTTACGGCCGTCGACGGTCTGCCGATGGGCACGCGCTGCGGCAGCCTCGACCCTGGCGTGCTGCTCTATCTGCTCGAAGAACTGAAGATGGATACGCACGCGATCGAAGACCTGATTTACAAACAATCGGGTTTGCTTGGCGTATCCGGTATTTCCGGCGATATGCGCAAGCTGCTCGAAAGCGATGCGCCGCGCGCGCGCTTTGCGATCGACCTGTACGCGTACCGGATCGGACGTGAAATCGGTTCGCTGGCGGCTGCGTTGCAAGGGCTCGATGCGCTCGTCTTCACGGCGGGCATCGGCGAGAACTCCGCGGAAATTCGCCGGCGCGCGGCGCGGCACGCGGCGTGGCTCGGCATCGAAATCGACGAATCAGCGAACGAGGCCGGCGGCCCGCGTATCAGCACGCCGTCAAGCAAGGTGGAAGTGTGGGCGATTCCGACCGACGAAGAACTGATGATCGCGCGGCATACGCGCGAAGTCGTCGACGCGCAGTGACGCTCAATGACGCTCAATGCGCGCAGTGACGAGTTCAGTTCGCACACGCAAAGCCAGGGAGTTCGAGCATGACGCAAACGCAAGACAACGCGCGCCAGGTTCTGCAGGGCATGAAGGCGCTCGTCACCGGCATCGCAAACGAGCATTCGATCGCCTACGGCTGCGCGAAGGCGTTTTGCGAACTCGGCGCCGAAGTCGCGATCACATACGCCGACGACAAAGCCAGGCCGTATGTCGAACCGCTCGCGCGCGAAATGGAAGCCCCGATTTTCATGCCGCTCAACGCTTCGAAGCCCGAAGATTTCGAGGCATTGTTCGCGCGCGTCGGCAGCGAATGGGGCAAGCTCGATATCCTCGTGCATTCGATCGCATGGGCGCCGAAGGATGATCTGCAAGGCGGCTTGCTGAACTGCTCCGCGCAGGGGTTTGCGGCCGCCATGGATATCTCGTGCCATTCGTTTATCCGCATGGCGCGCCTCGCGGCGCCGCTGATGACAGACGGCGGCGCGATGTTCACGATGAGCTATCACGGCGCGAACAAGGTCGTGCCGAACTACAACGTGATGGGGCCGGTGAAGGCCGCGCTCGAAGCGAGTGCGCGATATCTCGCGTACGAGCTTGGGCCGCAGCGCATTCGCGTGCATGCGATTTCGCCCGGACCGCTGAAAACGCGCGCGGCATCGGGGCTCAAGGATTTCGATCTGCTGCTGACCGAAGCCGCCGAGCGGGCGCCGCTCGGCGAACTCGTCGACATCATGGACGTCGGCTTCACCTGCGCGTTTCTCGCGACGCCGTACGCGCGGCGATTGTCGGGCGAGACGCTCTATGTGGATGGCGGCGTGCACATCATGGCGTAGTGAGGTCGGGGTCAGGAAGTTTGCAGTCGGTCCAGCGTTGATGGTGGGGTTTGCATCTGGCTGGCTGGAGAGCAGTTGGGTTGAGGAGAGCGGCAATGGCTGACATGGTGATTGGCAATATCGAAGACGGCACCTCGGAAGAAGAGATTCAGGCGCTGCTCGTCAAATACGGCTTTCCCGTGTACGACGCGATTCAGCATGTGCCCGGCGACGGTTCGCGTCCCGCGGTGCTGCTGAGTTTCAATGGCACGGAACCGGCCGCGCTGCGAATGTTGCAGCCGCGCATTCACAATCTGTTCTGGAAGAATCGCCGGATCAATGTCGTGATCCTGCAGGAGCGCAGCGACGAGTGACCGTGCTTGCGTGCCCGGAGGAGATTCGGCTATGGGCTTCTTAAGCCGGCTATTGGGCCGCGACGCGCATCGCACCGATGCATCGGACGAGCGCGATTCGCCGCATAGCGCCGAAGAAATCGAGCAAACCATCGCGCGTATCGCACGGGCGATCCCGCAACTGAAGCTCGCGCGCCTCTATGACAAGCGCCTTGCGCCGGCGATACGCGGCACGCTCGACTACGCCCGCGCGATTGCCGCTGCGTTGCCCGCGCCGCGCGATGCCGACGCAAGCACGTGGTCGAGCGACCCGTATATTCATGCGTTCTTTGCGACGTGCGACGACGTCTATCACGCGTTCGGCCGCTCGCATGAATTACGCGACTGGTTCGACCAGCATATCGATTGCGGCGAGGTTTACGCGGTGCTGGGCATGGACATGGCCGAACGCAGCGTGCTTGGCGTCGCGCAACACGAAGGTAAAACGCGCACCGACGTGCGGCAGACCACGATCAGCTTTAGCGACCATCGCGTGCGTATCTTCGGCCGCACCGAGGCCGATCTGCACGACGAGATCGTGCGGCGCATCGTCGATCAACTCGCGCTCGAAGCGCTCGAACAGATCGCCAACGACAAGACGCGCCGCGATGCACTCGAACAGGAGCGCGCGCTGCTGAAGGCACGGCTGCAATTGCTGCAGCGGCAGGGCGCGGGGATGCATGCAGTGGCATCCGCCGCCGCGCCGGCCGATTTCGCCGAAGTTGCCCGTCTGCAGCAGCAGATCGAAGAGAACGAACGCCACCTCGGCGAACTCGGTTTCAAGACCGAAGCGATCGAACGCCAGTTCGATCTCGTGCAGCGCATCTATGCGGACCCGGCCGTGCAAACCTATGTGACGGTCAGACGGTTGCGGCTCGACAGAATGAATGTGGTCGTCGACGAAGCGGCGACGCAGCCGGCCGCCGATATCGAACTGCAGATCGCACGCATTCCCGCCAATCCGTCCGAAATGCGCGCATTCGCGATTGTGCGATTCAAGCGCGCCGATCTGCCGCCTGCCGACAGTCTGTTCGGCGATACGAGCCGCATCATTATCTGAAGCGCGCGGCGCCGCTTGCATTGCGCAATGACGTTGCTGTCCGCGTCATGCGCGACCGGCAATGCGTAACCGCATCGGCGCGCCGAATGTGAATCGGGCTACCCGCGCATGCAAGGAACGTTTTTCGCTAACCATCCCGCATAAACTTACGATTTGAGGTGCACGCGGTCTCTTATGTAATATCGCATCCTTATCGTAGTGACTGACCGTTCATTTATTTTCCGGAGACCAATATGAGTTCATCCACGACGCCCGTCTGGTTTATCACCGGCTGTTCGACGGGCTTCGGCCGCGAACTGGCGCGCGCGGTGCTCGAGCGCGGATGGCGCTGCGTCGCGACCGCGCGCAACAAGGCGTCGCTGGCCGATCTTGCCGACGGTGCGAGCGACCGGCTGCTCACGCTCGATCTCGATGTCACCGATCCGAAGCAGATCGCTGCAACCGTCGAAGCGGCATTGAAACGCTTCGGCTCGATTGACGTGCTTGTCAACAATGCGGGCTACGGCTATCAGGCGGCGATCGAAGAAGGCGTCGAAGCCGAGATTCGCGCTCAGTTCGACGTCAACGTATTCGGCCTCTTTGCGATGACGCGCGCGGTATTGCCGTCGATGCGCGCGCGCCGCAAGGGCCACGTGCTGAACATTACGTCGCTGGCGGGGTTGGCCGGTTATGCGGGCTCGGGGTACTACGCGGCGAGCAAACACGCCGTGGAGGGCTGGTCCGATTCGCTGGCGATCGAAGTCGAGCCGCTCGGCATCAAGGTCATCTGTGTGGCGCCGGGGCCGTTCCGCACCGACTGGGCCGGACGGTCGCTCAAGCAGACGCCGAACCGTATCGCCGACTACGCGGACACGGCAGGCAAGCGCATGCAGAACACCGCGCAAAGCACGGGCACGCAGCTTGGCGACCCGGTCCGCGCCGCGCAGACGATGCTGAAAATCACCGAGGTCAGCGATCCGCCGCACAATCTGCTGCTCGGCGCGGCCTCGCTCGAAGGCGGCACGAAACGGCTGCGCGACTTGCTCGACGATATCGAGAAGTGGCGCGAGACGAGTCTGGGGGCGGATTTCCCGGCAGGGACGTAAGGCCGTATTGACGTCTTTTTTACGCAGCGCCGCCCACATTTTGCTGCGTGTTGATGCGCCGCTTGCTCCAATACAGTCGTACTTCCCACCGTTGGACAAACGTTCCGATGCTACGGCTGCTGATTCCCGTGATCCATCACGAAGGCGCGCTGCAAGCGGCGCGCCATGCCGCATTCCTGCACGCCGAGCGCTGCGTGTCCGAGGTTGAAATCGTCGAAGTGGTCGAGCCGCTCGAATGGGGCCGCGCCGCGGCTTTTCATTCACGCGGCGCGCTGGCGCTTTTCGAAAAGCGCGCGCTATTCAGCCCGATGATGAACACCCGCGCGATTCTCGATGACGCCGGCGTGCCATACCGCTGGAGCCGCGCCTTCGGCCCTGTCGCCGAAACGATCGCCACGCATGCGGCATTGCAGCAGGCCGACGCGGTCATCGTCGACGCGAGCCAGCTCAGTTTTCTGACACGCTGGTGGATCATCGCGAGGCTCTGGCGGCTGACAAAGGCGCCGGTCACGATGCTGCACTAAACAGCGTTCGCCCCAGCCGTGCATGCCCTGAGGTCGTTTTTATGGTGACGAAAGCGGCTTTTACACGGCTTTTGCGCGGCGTCGGATATCCTTTCAACATGCAATGAATCGTGAGGGCGACATGGCGCATCCATTGGCGGGCCTGCGCGCGCTGCTAAGGCGCAGCAGATCGGCAAACAGCGCGGGGCAAGGTGCGGAACCCGGCGGGCGGGCGCGCCGCGACCCCGGCCGCAACGTCATGTTGCACGTAACGGTCGACGCGCAACATACGACGCCATTCCGGGAAGCGCTGATTCGCGATTGCGGCAACCAGCAATGGACGCTGCGCGTGGCGCCGTTGCGCGACAGCGGGCGCGTGCGGCTCTCGCTGTATCTGCCGAAAGCCGATGTCGGCCATGCCATCCAGCGGCTTTCGCAATTGACGCCGGACGCCGAAGTTGGACAAGTCGTCGAGATTCCCGATATGCCGAGCGATGCGTGGCGCAGCCTGATTCACGCGAACGCGCAAGGCGACGTGCCGAGACCTGTCAATACGCGCCACGCCGATACGCGCTCCCCTCGCGGCAACGGCACACATCGTGCAGACAATCGCCCGGGCTATGGCACCACGGGCAGCGCAGTCCAACGTGCGAATGAACGTGCAACTGAACGCGCAAGCGCAAAAACGGACGAAGAAGCCGCGGAGGCCGCCGTCGAAAACATCATTCCCGCGCAGCCGAGCCTCGCACAGCTGCTGCCCGCGAGCCACGTGCTGCTCGGCTTGCCCGTCACGGACCGCGAGGCGCTGTTCGCGCACTTGAGCGAATCGTTCGAAACGCTGTGCCGCGTCCCGGCGGACGTCGTGACCGCCGGGTTGACGGCGCGCGAGGCGCTCGGCTCGACGGGTCTCGGGCGCGGCATCGCGGTGCCGCACGGCCACATCGAAAACCTCGCGCAGCCGGTGGCGATCTACGCACGCCTCGCCGAACCGATCGCGTTCGATGCCCCCGACGCGCAACCGGTCGGCGATATCGTGGCGCTGCTCGTGCCGCAATGGGCGGACAGCGCGCATCTGCATCTGCTGGCGGAAGTTGCGCAATGCTTCTGCGACCATCATTTCCGCGACCGCCTGCATGAGTGCGAGGACGCGGCATCCGTCTGCCGGCTCTTCAGCGGCCGCGAGACGCTCGAGCAGGCCGCGCGCGGCGACCGGCGGCTGGTTTGAGCCGATCGGTCTGAGCACTAGCGCGCCACGCGGCTGTTTTCCACCGCCTCCCGCATCGCAACGCAATAGCGTACGAGCTGCGGCTGAGACACGACACACTGCTTGAGCGGCGTATCGATGTCGTAGAAATAGATGTTCGCGATGCACCCGTAGACAGCGGTATCGATACTGACCGGCCGGTCACCGAACAGAAAACCGCTGTCGTGAATCAGGTTCGCGATCACCTGCAGGTCCGCGACGCCGCGCGCGTACGCCTGTTCCGGCTCATAGCGGCCAATCCCCTGATAGTGATAGCGGTTGAAGTTGTACTCGCGCGCCGCTTCGAGCGATTCGGCCGCGAGGTCCGCATGCTGCGCGAGCAGCGCCGCGCGAAACGTGGGCCAGAAACGGTCGTCGCGCCAGCGCGAATACGACATCACCCAGTACAGATCGTCGAGCGTGCGACGCAGCATCAGGTCGAGGTCGCGTTGCGCGTCGGTCAGCGCGGCGTCGATCGTCAACGCGTATTGGCGCTTCAGATAAGACAGAATCGCGTCGCTATCGCCGATTGTTTGCTCTCCATCGACTAAATACGGTAATTGCCCACGTGGCGCCGCCTTCGTATCGAGCACATGCCGATGGTCGAACGCGAGGCCGCACAAGCGCAGAAACGCGAACACCTTCAGCCCATACGGATTGTTGTCTTCGAGTCCGTACAGTTCAGGATACGAATACAGGGTGATCATCGGCCGTCTCCGGTGAGGATTATTCAGTTTTTGTTCAAGCAGTATGAAGCGTGGACCAATGGTCACGTCAAATACGCTATGGCAATGTCTCGGACCATGATGCGATTCGATACGCTATCGAATCGCTTGTCGAGTCCTTACCGAACCTGAACCGGGACAATGCAAAATGACAGCGTATAAGGATTTCACCGACCCTCCCTCTGGAAAGCCCGGCGACGATGCGGCAAGCGGCAGCGGCGAGGGCACGCGAGCGGACCCGCGCGGTGTCTCGCGCCGCGGCTTTCTGAAGTCGGTCGGCGCATCGGGCATTGCCGCCGCGGGCACGACGATGATGTCGGCCGCGGTGCTCGCCGACGAAGCGCCCCCCGTCGCAAAAGCGCCGGCCGCGGCAACCGGAAGCGGCGCGTACACGGTGCAGTTCAGCGTGAACGGCGTCGCGCACAAACTCAATGTCGAACCGAACGCGGTGCTGCTCGATGTGCTGCGCGACCGTCTGCAATTGACTGGCACGAAGAAGGGCTGCGACCACGGCCAATGCGGCGCCTGCACGGTGCACGTGAACGGCGTGTCGGTTAACTCGTGCCTCTCGATTGCCGTCATGCACGACGGCGACGAGATCACCACCGTCGAAGGGCTCGCGAAAAACGGCAAGCTGCATCCGGTGCAGCAGGCGTTCTGGGAACACGACGCGTACCAGTGCGGCTATTGCACGTCCGGGCAGATGATGAGCGCGGTCGCCGTGCTGCACGACTCGCGCGTTCCCGCCGACGACCATTCGCTGCGCGAAGCGATGAGCGGCAATATCTGCCGCTGCGGCGCCTACAAGAACATCGTCGCCGCGATTCAGGACGCGCGCGGCAAGATGCGGAGGGCATGATGCGCTCGTTCGACTACACCCGCGCTTCAAGCGTCGACGCCGCGATCTCTGCGCACGCGCCGGGCACCGACACCGTATTCCTCGCCGGCGGCACGACACTGCTCGATCTGATGAAGCTCGACGTGATGCGCCCGGCGCGCGTCGTCGACATCCACAAGCTCGCGCTCACGCAAATCGAGGTGCAGGGCGACGGCCGCGTGCGCGTCGGCGCGATGGTCAGCAATACCGATCTCGCGCGCCACGAGGTGATCCGCACGCGCTACCCGGTGCTGTCGCAGGCGCTGCTGTCGGGCGCGAGCACGCAGTTGCGCAATAAGGCGACGACCGCCGGCAATGTCATGCAGCGCGTGCGCTGCGGCTACTTCCGCGATGGCGTTTCAGCGTGCAACAAGCGCGAGCCGGGCTCGGGCTGCGCGGCCATCGGCGGCCACAACCGCAATGTGCATGCGGTGCTTGGCGGCAGCGAGCAATGCATAGCCGCGCATCCGTCGGATATGTGCGTTGCGATGGCCGCGATCGGCGCGACGGTGCATGTGCAAGGGCCGAACGGCGCGCGCGATATCGATTTCCTCGACTTTCATCTGCTGCCCGGCGACACGCCGTGGAAAGAGCACGCATTGAGCGATGGCGAAATGATCACGCACGTGACGCTCGATGCGCCGCTGCCGCATAGCCGCTCCGCGTACCTGAAGCTGCGCGACCGCGCGTCGTATCAGTTCGCGCTCGCGTCGAGCGCGGTGATTGTCGTGCTCGACGGCAACACGATTCGCGATGCGCGCATCGCGATGGGCGGCGTCGGTACGAAGCCGTGGCGCGCGACGCATGCCGAAAGCGCATTGAAGGGCCAGCCCGCGACCCAGGCGACGTTCCAGCAAGCCGCGGCGATCGCGATGCAAGGCGCGCGCTCGTACGGGCAGAACGGCTTCAAGATCGCGCTGGGCCAGCAGGCTATCGTCCGCAATCTGAACACGCTCGTCGCATAAAGCGCGGCTTGTCTACGTGATTATGGGGAAGACATGAACAACGACATCATCGGCGATCCGATGCGCCGGGTGGACGGGCGCCTCAAGGTAACGGGCGCCGCGCACTACGCGGCCGACCAGAGCCTGCCCGGCATGGTCTACGCGTATGGCGTATTCAGCACGATTTCAAGCGGTCGCGTGTTGCGCATCGATACGGCCGACGCGCGCCGCACGCCTGGCGTGATCGAAATTTTCAGCCACGAGCAGTTTCCGCGTCTGTATCGCGCGCCGCGCACGATCAGTTCGTTTAACGACATCCTGACCGCGTCGGTGACCGACGAGCGCCGCCTGCCGTTCGAGGACGCGACGGTTAACTACGCGGGCCAGTTTGTCGCGCTGGTGGTGGCCGACACGTTCGAGCACGCGCGCGAAGCCGCCTACAAGGTCAATGTGACCTATGCGACAAACAAGCCGGTGACGAGCCTCGCACAAGGAGTCGAGACGGGCGGCACGCGCGACGGCGGCCGCGGTCACGCGCGCGGCGATGCGGCAACCGCATTCGATAGCGCGCCGCATCGCGTCGACGCCGTGTACCGCACGCCGGTCGAAACGCACAACCCGATGGAAATGCATGCCACGTTGGCGCATTGGGAAGGCGACGAACTGCATCTGTTCGAGGCGTCGCAAGGCGTGACCGTGCATCGCAATACGATCGCGCGCGTATTCGGGCTGTCGCCGGATCAGGTGACGGTCGAAGCGCCGTTTATCGGCTCGGGCTTCGGCAGCAAGCTGTGGATGTGGCCGCATTCGGTCGCGGCAAGCGCCGCGTCGCGCGCGGTCGGGCGACCCGTCAAGCTCGTCGTGCCGCGCGCGCAGATGTTCACGACCACCGGCCACCGGCCGGAAACGCAGCAGCATGTGCGGCTTGCCGCCGACGCGAACGGCAAGCTTCTGTCGCTGCGGCACGAGTCGGTCAATACGACGTCGTTTACCGACCAGTACGTCGAGAACTGCGGCGGCGTATCGAAGAGTCTTTACTCGTGCCCGAATGTGCTCGTGAGCCATGCGGTCACGCGCGTCAATCAGGGTTCGCCGACGTCGATGCGCGCGCCGGGCGCCGCGCCGGGGCTGTTCGCGCTCGAATCGGCGATCGACGAACTCGCGCTGCAAGCGAATATGGATCCGCGCGAATTTCGTCTGCGTAATATTTCGACGCAGGACGAAAGCGCGAACCTGCCGTGGTCGAGCAACCATCTGCACGAGGCGATCGTGCAGGCCGGCGACCGCTTCGGCTGGCAAAGGCGCACGCCGGGCATCGGCTCGATGCGCGATGGCCATGAGATCGTCGGCTACGGCATGGCCGCCTGCAACTGGGACGCGTATCGCACGCCCGCGCAGGCACGCGTCGAGTTGCGCAGCGACGGCAGCGCCTGCGTGATCTGCGCGGTGCAGGATATCGGCACGGGCACCTACACGATTGCCGCGCAGACGGTCAGCAGCCTGACCGGCGTGCCGGTCGAGCGCATCGATGTGAAGCTCGGCGATTCGTCGTTTCCGTCCGCGCCGGTGTCGGGCGGCTCGTGGGCGACCGCGAGCGTGATGCCGGCCATTGCCGAAGCGACGCGCAACGCGATCGCGCAGCTCAAGACCTTCGCGACGCAGAACGGCGCGTTTTTCGACAGCGTGAAGCCCGACACGCTGAAGTTCGAGAACGGCCGGCTCGTGAACGGCGACCGGTCCGTCGACTTCGCGACCGTGCTGAAGTCGCAGCGCCTCGCAAGCGCCGAAGGCGCGGCGCAGACGAGCGGTGCGCCTTCGGGCAAGTACTCGTTCCGCTCGTTTGGCGTGCACTACGTCGAAGTGCGCTGGGATCCGGGTATTTCGCATCTGCGCGTCGCGCGTGTGGTCAGCGCGATCGACGTGGGCCGCGTGGTGAATCCGATGACCGCGCGCAATCAGGTGGAAGGCGCGATCGTGATGGGCATCGGTATGGCGCTGTTCGAAGGCACCGAGTACGACGCGCGCACCGGCCTGCCGTCGAACAACAACTACGCGGAGTATGTGGTGCCCGTCCATGCGGACCAGCCGCAGGTCGATGTGATTCTGCTCGACTATCCGGACTATGAGTTGAACGAGTTCGGCGTGCGTGGGATCGGCGAGATCGGTATTACGGGGCTCGCGGCGGCGGTTGCCAACGCAACGTATCACGCGACCGGCCAGCGCGTGCGCGAATTGCCGATCACGATGGACAAGCTGATGGATCTGTCCGCGCCGTTCAATGCCTGATGGGCTTTGATGCGGTGCCGTGATGCGGGACCGCGATGTGATGCGGTGCCGTGACGCGGAGGGCGGCTACGGCCGCCTTTACGGCGCTCACGCGCGTTACCGCAAAATCGCCTCGGTGCGTGGCACCGGCATGCCGACTGCCTGCTCTTCCTTCAGGAAGTCGATCAGCGCGCGCAGCTTCGGCGGCACGCGGCGGCGGTCGGTGTAGTAGAGCGCGAAGCCCGGCAAGGGCGGGCTCCAGTCCGTGAGCACGCGCACGAGGCGGCCGGACTCGAGCAGCGGATCGATAAAACCATTGATCATATAAACGATGCCGATGCCGTCGAGCGCGGCCTGCACGGCGGCGGCCGAGTCGTTGACGATAAGCCTGCCATTCACCGCGAGCTCGAGCGTTTCGCCGCCTTTGGACAGCAGCCAGCGCTCGATCTGCCCGCTCGTCGCGCGCCGGAAGCATACGCAGGCGTGCGACAGCAGATCGCGCGGGTGGCGCGGCACGCCATGCGTCGCGAGATAGTTCGGCGACGCGACGATATGCGCGAAGATCGGCGGCCCGATATTGACCGCGACCATATCGCGCTCGACCATATCGCCGAAGCGGATACCCGCGTCGTAGCGCTGTCCGACAATATCGGTCAGCCCAGGCTCGATCGACACATCGAGCCGGATATCCGGAAAGCGGTCGAGAAAGCGGCGCATGATCGGCTGCAGCGTGGTCAGATAACCGGCGCGCGCCACGCTGATGCGCAGCACGCCGGCCGGCCTGTCGAGCGCCGCGCCGAGTTCTTCGGACGCGGAGGTCAGTTCGCGCACGGCCGGCAGCACGCGATCGAAGTAGGTGGCGCCGGCCTCAGTGAGGCTCACGCCGCGCGTATTGCGATTGAACAGCGCGAGGCCCACGCGCGCCTCGAGATTGCGGATCGTCTGGCTGACCGCCGACGGTGAAACACCGAGACGCACGGCGGCGGCGGAGAAGCCCTGTTCCTCCGCGACGATGATGAATGTGACGATGCCGTCGAGTTGATCCTGACGCAAACGGTGATTCCTCCAGACCTGATGCGGCAGGCCCGCCGGCGTGGCATCGGCGCGCGTGCTGCCAGCACGGATCATACCCGGTCGTGTGTCTGTCGGTTGGCGGCGGGGGTGGCCCTGGGGTGGCCCTGGGTTTGCCGTAAGTTGCCCTTGACCTGGCCGTACGCGTTTCGAAAGGGGCGGCGCGGGCCGGTGCTGCATCGACAGGCAAAGCGCCTGCGGAGTCCTGATTAAACCACGTCGTCTCTGCGCAGCAGCGTAACGGGCTCGCTTGCCGGAGACGTTAACGGCGACCAGTGCGATGTGGGCACATTGAGCTGGGCGAGATCGGCCGGCACGCGAAACGCGATATGCGGATCCTTCTGCAGCAGCGCATCGGAACTCGTATAGCCCCACGCGACCGCACCGAACTTCACGCCGACGCGTTGCGCGGCCTCGGCATCGCGTAGCTCGTCGCCGATGTAGATGGCGTGCTCGGGGTCGATCGAGGTCTGCTGGAGAATATGGCGCAGGCGGTGCGATTTGCCGAACAGCGCCGATCCGCATTCGAGCGCGGCGAACCGCTCGACGAGTTCGCGGCCCAACACCGCTTTCACGTTATCGACCGTATTCGATGTGGCGACCGCGAGCGCGATGCCGTCATCGAGCAGCGTCTCGAGCGAGGCCGTGATGCCGGGAAACGGCTGCACTTCGTCGATACGTTTGTGCAGCATTTTCCGGTAGTCGGACAGCACTGCGGGCACGCGCCAGATCGGCAGGCGCAATTCGCGCAGAATTTCGGACGCGCTCATCGAGCGCATGCGCGCCTCGTCCTCGGGCGTGACGAGCCGAAACCGGTGCTTGAGCGCAAGCGTATTGAGCGACTCGCCGAATACCGCGAACGTGTTGGCCAGCGTGCCGTCGAAATCGAAAATCGCGAGTTGGATCGTCATGGTTTTGCGCGGGCCGCGCATCGAACGTTTGGAGCGAGGCCCCGCATTATGACGGGTATCCGGTCAGGACATCCGGTCATCACTCCGGCGCTTCTGACGTCGGCTTACGACTTCACCTTTACGACTTCCCTTACGATGCGCCCGAACGCATCTTGCGTGCGACGCTCGCAGCCTGTTCCGCGTCGAGCCGGCCTTCGACGCGCAGTTGCGATGCGACGCGTGCGATTTCGAGTTCGCCGAATTGCAGCGCGGCGGCGTTTGTGTGAACCGAGTAGTAGCCTTCGACCACTTCGAACGGGCTGCGTTGCGCGGAGCCGAGCATAAAGCCGCAGTTGTCGTGCGCGACGAAGTCGACGCCGTTTTCCGATTCGCTGAAGACCACGAGCTCGCCGGCTTCGACGCGTTCCCCGGCATCGAGCGACCCGGAGTAGACGGCGATCCACAGCACGTCGTGTCCCGGCGCAGGGTCGTAACGCCAATGTTCGCCGGCGTTGAGTTCGACGTGCAGATACGTCATCGGCATCGAAACCGGCAACGGGCTTTCCACGCCGTTGAATTGTCCCAGCAGGACGCGAGCCGGTCCTTCGAGCGGTATCTGGTCCGCGGGCAGATACGCCTCAAACGGTTCAGCGAGCTCGAGTTCGGGCGGCAGCGCAACCCATAGCTGGTAGCCGCGCACCACGCCGGATGTGCTGAGCGGTCCGCCATGCCACGTGCCGCGGCCCGCCTGCATCCATTCGGTAGCGCCGGGCATTAGCGTCAGCGGCTTGCCTTTGCTGTTGACGACATGCAGGCTGCCGTCGAGCAGCGCGGTCAGCGTGGCGATACCCGAATGCGGATGGAGCGGAAAGTTGAGTGCCGTTTGCGATTCGAGCACGAAGCGGTCCAGCAGCACGAACGGCTTGATCGACTGACCGATATCCGACGGACTGACAAAACGTGTCAGCGGACCGTCAGTCCGGCCTTTCGTGCGTAAGAAGATCGGGCGAACTGCTTGTGCTTGTGTGTCTGCTTGTTGTGCCGGCGCTGTCCGTGGATCCGGCATGGCCTTTTTCGATGCTGCCCCCATAAGCCCCTCCAGTACGAAACGTTTAACCAATGGTTCCGCTCGATATCGTCGGAGATCGGGCGGCGCGATGGACTCGAGCGAGAGTCTGTTGGTATTCAGAACACTTGATCTCGGCCATCTATTCTGCGAAAACCGCAATGAAAATCGGCGAATGTGTTGAATGACATTCAGTTGCCGGATGAATGCAAATCGGCTTTCCGTGTCGCATTCTCGATGCGCGTGCGAAGCTCCGCACCTTGTGTACGAAGGCATTTGCGCTTAGGCGAAGTGTGCGGGCGCCCATCGATGCACGGCCCGTCTGAGCCGGACTCACATCAATGCATGCGTCGAGTAAGGGACAGTAAAAACGACACCTGGAGGCAACGCTTTGACATTTATAGTCAAGCGTTGAAGAGAGGAATGCCGATGCGTTTCTTGTTTGTCACTACTGCGACCGGCTTGTGACCGGCTGATTCGGTATGCCAACCACGGTGAAGAAGTAGACAGCGCGCAAACCGGCTGTCTGCATGCCGGTTTGCGCGCTCAGGTGCACTCAATGATGCTGATAGATGCCGTTGCTTTGTACGGAAATCGGCATCGCGCGGTTACCGCTTGCGGTCGTGCCGCCGGCGCCGGGGCCGTAGTCGCTGCTGGCGTTGCCACTGACCGGGCTCACGCGGTTTTCCGCGGCCTGGACGTCGGCCGGGTAGTCCTGCCGGTTGGCGTGCGGATCGTAGCCCGCCTGTTCGACACGCACGAGGTCGGCATTGACTTCGGCGCGCGTGACCGGCGAATTCGTGGTTTGAGCCTGCGACGCAAGCGGAGCGCCCAGTACAAAAAGAGCGGCAAGAAGGGTGGTTGCGCGAGCGTGTTTCATCGTCATGTTCTCCTGGGTGATTGCCCGATTAACGGTACCTGGAAGGTACGGGGAACAGATTAACGGCCGTCCCTACGTCAATCGATAGCATGAACGTCATCGCATTGATGCCGCACGAGCATGGTTCGAAATGCGGCTTGCGATGCGTTCGACTTACAGAACACCCGAAGATTGCTACGTATTCCGATGAGGCTGTTTTTTGGATTTCGCAACAATTTCGTGCACAGCGCGTTATATATCGGCCTGATTTCCGCCTTATATCGATGGATGCGGCGTCAATGACATCACGAATTCAAGGAAGGCTCGCGTCTTGGCGGGCGGATGATGCCGCGACGGATAGAGCGCATGGAGCGGGAAGCGCTCGTCAGGCCAATCGGGAAACAGATCGACGAGCCGGCCTTCCGCTAGCAGTTGCTCCGCGCTGATCTGCATGACCTGCGCAATGCCGTAGCCCGACAGGCAAACGCTCAGCATCGTTGCGACGTCGTTGACGACGAGGCGGCCGCCGGTTTCGACCTCGAGCTTCTTTCGCTTGCGATGAAACTCCCAGCCGAACGGCCGCCCGGTCTCAGGATCGCGGAACTCGATACACGCGTGCGTGCCCTTACCCAACTCCTGCGGCGTGAGCGGGCGCCCATTGCGCTTCAGGTACGACGGCGCGGCGACCGTGACGATGCGCGTGTCGAACAGCTTGCGCGCCACGAGACTCGACGTGCGCGGCTCGCCGAAGCGCACCGCGAGATCGAAACCTTCGGTGACCATATCTCCCAACTGATCGCGCGTGATCAGTTCGAGCCGCAGGTCGGGGTGATCGTCCATAAACGACTCGAGACGCGGGCCGAGAATCAGCCTTGAAAAGAACGGGTCGATATTGACGCGCAGCCGCCCGCGCACAACGGTCGCGCCGCCCGAGGCGGTCGCGGCCGCCTCTTCGAGGCCGGCGATCAACGGCGTGACCTGTTCGTAGAAGCGGCGTCCTTCGTCGGTCAGCGAGACGACGCGCGTCGTGCGATCGAACAGGCGGATGCCGAGCCGCGCTTCGAGCCGTGCAACCGCGCGGCTCACGCCCGATTGCGACATGTCGAGCTGTTCGCCCGCCGCAGCGAAACTGCCGGCGTCGACGATGGCGGTAAACACGCTCATGCCGTTCAACATGCGTTCATCGAATCCGGGCATCTATGCCACTCCGTCATTAATCCAATGACGGCGATGATATCGCGCAATGACTTGCCGATGTACAGAATGAAGCCCGTTACCGTGTTTTCGAAAGGAGCGTGCGATGAAGATTCAGGGAAGCCGTGTGTTGATCACCGGGGCGAACCGGGGGCTCGGCAAGGCGTTTGCCGAAGCGTTTCTGAAGGCGGGAGCAGCGAAGGTTTATGCGGGCGCGCGCGATATAGGCACAATGAGCGGCGCAGTGACCCGCACAATGAGCAGCGCAATGAGCGGTGCAACGAGTGGTGCGATGCACGATCGGCGCGTCACGCCGGTGCGGCTCGACGTGACCTCACCCGCCGACATCGATGCGGCTCTCGCGCAATGCGCCGATATCGACATCCTCGTCAACAACGCTGGAAGGATGCGCATGCAACCATTACTCGAGCCCGGCACGGCCGAGCTGGCGCGCGCGGAGATGGAAGTCAATTACTTCGGCACGTTATCGATGTCCCGTGCGTTCGCACCGGTGCTCGTGAAGAATGGCGGCGGCTGCATCGTCAATATGCTTTCGGTGGCGAGTTGGTACACCTATGCGTTCAACCCTGCCTATTGCGCCTCGAAGGCGGCCGCGCTTGCGGTGACCGACGGCCTGCGCACCGAGCTTGCGCCGCACGGCACGCAGGTCGTCGGTGTGTTTGCCGGGTTTATCGACACGGATATGGCCGCCAAGGTGACCGACGCGAAGGTCACGCCGCAGGAAGTGGCGCTGCGCACGCTGGTGGGCATCGAGGCGGGCTGTGACGAGGTGTTCGGCGACGATATCAGCCGCACCTTCCGCGAAACGCTCAATCGCGATGCGGCGAGCGTGCGGGCGGAAATGGCGCGGCTGTATCGCGAGTCGTTGCGGCAGTGACGGCTGTGCGCAGGGCGAGCTAAAGGGTGAGCGTCAGGGTGAAATTCAGGGCTTGTCGATCAGGCTCACATGAGCCGCGACGATGCGCCATCCGCCATGCAGGCCGGCCTCCGGTTGCGAATCGGGGCCGATCCTCGCCCACGTTTGCATCTGACGCCCGATCTGGTCGGTGTCCATGCTGATGAATTCGGTACTGACAGTCGCGAAATCGGTGCCGAAGGTCGTGACGACTGTGCGCTGCAGCCGGCGCGACCGCGGAACCGGCGTGGCGATTTTTCGGTACGCGCGGATCTGGTCGCTGCCATGCTGGATTTCGCTTATCCCATAGCGCACGGTTTGCGGGCTCTGCCAGAAGAGCATGTTGATCGTCATGTTGTCGTGATCGGCAAGCGCGCGCTCGTAGGCGGCAAAGGCGGCGGAAACTTCGGCTACGACCTGGGGAAGATTGAGTTGCATCACGAAAGTCCCTATTAACACGGAGTAAAAGCGGGCGGTGTAAAAGCGGGTGTTAGGCCCGTGCAAAAGCGGCATGCAAAGGGCGCATCGCTGCGCCCCGCTTATGCCGCGTCATGCGTAGGCCGACCTTCGTGAAGACAGTTGGCGACGTCGCTTTATTCCGAATAGGTGTGCAGCCTGCCATCGCGCTGGCTGCCTTGCGGGTGATGCGAAAGGTCCGAATCCGCGCGGCCGTGCGAAGTCGCTTCCCGATTTCCGAAATCCTCATTCTTTCGCATCAAGGCGACCGACACCAGCGCAATCAGTCCCAGCGTGCACAGGTACCACGCGAGATAGATGGGACTTCCATGCGCAAGCCTGACCAGATACGTTGCGATAACCGGTGCAAGGCCGCCGCCGATCGCACCGGACGTCTGCACCGCAAGCGAGATGCCGCTATAGCGAACCGACGCCGGAAACTGGATCGAGAAAAGATTGCCCTCCGGGCCGTATAGCAGCGCATAGACGCCCGCCAGGGCGATCAGCATCGCGAGATAGATGGACGCTGTGTTCGAAGCATTCAGCAGATCGAAGAACACAAAGGCAAATACACAGATGCCTATCGCACCGAGGGCAAACATCAGCCGATGCTGCGTTTTGTCGCCGAGCCACCCGGCTACCGGAATCGTGAATAGCGCGGCGGCCGCGCCCCAGATCATCGCGTGCAGCATCGTCGAACTGGCGATATGCAAACGCTGCGTGGCATACGACAGCGAAAACGTCGCGACTGTGTAGAACCACGTCACTTCGGCGAGGCGCGCGCCCGCGACCGTCAGCAGTTCGCGCTTGTGATGCCGCACCACGTGCAGCACCGGCGCCTTGACTTGTTCGCCGCGTTGCTTCATGCGTTCGAAGTCCGGCGACTCCGAAACCTTCAGGCGGATAAACCAGCCGACCGTCAGCAGCACGATGCTGGCCCAGAACGGCACGCGCCAACCCCAATCGAGCATGGCGTGTTCGGGTAATTTCGCAACGGCCGCCATCGCGATCGACGATAGAACAAGGCCGAATGCCACGCCCGCTTGCGGCAGACTGCCGAAAAATCCCTTCTTGCCCTTGGGCGCGTGCTCGACCGCCATCAATACGGCGCCGCCGTATTCGCCGCCAATCGCGAGCCCCTGAATCACGCTCATCAGCACGAGAATGACCGCTGCCCAATAGCCGATTTTTTCGTAGGTCGGCACGAGCCCGATCAGCACGGTCGGTGTGCCCATCATCACGACGGTTAGCAGCAGCATCGATTTTCTGCCGACCTTATCGCCGAAGTGTCCAAATACGATCGCGCCCACGGGCCGCGCGAAAAAACCCACCGCGTAGGTGCCGAACGCCGCGAGTGTGCCCGTGACCGGATCGAACGCGGGAAAGAAGATCCGGTTGAACACGAGCGCGGCGGCCGTGCCGTAGACAAAGAAGTCGTACCACTCGATGGTCGTGCCGATCAGGCTTGCGATACCGGCAATGGCATAAAGCCGCGGCGAATAGGCGGCATGCGGCGCGGCATGCGACGCGGTGTGGGCCGAAGATGCATCGGCGCCTTCAGTGCCCGACAGGGACATGTTCTCCTCCATCCGTCATGTGTTTTCCGGCGCACGCGCCGGGCGGGGGCGACAGGCCCGACGGAAGTATCGGCAGCGCAAATTCAATGAGCCATCGCGCGCGCGTCATAGCTGATATACGCGGTGTCCGTTTGATATCCGGGGCGCGGCGCCCATTCGCATGCATACCTGGTATGAGCGCGGCGTGCTGGCTTCGTCGCGCCGTTTTCCGAATACTTGAGCTAAACCACGCAATGCGCTGCATGCCGGCGTCGAGCCGAAGACCGGTGCGCGCAACCGCGTATGTCGTTTTTTGTTGGCGCAGATGGAGGCATCCGATGCAATTGAGAGAAAAGCAGTATTTCGATGAGCGCGCGACGCAGGAGATGAATCAGAACCTGAAGCCGAAGGCGCGCACGCTACAGGAAACGCTCGCGTACGCGTGCCGGATCCTCGCGATGACCGGGCAGGAAGCCGGGCTTGCCGGGCAGATCACCGCGCGCTCGGACAAGCGGCGTTGCTACTGGACGTTGCGGTTCGGTCTGGGTTTCGATGAAGCGACGCCCGACGACTTTATCGAAGTCGACGCCGATCTGAATACGATCAGCGGCAAAGGCATGGCGAATCCGGCCACGCGTTTTCATCTGTGGGTGTACGACGCGCGTCCGCAGACCAACGCGATCATTCACACGCATTCGCCCTATGTGTCGGCGCTTGTGGCCGCGCGTCAGCCGCTTGTGATTTCGCAAATGGATATGACGCCGCTCCACAACGACTGCGCGTTTCTCGCCGACTGGCCCGGCGTGCCGATCGCGGATCAGGAAGGCGTGGCGATTTCGGAAGCACTTGGCGACAAGCGGACCATTCTGCTCGCGCATCATGGGCAGTTGACGACGGGCGCCTATATCGAGGAAGCCGCGTATCTGGCCGTGTATCTCGAACGTGCGGCCCGCATGCAGGTGCGTGCGCGCGTGTTCGGTCCGATCACGCCGGTATCGGATGAACTGGCGGCGGAGGCGCACGATTATCTGCTCAAGCCGTCGATCGTGAAGGGCACCTTTGATTACTGGTGTCGTCAGGCCGACCGGATGTGAGTGCGTGAATGAGGTGGAGCCGCCGCTTGTTGAGGTTTCGAGCGGCCCGGGAAGATATTCGTAGGGAAGCGGGAGCGGAACTGGGTCCGCTCCCGTGTTGCTTTTCCAGCTTATTGCAGCAGCTTGAGGACCTTTTGGGGATCCGCATTCGCTTGCGCCAACACGGAGATATCGGCTTGCTGCAGCACTTGCGCGCGGCTCAGATCGGCTGTCGTGGAGGCGAAGTCCGTGTCCGTGATCTGCGACTGGGCGCTGGTGAGATCAGTCGATTCGTTTTGCTGCGATTGCGCGATCGCCTCGAAGCGGTTCTGCGTGGCGCCCATCGATGCCTGAATATTCGATATCGTGGCAAGCGCATTATCGATCGAGTTCAGTGCGTTGTTGGCGCCTTGCACGCTCGTAATGTCGATCTGCGATACGGCAGTCGGCTGGTTCAGCGTGTTCACGCCCGCCAGGACGCTGCCCGCGGGCTGGGCGCCCGAGGAAGCGGAACCGATCGCGCTGGTCGGCGCATTAGCGAACCCCAGATTGCCGGACGCGCCGGAGAACAGTGCCGTCTGCGCGGTCGATGAGAGCCGGTTGCCGTGCTGGTCGATGAACTTGAGGCCGCCGCTGCCGTCGGCTTCGACGGTGACGGAAGTGATCGTACCGCTGTCGCCGGCAACCGCATCGCGGCCCGTTGTCGCATTGACATTGATGCCTGAGATGACACCGAACACCGTGCCGTCGGCTGCGCCGGTACCGGCGGCAGCGGCGCTCGTAATTTCGGCCATTTCAACGGCCGGCGAGAGCGCGCTGCCGGTGCCGAGCGACAGTGTCGAGAGACCGTTGGTTGCCGTCGCGGTGAACAGGGCGGTGGACGCGGTCGAGGAGATCGCGGCGCCGTTCTGGTCGGTGAAGGTGAAGCCGCCGTTGCCGTTCGAGACGATGTTGATCGACGTGATCGCGCCCGCGCCGCTCGCTTCCGTGCCGTCCGCGTTCAGGTTCAGGCCCGTGATCGTGCCAAGCGTATTACCGGCCTGCACGAACCCACCGCCAAGCGATGCTGCCGAGACGCCCTGGCTTAGATCGAGCGAAACCGTCTGGCCGACGTTCGCGCCAACCTGCACCTGAATCACGCCTGCCGAGCCATCCATGAGGCGGATGCCGTTGAACTGCGTTTGCGAAGCGATGCGGTTCACTTCAGAGATCTGCTGCGTCACTTCCTGTTGCAACGCGGCCTGATTTTGCTCGGTCAGCGTGCCGCCCGCCGCTTCGCCGGCGAGCGCGCGGATACGCTGCAGGCTCGACGTGATCTGCGCGAGGGCCGTGTTGGTCGTTTGCACCATCGACACACCGTTGTTCGCGTTCTGCACACCCTGGGTCAGCCCGTTGATCTGGGTTTGCATCGACTCCGAAATGGCGAGGCCAGCTGCGTCATCCGCCGCACTGTTGATACGTTTGCCCGACGATAGACGCGTGATCGCCTGTTGCAACTCGCTGTTGGATGCGTTCATGTTCCCTTGAACGACCAGCGAGGGGATATTGGTGTTAATCGTGAGAGACATGTGGTTCTCCGTAGAAGGTTAAGTCGTGAATCGTCGAAACGTCGAGATCGGCGTGACACTCGTGCATGGCTGGCCGCCTCAGCCGCGTTGACGGCAGGACCGCGAATTGATTAAGGCCTGAAGACCCCGCTGGCCCGCCAGGTCAAGAGAATGTGGAATAGAAGGCAAACGCCGCTAAAGACGTTGGCACAAGATATGTCCGCCGTGACCCCCGGTAGAGGTTCAGATGAATGGCGACGGAAGCCTGCTTCAAAAAGTGGCTTTACATCAAGCCGATGCGCGTAGCGCAAGTTTTTGTGAAACGCACACGTATCGTGAATCGCATGAATTCATTGCGACACGATTCGATAAACCCGACAGCCACGATGTTCAAACTTCCTTAAGAAAATTAAGCCGTCTCGATGTTAGAGAAGCATTGCCCAAAGAGGCCTTAGCGTTTGCCGGAAGGCTTGAACTCGATCAGTCGTTACGCGATGCGCTAAGCGCGCAACAGCTGGCGGATTGTTTGCATGCGCTAGCGAAGTGGGACAAGAACGATGTTTTCCATAAGGCAGGGCTCGCGCTGTCTGCGCGCCTCGCCTATGAAGAACGGCCAGGCCTGCTGCTGGACGCGCAACGTGTCGCCCAGTGTCTCGATGCACTGGCGCGATGGGATCGCGAACCCGTGTGCCGTGCAGCGGGCGAACGGCTTGCGAGGAGGATTGCGGCCGAACCGCAGCTATGCGATGCGCTGAACCGGCACGAGGTTGTTGCCTGTCTCGGCGCGCTGGCCCGATGGCACGAAGCGTCCGCATGCGCGGAAGCCGGCATGCGTCTGGCCAGACGGATCGTCGACGACAAGGGTCTGGTCGACGGCCTTAACGGCCACGCGGTCGCCCAGTGTCTCAATGCGCTAGGCAAATGGGACAGCACGAGCATGGGTCTCGACGCCGTGAAACAACTGGCGGCACGCCTTGCAACGGACGAAGCGCTCGTGCGGCAGCTCAATGGCGCGCGCGTCGCTAACTGTCTGAGCGCGCTTGCCAGATGGTGCGATGACGATGTATGCCGCACTGCTGGAATACGGCTCGCAAGGCGTATTGCGGAAGATGGTCCGTTGCGGCATCACCTCAACGGAAGGCATGTGGCGGTCTGCCTCGGCGCGTTGGCAAGCTGGAACGACGACGACATGTGCCGCAAAGGGGCCGTACAACTGGCAAGGCGGCTCGCGTCGGACATGTCCCTTTGCGATCGGCTGACGGTGAAACACATCGTGAATTGTCTGCAGGCGCTAGGCAAACTGAGCAACGAAAGCGCGTGTCTTGCCGGTGCGATAAAGATCTCGCAGCGCGTGCTGACGGACCCAACGCTATGCGACGATCTTCATCAGGATCAGGTCGCCCGGTGCGCTGCCGCGCTCGAGGTCTGGGGATCGGAAGCGCTTCCCGCCAGGGCGAGGATGCGGCTCGGTCAACTCATGCAAGCAGGCACGGATTTTAGAAGTTAGCGCTCTAACGCCATTTGCCGTTCGCGATAAACGAAATGGTCTGCATAAAATCGTTAACTTGGTATGCCTAAGAAAAATCTCATGAAACGACTCTATCGGGGAATCCACATAGCGTCGTGGCCGCGAGCACACGTAATGGTTCCAGCGGCCATGTGAGGGTCTATGTGAGCGCGCCGCTGCGCGGCATTTTTTTAAAGCCAGCAGCAAAAGCAGCCCTCGATCGAACAGGGCGCTATCCCTTGAACGAATGAAGGTTTCGGAAAGCGAACGATCCTTTCCGACTATACATATTCGTCCTTCTACAAATCAGGCTGTTCGTGGATGATTGATCGCTGCATAAAGCCGTGGATGGGAAGTGAAAGACGAAGGCCTGTAACGAATATGATGCATTTCGCCACAGAAGCACTGAGAAACAAGCACATCCAGACCGAGGAGGAATGGCGCGATTTCGTGAGCAGGGACTGGAGCATGGAATGCGCGTTCGATTGCGGCGTGGGGCACCAGCTGCTCGCCACCTCATGGTTCATGGGTGACCTAAGATTCGAAGTAGCGGATCTGTCCGGTCAGCAGTGGACCTGGAAACCGGGGCCGGGCGTCGACAACTGGCGCAGGAATACGCTTGTCATCTTTCTGATCGAGAGCGGTGTGATCGAACTGGAGCAGGACGGCGCGGCCGCCACGCTCACCGCAGGTTCGCTGCTGCTGTTCGATCCGAGCATCAGCTATACGCAGACCTCGGGCCGCAATTCGCGTGGAATGACGTTGCGGGTGTCGAAGGCGTCGCTCGAGAAGCGCGGTAAAGTGCTATCCAGCCATCAGATGTTCGTACCGAACCCGGCGTCGCCCGACGTCACGTTGCTCAAATCGCTGCTCGCGGGCGCGACGGCATACGGCGAGCAGTGCAGCTCGTACGGCCGCACGCTGGTGGCCGAGCATCTGACCGATCTGATGGAGATCATTTCCGACGATCTGACGGCGCCCAAACGCGTGCTGAGTTCGGACGTCATGTTGCGCAAGGTCAAACGGTTTATCGAACGTAACGTCGGCAACGAGAACCTCGACCCCGACACGGTGGCCAACTCCCTCGGAATTTCGCGCCGCTATCTGACAAGGCTTTTCGAACGCGATGGGTCGTCGGTCATGCGTTACGTGTTGCAGCAACGGCTCGAGCGCGCGAAGCGGATCTTGACGAGCGGCGGCGCCGCGCTTCGTGTCAGCGACGTCGCGTGGCAGTGCGGCTTCGTCAGTGCCGCGCACTTCAGCAGAGCGTTCAAGAAGCAGTATGGACGAAGCCCGACCGACTTCCAGGGCGGCGACGCAGACGCAGCGCACCGCGCCCAATAGCGTCCCTTTGCGGCACTATTCGTTTGGTCTAACAGCGCACTGATTGAAACGGCACGTCACGCGTGCTGCGGGTTCCGCCGCTCAGCGCACGTTGCTACTCTAGCGCGCAGTCATATTCCTTCCCGTTACCGGCCTCGCACAGCAGCTTGTCGCGACCTGGCGTTGCTTTAGGCTGCGCGGTATGAATCGGAAGCCCTAAGGTCATCGCCTGATGGATCAGGTCCACGACGTTTGTGGCGCCCATCTTTTCCATCGCGTTCTTGCGGTGGATCTTGACCGTGTATTCGCTGATATCGAGCTCTTTCGCGATCTGCTTGTTCAGGAGGCCCGCCGCCACATACGCAAAAACCTCGCGCTCGCGCGGCGTCAACAGATCGTAGCGCACGCGCACCTGCTTCACGTTCTTCGCCATGTTCAAGCGCTCGCGATGGCAATTGATCGCCTGCGCGATAGCGTCGAGCATGTCTTCTTCGCGAAACGGCTTGTTCAGAAAGTCGATCGCGCCCGCCTTCATCGCCTTGACCGTCATCTTGGTGTCGGCATAGCCGGTCAGAAAGACAATCGGAATCGGGAACTCCATCCTGTTGATCTCGCTTTGCAGGTGAAAGCCGCTTTGCCCCGGAAAGCGCACATCGAGAACAATACAGCCCGGTACTTCTTCGGGGATCTCCGACTTGAGAAATTCATCAGGCGAACAGAACGATTGAACCTGAACGCCGACCGAGCGCAGCAGGGAATCGAGCGCCGTGCGCACCGAGGAATCATCGTCCACGACAAAGACCGTCGGCGATCCGCCTTCGGCATTATCGTCTTTTGCGTCTGTCGGCCATGTTTCCATTGTTGCTACTCCTTGCATCCACGCTATTCCAAAGCAGTGTTCCGAAGTCACTTCTGTGACGACCGCATGGTTAGTCCGCGCATTGGACAAAGCAAGGCTATGAATCGGGAAGCTGTGTACATGAATCTGGATGATTAGCGGATGCGCTTGCACGCGCCATCCGGACAGTAAATAGTGCCTGGCGGCAAGGATTGTCCGCGAATCGCGGATTGTGAATCGCCACTGCGTGCACTTATGTTAAAAGGCGATATTGCGGATAATCGCTCCGTGAGTGAAGGAGACATCATGCAACACGATCTGATTGAACGCGGCTGGACCGATATGAATGCGGCGTCGCCGAAAGCCGGAGCGGTCGCGCATCTCACGGATCCGGGCGATGCGCTTTGGACCGGCATCGTCGAGATCGGCGCAGCGGAAACTTACACGCTCGACGCGGGCTGGCGTCACGACCTGTATGTGCTGCGCGGCAATGTCGAGGTCAACGGTCAGCGGCTGCACTACGACGATTTTCTGGTTCAGTGCGGTGCGGGCGTCGTGCACGCAGGGCAGGGCGGCGCGCGCCTCTTCGTGTATCGGGAGGCATCGGGTTCGCACTGCAAGCCGACTGTTTCCGGCGCGGCGAGCCGCGCATGGCGCGATGGACGCAATCCGCAGATGCGTGTGGCGCCGCTATCGAATCACGGGCATATCGTCAGCATGGTGGCCTGGGAGCCCGGCGCGCGTACGATCGATCACGGCCATTCGAATGGCGAAGAGATCTTCGTATTGAGCGGAGAGCTAAGGAACGCAGTCGACCGGTATCCGGCCGGCAGCTGGTTACGCTTGCATCCGGGCGCGCGGCACGAGCCGTTCGCCGAGGTGCCCACGACAATTCTGCTGCGCAACGGCCATTTGCAGGCGGCATCGAGACCGGGCGCGGGCGAGGGCGCCGCGCGCGACGAGGGCAAACGGCCCGGCCACACGCCGACGAGTTACCTCAGGCGGCGCCAGCGCGGGTTTTGATGTGGGCTTTGAGCGAATCGACGAAGGCTCGCACTTTCGGCGGCGTGTGCTTGCCCGGCGGAAAGAGCGCATGCACCGGCAGTGCCGCGCTCGACCAGTCGTTATAGACACGCACAAGCCGCCCTGCGTCGATATCGGCCTGCACGGTGAAATCGGACAATAGCGCGATGCCGGCGCCGTTTCTGGCTGCCGCGCGGCATGCGTACATCGTGTCCGCGATCAGGCACACGTCGAAGTCGATCTCGAGCGAATCCTGCCCGGCGGTGCGAATCAGATGGTAGCGCGACGGATTCGGCAGCACCGAAAGAGCCACAAATGGCACGTTCGCCGCAGCGCCGATGTCGGCCGGCAGCGTATTGCGCCGCAGGAAATCGGGGCTGGCGACAAGCCACTTCGACACCTCGTCGATGCGCAGCGCGCGGTGGCTCGAGTCCATCAGTTCGCCCACGCGGATCGCCACGTCGACTCCTTCCGCAACGAGGTCGATATAGTGATCGCCCGACATCATTTCGATGCACAGATCCGTATGGTCGCTGCGCAGACGCGCCAGCACCGGCGCAATGACGGTCGCGCTGTATTCGACCGAAGAGGCGACCCTCAAGGTGCCGCGCAGCGCATGCGCCGCAGGACTGACGGTGGAAACGGCTTCGTCTGCGAGGCGCGTCATTTCGCGGCAGGCCTCGAAAAACAAGGCGCCCGCTTCCGTGACGCTGATGCGCCGCGTGGTTCTGACGATCAGGCTGGCGCCAAGCTCGAGTTCGAGCCGCTGGATGCTTTTGCTGACCACCGACTTGCCGACGGACAGGCGCTTCGCGGCCCGCGTCAGCGAGCCCGTTTCGATCACCGCCATGTAGACGAGGAGATGTTCGAATGTCAGATTGCGCAAGGAGAACATGGCGCGATCAACGATGGTCCATATGCTTGCTGAGGAAGGCCGCCGTGTGATCGAGCGCGTGCCTCGCCGCCTCGAGTTCCGCGACGCTTTGCTGGAAGACGTGTTGCATGCCCGACCATTCCTGCAGCGTCACGTCATGCCCTCGTGCATGCGCTTCTTTCGCGTAACGCAGCGCGTCGTCGTAGAGAATTTCTTCGGAGCCGACCTGGATGAGTAGCGGCGGCAGGCGATCCGGAATGCCGAACAACGGTGAGGCGCGCGGGTCGTCCGGCGTGGCGAACCGCAGATATCCGGCTGCCGCCGCGCGCAGCGCGTTTTCCTCGAGCAGCAGATCGCTGGAGGCGCGGTCGCGAATGCTCGCCCCGCTCAAGGAGAGATCGGTCCACGGGGAAAACACGACTGCGGCCGACGGCCTCGCGGTTTGCGCGAGGGTGGCCAGCGTGAGTCCGCCGCCCGCCGAATCGCCCACTACGCCGACTTTGCGATAAAAGAACGACAGGCGCTCGACGGCGGCGGCCGCGAGGTCGAGTGCCGCGGGCAAGGCGGTCTCCGGCGCGAGCGGATATTCGAGGATAAAGGTGGTCCGCCGCGCGCGCATGGCGATCTGGCTCGCGAAGCCGCGATAAGCGGGCGCGGTGCCCATCGTGTATGCGCCGCCATGCAGATAGAGCAGCGCCTGATCGTCGAGCCGGTCCTCGGGCACGCAAACCCAGCCGGGCACGGCAGGGTCCGTGGAAGGATGCAGCGACACGCCCCAGGCGGGCGGCGTCAGCGCGAAGAAGGCATCGTAGACGACGCGCGGCGATATGCCGGCCTGCACCCCCGCCCAGGTTCGCCGGAACGCGCGATGGACTTCGGGCGCGGCGTCGTAATCGGCCTGCGACAGGGCAAAGACGTCGATCGGAAGCGTGGTGTCGATCTGCAACATGGAGGCCTCATCGAACAGCGCGAACAGCGAATACACGACAGGCAATGGACTCGGCGAAGCGGTGCGCCGATCCTGTGGTACGCGGCGCTTATCTCGCGTAGCCCTGCGCGACCTGGCCCATCAGCGTGGCGAACGGCATGTCGAGCGCTGAGTAGACTTCGGCCGCTTTCGGATCGGCGTTGTCGGCCATGATTTCGACCATGGTGGTCGCGTAGTCGGACACCTCGATGCCCAGCGCGATCAGGCGCGCCAAGCCGGCTTCGTGCTTGTAGCTGCTGAAGGTGCCGCAGGCGTCGAGCGCCACCACGGGCTGGAAGCCTTCTTCGCGGGCCGAAATGGCGGGCAGCGACGCGCAGACTTCGAAACTGAGGCCCGCGATAATCAGATGATCGCGGCCGGCCGCCTTCACCTTGTCGACGAAGCGCGGCTCGTCCCACGCGTTGACGGTCGAGCGGTCGAGGATCGCATCGTCGCCGAGCACCGCGCGCAGTTCCGGGATCGTCGGGCCCCACATGCTGTCGCGCGCGGTCGTCACCGCGATGACGGGCAGCCCGAGCGCCCTGGCGGCTTTGGCGAGACCGACGACGTTGTGCTTGAGCTCGCCGACGCCGATATCGCGCACGCCCGTGAAAAGGCCGACCTGATGGTCGATCAGCAGGACGGCGGTATTGTCGCGGGTCATGCGGGTACGGGCCTGAGCCATGGTCGTCACCTTTCGTTCCGTGGAACACGGATGGTTGGCCGGCTCGCCGCATTAAGCAAGGTTGCCGCGCCGGAAGGTGCGTGCAGGATTCTGGAAGATCGCTGCCGGGCCGGTCTTTCGCGCTTTTCAACCGGTTAATACACTGGCCGCATAGGCGTTGAACGCAGCGTCCAATTGTCTGTACAACGATTCAGCATGAAATGACAGGTAAGATATGCATCATAAATACGCGCCATCCAGCCCGATGGACGCTTCCCTCGATGCCCACTAAGGAAAGCGATCAATGTTGGATCTGAACGACGTGTACTACTTTGTGCAGGTTGTCGACCATAAGAGCATTACCGCGGCCGCTCGCGCGCTCGCACTGCCCAAATCGACCATCAGCTACCGGATCAACCAGCTGGAAGGCCAGTTGGGAGCACGCCTCATCAACCGCACGTCGCGGCAGTTCGCGGTGACCGACATCGGCGCTGAGTTTTACCGCCGCGCCCGTCTGATGCTGCAGCAGGCGCAGGCGGCCGAGTGTGCGGTGCGGCAGCGCATGACCGTGCCCAGCGGCCTCGTGCGCATCTCGGTGGCGGTCGCCACCTCGCAATTCGTGATGAGCAAACTGCTGCCGGAGTTCGGCCGGCAGTATCCGCAGATACGCCTGTTCCAGCGTACGTCCGATGCGGAAGTCGACATCGTCGCCGAAGGCTTCGATGTTGCGGTCCGTGCGCACTCGATGCCGTTACAGGACTCGAACCTGATTCAACGGCCGCTTGCGCCTACGCCGTGGATGCTGTTTTGCAGCCCGCAGTACCTCGAAGCGTCGGACCCGATCGTGCGGCCAGACGATCTGCTGCATCGGCCGGCGCTTTTCATGATTCGCGAGGGCGTGCCGTTCCAGTGGACGCTGCGGCATCGCGAGGGCGAAATCCAGACGCTGCGGGTCGAACCGGTACTGATGACCGACTGCATGTTGACGCTGAAGGATGCGGCGGTCGGCGGTCTCGGCATTGTGGCCTTGCCGGGCTATGTCTGCCGGGCGGAACTCGAGCAAGGTCATCTTGTGCGCGTGCTGCCCGACTGGACCGCGGGCGACGCCAGTCTGACCGCGCTCGTGCCGTATGGACAGAACCAGTTGCCCTCCGTGCGCGCGCTGCTCGATTATCTCGTTGCCGAAATTCCGCGCGTGGTCGGCCAATAAGACTCAGGAAAAGACTTCAATAAAATGGCGGGATAGCTTTAACGTTTTGCTTTTATAGTTCCTAAGAACTAGCCATAACAATTTAGCATTGCAATATATATAAATAGAACGACTTGCCATCTGCCTTAATTAAAGTGCATGGCTTACCATTTTCGCCTGGGCAATGCTGCATTCGCTTGTGTGCCAGGTGAATTCAATCCTTGAACTACGATGCCATCGAAGGTTTTCGAGGATATTGCATTGCCTCGCGATGCTTTTCTCATTCAACGGGCAGTGAAAAACAGAGGGTGCACATGGCAAGTCTTAAGAAGCGCGATGGATCGAGCGTCGCTCCCGCCATCATGAGCAAATTTATCGAGGGCTTTGCCGGTAAAGTCTTTTATCCGGATACGCCCGCTTATGACGCGGCACGAGATATATGGAACAGGAGAATCTCGAAATCGCCCGGTCTTATCGTGCAGTGCTCATCGACTTACGAGATCGCTCAGGCGGTGAAGTTCGCGCGTGAAAACGACCTTGCCGTGGCGGTGAAGGGCGGCGGGCACAATGTGGCCGGCCATGCGTTGTGCGACGACGGGCTCGTGATCGACCTGTCGCCGATGAAGCAGGTGATGGTCGACGAAGACACGCCGACCGTGGTCGTGCAGGGCGGGGCCCTGCTCGAAGACCTCGATCGCGCGACGCATCGGTTCGGGCTCGCGGTGCCGACCGGCGTCGTGTCGAAGATCGGCGTCGCGGGGCTCACGCTGGGCGGCGGATGCGGCTGGCTGTCGCGTCGGTATGGTTTGGCGTGTGACAGCCTGCTGTCGTGCGAAATCGTCACAGCGCAAGGCGAGATGCTGACCGCGCATCAAACCCAGCATGCGGATCTGTTCTGGGCGATTCGAGGCGGTGCGGGAAACTTCGGGATCGTGTCTTCGCTGACTTTTCGCGCTCATCCGGTCTCGAAGGTGTACGGCGGCTTCGTTGCCTATCCGCGCGAAGACGCGGTGAAGGTGCTGCGCTCCTATCGCAACTTCATGGCGCACGCACCCGATGAACTGACCGCTTACGCGGGCCTGATGTCGACACCGGACGGCAAGCCCGCGGTCGCGTTGATGATGTGCTACTGCGGAACCGAAAGTGACGGCGAGCGCGTGACGAGACCGCTGCGCGAAATCGTCACGCCGCTCTTTTCGGCGGTGCAGTCGATGCCGTTTCCCGACATGCAGAGGCTTGCCGATCAGGCCAATCCGGAAGGCATTAACAATTACTGGCGCTCGACGTTCGTGAAGGAACTCAGCGATGACGTGATCGAGCTTATCGTCGAGCAAAGCAATCGGGCCGAGTCGCCGTTGAGCATCGTTCTGCTGCAGATTTTCGACGGCGCGGTGCGCAATATCGGCGTCGCGGATACGGCTTACCCGCACCGCGATGCGGGCTTCAACGTTGCGATCGAAGCCAAATGGATCGAACCGAAAGACAGCAATTGCAATATCAGCTGGGTGCGCGACTTTGCGAGCGCATTGCGGCCGCATTCGGCGAAGACGTGCCTCGTGAACTTTCTTGGCGATGAAAGTGCGACCGAGGTCCGGGCAGCGTTCGGCAGCAACCATGAACGGCTCGCCCAGATCAAGGCGAAATACGATCCGACGAACTTCTTCAGGCTCAATCCGAATATCGAGCCCAAGGAGTGAGCGTGGCGCGCGGTTTTGCGCAGTTACGTTTCGATGTGTCTGCCCACGCCACGCATAGCGATACTGGCTAGCTGGAACTAGCTAGCTAGCCTGATCGTTACTTAGTCGAACAGGCCTTTGAAAACCGTGCTCATGCTGTCGACGGTTTCGAGGCGCCGCACGGTGGCAATAATCCGGTCGGCCTTGCTGCTGGACAGCCCCGCAAAGTCGGTGCAGCCGTGGAACTTCTGCACGGCGTCGTCGAACGACATCGGCTTTTGCGGGCTGCCTTTGGCGAAATCGTTCTGCGCCGAGAATACGCGTCCGTCCTTAAGCTTGACGTCGACATACGACCGCATCTTGTCCGCGCCGGCCGCATCCGCCTCCGGATTGTTGTAGAAGTCCACGCGCCGGAGCATTTCCTGCAATTCAGGCAGATTGACCACTTCGTCCTCGAACTCGCCCAGTGCCGCGCGGCGCCTGACCAGAAGCACCGCCATGCAGTACTCCATGCTGAATTTGCCCTGCAGTCCGGTCTTCGGATGGTGGTGAATCAGCGTGTTGAGCATCTGCCGGTTCGTGCCGACGCGCACCTGCTCAACATCGGCCGCCTCGATCCGATGCGTCTCGATGAGTTCGAGCATGGCATCCATGGCCGGATGCGTCAGCGACCCGGTGGGGAACGGTTTGATCGACACGCCAGGCGTTAGCAGCGACCATGGTTTGCCGAACTTTCCTTCGGTTGCCTGAGGATTCCAGCCGCCGCCATAAGCCGTAAAGAAGCCGCGTTTCGCTTCCAGAATGTTCTCCGCAGCCGTCCATCCCAACGCGGCGAGGTCGGCCGCGGTGACGCCGCATTCGGCCGCATGTCCGGCTTGAAACGGCTTGGTCATCGTGCCGAAATTCTCGCGCAGGCCGGACGCCTGAGCGCCCGCAATGCCTAGCACGTTGCATAGCGTGCGCGCGTCGAAGCCGCGCATCTTGCCCGCTGCCGCCGCCGAAGCGAAGACGCCGCAGAAACCGGTCGAGTGAAAGCCGCTCTCGTACGAGCGCGGCGCAATCGCTTCGCAAATCTTGGTCTCGACTTCGAGGCCGACGTGATACGCGAGCATGAAGTCGCGTCCCGACTTGCCGAGCGCTTCGGCCATCGCGAGCGCCGCGGGCACGGCCGTGACGGTCGGATGCGTGAGCAGTCCGTAGACGCGGTCCTTGGCCACGGCCAGTTGCGTGTCGTCGAAATCGTCGGCATGAATCGCGACGCCGTTGGCGAAGGCGGCGAATCGCGGCGGCGCCTGCAGGTTTGTGCCGAACACGCTCGACGATCCTCTCAGCACGCCCAGCTCGCCCAGATACCGTTGAACCACGGGGCCGGTTTCCGCCCGCTGCCCGGCAACGGCGAGCCCCAGGGCATCGAGGATATGCATCTTGCCCAGTTCCACCAGTTCCGGTGGCAGGTCTGCGTAGGTGACGCCGGCGACGAAGCTCGCCACTTCGGCCGTGATCTTGTGCTGCTCAGCCGGGACTGACGCGGCCGATGCGCCCGATGCGTGCTGCACAGCGGATTTCGAAGTTGCAGTAGTGCTTTCCGACATTTACGTTGCGCTCCTTTGCGCTGCGAACGACCCTGAACGGGAGTCCTGCCGTTCGTCGAGCGATTCTCCGAGGTAGGGGCGATCCGGTCGTATCCAGTTCGCGGCGATCGGTCCGAGCAGAAGACAAACGATCGACAGCGCGAACACCGGTTGCCACGAATGCGTTGCATCGACAAGCCAGCCGACGATCGGCGGCGAGACGGATGCGGCTATGCCAAGGCCGGTATTCATGATGCTGCTCGAGGTCGCCGCATGATTCGGCGCGAGATCCATTGCGACGGCCCACAGCGGCGCCGTGACCAGTTCCGAGAGGAACAGGGCGGCCGCGAGCGAGAGCGCCGCGAGGTTCGGCGACGGATGCAGGAACATCGGAATGAAAAACACGATTGGGCCAAGAAAGCCGATGGTGATCATCGTCTGGCGCGCGCGGCGGATATTGCCGGTGCGCTTGAGCAGCAGGTCGCTGAGCGTGCCGCCGAGCGTTGTGCCGACCACGCCGCTCAGAAAAATGCCCGAGCTGAATAGCGCCGAATGCTTGATGTTCAAGTGGTAGTTCTGCGCGAAAAACGACGGCATCCAGTTCAGGAAGAACCACAGAATCCAGCCGTGGCAGAAGCTCACGAGCGTAGCCGGCCACAGTGCGCGCAACAGCGGTCCCCAGCGCATCGGCACGCGCACCTTGCTCGCTTTGACCGGCAGACGCGCGAGCTCGTCGGGCGTGATGGCCGGATGGTCGGCCGGATTGTCGCGGTAGTACCAGACCCAAAGCACGACCCACGCGAGGCTCGCGACACCGAGCACGACGAACGCGATGTGCCATGAAAACGCCGTGATCAGCGCGGCGACCACGATCGGCGTCGAGGCATTGCCGAGGCGGGCGCACGCGTGCGTAATACCCTGGGCGAAGCCGCGCTGATCGGGTTTCATCCATGCGGTCATGGCGCGCGCGGAGGTCGGCACGATCGGGCTTTCACCGAGTCCGACGATAAAGCGCGCGAGCAGGACCATCGTGAAGCTGCCGGCCAGACCGGTCAGCAGCGTGCCGAAGCCCCATAGCAGGCCGCAGATCGCGAGCATCTTGCGCGAGCCGAGCCGATCGGCGATCACGCCGCCCGGAATCATCGCGATCGCGTATGTCATGGCGAACGCGGCGAACACGATGCCGAGTTGCGAATTGTTGAGTTTGAGATCGTGGCGGATTGCGAGCGCCGCCGTGGAAATATTCGTGCGATCGACGTACATCAGATACGACATGATGCACAACACGATCAGGACGCCAGTGGTGGCGGAAAACCGTCTGCGCGGCTGAGCCGATGCCATTGTCTCTCTCCATGCGCGCGCCGTGCGAGTCGGCGCGGTTGCGACTGCCTGTGCCGTCGCTCGCGGGCTCGCGCCATCGGAATGGCAGCGTGCGCCGCGGCGCGACATGGGTTGCTGCAACTCTGGGGCCCCGTGGTTTTTCCGCGGGGCGGTGCGCCGGCTGCGCCGTATCGATGCTGGGAATGCGCGCGCGGGCCGGCGCGCCCGGCTTATTCCAGCACGGCGCCGTGCACGCCCGCTGCGAGCGTTTCCTTTTCCCAGCGCTTCATCGGCACGACTTCGGCGACCGGGCCATTCGGCGAGCGGAACTTGACAGGCAAATGACCGGGCGCGGTAAGGATTTCGCCGCCGTTGGCCTTGATCTGTTCGATAAACGCGTCGAGGTCTTCCACTTCCATGCCGATATGATGGATGCACGGTGCGGGACCGGCGAAGTCGGCTTCGTCCGCGTTCGACGATTCGTAATGGATCAGCGTGAGGTCCATATAGCCGTCGGTCAGGTGATGCGATACGTGATCGCCGCTTTTGCCCTTGCGCAGCACCGTGTTGACGTGCCGGTAACCGAATACGTTCTCGTAGAACGCACGCTCTTTTTCGACGTCTTCTACCTTGAAAGCAATGTGTTTGATGAAATTGGGCATGGGGTCGGCTCCTCGTAAATGGCGCGCAGGAAGCGCGCGGTGTGAGGCAGTCTAGGACGCACACCAGGCCGCGTCAATCGAATCATTCGAATGATTCGATTGTTAACGATAATTTGCGGGAAAACACCTAAAGCGGGACGCCGGTTGCGTCGTAAAAGGGCGCGTTCCTGTATCCTTTCGCAGATTCGCGGGCAAGGGCGCGGAAGTCGCCGGCCGACCATGAGTGCCGCCTTCGCACCGTCCGCGTCGATAAATCGGGCCCGCGGGTCGTGCTCAGGTCACGCTCGGGTCACAATCAGCCATTTTCAGCCGCTTTTATTTTCAACCGATGCCAGTCATTCGCAACTCGGGCGAACAGCCACTTTATGAAATCGTTCGGGCGGGGATTCTCGAACGGCTGCGCACGGGCGAATGGGCGGTGGGCGACAAGATTCCAACCGAGCCGCAGCTGGCCGAATCGTTCGGCGTGGGCATCGGCACGATCCGGCGCGCGGTCGAGGAACTGGTCGCGGAGCGGCTTTTGATCCGGCGCGCGGGGCGGGGCACCATCGTCGCGCGCTTCGGCGAAAACCATCAGTTCGACCACTTCTTTAATTTCGTCGACGAAAACGGCGACGCGGTCACGGTGTCGGCGCGTCTGCTGCGCTTTAACAAGGAACGCGCGACGGCTGAACTCGCCGAGCTATTGAAGGTCGAACGCGGCTCGCGAATCGCGAGCGTCGAGAATCTGCGGCTGCGCGACGATACGCCGCTGATGCTCGATCATTTGTGGTTCCCGCTCGACGTGTTTCCGAATCTCGACGTGCAGACTTTCGCCGCGCGGCGCGGATCGATCTATGGCTTCTATCAGGATCACTTCGGTATTTCGGTGGTGCGAGTGGTCGAAGATCTGCGCGGCGCGGTTGCCGACGAGAAAATCGCGGATGGTTTGAATATCGACGTCGGGGCGCCGGTGCTGCGCATCGAGCGCACCGCTTATACCTTCAAGGACAAGCCGGTGGAGTATCGCGTGCGGATTGTGTCGAGCGAGATTTCGTATCGCAATGTGCGCGGGTTGCAGGATTAGGGCGATCGATACAGGCAAGAGAGCTATGAAAACAAGGATTGTTGACGACGAGGCACGTGATCGCCTGATCCTCTGGCTGCGTCGTCGGATGGAAGAATTCGGCATTACCACTGAGGCATTGGCGGCTTCGATCGCGGAAGATCGCCGTTATCCGCCGCTTTACCGCGACGCGCGCGGCAACGAATGGAACGGGCAGGGCGATATGCCGAGCTGGCTGCGGGCCGCGCAGAACGCGGGCGTCGATCCGGCATTCTTCCGCATCGAATCGAAGCCTGCCGCGGTGGAGCAGGGCATCGGCGCCGAGCCAAAACCGGCGGACGCGGACGATCCGCGCCAGCTCGATCTCTTCGCGTGAGGAAAACGCATGCCGAGCCTTGAGCGAACGCGGCCCGATACGCTTGTCGACTGGATCTGGCGTGTGGTGTTGCGGGTCGGATTCCGTTGCGCTCGCGTCTGGTGGCATATCCGGCGGCCTCGCCATGAGGGCGCGCTGGTCGCGATCTACGTCGGGCGTGACGTGTTGCTGGTGAAGTCGTCGTATCGCGCCGAATGGAATTTTCCCGGCGGCAGTCTCCACCCCGGTGAAACGCCTGATGCAGCGGCGCGGCGCGAAATGGAGGAGGAGATCGGCTTGTCTTCGCCCCAGCTGATCCCCGCAGGCAACGCCAGCGGTGTATGGGATGGGCGAAGAGACCAGGTGTATTTCTTCGAACTGCACCTTGATCGCATGCCGGAATTGCGGCTCGATAATCGTGAGATTGTCGGCGCGCGCCTGGTGTCGCCGGAAGAATTGCGCGGGCTCCCGCTGACCGAGGCGGTCGCGGCATATCTGAGCGCGCGTCCGGGCTGACGCCGAAGGCTTCGAAGGCTACAACGCAAGTCCTCGGAAGCTACGCTTCCCGCTTGCTGCGTCCGTACAGCAGCAGCATCGCCGCGATCACGACGCCGTAGATAATCTGACGTCCCGCCTCGGGCATCTGCGCGACCGAGAGAATCGATTGCAGCAGCGTGATCAGAATCGCGCCGGCCACGGTGCCGAGGTACGAACCGCGGCCACCGAGAATCGACGTGCCGCCGAGCACCACGGCCGCGATCGCCGGCAGCAGATAGGCATCGCCCATCGACTGCGCCGCCTTCGACGCATAGCCCGCGAGCAGCACGCCGCCGAACGCGGCAAATCCGCTGCACACGGCGAACGCGGCGACGGTGACAAGGCGCGTATTGATGCCGGAAAGATAGGCCGCGCGCTCGGTATTGCCGATCGCGTACAGCGTGCGGCCGAAGGTCGTGCGCGACAGCAGAAACATCGTGGCACCGCCGATCACCACCCACAGCGCGACGGCGTTCGGCACGCCCGGTACGAGCCAGCCCGCCGCGAGCCAGCGCATGACCTCGGGTGCGGAATCCTGCGGCGACGATCCGCCCGTGTAGACGATCATGATGCCCTGCGCGACCGCATTGGTCGCGAGCGTGGCGATCATTGACGGAATGCGCAGCAGCGCGACGAGAATGCCGTTGACGACGCCGATCAGCACGCCGCAACCGATCCCGGCCGGAATCGCGAGGAGCCGCCCGGTGTCGCCGTGCCCCGCGACGGCGCACGCCATCATCGCTCCGACCGTAATGGTCCATGGCAGCGACAGGTCGATGTGGCCGAGCAGGATCACCATCATCAGCCCGGTCGCGATAATGCCGAGGAACGCGCCGACCTTCAGCTGCAGCAGGATGTATTCGGGTGACGTGAAGTTCCGCGAAAACATCCCGCCGACGAGCACAAGCGCCACGATGCACGCGAATGCGATGACGATCGGCCGGTCGATCTTGCGCGTGAGTCTGGACACGAACGTGTGCCGCCTCGTTGCGGAAACGTTGCTCATTGGAACCATTCCAGTCGGTTGCGCACCCTGAACAGCCCGCATGCGCCGATCGCGACCGCGAGCAGAAGAATCACGCCCTGGAACAGCGGCTGCCATAGCGCGTCGACGTTGAACACGAACAGCAGGTCGCCGATCGAGCGGAACGCGAATGCGCCGAAGATCGCGCCGATCGCGCTGCCCCGGCCACCGAGCAGGGAGACGCCGCCGATCACGACGGCGGCGATTGAAAACAGCGTGTAGGAGTTGGCGCTGCCGAGACTCGCTTCGCCCGTATCGGTGAAAAACGTGAGAAAGAGACCGCCAATCGCCGCGAGCACGCCGGCTAACGTATAGCTGACGAATTTCGCGCGCTGGATCGGCATGCCGGACAGGAAGGCCGCGGATTCGGACGAGCCGGTCGCGTACGCCGCGCGCCCGACCGTCGAACGTTTGAAAGGAATCCAGACGATCACGACCGCCGCGAGCAGGATCAGCAGACTCGCCGGTACGAGGCCGGCCACTTTGCCGGTCAGGGCGTCGGCGAGGTCCTCGTTGATCGATCCGCCGGGCACGGGACGCAGCAGCAGTGCGAGCCCGTAGTAGACGGCGCCCGTCGCGATCGTCGTCACGATCGGCTGCAAACGCCCGAAAATGATGATGACGCCGTTGAGCGCGCCGCACAGCGCGCCGGTGGCGAGCACGCCCACGATGCCAAGCGCGCTGTGCAGCGCGTCTCCGGTGACGATCCACGATCCGACGCAATTGGTCAGCACGAGCATCATGCCGATCGACAGGTCGATGCCGGCCGTGAGCACGACGAGCGCCTGGCCCATCGACACCAGCGCGAGCAGCACCGCCTTGTTCGCCGCCGTCTGGAACACGTTCGCGGATAACGTCGACGGATAGTTGAAGAGGTAAATCGCGAACATCAGCACGAACAGCGCGAACGCGAACGTCGTCCCGCGATTTTCCGCATACCAGTAACGCAGTCCGCTCATCGCGCGACTCCCGTGGAAGGCGAAACCTGTGCGACAGGCAGGTCCAGTGCGCTGGCGATCAGGTTCTGTTCGGTGATCTCGGGCCCGGCCAGTTCCTTCTTGATCCTGCCTTCGTACAGCACGAGCACGCGGTCGCAGCAACCGATCAGCTCGTCGTAGTCGGTCGAATAGAACAGGATCGCGGCGCCTTCGTCGGCGAGGCGCCGCAGCAGTTGATAGATTTCCTGCTTGGTGCCGACGTCGATGCCGCGCGTCGGATCGCTGAGGAGCAGAATGCGCGGCTGCCGGATCAGCCACTTCGCGATCACCACCTTCTGCTGGTTGCCGCCGGACAGCGAACCGACGGCCGCGTCGACGCTGAACGACTTGATCGCGAGCAGCTCCATCATGCGGTCGACCAGCGACTGCTGGCGGTCCCGATCGATCACGCCCGCGCTGGACATGCGATCGAGCGCGGCAAACGACAGGTTCTCGCGCACCGACATCGGCAGCATCAGGCCTTCGGTCTTGCGGTCCTCCGGAATCAGCGCCATGCCGACGTTGTTGGCGCGCGCGGCCACGGGGCTCGCGATCGAGACGGGTTTGCCGTCGATCTCGATCTTGCCTGCGCAACCGCGCAATACGCCGAATAGCGCGAGCAGCAGTTCGCGCTGGCCTTGCCCGTCGAGTCCGCCGAGACCGAGGATTTCGCCGCGCTTCAACGAGAAGCTGATGCCCTGCAGCGTGTCGCTCCACGTCAGATCGCGACAGACAAGCACGGGCTTGGCGGCGGAGACGCCGTTGGGGTTGTCTACCAGGTTATCGATGGGCTTATCCGCGGGTTTGGCCGGAAATGCATGCTGATACTTCCGCCCGATCATCATTTCGACGACTTCGTTGTCGGTGCGCGTGCCTGCCTCGAAGCTCATCACATGGCGACCGTTCCGGTAGACCGTGCATTCGTCCGCGAGCGCCTTCACCTCGTGCATGCGGTGCGAGATAAAGAGCAGGGCGAGCCCCTCTTCGCGCAGGCGCTTGAGCACGTCGATGACGCGCGCGACATCGGCCGCGGTCAGGGCCGAGGTGGCCTCGTCGAGGATCAGGATGCGCGGCGCGTGCGCCAGCCCCTTGGCGAGCTCGACCATCTGCTGGCGAGACAGCGGCAGGTCGCGGACTTTCGCGAGCGGATTGATGTCGGCGGCGCCCGCGCGGTCCAGCGCCGCTTCGGCCTGACGGCGCTGGGCCCGGCGGTCGATCATGCCGAAGCGGCGCGGCGGGTTCGACGCGAAGATGTTGTCCGCCACGCTGAGGTCGGGGATCAGCGACAGCTCCTGATACACGCAGACGATGCCGGACGCGTTCGCCTCGGCGGGCGAGGCGAACGAGACCGGACGGCCATCGAGGTGCATGGTTCCCTCGTCCGGCTGCACGACGCCGGACATCACCTTCAGCAGCGTCGACTTGCCCGCGCCGTTCTCGCCGAGGATCGCGTGGATGCGGCCCTTCCGCACCTCGAGGTCCGCATGATCGAGCGCAACCGCGCCGCCGTAGCTTTTGGACATGCCCGACATCTGAAAGATCGGCTGCTCCTCATGCTGCGGCATGCTTCGTCTCCCGCATGCTTCGTCTCCCGTTACTGTGCCGGCGATGGCGCGATTACTGGTTGCCCTGGCTCTGCTTCATGATCTCCTGCGCGGAGAAATTGATGCCGCAAGTCGGAAACGAATTGCCGACGAAGAAGTTGTCGGACTCTTTGGGGAAATAGTTGACGCCCGCCTTCAGCTGCGAATCGTCGGTGATGTCGAGTGGCAGCTTGATGGCCACGGGAATCGTCTGGCCGTCGAGCGCCGCCAGCGCCGTCTTGATCGCCACGGCCACCTGGGCGGGACCGCTGCCGGCCGACGTGCACTTCAGGCCCTGGCTGCCGTACTGCGCGCAGAATTTGCGAAAGCCGTTCTCCGTTTCGCCGCCGAACGGCACGAAAGGATGCTTGGCGTCGAGCATCGCGCGCACGACACCGGTGTCGCCGCCTTGCGCCGAAATCCCGTCGAAATGGCCCTGCACGGCAATCGCGTCGGCGGCGGCCTTCTGCGCGACGCCGTCGTCCCATTTGCCGTAGACCTGGACGATATTCCACTTCTTGCCGGTCTCGTCGAGCGTCTTCTGGAAGCCGTTGTGCCGGTCGGTATCGACCGACGTGCCCGCCACGCCGCGGACCTCGAGCACCTTGCCGCCGTTCGGCACATGGGTCGCGAGCCACTTGGCCCACAGCACGCCGAGCCCGTACTGGTCGACGTCGACGTTGATCGCGTCCTCGCTGTCGAGCGTATTGTCGAACGCGACCAGCACGACGCCGGCTTTCTTGGCGCGGCGTATCGCGGGGCCGAAGGAGGAGGGATTCTGTGCGTCGACGACGATCGCATCGTAGCCGGCGTCGATGAAATTGTTGACGGCCGAGATCTGCGCCGGCACGTCCTCGCCGGTCGAGACGACCTTGAATTCCTTGAGCTTCGCGGCGACGGCCGGTTGCGCCGTATAGGCCTTGGCCGTCTTGATCATCTGGATGCGCCAGGTGTTCGCGATATAGCCGTTGACGAGCGCGACGCGGTAAGGCCCGTTCTTCTTAGGATACTTGACGAACTTCGTGTCGCTCTTCCACGGAACCATGCACGTGGGATCGCTGGACGGACCGGACACGATCGATGCCTGCGCGAAAGCCGCGCTTGCGCCCAGCGCCAAGGCCGCGGTCGCCGCCGCTCGAACCACCTGGATTCCTGAAAGCATGTTGTCTCCGTTTTGTTGGATTGAACTTACCGACTGCCGGCGCACACGGTTCGTCGCAAATGGCCGACGCGGTGTGCGTAATGCAGGGAATCTTGCGGACAGGCTACAGCGGAACGGGATCGGGCTCGCCGGATTGGCGAATCGGCCAAAGCGGCCTTTTCAAAGGTGCCCTCGAAGCGAAACGGAGGGCATGCGCGACACCACCCCATCTGACAGAACGGATTGTTACTGGCATACCAGGCGGCGCGCGATAGTGGTTTACCAGTGCGCCGGGGATCGGCGGGATCGGGCCCAAAGGCGCGCCGTTTCGGGGCATCGGCAAGCGCCATGTCGCCGGTGCGGACGGTAAAATTCACGGAACATACGGCCGCATTGGAGTGGGTGTTTGACAGAGCAGAAGCAGGGCTTCATTTTGACCCGTCACTGGCGGGACACGCCGGCTGGGACGGAGGTGGTGTTCTGGCTGGCGACCGACGACGGGCCGCGTCAGATCCGTCTGCGCCCGCAGGAATCCGTTGCGTTTGTGCCGGCCGCGCAGCGCGATCGGGTCGAGCAGATTCTGCGTCGCGAATCGGCTTCGGCGTCTGCCGGAATCGAGCTGCGTCCGCTTGAGCTGTGCGATTTTCAGCATCGGCCGGTGCTGGGGCTGTACAGCCGGCAGTACCGGCAACTGACGCGGATCGAGAAGCGCCTGAAGCAAGGCGGCGCCGACGTTTACGAGGCGGACGTGTTTCCGCCCGACCGCTACATGATGGAACGCTTCATCACGGCGCCGGTATGGTTCGGCGGGCAGCCCAACGGCAGTGACGCGAGTGGTGCGAGTGGTGCGCTGGTGGAGGCCGACATGAGGCCCGCATCGGGCTATCGGCCGCAGTTGCGGATGGTGTCGCTCGACATCGAGACCAGCGCTAAAGGCGAGCTGTACTCGATTGCACTTGAAGGCTGTGGGCAGCGCCAGGTTTACATGCTCGGCCCGGCAAACGGCGACGACAGTTCAGTCGACTTCGACTTCGAGTATTGCGAGAGCCGTCCGCTGCTGCTCGAGCGGCTCAATGACTGGATGGCCCGGCATGATCCCGATGCGATCATTGGCTGGAATCTGGTGCAGTTCGATCTGCGCATTCTTCATCAGCACGCGGAGCAATATGGCGTGCCGCTGCGTCTGGGCCGTGACGGCAGTGCGATGGAGTGGCGCGAACACGGGATCACGCAGGGGCATTTCTTCGCCGGCGCCGCGGGCCGGTTGATCATCGACGGTATCGAGGCGCTGCGCTCGGCGACCTGGAGCTTCCCATCGTTCAGCCTCGAGTTCGTTTCGCAGGCCGTGCTGGGTGAGGGCAAGGCGATCGACAACGCCTACCAGCGCATGGACGAAATCCAGCGCCGCTTCGACGAGGACAAGCCGGCGCTCGCGCACTACAACCTCAAAGACTGCGAGCTGGTGACGCGCATCTTCGCGAAAACGGAGTTGCTCGCGTTTCTGCTTGAACGTGCGACGGTGACGGGGCTGCCGGCCGACCGAAGCGGAGGGTCGGTGGCGGCGTTCACGCATCGTTATATGCCGCTCATGCATCGGCTTGGGTATGTCGCGCCGAATCTCGGCGATGTCGCGGGCGCGCCGAGCCCGGGCGGCTTTGTGATGAACTCGCGGCCAGGACTGTATGACTCGGTGCTGGTGCTCGACTACAAGAGCCTGTATCCGTCGATTATCCGCAGCTTTCTGATTGATCCGGTTGGCCTCGTTGAAGGCATGCGTCATCCGGATGATGCGGACTCGGTGCCCGGTTTTCTGGGGGCGCGGTTTTCGCGTACGCGGCATGGGCTGCCGTCTGTTGTCGCGCAGATATCGGAGGCGCGCGAGGCGGCCAAGCGTGATCAGAACAAGCCGTTGTCCCAGGCGTTGAAGATCATCATGAACTCGTTTTATGGCGTGCTGGGTTCGACGGGATGCCGGTTCTTCGATCCGCGGCTAGCGTCGTCGATCACGATGCGCGGTCATGAAATCATGCGCAAGACGCGTGAACTGATCGAGGCGCAGGGCTACGAGGTGATTTACGGGGATACCGATTCGACGTTTGTCTGGCTCAATCAGGCGCGTACCGAAGAGGAGGCGGCGCAGATTGGGAGGGCGCTCGTAGGGCATATCAATCGGTGGTGGCAGACCGATCTGCGAAAACGCTTCGGGCTGGAAAGCGCGCTGGAGTTGCAGTTCGAGCGGCACTATCGGCGCTTTTTTATGCCGACTATTCGCGGCACGGAAGAGGGCAGCAAGAAGCGCTACGCGGGTCTTACGCTGCGTGAGGATGGCAGTGAGGAAGTGGTCTACAAGGGGCTGGAGACGGTGCGTACCGACTGGACGCCGCTCGCACAGCGGTTTCAGCAGGAGCTTTATCTGCGCGTGTTCAGACAGGAGCCGTATCAGGACTACGTGCGGGATTATGTGCGTCGGACGCTGAGCGGGGAGTTTGATGAACTGCTGGTGTACCGCAAGCGGTTGCGCCGGCCGCTTGCCGCGTATGAGCGTAATGTACCGCCGCATGTCCGGGCTGCACGGATGGCGGATGAATTCAACGTGAAGCAGGGCCGGCCCGTGCAGTATCAGAGCGGCGGGTGGATCAGTTATGTGATGACGAGCGCCGGGCCGGAGCCGCTTGAAACGTGGAGATCGGGGCTCGACTATGGGCACTATCTGAGCAATCAGCTTCAGCCTGTGGCCGATGCGATATTGCCGTTGTTGGGGGATGACTTCGAGACGTTGACTAGCGGACAGCAGACGCTTTTCTGACCGTCGTCCTTGTTGCTCGTATCAGCCGGTTACCGTGTCCACCAGCAGCTTCACATTGAGGCTCACGATCACGCTAGCCACGACCCACGCGAGCACCTTCACCCACCAAGGAATGACAAACGCGCCCATTTTCCGTTTGTCCGACACGAATCGCACGAGCGGGATCACGGCGAACGGCAGTTGCATCGACAGGATGACCTGGCTTAGCAGTAACAGATTCGTGGTGCCCTTGTCGCCGTAGATCGCGGTGACCACCACCACCGGTACGATGGCGATGCCGCGCGTGATAAGGCGTCTCGCCCAGGCCGGAATGCGCAGCCTCAGGAAGCCCTCCATGACGATCTGCCCCGCGAGCGTCGCCGTCACCGTCGAATTCAATCCGGACGCGAGCAGCGCCAGCGCGAACAGCGTCGAGGCGATGCCGACGCCGAGCAGCGGCGACAGCAGCCGGAACGCTTCGCCGATCTCCGTCACGTTCGTGTAGCCGGCGTCATGGAAGGTCGACGCCGCGACGATCAGGATCGCCGCATTGATGAACAGCGCGAGCATCAGCGCGAGGGTGCTGTCAATGGTGGCCCAGCGTATCGCGTCGCGGCGCCCCGCATCGCTGTGCGGATACGCGCGTGTCTGCACGATCGACGAATGCAGATAGAGATTGTGCGGCATCACCGTTGCCCCGATGATGCCGATCGCGACATAGAGGGCCTCGCGGTTGGTGACGATTTCCGGCGACGGTACGAAGCCCCGCAACACGGCGGCCAGCGGTGGAGCGGCCGCCACGATCTGTACCGTGAAGCACACGGCGATCACGATCAGCAGACTGATGACAAATGCTTCGAGGAAGCGAAAACCCTTGTTCATCAGGATCAGCAGCAAAAATGCATCGAACGCGGTAATCAGCGCGCCTGCAATCAACGGAATGCCGAACAGCAATTGCAGCGCGATGGCCGTGCCGATCACTTCCGCCAGATCGCAGGCAATGATGGCCAGTTCGCACGCGACCCATAGCGCAAAGTTCACCGGTTTCGAATAATGCGCCCGGCAGGCTTGCGCAAGGTCGAAGCCGGTGGCGATGCCAAGCCTGACCGACAACGCCTGGAGCAGAATCGCCATCAGGTTGGAAAGCAGGATCACGGCGAGCAGCGTATAGCCGAAGCGCGAGCCGCCCGCGATATCCGTTGCCCAGTTGCCCGGATCCATGTAGCCGACCGAGATCATGTAGCCGGGCCCGGCGAACGCGAGAAAACGCCTGAGCCATTTGCCTCCGTCCGGCACGTGCACGGAACGGTATACCTCCGGCAGGCTGGAATCGGACCCGTTATCGGACCCGCCATCGGCCCCGTTGCCTGCACGCGGGCTTTTCCACCCGGGACGGGAAGCAGAGTGCGGCGAAGGATCGGACATAGGCAAAGGTGGCTCCGTCAACGTCGGGTACGAGGCAACTCAAGCTACCCCACGCCGGGTTGCAACGCACGTCGCGTTATTTTGCGGTGACCTTCATCTTATGCTTTCGACGCCGCGGACGGGATGTCTCGTTCCTCGGGGAAAACCGGTCACGCAAACGTCGCTTTCTGCCTTGACAGAAGGCCGGATTCAAAATTGAATCAATTCAGCAGCCCCGGCACCGCGCGGTTCGCCGCCCGGTGTGCGTTTGCCGAAATCGCGCGACAGGTGCAACGGAGGGGATCCGTCGCGACCCGCCCGAGGAGTGACCATGCGCGCACTCGACATCATGACTCCGTCCGTCGTCACCGCCACACCGGACATGACGATCTACGACGCGGCAAAGCTTTTCGTCGACAACCATATCGGCGGAATGCCGGTCGTCAACGCGGACGGGCAGGTCGTCGGCATCATCAGCCACACCGACCTGCTGCATCGTGTGGAGAACGATACCCGCCATCAGGAACGTCCGTGGTGGCTCGAATTCCTGCTGTCATCGCCACGCGAACAGGCTGCCAGGTATGTGAAGGAGCACGGACATGTGGTCGGCGACGTGATGTGCACGCACGTCATTTCAATTTCCGACGACACGCCGCTTAAGCAGATCGCGGACCTCATGGAGCGCCGGCATCTTAAACGCGTGCCGGTGTTAAAGGACGGCAGGCTGGTCGGAATCGTGACCCGCTCGAACCTGATCCGCGCGCTCGCGAGCGTCGCACCGGCCGTGGACGCGGCGTCGTATGACGATGCCAGCCTGCGCGACGCGATCGTCGAGCAGATGCACGGGCAGCGCTGGGGGTTGCCGAAGCAGGGCGTGCTCGTCAAGGACGGTGTCGCGCACCTTTGGGGCGTGATCGAATCCGAAGAGGAAAAGCGCGCCATCCAGATTGCGGCTGCGCGCGTGCCCGGTATCAAGCGCGTCGAATTTCACCTGGAGACGCCGAGCGTGATTCCTTCGCTGTAGTGGCGCATGCGGCTCAGGGCACGGGTAAGGACTGGCGCCGTCACGGTTGCGTGCGCGGCGTCAGCGCTGGGCGCAGGCTGGATAAGCTTCGTGTCGTGAATAGGGCGTTCCGATCAGAACTACGGTTGTGTTCCGGTGTTCGCGGTGGCCTGTTCATCGAGCCATCCACGCCACACTGCGATCAGAACCGCGAGAATGACCGGTCCGATAAACAACCCGATCAGGCCAAAGGCCGCCAGTCCCCCCAGCACGCCGAATACCACCAGAAGAAACGGGATTCGCGTCGCGCTGCTGATGACGAGCGGACGGATCAGGTTATCCACCGAGCTCACGACCAGTGCGCCCCAGAGCAGGAGACCGATTCCGGCTAGTGTTTTTCCTGTGACAAGCAGCCATATGCCAATCGATCCCCAGACCAATGGCGTTCCAAACGGTATCAACGCGATCACTGCCGTAAATGCGGCGAGCGCCACCGGCGCCCGCATTCCGGCGACCCAGTAACCGAGGCCGGCTAGCGTGCCCTGTGCTAATGCCGTCAGTACGAGTCCGTATACGACCGCCTTGATGGTGCTGCCGATCGACGCGAGATAAGCGTCCAGCCGGCTACCGAGAAAGCGCCGTAACAGGCCGCGCAGCTGGCTCAGCGCGTTTTCGCCGTCCCGGTACATAAAGAACAGCGTGAGTAACGCAAACCCCAGTTTTGTCGCATTGCGCCCCACGCTGCCGAGCAACTGGCCGGCTTGGCCGGTCCATTGGCGGGCCCACTCCGCGAGTTGCGCGCGAAAAACCGTCGGATCCGCGGATATCTGATCCAGTCGCTCCTGCAGCAACTGCCCGAGCCACGGAATACGCGTAATGAATTCCGGCAGCTTTTGCGGGCCATTGGCGAGGTAGCCGGCAACGGCCTGATAGGCGGCGACCAGTTCTTCGCGCAGCAGCATGGTCAGCGAGATTAGCGGCAGAACCAGCACCGCCGCGACGATGACCGTAAGCAGTAGCGCGCTGGCGCTCGCGCGTCCACGCATTAGCGAGCGCAAGCGGCGATAGGCGGGCCAGGTCAGGTAGGCGAGGATGGCGCCCCAAGCCACGGGAACCAGGAACAGATGCAGCACGACATAGCCCAGCACGACAAGGCCGATGAGCAGTACTGCGACGATCACGTGCTTGACCAGAGACCCAGGATAGCTTGCGCCCATGAACACCCTTTTTTCTTTAGTTCGACTGCTGGAATTGCGTCCGGCGGACTTCTGCGATTCCGTGAGGCGTCCGGCGTGATCGGCGAATGCGTCAACGAAAGTGAACGATCCCGCGAAACCGATAACCAACGAGAACACAGGTAGAGCATTCGAAAGTCGCCTGGTGAAGCTGGCCAGATGACTTCAGGCACTTGGAACCTTCAAGGCGGTAGCGGTGCAATTGAAGGGTTAGTGTAATGTCTACGGTTCCGCGAGACCATGGTTTCTGCGCGAAACGCTTAACTCCGCAGCGAGACGGAGCGAAGGAATTCAAGGAACGCTCCGTCATGGTGGACGTAGGCGATCTGGAGGAGCGGACTTCAGCGAGGAGTCCGCGATTGCTATGACCGACGATATCGACGCTCAGGAAGCGGTGACGGCCTCCCGCCTGCTCGAGCTGATTGCTGCGTTCTGTATTGAGATCAACCCGTGCTCGCCCGCGCCCGAGGTCACGCGCGAGAGCCAGTTCGAAAGCGATCTGGGACTGGACAGCCTCGCTCGAAGCGAGCTGATGAGCCGCATCGAAAAGGCGTTTCATCAGTCTCTCCCAGTCGAGTCATTCAGCAGCGCCGCGACCCCCGCGGACATATTGCGGCTGCTCGCCGCGACAGAAGATGGCTCGATGAATACGCCGCGAACGCCTGCCGGTTTCGCGCCACCGGCTGACCAGCTCGATCCGCCGACGCACGCCGCGACACTCGTGGACGCATTGCGCTGGCATGCGACGCGGCGGCCATCGCAACCGCACATTGTGTTCGCCGACGGTTCGTCGAATGAAGAGACGCTGAGCTATGAAGCGCTGTACCGGTCCGCGAGCCGTGTTGCGTACGGCCTTCGCGCACTCGGTGTTGCGCCGGGCGATACGGTTGCATTGATGCTGCCGACCGGTCGCGACTATTTCGCCTGTTTCGCGGGAATTCTGCTTGCCGGGGCGATTGCGGTGCCCGTCTATCCTCCGACGCACGCGGCCCGGCTCGCCGACCACTTACGCCGGCATGTCACGATCCTCGTGAATGCGTCGGTACGCACGATGATCGTGCCGGAAGGCGTCGAGATGGCCGCGACACTCGTCCGGGCGCGGGCGCCTTTGCTGCAGCATGTCGTCGCACCGCGCGCGCTGACGGGACCCGGAATGGACGAATCGTACGAGGCGCGCGCGGCCGACGTCGCCTTGCTGCAGTACACCTCGGGCAGTACCGGCACGCCAAAGGGTGTGTTGCTGACGCATGCGAATCTGCTTGCCAATATCCGCGCGATGGGTCGCACGATCGAGGTCGGCCGGCACGATGTCATTTTGAGCTGGCTGCCGCTTTACCATGACATGGGTCTGATTGGCGCATGGCTCGCGCCCCTGTACTTCGGCGTGCCGCTTGTGCTGATGTCGCCGCTGACATTCCTCGCGCGGCCCGAACGCTGGTTGCAGGCCATCAGCCAATACCGCGCCACCATCACCGCCGCGCCGAATTTTGCGTATGCGCGATGTACGTCGCGCATTGCGCCTGACGATCTGAACGGCGTCGATCTATCGTCATTGCGTCTTGCCGTCTGCGGCGCCGAGCCGGTCAACCCGCGAACGATGCGTGCATTTGCCGAACGGTTCGCCAGCCACGGATTTGACGCGCGAGCGCTGACCCCGGTATACGGGCTCGCGGAGAATACGCTTGGCCTGACCTTCTCGCCGCCTGGGCGCGGCATGCGCGTCGATCGGGTCAGTCGCGCGACGCTGGCCGCGACGAGGCGCGCGGTACCTGCCACGGCCGGCGACGACGTGCTCGAACTGGTGTCGTGCGGCGCCGCGTTGCCTGGCAACACGCTGCGCATCGTCGATGCCGATGGCTGCGATCTGCCGGAACGGGTCGCCGGGCGCATCGAATTTCGCAGTTCGTCGGCGACCTCGGGTTATTTCCGCAATGCGGAGCAGACCGGCCGCACGATTCACGGCGGCTGGATCGACACCGGCGATATCGGGTATCTGGCAGACGGCGAACTCTACATCAATGGACGCGCCAAGGATCTCGTGATTCGCGCGGGACGCCACTTTTTCCCGTACGAACTGGAGGAGGCGGTATCGCGCCTCGCCGGTGTGCGGCAAGGTTGTGTCGCGGTGTGCGGGTTGCCCGATGAGGCGAGCGGGACCGACCAGCTGATCGTGATGGCCGAAACGCGCGAAACGAGCCCGGAGGCGCTCGCGCGAATCCGGCTCGCAATCAACGACGCCACGCTTGCTTTGCTCGGGGCGCCGCCCGAGCGGATCGCGCTGGTCCCGCCTCGCAGTATCCTGAAGACATCGAGCGGCAAGATCCGCCATGCCGATACGCTTTCGCTGTACGTGCGCAGCGCGGGTAAGTTGCGGCCCCAACCGCACTGGCGGCAATGGGCGCTGTTGCTGGCTGACAGCCTCGTGCCGATGTGCCGCCGCGCCGGGGTGCGCACGCTGGAAGTCGCATACGGTGGCGCGTGCTGGCTGCTATTTGCGTCGATCGGTGTGCCCGTGTGGATGGCGACGACGTCGCGCGGGACCGAAACCGCACGCAACTGGCGCATCGCGTCGCGCGCGTGCCGGCTTTTTCTCAGGCTCGCCGGCATGCGGCTGAGCGTGCGCGGCATCGAGTCCGGCCGGATGACGCAGAACGCCATTCTGGTCGCCAATCACGCGAGCTACCTTGACGGCCTCGTGCTGCTTGCAGGGCTGCCTGCTCCGGTATTGATCGTTGCAAAGCGGGAATTGACCGCTAACCCGATCACGCGTCTGTTCCTCAAGTCGATCGGTGTGTACTTCGTTGAGCGACACGACCATTTGCGCGGCATCGCCGCGGAGAAGGAATTGATCGCACGGGCCGCGACCGGCGAACCACTGCTCTTTTTTGCGGAGGGAACCTTCACGCGCGCGGTCGGCGTGCGCCCGTTCCGGCTTGGTGCGTTTGTCACCGCATGCGCCACGCGCCGGCCGGCGATACCGGTTGCGATTTCCGGCGCGCGCGCAATCTTGCCGGACGGCCGGTGGCTGCCACGGCGCGGCGCAATTACCGTGTCCTTGCTCGAGCCGATCGAGGCGTGCGGAGAGGGCATCGGCGCAGCAGTGCGGATGCGCGATAGCGTCCGCGCAGCCATTTCACATGCGTGCGGCGAACGCATGTTGAGCATGGTGTCGCCTGCGAGAGTGCAAGCCGGTTAGCGCCCGATTCACACATGCGCGACTCAATCGGCGCTGCGCGGCAGGCCTGAATTGCGTGAAAAGTAATCGACGGTAGGGGCGTGGCTTGCACCGAACAGGCGGTTGTCGGCGCCTCGTCCGCTGTGTCGAGGTCGGGGTCACCATGTCCGGCTGCGACGGGACTTTGCGATCACCCAATCCATGGTTGCGAGCAGCAACGCCGAAAATACGAACGTGATATGCACGGCCATTCCCCACAGGACGGTTCGCGTGCCGACCTTTTCGATCGTGAGAAATCCCTGCAACACCTCGATCGCCGAAATCGCCACGATGGATGCCATCAGTTTCAGCTTGATGTCGCTAAATCCGACGTTCCCGATCCAGTCGGGGGTGTCCTTATGCCCGTCCAGTTCGAGCTTCGAAACGAAGTTCTGGTAACCACCGAAGATAATCATCAACAACAGGTTCGCCATCAGCGAAAGATCGATAAGCGCAAGGACGCCAAGGATCACATCGTCGGAACTGCTTTCGATCAGGCCCGATGCCATGTGCCAGAACTCCTGTCCGAACTTGACGAGCAGCATCAGCAGACTGAGCGCGAGACCTGCATAGATGGGCGCCAGAATCCAGCGGCTTGCGAAAATACCTCTTTCCAGTGTGCGCTCGCCTATATTGGGGGCGCGCCCACTGGTTTGATCTGTCGGTTTCATTAGGCATTCCTCTGGAAAATCCAGCTGATAAGGAAGCGGATCGCACCCGGCCGACGTGAGGGCGAAGTGCGGTGACGAACGCGCACAGGTGTCGAATAGCAGTAACACGATGCATGCCCGAACCGCGACGGTTCACGGTGCATCTCACGGTCGTCGCGATGTCGGCCGGCATATTGGCCGGCCTGTCGTTATGATGAAACGGGCAGGTCGCATTCACGGCCCGGCTTGATCGCGTGTCGGCCGGGCAGGGGCATGATGAGTTGAATTGACGGCAATGAAACGCATTGGGTTGGTACTGATCGCCATCGTCGGATGTCTTGCCCCGTTTGCAGGGGTTGCCATGCTGCAAGATCGTTTGCTGTATTTTCCGGAGCAAGCCGCCGTCGCGGATGTCGTTTCCGACGGACTTCGGGCGTGGCCGGCACCTGAGACGTTTCGAGGGCTGGTGGCCGAGCCGCCCGGCGCAGCGCGCGGTACGGCCGTCGTTTTTCACGGCAATGCGGGACATGCCGGCCACCGTTCGTACTACGCCGCGGCACTGACACGGCTAGGACTGCGCGTGATTCTCGCCGAGTATCCGGGTTACGGGCCGCGCGACGGCGACCCCGGCGAACAACGCCTGAACGCCGATGCCGAACAAACCATCGCGCTTGCGCACCGCCAGTACGGTTCGCCGCTGCTGGTGATCGGTGAATCGCTCGGGGCGGCCGTGGCAGCTTCAGCCGCGTCTCGCGAGCGCGACATGATCACGGGTTTGCTGCTCGTCACGCCATGGGATCGCCTTGAGAACGTCGCTGCGTATCACTATCCATGGTTGCCTGTGAAGTGGCTGCTGCGTGACCAATACCTCAGCGCAACTTACCTGGGCTCGTTTGACCGTCCTGTGCTGGTCGTGATCGCGGAGCATGACAGGATCGTCCCGGCACGCTTTGGTGAAGCGCTCTACCACGCGGTGTCGGATCCAAAACGGCTGATCGTATTGAAAGAGGCCGGACACAATGACTGGATCAACTATGTCGACGACAGCTGGTGGCGCGACGCGATTGGCTTTCTGTTGGATCCTTCCGTTTGGTCTGGACCGGACAAGGACGATCGATAGTCCGTAACCCGGCTTGCCAGTCTTCGGTAGAACCTTGATTACATTGCGCGGTCAATGCCATTACCGGATGCTGTCATCCGTAACGGGCAACTTGCGCTGCCCATTGACCACTGCATCAAGGCAGCACATGCGAAGGAGCAAACCGATGCGCGGCTTGTCGATCATCGCTGTCGAAGCCCCGATGCGCGTGATGGGAAGATTGATCCTGCTGCTGGCGACGCTCGCCGTCGCCGGATGCGGCTACAACACCATCCAGAGCGAGGACGAGCAGGTCAAGGCGGGCTGGTCTGAAGTACTTAACCAATATCAGCGCCGTGCCGACCTTGTGCCTAACCTTGTGAATACGGTCAAGGGTTACGCCAACCAGGAAAAAGAGGTTCTGACACGCGTCACCGAGGCGAGGGCGCAGGTGGGGTCCGTTCGGGTGAGTCCCGAGACGCCGTCCGATCCGCAGGCATTTGCTCAATTCGAAGCGGCGCAAGGCCAGCTCACCTCGTCGCTGTCTCGACTACTGGTTGTATCGGAGAACTATCCGCAACTGAAGTCCGATGCGAATTTCAGGGATTTGCAGGCACAGCTGGAAGGAACCGAGAACCGGATAACGGTCGCGCGTACCCGTTATATCCAGGCTGTTCAGCAGTACAACTCCACGGTCCGGTCGTTTCCGAATAATTTGACGGCAAAGATTTTCGGCTATTCGGAGAAGCCGAATTTTTCCGTTGCTAACGAAACGGAAATCGCGCGACCGCCGCGTGTCGATTTTGGCGCTGCGCCAGCGGCCTCCGGTGGGGGCAGCAATTGAAGATCTTCCGCACGGTCTTTGCGCTTGTCTGCCTGGTCCTGGCTTTTGTCGCCGTTGACGCGTACGCCGACGCGTCGATACCGCCGCTGACGGCGCGAGTCGTCGACGAAACGGGGACTCTTTCGCCCGAACAGCGATCAGCGCTTGAAGCGACGCTGAAAGATTTCGAGTCGCGCAAAGGCGCCCAGATTTCACTGTTGATGGTGCCCACGACGCAACCGGAAACCATCGAGCAATACTCAATGCGTGTGGTCGAGCAATGGAAGCTTGGCCGGAAGCGGGTGGATGACGGCGCCATGCTGATCGTGGCGAAAAATGACCGCGCGCTGCGAATCGAAGTCGGATATGGCCTTGAAGGCGCGCTTAACGATGCGACCAGCAACCGGATCATCCACGACACGATCGTGCCCAGGTTCAAGCAGGGCGACTTCTACGGGGGCGTCAAGGCAGGGCTCGATAGCATGATGAGCGTGGTGAACGGCGAGCCGCTCCCGCCGCCGTCTCGCCGTACGGGCGAAACCGACGGCGTCACGGGTCTGCTGCCGGCGTTGCTTGTGATAGCGGTTGTCGCGGGCGGTGTACTACGCGCGATGTTCGGGCGCCTGCCCGGCGCCGTGTTGACTGGTGGTGTGGTCGGCGTGATTGCATGGCTGTTCTCCGGCGCTGTCGTCCTTGCCATCATTGCAGGTGCGATAGCGTTGGCGTTCACGCTGGCAGGCAGTGGCATTGGGGCATTCGCGGGCGGCCGATACCTGGGCGGAGGTTCAGGCGGATTGGGCGGCCGTTCGAGTCGCGACATTTTCCGCGGCGGTGGAGGCGGGTTCGGCGGCGGCGGTGCGTCGGGCAGGTGGTAGCGATGGACCTGATGCGCATCTTCCGACATCTTCTGATGACACGCTGGCGGGTGAGAAAAGCGTTCTCGGTGCGCGTGTTATCGACTATTGATAGCGCGATTCGGGAAAGCCATCGTAGCCACGCCGGTCAAGTCAGATTCGTCGTGGAAGGTGCACTGGACAGTTCGGATCTGTTCGACGGACTAACTGCTCGCGAGCGGGCCATCGACGTGTTTTCCCAGCTCAGGGTCTGGGACACCGAGGACAACAACGGAATTCTGATCTATCTGCTACTCGCTGACCGGGACGTGGAAATCGTCGCGGACCGCGGTATCAACGCACGGGTATCGGGCGATGAATGGGAAGCGGTCTGCCGGATGATGGAAGCCGAGTTTCGGCGAGGAAAGTATCAGCCTGGAGCCATACGAGGCATCGAGCAGGTCTCGGCGTTGCTGAAAACGCATTTTCCGACGCGCACGCCGCCACGAGAGGATTTACCGAGTTTTCCGGTGGTGATGTAAGCGTGGTGTTGGAGATGGGGACGCGTTGGGTTGCGGGTTTGGTCATAGGCGGGTTTTTGCAGGTGTTTGGTAATTTGACATAAGATAAATTATCGATAAAAAGCGTGTAACGGCCATTTAGATGGAATGGTCGCCTCCCGCCTTAACGGTCCGTCCGGCGCCGCAGTCCCGCGGCCAGCGCGTGCGACATTGCTGGTTCGGCAGTCCTGCCGCCAAGGAGAATCCAGATGGAACCGACGACCATTGCGATCGACCTGGCCAAGCGCGTTTTCCAGATTCACTATGTCGAGCCTGAGACCGGTGCGATTCACAGCAAGGTCCTCAAACGCGCCCAGCTCGTGCCGTTCTTCGCCAACCGGCCTGCGAGTCGTGTCGTCATGGAAGCCTGCGGCAGCGCGCATCACTGGGCCCGGGTGCTGGCGCGGCTGGGCCACGACGTGCGGCTCATCGCAGCCCAGTTCGTGCGTCCGTTCGTGAAGTCGAACAAGAATGATGCAGCCGACGCAGCGGCGATCTGGGAAGCGGCCCAGCGTCCTGGCATGCGGTTCGTTGCCGTCAAGACCGAAGACCAGCAGGCCATGCTCGCGCTGCATCGCATACGCCAGCAACTGGTCCGGATCGCGTCATGCAGATCAATCAGCTTCGCGGGTTGCTCTATGAGTTCGGCGTCGTGTTGCCGCAAGGCCGCCGGGCATCGATCGAGGCGGCCAAGGCCGCGCTGGCCTCGCTAGCCGAACAGTTACCAGCCATGCTGGCAGACAGCCTGCAGGATCAGGTTTCCCGGCTTCGAACGCTTGACGAGCAGATCACACGGATCGAGCAGCGCATTCTCGAATGGCGTCGCAACGATGATGCATGCAGACGCATCTCCGAAATCCCTGGCGTGGGTGTACTTACCGCGACAGCCGCCGTATCCGTCATCGGACAGGCAAAGGCGTTCCGCTCGGGGCGGGAATTCGCCGCCTATCTGGGCCTTGTGCCACGACAGAACGGCTCGGGCGGCAAGGTAAAGCTCGGTGGCATCAGCAAACGCGGCGACGTGTATCTGCGCACGCTGCTGATCCACGGCGCGAGATCGGTCATCTCGAGCTCGAAGCATTTGCCAGAGCGGTTGAAACAGATGCTGTCCCGGCGTCCAACGAACGTCGTTGCTGTTGCACTCGCAAACAAGATGGCGCGAACAATCTGGGCGCTGCTGGCCCATGGCCGAACGTATGAAACAGCACCGTCGCACAGTCACGCATGAAGGCCTTTAACCCATCCTCGGTTGCACAGGCGTATTGAACGATGGCAAGACAGGTTGGACCGCGCAAAGGCAAGCCTGAGACATTTCTCGGACTTCGAGTCCGTTATTTAGATTAGGACCTTTGCGGCGAAATCCATCGGGGCCGGCGGGCATGCCCGCGATCGAGTCCGGATATAGTGGAATGGCCTCGTCCCACCTCCGGTGAGTCAGTGAAATGACCTCCATCGAAGTGCATGGCAGTATGAACACTCCCTGACCCACCAATGAGCGGAGGCCGTCATGAGCGTCGCGTTGCTGAGCATCGATCTGGCCAAGAACACCTTCCAGCTGTACGGCGTTGACCAGAGCGGCCACCCCGTATTGAGCCGGCGTGTCACCCGCAACAAGCTCCTGGAAGCCGTCGTTTGTTTGCCGCCCTGTCGCATTGTGATGGAAGCGTGTGGTGGAGCGCATCACTGGGCTCGGCGGTTCTCCGCAATGGGGCATCAGGTTCACATCATCGCCCCGCGATTCGTCAAGCCGTTCGTCAAATCCCAGAAGAACGACCGCAACGACGCGGAGGCGATTGTTGAAGCCGCATCTCGTCCGACCATGCGTTACGTCGCTATCAACAGCGTTGAGCAGCAAGACATCCAGTCGATGCACCGCATCCGTAGTTTGCTCATGAGAGACCGCATCGCACAGATCAATCAGATTCGAGGCTTGCTGGCTGAATACGGCGTAGTTATTGCGCAAACGCCTCTAAAAGTCCGGATACAACTCCCAACGATTATCGATGACGAGCGCAACGAGCTGACAGCACTGACGCGAACAATGATGCGCGACATGTACGAGCGCCTTGCACTGCTCGACAGGCAGATCGCACGGTATGACGAGCTCATCCAGCAAGTGCACAAGGCATCGCCCACAAGCCAGCGACTGGAGAAGATCCGTGGTGTTGGACCGATGATCGCGACCGGCGTAATCGCCGCGGCCGGAAGCGCTTCCGAGTTCACAAACGGCCGGCAGTTTGCGGCCTGGCTTGGCTTGACGCCACGGCAGCACTCCTCGGGAGGCAAAGATCGTCTGTTCGGCATTACAAAGCGCGGTAACGGATACCTGCGAATGCTATTGGTACATGGCGCCCGATCGGTTGTTCAGCAAGCCGTGAGGCACACGGACAAACTCTCCCGATGGATACTCGAGGTTCAGGCGCGACGCGGAACAAATGTCGCCGTCGTAGCACTCGCGAACAAGATTGCCAGAACGATCTGGGTGGTGCTTGCACGCGGTCAGGAGTATGCACCGCCGGTATGAGCGCGATCCCGATCACATCGTGGTCGTAGCTTCATCTCTTCATTGGTTGCACAAGTGATCTGATTCAATGGCAAACAGGTCGGACCGTCGACGACAGAACCTGCGCGGACTTAGGGCTTTCGAAGCCGTGGATATATGAAGGCGTCGTCGGGCGAAATCCATTGGGGCCAGGCACAACCCTGCCATCAACAGGCCGAATGTATATATGCAATCCAGCATCTGTTCGCTGTAGACCAGATCATTTGGCAAACGGGACGAGGCCATGTATAAGTCCGCAACCACCCTCCTCGCCACTCACAAAAATGCCTTGCAAATGGGAGGCGACCATATAAGTAATGTCTGGTTTGGGCCAGTTAGAAATGTCCGGTTCGGGGCTCCGCGAGGCGCATGCTGTGGCGCGCGTACACGACGGAGTCTGTGATGAACGCGCGGATTGCTCGCTGAGGTCTCTCGCATAGTGCTTCGTAGCAAATGCGTGGACGAACACCGCGCGCCCCACAGTCGACGCAGGAACGCATCGCGGTCCATGGATTTTCATCGAATGGGCGTAAGGAGTTGCGGTATGTGCGTTTCAAGGAATTCGGCGCGCGATACGACGACGAACAGAGAGAACGGCTCGAAACCGTGCGCCCGGCCTGGTCGACCCGTTTCGGCGCTGCCCTACGTCACGCCGGCGAATGCATCGCGCAAGAAGACCGCTCGTTAAAGTTCATTATTCTGGTTACAGACGGTGAGCCGTTCGACATCGACGTGTTCGATTCGCGCTATCTGATCGAAGACGCCCGTCATGCCGTGCGTACGCTGGCCGCGCGTGGAATACGGGCTCGCTGTATCGGCGTCGAATCTGGCGAACACACAGCAATCAGAAAAATTTTCGGTCCCGCGAATGCAGTAACCGTCGTACGGAGTTCACGGCTTAAAGACACGCTATCGAAGATGCTCGAAGAGCTGGCAGCGTAGCGGTCAACCTGGTCGGACGATGAGCCGGTGGTTTGTCACCCGGCATGACGAGAGCTTGCAAGGTGTTGGAATGGTTCGCATGCGGCGGTGGCCTGAATCGCTGCAATGGTGACGCTCAAGGCATGCAAGTAACATCTGAATTGCCTCGAATTCAAGTTCAACTCATTCCAAAAGTCTGTGTTAAGTTTTTGTCCTTCATCGCGGTATCCGCACTACTTTTGACACGAGGGACTAACATGAAAACCGCTTCATCACGGACGATTCAGATTGGTCGTGCGTGCGCTCGGACGCCCCGACTACATCTACCAGCAGGTTGAACTTAGTCTGCGCAACCTTAAGGTTGAGGCGTTAGACCTTTGGCAGCTTCACGACGTCGATGCAAACGTACCGATCGAAGAAACACTCGGTGCAGCGGCGCGGCTGCAAGAACAAGGCAAGATCAAGGATATCGGGCTGAGCAATGTGACGTTGGAGCAGATCGAGCGCGCACGCAAGGTGGTCGAAATCGTCAGCGTGCAGCACATGTTCAACATCGCACATCGTCAACAGCAGCCGATCGTGGAATATTGCGAGACGCATAACCTTGCCTTCCTGCCTTACTTCCCGCTCGGTGGGGCCTGGCTGCCGATGCCGGACGAGGCGCTTGCACGGGCCGCGGCACGTCACAACGTAACGAGTGTGCAGCTCTGCATCGCCTGGCTTTTGCAATATAGTCCAGCGATCCTGCCTATTCCGGGTACGTCGTCGATCAAACACCTCGAAGAAAATATGCAGGCAGCAGAGCTGGTATTGACGCCCGAAGAATGGACTGCCGTTGAGCGGGATATCGCCGCGTAGCGCAACGTCGAGCCGCGCCCGGAATTGGGCGCGGTGCATATGCGGTCCGGGACCTCGCTGTTGCAAAAGCCGCTGCGGGGTGCGGCAGTCATGATTTATCGCGTGCCCGTGTCAGACAACGGTTCGCGATCGCGGCTCAGGTCACTGTCGATCGGAACTGTTGCAGCAGCAATGTCGCGATCGCGGATGGATCTTCATCCATCAGCCAATGCGTACGCCCCGCCAGTTGTACGAACGTGTACGGCCCGGTACAGAAAGGCGCGGTGGCGGCGGCGGCGACCTTGCCGAGGTAGGCGTCCGCGGAACCCCAGATATAGGTGGTCGGCACGGAAATGCTGCCAAGCGTCACATTGAGGTTGTCGGCACGATAGTAGTTCAAGGCAGCCGTCAGCACACCGGGTTCCTGCATCTTCTGCACATATGTCATGTAGTTGGGCACTACGCCGTTAAACGAAGCGATCATATTCGCTGCGCCGTTGGCGAGCAGGAAGTTTTCGCCGGCCGGCGCCGGCTGCGTGAATATCTGAATGTACGACGACATTGCCTGCTGTGATGCATCCGTCGCTAACGCGTACGTGAAGGCATCCTGGTGAGGCGTCGACAGGATCGATAGCGATTTCAGGGCGCTGGGGTAGTTCCTGGCGAGTACCCAGGCCACGGACCCTCCGCGATCGTGCCCAACCAGATGGAAGCGGGATGCGCCGAGCGCCTGCGCAAAGCCGAGGACATCGGAAACGAGATTTGCCGGCGAATAGTCGCTGACATCGGTCGGCCGCGCGTTGGGCGAATAACCACGCTGATCGACGGCGACCGCATGATAGCCGGCCGCACCGAGTTGAAGAATAATCGGAATCCAGGACTCCTTGAATTCCGGAAAACCCGGTAGACATATCACGAGCTCACCGCTACCTGGGCCTGCCGACAACGCGTCGAACTGAAAATTGCCTACCGTTAGGCCGATCGACTGCAATGTATTGCTCTGTGCGGCGGCCGGTCCGGCCGCCGCGAACGACGTTGCTGCCATCAGAAGTCCGGTTTGGACCATGAAGTCTCGTCTGCTTCCCATAGGATGTCCTTATGCGATGGAATGATAGGTCGTAGCGCGAAAGCCCGCCATGCGCGACGCTCTTGGAACGCGACCCTATTGCCGGGCCTCGCATAAGACACTTTGGAGTGTGAACGTATTCCTTGATTTGTTTTTCAGCCAGCAGAAAACGCGCATCGTAACCTTTTAATTTCTAATTTATAGGTTATTTCGATTGTCGAACGGGTTCAGGCCGAAAACAGTAGGTATTGCACTCATCGCCTACCTCGCGTCATTCCACCAAGCCGACCGCGAGCGGCAGTCGATACGATTTTTGGATCGATGGATTGATAGCGTGCCACATTGTGCCCCAATGCGTGGCATCCGCCATCGACTGAACGCTGATCAATTCAGATATTCCCGCCTGGACAGTGATGACTGATAGGAACAGGTAATTTCGCCGGCGAGGATCGGCATAAGCGGAGGGATGCGGGATGATCAGGAGCGTCGCGCGACGCTAGGCTCATCCAGAAGAGGTCAACAAAGATCGTCACATCTGCTGTCACCAGGCTCTTTTCCAGACGTATTCCGGATGCCTATCGATTTTTCAATATCGACATTCCTGTAAAAAATGTTCGTCAGTGCTGTCATAACTTCGCCTGCACTCCGACCAAGCACCGCTTCGCCATCACAAGCCCTAGGCCGGTAAGCGATCAAAGCCCGCTCCAGACCCACGGGCTTAAGCGCATTGCATTTATCGGCACCCGCGCGAAGCAACTTGCTGCTCCAAATCTCTTTCTATCAGGGGACATATGAAAACCAAGCTCGCCATAGCCTTGGCCGTCGCCACTATGCTTTCGGCATGCGGCGGCGACAACCATATTACTTAATATTAGTTAATATTACTGATAATCAGAATATTATCTTTCTGAAAGTCACCTATGACCGATTATCAGCATCACTTCGTATTTGGACTCCTGGTGACACGATGGAGCCAATCTTGAATCTCACCTCTTCAGGCGAGATAACATCGACGCTGCCGCGCAGGGTGTTGATCGCCGTCGATCCCTCCGCGGCATCGCGACAGGCCATCCTCTACGCGAGGAACATCCTTCCAGACGACGCGGAGGTTCGGCTCGTCAGCGTAGCCGAAAATCCGCGCTCGATTCTTCCGCTTGGCCGGTATGCCGGTCCGTTGCTGGATCTGGCTCGAGAGGAGCTGTTGCACGATGCCGCCGAAACACTTTATGACGCGAAGCAATGCATCGCCGACCGCAACTTCAAAATTGCTACGGAAATAATCGACCTGTCAAAACATGGCGGCGACGTCGTCAGTGCATTGATCGACGCGGCTCTTGCATGCAGCGCCGAGTTGCTCATTGTCGGCACCCGTCAACATCACGGGTTACAACGCTGGATCGAGGGTGCCGTGTCGGAGCCGCTGTCGAGGCAGCTGCAATGTCCCACGCTGATCGTTCCCGAGATTTGCAGCACACCGATCGACCGATTACCGGAACGCATTCTCTTCGCGGTTGACGGCAGCCCTCAGTCGGTGAGCGCCTTACGGTATGGCGTACGATTTGCGACCCACGAGACCAGTCTGCGGTCCGTCTACGTGATCGACGACGCCATACGGCCAGGCGACGTCCTCCCCGATATGCTCGAGGCCGCACTTACCGATGAGGGCAGGCGTGCACTCGCGGCTGCCCATAGCGTTTTCCCCGGTGTATCGGGTCAGCCGACCTCGGCCCTCATCAGGACAGGCCGAAACGACGATGACGTTGCGTACGCAATCGTACGCGAAGCGAACAGCTGGCACGCACAACTCGTCGTGATGGGTACGCATGGCAGACGCGGCGTGGCACGCTGGATACTCGGCAGCGTCGCGGCGCGGGTTGCGCGTATTACACGGACCCCGCTCCTGCTCGTTCACCAGAACGCGTCCGGGTGAGGTCCCGATAGCTTGCGCGAAGCGTCGCATATCCGCGCCGTTGGCGCTGAGGTGTCGGCAAATGGCCGGCGAGACTGACGGGAATCCTGTCAGGGGACGACGTGATCGCATACACGGAGAACCGCATAATGGAACGCAAGTTTGAACGCCTTGCCAATCACATCGTCATAGTAGGGTATCGGTCGCTCGGGGCAGCGCATTGCATCAAAGCCACGATGTGCGCGCTTGGCACTTGCATGGGTGCATGGCTCTTTGCATACCCCTGGCTGCGGCATTCTCCCTGGTCGGTTCGATACTTCAGGTATTTCGAATTGTTCGCCGACTGTTGAACAACAGTCAACCAGTGAGTCCGATGTTGAATGCACCGGGACGGCCACTAAAGACTTGGGCAAATTCGTCGTTAAGCCGACTTCTAGCGCTTAACACTATAGGAGTTCAGCATGCGCATTGCGGGTTCCGAATACTTCAAGACGATGGCTATGGCTGAGAAGATTGACGCGCAGACCAATCAGTCTCGTTCGGGGGGCACACCCACAACTGATCCTCTGTTGGACTCGGGATCGAGTGACCCGTTGCTCAATGCAGGATCTGGCAACCCGCTTCCCGGCCTCAGCAATTCGAACAGCGGTCGTACGGCAAAACATCCGGGGCATGCACACCCGTCGTCCGGCAGACCAAACAGCGACGAGCGGCCCCAAAACAACTCGGCCGAATCGACAGTTGACTCGTCAGGTTCCCCGCGCCGCGGTAGCCGAATTCATGAGATAGTGTAAAAGGCCGTTACGTGCACGGCACGTATACCGAGACGGCTTACTTAGCCGTTAGCCGCCTCGGAGATGTGGCCATTCTCGCTTGTCGCCAAAACAGACACCATCGGCGAGACCCTCTTCCGATCAGCTCGCGGCTGCAATCGTGAACTGAAAGCGCGTACCATGCGGCGAATTCAACGCGACCGTCAGTTCTCCGCCATGCGCGTCGATGATCGACCTGCAGATTGACAGCCCCATGCCCAAGCCGGTGTCCTTCGTAGTCACAAACGGTTCAAAAATCTTTCCCAGAACGGCCTGACTGATGCCGGGCCCTGTATCAATCACGGAAACGATAATTCGACCATTGACGCTCAACTCCGTCGATAACTGGAGGTGACGCGACTCCAATGGCGACTCGGACATCGCCTCAATCGCATTGACCACGAGATTCAGTACGACCTGCTGCAACTGGACGCGGTCGCCATAGGCGATCTGTTCGCCCGCCACGCACCGATCATCGAGATCTACTTCGTGATGCGAAATCTCCCGGTGCAGAAGTTGCAACACCTCCCGAATCGATTGATTGAGGTCGAACCGCTTCATTTCGGGCGGCGACTTCTTCGCAAGCGAAAGCAGCCCACGGACAATCGTTGCCGCGCGCGTCGTATCGGCGGTCACCCGATTCAGTGCCGCACAAGCTTCGCCAACCTCCGGCTCATCACGGCTTAACCAGCGCAGCGCGGCATTTGCACTCGTATTCACCGAAGTCAGTGGCTGGTTGATTTCATGCACGATCGAAGCAACGAGCTCCCCCATCGTCGTGAGCCGTGCCACGCGAGCAAGTTCGTCCTGCGTCGTTCGCAGACGCTCGGCGACCTGTTCGCGCGTCGCACTTTCCTGGACCAGTTTTGCATACAACCGTGCGTTTTCGAGCGAGATAGCCGCATGGGTGGAAAGTACACAGAGGACGGAACTGCGCTTAGCCGTGAAGGCACCCGCCACCAGATTATTCTCGACATACAGCAAGCCCACCAGCCGCGACTGGTTGAGCAGCGGCAGACACAACACCGAACGTGGTCGTACCGAACTTACATATGCGTCGCCTGACCACTCGCGATTTTCCCGCGCGTCATGCAGCACCAGCATTTCCCCAGTTCGCATCACAGAGCGCACGAGCGCGAGCGGCAGATCCATTGAACACGCCGCCCCGGATCTCATCTGAACGTCGATAGATTCGCCGTACACCCTCGCTTCAGCCTCCATCTGCAATACGTCGGCATGCATTGTCACAAGTACGCAGCGTTGACCTCCGGCATGTTCGAGGGTACACCTCATCAATGTCTCAACGAGACGCTCCAGTACGATTTCGCGTGACAACGCACGGGTTGCTGTGATGACTGCGCCGACATCGAGCTGGTTGACGACGCTGGAAAGGACTTCCGGTTCGTCCGGTAATGAGAGATCGGGAGAAGCTGCGTCCAGCTCGCCCACTTTTGCATCCGCGCCCCACGCCGCGTAGGCGCGCCGCGCATTGCGCAAGTAAGCACGCGCGCTTGTCGTCGAACCGAGATCCGCGTGGAACTGTGCAGCCAGCTCGCTCGCAAGCGCTTCGTCGTTGAGGAAGCCCTCCTCGCGCGCCCGGCCGATGGCTTCTTCATAGAGGCGTATTGCGTCCGGCACACGTTGTTCGATTCGCGCGACTTCAGCGGCGACGAGCGTAGCGCCGTCGCGGAAATTATTAGGCGAATGGTGTGCCCAGATATCCAGCTTCTGCTGCTGAAACCGGAGCATCTCAAAGTGCCGCGCCCGCGTCCTTCCTACGGCCGACCGGCAAGCCGCAGCATACACAAGCGCACTGAACAGCACAAATATTGCCGTTTCGTAATGTCCGGTCGACGACCAGAGCAATCGCGACGCACGCGCCTCCGCATCAACCGCTGCAACGAGATTGCCGAAAATAAGATGCGCCTGCATCCGGTGCGTCCAGTGCGAAAATACCGAGATCGGCCGGTTCGTGTTCCGGCCTGCCTCGTTGTCCGTCCACCAGGCTTCGTTCTTTGGCGCCCCACGGAGCGTATCGATGTACGTGACCTGCGCGCGGATTGCATCGATGACCAGATCGAACTTTGTACTGCGTGCATAGGCGAGCGATTCGTAAGCCAACTGCTGCGTTTCCGCAAGCGGCGCGCCGTAGGCTAGCATCGGCGAGATCAGGTTGCGGCGACAGTACGCGGCGAACGTCAGATCGCCGGCTTGCATCGCCTCAACGAACGCACGCTGAAGATATGGAAGCGCATCGCGTACCGGACGCGTCCACGATTGCGTCACGCCGAAGAGCATGTGCACGCGCGCCTTGTAACGATCGAAACCGCGCGTATCGACGAGATGCATTGCAAGTTCGCAGAATGCGTAACAAGTCTCGTAGTCGCCGTAGTGCCGGAAAACTTCACTTGCGCAGATATAGCCGTAACACGATGCGTCTGTCACACCGTGTTCAATGCTGACGTGGACCATATGCAGCGCGATCATGTGCGGAAGGTTCGCGGCTGTGAACAACGCAGGCGGAATCAGATCGGCGAGTACCTGTAACACCCCCCGCCATATCGGGTCCTGCATTTCCGGCTGATTCCTGCAGGCGTCGACGCTGCAATCGCGCAGACGTGCGACCAGACGCGCATATTCCGCCTGAAGCTCCGTTTCGCTGGGGCGCGCAGGCATGTTAATTCCAGCCTCGCGAAGGTATTGCAACCCAACTTTTACGGCGAGATCTGAACGATCGCGTGCCGTAAAGACCGCTGCGCGAAGACGCGTGATCTCCGCGCCGAAGGGCAGATCCACATTCTGCCCGGCAAGCGCCGCCAAGCGTGCCTCTGCTTCGTCCATCCGACCCGAGATGAACTCACACTCGGCGAGATGAAACGCGGCCGTTTGCAACTTCGGTTTATCGCCGTCCCCCGCTAAGGCCGCCACCGCAAAGCGCAGATAACCGAGCGCTTCGGCATAAGCCATGGCGCCCTTTGCCTGAAGGCCAGCCTCGAGATTGAGCGCGCCGACTTTCGCGCGCTCCTCGGGCAGATCGATCAGGTGAATCGCACGGTTCAGGTGGTTGACAACCTCATACACCATACTCGAACTGCCCGGGCCAGCCTCGGCCGTCACGGCGGCAAGTCGCCGGCCGATCTGAAGATGAATCCTGGCGCGTTCGTTGCCGTCGGAGAACGTGCCATATGTCGTCTCGAGGATACGATCGTGTGCGAATGCATACGCGTTCTCGAATCGTTGCACAAGCCTTGCGCCGACCGCGGCACTCAACCTGTCGTGGACGATCTTCACCTCTACGTTTGCAGCGAGCGCGATGGTGTTCGCAGTCGCGCTGCCCCCAAGGCATGAGAAGACGTGCATCAGCTCCCGGGTCTCGACTGGGAGCGACTCGATGCGCCGCAGCAGCAGGTCGACAACGTTGTTTGTATATCCTTTTGCTGCAATGCGTGTCGCGTCCCAGGCAACGCTGCCATCGCCGCGAAATCTGATGAGACCTTCTTGCGCCAGCGCGCTGATGAACTGGTTGGTGAAGAACGGGTTGCCGCCTGTTTTTTCAATAACCACGCGCGCGAGCGGAAGAATGCGGTCGACATGCTCGTGGAGCAGATCCGACAGCAATGCCGCCACATCGTCCAGGGTCAGCGGCTGCAAGGAGATGAGTTCGACGCTTTTGTCATGAGCGAGCGCATATAGAGGATCCGATGTAGCGACCTCGTCAACCCGCAAGCTCCCGATGATCAGGAGATGGGGAATTGGCGCCTGTTTCGCGATGTATTCGAGTACAGACAAGGTTCCGTCGTCACTCCATTGAAGATCGTCAATGAACAGCACAACGGGACGCGCGGCGCACGCGAACGCACCGAGCAGCTTCGCCACTGCGCGCAGAAAGCGATTTATTTCTGCCTCTCGTGGCAAACGGGGCAAGGACGGCTGATTGCCGACGATGCGTTCCAACACCGGCACTAGCGGAAACAATGCGCGTGCCTCACTGCCCAGGGCAGCCTGTAGGCGGGCACGCCAGGATTCGAAGCCGGCATTGCTCTCGCCTAACAATGGCCGCACAAGATTGTCCAGCACTTGCGAGAGGCTTCCGTACGGCACCCTATGCGTCGCAGGCTCACATTTGGATGCCGCCGACCAGCACAGATCCGCACCTGGTCTCGAGAGTTGCTCGTTGGCGAGCGACGATTTGCCGGAACCCGCAGTGCCCGATACGAACACGCACCGCGCGGCGCCCTGCTTCGCTTTCTGGAAAGCGCTGTCGAGTCGTTTGACGTTGCCTTGCTGACCGTAGAGCCGGGCAGAGTGAGCGAGACGATCCGCGATGTCGTGCAGGTTAAGCGGAAATGTCTCGAGCGGACCGCTTCGGCGACCCATTCGCCGACACCTCTCGAGGTCTGCGCGCAGACTTGCTGCCGACTGATACCGCTCGCCAGGCGCTTTCTCGAGCAGCTTCATGACGATGGCGTTGATCTGCTCCGGCACCGAAGGCCGACGGGATAGCACTGAACGCGGACGCTTCGCGGTATGCGCGTGAGCCCACCCCATCGGGTCTTTTGCTGCAAATGGCGGGCTCCCGGTCAACAATTCGTAGAACACGCAGCCGAGCGCGTAGAGATCAGCGCGGACATCGACGCACTGATGGGGCATGCCCATTTGCTCCGGAGACAGATAGGCAAACGCAGCTGCATCGGACACGGTCTGCTCATCGTCAGCCATCGCGTCACCGACGACCCACTGCGCAAAGCTAAAGCCCGTTAGCCACGCATGGAAGCGCCCTGAACCAGCCGGGCCCGACACACTATTTTTGAAACCAACTAGCAAGCTATCCGGGCTAATCCTCAGATGGATCAATCCGCTTGCATGCATTTGCGCCACCGCATCCACGACGGAAATGGACAGCGGCAAAAATTGCTCAAGTGGCGAAGGTCTGCCGCACAAGTGTCTTAGCGGTTGACCAACAGGGTCTTTCAAAGATGGGGATGGCTTTTCTTCGCGGCCGTCTCGTGACCGCGATATCGCGGCCCATTTGTGATCGAGACGGGACCGTAGCGCGCATTCGCGTTCGGTAGTTTGGTCTTGGACGGCCCGACTGTCGCCGGCGTCGGCCACAGCAACAAGCGTACCCTCTCTTTCGGGTCCCTGACTTTCATCAACCTTTCTTGAAAAGGGCTCGGCGCCGTTACGGCGCGCAGGTCGCTTGTCAGTCTTGTGGGGACCGGCCATCGGTGGCATCTCCCGTATGCGAAGGATCGGCCTGATGCAATATCGCCGGCACACGTTCACCGCGATAGTCATTCGACCGCCCTGCACTCATGCGGCTGCTTCAGATAACTAACCGTTTCAGCCGTTCGTTCCGGACAATTTTAACCCAATATGAATACGACTTATGCTGGTTCACATAGCGGCTTTGCACGGCAGCGAACGGAGATGTTGGCCCCCTTCCTGCTGCTCTGCAGCATGCACTGATGGCCGGGCCCGAGATGCAACGCGAAGCGCAGCTTCCTCAAAAGCGCCGCGATCGAATTCAATGCGAACCACGAAAAAGTGTTCATTCGGCGATGCGGTATCCCGCACCAGATGGCAATCTATGGTGCATCGGGCAGTTTCGAAAGGAGTTCGCCGATGAACGCTCCATTTGACAAACCACCGCCGGATACCACTGGCACCGCAATCGTCTACGTTGTCGACGATGAGGAATCCGTTCTGGAGTCGCTGGGCCATTTGCTACGCTCTGCCGGCTACGCCGTTGAAACCTTTTCGAGCGCAGAAGACTTTCTGGCATTCGAAAAAATCGACACGGTATCCTGCGTTCTCATGGACGTGCGGCTCAAAGGTCGAAGTGGCCTTTGCGCGCAGGAGGTTCTTAACGCGAACCGCGTACGCATGCCCGTCATATTCATGACCGCGCACGGCGACATCGAAATGTCAGTCACAGCAATGAAAAGAGGTGCGGCCGATTTTTTCTCCAAACCGTTTCGCGATCAAGACCTGCTCGATGCCGTGGCCGAAGCGCTGGACAACGATCGCAAGCAGCGCGAAGCAGAACGCTCGCATAACAGCTTGGTGCACTGCTACGAGTCGCTGACGCCACGTGAACGCGAAGTCACTGACCTGATCGTCAAAGGCTTTCGTAACAAAGAAGTCGCCACGCAAATGAACCTGAGTGAAGCGACTGTCAAGATCCATCGCAACCGCGCTATGAAGAAGATGAGATCCGGCTCCATCGCAGAGTTCGTGCTTCGGGTACGGGCGCTTGACATCAATTCCGGATCCGACGCGCCTATCGTACGCAAATCGATATCGTAGTGACACGTTCTGTGCCGTGATAGGGCTGCGGACGGCGAGCCGATTAGACGGTTTCGCGAGCCGCCCTGCAATTCACGCCAACGCCGGGTGCCCCTAAAGTTCACACACACCGTCAACGACGGAACTCACCTGAACTGAAGGGGCCACTCATGAAATGCTTGACCCGGGCGCTGGTGATCGCGCTGTTCGCCATGTCACCGCTTGCGAGCCACGCGGCCGCGAATGTGTCATTAATCGACACTCAGCCACGTGCCGACGTAGTTTCAGTCGAGGACGCACCAGAGCCGACAGACATGGACGCGCGTCACGCCGATCATCGCCTTGAGAGGAAAGTACGTCAGGCACTCTATCGAGGGAAAGTGGACGTCACTCACGTGTCAATTCTTGCCAGGAACGGCAGGGTGACGCTAATTGGCGGTGTGCCCGCTCAAGCCATGATTCAGACCGCGCCTACCATCGCCATGAACGTACCCGGTGTGCGTTCGGTCGATAGCGAACTGATACGGCGTCCAGAACAGAACTGAGTGGCAAGCGCGGCCCACTTGTCCGACCCGGCTGGCAAGACAAGTATGCAGCATCGGTCTGCGCTGCGGTCCGAGCGTTTATGACCGCTTCGGCAGATTCACTGGCTCACCCTGCATCTCCCGATAGGCATCGCGATAGGCTGCGGGAACGTTTACGAGCTTATGTGCCCAATCAAAAAGACTGTAAGAGCAGTAGTGCGGCATTGGCACAACATCGAGTATCGCCTCGACCGACCGCCCCTCGACGATAGCGTTACGCACGGTGCGATCGAGCTCGCGAAGATAAAGAAGCGGGAACTCGATATCCGCACGCCGCATCGGCCGACCGTGGCCGGGAATGACGATCGCGTCGTCCGGTAGAAAGTCATATACGCGGGCCAATGTCGCGATTGTATCCTTGTGCCGACCTTCGAGGAGCCACGGAAGAGCCGGTGATGGTGCCTGGATCATGTTGCCGACCCAGAGTACCTTGGCATCAGGCGCCCAGACGACTAAATCGCCTGGCGTCTGGGCGAAGCCAAAGTGGCGCACCTCAACAATCCGGGCACCGAGATCAACGCTGAGCATTTCCGGCACCGAGACGTCCGCGGTGCGCGACTGAACGCGCTCAATGCCCTTCCCGCTTCCCATGAGGCCGATCATGAAACTGCGGTCCTCCTCGAACTTTTCCTCCATGTAGCGCTTCGTCTCCGGGTGCTGAATCACTACGGTGCTGTCCGGGAACAGGTAGTTTCCATAGGCATGGTCGCCGTGATAGCTGGTGTTGACGAGGAAGCGAATAGGCTTGCTCGTTACTCTGCGTACAAGTCCGATGAGCTGCGAAGCCAGATCGCCGGTTAGCATCGCCTCGACAACCAGGACACTTCGCTCGCCAATCACGAAGCCGGCGGTGGTGCCGACATGATCTTTGGAAAGCACATCGTCGGGCATAACGGCGAATACGCCAGTCGCAAGTTCTTTCGATATAAGGTTGACACGTGCGGCGTCCCAAGGGGGCGTCGTTTCCTGTTCATTTGTCTGCGACACAGTACATCTCCTTTGCGTTGACCCCGTTCCCTCCAAAATATCCGCTACAGAGCAACCTCTCGCGAATTTTTGCACGTTCATCTCGTGTCAATTCGCAACCGGTCGATTTGGATATCAGCTTCCAGTTTTGATTCGTTTTCCAGAATTACATTCGATTACTAGACATGGATTATGAAATCAAGGCGATGTTTTCAAGTCGCTGACCCTGTGGATCGGCAATTTTAGTATCTTTTAAATTTGTAACTTGTCGATCCAACTATTAATGGTTACTCTTAAAAACTTGTCAAATAGTCCCAATGGATTCACTCATGGTTGCGCAATTCCCTATGCTGTCAGGCGGCACGGTACTTGATTTCCTCAACACGTCAGCTTCGGAAGACACGCCCGCATCCGAGCTTCTATCGAGCGATCAAAGCGTCGTCGAATGGATGCGAGCGAAGCATCTGCTTGATGCCGCGACGCTGCCCCGTTTCGAGAGTGGCCGTCTGGTGCGCGCAGCCCGCGCCTTAAGAGAGACGATCCGCAGAGCAGTCCTGCAACGAAAAAGCGGTGGAGATGTCGACATCGAATCCCTTAACGCTTTTCTAAACCGCGGAAGCTACAGAGTGAGCCTCTTGCGGGAATCCAATGGTCATTTGCATCTCGCATACGAGTACGAGCGCGCAACGCCCGAGCAGCTTCTGGCTCCGATCGCCAATGCGGCAGCGGAATTGCTGGCTGTCGGAAACTTCAACCTGATCCGGAAGTGCGAGTGCGAAGCGCGTTCACTCTGGTGCTACGAAAAAGCGAAATCACGCGCACCGCGTAACCCTTTTGAGGAGAATTCGCAATGAATCTCGCATCGCTTAAGCCCACTATCGTACTTGTGCATGGGGCCTTCGAAGACGCGTCGATCTGGAATGTAGTGATCCAGCGGCTTCAGCGCGTGGGCTACCCGGTTGTCGCTTTCGCCAACCCGCTACTGGGCGTCGCGGTCGACGCCGCGTACCTGCGTAGCGTGTTGAACAGAATTGAGGGATCGGTGATCCTCGTGGCCCACTCCTACGGCGGAGCCATCATCACCGAGGCCGGTGCAAACGAGCCCAAGGTCAAAGGTCTTGTCTACGCGGCTGCGGTGATGCCCGCGGCAGGAGAAGCCGCAAGCCAGTTGATCGAGCGCTTCCCCGGCAGCTCATTCCCCACGTCCGTCGATGCCGTTCCCTACAGCTTGCCCGACGGGACCAGCGGCACCTACCTCCTCTATCAGCCCGCGAAGTTTCACAGTCAGGTCGCTGCCGATGTCCCCGCGAGCGAGGTCGCTCTGATGATCGCGACGCAACGGCCGATGAATCTGGCAGCCCTGAATGAGAAGTTGACGTCAGCCGCATGGACGAGCAAGCCCAGTTGGCAAATCAGGACTCTGCAGGATCTCGCGATTCCTCTGGCCGAACAGAAATTTGAGGCCGATCGCGCCCATTCTCACGTTGTTGAGGTTGACTCTTCTCATGCCGTCACCGTCTCTAATCCGGACGTCGTGGCCGACGTCATTGAAGAAGCCGCGCGCGCAGCCCAAAAGTAGCGGGATCTGATATCAGATCGTGAACGTGGAAATTCCGTGCCAAAAAGCGATTTGTAACCTTTAATTATAAAATTTAAAGGTTTCGAAAATTTAGAAAGCCACTTCCTTGAAAGCAATATTGCATGTACTCTTATCCTCGGCATCGCAATTCTCCTTACCCGTCCAGTGATGCCCTGGATCATTTCCATTAGCCCGGCCTCGAGCCGGGCTTTTTTTGTCCTAAGCGGGACTTCGGTGCGCAACCTCTTCAACCGTTCGAAGCTCAACTCCTTGTCCAGACTGAATTTCCCTTTATTCATGTGATAGCTGCTGCATTCTTTGCTACGCTCACGCACCCAGAACTGCTCATCAGAACCGGGCCCGCATCCCCATCATGCCGACAATCTGATTGGCGCTTGATGAAGCGCCTCCGGAGTTGTAGATAAAGGCGCTAAAATTACGCCCACTCACATGTTGATAGACGCCTTCGAGATAAACATCGGTACGCTTGGAAAAGCTGTACACCGTTTGCACCCCGATCTGATTCCACTTCGGCGACGATCCGAACGTCGAGGTGTTCGTCACATGGCCGTTCGTGAAGACGTATTGGGCGCCGACCGTGAGTTGCGGCAACACAAAGTACTTGCCGTTGATCTCGAAGTTATCGAACCGCACCGTTCCGTTCTGTGAACCGAACGACGTCGAGCCCTCGAACAGCGTGTGCGTATAGACAAAACCGACCTTCGCCTTGCCGATTTCGTAGTTCACACCTGCGCCCGCGATTCGCTGCACATCGGCGCCCAGCACGAACCCGGCCGTATTATTCGCCTGCGTTTCGTTGACGTCGAGCGCGCCGGGGCTGCTGATCGTGGTGTTTTTCGTGCCGTTCAGTTGAAAGTACGCAATACCGGCATTCAACGGACCCTTGCTGTATGCGAGACCTACGCTGTACGCGCGATTCACTGCGAAGTCCACGCTATTGGAGAACGCGTACTGCGCCTCGAACTTCAACCCTTTGTAAACGGGACTCGCATATTTCACTGTGTTGCTCAACCGATATGAGTGAATCATGTCGTCGTTGTCGAACGGGTGAGCGAACGCGCTATCGCCGAAGTTGATCGAGGTGGCCGAGAGTGGAATCAGCGTGTCGGTCAGTGCATCGTATTGACGGCCGAGCGAAACCGTACCGTATTCCTTGCTGCTTAGTCCAATGTATGCCTGACGACCGAACAATCGTCCGTCCTGAGCCGACTTCCCGTTGTTGATGTTGAAACCGCCTTCAAGCACGAAGATCGAACCCAGGCCGCTGCCAAGATCTTCATTGCCTCGCATGCCAAACCGGCTACCGTTGACATTGCCACTGGTTTGTCGAAAGAGCGATCCACCACTGACAACGTTATTCGTGTATTCAAGACCTGCATCGAGCAGGCCATACAGTGTGACTGAGCTTTGCGCATGTACGATCTGCGCCGCGAGCATGCCTGAACATGCAATCAAATAACGACTACGCTTCATTTGTCCCCTCGCTCTGACTGATCAAATCGAAATAAAACGCGCAACGACAATTAGTTAGGCATACCAATTACAATGGACGTTTAGTTCCGTAAAATTCTCAACCCCGACTTGCTGTAGAGGCACAGAGTTGCAGCAACGGAACAGTCATGCCCGCCGGAGGAGTTGCTTGTCGACCCAATCCATATCGTTACGATGAGCGCAATATAGCTTTCGATTTCTTGTCCTCAAACATACGGATGCCCTCTTTTATCGAAAATGCATTTGTAATGAAGTTGGCATTTTTCGTGAGACATATTTTCTTTAAAACGCCGGGATCTTTATCGCTTAAAAGGGTGGCAATGTAGACTGGAAGTATGATGTCGATTACCCCGACACAATCAATATTCCAAAATGGGCTGCATGACCGGCATGCGCGATATGAGAAGTGCTCGATAACGCAGGTTATCCTGGCCAGATCGAGGAAGCGCCGGCGAGGGAACCATACGCTGACAAACATCGATGCATGCGCCGTCGATGACCGCTTCCGGGCGACAAGGCCGTCGCCCGGCAACCCTAAGCCGATTTGTGGAGATCAGCCCGAACGTCCCCTTAAGGCCGCGCCCGCGAAGCAGTCACTATTCTTTGGCCCCTGCCGGACCCGTTGCCGGCCAGATAAATGGCCGGGTTGACCCGACCTGAGGCTTAGTGGTGACGGTAAAGCGACGAATTCAGATCCCGTTCCGTATCGATTTGCGTAGGCGCGCGTGTGCCGGCATCACTGGTACCGCTGCGCACGCCACCGTATGCGGTCGAGTTGTCATTCCACTGGTGGCCTTCGGCGCTGAGCGTTTGCGCGCTTTGGCCACGTTGCGAAGCGGGTGCGCCCGTCAACGGATGATAAAACGGAGCGGGACCATAGCCGCTTGCAAAGGCGGGGGCTGCGAGGGCCGCGGATGCGGCGACAAGAATCGTCGCGATGATTTTCGTGTTCATAAGTACTCCAACTCGTATAGGTTAAGGATTACACCCTTGCTCGATTTGCCGTTTGTTCAAGCAATCTCGCGGTGACAGGAAAAGTGTAGGTCTTAACCGTCGAATCTTTGTACTTGCTATCCGGGAATTACTATCGCGTTCGCTGAAACAGCGGCACAGTCCAGTAAATATGCGGCTCTGCGGTATTGATCCGGCCTCGCGATTCCATTCAGTCGTTTTATGAGCCGATCGGGCATTCACGTGAGCGAAGCGATACATCGTCTGGTTGATCGTGAATTCAGGTTAATTCAGAAATGACTCATCACGCGTTAATGCCCGCATTTCGCGGGCTGCCGATACAGAGCAAGTTCTTGCAGGTGTGAGACACGCTGCTGCCGAACCCGCCGAACGTGAGTCGGCAGCGGCGTGCCTCACCCTGTTAGGCGGCCAGTTTGCGCAGGGATGTATCCCGCTGATCGACAGAGGTCCGGGCCTCGATCACTCGGGCAACGTCTTGCTTGAGCAGGTAGACAGAGACGACCAGCAAAACAAGGTCTTTCAAGAGGAACGCGGACACGATCGTCATGGCGGGAAACCCTCCCGCGGCAGGTTCCCACGCGCCCGGAGCGAATGGAAAGATCGTGAATGTAGCAATAAAGCTGAACGTGGAGCCCAAAGCACCCAGCACGCCCAATTTCTTGTTCCAGAACCCAAGGAACAGTAACGAGCAAAAGGTCCATTCTGCTGTTCCAAGCAAAATGCTGGTGCCTCCCACGCCGAGGACCGGAATCATCCAGAAGATAAGCGGGCCGTGGGTGATGAGCGGAACCAGTCCTGTGATTTCGGCGTTGAACCATTTGTCGTAGCCGAACCACGCAAAGATGACCACCATCGCGCCGCGCAGCAGGTGGTAGTCGAGGTCACGCGTCAAAAGGCCCGAACGGCCCAGTATGTTGACAAGGTAATTCATGATTTTCTCCATTGCCGCGTCTTCGACAGGTTAATGCAAAGATTTCGGTCTCCTCGCCGCGAATCGTCGCAGCGGTCCCAGCAAGCGCTGGCATCCCGAAGTTAACAACTGGCACGCCGGCGCAATCCTTACCGCTTGAAAGTCACCGTATCTCAACTCAATGTCTCATCAGTGTCTCCTCGAGTGAACGACGATCCGACGTTTCGGATTTGCCTGCGTGCAGGACATAGTCGAAGCATAAATTCGCGAGGAGACAGAATCTCGAATGTTTGCACGTCATGGTGGAATCACCTGCTATCGGTCGAATTCAACAGATGAGCGGTAACTCGAAATCGCTCACCGCGCAGATATGCGTCGCACTCATACCCGCACTGTATTGCGTGCCCTGGCGATTACGGCGCAACGTCATCGAGCGCACAGACTACCGACGGAGCTTCGTGGTCTTGTTGAGCGGTTTGGACGCCCCGACCCACCAGGAATAGCCCATTCAGACTGCGCATAGCGCAAACCACAATGATGAGTACATGGATACATGAGCTGCCGCTATGGTTGATGGCACTCGTCACTTTCGGCGTGATATTTCTCGCGAGCGCGTCAATCCACCTCGTCACCGGATGGCTCGCCGCCGGTCGACATGGGCGGTCATTCAAGGCTATTTCGCCTGGTCTGCTTTCTCCAATCGGTATCGTCTTCGGCTTATTTATCGCCTTCACGGCCGCGCAGGTCTGGAAGGATACGGAGCGCGCCAGCGCCGCGGTCGACGCTGAAGCGAGTGCGCTGCGATCGGTTATCGTCATGTCGGCCGTTTTGCCAAAAGAAGCCCAAACGGAACTGCGGAGGCTGGTCCGAGACTATATCCTCTACACCGCGACGACTGAATGGCCGCTGGTCGCCAAGGGAGCTGTCACGCTTAACGTCAGTCCTCCAACGCTGAACAAGGCACTGCAGTTCACGCTCTCCCTGCCGGTCGTTACGCCCGGGGAGCAGACGGCGCAGCGCGAGGTCGCGGCGTCCTTGCAGCATGTTCTCGAAGCGCGCCGCGAGCGTATCCTCATCAGCCGAAGCGAAGTGAATAATGTCAAATGGTTATGCTTGGGGTTTCTGGCGGTGTGCTTACTATTCGCTATCGCGTTCGTGCATTGCGAGAACCGGTTGACGTCTGCAGTGGCAATCGGTCTGTTTTCCGCGGCACTCGCCGCAACCGTTTTGCTCATCCTTTCCCACGATCGGCCCTTTACAGGAAAAGTCGCACTGACGCCGGAGCCGCTGTTGCAAGTGATGCCTGATAATCGCTGAGCGTCGTGGCGAACGAGCTCCTTTGCCGAATTCGATGTCCCGGTTTCCGACGCGCGCAGGCAATGTTCGTCACGTCCGTCAATGTTGAATTGAGAACGGACCGATCGGCAAACATCATCAGATCATTTTGTTGTTCCCGTTCAGACCGGTTCGGCTAGAAGCGTCAGCAGGTCACGCAGCGGTCGCTGGTCGAGCGCGAGTACCGCATCGAGCACCTGATCAGCCCGCGCCGGAGATAGCGTCCCGTTGACGTTCGACAAATACTTCTCCGCCACCTCGTCGTTGCTCAACGGTCTGTCAGCACCGCCACGGTTGACGTCTTCGCGATGCTCAAGGCGCCGCTCATCCGCAAACTCAACGATGACCTCGCCTGTGTGGTGACGCGGGAACGTCGAATCAGGATCGATCTCATAGTCAACCTTCGCTGCGAGTGCCAGCACCTGCGGATCGGACACGGCGTCGTCCTCAAGTTCCTGGAGCGTGAATTTTCCCTTCAGCAAACCCGTCGCCACCAGATAAGGAATGCTGAACTGGGCCTCATATGCGTTGGCGGGCCGCCGTTTCGCCTCCACCGGCTCGCAGACGGTTTTCACGACCTCCCGGGGAACCTTGACGCGTACGCGCTTCACTGCGTCGATAGCGCCCATGGCGGGCTCATCGCTTCCGCGCCGCCATGGCTCATGCAAGATCATCGCGGCATCGGTTGCGGCATGTGCGAATACGCAAGCGGGGATCGGTTTGACAGCGACTTCCATGGTCTGCCACACCTCGCCCAGCCCACTCGTCGCCAGCGAAAGGTCGACCAAGGCTCGCACTTCGCCGAGATAACTCGAAAACAGCCCGAACCTCCCTTCGTAAGGCGCCTTCGGGCCAATAAAGCCCTGCTTCGCCAGCGTGGCAGCGGTCATTCCGGCCGACGCGGCCCAACCTGGCTGGATGCGCTTCGACCACGCGCCCCCTTGCAAAAACGCCTGGCTGCCGCTCGCCATGGACAGCGCAATGCCCTGCGCCATCCAGGCCTGACGCGGCGTTAGCCCAGCCAGGCGAGAGGCCGCGACAGCGCTCGCGAACGTGCCGATTACACCGGTGGGATTGAAACCGGTTTCGTGGAAGCCGCCGTTGCCGGCCGACGTCAGGCGCGAGCCGACCTCTACGCCCGCGATATAGGCAGCGAGCAGTGCTTCACCGCTCGCCCCGTGCACCTCGGCCATACCGAGCGTACAAGGGAACAGGCTTGCCGTTGGATGAATCACGCCGCGCAAATGGGTGTCGTCGAAGTCGAGCCCATGCACGAGCAGTCCGTTCATCACCATCGCGTCTCTCGGCTGCAGGATCCGTCCGTGCCCTATCACCGTGGACGATCCGCTGCCGAGCGATTGCATGGCTGCAAGAGTGACCTTCGTGAACGGATAATTCTTCGTGGCGTAGGCAAGCCCCACCGCGTCGAGCAGCAAATATTTGGCTCGCTGCCGCACCTCGGCAGGCACTCGGTCGAGCGTCATGCCAATCGCAAAGTCCGCGAGCGCGGAAGCGATACCGTCTTCATTGGCGACGTGCCCGTTCAGCGTCAGATCCATAACATCTTCCTTCCAGCATCAAGTTATTTGCGCGGCGTTCTGCGCAGAAAATCGTCAGCGATCTGTTCGAAAGTCACGAACCGGACTCCGTCATGAGCCGCGAAGTGATCGATGAGCCGTTCGAGCATCAGCAACACCTGAGGACGACCCGATACGTCCGGGTGAATGGTGATCGGAAAAACCGCGTAGTCCATTTCCCGATGGACCCAATCGAACTGGTCGCGCCAGAATGATTCGATATCACGCGGATTGACGAAGCCATGACTGTTCGGCGCCTTTTTGATGAACATCATCGGTGGCAGATCGTCGAGATACCAACTGGCCGGAATTTCGACCAGCGTTGTTTCGTTGCCGCGCACGAGTGGTTTCATCCATGCGTCGGGATGCTTCGTAAAGTCGATCCTCGTCCACGTATCGCCAACCCGCACGAAGTAGGGTTCGAAATCCTTATGCATAAGGCTGTGATCGTATTTGATGCCTTTCTTGAGCAGAAGCTCGTGTGTGACGGGGCTCAGTTCCCACCACGGCGCGACGTAGCCGGCAGGCGGCCGGCCGGCCAGAGCCGTGGCCAGCTCGATGCTTCGATCGAGCACCGCCTCCTCCTGCTCAGGCGTCATCGCGATAGGATTCTCGTGGCTATAACCGTGTATGCCGATCTCATGACCGGCGGCGGCAACAGCCTGCATTTGCGTGGGAAATGTCTCGATCGAGTGGCCCGGAATGAACCAGGTGGTTTTGATTTTTCTTCGTTCGAACAGATTGAGAAGACGCATCGAGCCGATTTCACCGGCGAACAGACCACGCGATATGTCGTTGGGCGAGTCGTCTCCGCCATATGACCCGATCCAGCCGGCCACAGCATCGACATCCACCCCAAACGCAACCAGAATTTCCTTAGGCATCGTTTCTCTCCTCGGTTCGGGAAGTTTGCATGTGCTGCTCGACCCGCTGTGCAACGCTAAGCAGCACGTCATCGTCGTTCGAACTACGGATCAACTGTACGCCGGTCGGCAAGGAATCGCCGTCCAATCCCGACGGCATAGCCACGACCGGCGCGTCGAGAAAGCTTGCCGGCATCGTCATGGCCAGTGTTTTCATATTGACCGCCGCGAACAGGTCTGGGTCCGCCTCGAGAGGCGCAAGCAGAGGCGCTGTATGACTGACCGTCGGCACGATCAAGGTCGCGTCTTTCAATTCGCGTACGAAGACCGCTTGCAACTCGTTTCTTAGCGCCAGCAGTTCACTGCGCCGTGAGGATGGAACATGTCGTGCACGTTCAAGGCGGGCGCGAACATAAGGGTCCAGCGTGGACGCGGCATCTGAATCAAGCAAGGCGCGATGCGTTTCAAACGCCTCGAGCGCACCAATCCATCCCTGGTCCGCAATGATCCGATGAATATCCGCTAGCGCCGTGAAGGTATGTTCCTCCACGCGCGCGTCACTTTCTCGCAGGCGTTCGATGAACGCCAGGAAGTTAGACGCGACCAGCTCAGACACTGCATATCGTTCGATAAGCGAAAGGTCGATGACGAATCGATGATCGCGCGGCGTACGATTCGCCTTGCGAAAAGGCACGCCTTGCACGACGGCGTCAAACGCAGCGCAATCGGATACGGTATTTGCAATGGGGCCGATCGTGTCGAGCGTTCTCGAAAGGCTGACCATACCGGCACGCGAATAACGGCCGATGCTGGCTCTGTAACCGGTAAGGCCGTTGAATGCCGAGGGAATCCGGATTGAGCCCGCGGTATCGGTCCCGACAGAAATCGGCACAACGCCCGCTGCAACGGAAATTGCTGCACCAGACGAAGACCCGCCGGGGACGCGCAAGCCATGATCGATACGGGAGTTGGTCGGCGTACCGAAATGCGGATTCAAGCCCAATCCCGAATAGGCAAATTCGCTCAGATTTGTCTTGCCCACTGTAATCATGCCGGCACGCTCGGCCCGAGCGACCAGGGCGGCATCCGCGAGTGCCGGCACGTTCGCGGCCCGCGTGGCCGAACCCGCGGTGGTAGTGAGTCCGGCAATATCAAAGAGGTCTTTCCATGCAATCGGCACACCGTCCAGCACGCTCAGCGGGACCTTCCGGCGCCAGCGTTCGGCCGATTCTTCCGCCCGTCTCAATGCCCGGTCCGCGGCGACTACGGAAATGAAAGTCGCGCGCATGCCGCGGGCGTGGTCGAGCGCCGCGGCAGTCACGGCGACAGGATCGGCGAGCCCCTGGGCGAAGGCGCGTGCTATCGCAAGTGCGGTAGAGGATTTCACGGAAGTCCCGTTCATCGATGTCTCCTGTCAAACAGACGCTCAGATCTGGCGACTCCGTTGCGCGAGCATGGAAGCAACGTGCTGCAATGCATCGATCGCTGGCATATCCACTATCAGTTGCCCGAGCGTGCACCATGGATACGGGCGGGTTTGCGCCCATCCCAGCACGGGCGCTGCGATGTCTTTGTCCAGTACGCGCATCTCTTCAATCGTGATGCGCAGACTTTCTACGAGGCCTAAGCCGCCATGCCACTCGTACTGCCCGAACCCGATCCGTGCGGCACCAGTGGCTTTTTCCGTCATGCAGACCAGCCAGTCGCACACAAGCACGTTCGCGTCCGACGGTGGATCGCTGAGGCAGAATGTGTAGACGTTCTCGTATTGCGCGGCAAACTCACGCACGAGTACTTTCTCGATTGCCTCCCGGCCCTGCACGCTCGAAGGAAATGCAATATCCGAGGTTTTTACGAGCATCGATAGCCGGGCGTTCTGTGCGAAGGCCTCGACCATCAGATGCGGCCGGTTTCCGTCCTTGGCGCGAATGTACGTTTCGATATTCCGTTTCAGTGACATCATCTTCATCCATGCGGAAATGCGGCGGCTGTAGCCGTCGTTTGCTACTCACGTCCTAAGAACCGTTACCGCATGGTAGGTCTCACAAGCGCTTGCGAACAGACATGTGAATGTGAAGCCGCCCTATCTGTTTCGGATATAGTCGATGTCCTTCCGATATTGTGCCAACGCGCCGTCAACGATCGTTCCAGAATCGCCCGTCGCTTGCGATCAAATTGCACCGTGCTTCCAAAGCAGCTTCAACTCTGGGCTTAAAACATATTTTTAGAGGTTACACACGGGGAGCGAACTGCGAACGCGGTCAACAGCAATCAATGATCTGCTTTGACAAGATGACGTTGAAAACGGTAGTACGAGTGCTGCACTGCCTCGGCAGTGAGGTCACTGGCGATAAAAACCAGCCGGGAGACTCGCTGATCCGCCGATATCGGCCCGACGTTGTCGGGATGCAGGATCGGATGGACGAGATGTTGAATAGCATGAATCACGGCCGGCCGGTCCGAGCCTGCCAGCCACAATAGACCCTTCACGCGGAGAATCCTGTCACCGTGACGATTGAGCAGCATGGTGAACCATAGCGTAAAGACTTCCCAATCGATGGGTTCGTCGAAGGTCAGACAGAAAGACGCAATGCCGGAGGCATCAAGCGCGTTACGGTGCGTGTCCGGCTCGAGCGAGCCCGATGATGCGGCGACGCGTGCTGCGTGCCCCATGCGCCGGATCATGTTGTGCACGTCTCCCGGTTCGAACAGGGCAGCGCGCAATGCGTCGATGTTCGCGCCCGCACGCCGCACGTCGACGCTCGCGGCCGGGTTCAGCTCTGCAAGCATGGTTGAGAGTTGTTCGACGCGCGCTTCGTCGACAAGATCGGCCTTCGTGATCAACAGCCGATCGGCTGTGCTGACCTGCGCCAACCACTCGGGGTGCTTCTCGCGCTGCCAGGCGAAATTGAATGCGTCGACCACCGACAGCGTACCCGCCAACACATAGTGGCTGCGCAGAATTGGATCACCAAGCAACGTAGCGACGATGGGCGCCGGCGTCGCGAGGCCACTCGTTTCGATTACGACGCGCGAAAAAGGCGGTAACTCTCCGCGCGCACGTCGGGAAAACAGCGTGGCAAGCGCGTCCTTCAGTTCTCCTCGCATCGCGCAGCAGAGACAGCCATTGGCGAGCAGCACTGTTTGCGCATCGATCGCACCGACCAGCAGATGATCGAGCGGGACTTCGCCAAACTCATTGACCAGCACCGCACAATCACGCGAGGCCGCGCCTTCTAGCAGATCGGCGAGCAGCGTCGACTTGCCGCTGCCCAGAAATCCCGTCACAAGTGTGATCGGTATGACGTCATAGGTGAGAGTCACTATCTGCCCTCATCTTCGAACAGAGTCAGTGGATCGAGCGGTTTTCCCAGCATCTTTTCCGCTGTCTTCCAGACTTCCGTGAAATTGGCGACGACCTCCGTTGCGCCAGTCGGCGAGGAGAGGACAAACGATTGCCCGTGAAAGTCGTCGAGTCGCAAGCGGAACGACTCAAGTATGCGGTTCGCCAGCGCGACCTGCAGCAGTCTGCGTTGACGCCTGGTCGCGCCATCGTCAGGCACGCCGACATTCGACCAGTGGGTACCGCCTCCCAGCAAGCCACACATTCCGCACATTCCGGATCTCCGTTGCCTGTTACCGCTCTGGCATCTTAGCTTTTTCCACAGCCTGCTGACCGTACTGCGCGTCGACTCGCCCGCATCAAGCTCCGCGGCCTTGCATGTCGACAGTGTTGGAGTCGCGCGTCCTAACTTGTGCAATGCGAGTTGACACGCAACGGGGGGATCGGAAATTTGCTCAATCGGCTCAGAGCGCCCAATTCGAGGATCCGGAATAACGTGCTCGCCATTCATCGCGATTCCGCGTAACGCCCGATGTGCAAGGTCATGCGTCTGATCGGACAACTCCAAAGGAATGAGCCACACGCTGCCATTTCATTTTTCATGATAGTCATTTCTGGATAGCGGGCTCAATAAATGATCGATAGAGGCATAGAGTCACTCACGTCGCCGCAAGAACGTTTGCACAGTTGAGTAACGATGCGGCGCTCTCTCATCCCGAAACACATTGGAGGAAATATGAAGACGCAACTTATCGCAGCAGCAGTTCTCGTCGCCGCATCGGCCGCACTGACCGCCCCCGCTTTCGCAGGCGGCTATGGTCCTGCGCCGTTCTATCGTCCGTCCGTTGGCGCACCCGCTTCGCAGCGCGGTCAAAGCGTGCAGACACTGACGGCCGAAGCCCAGCAGTCCTATGACAGTACGACTGCGTACGGCGGCGTGCGCAATGGGAATTCGCAATCCGGTGCACGTTCGCTCACGCCGGACAACACGACGTCGGGGCGCGATTCGACGTACAGCCATCATTAACGCTTTAGGTAAAACGTCAAGCAGCCAGGCGTCGTTGACGACGCCTGGCTTTTTTTTGAATGGCACCGACGTAGCGAATGCAAGGGCGCCGTCCGGGGTGACGCTGAGCACGTCGGCACCGTTATTGCCCAGCTTGCGATTGCCCCATTAAACCCGCTGTCCTAAACTACGCTTTTTAAAATCGCAGTATAGACGCAACAAAAATAGCTTACAAAAACTCCTGAAAAAGGAACGGATCCGAACAATCGGATCTGCAGTCTTGGTCTAGTCAAATTGAAGAATCATGGCCCTGAACAGATGGGCGGTCCGCCGGTAAACTGGCCTACATTCCGCACGCGGGTTTGCGACGAACGACCATGTCAATCCGGTATGCAGTGACCATCTATCCAGCATCACAAAATAGTGACTTGATGGATCATCATTCACAGGGAGAATGGAGATGAGAATATTTCTGGCGGGCGCCGCTGGTGTAATCGGCCGCTCACTTGTCCCGCTCCTCCGCGAGGCAGGCCATCAAGTCACCGGCACGACACGCACACACGAAGGTAGAGCGCGGCTCGCAGCACTCGGCATCGATGCCGTCATCGTGGACGTCTTCGACGAAAAAGCGCTTGAACGAGCAATGACGGCGGCCGCGCCGGATGTCGTCATCCATCAACTCACGGATCTTTCCGCCGGCATCGATCAGGCGTCGCCGGAGGGAACGCTCAAGCGTAACGCCCGCCTCCGCCGCGAAGGGACGGCAAACCTCGTGCGCGCGGCACGTGCTGCGCACGTCAAACGAATGATCGCGCAGAGCATTGGATGGGCTTATATGCCGAAGGACCCACCGTACCTTGAAACCGATCCGCTCGATACTGACGCGATCGGTCCACGCGCGATCTCGGTCTGCGAAGGCGTCGTGCCGCTGGAAAATGCCGTGCTACAGCAATCCGACTTTGAGGGCATCGTGCTCCGGTATGGCAGGCTCTACGGTCCCGGCACCTGGTCTGATCAACCCGATCGTCTCCTGCCTCTGCATATAGACGCGGCCGCGTACGCAGCTCTCGTCGCCGTCGACCACGGACGTCCGGGCGCATACAACATTGCGGAAGCGAATGGCACTTTGTCGATCGACAAAGCTGTGCGCGAGTTGGGATGGCGCCCGGACTTCCGCCGTGAACCGTCCAGGTAAGCGGATGAAAACCCAACACCCGGTCGATGCCAGGCACCCTTCACTCCGACTTAACATATCGAAGATATAGTGCCTTTACGGGCCGGGCCTCATCAAGATTTCTGGTGCTGTCGCCTACGCGCCTCTCACCGCTCAGCGGAGTGCAGCGGAGTGTCGTGTTCGAAAAGAACGCCGGTGCCTATGGACGCCTTTGGGCGCATACAACTCAAGCTGAAGAAGCCCTGCCCCTCTCGCGCCGCCGGTTCGCCGCACGATCCCCGAACCACTTGACGATCTGTGGCCCGAACGTGCGCGGTGCTTTCGCCGCCATCCGCTCGGCGATATCGGCCAATGATTGCGACGCCAGAGACTCGCGCATCCGCTTTTCCGCCTGTTGCATCACCGCGTGGATCGCGCAAACACCGCTGGTCGCCCATGCGGGCGGTTCGTCGCCGAATACCGCGCATTGCTCTCGCACATCGCGACACTCGAAAAGTGCTTTATCGCCGTCGATGGCCGTCACGACTTCAAGCACGGAAATCTCCCTCGCCGGTCTAGCCAAAGTAAAACCGCCTTTCGCACCTTCAGTCGCGCTTACGATGCCAGCCTTGTGCAGCTTTGTAAAAAGCTTTGCAAGATAGTCGAGCGGAACACCCTGTAGTTCAGCCATATCCCTGACGCTTGCTTCGCGAGCGCCCGGTGCTGATTCCGTCAGATAGAGCAGGCAATGCAGCCCATACTCCACGCCTGTACTAATATGTGCCATTCGACACTCCGACCCGATATATCCTAGTCATATTACTGTCTTTTAATCGTGAGTGCAACGTCCGACACCTACGGTACATTTGATGCGCCTGCCGGATAGCCTGATACCTTTCTATCCAGGTTCGCATGCCCGCTTTACGACCCAAACACGAGTTCAAGCGCTTCAGGCCGATGCCGCAAAAACCCTTGCGCATAGTCGATACCAATCTCGCGCAGCAGCGTCTCCACCGTTTCCGATTCGACGAATTCGGCGATCGTCTTCTTCCCGGTGATTCTTGCGATATCGCGAATGCAGCGCACCGTCGCCTGATCGACGAGATCGTGCTCGAGGTTGCGGATAAACTGACCGTCGATCTTCAGGTATTCGACTGGCAGGCTTTTCAGGTATCCGAACGACGATACGCCGCTGCCGAAATCGTCGAGCGCAAAGCGCACGCCGCGCGCCTGCATCATCCGGAAGAAACAGGTCGCGTCGCCGAGGTTCGTAATCGCCGCGGTTTCGGTGATTTCAAAGCAGAGCTTTTCGTGATCGAAAGGCATCGCGTTCAGCAGGTCGAACGCGTACTGCTGGAAATCGCGATCTCCGATCGACAGGCCCGACAGATTCACGGCGACCGTACTGACGTTCGACAGCATGGCCCGGTGCTCGGTCATCCATGCGAACACTTGCTGGATCACCCAGCGGTCGATCCGCGACGTCATCTGAAAGCGTTCCGCGGACGGCAAGAACGCGCCCGGCGGAATCAGCTTGCCGTCCTCGCCGACGAGCCGCAGCAGCATTTCGCCGTGTATGCCCTCGCCGCTGTCGACAAGCGGCGTGATGTGCTGCCAGTGCAGCACGAAGCGCCCCATATCGATGGCCTGTTCGAGACGCCTGACCCATTGCATGTCTTCGCGCCGCGATTCGATCATCTGATCGGCTTCGACGTACGTATGCACGCGGTTGCGCCCCGCCTCCTTCGCCGCATAGCACGCGCTGTCCGCGGCCTGCAGCACGTTCGCGGTGGTCGGCCAGCGCCCGTCGAGCGGCACGAGGCCGATGCTCGCGCCCGTGTGCAGGCGCAGATTGCCGTGCTGGAAGCGGAAAGCGTCGATGCTGCGGCAGATCCTGTCCGCGATATCCTGCGCGGTCTGGATCGAACATCGCTCGACGATCAAGCCGAACTCGTCGCCGCCCAGGCGCGCGAACGTATCGGCCGGCTGGACCAGCTTGCGAATCACTTCCACGACCTGCCTGAGCAGGCGGTCGCCGGCCGCATGTCCGCCGGCATCGTTGACGAGCTTGAACTGATCGAGGTCGATATACATCAGCGCATGGTTCGAGCCATCGCCGCGCGTTGACGTGAGCGCGGCATGCAGCCGGCGCTCGAACTCGTCCCGGTTAAGCAAACCGGTCAGCATGTCGTGCGTGGCCCGATAGGTCATCTCCTGGCTCAAGCGATGTTGCTCCGACACATCGTGGAACACCAGCACGACGCCGAGTGTGCGGCCCGCGGTGTCCTTGATCGGCGCGGCAGAATCTTCGATGTGGTATTCGCTGCCGTCGCGGCTAATCAGAATAGTGTGATTCGCGAGGCCGACGATCCGGTCTTCCGAAAGGCAAACGGTGATCGGGTTCTTCGCCGGCGCCCGCGTGGTCTCGTTGACGATCCGGAATACCGCGCTGGACCCTTGCCCTCGCGCATCGGCATTGCTCCATCCCGTCAGTTGCTCCGCGACCGGGTTCAGATATTCGACGTGGCCGTTCGCGTCGGTAGTAATCACGCCGTCGCCGATCGAATGCAGCGTCACGCGCAGCCGTTCCAGCTGCGTCGCGAGTTCGGCCTGCGCGCGCTTGCGTTCGGTCACGTCTTCGAGCACGGTCAGATAGCGTGCCGGATAGCCATCGTGGTCCCGTTCGACGATCGACGCGACCGAGATGTCGATTACCGCGCTGCCCTTGCATCGCATCCGGTACTCGGCAGCGGCAGTCCAGCCAGGCAGCGCGTCGCACGGTAGGCCCGGGTTCATCGCGCGCCGCCTCGAATCGGGCGTCAGGAAGTCGGTCCAGAGCCGGTCTATCGCTTCTTCGCGCGTATAGCCGAGCGTTGCAAGCCACGTGTCGCTGACATGCACAAGGCGTCCGTCACAGTCGGTCGAGTGAAGCATCGCCGGCGTTGCTTCGTAGAGCGCGCGAAAGCGCTGCTCGCTCGCCTTCAGCTTGCCGAGCGACGTATTGAGCGCGTCCTTCATCCGCTTCATGCCGGCTAGCAGCGCGCCAATCTCGTCGTTACGTTCGATCACGACGGTGTCCGAAAAATTGCCCGACTCGATTCGCGCGAGCAGTTCGAGTGCGTGACGCAGCGGCCGGGCGATCGCCTTGCGCAACGCGAATGCCGCCCACAACGCCGTCACGAGGCCGACGAGCATCATGAACGCGGTCAGCTTCATCGTCCACTGCTCGGCCTGAACGGCGGACGCATACAGGTGCGCGGATTCGTCGATCTGATCGTCTTCCAGTTTCGCGACCGCCTGCGCGTAGGCGCTGTAGTCCGCATTGAGTGCGGCGAAAGACCGCGCACGCACAGCATCGCGATCGCGTGCCCGTAATGATGCGAGCAGCGGCGCAAAGCCATACGCTTTGAGCCGCTGCCGGTCCGCATCCACTTCGCTCGCGAGCAGGCGTTCATGTTCGTCGGTCAGCGTGCGCTGATACATGCGCCATTCGAGGTCCGAGCGCGCCATGAGCGCACTCGCGTCGGTTAGCGTGGCTTCGCGATCGTTCGCCGTCGGGTCGGCAATGACCCGGTCGATCTTCATGCGCGCTCGCGCGAGCCCCTGCTCCTGCCGCTCGATCGCAAGCAGTTGCGACACATTGATATAAGTCTCTTCATGCGCGCGCGTCGCGGTATCGATGCCGTACAGTCCGCTCGCGCTGACGAGCACCAGCAAGGTCTGCAGAAGAACGATCACCACGGTGATCAGCGTGCGTATCTTGATTCGCTTGAACATGATGGGCCGGGTAGGCGGTTCGCACCGTGCGACGGCCGTGTGCACCGCGGCGCGATGCGCGCCGGGATCGCGCCGCGCGCGGTTGCACGATCAGGACGTTCACGCGCATCGGGCGCGCTCAGGTATCAGGGGGCTCAGGTGGGCAGCATCTGTATGGCGGGCCGCGCGAAGGCATCGAGCCGGAACGCGTTGACGGCCGTATCGAGTCCGGTGCCCTGATCCTCGAGCGAACGCGCGGCGGCCGCCGCTTCCTCGACCAGCGCGGCGTTGCGCTGCGTGACCTCGTCCATCTGCATGATCGCGCGATTCACCTGCTCGATGCCCCGGCTCTGCTCTTCGGACGCAAGTGCGATTTCGCCGATCACGTCGGCCACCTTGCCGACCGCGGCCGTGACATGCGAGATCGCTTCGCCGGCCTCATTGGCAAGCGACGACCCCGCGTGAATCTTCTGCACCGAGAGTGCAATCAGATCCTTGATCTCTTTGGCCGCACTCGACGCGCGCTGCGCGAGGCTGCGCACTTCGCCGGCGACCACCGCGAAGCCCCGCCCCTGTTCGCCGGCGCGCGCTGCTTCCACCGCGGCGTTCAGCGCGAGAATATTGGTCTGGAACGCGATGCCCTCGATGATGCCGGTGATCTGCGCGATCCGGTCGGAGCTCTCGTCGATTTCGCTCATCGTGTCCACCACCTGCACCACCACTTCATGCCCTTTGCGCGCGAGTTGCGCCGCGCTGCCGGTCAGCGTGCTCGCTTGTTTCGAGCTGTCGGCATTGTGCTGCACCGCTGTGGTCAGCTGTTCCATGCTCGACGCCGTTTCTTCGAGCGACGCGGCCTGCTCCTCGGTGCGCGACGACAGATCGGCATTGCCCGCCGCGATCTGCGCGGCGGCCGTTCGCACCGAATGGCTCGATTCCTGCACTGCGCGCAGCACGTCCTTTACGCGCTCGATCAGCTGATTAAACGCTTCAGCGGTGCGGCCGATTTCGTCGCGGCGCTCGACCGGCGCGCGCAGCGACAGATCGAGCGAGTGGCTGACCGCACCGAGCGTCTGCTGCAGCCCGCCGAGCCCGTGGCGGACGCGATTGAACAATCGCCAGGCGAGCCCACCGGTCAATGCGAAGACGGCCAGTGCGGTCAACGCGAGCGTCCAGACGGACGCGGTGGCGGCACGCTCGCCTCGTGCGCCGAGTGCGATCGCCTGGGCGATGTTGTAGTCGGTCTGGTTCTTCAGGCCCTTGACGACGGCTGCAGTCGCCGGTGTCAGCGGCGCGAGCGCCGCGTCGAGCTGCGTATCGTCGAGCGCATGCGAGGTCTGTTCGATGAACTTCGCCTGGACCGAACGATAGTCGGCGAGATTTGCGTTATCCGCGGCGAGGAACGCCTGGTCCTTGTCGTCGACGATGTGATCGTGCGCATAACGAACCAGAATGTCATCGAGGTGCCGATGCGCGTCCGCGATGCGCTGATCCCTTTGCGCACGCAACTGCGGATTCTCGGTCATCGCGCGCGACAGCGTGGCCGCACGGAGGTCCGACATCTGCGCGGTTGCTTCGGCGAGATCGATAAGGGCCGGGATCGTATTGGCTTCGACGGACGCAAAGCGCGCTTCGGAACGGGTCAGCTGCCACAAGCCATACCCGGTGATAAAGACAAGTGCCAGTAGCGCGACTGCTAACGTCAGCGCCATATTCCTAATAATCGTCACGCCGTTCCCCGCCAGTTTCTCGAATACAGTGTTCTGTTTTTGTAAGCGCGATCGAACCTGCTCCAAACAGGCCGATGCGCAAGCGAGCAACTATCCGCGCCGCGCGTGCGCGTGAAAATCAGGCGGGACTGATTCTGCTGTAGGGCAATCCTGATACACGTGTCGACCGATGCCGACCTTGCAGGCCACGCAGCAGGCAGCGTATGCGACGACAGGCGCGCCTAGTCGATCAACTGATGCGACACCGCGTAGCGCACGAGTTGCGCGTTGTTGCGGCAGTTCAACTTCTGCATGAGGCGGGCCTTGTGCGTGCTGACGGTCTTGTTGCTGATCGCGAATTCCGCCGCGATTTCATTGACGCCGTGCCCGCGCACCAGCAGACGGAAGATCGCGAATTCGCGCGCGGACAGCCGTTCGTGCGGCGCGCCCTGCAGCGGTTCGCCCGCATCGAACACCATGTGCTCGGCCAGTTGCGGATCGATAAAGCGCCCGCCTGCCGCGACCTTGCGGATTGCCGCGAGCAGCGTCTGCGGCTGGTTGTCTTTGGTCAGATAGCCGGCCGCGCCCGCTTTGAGCGTATAGCGGACGAAATGGAGTTCGCTGTGCATGCTCAGCACGAGAATCGGCGGCGCTGCTTCGCGCGCCCGGATGTGCTCGATCAGATCGACGCCGCTGATACCGGGCATCGACATGTCGAGCAGCAGCAGATCAACCGGCGTGCGACGCAGTGCGGCGAGCACGTCGCCGCCGTTGGCCGCCTCCCCCACGACCTCGATGCCGGGCTCCAGCGCGAACAGCTGTTTGATTCCTTCACGCATGATGGCGTGGTCGTCCGCGACCAGGATGCGGATCATGATGCCTCTGACGATACGGTGGCGGGAATGCGAATGCGCAACGTCGTGCCCGCCCCCGGCGACGTAAGCAGATCGAAAGTGCCGGCAAACATCAGGACACGCTCCCGGATGCCGACCAGCCCGAACGATTTCGATTTCTTTCTCGTTGCGTCGAAGCCGACGCCGTCGTCCCGGATTTCGAGCAGCCAGCCGTCGGTTTCACGCTTGAGGAGCACGCACGCGCGCGTGGCGTGCGCATGGCGGATGATATTGCGTAATGCTTCCTGCGCGATACGGAACAAGGCCGTCGTTTCGCTTTCGCGCAACGCGATGCTCGACAGATCGGTGCTGAATTTGCATGGAATGCCCGCTTCGCCGATAAATTCCTGCACCAGCCATTCCAATGCGGACAGAACGCCCAGATCGAGCGCGACCGGGCGCAAGCTGGTTACCGCGTTGCGCACGACCTTGATCGCACCGTCCACGTGACCGACGATCAGGTTCGCCCGCTTCGTCAGCGCCGGCATATGGGCGCCGAATTCGAGGCTCAGCACGCTGAGTTGAAGCCGCACCGCGAGCAGCGACTGCGCAAGCCCGTCGTGCAGTTCGCGCGCGAGGTGCTTGCGCTCTTCCTCGCGCGCCGCTTCGCTGCGGCCCGCGAGTTGCCGGATCAATTGGCGCGATTCTTCCACACGCATTTCGGCTTCTTTCGCTTCTGTTATGTCGCGGCTGATGGCGATGGCGCTCACGATTTCGCCGTCCGCGTCGCGTTCGGCCGCAATGCGAACCGAGTTATACGTGCGCGCGCGGCCGGGCACCGTCCAGACGCCCGATACTTCGCCGGGGTCGCCCGAGGTCAGCACACGCTGGACAATCGCCTCGTAATCTTCGACAGGAATGTCACACATCCAGGCTTCCCGCAGTGGCACGTTCAGCGCCTGCTGCGCGGACAGGCGGCGGTTGCGCTCGAACGCGGGATTGACGTAGATGCGTTCGCAATGCCGGTTATACCGGACGACACTGTCCGGCAGATTTTCAGCCAGCGTCCGGAACGCTTTTTCGCTTTTGCGCAGCAAGTCTTCGGTCCGTTTGCGCGCGGTGACGTCGACCGTCGTGCCGATGTACTCGACGATGCGTCCGTCTTCGTACGACAGCGGGCGGCCGGTGCCGAACACGTAGCGGATCGCACCGTCCGCGAGAACGACCCGGTACTCGCATTCGAACGCGCTGTTGGCTTCGATCGCCCGCTGCACGACGTCGCGAACCATGTCGCGATCCCGCGGGTGAATACGCTGGCGGATCGTTTTGAAGTCCGGCGGCGTGGCGGCGGGCGGATAGCCAAAGATCCGGTAGTGCTCATCGGACCACACGAGCGTCGCCGATCGGATGTTCCAGCGCCAGCAGCCGGTTTGGCTGATCTTCTGGCCTTCGGCTAGAAACGCGCTGCTCAGTCGCAGCTGGTCGGCAACACGTAGATATTCGGCATTTTCCTTTTGCAGTGCTTCGTTCGCGCTCGTCAGCATCGAGACCGTTTGCGCGAGCCGCCGGTGTGTTTCGCGAAGCGAGCGCGCAGTGCGGTGCTGCAATGCGCCAAGGCAGCCGATAAAGGTTGCTGTAAACGAAAACAAGACCATGCGCGGCATGTCTACCGGGTCGACGCGAAACGAGTGCAACGGCAGCACGAAGCCGTAATCGAATGCGAGCAGCGACAGCACGACGGCCCAAGCGCCAGGCCCGATTCCGCCGAGCCAGGAACTTAGCACGATTGCGCACAGCGACATCGACGCGGCGGCGGAAACGAAGTGCTGCGACAGCCACTCGGCACACGCGAAGGAGACGGCCACGAAGCAGGTCGCCGCAATGTAACGCGCGGCCACCGTTCTGAACGGAGAGATTGCTTCGTTGTCCATTTCACCTTTTCCGTATGAAGAAACGAGTGTGGTGAAGCAATCGGAGACAGGCCTGATCGAACAACACGGGGCGGCGGCCAATGCCGGAAACACCGGAAATCTCTTTCGCGCTTCAGGCGATGCGATGATGTGCACGCCTCAGCTCAAGGGCACGGGACGGCAGGGGGTGGTTTCGCAGCGCGACCGCGATGATAGCCGAAACGCAGGCCGCAAGGAGTCGACGCAAGCGAAGCTTAAGCGCCGAGGGCTTGAATCTCCAACGTCCAGCTTACGTGCGCGAAGCGTGCGCTAAAGAAAGGGGATTGGATGCTTAGTTATACAAATATACAAACCAGTGCGGAAGGTTTCCGGTTTGGCTGCTTAAGATCTCTTGCGAAAATTAGCGGATTTGCACGTCCGTCGTCATTGCGATCGGCTCGTGCTTAACCCTCTTTGCCCGTCACGTCTTTGCGTCTCGTGACTACCTCGTTCGGGCGAGCTTTATTTCGATTTATCCGTCGCCGCGGGCAGCAAGCCCAGTACGGTCCAAAGCTGCTGCCCGTCCGAGCCGCCCGACATCAGTTCCTGCAACAGCACGGGCAGCGGCTTAGCGCCCCACTCGAGCGCGCGCTGAACCATGTACGGCACAGGGCTATGCGGTTCATAACGCATCAGAAAGTCGGCAATCGCCGCTAACTGCCGATACGCATCGTCACGGCTTTGCAGCGCGCCCTGCACGATCGACGGCGTCACAGCCGGTGCCGACACGCGGTCGGCGCCATCGGTCTCGCCCGATGAGGCGAGCGGCGGCGGCGGAGCAAACGGATGCATGGCGACACACTCCTTCAGTACGAGTTCGGCTTCGTCGATCGTTTTCATCAAGGTCGCGAAGCTCGGCGCTTCTTCCCCGAGCCGCGGCGTGCACCATGCGTCGACACGCCCGATCAGCACACGGGCCTGCGCAAGAGCCGCGAGCTGCTGGTGCAGCCGCTCGGGCGATGCCGCACGAGCGGCTTCGTTCAATACGGCTATCGCGTGCGCAGCGGCTTCGCGCTTCGCCGCGGGCACGTTCTGTCGCGCCTCCAGAGCAAGCGCTTCCCGATGCGCCGCGTGCCATTGCGCCAGCGTACCGCGCATGCCTTCGCGGCCCTCGAACAGTTGGGCGCGCGCCACCAGCACATCCGCATAGGCCGTCGCGAGCCACGCAAAGGGCGCCGCGCGGTAACCGGTGTCGCCGTCGCGAGGCAAAGGATGCAATTCGTCCCAGTAGCGCTCGCACAGCAGCGCGAGCAGTTCGAAACAACGCGGCAGCGCTTGCCAGCCATACAGATGCAGCCAGCTTTCGCCGAGCCAGGCAGCAAGCGTCAGGTCCTTACTGCGCTCCACCAGCAGGCGCCGGCAGCCCGCCTCCACTTCGCGCCAGTCGGCCACTTTGAGTTCCGTCTGCCAGATGCCGGCGGGCAGGCTCGCATCGTCTTCGCGACGCGCATTGCGGATTGCGTCGAACTCCGCGTCATGCAGCAGCGACACGCCACAGGGCGCGTCACCGGGCACCGGATGCAGTAGCGCTTCGATCGCGTAGTCGGGCGTCATCCGCGCCCCACTATGCTTTGCGACGTCGGCATCGGCCACGTCCGGCTCCTTGTCGTCACACCCGTTGCCCCATAGCCCGGCGCCGCGACCGGCAAATCGGGGATCGCCTGCGGCGTCTTCGCCGCGCCAACGAAACCGACGCGCAAATACATGCGCGCGGTCTTGATGTCGCCGCTGCGATCGCGCACCGGCACGGTCAGCAATAACGGCGGCGGCACCGACGACGAACCGGCCTGCGTGCCGGCAAGGTCCGCGTCGCCTTGCGTCTGATGCGCGCGCACGAAGCGCAGCAGCGCCCAGGTATCGCCGGCGGCCCACGTCGCGACGTCGCTTGCGCTCGATAGCGTCGGCTGCGCGGTATCGAGCATCGGCCGCCATGGCGAATCCTTCGCCCAGCGCAGGCTCAGCGAAACCGGCAAGCCAGGCTTCCAGTGCACAGGCACCGTGCCCAACGATGGATACGAGAGCTGGTCACCGCCGCTGGCAAGCTTCCACTCGATGACCTGATCCGCGCCCACTTCGTCCGCGCGATCGGTGCGCCACTGGACGTTCACTTCGACGCCCTGCAGCGCGCCGTCCGCACCGCGCGCAACGAGCGCGTCGAGCCACGGCTTCGCCTGCGCGAGCTGCGCGAGAAATTGCGCGCTATCGGCACGCTCGCGCCCGATCGCGGCGGCCGCCGTCATCCCGCGCTGCGCGAGCGCGAGCTGCTTGTCGAGCAACGCGGCGAATGCCGCTGTCTGACGCAGATCCGCGGCCGGCGCGGCGACATCCGCGGCAAACGGAAAACGTCCTGCCAGATAGCGTGCGAAGAAGCTGCGAATCTGCTCGTACGCCTCCATGCCGTCGCCCATCTGCAAACGGAAACATTGCTCGCGCGCTGACGCGACGAGATTCACCCCGGCGCTCGCGACGATATCGCCGCTTGCGGGCACATCGACCTGCGCGAGCGAGGCGCTGCAGTTGTCGATGTCGAGTTTGTCGAGTTGGTCGGCGATGATCGACGGCACCGCAACCATCGCGCTCGCGGGACTCTTCGCGCGGTACTGCGCGAGGTCCGCATTGAGCGCGCGCCAGCGGCTCACGAGCCGCGCATCCGCGGGCTCGAGCGACTGCTTCTGCGTGCTGAGCCAATCGAGCGCGCCTCCCGCAGTGGCCGCGATTTCCGCGACGGCCGCGGCCTGCGCGGCGAGATAGCTTTGCAGCGCCTGCGGCGTGGCCGCGCCGAATGCGCGCAGCGAGCCGCCCGGGCTGCCGTTCCAGCTCGAAAAATCGCCGCGCACCGGGCGGAACGGCGCCAGCGACTGCAATTGCGCATCGGCTGCGCGCAGCACATCAAGTGCGGAATCGCTCACGCGCAACGCGACGCTGGTCGCGAGATCGTCGCGGTTCAGTGAATCGAACGCGGCAATCAGATCGAGCGCGCTCTTGCGCAACGCGTCGAACTGCAATGCCGCATCCGCAGCCGAGCCGCTTTCGCGCTGGAGCGCCGGCGTGGCCGGCGCCGACAGCGCATTCACCATGCTGCGCACCGCGTCGTTGGCGGCCGCCGCCATCAGCGCGGCGCGGTATGCATCCGGCGCCTGCGCGAGCGGGCCGCCGACGTACTGCCGATAAGCGGGCAATACGGCGAGCGCACGCTGCGCACTGTTGGCATCGACTTCGCGGATCGACGCGCTGCCATCACCCGATGCGACCACGAATGGTTGCGCCAGCAACGTGCGCAGCGCGTCGCGCAGCGGCGGCAAGTCCGGCGCAAGTTGCAGGCCGTTGGACGACGACGCGCCCAGCACGCTCGGGAGACTGCCGTTTGCCAGCCAGCGCGCCGCGAACGCGTTCTGCTCCGCCTGCTCGTGCGCCTGCACGGACTTGACCGGTGTCTCGCCGATCAGCCGCAAATGCTGCGCGGTATCGAATAGCGAACTCAAGCCCGGCACGAGTTCCTTGCCGCGGGTGCCGGCCCAGCCGTGATTCGCGGTGTCGACCTGGGTGGCAAGCGTATCGATGCGCGTCGCCAGATCCGATAGCACGGCATTCGCGGGTGCGGCGCCGGGCGCTCGCAGATTCGTGAGCGTGGCCTGCACCTGCGCGGCGTTCAGCGTCAGCGTCGAATCCGAATACACGCGATCGAACCAGGCATCGAAGGTCTCTTCGAAGCACGCGCTGGCCTGCTGGCGCGCGGTAACCGCCTCCGGGCCCGAGAACGAAATCGCGCCGCGAGCCGCGACGGTTTCGCGAACCGCATCGTTGAGGCCGTCGCGGTCGGCAATGCGATCGGGGTCGAGCTGCACGCCGACTGCCTCGCGCATCAATTGCGAAAGCAGCGCGGCGTTGCCGCTGCCTCCCTGCACGAGTTCGTTGAAACGCGTCACGAGGTGCTCGGCTTGCGCGGCTTGCGCAACGAGGCGCGCCCCGAGCACATATTCGGGAAAGTCCTGCGGCCGCGCCGAAGTCTGCGTCGCCGGGTCCGCGCCTGAATCCGATGCAGCCGAGGCGGTGGCCGGCGCGCAATCGAGGTTGCGAAAGCGCGTGTCGAAGCGGTCGCGCAGCGGTGCAAACACGAGTGCCGCGAGCATATGCCGCTGCGAGTCGGCCAACTGCCGGTCGAGCGTCACGTAGGACAGCGGCATGAACGGCGATGTGACGCGCCAACGCGGCACATTCATCAACGAATTGGCGACCGCGGCGAGCGCCTTGCCGGTGGCCGCTTCGCCTTTGTCCGAGTCGCGGTAGGTGGCGCCCGCGAGCGTCAGCGAATCGTAGGCAGACGCGAGCGCGCTCGCATCGCGGCGCAGATGCCACCACGAAACGCCGAGCGCGACGCACCAGCACACCGCAAGCACCGCGGCAAGCGCCGTCAACGCGCGATGCCGCCGCATGCGCAGCGCGAGAACGCGCGGCACCGGCGTGGCCAGACCCTGGCCCGACAACAGCACGTCATGCCACAGGCGTGCGGCGAATGCGGGCGGCGCGCGCCGCACGCGCGCATCGGCGAGTTCGGAGGCGAGGCCGGCGAAAACACCGGCTGCGGCACCGGCTGCGCCGGATTGCGGCGCGGGCACCGCACCGACGCAATAGATACCGCGCAAGATCGGCGCCGTGCCGTCGGCCGCGCCACGCAGCGTCAGGTCGATGCGCTCGCGCAATGGCACGCGCAACTGGTCGAGCCGCTGCGGCAGCAGAAACAGCGACGCATCGAGATTGCCATCGACCGTCCCGAGCTCGGTGATCGTTTCGGCCAGTGCGGCGCGCATCGCGGCGAACGCCTCGTCGACCCATGCTTCCTCATAGGTTCGTTTCGGCGGATAAGGCGACGCCCAGCCAAGCGGCGTATTGCCGAACGATGCACGCTGCAGCACGGCCGCGAGCGCATCGAAGCCGCCCAACGCATCGCAACCGCTGATGACGATATAAAGCGGCAACATCTGGCCCAGCTGCCGCTGCAGCGCGACCAGCTTGCGCGACGATTCGAGCGCGGCCGCACTGAGTTCGCGCGGTGCGCCGCTCTGATCGACCAGCGAGTCCGCGGCGATCACCCACAACAGTGCATCGAGCGGCCGCCCGGGACGGTTACGAAGCAACGCGCGCAGCAAGCGGCGCCACGCGGACGGTTGGCGCTCCGTGGGCGGTAGCGCCAGCATGTTGTCCGGTTCGGCGATCAGCAGCCCTTCCGCATCGTTCCACACGCGTCCGAACCAGCCCTGCTCGCCGACCGGATTGAGACGCCAGCTGCGCGACAACGCATCGAGCGCGGCCGGTTCGCCGGTCGCGAGCACGCGCGGAATCGAATAGATGTCGCGCACGCCCATTGCGCTGTGCGCGGCGCGCACCGCCGCGCCGAACGTGCGCAACGGCTTCTGGTCCTGATGCCTGCGGCGCCACTGGACGACGGCGAACGCTACCAGCCCCGCCAGCAGCAGCGCGATCAGGCCGAGCAGAACCACGATCAGCGTCATCGCGCCTCTCCGTCGGCCGGCAGCACGGTGCGCACCAGCAAGGGGTTGGCTGCCGGCGCCTGCACGTTAGGCGCGGCGGGCTGTTGCGCTGGAACCTGCTGCGGCGCCGGCGCGGCAGCAGGTGCGGCAGCAGGTGCGGCAGCAGGTGCGGCAGCAGGTGCGGCAGCAGGTGCGGCAGCAGGTGCGGCAGCAGGTGCGGATGAGGGCGATCTGGCCGGCGCGCGGGGCGGCCTCAGCACGACGCCGGACACGGAGGTGCCTTCCACGGCTGCGGGTCGCAAATCGACCGTCGAGACGGCCTGGAACTGTTCGATTGCGGGACGCACGCGCGCGGTCGCCGACATCCACAACAGATGCGATACGCCGAGCAGCACGAGGAGCCCTACCACCAGCAACAACAGGAAGCGCGCGACGTCAGGAAACATCTGCGTGAGCATCACCGCGCGGCGCGGCGCCACGGCGGTGCGCTCGATCGGCGCGGCAAGACGCGCGGGCTCCGCATCGCGCTGCATCGCGAACGCAAACAGCGAGTGCCGCAACTGATCGTGCCGTAAAGCGCCCTGCTCTCCGCGCAAACGCCCCTTGAAGCCGAGCGTCAGACACGCGAGGTACACCTGCGCGAGATCGCGCTGCGCCGGCTCGCGTCGCGCGAGCAGCGTTTCGATCGCGTCGGGCAGCTGCTCGCCCGCGGCACGCGTGCCGAACACGCGCGCTTCGAGCGGCCGCGCGTCCCAGGCCGCATTGCCCGGCCAGTCGGAAAACAGCAGCAGCTCATCGAGCAATGCGACAAAGGCATACTGCGCGGCGGCGATGTCCGCTTCGCCGGCCGCACCGGTCCACGCCATCGCTTCGCGCGCGAGACGCCGTGTCGCGGCGCCGAGCTGCTCGGCAAGCGTATCCGCGTAAGCGGCCGAATCGAGCGTTTCGACCGCGCTGCGTTCGAGCGCGGCGCGCTCGTTCATCGCGTGCTCGAACGCCGCGACGAACGCCCGCATCAGCGGTGTGCGCTCGTAGCCGGGCATCGCGCCGTAGTCGCTCATTGACCCTCGCGCCCTTCATGCGCGGCGCCGTCGGCGGCGTCCGCGCCCGGCGTGAATAGTTGCACCGCCCACGGCGCCACGCCGGCACTGCCCGCCCGCACGTCGATGACGAGCGGTTCGGTCGGGTCGAACCAGGCGGCGTCGAGCACCAACGCGAACATCGCGGTGTCGTCGCCCGCGCTGTACGCGGCGCGCTCTTCGCGCGCGAGACGCCGGCGCGCCAGGCCGCGCATGCGCTGCCGCGCGAGCGTCGGCACATGCTGACGCGAAGCGATCACGGTCTGATCGAGCCACGCGCCCGCATCGCGCTCGCCGGCGTCGGCCGGCATGCGCAGGCCGATCACCAGTTCCGGTTGCGGCGTGCCGTTGTCGAACGGCGGACCGATCCAGAAGCCGCCCGCCTCTTCGCTGAACTGACGCACGCGATAGCCCTGACGCACCGTCGACAATGCGTCGTCGATCCAGTCGAGCAGCGGCTCGTACGATGCCAGCAGCTCCATGTAGTCGAACGGCGCAAAGCCCGGCACCCCGCGCTCGGGACGCAGACTCGCCAGCGACCCCGCCATGCCCGCCAGCGTACGATGCAGATCAACCGGGTGCGCCGCGCGCGACAGCAGCGCCGCCTCCACTTCGGGCAAGCGCATCCACAGCGCGCTCAGCTGGCGTTCGATCTGCGCCGCGTCGTCGAGTTCGCCCGCATGACGCGCGGCGTCGAGCCGCCCGGCAAGAAACACGCACTTCTCGCGCGCCCGCAGCACCATGCGCATCACGCGCTGGCCGAGCGGCGTATCCGGCTTGACGATCGGACACGGCGGCGCGTATTCGGTCAGCGCCACGCCGCCCCCTTGCTGGCGCAGCCGCATCAGCGGCAAGCGATCGTATTCGTGATTGCCGAGATCGGTCATCAGATGCAGACGAGGCCGCCACGTCACGACGTTCGCCGGGTCGGCGCCCGCGTTCAGGTCCGGCACGTCGGCGCTCTCATGCTGCCGGTAGCGCGCGCCGCGCCGGTCGATCTGGCCGCCGCGATAAAGCGGCGGCACGGCCAGATACACCGTAACCGTCTGATCCGGCGCGGTGAATGCCGCGCGCACATCGACCTGCAACACCGGATCGTCGGCGCTATGGCGAATCGGCAGGCCGTCCGCCAGCACCGCATCGAGCGCCGTAATGCGCACGAGCCCTTCGGCAAGCCCGGCCGGCTCGTGTTCGAGCGCCAGCACGCCCCAGAAATGCGGCCGCGCAGCACCCGCGAGCAGCGCCGCGTGACCGGCCGCATGCAGCGCCTGGGTCTGAAAATGTTGCGGCAGCAACGGCATGCCGTCGAACCAGCAGATCGGATCGGGAAACAGGTTTCGCATGTCAGTCACTCCGGCTGCCAGCCGGTGTCGTAGGGCAGCGGCCCGCCCTCGTTAGCGCCGCACGTGGCGCGACTCATCGCTCGCTCTGGCGCGACAGCAGTTGCAGATCCTGGTCGCCCAGTTGCAGCAGCGCCTTCTGCGGGCCGCCGTCGAGCCGCACGCGATGCGCGCCCGGTGTCTGGTAGCCGGCGAATACCAGGACCCCCGCCGCGCGCTGGCCATCGAAGCCGAACTTCGCGTCGATGATCTGCTGGCCCGGCACCACTTCGTAAGAAATCACGTTCAGATCCTTCGGGTAATCGCGTCGAAGCTGGTCGCGTTGCGCAAACCACTTGGCGGACGGCAAGCCAAGCAGCATGTCGAGCAATTGAGGATTGCGTACCAGTACGGCATCGAGCGGAATCGGTGTATCGAGATTCGCCTGGGTCGCGACGCTGATCGACAGGGTGTCGACGTTGACGCGGGGCATCGATCCGGAACAGCCCGCGAGACACAGTGCCGCGCAGAGCGCGACCGGACGCCGGCGAGCCAATGCGCCGGCACGCCGCAGGACGGCGAGTCGCAACGAGCTAGTCACTTGGCTACCCCCTCATACGGTGCGACGTACGCCGGCGCTCGAGCCGGCATCCCCGCCATTCGTTTCTGGTTCTAATCTTCTTGCGAGCCGACGCGCGGCCCTTGCGCCGGGCGTAGTCTACAAGTACCGCCATGCGCGATGCAATCAGCCGTTGTTGCAAGCCGCGCGTAAAAAAACATGCAATCCGTATTGCACCCGGCACCGAAAGCCGACGCAAAGCAGTCCAATAGAAAAGGCGCTATGCGTCACATAAATTTTGTTTGAATTTCGTCGTGGACTATCGTAGAGTCTTTTGCGTCAGATAATTATGCTGCCAGCGGAATTTTTCAAGTTCCTTTTCAAATTCCTATAAGGGCAGCGCTTCCGGGGCAAACTTCGAGGTACCGGGTAACGCAGTCGTCCCTACCCGCTTCGTACCTCCAGACGGGCCAACCGGCGTAGTCCTGCTGTACCTTTCGTATATGCAATTGCAATAAATCGGGCGGCTGCATGGTTGTCTCCCGCGTGGATGCCGAGCCAGTCGGCCGCGCAAAGCCGGTATGCCGCACCAAAAAGAAAATAGTGCAAAAAAGGTAAAAGTGCGTTTGTCGCGCGGGCTTGTCGCATGCGTTTGCTGCATAGGCTTGTCACGTGCATTTATCGCGTACTTTAAAGGCAATAAGATAAGACTCCCGCTGAGGTGACCATGGCCGACAGTACTCAACACTGGTTCGAAAGGAACCGCCCGCCCCGTGTACAGATCACGTACGACGTCGAAACCGGCAATGCGATCGAGAAAAAGGAATTGCCGCTCGTAGTCGGCATCCTTGCCGACCTGTCGGGCAACCCCGAACAACCGCTGCCGAAAATGACGGAGCGCCGCTTCGTCGACATCGACCGCGACAACTTCAACGACGTGATGAAATCGATCGGCCCGCGCGCGACGCTGCAGGTCGACAACACGCTCGCGGGCGACGGCAGCAAGATCAATCTCGCGCTCAAGTTCACGCATATCGACGACTTCGATCCGGTGAAGATCGTGCAGCAGATCGCGCCGCTAAAGCAGCTCTACGACGCGCGCCTGCGACTGCGCGATCTGTTGACCAAGCTCGACGGCAACGACGAGCTCGACTCACTGCTGCAGGAAGTGGTGCACAACACCCAGGGGCTGACGGAAATCAAGGCCGCCCATCCGCAGGACACACCGGTCGCGCAACTGCCGGCGCCGGAAGCCGGTGGCGGCGATGCGCCCGCCGGCGACGCGCCTGCCGCGACCTGAGCCCTGCTTAAGCCCAGCATCCCGAGGAGAAGTCCATGTCGGATATCCAAGCCGCGGCTGCGCCCGCGCAAACCGAAACGCTTAGCCTGCTCGACCGGATCGTGCAGGATGGCCGGATGGCCCATGACGCGGAGCAGCAGCAGCATGCCCGCGAACTGCTCGCCGAATTCGCGTTGCAGGTGCTCGACAAGAATATGACGGTGAGCCGCGACACGGTCGCGATGATCAACGATCACATCAAGAAGATCGACGAGCTGATCAGCGAACAGATGAACGCGGTGCTGCATCACCCGGACATGCAGTCGCTCGAAGCGTCGTGGCGAGGCCTGCATTACCTCGTGAAGAACAGCGAAACCGGCACGCGCCTCAAGCTGCGCCTGCTCGACGCATCGAAGAAAGATCTCGCGAACGACCTCGAAAAGGCCATCGACGTCGATACCAGCGCGCTGTTCAAGAAGATCTATGAAGAGGAATACGGTACGTTCGGCGGCCATCCGTTCGGCGTGCTGATCGGCGATTACTACTTCACGCGCCAGAACCCGGACCTCGGCCTGCTCGAAAAGCTCGCGCAGGTCGCCGCGGCCGCGCATGCGCCGTTTATTTCCGCCGCTCATCCGCAGCTGTTCGATATGGGCAGTTTCACCGAGCTCGGTGTGCCGCGCGATCTGTCGAAAGTGTTCGAGACGATCGATATGCACCGCTGGCGCGCATTCCGCAAGAGCGAAGACTCGCGCTATGTCGCGCTGGTGCTACCGCACGTGCTGATGCGCCGGCCTTACCATCCGGACAGCAATCCGGTGGAAGGCATGAACTTCGTCGAAAACGTCGACGGCACCGATCATTCGAAATACTTGTGGGGCAACGCGGCCTATGCGCTCGGCCAGCGCATCACGAATGCGTTTGCGAAGTACAGCTGGTGCGCGGCGATTCGAGGCGTGGAAGGCGGCGGTGCGGTCGAACAGCTGCCCGACCATATCTTCCAGACGGCCGCCGGCGACAAGGCGATGAAGTGTCCGACCGAAGTGTCGATCACGGATCGCCGCGAGAAAGAGCTCGATGCGCTCGGCTTCATTGCGCTGTGCCACAAGAAGAACGACGGGCTCGCGGTGTTCTTCGGCGGCCAGACCGCGAACCAGCCGGTGGCCTACAACACGAGCGAAGCGACCGCCAACGCGCGCATCTCCGCGATGCTGCCGTACGTGCTCGCCGCATCGCGCTTTGCGCACTACATCAAGGTGATCATGCGCGACAAGGTCGGCAGCTTCATGACGCGCGACAACGTGCGCGCGTACCTGAACACGTGGATTGCCGACTACGTGCTCGTCAACGACAACGCGCCGCAGGAAATCAAGGCGCAGTACCCGTTGCGCGAAGCGCGCGTCGACGTGACCGAAGTCGCCGGCAAGCCGGGCGCCTACCGCGCCACGGTGTTCCTGCGGCCGCACTTCCAGCTCGAGGAGCTGACCGCCTCGATCCGTCTCGTCGCGACGCTGCCGCCGCCGGCCGCCGCCTGAGTCCGAAGCCGGCCGCGCGCCGGCTTCGCCACCATCCGTTACGATCGCGCGGCGTCGCCCGACGGCACGCGCCGCGTTCACACGCTTCAGGAGCGCATTCATGGATTCGATCATTCTCGACCTCGGCACCGAGATCAAGGGCGAGTGCACGCTCGAGGGCTATACCGACAAGATCGAGTTGATGTCGTATAGCCACAACGTCGCCATGCAGGTGACCAACGACGTCAGCAACTCGGAGCGCACGTCGGGCAAGCCGCATGTCGGCGAGTTCACCGTGACGAAGTACATCGACGTCGCCACGCCGACGATTAACGAGTACTGCTGCGGCGGCAAGGCGATCCCGAGCGCCATCATCGTCGTGGGCCGCAATGCGGCGGAAAGCGACGGCAAGATCATGCCGTTCATCACCTACACGCTGAATAACGTCGTGCTGAGCAACGTCAGCGTATCGGGCGGCGCGGGCGGCAAGCCGGTCGAAACGCTGTCGCTCAACTTCACGAAGATCAAGTGGGAAATGACCACGCAGAAAGACGACGGCTCGAAGGAAGGCACAGCCGCCTCGACGTGGGATATGGCCGCGAACAAGCTGGCCAAGTAACGCACGCCGACCGCAAAGCGCAAGCCGATGCCCAACGCCACGCTTGCCGTCGCCCCGGTGCCGCTCTTCGAGCGGCTCGAGGACGACGCGCCGTTTGTCGCGCACGAACCGCAGGTGCGCCGCACGCTGACCGTCGATGAATTGCGTGCGTCGGTGCGCGCGGAACTGATGCGCCTGCTGAACACGCGGCGCGGCGCCGCGCACGATGGCCGGCCGCTCGATGTGCTGTCGTACGGGCTGCCGGACTGGACCGCGTATTCGGCCGCGCGCAGCGCGGACCGTGCCGTGCTCGCGCGCAGCGTGGTCGAAGCGGTGCGCGCATTCGAGCCGCGCCTGCTCGGGCCGCATGTGCAGATCGAAGCGGACCCGCAGGCAGCCTGGCGTTTGCAGATGCGTATCACGGGCAAGCTCGCCCACGGCAACGGCATGGCGCCGGTTGCCTATATCGCGCCGTTGCTGGACGGACAGCCGGTCGGAATCGTCGATGAACGACTCGCTTGACGATCTGCTGCTCGATTACTATCAGCGCGAGCTGACCTATCTGAGGCGCGCGAGCGAAAGCTTCGCGCAACGCTATCCGAAGATCGCGCGCCGCTTGCAGCTCGGCCCCGCGGAAAGCGCCGATCCGCACGTCGAGCGCCTGCTCGAAAGTTTCGCGGTGTTGACGGCACGTATCCAGCGCACGCTCGACGACGAGTATTCGGAACTGACGGACGGTCTGCTCGAGCAGTTCTATCCGTACGCGTCGCGGCCGCTGCCTTCAATGACGATCGTGCAGTTCAACGCGGACCCGACCCAGGGCAGCGTGGCCGAGGGGTACACCGTGCCACGCGATACGCCGCTCACGCATGTAACGGCGGACGGCACGACGCTGCGCTGGCGCACCTGCGCCGACGTTACGCTGTGGCCGGTCGAATTGCGCGACGCCCAGTTGCTCAACGCGGAAGAAGCGCAGGCGCTGGCCGGCGACGCGTCGCTGCAGGCCGCCTTGCGGCTTACCGTTTGCACGACCGGCCAGTACCGCTTCGACGCGCTGCCGATCAAGCGGTTGCGCGTGCGCCTCGCGGGCTCCCCGACGACGGCCGCCGCGCTCTACGATCTGTTGTGCGCGCACGCGACGGCGGTGTACTGGCAGACGCCCGGCGAAGCAATGCGCGTGCAGCCCGGCTGCCCCGAACCGCTCGGCTTTAGCGACGAACAAGCGCTGCTGCCGCTCGAAGACGGCGTGCATCCCGCCTGCCGTCTGCTCGTCGAATATCTGGCGTTCCCCGAGAAATTCGCGTTCTTCGATCTGCCGTTCGTGCCGCCGCAAGGCGCCGGCGATCGCGTCGACCTGCTGATCGGCTTCCGGGCGGCGCCGGGCGGGAAGCTCACGCTTCATACGCACGATTTCGCGCTCGGCTGCGCGCCCGCGATCAATCTGTTCGCTCGCACGTCGGAACCGTTGCGACCCGATGCCACGCTGCGCGAAATGCGCCTGAGCCCGGACGCGCACCGCGAAGCGAGCAGCGAAATCTACGCGGTGCGCAAGGTGCGCGCGGTAAGCGGCCGGGACGTCGTCGAAGTGCCGCCCTACTACGGCGTCGGTCACGGAAGCGGTTCGACGCTGTATTGGCACGCGCGCCGCGTGACCGGCATGCATCCGTCGCGGCCGGGCAGCGACGTCATGCTGACCTTCGTCGACACGCGTTTCGATCCCACCGTTCCCAGCGCGCGCACGCTGACCGCGGAACTGCTGTGCACCAACCGTCATCTCGCGCACGCACTCGAGCCGGGCGCGGCCCTGTCGTTCGAAGCGCCGGGGCCGGTCGCAAGCGTGCGCATCGCGCACCGACCGACGCCGCAAGTTGCCGCGGCACTCGATGGCAGTTCGCGCTGGCGGCTCGCGTCGCAATTCGTGCTGAACCATGCATCGCTCGTCAGCGGCCCGCAAGCATTGCAGACGCTGCGCGAAATGCTCGAGTTGCACAACCTCGCCGCGAGCTCCGCCGCCCAACGGCAGATCGCCGGCGTCGCGTCCGTGGGTAGCGAAGCGATCGTCGCCCACGTCGGCGAGGACCTGTGGCGCGGCTGGCGAAACGGCCTCAAGGTGCGCATCGAACTCGACCCCACGCATTTCGTCGGCACGAGCACCGTGCTGTTCTCCGGCGTGCTAGCGCATTTCTTTTCGCTGTACGCGAGCGTCAACCGTTTCGTCCACACCGCGCTCGTGCGCGATGGCAGGGAGATTCATACATGGCGGCCGAAACAGGGCAGTCCGCTCGTTCTGTAGCAGAACGCCTTTTCGACGAGCCGCATGCGTTCGAATTCGCGCAGGCCGTGCGCCTGTTCGAAGTGTTGCGGCGCGACGCGGCGCCGCTCGGCACCGGCCTCGATCCGCGCGCGGAAGCGCTCGCGCTGAGCGGCGCGCTCGCGCCGGTATTCGCGGCCAGCGCGCTGGGCCCGTTGCGCGCCACGCAGCCGCGTTCCCATGCGCTCGAACAGGACGGCAACGAAGCTTACGCGGCTTCGCAGCCGCAGCTACACCCGCAGCCGCAGCTTCAGGTGAATAGCTTCGCGCTGGGCGGCCCGGAAGGTCCGCTGCCTAATGCGTACCAGGAATGGCTGCAGGACCGTTTGCGTAACAAGGACACGTCGGCAGCCGCCTTTCTCGACCTGTTCCAGCATCGGCTGCTCGCGTTGTTTTATCGCGCGCAGCGCAAGTACCGCGTGGCCGATCCGTTCCTCGAACCCGCGCATAGTCCCGCGGAAGTGATTCTGCGTGGCATCGCCGGTCTGCAATTGCGCGCGCGCAATCATGCCGTGGCGGAGCCGGGCATCGATGCACGCGCGGTGCTGTCGCGCGCGGGCCTGTTCGCCAACCGGCGCCGTTCGCTTGCGGGCTTCGATGTGCTCGCGTGCCATCACTTCGGCGTGCAGATCCGCACCGCGCCATTCGCCGGTGGCTGGCGCACGCTTCCCGAAGCAAGCCGCACGCGCATCGGCACGAACGGCCGCAATCACTGGCTTGGCGCCGGCGCGGTCGCCGGCCGGCGCATTTGGGACGAGCACCGCGGCATGACGATCCGCATCGGCCCCCTGACGCTCGACGAATATGAAGCGTTTCTGCCCGGGGGAAAGCGGCATGGCGAATTGCGCGCGCTCGCATCCGCCTATTTCGGCACCGATCTTTATCAGCATATCGAACTGCATCTGTCGCGCGGCGAGCAGCCTGCGGCCCGTCTATCGGCGGCCCGGCCGCCGCGGCTTGGATGGACCGCATGGTCCGGTACGGACCGCACGCCGCCCGCGCGCACCACGCGCATGACCTTCGCGTTCGGCAATGGAGCGGACCGATGACGATCGATCTGAAAACGCTGGTCGGCAAGCTCGAACGTCCGGCGCGCCATGCCCTCGAACGCGCCGCCCAGGCGTGTCTGCGCCAGACGCACTTCGACGTCGAGGTCGAACACCTGCTGCTCGAACTGCTCGACATCGAAGGCGGCGATTTCGCCTGCGTGCTGCCGCATTACGGGCTCGAGCGCGACACGCTGATCGCCGAAATGCGCGCGGCGCTCGAGAAATTCAAACGCGGCAATACGCGCACGCCGTCGTTTTCGGCGAATCTCGTGATGCTGCTGCAGGACGCGCTCGTGCAATCGACCGTCGTGATGCAGCAGCCGCAGGTCCGCTCCGGCGCCCTGCTGCTCGCGCTGCTCGACAACGGCACGCTGTGCGCGCAGCTTTCGGCAAGCGCGCCGTCGATCCTGCGGATCTCGAGCGCGGCGCTGCAAACCAATTTCACCGAATGGCTGGCCGCTTCGTCGGAGCGAAACGGCACGTTCGCCGCGCACACGCCGTCGGCAGCCAATGCGCGCGACGGCGCCTCCGGCGCGCCGTCCGTCCTCGATCAGTACACCCAGGACCTCAGCGCCGATGCGCGCGCGGGACGGATCGACCCGATCGTCGGCCGTAATGCCGAAATCCGTCAGACCGTCGATATCCTGCTACGGCGCCGGCAAAACAATCCGATCCTTGTCGGCGCGCCGGGTGTCGGCAAAACCGCGATCGTCGAAGGGCTCGCGCTACGCATCGCGGCCGGCGATGTGCCGCCGCCGCTCGCCAATGTCGCGCTGCGGGTGCTCGACCTCGCGCTATTGCAGGCAGGCGCCGGCGTAAAAGGCGAATTCGAGCAGCGTCTCAAAAGCGTGATCGATGAGGTGAAACGCTCGCCGCAGCCTGTCATTCTGTTTATCGACGAAGCCCATACGATGATCGGCGCGGGCGGCGCCGAAGGCGGCAGCGATGTCGCCAATCTGTTGAAGCCCGCGCTCGCGCGCGGCGAACTGCGTACGATCGCCGCGACCACATGGCTCGAATACAAGAAGTACTTCGAAAAGGATCCGGCGCTCGCGCGGCGCTTTCAGCTTGTGCAGGTCGAAGAACCCGACGAGCCGACGGCCGTCGCAATGTTGCGCGGTGTCGCGGCCAATCTCGAACAGCATCATGGCGTCGCCGTGCTCGAAGCGGCGATCGTCGACGCGGTCAAGCTGTCGCACCGCTATATTTCGGGGCGGCAGTTGCCGGACAAGGCAATTGCCGTGCTCGACACGGCCTGCGCACGCGTCGCGCTCGCGCAGCATGACACGCCGCCGCAACTCGAAAGCGCGCGGCATCGCGAACGCGCGTTGGGCGAGGAACTGGAGCGTCTCAAACAGGAAATGGTGTTGGGCGCCAATCACTCGGCGCGCGTCGCCGCGCTCTCGGCCGACCATCAGCGCAACGCCACCCTCGTGCGCGAACTCGACGCACGCTGGCGCGAGGAAGCGGCGACCGTGCGCGAGATTCTCGCGACCCGTGCAAAACTCGCCGCGCTCGATGGCGAACTGCAAGGCACGCCGGACGCCGAACCGGGTATGCAGGGCGAACAGCGGGGCGAACAGCAAGGTGAACAGCGGGGTGAACAACTCGAAGATCTGGCCGCCGAACTCGCGCGCCTCGAAAGCGGCCTCGAGGCGATCCGCGACGACGACCAGATGGTGCCCGTCTGCGTCGACTCGAAAGCGGTCGCCGCCGTGATCGCGAGCTGGACCGGCATCCCGGTGGGCAAGATGCTGGCCGACGAAGCGCATGCGGTGCGTACGCTCAAGACGCGCCTCGCGCAGCGCATCGTTGGGCAGGACGCGGCGCTGGAACGCATCGTCAAGCGGATTCAGGCGTATCGCGCGGGACTGACCGATCCGCAGAAGCCGGTCGGCGTCTTTCTGCTGGTTGGGCCGACCGGCGTCGGCAAGACAGAAACCGCGTATGCCTTGGCCGATGCACTCTATGGCGGCGAGCGCAATCTGATTGCGATCAACCTCTCGGAGTATCAGGAGGCGCACACGGTCTCGCAACTCAAAGGCGCGCCACCGGGCTACGTCGGTTACGGCGCGGGCGGCATGCTGACCGAGGCCGTGCGCCGGCGCCCGTATAGCGTCGTACTGCTCGACGAAATCGAAAAAGCGCACCCCGATGTGCTCGAGGCGTTCTACAACGTGTTCGACAAAGGCATGATGGAAGACGGCACGGGCCTTACCGTCGATTTTCGCAATACCGTGATTCTCGCGACCAGCAATGTCGGCTCCGAACTGCTGCTCAATACGCGTGCTGCCGACCTCGCGACCGACGCCTTCGCGAAAGGCCTGCGCGATGTGCTGCTCGACGCTTTCCGCCCCGCGTTTCTGGCCCGCATGACGACCGTGCCTTACCGGATGCTCGACGACGCGATGCTGCGCGCGATTATCGAACAGAAGCTCGAACAGCTTAGAACGCGGTATCGCGAAGCGACCGGAAAGCAGTTCGCCTTCGACGCAGGCATCATCGACGCGGTCCTCGCGCGCTGCCGTTCCGCCGGCGCGCGCGAAATCGACAACGTTTTGATGAACGAACTGGTCGGCACGCTCGCGGAGTGGGCGCTCGAATGAAGTCTCGACCGATGCCTCGCGTCCGACGGGTAGCGTCACGCCTTTAAACCTTGCTTGCCGATTCGCTCGCTTTCATGTCCCGCCCTACTCCCACTGACGACACGACCCGCATCGCCATCGCCGGCGCGCCATTCGACGCGCTGTTTCCGGCCAGCTTCAGCGGCCGCGAAGCGCTGAGCGCGCTCGGCGAACTGAACCTGCGCGCAATCGGCGCGGCGCCGCCTCTGTCGCTATCGGGCTTTACCGGCCAGCATGCGACGCTCTCGCTCGAGTGGGACACGACACCGCGCCTGCTCGACGCGCTGTGCACACGCGCGGCGCAGTTGCCGTCGACCGTCGACGGCAGCCACTACGCGTTCGAACTGCGCCCCTGGCTGTGGCTGCTGACGCTCGCCTCGAACAACCGGATTTTTCAGGGCAAAACCACCCGGCAGATTATCGAAGCGGTGTTCGACGGAAACAACCTCACGGACTACTCATTCAACCTGACCGGCAGCTACGAAGCGCGCGAATACTGCGTGCAGTACGCGCAAACCGATTTCGCGTTCGTCAGCTGGCTGTGCGAAGAGGAAGGCTGGTTCTATTTTTTTGCGCACAGCGACGGCAAGCACACGCTGACGATCGCCGACAACAATGACGCTTTCACGACGCTCGCGGGCGCAGCCACGCTGTCGTGCTCGCCAGCCCAGAGCGGCGGGCGCGAAACGGCGCAGGTGCTGTACTGCGAGATCGTTGAAGAAAGCGTGACCGGCGCGTTCGCGAGTTCCGACTACGCGTACCTGACACCCGCCTCGCAACTGTATTCGCAGGCCCAGGCAGACAGCAGCGCACCGTCGATGTACGAATATCCGGGCCGCTACCAGACCAGTTCCGTAGGCTCGGCCGTCACCAAGCGCGGCATTGATGCGCGGCGCGGCGCGAAGCGGCGCCTGACCGGCGAAAGCGATTGCCGCGCGCTCGTGCCGGGCGGGCGATTTACGCTGGCCGGACACGAGTCGGCCGACGCGAACGTCGAATGGATCGTATCGAGCGTGATTCACGACGCGGACCACGGCCAGTATCGCAATCGCTTCGAGGCATTTCCGGCGGACACGAACTGGCGGCCGCCGCGCGTCACGCCACGCCCGCCGATGCCGACACAGACCGCGACCGTGGTCGGCAAGTCGGGCGAAGAACTGTGGACCGATCAATACGGGCGCGTGAAAGTGCAATTTCATTGGGACCGCGACGGCAAAAACGACGAGCAGAGTTCGTGCTGGATTCGCGTGGCGCAACCGTGGGCAAGCAAGCGCTTCGGCATGCAGTTCATGCCGCGCATCGGTGACGAAGTGGTCGTGACCTTCGTCGACGCGGATCCGGACCGGCCGCTTATAACGGGCAGCGTGTACAACGGTGCGAATCTGCCGCCGTATACGCTGCCGGACAATCAGACGCAATCAGGCATCAAGACCAGTACGTCGAAAGGCGGCGCCGGCTTCAACGAACTGCGCTTCGAAGACAAACAGGATAGCGAAGAAGTGTTTCTGCAGGCGCAGAAGGACCTGAACGCGAACGTGCTCAACGACGCAACATGGACCATCGGCCACGATGAGACGAGCACGATCAAGCACGCGCGCACGCATACGGTGAAAGAAGGCGACGATACGTTGGTCGTCGAGCAAGGCAATCGCAGCGCGACAGTCAAGACAGGCGACGAGACCGTCGATATCACGGGCGCGCGCACGGTCAAAGCGGGCGGCAACGAAACGCGCACGGTGGGCGGCAATCTCGATCAGACCATCACGGGCAACATGACGCTCACCGTGAACGGCAATCTGACCATCAAGGTCAGCGGGACACTCTCGATGCAAAGCACCGGCAACCTGAGCGCGAAAAGCGACGGCTCGATCACGAACCAGGCGGCGCTGTCGCTGACCAATCAGGCCGGCACGTCGCTGACGAACAAGTCGGACGGCACGCTTTCCAACGAGGGCCAAAGCGTGACGAACAAGGGCGCTGCCCAGCAGACCGTGGACGGCGGCGGCATGCTGATCGTCAAGGGTGGCATCGTGAAGATCAACTGATGCGGCGGCCATGACACAGGCGCAATCACGTATGCAGAACGTGTCGATCGAGCGCGGCGACGCCCGTATCGATGGCACGACGCTCGACGGCGAACTGCACGGCACCGCACGCGTGTCGGCTGACGGCGTCGTCATCGCGGTGATGAACTACTCGCAAGGCGTGCTGCATGGGCCCACTACGATGATGCGTCCGGACGGCTCGCGTGCCGCGCAACTTCATTACGCGAACGGCAAGCTCGACGGTAAAGCGATTTATTACCTGCAGGATGGCGCCGTGCAACGCGAAGCGCACTATGCGCAGGGACTGCTGCACGGCGAATGCAAAACGTGGCTGCCGGACGGCACCTTGCTTGAGCACGCGGTGTATCGGCAAGGCAAGCTGCAAGGCCTGCTGCAGCGGTTTCATCCGAATCGTAACCTCGCGGAACGGCAGGTGTTCAATGCGGGCAAGCCCGTCGCGCCCGCGGAGCGCTATGCGAGCGACGGCCGGCCGCTCGATGCGCAAGGCAAGCCGATGCCGCGCTGGAAACAATGGTGGCGCGGCGTATTTGGACCGCCGGCCGCGACATCGGGTTGATCCGACGTCGCCTTACGGCGCTAGCGTGCTGGTTTGCCCCGGCTGCGCAACTTTGATCACCCCGCCCCACATGCACATCAGCATGCCTTGCGCGTTGAGTGCGGGCATCGATCCGATCAGCAATGTCGGCGAGCCGCCGGGAACCCACGGTGTGGTGGTAGCGGGCACGCACGGCATCGGCGTGAACACGCCGAGCGCCGCTGCGGTAGCGGCAATCACCGTGGGATTGGCTGCGCTCTGGCACATCCCGAATGGCGTGATGTTGACGATCGGAATCGAATCGGCAACTGTCGCGGCCGGTACGCCGCCCACTAGCGTGCGGTTGGTCGGCAACACGTTCAGCGTTGCTGGCGCGGCGCCGAATGAGCATTGCAGCATGGCTCCGGCGCAAACTTGCGGACTTGACATGAGTCGTGTCCCGTCTGGATGGAAGATGGGATTATGACGGGGATTTACAAAGCAAGCCTGTAAAGCAAGCCATCCGAAGCGAATCGCGCGGAGATTTTTCGAGCGATGGTGCGATCGTCCAGATTCCTGCACGCAGCTTCCCGTCAATCAGCCTTGCCTAACCGCGCAATGCGGCTAACCATTGCATTCCCCCCAAAGGGTGACTGTCAAACACATCGTTCGCCGGATATTCGCAGTTTCACACGATATTCACGCGGTGGCCCGATATTCGCCCTCAAACGATTCTTTCGAACTCCGTATGTCCATTCCGGCTTCCTTTTTCGGTATCGTGCTGGGTCTTGTCGGCCTCGGCAATAACTGGCGCGGTGCGGTGCGTTTGTGGGGCATGCCGCCTGTCATCGGCGAGATCATCATGGCCGCCGCATTCGCAATCTGGGCGCTGCTCGTGATTTGCTACATCCTCAAGTGGGTCGGGCAACGCCAAGCCGCGCTCGCGGAATCGCAGCATCCGGTGCAGTGCTGCTTTATCGGCCTCATCCCCGCGACCACGGCGCTGATGGGCCTGGTTCTCGCCCCTTATAACCACGACCTCGCCAATCTCGCCTTATTGCTGGGCGGCGCGGGGCACGTTGCGTTTAGCGTATGGCGCGTCGGCGCAATGCTGCAAGGCGACCGCGAGATCGTCACCATCACGCCGGTTGCCTATCTGCCTTCCGTCGCCGGCAACTTTATCGTTGCGATAACCGCAGGCGCACTCGGTTACGCCTCGTGGGGCCTGCTGTTCTTCGGCGCAGGCCTCTTTATGTGGCTGGCGATGGAATCGATCATCGTGAACCGCTTGCTGCACGCCGCACCGTTGCAGCCGCCGCTGCGCCCGACACTCGGCATTCAGCTCGCACCGCCCGTCGTGGCAGTGACCGCCTGGCTTGCCAACACGCAAGGCGCCCCTGAAATGCTGCTGCAAGCCACCTGGGGCTATGGAATCTTTCAGTTGCTCCTGCTGATCCGGCTGCTGCCGTGGATCTTCAAACAACCGTTCGCACCGTCTTACTGGGCATTTACCTTCGGTCTGACCGCGCTTTCAGGCGGCGGTATTCAGATGACACTGCGCGGCGCGAAAGGCGCGATTACCGAACTGACGCCGGCTCTCTTCGTCTTCACCAACCTTGCGCTCGGCGCCATCATCGTCGGCACTTTAGCGCTGCTGCTGCAGCGCAAGTTGTTGCCGCAAACACAAGTCGCCGGGCCTGCACGCTAAGGAAAAAGCAAGCGCAAATGACCTCAACCCATCGGGCGCCCTCACCAACGGCGACAGCGACGCGGTGATCACCGGCGCGCGCGAACAGATCTGGGGCCTCGGCGGCAAGTATAGTTTCGGCGCCTCGTCCGTCGGTTTCGTATGGACCCATTCGGCGACCGACGATCCGACCAGCGTATTTGAGGGCGGCAATCTCGTGCCGCTGGCCGGCAGCAGTCTGCGCTTCGACAACTTCGAGATCAACGGCCGCTACTTCGTGACTCGCGCATTGAGTCTCGCCGCATCGTACACATTCACCGACGGGCATTTCGATTCCGCAAGCGCCGATCTTCATCCGAAGTGGCACGAGTCGATCGCGCAGGCGGACTATTCGTTCAGCAAGCGGACCGATGTCTATCTGGAAGGCCTCTATCAGGTCGTCACCGGCGGCGGCGCAGACGATGTATTCAACGCATCGATCTTCAATGTCCCGCCCTCCGCGGACAATCGCCAACTGTTGCTGGTCGTCGGCTTGCGACACGTGTTCTGAAGGCGGTCGATTTGCCCCGGGGAATCAAACGCCAGGCCCTTAAGGAATATGACAGCGACGCCGCGTGTTCAGATTAGTACCGTGCGCATGCACACTGACCGCCTGGAACGCCGCGACCATGGAATTCGCCGACTTTAAAACCGCGTCATTTTTCGACAACCCGTATCCCGTTTATGCCAGCCTGCGAGCGGAGGGTCCCATCGTGTCGATCGCGCCGAACATGATGATGACCGGGCACTACGACATCGTCGACGCATTGCTTCACGACCGCCGCATCGGCAAAGCGTATCTGGAGAGTGTGCGCGCACGGTATGGCGAAGCCGCCGCGGAACAGCCCGTGTTCCAGAACGTAAGCCGCACGATGTTCTCGATCAATCCCCCCGCCCATACGTCTTTGCGCAGCCTGATGATGAAGGCGTTCAACGCGCGCCAAATCGAGTCGATTCGCGAAATCGCACGCGCGACGGCGAACGAACTGATCGATGCGATAGCGAAAACCGACGGCGCGGACCTGATGGCAAGCTATGCGTCGCCGCTGCCCATCCGGATTATCTGCCGCATGCTGGACGTCCCTGTCGAAGATGCCGGGGCGCTCGCGAATGCCACCAGCGAGATGGTGCGCGTGCTCGACGCGGTACCGATTCCGCTCGATGAACTCGCGGGCCCGAACGAGGCCTGCGCGACACTCGAACGGTATTTCGCCGACGTCATCGAAGCGCGCCGCAGCAAGCCGGGCGACGATCTGATCTCGCTGTTGCTGCGCATCGAGGACAGTGGCGTAAAGATGACCGAAGAAGACATCATCGCGAACGTGATCCTGCTGTTCAATGCGGGCCATGAAACGACGTCGAATATGCTCGGAAATTCGCTGGTCGCGCTGCATCGTCATCCGGAACAACTGCATGCACTGAGGCAGCATCCCGATCGCACCGCTCAGGCCGTGTTCGAATGCGCGCGCTACGACACCTCGGTCCAGTCCACGGTCCGCACCGCGCTTGAAGACGTCGAGATCGGCGGCACGACGATTCCGCGCGGCACCATCATCATGACCATGCTCGGCTCCGCCAACCGCGACCCCGCGAAATTCAGCGATCCGGACCGGCTCGACATTAGCCGCGACGACGCGCGGCTCATCTCGTTCGGCGCGGGCATTCACCACTGCCTCGGCTATCGGCTTGCGCTGCTCCAGCTCGAAACTGCAATGAAAGTGCTGCTCGAGCGCTTGCCCCGGCTTCATCTGACGAATCTCGATAGTCTGCAGTGGCGCCGCCACGGCAATCTGCGAGGGGTCAAGGCATTGGCCGCGCACTGGTGAATTCGTGGTGCGATGTATCCGGCATGGCAGGCACGCCACATGCACGAGGCAATCCGTCTCAGGTGCGCTTCTGACGGAGGGGGCCATGCATCAGTCGTGCAAGCCGTACCGCGGATATGCGATTGAAGTGCGTGTCACGCCAAGCCATGTCATTGCGTTTAGGGGCATGCAGCGCCGCTACGCCGTGTCGTGGTCGATCTATTCAACAGACGATGGACTCGCGCCCGTGGCAAGTTTTCCGGAGCGTGTCGATTTTATTTCCCACGACGGGGCCTTCCTTTACGGCGAGAAACGCGCGCAGGCGTTTATCCACTGCATGTTTGCGTGCGAATCGAAATAGGCGCCACGCGCCGTCGGGCTTTGCTTGCTCCGGCACTGATAGTATTTTATGATCACAAAAATCACTTAACGGATTCGCGCGCTTACGCCACGGCGCGGATCGCCCGCGTGCGAAACACGTCCGGAATGAACACCGCTTCCCTTACCTCCCTGCAAGTCCGAATCGCGCGCGACATCGTCGCGCTGGTTCGTCGCGACGTCCGGCCCGTCGGCTATCACCTCGCGGAGACGCAGCTCGCGCGCGAAATCGGCACATCGCGTTCGCCGGTGAAAGCCGCGCTCGAATATCTCGCCGAACTCGGCGTCGTCACGCACGACGCGAATCGCGGCTTTTTCCTCGCCGGCGATTCGTCGTCGTTGACGGACGTTGCCGAGCAGTTCGCGTCATCGCCTGACGAGCCGCTTTACCTCAGCATCGCAAGCGACCGCCTCGCCGGCAAGCTGCCCGATGAAGTCGGCGAAGCCGAACTGATGCGCCGCTATAACGTCGCGCGCACGACACTGCGCAAGGTGCTGTCGCGCATCGCCCGCGAAGGCTGGATTGAGCAAGGCGTCGGTCATGGCTGGCGCTTTCTCGGCATGATCGATTCGCCCGACGCTTATGACGAAAGCTTCGTGTTCCGTCAATCGATCGAGGTGACGGGTCTGCTAAGTCCAGCGTTCCGCTATGACCCGAAGCATCTCGAGGAAATTCGCGCCGAACAGCAGCGCATTGTCGACGGCGGCTGGTCCACGATGACTGCCGCGGAACTGTTCGACGCGAACAGTCATTTTCATGAAGCGGTCGCCCGATGGTCGGGCAACCGCTTTATTTACGATTCGGTGCGCCGTATCAACCAGTTGCGCCGGCTCGTCGAATACAGCCAGACCACTAACCGCAAGCCGCGCAAGGGCCAGGCCGAAGAACATCTCGCGATGCTCGATGCGATCGCGCGGGCCGATCTGTTCGGCGCGGCGGCACTGATGCGCAGCCATCTCGACGGCGCCCGGCGGCTTAAGAGCCCGGGCGCGCAGGCCTTCAGCGGCGGCGGCGCGCGTACGCCCTCTCGTGCCGAGGGCGCGGCCGGCGCCGGCCGCGCTGGACGCACAAGCCGCACGCGCTAGGCGTGCCGGCATCGTTTGCACAAAGGAGCTTGCCGAAGTGAGTACGACCCCTACCCGCGAATTTCAACGCGTTGACCCCGACACGCTGTGCGACTTCGTCACCACCGTTTACCAGTCTGCCGGCGCGAGCGCCGAAGACGCGTTCGTTGCCGCCGACGCCATGGTTCAGGCCGATCTGTGGGGCCACCAGTCGCACGGCGTGCTGCGGCTCGGCTGGTACTACGCGCGGCTGCGCTCGGGCGCGATGCGCACGCAAACGAACCTGTCGTTCCCGATCGACGCCGGTGCGGTCGCGGTGATGGACGGCGGCGACAGCATCGGCCCGGTGGTCGCGAAACATGCAGCGCTTGATGCGATCCGGCGCGCGAAGGCGCATGGCATCGGCGCGGTGTCGGTGCGCTACTCGAATCACTTCGGCACTTGCATGTACTTCACGCGCATGGCCGCCGAGCAGGATTGCATCATGCTGGTCACGACCAACGGCGGCCCGAACATGGCGCCGTGGGGCGGCCTGAAAAAGATGATCGGCACCAATCCGTGGTCGGTGGCGGTGCCGGCCGGCCGCTACGCGCCGATGATTATGGACGTCGCAAATTCGGGCGTCGCGCGCGGCAAGATTTTTCTCGCGCAAACGCGACACGAAGAAATACCGATTGGCTGGGCGATCGATTCGAAAGGCCGCCCCACGACCGACCCGACCGAGGCGCTGCAGGGCTTTATCCTGCCGATGGCTGGGCACAAGGGTTACGCGATCGGCATGATCGTCGATGTGCTGTCGGGCGTGCTGTCGGGCAGCGGCTTTATGGACGAAGTGCATGGCCCTTACGATCCGGTCAATCGCAGCTGCGCCGGGCATCTGATGATCGCGCTCAACGTCAGCGCGTTTCAGCCGATCGACGAGTTTCGCGCGCGCATGGAACGCTATATCGATACGCTGAAAAAGGTGCCGCTGGCCGAAGGCGCCGACGAAGTGTTTTATCCCGGCGAGCGGGAAGCGCGCGCGCATGAGCAGCAGATTGTCGAGGGCATTCTGCTGCCCGCGGATACGTTCGGTGTGCTCGATAAGGTCGCTGCGGAAGCCGGGGTTGCGCCGGTGGCGCGCGATTGATACGCGTTGTGTGGGCGGCGTGCTTCGCCGCCCTTCCCTGGTCTTTTTAGCGCGGTGCTCCGCGCCGCGTGTTTTAGCTCCGTGTATTCAGCTCCACACGTTTCAGCTCAACGCGTTTCAACTCCGCGCCGGACGCAGCGCCACACTCCCCCGCGCCACAATCGGCTGATGCGTCATTGTCAGCGTGATCACGATACCGGTTAGCAGCAATACGCCGGCAATGGCGAAGGCCCAATCGAAGCCTCCTGTGTTCGCGATCACATAACCGGTGACGATCGGCGCAAGCAGCCCGAACACATTCCCGCCGACGATCACAAACCCCATCGCCTTAGCGATATCGCGCTGGTTCGGCAGCATATCGGAGAGCAGCGAGAAGTTGGTCGCGTTGGTCGCCGCGATGCCGGAGAGCGACACCGTCAACACTGCAACGAGCGCGACGAAGCTCGTTGCAAGCGGCACCAGCAGAATCGCCGCGCCGCACATCATCGACACCGCGATCGCGTGACGCCGCCGTCCCGACATCACGCCCGCGCGCTTCACATAGCGGTCGCTAAGGAACCCGGCCAGCACCGCGAGCACCACGGCGCCGCCATAGGGCACGCCGCTCAGCCAGCCGCTATTCGTGACCGACAGATGACGCGTCATCTGCAGATACGACGGCAGCCACGTCAGAAAAAGATACTGCGCATAGATGTTGCAACCCTCGGTGAGCGCGATGCCCCACAGCGTGCGCGACCGCAGAAGCCGCATCAAACCATCGGGCTCGCCCTCGGCCTGCGCCGGCGCGCCGTTGTTGCGCTCGCGCAGGATCATTTCGCGTTCGGCCTGCGAGAGCCAGTGCGTGCGCTCGGGCGTGTTGAACAACGCCAGCCATAGCACGAGCCATACGAAACCGATCGCTCCCGAAATGACGAACGCCCAGCGCCACCCGAATGCGGCGATCAGAAAGCCGATCAAGGCCAGACAGAACGCCGGCCCCGCGAACGAGCCCGCATTGAAAATGGCATTGGCCACGCCGCGTTCGCGCGCCGGAATCCATTGGCGCACGGTTTTTGCGCAGACCGGGTTGCTGCTCGCTTCGCCGGCGCCCATCGCGAGCCGCGATGCGAGCAGCGGCCCGAACGCGCCGGCCGCGCCCGTCAGCACGGTGGCGAGCGACCAGATACCGATGCCGAACGCGGCGACACGCCGCGTGCCGAAGCGGTCGACGAACTGGCCCATCGGAATCAGAAACACCGTATAGGTCCAGACGAACGACGAAAACAGGTAACCGAGGCTGACCGGGGACAAATGAAACTCCGCGGCAATCGGCTTCGCCGCGACCGACAGAACGACGCGATCGAGGTAGTTGATCGTCGTAAGCGAAAAGAGAAATAGCAATACCCAGCCGCGCCTGAAAGCCACTTGCCTCTCCTTGATCCGGACCGTGGCCGGCCCTGGTCTTATGTGCCCTGTCGTGGGGCAAGAAGTCGTACAATGCGTTTTATGATCACAAAAGTCAACGGCGCGCCTCACTGGCCAAGATCGCCAGGCAAGATCGCGCAGCCGGCCGATCGCGTGAAGCGGCGGCGCTGGCGCCGGCGGACGGTACGACATAGCGGAGAGGGCATTGGACGAAACGAGGAACAACGCGCGCGGCGCCGCGATCAAGCTCAATGACGGCCGCACCGGCTCCGGCTGGATCGCCTACGTGGGCAGCCGCACAACCGCGGCGCGCAACGGTAAAGGCAAGGGTCTGAGCGTGTACGCGGTCGACGCGCGATCCGGGGCGTGGACCCTGCTGCAAGTGGTCGAAGGGCTCGTCAACCCGTCGTTTCTCACCCTCAACCGCGCGCACGACCGTCTTTATGCCGTGCACGGCGATCATGCCGAGGTCAGCAGCTTCGCCGTCGATCCGGCGGACGGCACGCTGCGGTTTCTGAACTGGCAGCCGTGCGGCGGCACCAACCCCGTGCACCTCGAACTGTCGATCGACGAACGCGAACTCGTCGTCGCGAACTATGCGACGGGCACGATCGCCGTGTTGCCGGTGGCCACGGACGGATCGCTCGAACCGGTGCGTCTGCTGCTCGGACTTCCCGGTTCGCCGGGACCGCATCGCATCGAGCAGAACAGCCCGCATCCGCATCACGCGCTGCGCTTTACATCGGCGGGACGCTCTACGCCATGGCATATCGTGCCCGACAAGGGCCTCGACGCGGTATTCGCGATCCGCATCGGCGTCAGCGCAGCCGAAACGCAGATCAACCGTTTCAGAAGCCGCGAGTGCGCGGGGCCGCGGCATGCTGCATTCCACCCCGCTTTGCCGCTCGTGTACATCGGCAATGAACTCGACTCGACGGTAACGACACTCGCGTTCGACGAAGACGCTGGAACACTCCAATGCGTCGGCCATGTGTCGACCTTACCCGGCGAATACAGCGGTCCGAACCGCGTCGCGGGCATCGTCATGCATCCGTCGGGGCGCATGCTGTATGTGTCCAATCGCGGGCATGACTCGGTCGCCTGCCTGCCGCTCGACGTGAACGGACTGATTGCGCCCCTGGCTGCGACATTTGTGCCGTCGCTCGGGCACTTTCCTCGCTTTATCACGCTGACACCCGATGGGCGGCGACTGCTCGTCGCCAACGAACGCAGCCACACCATTGTGAGCCGCGCGCTCGAATCCGACAGGCTGTTGCCGCTGCGGGAAGCCGCGCTCGTCGAAACCGGCAGCCCGGTGTGCGTGGTGTTTGCAGGCCACGCCCGCTGAGTACCACGCACTGAGTACGACGCACTGATCACCACGCTTCGCGTCAACACCCTTTTCTTTCATCTGCATCCCTACGAATCGGCCTGATCGTGCGAATGGTCAGCCCAATTCGACGCCGTCCAGTCCACGCGTTACTTACATCCAGATTTCTGGACGCTGCATCTATCGATGGAGAAACCGTCTTCGCGGAATAAGCAAGGAGACAACGCGTTCTCAGAAACAGGCGCGTTGACGTCGAACGCTCATGTCGAGCGACGTCATGACGCACCGTTTCGTCGCAGACAATTTTCCCTTCTGATCGAGGTTCGAAATGCAGACCAAGCACGTGTTGACATCTGTGGAAGTGACGGCGTTGATGGCGGCGGCGCGAGCCGATGCCGCTCATAGGAAACTGGCCGTGAGCATCGCGGTCGTCGATGATGGAGGTCACCCTCTCGCGCTCGAGCGCACCGACAACGCCGCCCCCGTCACCGCATACGTTGCGATCGAAAAGGCCCGCACGGCCGCACTGTGCCGCCGGGAATCGAAGGCGTTTGAAGACATGATCAATGGTGGCCGCGTCGCGTGGCTTTCGGTGCCGATGCTAAACGGCATTCTGGAAGGCGGCGTGCCCGTGATGGTCGATGGTGCTGTTCTAGGCGCGGTTGGCGTGTCCGGCGCGAGTCCCGCCGACGATGCATCGATTGCGCAGAGCGCAGCAGACGCCCTGCGTCGCTAGGCGAATCGGCGGAACCGTTAGTCATCCGTCTTACCGGAGGAGCGCAATGCCGACGCTGTCAAAGACAGAAATCGACGATTTCAAGGCTGCCCTGCGCGGACAGTTGATCCTGCCGGACGACGCCGGCTACGACGAAGCGCGAACGGTATGGAACGCGATGATCGACCGGCGCCCCGCGATGATCGCCCGCTGCGCGGGCGTTGCGGACGTACGCGTTGCGATCGGTTTCGCGCGCGCACAGCACTTGCCGCTCGCGATCCGCGGCGGCGGCCACAATATCGCGGGCAGCGCCGTGTGCGACGACGGGCTGGTGATCGACCTGTCGCGCGCGTCGATCCGTTTGCACGCCGCGCGTTCGTCGAGCCGGGTTGCACGCTGGGCGACCTCGATCACGAAACGCAGGCATTAGGCCTGGCGGTGCCGGTCGGCATCAATTCGACGACCGGCAAGCCGATGATCGCGTTTGCGGTCTGCTACACAGGCCCGATCGAAAACGGCCCGCATGCTGTCGACGCCGTGCGCCGGTTCGGCTCGCCATCCGGCGAGCAACTCGGGTCCATGCCGTTTACAGCGTGGCAGCAGGCGTTCGACCAGCCCCTTGTGCCGGGCAACCGCAATTACTGGAAATCGCACAATCTGTCGGAACTGCCCGACGGCCTGATCGATACGCTCATCGACACATTCCGCACGCTCGATGCGACCGAGTACGAGGTCTTTTTCGGGCAGATCGGCGGCGCGACGGCGCGTGTTGCGGTGGACGCGACGGCCTACCCGGCCCGGGACACGATCTATGTGATGAACATCCATGCGCGCTGGAGCGAGCCTAAGGATGACGCGCGCTCTATCGCGTGGGCGCGCATGTTCTTCGAGAACACGAAGCCGTTCGCGCTCGGCAGCGTGTACGTCAATTTCATGACCGAAGAGGAAACCGACCGGATCGGCTCCGCTTACGGACCGAACTATCAGCGCCTCGTTGCGGTGAAGAATCGCTACGACCCGGACAACCTGTTCAGGAAAAATCAGAACATCAAACCGTCGGGCGCCACGTAGCGCATCGCGGCGGTCGCGGTATCGCGCCGGTTCATGCATTTGCACGCAGACGACGCTGCAAGCCGCCAGATTCCACGATTGATCGCGAACGCGTGAAGCACTAAAACCGTCTCGCCGTTATCATCGGAGCAAACAGAAACAACGATTTCAAATGCCCGACAACGGAGGAGACGGAATGAACGACAAGCCCACCGCCGCCAGCACGGCACCCGCATCGACGCGTATGAATTTCCGCTGGAACGTGCTGGTCTGGTTGCTGATTGGTGGTGTGATCAACTATCTCGATCGCGCGAATCTCGCGATCGCCGCGCCCGGCATGATTCAGGATCTGGGCCTTACGCGCACGCAGATCGGGCTGCTCGGCACCGTGTTCTCGTGGACTTACGCGGTCATGCAGTTGCCTGCCGGATGGATCATCGATCGCTTCGGCGCGAAAAAAGCCTACGCAATCGGCATGATCTGGTGGAGCGTCGCGACGTGGCTGACCGGCGTGGTCGGCTCGATCGGCGCGCTCATTGCCATGCGCGTACTGCTCGCGATGGGCGAAGCACCCTGCTGGCCGACCGGCGCGAAAATCACTGCGGCCTGGTTTCCGGGCAAGGAACGCGGCTTCGCGACCGGTATTTGGGATTCTTCATCGAAATGGGGACCGGCGTTTGCGCCCGCGCTGCTCGTCTCGCTGATGATCGCGTTCGGCTGGCGCTCGCTGTTTCATGTGACGGGCGCGGTCGGCATCGTGTTCGCCATTCTGTTCCTGCTGATGTACCGCAATCCGAAAGAAAGCAAGCGGCTCTCGCGCGAAGAATTCGCCTATATCGAAGCGGGCGGCGGCGGACACGAGCACTCGCTCGCGACATCGACGCTGAAGTGGCGCGCGCTGTTCACCCATCGCAGCGTCTGGGGCATGGTATTCGGCTATTTCTGCGCGATCTGGCTGTGGAATCTGTTTCTCGTGTTTCTGCCGCTTTATCTGCTCGATCGCTTCCATATCTCGCTCACGCAGCTTGGCATCTACGCGAGCATCCCCTGGTTCGGCGGCGCAATCGGCGAGATCGCCGCGGGCTGGATCGCAAGGACGATGGTCGATCGCAATGTTGCATCGCCGATGGGCGCTAAACGGATCGTGATCGTCTGCTGTTCGGTTGCCGCCGGCGTCTGCGCAATCGCGTTGCCGTTCGTGCAATCGATCGGCGCGACGATCTGCCTGATGACGTTCGGCCTCGCGTTTATTTCGGCGACCATCGGCAATGCATGGGCGCTAGCGGCCGATATCGCTCCGTCGTCGCTCGTTGCTTCGGTGAGTTCGGTGCAGAACTTCGGCGGCTATTTCGGCGGTGCGTTTTCGCCAGTCATAGCCGGCCTTATCGTGGATCGCACCGGATCGTATTCGCTAGCGTTTATTATCGGCGGCGCGATCGCGGCGAGCGCGGCACTGTTCTACTGGTTTATGGCGAAGCAGCGCCTCGAAGGCGCAGCGACCCACGACGCGAGCGATAGGCAACGATCGGGCGCGCTGCATTAATGCGCGCCGTGCGGCGCCGCGCTGGGCTCACGCTTCGAGACTATCCTTCGCCGCATCGAACTGAGTAGCGAGCCGTTTGATCTTCTCGACGACGTGCTCTTCCTTGAGCGCCGAGCCCGGCTTGAGCAACGACATGACCTCGACCACCAGCTTGTGGATGTCGGCGTCGACACAGGCCGCTCGCTGCATCATTGCGTTGAATTTCATCGCCTCGTCGAAGTTTTCGGGCCGCACGCCATGCGTCTCGCGAAACGCGAGATCGGGCATCGCGGCCAGCATCCAGATATTGTCGAGCACCGGACTCGCGGCTTTCATCAGTGCTTCGAACAGGCCGTCGAGCGGTTGCGCCGCGCTTTTGCGGCTTGAGAGCAGATCGCGCAGCAGCAGCGCTTCTTTTGCAGCCGCGGCCATCCCTTGCCCGTAAACCGGATTGAACCGGCAAATCGCGTCACCGAGCGCAATCAGTCCGCGCGGCCAGCCTGTATAGCGCTCGAAATATCGGCGGCGATTTTCCGGAAACTTGTGCCGATAGATCTTGCCGTACGGCTTCGCATGCATCAGCACGTCGTAAATCGTCGTGGTCTGCAGCGCCTTCGAGAACTCGAGAAGCTCCGGCCATTCGGACGGCGGCGCATCGTTGCCGCGCGCGCCGAACGCCGCAAAGAAGCGATCGTCTTCGCGTATCAGCAGCAGGCCCTGACGCGTGTTGCCGGGCGGCGCCGGCATGGTGCGCAGCACGTCGTACGCGGGCCGGTTCTGCGGTGCGAACTCGACGATCGCCGTCGAGTAGTTCATGTCGATGCGCATCGCCGTTTCTTCAGGCGCCGCGCGGCCCGTGGCGCGCAGAAAATCGAGCGTCGGTTCGCCTCGGCCCGAGGCATCGATCACGAGATCCGCCGCGATGGTTTCCTGCGCGCCGGCTTGCGTTTCGTAGCGCACCGCGGCGACCGCATTGCCGTCCGGTGTCGCTACCATGCCGGTGACACGGCGCCCGTCGAGTATCGCGATGCTTTTTTGCGGCTGCAACTCGCGCCGCGCAACCCATTCGATCAGTCCACGCGAGCACTTGATCACCGGAATGCCGAGGCGGCGCTCCGGCGGCGCCGCCTGCGCGGAAAATTCCAGCAGCAGCTTCTGGCCGAAGTCCGACACCTTTGCGCCCGCATCGCACAGTTTCGTCGAGAAACCATCGAACAGCGTATCGAGCGCTTCCACGCAGCCCGGCAACAGTCCATGCGGATGCCGCCCCTGCGGCACACCGGCGCGCGCGTCGGCCTGCGTCGGCAAAACGTCGCGCTCGATCAGCACGATCTGCTCAAAGCTGCCGACCAGCGCCTGCGCGGCTGCCAACCCGCCGACTCCGGCTCCGATCACCACTGCGCGTTTTCCGATAACCATGGCCTTCTCCAGATCAGTCAGGTAAAAGGCGCGCGCGGTGCTTCGAGATCAGGAGCGGAATGATCCGACGCGGACGCATGCGCCATTGCAAAACCGACAACAACCGGAGGGAGCCGATATTCCGGGCCGTGGATGATGTTGAGAATTGACGAACGCTTGCGGGCGGGAATGGAAACGCGACAACGAGGAAAGACGGACGGCAGCGTGCGCTCATGCGCAACCGCAAGGTTTCGCCGAGCTCAAACGGTAACCGCTGAATTGAGGATTAGGGAAGAAATCGAATTGGCGGAGGAAGAACGACAGTGCTTCCTCCCGCCATCGCACTTTACAAAAGCGTGCTTAATCGTAAAGCACCGCCGAAATCTTCGGGTCGTTCATATTGCTCTTGTCGTACCAGTAAAAGCCGGTGTCGACTTTCTTCGGCAGCTTCTCGCCCTTCAACGCCTTCACGGCCGAATCGACCACGCACTTGCCGATGCCGATCGGGTTTTGCGTAATCGCGCCTGCCATCAGGCCGGAATTGATGTCTTCCTTCTGTTCCTTGCCCGAGTCGTAGCCGATCAGCACGAGTTTCTTGCCCGATTCCTTGACGCCGATTGCGGCGCCTGCCGCCGAGCCTTCATTCGCGCCGAAAATGCCCTTGATATTCGGGTTCGCCTGGATCATCGCCTTGGCGATCTCGGCCGACTTCAGGTGGTCGCCACCGCCATATTGCACAGAGACGATCTTGATGCCCGGGTGCTTCGACTTCATCTCGTTCAGGAAGCCATCGCGACGATCGATACCGGTGCGGCTCGTCTGGTCGTGCACGATCACGCCGACTTCACCCGAGTTGCCGATCAGCTCGGCCATCTTGTCTGCGGCGAGCGCGGCCGCGGCGACGTTATCGGTCGCGCAGGTCGTGAGCGGAATGTTGCTGTCGACGCCGGAGTCGAACGCGATAATGGGAATCTTGTTGTTCTGGGCGCGCTTGAGCAGCGGAATGGCCGCCTTACTGTCGAGCGCGGCGATGCCGAGCGCTTGCGGCTTCTTCGCGAGCGCGGCGGACAGCATGTCGATCTGCTTGTCGACCATCGCTTCCGTTTCCGGGCCTTCGAACGTGATGCGCACATGGTTCTCTTTGGCCGACTGCTCTGCGCCCGATTTGACCGCTTGCCAGAACTGGTGCTGGAAGCCCTTCGAGATCAGCGGAATATACGGCTCATCCGCGTGAGCAAGGCCAATTGCACCAACCATCGTACTGACGCCAACCGCAACCGCTATCAGCTTTCTTTTCGACATGTCTCCTCCTAAGGTGGGCTATTGATTGACTGCTATTTGCTTTTTCAGCCTTTCCTGCGTCGCAGGATATCCGCGTAGACCGCGAGAATAATGATGAGACCCGTGACCACGATCTGCCATTCCTGAGCGACAGACATGATACGCAGGCCATTCGTCAGCACGCTCATGATGAACGCGCCGATGATCGTGCCGACTATCGTGCCCGCGCCGCCGCTTAACGACGTGCCGCCGATCACGACCGCGGCGATCGCCTCGAGTTCGTAGCCTTGCCCGAGCGCCGGCTGCGCCGAATTCAGGCGCGACGCGATCAGCAAACCAGCAATGCCGCAAATCGCCCCGCCGACGCCGTAGACCGCGATTTTCCATCTATCCGTGTTGACGCCCGAAAGCCGTACCGCTTCTTCGTTGCTGCCGAGCGCGAATGTATAGCGTCCGAGCGCCGTGCGATTGAGCGCGATCGAACTGACGATGGCGAGTACGAACAGAATCAGAACCGCATTCGGAATCGGCACGCTCGGCAGGAAGTATCCGATCAGCGAGTCCTGCGAAATCATGAAGAAGTTTTCGGTATCGGTGAAGTAAATCGGCTGATCCTTCGAGACGACCAGCGAAAGCCCCTTGAGCAGCAGCATCATGCCAAGCGTCGCGATAAACGGCGGGATTTTCATTTTCGCCGTCAGCGTGCCCGATACGGTTCCGCAAATTGCGCCCGTCGCGATGGCCGCGAGCACGCCGACCCACATCGGCAAATGCCAGTAGGTGAGAAACACGCCGCAAATCACGGCGGTAAACGTCATCAGCGTGCCGACCGACAGATCGATGCCGCCCGTGATGATCACGAATGTGCTCGCGATCGCGAGCACGCCGTTCACCGCGGTCGCCTGCAGAATGCCGAGGATATTGTCCATCTGCATAAACGCCGGCGACGCGAAGCTGAAGAAGATCAGCAGCAGAATCAGGCTTGCGAAGGCGAGCATTTTTTGCAGCGCGGTCGGCGCGAAGATGCGCGCGCGTATGCCCGACGTCGGTCGTTCCTTGGCCGGGGCTGCGATATCGGATGATTGCGGTGTCATTTAATGGAACCTCGTTTGGACTCTTGTCTTGCTTATGCCGCTTTCAGGCTCTCGCGCTGCGTCGCGAGGTGCATGATGCGTTCCTGGGTCGCCTCGCTTGCGGACAGCTCGCCGGTTATACGCCCTTCGCACATCACCACCACGCGATCGCTCATCCGCAGAATCTCGGGAAGCTCCGACGAAATCATCACGATCGCCTTACCCTCGGCCGCGAGCGCGCGCAGCAGCTTGTAGATTTCGCTTTTGGCGCCGACGTCGATGCCGCGGGTGGGTTCGTCGAAGAACAGCACGTCGCAATTGCGCTCAAGCCATTTCGCGATGACGATCTTCTGCTGGTTGCCGCCCGACAGCAGCCGGACTTCCTGAGTGGCGGACGGTGTGCGAATGGCCAGCAGCTTGATGAAATGCAGCGCTGTTTTGCGTATCTGAGCGCGCCGCAGGAACATGTTGCATGACAGGAACTTGCCGAGATTCGACATGACGATGTTCGATTCGACGTCCATGCCGGTTGCAATGCCGAAGCGCTTGCGGTCTTCCGACAGATAACCGATGCCGCGCTTGACCGCATCGCTCGGCTTCCTGATCGATGCCTTGGCGCCCTTGACGAAAATCTCGCCCGATTCGACCGGATCCGCGCCGAACACCGCGCGCGCCACCTCGGTGCGCCCCGCGCCCATCAAGCCCGCAAAGCCCAATATCTCGCCTTTGCGCAAGGTAAAGCTCACGTCCCGGACCAGCGGTCCCGCGACGAGATGCCGGACCTCGAGCGCAATATCGCCCTGCGCTTCGACATGCTCGATGCGTTCGACGTCGGCCAGTTTTCGGCCGACCATCATGCCGATAATCGCTTCGATCGTCGTGTCGTGCGCGGAAACGGTATCGACATATTCGCCGTCGCGCATCACGGTGACACGGTCGGAAATCTGCTTGATCTCGTCCATCTTGTGCGAGATATAGACGATGCCGACGCCTCGCTCCTTGAGCTGCCGGATGATGCGAAACAGTTCGGCGATCTCGGTGTCGTTGAGCGCCGACGTCGGCTCGTCCATGATCAGCACGCGCGAATCGAACGACAGCGCCTTGGCGATTTCGACCATCTGCTGGCTTGCCACCGTCAACGTGCCGACCATCGTGCGCGGATCGATATTCACATGCATGCGGGCGAGAATCTCGCGCGCTTGCGCGTTGAGCTTGTCCTCATCGAGGAAAAGCCCGAAACGCGAGCGCGGCTCGCGACCGATAAAAATATTCTGCGCGACGGTCAGATGATTCATCAGTTGGAGTTCCTGATGAATGATGCCGATGCCCAAGGCTTGCGCGTCGCGCGGGCTCGAAAATTCGACAGGCTTACCGTCGTAAAGAATCTCGCCTGTGTCTTTCGTATAGACGCCGGCGAGGATCTTCATCAGCGTCGACTTGCCGGCGCCGTTCTCGCCCATCAAGGCGTGCACTTCGCCGGGCATCACGTCGAACTGGATCTCGTGAAGCGCTCTCACGCCGGGAAAGCTTTTGCAGAGCCTGCTGACGGAAATGAGTGGATTCATGGTGATTTAAGGCTCGAATACGTCCGGTCTTACCTTGGCGGACCGGTGCAATTCCGCGACGACCTGATCCAGATGGTCGTGCATCGCTTTGGCTGCGGTGTCGGCATCGCCCGCGCGCAGCGCGTTGTAGATGCGTTCGTGTTCGTCGAAGGTATGCGCGAGGCGTTCGGGGCTCGCGAGCAATTGCCGCGCGCGGTCGAGCGCATTGCGCGATACCGCGACGATTTCTTTCACACGCGGCAGCTTGACCGCGTCCAGCAGAATTTCATGGAAGGCGAGATCGAGCACATGAAACGCGAGACGTTCTCCCGTGCCGGCAAGACTGCGCTGCTTCTCGAGATTGGCCGCCAGCGCGGCAAGTGTCCCTTCGTCATGCATGGCCGCGACGCCGCGTACCGTTTCCACTTCGAGTGCACTGCGAATAAACAGATGCTGGCGAATGTCGTCGATACCGATCGGTTTGACGCGTGTGCCGCGTTGCGGCAAAACCTCGACGAGACCCGCATGTTCGAGCCTCGCCAGAGCGGCCGACACCGGAAAGCGCGAGACGCCCATCCGTTCGCAGACCGCCATCTTGTCGATCATCATTCCCGGCTCGAGCGCGAGCGTAACGATCGCTTCTTTTAGCGCCTCTTCCACTGCATCGGTCAAGCTGCCGCGTTCGCCGCCCTTGATTTTTTGCAGTGCGACATACGGGCTATTCACGGCACTCGCTGCATCGGTTGGAGAACTCACGGCGTGCGCTTGATTTCGTAAGGACATGCTAGCATGCTAGAAAAACAGATACTGCATTGTCAACGAGTGCAAATCCCTAGCGCACCCCTAAGCAGTTATGCGCAACGATGCGCACAGCGAAGCAGATTCGCTTTTGCTATGGCGTTGAACGCGCTTAAGCCCGCCAGTCCCAAATGATGGAAATCCTGAAGCCCTAAGGCCTGAAACACCCAGGCCGTTTCCGCCACCGCCCCGGAGGATGCTCAGATGACCACGATCACCAAACTGTCCGTTCGGGACATCCGCTTTCCCACTTCGCGCTCGCTCGACGGCTCCGATGCCATGAATGCGGCGCCCGACTATTCGGCCACTTACGTCACCCTCGAAACCGATTCGCCGCAAGCGCTGACCGGCCATGGCCTCACGTTTACGATCGGACGTGGTAATGAAATTTGCGTGACGGCTGTGCACGCGCTCTCGCCGCTTATCGTCGGCAAGACGCTCGAACAGATCACCGCGAATATGGGCGCGTTCTGGCGCGCGTTCACGTCGGACAGTCAGTTACGCTGGATCGGCCCGGACAAAGGCGCGATTCATCTGGCAACGGCCGCCGTCGTGAATGCGGTGTGGGACTTGTGGGCGAAGTCGGCCGGGAAGCCGGTGTGGAAGCTGCTGGTCGATATGAGCCCCGAAGAGCTCGTGCGCTGCCTCGACTTCCGCTATGTCACCGATGCAATCACGCCGTATGAAGCGCTCGCGATACTGCATCGGCATGCAAAGACAAAAGGCGAGCGCGAAAAGGAAATGCTCGCCCAGGGTTATCCCGCCTATACGACATCGGCCGGCTGGCTCGGTTACGACGACGACAAGATTCGCCGTCTTGCGCGTGAAGGCGTGGCGCAGGGCTGGACGCATTTCAAGCAGAAAGTGGGCGGCAATCTCGAAGAAGACGTGCGTCGCGCACGCATTCTGCGCGAAGAAATCGGCGACGACCTGAAGCTGATGATGGACGCGAACCAGGTATGGGACGTCGACGAGGCGGTCGCGAATATGCGGCGCCTTGCGGAATTCAACCCGTGGTGGATCGAGGAGCCGACGAGCCCCGACGATATCCTCGGCCACGCGGCGATTCGTCAAAGGCTCGGCTCGATCGGCGTCGCAACCGGCGAGCACTGCCACAACCGCGTGATGTTCAAGCAACTGCTTCAGGCGAAGGCAATCGACTTTTGCCAGATCGACAGTTGCCGTCTTGGCGGGCTGAACGAGGTGATCGTCGTGCTGCTGATGGCCGCGAAATTCGGCGTGCCTGTGTGCCCGCATGCGGGCGGCGTCGGGTTATGCGAGTACGTCCAGCATATTTCGCTGTTCGACTATATCTGCGTGTCGGGTTCGCTCGAAAACCGCGTGCTCGAATATGTCGATCATTTGCACGAGCATTTCGTCGACTCGGTCGTGATTCGCAACGGCCGCTATATGCCTCCGCAACTGCCAGGGTACAGCATCGAGATGCACGCGGCTTCGCTCGAGAAGTACGACTTTCCTGCGGGCGAAGCGTGGCGTGCCTGACGGGCGCTTGTTTGGCCTTTACCTTTACCTTTACTGTCCGTCGCCCTCAAGCGACGTAAGAATCTTATGCGCGGCGGCAACGCGGTCGGCAATCGGATAATTGCGGTTGCCGAGAATCACAATCCCTAGCTTCTTTGCCGGCACGAATGCGACATAAGCGCCGAAACCATTCGTCGAACCGGTCTTGTTGATCCAGACGTTGTCCATCGGCGGCAGCGGCGGATCGATCGCGGTCACCGGCATCCCATTGGTGACCATCGATGGCGCATTGCCTTCGAGCAATGCGTTCAACGTGACCGGATACGGGTACTGTTCCCAGATCAGATCCTGCGTCATCGGTCCTGCCTTGAAGTAACCGGTGTGCGTGTCGATGATCGCGCGCTGGAGCGGCGCATCGACCTTGACCAGGTTCATATTGGCTTCGATAAAGCGCAGCATGTCTGCCGCCGTCGACTTGACGCCGTATGCTTCGGGCCCGAGTTCGCCGCCCTTCAACCGGATCGGTTTGCCGTCCTTCGTATAGCCTTGTGCGTAGTCGGCTGCATGCTCGACAGGAATGTCAATGAAGCTATGTTTCAAGCCAAGTGCCGGAAAGAGGCGCTGCTCGATCAGCGAAGTGAAATCCTCGTTCATGCTCTTTGCCGCAATCATACCGAGCGTGCCGATGCCCGGATTCGTATAGGTCCGGTACGTGCCCGGCGCATACTGCGGACGCCATGCCTTGAAATAGCGCATCAATTGCGCGTCGTTCTCGATTTCATCGGGCACCTGCAGCGGAAGTCCACCCGGTGTGTGCGTGCCGAGATTGAGCAGGCTCACCTTACCGAACGGGCTGCCGCGCAGCGTTGGCAGATACTTGTCGACGCTATCGGACAGCGACAATTGGCCGTTCACCTGCGCCCACGAAGTCAGCGTGGCCGTGAAAGTCTTGCTCACCGAACCGATCTCGAACAGCGTGTCGTTCGTCACGGGCTTGCGCGTTTGCGTCGACGCGACGCCGAAGTTGAACACCTGAGGCTTGCCGTCGACAACGATGCCGACCGCGACGCCCGCAATTCCGTCCTTCGCCATCATCGGGCGAATCGCTTCGTCCACCGCGCGCTCGATGCGGCTGCGCGCCGGACCGCCGCCGCTCGTGGCGCCGCCCTCCGCCGTCGCCGCAACCGCATTCGCATGGCTGACACCGGGCGCGATGCATAACGCGCCAAGCACCGACAGCACCCTGACCGCTTTCGCGCCGCCCGCCCGAGCCGCAACCCCAGCTAACCCACCACCCGATACCGTCATCGTGAATCCGCGCCGCGTAATCATTGTCGCTCCTTGAAGTGCCGCCAATATCGCGTTTTCGCCGCACGCTGACAAACGATGATAAATTGCCCGCTGCCCCAGAAAATCTAATGGCTCGATCATGCGACCGTATCTGCCTTTAAACGCGCTGCGCGCGTTCGAATCGTCGGCCCGGCATTTGAGTTTCACGCGCGCTGCGCTCGAACTGAACGTCACGCAAGCTGCGGTCAGCCAGCAGGTCCGTATGCTCGAAGAGCGGCTCGGCGCGACGCTTTTCAAACGCCTGCCGCGCGGCCTCGCGATTACCGACGAAGGGCTCGCACTGCGCCCCGTGCTCAGCGATGCCTTCGATCGCATCGAAGCCGTATTGCGGCAATTCGAGGGCGGGCATTTTCACCAGGTGTTGACGGTCGGCGCCGTCGGCACCTTCGCGGTCGGCTGGCTCATGCCGCGTCTGAAGTCGTTTCATGACGCTCATCCGTTCGTCGAACTGAGGATGATGACGAACAACAATCTCGTCGATCTGGCCGGCGAAGGCCTCGATTTCGCGGTCCGTTTCGGCGACGGCACATGGCCGGGCTCGCGCGCGTTAAAGCTGTTCGACGCGCCGCTTTCCGTGCTGTGCGCGCCCGATATCGCGCAACGTCTACGCGCCCCCGCGGACCTCGCGAGCGAAACGCTGTTGCGTTCATATCGCGCCGACGACTGGTCAAACTGGTTCGACGCGGCAGGCCTCACGCCGCGCGCGGTGCGCGGCCCCGTGTTCGATTCGTCGCGCCTGATGGTGGAAGCGGCGATGCAAGGCGCGGGCGTAGCGCTCGCGCCCGCGTCGATGTTCGAACGCGATCTTGCGATGGGCCGCCTTGCCCGGCCATTCGATATCGACGTGCAAGCGGGCAGCTACTGGCTGACGTCGCAAAAGGGCAAACCGGCCACGCCGGCGATGCGCGCGTTCAGCCAATGGATTGTGAGCGAAACGCAAGCGGAGGGCGGCGAGGCGTGAGCCAAGGCATTCAGCCGTTGCGCGCGATAACCACCGCGTATTTGCAGGTGGACGAACTTTCGTTTCTGAACACGCAATCGCTCGGCGGCCCGAGTTCGAGGCAATCTCCCGCGCTCAGTTCATGACGTTCCGCGCCTTCGATAAATACCAGCGCGCCGTCCAGAACCCAGATCAACTGCTGCTTATGCCGAAACGCGGCGGCCGGCATGGGAATCACCGCGGCCGGCGGCAGATCGATTTCCACGAGGTTGAGCGCAGACGCGGATTTCGGCGAGACATGCCGCCGCAAATAGCCGCTTTGCGGATCGACCCACAAAGGCTGGTCCGCCACACGCAGCAGGCGCCCTTCTTCGAGTTCCGCGAGCGCCATCAGCGCCGACATCGTCATGCCGAACGCGCCGGCCAGCTTGGCCAGCAACGAGGCCGTCGGACTGCTCTCGCCTCGCTCGACCTTGTGGATCATCGCCCGCGACACGCCCGACTTCTCCGCGAGCAAAGTAAGCGACCAGCCACGCGCCTCCCGTTCGGCCCGGACACGCGCGCCGATTCGTTCATCGACATCGTCCATCTACGTTATCTATTATCATGTACACTCGTACTACTATAGTGGATTAACGCGGGGAGCTGCAAATGGAGATCCGTCATGCGGGTCCGGATCACATCGAAGGTATTACGGCGATCTATAACGACGCCGTCCTAAACACCACCGCGATCTGGAATGATCTAACCGTCGACCGCGTCAACCGCGCGGCGTGGCTGTCCGCGCGCGAGAACGCCGGCTACCCGGTGCTCGTTGCGCTGGACGATCGCGGGACGGTGGTCGGCTTCGCGTCATTCGGCGACTGGCGCGCATTCGACGGCTACCGCCACACCGTGGAGCATTCGGTCTATGTGCGTCGCGACCAGCGCGGCAAAGGCGTCGGCCGTGCGTTGATGGAGAAGCTGATCGACAGCGCGCGCGCCATCGGCAAACACGTGATGGTGGCCGGCATCACGGCGAATAACGCGGAGTCGATCCGGCTGCACGAGAAGCTTGGCTTCGAGCATGTCGGCCTGCTGAAGGAAGTCGGCATGAAGTTCGGCGCGTGGCTCGATCTCGATTTCATGCAACTCAAGCTTGACGCCCGCCCCTCGCCTGACGACACCGCCGGAAAATGACGCGATTGCGTCCGTCCGCGTGCGCCGCAGAGGTGCCGCGATGACGGACGAACGCAGCCCACTCAGGCTTTAGCCTTTTCGGCGCGAACACCGCTCTATCGGTGCGTCCTGCGAAATCAATACGCAAGCAGGTATTTATTGCGCCATTTGCTATCCTGCCCGATGATTTTTTCGCGCATTTTCTAACATCATTTATCGCCTTTCACCCGATTCGCATTAGACGGCGCTTATTTTCCAAATAGCGAACGCGCGATCAATCATGAATTTCCGGGTCTTATGCGGCCGGCATTCTTTTGAATGCGAATTTCCGTAATGCTAACCGACAAAAACGGGCACATGTATTTTCGCACCGCCCAAGGCAATGGCCTGCCCGCTGCGTCCAATGCCAAATATTTTTCATTCATACGAATATTTTCAAGCGACAATAAAATCCTGAAAATATTCGAATGCCAGCGATATCGGCACTCGCATCCAGCCTGATATCTTTTCGCCCGCGCTTATTCATTGCATCGATTTCCTTATCCATCGACCGTCGGCCGTGCAGGAGTCATCCGCTATGAAACGACTCAGCTCCGTATTCATTGCAGCAACGCTCTGTATCGCAATGACTCCGCCGGGTTACGCGCAATACACGACCGACTGGGTCGCGAATACTTTCGGCACCGATAGCACCCATGTGGGCAATACCGCGCGCTCGATGTGGGTCGCCGCCGACGGCGCCCTTTATACGGCGTCTCTGTGGGACGAGGTCTATGGCGGCATATCGGTTTATCAGAACGGCAAGACTGTGGGCTCGATCGGCCTTCACAACGACTTCCAGGGCAGTTGCATCACCGGCAATAACACGTCGCTGTTCGCCGCCTTGCAGTTCAGCAGAAACTTCGGCAGCGGCTATCTCGGCCGCTATAACCGCGCAACGGGCGCCCAGGACTTCAAGATTCAGGTCAGCGCCGCGACCAACGTGGCGCGCGGCGATGTGATCACCGGCTGTGCGACCGCGAACTCGCTGCTCGTCGCCAGCGACAACCCGGGCAACCGCGTGCGCCTGTACACGACCGATGGCGTCTGGAAGCAGGACATCAGCGTGCAGGATCCGGGCGCCCTTGCGATCGATAGCGCCGGCAATATCTGGGTCGCGCAGAAGAACGAAGGCCGCATCGCCGAGTTCAGTCCGGCCGGCGCACCGATGAACACGATCCAGATGTCCGCCGGCGCGAAACCGTCCGCGCTGTTTTTCGATCTCAGGTCGAGCCGCCTGATGGTGGGCGACGAAGGGCCGGACATGAATATCAAGCTGTTTGCGGGCGTTGCCGGCAAACCGACGCAAGTCGGCACGTTCGGCGTGCAAGGCGGCTTTCTCGACGCGACGACCGCCGCCAAAGGGCAAGTCAGCGAAAAGCGCTTTACGCGTGTGGTCGGCATCGGCCGCGATGCCGCCGGCAACCTGGCTGTACTCGACAACCCATGGGGCGGCAGTTGGGACCTGGGCCGCAACGGCGCGACCAATATTCACGTGTACGACGCCGCGGGCAACCTCACCACCACCCTGCAATCGCTGAACTTCGAGGGCAACGGCGCGCCGGACCCGCTCACCGACGGTGCGCTTTTCTTCGGCGGCACGAATGTCTACGGCGGCACCGCGGGCGGCTCAACCGGCGGCACGTTGGTCGCGAACACGGTGGACCCGATCACGTACTTCGACGATCCGCGCCTGAACATCAACAACCCCGAGCGCGATACGCACTTCGCGCAGCTCGCCGCCGTGGGCCCGAACCGCATTCTCGCGGCATCGGGGCAGAACCCGGCGACGTTCTACCTTTATCACTTCAGTCCGCAGAGCGGCTATATCGCGATACCGGACGCCACGCTGCCCGGCGCCATATTCGGTACGACGCGCCCGGTCACGGGCGGCTTCAGCCTCGACAGCAAAGGCGACGTCTGGGCGGGCCTCGATCGCACGAACCAGATCTTCCACTATCCGCTGGCAGGCATCGATGCGACCGGCAAGCCGGCCTGGGGACCCGCTATCACAGCGCTCGTGCCGGTTTCGATCCGGCCGCTGACGCGCATCGTCTATCTCGCAGAAAGCGACACGATGATTCTCGGCCAAGGCGCGATCGGCAGCGCCGACTACACGTCGATGGGCAATCGCATCGAGGTCTATCACGGCTGGGCAGCGGGCAACCAGAGGACGCCGAACCCAGTCATCACGTTTCCGAGCGGCGTGGAGCCGAAGTCGATCGCGGCGGCGGGCAATTATCTGTTCGTCGGCTACATCACGTCGCCCAATATCGACGCCTACAATCTGACGTCGGGCTCGCTCGACATGACGCTCGCCAATACGAATCCGACCCAGGTGAGCCTCGGCGCCAATGTCGATTCGATGTATGGCGTGCGTGCGTATCTGCGTTCGACGGGCGAGTATGTGGTGACGAAGGACAATTACAACGACTCGAACCTCGTCATCTATCGCTGGACGCCGGGAACGGCGGCAGCGGCGGCTACGACTGCTACGCCCGCGGCGGCGACGCAGTAATGGAGCGGCGCGCTGCGGCTGGCGCTGAAAGCGGGCTACGCGCCGCCTCAATACTTCGTCGGCGTCAGCACGACCGTGTGAACGCCCGACGCATTGCGAAATACCAGCTTGACCGGCTCCGACGCCGAAGCCCCGCACGTCACATCGAGATGGGCCTGATAGCAAGCAGCTCACGTGCCCGTCTCCCTATAGATATAGACGGATCGACACGCTGAAAACCGCACTTTCGCGTGTATGTCCGAATATTCGCGCTATGCACGCCGACGGCCACCGATGCTGCGATGGTTCTTCGTTCGGGCGCGGCAAGCCGCAGATCGGGCAACGCAACGTCGCGCGAACACTCACGCTTCTCCAGGATCGTCATCGATGAACTCATCGCCATTCGCCACGAGCTACATCCACCATGTCGCGTTGACCGTACCGGACGCCGAAGCGTACAAAAACTGGCTCGCTTCGATGCTCGGCTTTCGCGTTCAACGAGAATTTCCGTTCAATGGCATGCAATTCGTCTGGATGTCGCCTGAGGGTTCCGACTCGCCGATTATCGAAGTGATCGGCGGCGGCTTGCGCGACGAAGCCGGGGAAGGCTCGCCGCTCGCGAGGCGAGGCCTCCATCATGTCTGCCTGCATGTGCACAACGTCGACGACATCATGACGAAGCTCAAGCAGCACGACGTCACCGTGCTGGTCGAAATGCCGGTCGGGCCGCCTGGCAGCGGTGTGAAACGCGCGTCGTTTGTTTCGGACCCTTGGGGAAATGTGTTCGAGTTTGCCGAGCTGGAGGGTGATGCCAGACCCAAAGGCTGACGAACTGTCCACCGTTCGACAGCCCGCGACATATCGTCGACAATGCGGCTTTCGTGCGGAGAACCGATCGTGGATCAACTCGCCACCTTGCTGACGCTTGCCGGCGTACTGCTGCTGAGCATTGCGACCCCGGGGCCGAACTTCGTCATCGTCACATCGACCGCGGTCGCATCGCGGCGCGCCGGTCTTGCCACGAGCCTCGGACTTGCCGCGGCCTCCGGTACCTGGGCGCTGATTGCTATCGCCGGGCTGAGCTTCGTCGTCACGCATGTAAGCTGGATCGAAACCGCGCTGCGGCTAGCCGGCGCCACCTATCTGATCTGGATCGGCGCGAAAATGGTCTGGACCGCGCGCCAATCCCAGCCGCTGGATGAACAGAAACAGACCGCCGCTTCCGGTTGGGCCGCGGCCAAAAAGGGCTATCTCGTCAGCATGACGAATCCCAAGGCCGTTGCGTTCTACGGCAGCATCTTTGCGGTGATGGTGCCCGCGCGTGCGCCGACGTGGTTCGACACAACCGTCGTCGCGCTCGCGATCGTCATTTCGTGCGGCTGGTATTGCGCCATGGCGCTGCTCGCTTCGCACGCCGCCGTGCGCCAGATATTGATTCGCCGCAAGGCGGCCCTCGACAGAGCGGTCGGCGTTCTGCTCGTCGCGCTCGGCGGCCGTATGCTCGTGGCCCGCTAACAAGAGCCCCGCGGCGCGCCGATCGCCTCAGGACAAAGCGCCGCGCCGCAAGCGCGCCCGTTCGACACCGCCTCCCAAATCGTCGACAATGTCCGCGATCAGCCGGACCCGATGCGGCGCATCCGCCGCGATGCGAATGCCGGCGCATCTCGCAACCAGCCAGAATGGGATGGAGACAGCTTAATGAAATGCACAATCGTGGGATCCCGCTATTTCGGCGCGTCGGTGCTCGAAGCGTTTCGCGCCGACGGCATTGAAATTGCCGGCGTAGTCGCCCCTGCCGCCGACGACCGCCTCGCTGCGGCAGGCCGTGCAGCCGGCCTGCCGACCGCGATCCACGACAACCCCAGGCTCGTCGAAGCCAGCGCGATTCCCGAAGGCACCGACCTGATCATCGCCGCCCACACGCATGCGCGCGTCAACGACGAAGCGCTGGCGCGCTCGCGCCTCGGGGGCGTCGGCTATCACCCTTCACTGCTGCCGCGCCACCGCGGTATCGCGGCGGTCGAATGGACGATACTCGAAGGCGACCCGATCGCCGGCGGTTCGATCTATCACCTCGCGCACGGCTGGGATGCGGGCGCGATCGCCGCGCAGGACTGGTGCTTCGTCAAAAAGGGCGAAACCGCGCGCGAACTCTGGGAGCGCGCGCTCGCGCCGATGGGACTCGCGCTGCTGCTGCGCGTCGTGCATCACGCGCGCGATCACGGCGAATTGCCGGCGCACACGCAGGACGAGCAATTCGCCACGCGCGCGCCGATCATTCGCCGCCGCATCGAATTGACCGAAGAACCGTCGGGGCCGCTCGCCTCGCTCGTCGTCACCGCGATCGGCGCCGACCGCCCCGGCATCGTCAACCTGCTTTCGGAGCGCGCCCGCGCGTTCGGCGCGAACTGGACCGGCAGCCGCATGGCAAGCCTGGGCAGCCAGTTCGCGGGCATGGTGCAGTTCGAAGTCGCGCAACGTCACGCCGATGCGTTGACCACCGCATTGCGCGACCTTGAAAGCGCGGGCCTGCGCCTCGTGATCGCGCGCAGCGACCTGCCGCCGCTCGGACACGGCCTGCGGCGCGTGTCGCTCGAACTGACCGCGCCCGATCGTCCCGGCATCGTGCAGGATCTGTCCGCGAGCCTGTCGGCGCACAGCATCAGCATCGAGGAACTGAGCACCGAGCTCGCGCATGCGTCGGTCGGACCGCATCAGTTCGGCGTCAAGGCCGTGCTGGCCGTGCCGGCGGCGCTGTCGATCGACGCGCTGCGTACGCTGCTCGAATCGCTCGCCGCCGAACTGATGGCCGATATGGCGCTCGACGAAGGCGGCGCCTGAGCCTGAACCACGCGTCCGTGCCGCGGCGCCACGGCGCAAAAGCGCCGCGTCATCCGGCACGCGGCGCCCGCCTCCTTAGCGTCAGCTATAGCCGATCTCGCCTACCCAGCCGTCCTTCTTCAGCACGACAACCTGCTTCAGCTGCAGCGTGCCGCCGCTGCGCACGACCATCGCCACGACCGGAAACACGCGCTGCACATCGGCGTTTTTCGTCCACGGCGCCGGATCGATCGTGTACGTGTACGTGATCACCGTGCGCTCGACGCCGTCGACCGTATGCGGCGGCTCCCAGCCGATCACCTTGTCGACGTGCAGCTTGCCGTAGCACAGGTCGCCCTCGTGCATCGTGACGGTGCCGTTCGCGGACATGCTCGGCAATTCCTTGTGCAGGTAGTACTTCTTGCCTTCGTCCGAGAGCGTATAGCGCATCGTCGAATCGGAGATCTGCTGCCGGCTGACGAGGCCGACTTTCTCGAGCACAGGCAACTGCAGCGAATTCGCGGTGTGCTCGTTGGCTTCATCTTTCGTGATATCGATCGGCCACTTCACCTTGCCGATGCACATATCGCCGTGCGCATCGAGAAACTTCGACACCGCGGACGTGAAGTTCTCTCGATTCGGCTCATCATTGTGCGTACTGCACCCGGCAAACAAAAATAACGGCAGGCAAAGCGCCGCCCATCCGTTCAGCTTCTTCATCTTCAACGCGCTGCTCCACATCAGGTTGCGCGCGCAACGAAGGCGCGCGATTCATTCGTTACCGATTTGCCGAGTCGGCTTTCCGCACTGCTATCGGCATCACTTCGCGGGCGGCTGGAAGCCGTCGGTCAGCGTGCCGAGGAACGCGACAAGGTCGTCCACGTCCTGCTCCGTCATCGACGGTGCGGCGCCGCGCGTATGCACGACCGGCACCGTCATATCGATGTTCGGCTGATACTGCGCGGGCAGGTCGTCGTAGATATTGACGCTGCCGTCCGACGCTTTCGAATAGAACAGCTCGGGGTTCGTATCGCGCTTGTTGTAGAACTCGACCACATCGCGCAGCGTATGAAACACGCCGTTGTGAAAGAACGTCTGGCGCGTGGCGACATTGCGCAGCGTCGGCGTCTTGAACATGCCGCAGAATTTCGCGGAATTGGCCGGCGTATGGCCGGTTTCCGCGGCCTGACACAAGCCCATGTCGAAGTGCGTCGCGTCGGCGTTTGCGGGAATGTCCATATTGCGCGGCACCGCGACCGCCTCGAACGAGTAGTCGGTGAACGGCGCAACGCTGCCGCCCGCCGCATTGCCGCTCAGATGGCACGCAATGCAGTTGCCCTTGTTCTCATCGTTGAAAAGCTGCAGGCCGTGCATTTCCTGAGCGGTCAGATAATTGCCGCGATTGTGGCGCAGCACATCGAACTTGCTCGTGTACGGATGAAAGTCGGGGTCTTCCTGCTGGTACTTTTGCAGCGCCGACACCGCGAGGTTGAACGCATTGGCCGGATCGTCGAACGCGTTGTTGCCGAAGGCCTGCTTGAAGAGCGCGCCGTAAGGGCCGACCTTGATCGCGTTAACCACCGCATCGGGGCTGCTGTTCGCCATCTCGAAGGTGGACAGCAGCGGAATCTTCGCCTGGTCCGCGAGCGTGCTGACGCGGCCATCCCACGTGAAGCCGCCGCCGGGCCCCGGCGGCGTGACGCCGTCCGGGTTATCGGCCAGATCGGCATACGCCGGCGTGAACTCCTTGTAGCGCAGCGACGGCACGGCGCGCACGCCGGGCGTGTTGTCGTCCACACCGCCCAGTTGCACCGCGAGCCCGTTCGGCGGGCCATAAGCAAAGTCGGGGCTGTGGCACGTCGCGCACGAAATCGCGCCCGAGCCCGACAGCGTCTTGTCGAAAAACATCTTTGCGCCAACCTGAGCGGCAAGGCTCAACGGCGGGGTGGCGTTCGGCGCCGATGCGCCGCCGGGAGCCGACGCCGATTGCGATTGACTGCTGTCGTTATCGCCGCCGCCGCACGCCGCGGCAATCAGCGCGGCGCCAACGACGCATGCGAGCAACGCTATGCGCATATCTCTTCCAGTGAATATCGCGTGCGGCCCACACGGGCCGCACGCAAGATGCCGCGCGCGAATCCTGCATCCGCGCGGACCGCTTCGTTTTCCGCCTCGCGGTTTAGCTGCCCTTCTTCAGCGAGAACACCGTCGACATCGGACGCACCGAGTCGTAGTGCGGATCGATGCTGCCCTGGAACTCAGGCATCGAAACGAGGTTCGCGGCGATAAACGACTGCGTGTACTTCGACCGGTTCATATAGCTCGTCGGCACGCCGGGGTCGGCGAGACCGAACATGTCCTGCATCGTGCGCACGAACGAGAAGTGGCTGTACTGGTCGGTGTCCTTGAGGCCCGTCGGCGCATTCGACTGGTTCGTCAACACGCCGAAAATGACCGGTCCGTTGCCCTGGTTGCCTTTGCCATAGTTCACGACCGGCTGCGTGATCGTGGCCGGCTCGCCAACCTGCGCGTTGACCGCGGTGCCCGTCGCATTCCAGCCGCAGCACGACGCGGTGCCCGGGAAATTGCCATTGCCCTCGTCGAACGTGATGACAATGCCGACCCGCTTGTTCCGGTTCGCCCACAGCGGCGACGCCTGGATCTTCTGCACGAGCGCGGCCGTGTAGTTGTCGCCGCGCACGATGTTCGCGCTGCCGCCCGAGCAGTCGGTCGCCGTCTTCGTACCGGTCACGTCCTTCGGCGTCACCGAGTGCATGTCGTCACACTGATCGGGAATGAGGTAGTTCAGGTTGCCGACATCGCCGGTCTGCAGATCGGTGCCCAGCTGATCGAAGTTCCAGCCCGACGGCGCCGTCGCGGCTGCCGCTGCGTCCCACTGACCGCCGCCCATCGTGCGCACTTCCTGCTGGAACTCGCCATCGTTGCGCGCGTCGTCGAAGGTCACCGCATTGTTGTGCTTGAGCGCGTACAGGCTGCCCGGACGCGGCAGCAGGATGGTCGGATCGTTGTTGTCCGCCGCGATGATGGTCGAACTGGACGAGCTGTTGACGCGTGCGTCCTGTCCCGGCGTCATCGATTCGTTATAGACGCGCCACGTCATGCCCGCGTTTTTCAGCGTCGTGAACATGTTGCGCGCGTTCTTGATGTTGTGGACCGTGGCGTTGTTGCACGCGTTCTGGCCGGTAGGAATGCCGTCGGTCGGCGCATCGCGCGTGTCGCCGGTCGGCATGCACCACCACGCCGAATCGTCGGTCACGCCGAAGTCGTCGGCCGAGCCGAGCGCCATATAGTTCGGCTGCGAAGGTTGCCCCGTCGAATAGTAGTTCGTCGCGCGGTTGCCTTCGTTCAGCAGCGCGGTGATCTTCGGCGCCGACGGCGAACCGTCGATCGCGCTGTTCGTGTGGTTCTCGAGAATGATCACGAACAGGTTGTCGAAACGCGGCACGTTTTCGAGGTTGAACGCGGTCTGCTCGGCTTCGGCGATCGCGATCGGCTTGCCCGTGGTCGGCGATACGTCGCCGCGCGCAACCATCGTCGATGCGAGCTGGAAGCGGTTCGTGACGATGTTCGATTCGACGGCGAGCGCCTGCTTCTTCGTCGCGTCGGCAATCGTCGACGGGTCGGCCAGCACGTCGGCCGGCGCGACACCAATGCGTGCGGCGATGTTCGCGACCGCGGTCGGTTCGTCGATATTGCTCTCGGCCATCTCGCGCACCACTTCCGTCGAAAGCGGGCTCAGCGACGTATTCGCGGCCGCGGGCGCGCGCAGCACCATCGCTTTCGCCGTGGTCTTCGAGGTATTGGTGGCCGGGTCGATAAACGGGGTGTTCGCCGGAATGATGGCGGCGATCGGCAGGTTCAGCGAACTCGTGGCCAACGTGAAGTTGCCATGCGCGTCGGTGGTCGTGGTCGACTCGTTGCTGTCGCACGCGCCGTTGTTGTTGTTGTCGCTGCAGACCGTCACGTTCGGGTACTGCGCGACCATCTTGCCCTGCACTTTCTGCGTCAGGGCCAGCGTGTTCGACGGATTCGAACCTGAATCGTCGCCGCCGCATGCGGCAAGCAGCGCGGGCGCGACAGCCATCACGAACAGCGTGGATGCGGATGCAGCGATGGCGCGCCGCCTCTGCCGCGGCTGCGTTTCAATGCGAGAGGACATTTTTTCTTTTGCTCCGTATGGATCGGGGGGATCGAGCTCGTCTACATCCGCGCCTGGCGCGATGACGTCAACCGGCGGTACATGGCCGATGGCGGGGCGGATTATCCATACATGTTGATTAATTTTTTGTGACGATTCCGACATAGCCCAGGAGAATCGTATTGTCTTGATATAGACATGTAATGGAAGCTTCTTTGTCACAAAAGAAACCTAAACTTCGGCCCGATTTAATTCCATCCCCCCAGGCAAAATCGATAGGAATTAATTAATTTTTCTTATCGATTCATATAAAAAAGGACAGCAATGCGGTCTATAAAAGCAGTAGCGGTCGTACCGGCTCTCGCGGTTATGCTTTCTCTCGCGGCATGCGGCGGCGACGATTCGCCTAGTTCGCCGGCTTCGGCGCCGGCAAGCGCCAGTACGCCGGCCGCGCCACCACCGGTTGCGCAATCGCAGATCTTCACGGCCGTACGCGATACCGATGCCGGTCTCAACGGCGTGCCGGCACTGATGACGTGGCAGCCCAAGGCGGCCACCGGCACGCTGTCGATCAACTCGGTGGACTATGCGACGTTGACGCCAGACGCGGCGAACGACGGTGCGATGACGGTGAGCGGCACGCCGACGCTGGGCGTCACGCTAGGCGTGATCACGGCGCAGCAGCCGGTGGTGTTCCCCGGGATCATCCAGGCGTGCGAGCCCGATGCGAGCGGACAGTCGAACCCGCAAGCGGCCAACCAGGTGCTCAAGTCGAAGGTCGTAGCGATTGCGGGCTCGCCGATCAAGGATGTTTCCCTGCTTCTGGGCACCACGTTCCCGACCTACTACGAGAACTGTCTGCGCGACGGTTTGCCGACGCCGCAGACGCAACACTCGGTGCTGACGATCGATGGCGCCGCCAACCTGAGCATCACCGATGTACGCAAAGGCACCACGCCGACCGTCATTTCGCCTCCGGCATCGCTGAATGAGACCGAGTCGGCGGGCGGCAACAACGGCGACTGGATCATCCCGTTCCTCTACAAGACACCGGACGGTGTACGCCATATCGCGCTGGTGCAGCACGGCACCATCGCCGGCGGCAACACGCGCGACTTCGTCGGCGTCTGGCTCGATCAGTAAGCGGGCGGGGGCTGCACCGCGCCGGGCGTGACAAAACGGCGCGGATGCAGCCACTTGGTGGCGATCCACTTTTCACCGGCGACGACCGGGGTGCCCGCATGCGCGGACGCCGTGTCGGTCTGGCCGAGCCGATTGCCGTACTGGAAGTACAGGGCATTGCCTTTACGCGGCAGCACCGAAAAGCCGCATTCGGTAAATAACGTTTCCCCGCCTGCCTCGACGTTATTCAGATACATGATCAATGTGGCAATTCTTTGACCACTGCGCTCAATTGATTTTCTATTTTTTTCAATACCCGGGAATAAAAAATCGAAATGCGGGGTATGTTGCGCACCTGGTCGATAACGCAATAACTGAATGCCCTCGCCGTTTTCGGCGGGAATTCCCGTTATGCGCTCGATGCGCTTTTCTATACGTGCGATTAACGGTGTTTCCGCGAAATGGAAAAACACGCCTTCGCTATTGCGCAGCTCGTCGATCACATCCTGGCCGCTTTGCGGGTCGACCACGCGCACCGGTTCGAGGCGCGGCGCGCCGTACGCGATCAGTTCCGCGCATTCGTCGTGGTCGAGCAGGTTACCGAGTAACGCCAGGGTCGGGCGTTCGAGACGCGCGAGCACGTCGACACGGCGATCGCCGCCGTCGAGCACGGATGCGATTCCAAGATGCAATGGTTCGGGTTGATATGGCAGCGCAGCAAACGCGGTGTCATCTATTCTTAATTGACCGGCCGGCGGGGGATCGCCGGCGGCGACCGCGCGTGCGACCGTGGTCACGAGTGCTTCCGCCAATTGCGCGGGAACGTTTTGCGCCTGCAGCTGCGCACTGATGGCCGGCGCCGGCGTGCCGCGCGCGAGTTCGGCGAGCAGCCAGTTACGCACATCGGCGGGGAAATTGACGAGCATGATACTGAGGGGGCGTGTTGCGATGCGCGCGATCATACCGGTGCATCGCAACAGTTCGGTGTCAGGGGGTGGCTGCGGGTGAGACTAAACTAGCGGCTGACCCGCCCGCCTCGCGACACTGTACTGATGCCCTCGAGCAACCACTGCACCCGGCCGCCAACCTTGCCGCCTCAAGCGCCCGACACTGACGCACTCGAGGACCCCGCCCTGCTGCGCCGTCTGCTGCGCGCGAAAGACCGCATGGACGCCGCGTCGCACGAGGCGTGGCCCGTTAAACGGCTCGCCGAGGTCAGCGGTGTTTCCGAAGCGCATTTCGCGCGCTCGTTCAAACGGGCCTTTGGACTGCCGCCGCACCGCTACCTGCTGACGCGCCGCATCGAGCAGGCCACCACCTTACTGCGCGACACCGACCTCAGCATCACCGACATCGCATTCGCCACCGGCTGGGAAAGCCTCGGCACCTTCGGCCGCATCTTCCACGACGTCACGGGCAAAAGCCCCAGCACGATGCGCGACGATGCGCGCGCCGACATGAGCCAGCTCGACCGTGTGCCGGCCTGCGTGCTGAAGGCCGCGCAGCGTCCCGACCTCACGATCGCAGTTTTGGAGAAGCGCCGCCGCGGCGCCGGCGATACCCTGCCGCCATCACTCAACAAGGAGGAAATGCCATGAACGAAGGCGTCAATGTGGTGGGCCTGTATGTCGACAACCAGGACGAAGCGCTCGCGTTTTACGTCGACAAGCTCGGGTTTCGCGTGCACACCGATGTCCGCAACGGACCGTACCGGTGGCTCACGGTCCAGCATCCGGACCAACCGTCGTTCCAGCTCGGCCTCTTCACACCGGGCCCGCCGATTCACGACGACGCGACCGCGCAAACGCTGCGCGCCATGGTCGCGAAGGGTGCGATGCCGCCGCTCGTGCTTTCTGTGTCCGACTGCCGCGCGAGCCATGCGCAGCTAAAAGCGCGCGGCGTCGAATTCACGCAGGAGCCCGTCGACCGCTACGGCAGCGTCGACGCGGGTTTTCGCGACCCCGCGGGCAATGGATGGAAGATGATCGAAGCCCCGAAGGGGTGACGTCGCCCGGGTCGCTCAGGCCTCGACCGGAAACGCGCTGGCCATACGTGAGTTTTTCTGACGCGAGGCGCCAGAAAACTTCGGTTGTATGAATCTATCGCCCCCCTCATCATACGAGGCGAATTCAAATGAAGAGGGGGACGAGTGGGTTATCTGCTGATACTCGGCGTGGGCCTGCTGGCCGGCTTGCTAAGCGGCGTAGTGGGTACAGGCTCGTCCATGCTGCTGATGCCCGTGCTCGTCATCCTCTATGGCCCGCGCGCGGCGGTGCCGATCATGGCGATCGCGGCGATCATGGGAAATCTGGGCAAGGTGCTGTCGTGGTGGCGCCAGATCGACTGGAAGGCGTGCGCCGCTTACTGCGTCACCGCGATACCCGGCGCGATGCTCGGGGTCCGCACACTGCTCTCCTTACCGCCGCGCGCCGTCGATGTCGCGCTGGGCCTCTTTTTCGTCGCGATGGTGCCGGCCCGCCGTTGGCTTTCGCGCCGTGAATCGTTCCGCTTTACCCTGCTACATCTTGCGCTGATCGGCGGCGTGGTTGGTTTTCTCACGGGCATCGTCGTCTCGACCGGGCCAATCACGGTGCCCGTCTTCGTCGGTTATGGCCTCGTAAAGGGCGCGTTTCTGGCAACCGAGGCCGCCGCATCGCTTGGCGTATACGGCACGAAAGTGGCCGTCTTCGAGCAGTTCGGCGCGCTGTCCACGCGCATTGTGGCGAACGGACTGATCACCGGAACATCCGTCATGCTGGGCACATTCGGAGCGCGCCGCATCGTTGCACGGATGTCGGCGCATCACTTCAAGGTGGTGGTAGACGGTTTGATGCTGGCGTCCGGACTGTCGCTTCTGTTCGCCGCAAGCCGATAAACGCTAACGCGCCCCGGCTAGCGGCGACCCTGCGCGGCAGCAAAAAACCGGTTCTCCGGGCGCGCCAGCCCGAGGTGCTCGCGAAACGTCGAGCCCTCATACTCGCGCCGGAAAATGCCGCGCCTCTGCAGCTCCGGTACCACCTTGTCGACGAACTCGTCCACGCCCGCCGGCAGATACGGAAACATCACATTGAACCCGTCAGAGCCCTCTTCGACGAGCCACTGCTCCATCTGATCGGCAATCATCGCCGGCGTGCCGACCATCTCGAGCCCCGAGTAGCCGCCGAGGCGCTGCGCAAGCTGCCGGATCGTCAACTGCTCCGCGCGAGCCCAGTTGACGACGCGTTCGCGCGAACTTTTGCTCGCATTCGACTCGGGAATATCGGGCAGCAAACCATCGGGATCGAAGCCCGACACATCGTGGCCGAGCGCAATCGATAGCGATGCGATGCCGCTGTCGTAGTGGACAAATGTGTCGAGCAACGCGCGCTTCTCGCGCGCCTCCTCGAGCGAATCGCCGACCACGACGAACGCGCCGGGAAGAATCTTCAGATGCTCGCGCGGCCGCCCGAGCTTGTCGAGCCGGCCCTTCACGTCCGCATAAAAACGCTTGCCCGCTTCGAGGTTCGGCTGCGCGGTGAACACCGCATCGGCGGTTTCGGCCGCGACCTGACGCCCCGCTTCCGACGAGCCCGCCTGGACCACGACAGGCCAGCCCTGCACCGGCCGCGCGATATTCAACGGCCCGCGCACGCGGAAATGCTCGCCTTTGTGATCGAGCACATGAACTTTCTCAGGGTCGACAAAGATGCCGCTTTCGACGTCGCGCACAAACGCGTCGTCGGACCAGCTATCCCACAAGCCGGTTACAACGTCGTAGAACTCTCTGGCGCGCCGATAGCGCTCGCCATGTTCGACATGCTCGTCAAGCCCGAAATTGAGCGCGGAATCCGGGTTCGCCGTCGTCACGAGATTCCACCCGGCGCGGCCGCCGCTTATATGGTCGAGCGACGCAAAGCGGCGCGCGACGTGATACGGCTCGTCGAAGGTCGTCGATGCCGTGCCCACCAGACCGATCCGCCCGGTCACCGCGGACAGCGCCGATAGTAGCGTGAAGGGCTCGAACGAGGTCACCGTGTGGCTGCGCTTTAACGCATTGACCGGCATGTTTAGCACCGCCAGATGGTCGGCCATAAAGAATGCGTCGAAGCGGCCGCGCTCGAGGGTCTGCGCGAAGCGCGCCAGATGCGCGAAGTTGAAATTGGCATCGGGATAGGCACCCGGATAACGCCACGAGCCCGTGTGAAGACTGACAGGCCGCATGAAAGCGCCAAGGTGAAGCCGGCGGGTCGATGTCATGGTGTCGAGACGCACGTGCGCCGTCAGCAATGAGAAGGTCTCTAACATACGCCGTTTTCGCCGATCGGGCGCGGCACGGCGCGGCGTGCCATGCACACGGGCGAACCGGGAATATCGTTTGAAGCAATCGTTCTTTTGCGTACAGCCGCGGTCGCCTTACGATGACCGGCTCGCACGCGCTGGTTCACGCCGCTTGTTCATTACCGGCAGCCATGCAGCAACCGCATCGCCGCCTGCGGTCGAATGCGGGTGCTTCCGGTTCGAGCGGCACGTCGTGTGCTAACCGTTTATCTTCACCACGCGAAGCGAGTCTTCTTCACGCTTGATACACCGATGAACAACGCTCCTGATTCCACTGCATCATCGCCTGAGTCGCGCATGCGCCGGCGTGCATTGAAGCGCCTCGCCGGAGGACTGGCCGGCGGCGTCGCGGCCGCCGTTCCCGTGCCTCGCGCGTGGGCCGCAACCGAAGCCGGATCCGGCGCCGCCGCAACATCGCAGCGCCCGCTCGCACCCGCCGGCTGGACGCTCGAACCGGGTGCGCCGCTCGTCGCGCCGCCCTACGGTCAGCCCGCGTCGTTCGAGCACGACGTGATCCGCCGCGTGGCGCGCGCTCCCGCCATGCCGGGCTCCGGCTCGGCCATGACACCGCTCGCGGACCTCTACGGCGGCATCACGCCGAACGGTCTTGTCTACGAACGGCATCATGCGGGCGTGCCGGCCATCGATCCGGACCAGCATCGGCTCGTCGTGCACGGGCTCGTGCGCGAGCCGCGCATCTATACGGTCGACGACGTGATGCGCTTTCCGTCCGAATCACATATCTACTTTCTCGAATGCTCGGGCAATACCGGTAGCGAATGGAAAGGGCCGAGTGGCCTGCCCGTGCAGTTTACGCATGGCTTGCTGTCGTGTTGCGAATGGACCGGCGTGCGCCTGTCGACGCTGCTCGACGAAAGCGGCATCTCGCCTTCCGCGAAATGGCTGCTTGCCGAAGGCGCCGACGGTGCGGCGCTGACGCGAAGCCTGCCGCTCGAGCGCATCCTGGAGCGCGCGCTGATCGTCTATGCGCAAAACGGCGAGCGTCTGCGGCCCGAAAACGGCTATCCGCTGCGGCTGATCGTGCCGGGTTTCGAGGGCAACACGAATATCAAATGGCTGCGGCGGCTCAAGCTGATCACGGCGCCCGAGATGACGCGCGAGGAAACGTCGAAGTACACGGGTCTGCTGCCCGACGGACTCGCGCGGCAATTCGTGTTCGAGATGGATGCGAAGTCCGTCATTACGCGACCGTCGCCCGGCCACAAGCTGACCGCGCACGGCTACTACGCGATCAGCGGGCTCGCGTGGTCGGGCCGCGGCCGGATCCGTACCGTCGACGTTTCCAGCGACGGCGGCAAGACGTGGCGCCCCGCGCGCCTCGTCGGCGCCGTGCACGACCGCGCGCTGACGCGCTTCGAAGCCGACTGGCAATGGGACGGCGGCCCCGCGCAACTGCAAAGCCGCGCAACCGATGAAACCGGCTATGTGCAGCCGACGCACGACGCGCTCGTCGCGGCGCGCGGCGTGAACTCGCAGTATCACTACAACGGCATACAGAACTGGCGCGTCGATGCGAATGGCGAGGTGCGCAATGCTTAAGACTTTCGTTGCGGTTACAACGATGTTTGCGTGCGGCGCCGTGTATGCCGATGGCCCGCCCGCCGCTGCTTCGATGTCCGCGCCCGCGTCCGCGTCCGGTTCCGGAAATTCCGGCAAATACGGTATCGGCAAACCGATCGATAACGCGGCGCTTGCCCGCTGGAATATCGATGTGAGTCCCGATGGTCACGGGCTGCCTGCGGGCTCCGGCACCGTTGCGGCGGGCGCCCATGTGTTCGCCGCCAAATGCGCGATGTGCCACGGCAAGGGCGGTGAAGGCGGTATCGGCGATCCGCTCGTCGGTGGCGCCGGAACCCTGACCAGCGCCACGCCGAAGAAAACCGTCGGCAGCTACTGGCCTTATGCGACGACGTTATTCGACTATATTCGCCGCGCGATGCCGTATAACGCGCCCGAATCGCTGAGCGCCGACGAGGTCTATTCGGTCAGCGCGTGGCTGCTGTATATGAACGGCATCGTGCCCGAGCACACGACGCTCGATGCGAAGACGCTGCCGCGCGTCAGGATGCCGAACCGCGAGGGCTTTATTCCGGATCCGCGGCCGGGCGCGTTGTAAACGCCAAGAAGCGCCGCGATCCGGCGGCGCTTCGTTTGCTTTAGAACGCGATCGACATGCCCTAGTGCTGCACGCCCCAACGCCGCACGGTCAGGCGCTCAAGCGTATCGAACACCAGGTGCTCCACGAGCAGCCCGATGATAATGACCGCAGCGAGCCCCGCAAACACGCGGTCCGTGTAAAGCTCGTTGCGGTTCTGAAAGATGTACCAGCCCAAGCCCCCCTGCCCCGCGCTCGCGCCGAACACGAGTTCCGCGGCGATCAGCGTGCGCCACGCGAACGCCCAGCCTACCCGTAAGCCCGCGACAATCGAAGGCAACGCGGCAGGCACGAGAATCAGCATCACATGCCGCAGGCCACTCAAGCCATAGTTGCGGCCGGCCATTCGCAACGTTGCGGGCACACCGAGGAAACCGGTGTACATGCTCAGCGCGAGCGGCCACAGCACCGCATGCACCAGCACGAACAGCAAACTGCCGGTGCCGAGACCGAACCACAATAGCGCGATCGGCAGCAGCGCGATCGATGGCAACGGGTTGAACATCGCGGTCAGCATCGACAGCAGATTGCGGCCGATCTGCGTCGACACGGCAAGCGACGTCAGCGCGAATGCGAGCACGACTCCGATCAGGTAACCACGCAACAGCACCGACATCGAAATCGCGGTCTTCACGAGCAGTTCGCCCGATACGATGCCCTGCACGAACGCGGAGCACGTCGCACCGAACGTCGGCAGCAACAGATCGTTTGCGATGACGCGGGCGGTGATTTCCCAGATCGCGATCAACGCGAGCGCGATCAGCGCGCGGCTGAACCCGCCGGAAGCCAGCACGCGGCGCGTGAGCGATAGCGGATGGGCCGCGTCCGCGGAGCGATTTGCGTCGCCGGAAGCGGAACGCTCGAGCGAATCCGGCGGCAACTCATATTCAGCACGGACCGGCGGTACGAGCCGCACGTTTCGGACGGGCGTACTCATGGCCGTGGCTCCCGTGCCGGCGAAGCATCGGTATCGAACAGCAACCGGTGAATGCGCGCGACGCTTTGCTGGAAATCCGCGCGGCCGAGGCTGTCCTGCGAATACTGGTGGCTGTTCAATTCCGCGCGCACACGCCCCGGATGCGGCGAAAGCAGCAGAATGCGGTTGCCGACAATCAACGCCTCCTCGATCGAGTGCGTGACGAACAGCAGCGTAAAGCGCTCGTCGTCCCAGAGCCGCAGCAGTTCCTCCTGCATCTTGCGGCGCGTCAGCGCGTCGAGTGCGGCAAACGGCTCGTCCATCAGCAGCACGCGCGGCTGCATGGCCAGCGCGCGCGCAATCGCGACGCGCTGTTTCATGCCGCCCGACAGCGTATGCGGATACGCGTCGGCAAACGCGGCAAGGCCGACTTTCTCGAGATAGTGCAGCGCACGCGCTTTCGCTTCCGCACGCGACAGCTTCTTTGCGACCCGCAATGGAAACGCGACGTTTTCGACGACCGTCTTCCACGGCGGCAGCTGATCGAACTCCTGAAACACGACGACGCGGTCGGCGCCCGGCCCGCGCACTGGATGACCATCGAGCGAGATCGAGCCGGAAACGGGCTCGATAAAGCCCGCCACCGCTTTCAGCAAGGTCGACTTGCCGCAGCCCGACGGACCGAGCAGCACGAAGCGATCGCCGCCGTAGACGTCGAAGCTGACCTGCGAAGTCGCGCGCACGAGCCGTTCGCGCGTGCGGTATTCGAGCGTCACGCGGTCGACGGCGAGCAGGCGTTCGCTGTACGCGACCGCTGTGTCTTGCTCGTCGAGCACTGTCTGTTCGAAGCCGGTCGACGAACCCGAGGCCGGCGCATGCGCATGGCCACCCACGTCGCGCAGCGCGTTCATGGGCACCCAGATATTGGGCGTGGAAACATTCACGATGGAAGACCCTGCGGACAAAGCGCCACCTTAAGGCGACGCGATGCGCAAACCAACCAATGTTTGCGCATATCCAAAACACGTGGCTGCATAAGCGGCGATTTCAGCGCCTTGGCGGCAGTGGCTCAAGCGGTATTGGACGCGCCAAGTTGCCTGATTCGTTGCCCACTTATCTACCCACACCCGCACGTATGAGCCGGATCAATTCGATCGTGCGTACATCGCATACCAGTCGCGCGGCGGCGTTTTGAAACTCCGTCACCACGGCTATGGTAAAAGCCGACAGAGAAATAACGCGCGTCGCCCGCCTACTGTGCGCGGAACTTCAGCAGCACATCCGGGTCGGTCAGATCCAGGATGCGGTTGAGCTCGTCGATCGTGTATTGGCTCTTGAACCACAGTGGATCGTTGATGTGCACCGTATTGCCGGATATCGCGCGAATCACGAAAAAATGCGTGGGCGTGGAGGCAAGCAGTGGGCCGCTGCGCTGCAGGACCTCGCGCAAAGCATCGGCCGTCAAGCCACCCTGTCTGGTCGAATGCGATAACGGAACGGAGCTCGGAATGAAGCCGCGCGATGTCATCTCCGCGATGATGTGGTCGGTCGTCATGCCAGTCGGTTGCGCAATGATCGAAGGAAGCGGTTTAATCTGATCGGGTTTGCTATAAAAATCACAAAGCATATTCATGCACGCATTTCCGCATGCGGTCAGATGGATGCCTTGCGAGTGCATCGGCACAGCATAGGAAACCTGCTGCGTAATTGCGCCGAGTTGCGCAGACGCGGTGGTCGGCAGCGCAGCGAACTGAGCGCTTGGTGGACTGCTGTTGGCGACTTGAGGCTGTGCTGGCGACCGCGCCGCGGGCGACGAGATTCTCGACGCTCCTGTCGATGGCCATCGCGCATGGCTGAATCGGGAGGGATCGGACATATGAAGAAGTTCCTCGATGAATGACAGGCGACGATGGCAACGGCGAAACAGCGCGCGCCAGGCGCCGGGCTGCGCGATCTTCGCCGCAGTTCAGATATCGATATCCCGCAGGCATCCTTGCTGGTTATCGTAAAGCAAACGCCTCTCCACGGAGACCGGCTCGCATCGATTTGAAGATTCTTGAAGGAGTGCGCAGTCAGGTCGAGATGCGGTGGGCTTTAACGAATCCCGTCCGCCCTTCGCCTAGCTGCCCCCAGCCGTTGCCGGATCGTCGAAGAAATAGTCGCGCCACGACTTCGGCTCGTTGCGAATCGCGCCGACGCGATACATGAACTGCGCAAGGCCAAGCGTGTTCTGCGGCGCAATCTTGAACTGCACCTGCGGGTCGCGCAGAATCTTCACGAGCAGCGCGCGGTCGATTTTCGAATCGTTGACACGAATGTAAATGTCGGCCGCCTGCTCCGGGTTCGCGGCAATCAGGCGCGCGGCATCGGCCAGCGCCGCGACGAACGCGTGATAGGTCTTCGGGTTTTCGTTGCGATATTTTTCGGTCGCATACAGCACCGTTGCCGAACTCGGGCCGCCAAGCACATCGTATGAATTCAGCACGATATGGGCTTTCGGATTGCCCGCGAGTTCCTGCTGCTGGAACGGCGGATTGCCGAAGTGCCCGGTAATCAGGCTGCTGTTGGCGATGATCGCCGCGGTGGCATCGGGGTGCGGAATCGCCTGCGTGAGGCTATCGAGCTTGTCGAACTGCTTGTCGCCCCACTGCTTCGCGGCCGCATATTGCAGCACGCGAGATTGCACCGAAACGCCAACGGCCGGCACCGCGATACGGTCCTTGCTCGTGAAGTCGGCAATCGTCTTCACGTTCGGGTTGTCGCTCACGAGGTAGTAAGGAAAGTTGCCGAGCGACGCGACGCCCTTCACATTCTGGCGGCCGTGCGTGCGATCCCATACGGTGAAGAGCGGCCCTGTGCCCGCGCCGGCGATATCGATCGAGCCCGACAGCAGCGCATCGTTCACAGCCGCGCCGCCTGAGAGCTTCACCCAGTCCACCTTGATGTCGAGCCCCTGTTTGCGACCTTCCTGTTCGATCAGATGCTGGTCGCGCGCCACGTTGAGCAGCAGATAGACGACGCCGAATTGCTCGGCGATGCGGATCGTCCCTTCGGCATGCGCTGCGTTCGCACCTGCAAGACCGGTGAAAGCAAGCGTGGTCGTCAGCAGGCCGGCAAGTGCGCGGCGCGCAGGCGCTGCCGCGCGCGACGTGATCGCGCGAAGTGAAATCGACATCGAGAATCCCCGAAAACAAAGAACGCGAATTTACGTTTCGCTCACATCGCGCGTCAACGAAGCAAATCGGATACCGTTATCTGCGCCCGTGCTAAAGCCGCTGCGTGCGCGCCGCGCGCGTAGCAGCCGGCTTACGCCGAACTGCAGCGCCGAACACAACAGCAGATACACGAAAGCCACGAACAGAAAGATCTGCACGGGGTAAATCATCAGGCGGTTATTCACCTGGGTCGCGAGAAACGTGAATTCGGGCACGCCGACTATGTAGGCAAGCGACGTGTCCTTGATCAGCGTGACCCACTGGTTGACGAACGAAGGGCCCATCATGCGTAAAGCCTGCGGCAACACGACGTGGCGAAGCGCCTGCGAGCGCGTCATGCCGAGCGATGCGGCGGCCTGCCACTGCCCCGCGCCGACCGCAGCCAGTCCCGCGTGCACCGAATGCGACAGATACGCGCCGCCTATGAGCGCCAGCGCGCAGATGACCGTTGCGAGACCCGGTACGTCGACGTGCAGCAGAATCGGCATCAGGAAGAACGTCCAGAATATCAGCATTAACACTGGAATCGCCCTGAAAAAGCCGACTATCGCGATCAGCAGCACACGTACGCCACTCCGGGTCATCGTGAGCGCGATGCCGCCCGCGAGCCCGAGCACGGCCGAAAGCAGCGCCGAGACGACCGACATCGCGACCGTCAACGCCGCGCCACCCAACGGGCCATCGGGAAACGTGCCGAGCAGCAGATAGCGCAGCGTCGGCAGCCAGTCGAGCGCGCTCATCTCTGCCTCCGCCCGAATGCATCGGCGCTGCGGCGCTGCCAGATCAGCAGCACGACTTCGATGACCGCGATCGTCGCGATATACAACACCGTGGCAGCGCCAAATGCCTGAAACGTCTTGAACGTTTCGGTATCGACCTGCCGCGACATATACGACAGTTCGGCGAGACCGATCGCCATCGTCAGCGAGGAATTTTTCACGATGTTCATATACTGGCCGGCCAGCGGCGGCGTCGCGATACGAAGTGCTTGCGGCAGAATCACGTAGAGAAAAGCCGCTAGCGGGGCAAGCCCGAGCGCGGCGGCCGCCTGATGCTGCGCCGCGGGCACACCGCGTATGCCCGCGCGCACTTCTTCGCCGACGAAGGTCGTCGAATAGCACGTGAGTCCCACCCATCCCGCGACGAATTCGAACGGCGGCCAGGCAAGCGAAAATGCGCCGGCGCCAAGCGCATGCGGCGCATTGAGCCACGTCATCCACGATGGTGGTAATAACATCGCCGCGCCGAAATACCAGAACAGCAGTTGCACGAGCAACGGCGAATTGCGAAACACAAGCACATAGAGAGCGGCCGCGCGCACAACCGCAGCGCGGTGCGACATGCGCGCGAGCGCGAGCACAAAACCAGTCAGCGTCGATGCGACGATCGTGCAGCCGGAAAGCACGACGGTCATCACAAAACCGTGTGCAATCCACTCGATGTATTTCGGTTGCAGCCAGCCTTCCATCTGAAATCAGCGAATGTTGTCGGGTCTTCAACTCTTCAACGGATCGCCGATGCGATAGAGGCGCGGCAGCGGCGCGCGGCTCGACGGCCCGAACCACTGATCGTAGATTTTCGCGGCGCTGCCGCTCGCTTCGAGCGACTTCAGCGTGTCGTTGACCACATCGAGCAGGCGCGTCTCGCCTTTCGGCACGCCGACGCCCTCGTAGTCGTTCGAAATCGTGAACGGCGGGATCTCGTAGTTTTGCTTGTCCGGCACGTTCGCGAGCAACGCGACGAGCTTCGGGCCGTCCTGTGTGATGGCTTGCACATTGCCCGCGCGCAAGGCCGCGAAGGCGAACGGCGTGTCGTCGTACGCGACGATCGTGGCGCCGGGGAATTGCGCACGAACCTGCTGCTCGTTCGTCGTGCCCTTGTCCGCGCCCACGCGCAGGCTATTTAATTGCTGCGGCAACCTGAGCGCGCCTTTCCTTGCGAGAAACTGCGTGCCCGAAGCGAAATACGGCACGCTGAAGTCCACTTCCTTCTTCCGCTCGTCGGTGATCGTAAAGTTCGCGAAAACCAGATCGACCTTGCCCGACTTCAGGAACGCGATACGATTAGCCGGGTTCGTCGGCTGGATCTCGAGCTTGACGCCAAGCTGTCTGGCGACAGCGCGCGCGTAGTCGACGTCGAGCCCGACAATCTGATTGCTCTTGGGGTCGACGAAACCGAACGGTGCGTTGCTGTCGAAGGTCGCGACGCGCAGCACGCCGGCCTTCTTGATGTCGTCGAGACGGTCGGCATTCGCGACCCCGGAAATGGAAAGCAGCAACCCCAGCGCTGCGGCAAACGTGCGGATTTTCATTGTTCGATTGACCTTCTCGAGAGTGACGCGAAGAGCCGCGACTTTAGCAACGCGAGGCGATCCCACGAACCAAGAAATCGTCAGGTGCTAAGCGCGGCGCGTCATATGGCAGCGGGTTAAGCCATAACCGGCTGGCTTGATCGTCGTCACAAGCATGAATGCCCGCACGCCATAACCTTATAGAAAACACATCGTTTGCCGCGAACCCGGCTCGCCCTAGAATGAAACCGTCTCCTCATGACGTCCTTCCTTTGGACATGGGATTGGCCTCGGCATCCTTAACGGATGTCGAGGCTTTTTTTCGTTTTAGCGAAAAGCCGCTTTGCCGAACACCCGAGGCCACTTGGTGAGACAATCCTGCAAAGTCTTCGTGACGCGCGCTCCCTCACCCTTATGGCAACTTTTGCAGCATCCGATATCGAGCCGTTGGTCATCCTGACCGGATCGCCGGAGGAAGCGGATCGCTTTCTCATGACGGCGCTCTGGGGCGACAGCGATACCTTCGCGTCCGTGCTCGCCGTGCTGGGCTGGGCCGATGTTCTGCGCGAACGGGGCAGCGATTTCGCGTCGCATGCGGCGGCGTGCCATTACTGGCTCTACGAGCGCACGGCAAACGTGCCGGCCGTGCTGCAAGCCTGGAAGCGCGAGCGTAACGCGCGCAACGCCACGTCCCGCGGCATCGTCACGCTCGCTCAACAACAGACGCTCGTCGACCGTCTCGTCTTTCAAGGCTCCGACGCGGTCGCCGCCACGGAGATCCTCGAACTGATGCAACAGACGTTTCGCGTGATTTGCGATATTTGGGAAGTGCACGCTAAAGCGCTGGATGGTTTGCTCGTCACGAGCGAGCTTCAGTATCGCCACCACCCTATCGTCGGTGGAATACGCCGCTATCAGACGCATGAATGGTTGCGGCCGCACCCAAACGAACCTTTAGCCGCCGATCGTAACGCCGCATAATCCGGGACTGTTTCTTGCGCTAGGCACTGGCTTACCCGTAAAACGACAATCACGATCGGAGCCAGTAGATGACTAAAGCCGAACGCTATCGGCGATGCGAAGAGGGCTACCAGCTGGAGCTGGCTCGCAGCGCGTCATATATTGCCAGCTGTATCACGGAGGAATCGACCAGCCGCTGTATCGACGAAGTCCTGCGAGGATTCGTGCGCGACCGCGGCGCGGAAGACCTGCCAATCTTTCGTCAGGTACTAGCGGATCGGCTTCAGGCACGCCGGTGCGTCAATGCGGCCAAGCTCTTGATCGAGTGGAAGCCCGTTGCGCGAACCGACCTTGCTGCAGGTTCAAGCGCTGGTTCAAGCGCTGGCTCAGGCGCTGGTAGCGTGAGCACGCTCGCGTTTTCGCCTGCACGCAATATAAGACGGGCGTTGCGAACAACCTAGGTGCTAGCAGAAACACTGTCGGGTAGCCGCATTGACTGCGAGCCGTGGGCTCGCCCGCGGCCACGAACGTTGCTACAACGCGACCGCGTAGCGATTACAACGTACCCTTTGCCACCGCGCCCGGCGTCCTGCTCTGCCCGGCGCGCTTTGCTGCGTCGACAGCGTCTGACCTGTCATTAACCGCACTAAACCGCACTAAACGGCACTAAGCGGCACGATCAGAATGTCTCGACCCAAGGCCGCACTTCGATCTCCCACGACCACGCGCTGCGATGCTGGCGCAACAGGTCAATATACGACTGTGCGACCGCATCGGGGTCGAGCGTGCTGTCCGGCCGATCGGCAGGATCGGGGCGATGCTCGGCTCGCACACTGCCATCCACGACAATGTGCGCGACATGGATGCCTTTGGGCGCGAGTTCGCGCGCGGCGCTTTGTGCCAGGCCCCGCAACGCGAACTTGCCCATCGCGAACGGCGCGGACAGCGCAAAGCCTTTGACGCCCGCGGTCGCGCCCGTCAGCAGGATCGCCCCCTTGCCGGCCGGCTCCATGCGCTTTGCCGCCTGCTGCACCGAGTAGAACGCACCGAGCGCCGAGACCGCAACGGCATCCTGAACTTCCGCGGGATCGAGCCCGGCGATCGGACCGCGCGTACGGCCACTCGCGTTGTAGACGACGATTTCCGGCGCGCCGATCCGTGCATCGGTTTCGGCGAAAAGCCGCTCGACGTGCGTGGGGTCGGTTGCATCGACGGGCAGCGCGATCGCGCCCGTCTCTTTGGCGAGCGCCGCCAGTTTGTCGGTATTGCGCGCGGCGATCACGACCGGAAGACCGGCTGCGCGCAGCAGCCGGGCCACCGAAGCGCTGATGCCCGGGCCCGTGCCGATGATCAGTGCATTGCGATAAGGGATAGCGTGAGACGTGTCGTTCATGAGGCCACCTGTCGTGTGAGCTGTCGGAAGTAGGCAAGCAAAGCGCAGCGTACATCCTCGCCGCCGATGCTGCACGGCGGCCGCTTCAGCTGACGCGGCTCATGTTCATGTGCTCGGGCGCAACCGCGGTTTTGTGTCCGTTTTCGCGGCGTGTGCGGCATACCCTAGGCCGCCACTTCCGTGACGACAGACGCCTCCAGCTTCGCGACCGCGGCCGCATGTTCACGAATCAGACGATAAACCGTCTCGCCCGGCACCGTCTCCGACTCGAGCAGTTGCTGCGCAATCGCACGCAGCACCGGCTCGTTGGCGCGCAACAGCGCAAAGCACTCGTCGTTGAGATCGCGCAGCAGCACATTCGCGTGCTCGATCGAATTCTTCAGCTGCAGCCCGGCATACTGCTGCGGCAGAGACGCAAGGCTGAACAGATTGCCGTCCGCGTTGAAGCCGTGCTTCGAGACCATATCGAGGCTGATGCGCGACGCCTCCTGCAAATCCTGCGCGGCGCCGCTCGACGCTTCGTCGAATACGAGCAGTTCCGCATTGCGCCCGCCGAGCAGCACCTGAATTTCGTTGCGCATTTCCGTTTCGCGATACAGGTACTTGTCCTGCGTCTTTGTGATGAGCGCGACGCCAAGCGCGCCGCCGCGCGGCAGAATCGTCACCTCTTCGAGCACGCCGGTATCGAGCAGCGCGGCAACCAGCCCGTGCCCTGCTTCGTGCACTGCAATGCGCGTGCGTTCGTCATCCGACAGCGCGCGCTCGGCGCCGTTGATATCGCCGATGCGCGCAATCTTGATCGCCTCGAGAAAATGCGTTGCGGCCGCCTCGCGTTCGCCCGCCTTGCGCGCGACGAGCCCCGCCTGGTTGACGATCATCGACAGCGTCGCCGGCGACAAACCCGTCGTGAGCCGCGCGAGCTGGGTGAAATCGATGTCGCCGGGCTTTGTCTTCAGCTTCGCGGCGTAAAAGCGCAGAATTTGCGCGCGGTCTTCGAGATCGGGCAACCGCACTTGCACCGTGCGGTCGAAACGACCCGGACGCCTAAGCGCTTCGTCGAGATTGTCCGGGTGGTTCGTTGCGGCTACAACGACCACGCCTTCGTTCGACTCGAATCCGTCGAGCTCCGCCAGCAACTGGTTGATGATGCGATTGCTCTCGGCTTCGACGGGGCCGCTGCCCGTATCGGTACGCTTGCCAAGACCGTCGGCTTCGTCGATGAAAATCACGGTCGGCGCGTTCTTGCGCGCGAGTTCGAACAGATGCTTGACCTTCTGGATGCCCACGCCATAGTACTTCGCGCTGAAATAGCTGCCCGTGATTGCGATAAAGTTCGCGCCGCACTCGCCGGCAAGCGCCTGCGCAAGACGCGTCTTGCCAACACCCGGACCGCCCGTCATCAGAATGCCGCAGGGCGCGCGCACGCCCATGCCGCTGAACTGCGCCGGCTCGGTGAGCCAGGCCTGCACGTCGGCAAGCGCGGCTTTCGCTTCGCCTGCGCCGATCACGTCGTGAAAGCGCAGCGTCGGCGCCTTGCTGAGCAGGCGTGCGCCGCCCATCATTTCGCGGCGCATGAACCACAGAATGCCGCCCAGCATCAGCACCGGCAGCAGCAGGCTCAGCGCATCGCGCGTGTGATCGACCACCTCGGTCCAGCGCGCGCCCGCGGTACGCACATCGGCGTCCGGCAGCCAGACGAGCTGATATGACGATGCGCTGCCCGGTTTCAGATCGCCGAGCAGCAGCGCATTCGAGAATGTGCCGTTATGGTCGGCGACATAGTATTTTTCGCCGTGCAGCGTCGACACGAGAATCGCATTGCGGCTGAGGCCAATAGCCGCGACATTGTGGTCCCGCACATCGCGCAGCATGTCCGACGCGTTCTTTTCACGGAGCGTCCAAGCCGATGAATTCGCGCGCATCTGGCTGGCGATGCCGCCCAGGGCCTGGGCCGACGCTTGCGTCAGATGCTGCTCGTGCCGCCAATGCAGGAATGTGAAGGTAGCGGCCAGCGCGGACGCAAGCACGCCAAGGGTCACGTATCGGCCGATACGCGACCAAAGTGAATTCCTTACCGGTTTCATCAGTCGATTCCTGAAAGGCCCGCTACGTGGCGGCGCCGGAGTGAGTCTGCAGAGAGGATGGCACGCGCGCGCGGCGTTCGTGCGGAGAGGTGCCGGATGCCTCGCGTGTCTGGCTCGCACGGCATTGCCCGGCTATCGAAATAAGGCAGTCTTACCGGCACCTTTACCGGCACTTTTACCAATAGAAACGAAGACTGCGAATATTCAGCAATGCGAACACGACCCTTATTAACCGCACTGCACCCTCGCTATTATGCCGGGACTCGACGATACGTAAAAATCTGAGCAAAGCGCGAATTCCGGTCAATTCGACGTTTTGCGAGCCTGCGCGTCTTCGGATTGCCGGCGGGTACGGACTTTGCAACGGCAAACACACGTCCGTGCATCGGGTCGCACGGTGTCCCCAACCGACGGAGGTCACATCATGCTGTATTACGCACTGGTCTTCTTCATCATCGCGATCATTGCGGCCGCGCTGGGCTTCGGCGGCATCGCGGCAGGCGCCGCCAGCATTGCAAAAGTGCTGTTCTTTATCTTCCTCATCATCTTCCTCGTCACGCTGGTCATGGGTGTGATGCGACGTTGACGAGGCGGGCCCCGGTAAAAGAAACGCAGCCCGGATTCACGCAGTGAGTCCGGGCTGTTCTGTTTGCGCGTTCGCAGATGAAGCGGCGGTGTGGCACCTTAGCGCGAATGCGATTTAAAGGCCTCGCCTTGCATGCCGGCGCGATCGACCGCGGCAATGCGATTGCGGCCATTTTCCTTCGCGTGATAAAGCTGCGCGTCGATCAGATTGATAAACGTGGTTTTGTCAGTGCGCGCGTGCGGCACGATCGTGCCGACGCCGAAGCTCGCCGTCACGCGTTGCTGATGCGGCGAGCGCACGTGCGCAATCGCTTCGTCCGCGATCAGCGCGCGGCAATGTTCGGCAATTTTGACAGCCGTGTCGGCTTCGGTATTGGCCAGCACGAGCACGAACTCTTCGCCGCCGAAGCGGCCAAGAAAGTGATCGGGGCCCGCGGCTTTCGACAGCACGCGCGCGACGCGCTTCAGGCATTCGTCGCCCTGCAGGTGTCCGTAATAGTCGTTGTACGACTTGAAGAAGTCGATATCGATCATGATCACCGACAACGCGCGGCCGGACTCCTGCGCCGCGGTCCATGTCCGGTCCATCACGTCGTCGAATCTGCGGCGGTTGCCCGTGCCGGTCAGGCTGTCGTGAAACGACAGATGTTCGAGCTCCCGTTGCAGCTGCGCGAGTTTCTCCTCGGTGCGCTTGCGCTCGCTGATATCGAACATAAAACCGATCAGCGCCTCGACGTCGCCCTTGTCGTTGCGCACGACATGCACGACATCCCGCAGCCAGACATAGCCGCCGTCGCGCGTAAGCGCGCGATAGTCGGCTTCGTGATCGGTGCCCGCCTTCGACTGCGCGACGCAAAAGTTCACGACGGCCTCGCGGTCGTCCGGATGCATGCGTTCCGCCCAGTCGTTGACCGTTTGCCACGTCGACGGCGCCCAGCCGAGCAGCGCTTCGATCTGCGGGCCGATATAGGCAAACTCCATCGTCGCCCAGTCGATCTTCCACGGGATGGCTTTGGTGGATTCGAGCAGCGTGCGGTAGACGGCGCTGTCGTCGTCACCGAACACGCGGTTTGGCGGCGCGAGGGATTCGTCGTGCCGCAGGAAAGCGGCCTCGAGAGAACTCTTCGAGTGTTCGTGGTCCGTCATGGTGTACTTGCCGGTGGTTGCATGCGTTGCCTGTATCTACGGAAGCAACGGGCTGCTTCTGAAGGGCAGTCGCGGGTTTTCCACTACAACGAACGCTCGATTGCCTGTTCGAGCAACGCAAGCCCGAGATCGATTTCCTCGTCGCTGACCGTCAGCGGCGGTGCGATGCGAAACACGCCACCCATGCCCGGCAACTGCACGATATTCATGCTGAGCCCCAGATTCATGCATTCGCGGGTGATCGTCGCGCCAAGTCCATCCGCGGGCTCTTTCGTGCGGCGGTCCTTCACGATCTCCATGCCTAGCAGCAAGCCACGCCCACGCACATCGCCAATGCAGTCGAAGCGCTGCATCAATTCGTGCAAGCCCCGCCTGAGCCGCTCGCCCATCACGTTCGCCCGTGCAACAAGCCCGTCGCGCTGAACCACGTCCAGTACCCGCAGGCCGACGGCGGCCGGCAGCGGATCGGACACGTGCGTCGTATAGAACAGGAAACCCAGTTCATGCGCGCGCTCCTCGATGTCCGCGGAGGTCACGAGGGCCGCGAGCGGCAGTCCCGCGCCGAGCGTTTTCGACAGCGTAAGCATGTCGGGCGTGACGCCGTCGCGCTGGCACGCGAACATCGTGCCGGTGCGCCCCACTCCGGTTTGCGCCTCATCGAGGATCAGCAGCATGCCGCGCTCTTCGCATTTGCGCTTGAGCGCCACCATATAGCCCACCGGCAAGTCGATGATGCCGCCGGAGCTCAGGATCGGTTCCGCGATAAACGCGGCGAGATTGCCGCTCGACTGGCGGTCGATCAGATCGAACGCGTAATCGAGTTCCGCCAGATAGTCGTATTGGCCATTGCGCTCGAAGCGCGGCCGGTACGGGAACGGCGCCGGAATCGCAAACGAGCCGACCGCGGCCGGCCCCACACCCTTGCGGCCCGCGCTATAGGTTGCGGACGCCGCATTGCCCGTCATCCCATGCCACGACTGTGCAAAGCCGACAATTTCATAACGGCCCGTTACCAGCTTCGCCATGCGAATCGCCGCCTCGTTCGATTCCGCGCCGGTGCTCAGCAATAGCGCACGGTCGAGTCCATCGGGCGTGATCTCGGCGAGCCGCGTGGCGAGGTCGACCACGGGACGCGACAGCATCCCGCTAAACAGATGGTCGAGCTTGCCCGCATATTCGTTGATCACCGAGACGATGTCGGGATGACTATGCCCGAGCAGCGCGCTCATCTGCCCCGACGTGAAATCGAGAATCGCGCGGCCATCGGCGTCGTAGACGAAGCTGCCCTGTGCGCGCTCGATGATCATCGGCTCGAACGTGCCGCCGTAGCGGACCAGATGCTGCTTCGCGTTATGCCAGAACGTCGCGTCGTGGTTCAGGGACATGCGGTTCCTCCGGTCGGATGGCGGGATTTCAACGCAGTCTAGCAAGCAACACGGCTGCCCCGATCGCCGCCTTGGCGGATTTCGCAGTGCGCGATGCGCGGAACCCGCTCCACCCAGGTTTGTCGCACTAAGGTTTGCGCCCCGGTAGCACGAAGTTTTTGCTTGCATGACGTGCGTGCGAGGCGCAAACCCGTTCATTTATTGGGAGCCTGCATGCGATACCTGACAATTCCCCTTGCCTTTGCTTTAACCACACTAACAGCGTGCGGTGCGTTTAGAACGCATGAAGCGCGCGACCCGCAAGGCGCGTTGATCGGCTCGAACATTCTCGATCTGGTGCAGTCGGTCGGCATTCCCGACAAGACGATGAAGCTCGTCGATACAGGCGGGCCAAGCGACCGGATGGAAGCACAATGGAATTTCGCGAACTCGGACGCAGCGCTCGATCTGAACGCGCTCGTGCTCGACCTGAAGATAGGCGGCGCCGGCAAATGCAGCATGACGGCGACGGTCGAACGCTGGGGCGGCAAAGTGCTCGCGGTTAATTTCCCGCAAGCGCATAGCGACAGCATCGGTTCCGATTACGGCGCGTGCGAACCGCTCGTCGAAGAAGCGCTCGAGCACAACCCGCACACGCCGGTCGATCAGAAGTGGGATGCTTTTTCGCTGGTCGGCGCGTCGAAATAAGCGGCAATCGAGGCAGCAAAGCGCCGTTACTCGCGGGCTCCGTCGAGCTTCGGTCCAAGCGCCTCGAGACCGTACTTCGGGCGAAGCAGGCTGTGATCGAAGCGCTCCAACCCGCCCCCTTCCGCAATTTCCAATGCCAGCTGCTCGAAACCGCCCGGCGAGAAAATGGCCAGCACACGCAGCGGCTTGTCGGACCGATTGATCCAGACCTGGGGCACTTCGCGCGGCAAGGTAGCCGATTGACCGGGATAAAGATCGATCGGCTTGCCGTCGATCACGATGTGCGCGGTACCCTCGAGCACGAAGAAATGTTCGTCCTCGTAGTGATGCCGGTGCGTGATGGAACCGATGCCGGGTTCGGCAATGCTCTCGACAATCGCATAGGCGCCGCCCGTCTCCTTCGACGACACGATCACCTTGAACACCATCCCCGGTTCGACCTGATACCAACCCGGCGCCAGGGTGTTCGGCTGCGCGGAGCCCGCATCGCCCGCATTCTTCCCGATCGTCATTTAAAGCGCTCCTCTAAGGGCAGAAAAGAAAATGAAATAGCTTCCTTAAGCTGCCTTCGAGGCTAGCACCTCGCCAAACAGGCGATAGCGCAGCAATCTTCACGGATTTGATCTTTCTCGCCACGTTGCGCGTACCCGGCCGCTTTTTCGCGGTCGAATGCGCGGCATGCGCGCGAGACGTCACGCCGTGTCGTCGACGTTCGTGCCCGTGAAATCGAATCGAAACGGTTTAAGTTTTTGGCTTGTAGTGTCGTTGTCGTTAGCGTCGCCGGTCGTCAGCTTGTGCTTCTCTTCGGCCTGCTCCGACTTCTCGGCCTGCTTTAGCAGCTGCGCATGCCGGCTACCGTTAGCGCCTTGCGACGCCGGGACGGCGTGCTTCTGCTGTCGCATCGCATCGAGACCGCTGATGTGATCGATCTGCGCCTGGATCGACGTAATCTGGGCCGTCAGCGCCCCCACCATCGCCTGTGCAGCGACCGAACCTGAACTCGCCGTGGCGATCGCCTGCTTCAGTCTCTTCGCGATGGTGTGCTCGAGCTTGCGCAAGGCCGCCACCTGGCTCGATGTATTGACCGGCCTCGTCTGCTGGTTAGGGTTTGCCGGATCGTTCGCGTTATTGGGATTGGTGGGATCGTCCGGATTCTGCGTGGCAAACGGATCCTGTGTTGGATCATTAGTGTTGTTAAAAGATGAGCCGGTCACTGAACCGATGGAAGATAGCATTGCAATTCCCCTGGCTGCCTGGCGTTGTGATTAGCGCGCAGTATAAGCCGTAAAGTGTTATTCCGCACGCGTATGCTTTATATTTCCAGATAGTGCTTGAGCGCCATTACGTTTTTGTGAATGCTCCCATGCGGGATCAGGATTCGGTAACTGAATCATTGCGATAGAGCGCCGCATAATCGCGCGGCGCCATGCCATGCTCTCTTTTAAAGCTGCGGCTGAAATGGGTAAGACTCGCAAATCCGCAATGCGCGGCCACTTCCTGAATCGTGATGCGTGATGGGTCGGCCAGCATGCGGCTCGCATGTTCAAGCCGCACCGAATTGGCAAAGCGCATCGGAGACAAACCTCGCTCCCTGAATGCACGCATCAGCGAGCTGCTCGATACATTCAGTTCGTCCGCAATCTGCGAGAGGCTAAGATCGGGGTCGCCAAAGCGGCGCGCAATAAGCTGCCTCGCGCGCAAAACCATGCCTTCCGGCGAGCGTCCATGGTACGAGGCGTCGCCGCTTTTCACGACGATATCCATCAGGTCGAGAAACTGGCGCCCGACACGCTCGCGCAGCACATCTCCCGCACTAGCCGCATGCGCGCAGAAGGTGAGAAACAGATCTCTGACCGCTGCGACTTCGGGGTTAGCGTGAACCGGATAGCAAGCCGACGAAAAGCGTACCGGAATACCGCGTTCCGACAAGACATGCGGCGGGATCTGCACGGTAGAACATAGCGCGGGCTCCTTAAAAAGCAGCGTGTGACCTCGCGCCGCATCGAGCAACACCATATCGCCCGCCTTGAGCGACACGATCTGATGCCGGTCTCGGCATCGGCCCGGCCGTCGCAAATCGTTCAGAGTGCACCAGAAACGACGGAATTACGGGTGCGAAAAGCGAAGCGACAACTCTGCACACGACATGCATTGACCGCGCCCGGGCACGCCGATTGCGCAGCGACTGACGCCCTCCATGGCACCTGCCAACCACGCGGAAGAACGCCAGTGAAGACGATGACGCACGACACGGCGCAGGCCATTGCCGCGGCCATGCCGCCCGAGATGCCTGCAGGCCTGCGACATGTGGACGACACACGGCCGGGCTACACGCGCAAGAAGATCGCGCGCGGCTTCGCCTATTTCGACACCGACGGCAAGCGCATCGAAGACGAAGCGGTCATCGCGCGCATTAACGCGCTCGTGATTCCGCCCGCCTACACAAACGTATGGATTTGCCCCGACTCGCGCGGGCACATCCAGGCCACGGGCCGCGACGCGCGCGGACGCAAGCAGTACCGCTACCATCCGCGATGGCGCGAGACGCGCGACGCCGACAAGTTCAGCCGTATGGCCGCCTTCGGACGCGCGCTGCCGCGCATCCGGGCGCGTGTGCAGCGCGATCTCGCGCGCAGCGGCATTCCGCGCGAGAAGGTGATCGCGGCGGTCGTGCATCTGCTCGATCACACGCTGGTTCGCATCGGCAGCGTCGAATACGCGCGGGAAAATCAGTCGTACGGACTGACGACCCTGCGCAAGAAGCACGTCAAAATTCAGGCTGGCGAAGTGCGCTTCCGCTTCGCGGGCAAAGGCGGCGTCGAACACGACGTGCCGATCGGCAATCCGCGCGTCAAGCGCATCGTGCGCAAGTGCGCGGAATTGCCGGGCCACGACCTCTTTCAATATATCGATGAAGACGGCACGCGCCGCACGGTCGGCTCGGCCGATATCAACGACTATCTGCGCGACGTCAGCGGCGCGGACTTCACCGCGAAGGATTACCGCACGTGGGCGGGCAGCGTCTTCGCGATGGCCGCGTTGCGCCAGCTGGTCTGCGACAACGCGACGGATGCGAAGCGCCATATCGTGGCGACGGTGAAGGAAGTCGCGACGCTGCTGCGCAATACGCCAGCCGTCTGCAGGCGCTGCTATATCCATCCCGACGTGATTGCCGCGTTCGATGCGGGCGAGCTGACGGATCTTCCGCCGCAAACGGCGAGGCGCCATATGAAAGTCGACGAGATCGCTTTTGCAACGCTGCTCGCGCAAATCGAAAAGCGCGCGAAAAAGGCTGGCCGCACAGCACGCGTACCCGCCTGAAGGGCACGTCGCTTGCGGCACAACGCAGTGCCGATCGCCTAAAAACGATCGGTTTACTGATCTACTGCCCAATGGAGGCTGTCATGCGCTATCTGGAAACTCAGGAAGGGTTGCCGCGAGTGTCGTGGGGCGCCGTTTTCACCGGCGTCACGATCGCGCTCGTCGCGTACGTGTTTATGTGCGCGCTCGGCGCAGCAATCGGAGCGACGCTGCTCAATCCGCTCGCCCAACAGGATCCGCGCGCGTTCGGATTCGGGTCCGGCGTGTGGCTGATTGTGACGACGGTCGTCGCCGTTTTTCTCGGCGGCTATTTCGCCGGCCGCTGCGCGCCGCTGCTCGGCTGGCTGCACGGCATGCTCGCATGGGCGCTGATGGTGCTCTGCGTCGTCGTCGCGATGACGTCGATCGTGAGCGGCGCCGTCTCGCTCGCGGGGCGTGTCGCCAGCGCGGGCGCCACGGCGACGATGCAGTCCGGCAACGCCGGCGATGCAGTCAACGCGCTTTCGAAGGAAGCGCAGAGCGCGCTTGCGTCGATGGCCAATGCGGCGTCGGCGCCGATGTCCGACCCGAACGTACGTCAGGCAGCCGATACCGCAACGCAGGCCGTCGCGCGCGCGAGCTGGTTTTCAGTCGCGGCGCTGTTTGTCGGCTTTGTGATTGCGGTCGGCGCGGGAAGCCTCGGGTTCCGGCATCAGCCGGTGGTCGAAACGGCCAGACGCGCACCCGCTGTGCGGGTGGAACATGCGCCGGGACGGCCGTAAGGATGCGTGCTCGCCAAGGCCGCAAGCCGGGTCCGTAGTTGAATGATCCGGGCTTGCAGAACGACCAGGAGGAGATCCCAGTCATGAAAATCCGGGCAACGGTCGTATGCGTGAAGGATTCGGCGATCCTGCTCGTGTCGAAACCACACTCGCGATGGTCGCTGCCGGGCGGCAGGATCAGGGCGAACGAGCAGCCCGCCGATGCGGCGCGCCGCGAGGTGGCCGAAGAGACCCGCATGATGGTCGACGGAATCGTGTATCTGTTTCAATTCCGTGGGTTCAGCACGTTACATCATGTGTTCCGGGCCGCGCTTCCCGAAGGCGCGGTGCCGCAGCCCGGCGAAGAAATCACGCGTTGCGGATGGTTCGCGCAGGCGGACCTCGCCACGCTGCCCACGAGCGTGCCGACGCGCGAAATCGTCAGGCTCGTGTTCGAGCCGCAAGTCGAGCTTGCTGCGATGCGCGTCGCCTGACGGCTGCTTCCGGCAGCCCGCGGCGATGGCGACGCGACGTATTGCAGTTACTGGGTATCGTCGCCCTGGTAGAACGTGCGCCCCGACCCCGTGAGCTTCGCATTGGTCGCGATGCTGCTGTACGTGCCCTCTGCTCTCATCGTGTCGAGCCGGTGTTGCGCCGCCTGAACGTTCTCCGGATACGCGGTGGAGTCCGACGTCGACGGGTTATAACCCGCGATTTGCAAGGCGACCACATCCTGCCGCACCTGTTCGCGCGTCAGAGGCGCGTTCGATTGCGCGTAGGCGCCAAGCGGCAGCAGACAGATTGCGCACAGCACTGAAGCTTTCGTGACTTTCATGGCGGTCTCCCGACGGGGTTGTAGCGTAAACCCCTATTTTACCGCCTGAAAGCGCGAACGACAGCAGCGCGCGTGGAAACCGCACGCGCGCTCGATGACAGCCGGTTACGGGACGCGTCGATTGCGTCCTGTCCGGTGCCGGTAACGCCCCTGGTTAGATCAGTTTCGGCTTCATCGTGGTTGGGACAAACTCCTATTCGTCGAACGAAAGATCGCCACCCATCAAAACGTCACGGCGCGATTTCTTCGAGGCTGCGCTCGCGCGTCTCGGTCATCTTCAGCGCGCAAATCGCGCCGACCACCGCGACGAGCGCGAACATCGAAAAGACCGAGCCGATACCCTGTTTATGCAAGAGCAAGCCCGCGAGCGACGGACCGACCGCCGAGGCGAGACGCAGCCATGAAGTCGCGAGGCCTGTGCTCGTCGCACGCATCCGCGTCGGATAGACCTCAGGCGTGTACAGATACAGCACCGCCGCAATCGAACCGACGATGCCGTAGCTGACGGTCGCGAGCACCATCACGCTCCATACGTCGTGCGCGCCGAAAAGCCTCAGGCATGCGAACAGAACCGCCGCGACGCAGAACGCAGCGACGGTCCAGTTGCGGCGGCCCACGCGATCGATCACATACGCACAGACCAGCAGCAACGCGACCTGCGCGACATTCGTCATCGACGCCGCGCGCAGCGCCGTTTGCAACGGCAAGTGATAAACGGAGCGATACAGGGTGGGCAGCCAGTTGTTGAGGCTGTTCGCGATGAAGAACGCGCTCGCCCACAGCACCCAGACGATCAGCGTGCGGCTGCGATAGAACGGCGACAACAGTTCGCGCCAGCCGGCGCGCGCATTTTTCGACACCCTGTTGCGTAAATCGGAGGCCGCGCTTGCCGACTGCACGGGCGCCGCCGATGCAAGGCGCTTGTCGGTGCTCGCCTCCATTTCCTGCACGATCGCTTCGGCTTCATCAAACCGGCCTTTCGATATCAGCCAGCGTGGCGATTCCGGCAGACGCGACACGAGCACGGCGATCAGCAGGCCCGGCACCGCGCCGATCCAGAACATGATTTTCCAGCCGACCAGCGGCACGAGCCACGCGCCGATCTGCCCGGCCCCCATCAGACCGAGCGGAAAGATCAGTTCGTAGAGCAGAAAGTACTTGCCACGGCCGTGCGCGTTCGACAGTTCGCTGATATAGGTCGCGGCGACCGGCATTTCGCCGCCGACGCCGATGCCCTGAATAAAGCGGCACGCGAGCAGCATCGGAAAGCTGCCGCTCAACGCGCAGCCGAGGCTCATCACCGACATGATCGCGATGGAAATCGTCGCGCTGCGAATGCGTCCGCGGCGCTCGGCGAACCAGCCGAATATCAGCGCGCCGATAAACTGCCCGACATAGCTCGCGCCGATCAGAATACCGATCTGCAGCGGCTCGATATGCCACAGGCCGATCAGAACCGGCAGCACGAACGCGATCGACAACGCATCGAATGCGTCGAAGAACGTCGCGCTGCCGACGATGATGCGTGCCCGCCGGTGCCATCGCGAGAACGGCACGCTTTCGATTCTGCGCACGAGCGCCGCGCTCGCGGCATCCATCGCCGTCTGCGCGACATGCGCGTCGGCATCGACGGACCTCACGGCGCGGTGCAGCGCGTTGCCCTCCTGCATGTTTGTCTCCAAGGTTTTTTGGGGCACCCCGACCGTGCCCTTGTTGTTATCGATGCAATGCGTACACCGCGATCAGCGCGACGACCACCGCCGCGCCGAATGCCCAGGCCCATGCCCTACCGTTCAGGCTCGAGCCCGAGCTGCCCTGCGGATGAGCGACCGCGGCGGCCGCGGCACTGCCCCCGGCACCGCCTCGCGGCATACCCCGCTCCGACGCGCCGCCATTCGAACCCGTCGACGCAGGCGACCCCGCCGCCTCGCCCGAGCCCGCTTCTTTTGGCCCAACCAGCGCCGCCGTGAAGCGTCCGAAAAACTCCTCGGCCATCTTGCGCGCCACACCGTCGATCAGGCGCCCGCCGACCTGTGCGAGCCGCCCGCCGACCTGCGCATGCGATCGGTACACGAGCCGCGTCGCGCCGCTGCTCTCCGACACGAGGTCGACATGCGCGCCGCCCTTGCCGAAGCCCGCCGCGCCACCCGACCCTTCGAAAGTCAGCGAATACGACTGCGGCGGCTGCAGGTCGGTCAGCACCATCTTGCCCTTGAAGCGCGCCTTGATCGGCCCGACCGTCGCGGCCATCACCATCTGAAACTGGTTGTCTTCGACGCGCTCGAACGACTCGCATCCGGGCACCGACGCCTTGAGGATCTCAGGGTCGTTCAAGGCGGCCCATACGCGTTCGCGCGGCAGCGGCAAAATCTGTTCGCCGGTCAGTTCCATGTGTCTTTCTCCTTAGCCGATCTGCTCTCGTCAACCGAGTATGTGTTCCCACTTCGCACGCGTCTTCTGCTGCAATTCCTTGCTCGCTTCCGCGACTTCCGGAAATTCCTTGAGGAAGTCGAAAGGACGGCATGCGTCGATAATCGCCTTCGAGTTGAACGGCGCCTTGTACGGATTGGCAATCGACATCGGGTCGTTTTTCGAACCCATGCCGCGTTTCACGATGTCGATATCGATGTCCGGGTCGGTACGTGTGGCGACCGCCCACATCACTTCCTGCAGGTTCGCTGGGTCGATATCGTCGTCGACGACAATCGAATAGCGCGACATATAGGCGCCGACGCCGCACTGGCTCAACATATGGGCGGCCTGGCGCGCATGGCCCGCATAGCGCTGGCGAATCGACACGACGTTGAACATGCGCGCGCCGCCGATTTCATGCGCCCACACGCCAGCGACGTCGGGCACGCCCGCGGCCTGCAGCGCGTCGACGAGCAGCGCCGAGCGCATCACAGCCTTCGAATACGAATAGTCGTTGGGCGGCTTCGCGGGCGGGCTGCCCATGATGATCGGATTGCTGCGATGGTAGATGCGCTCGATCGTCACGACCGGCGCCGTTTCGGCTTTGCCCGGGTAATAGCCGTGAAACTCGCCGAACGGACCTTCGATTTTCACGTCGCCCGGATGCGCATAGCCTTCGATCACGATCTCCGACGCGCTCGGAAACGGCAGCCCCGATAATTGCCCTTTGACCACCGAGACCGGCTTCTTCAGGATCGCGCCGATATAGTTGTACTCGCACATACCGAACGGCACTTCGATGCCTGAAATCAGATAGCCAAGCGGATCGCAGCCGATCACGATTGCCACCGGAAACGGCTTGCCGGCCTGCATATGCTTGTCGTACTGAATCGCGCCGTGCTTGCCCGGAATCATGTCGAGGCCGACGTGATTGCGGTCGTGAATCATCACGCGATACGTGCCTACGTTGACCCACTCCGAATCGAGATCTTTCGTCACGACCATGCAGCCCGTGCCGATATAGCGGCCGCCGTCTTTCTCGTGCCATAGCGGCGCGGGAAACGAAAACAGATCGACGTCGTCGCCGGATTGAACGTGCTCGAACACGGGGCCGTTGCTGACCGTCACCGGCTCGTATTCGGGCGCATGCGCTTGCCATTGCTTAGGCTTGCCGCGCAGCATTTCGACGAGTCCGCGATGCGTGTCTGCACGGCCGACACGCAGAATCGAAGACAGGCGCGCCGGGCTCGCGGTGCTGCACGTCACTACGCGATGCCCTTTCGGATAGCCGGGAATGTCGTCGAACAGCAGCGCAGAGGGTCGCGCCTTCTTCACGTTCAGTTCGCTGATTGCGCCGAGTTCGAGATTCCAGTCGGCGCCCGCGACGTCGGTCAGTTCGCCAAGCGCGCGGGCTTCTTCAAGCCATGTGCGCAGATCGAGCGCATCGGTCGTCATGTTGGGTGTCACGTCCTTCACGTCCTGTGTCTCCTGTTTGTTCTCCCCAACATTGAAGCAACGCGCACGCGCTCGCAAGCGACCATCGTTCATATCGGGGATGAGAAGGATTCATGCAGCGCACGACTCATGTGACCTCATAGCGTCGCGCTGTGCCACGCGAGATTAATCGAGTTCGCCGCGCGGCGCATTCAATGGCTCGCGGCGTCCATAGCCGCCCGCGTATTTGAACGTGCCTTGCGCGGTCGCGATCAGCGTCGTTGCGTCGATCCATGCTTCGCCGCGCGCGAAATAGATCGACCGCCCTTTGCGTTCGAGGAAGCCTTTGCCAATTAGCGTATCCCCGACACCCTTGTCAAGGAAGTTGAGCGTCAACGATAAAGTGACGCCGTGTATCGGCCGCTGCGGGTCGGCGCTATAGAGGCCCGCATAGCCGCATGCCGCGTCGAGCAGCGTCGCGACGACGCCGCCTTGCAGCACGCGCTGACGGTTCAGCATGCCGGGCTGCAAACGAAGACGGAATTCCGCGTACCCTTCATGCCATGCCATGCGTGTCATGCCGAGGCTGGCGAGGAACGGATTTTCGAGCGCGTCGATCTCCACAACCGTTCCTCCGCTCAACCACCAGACCGGCCGGTGAACCCATGGTTGAGCGGTTCAGGCCACCCGTCGGTTGCGGGCCGCGCGAAGCCTTCGTCGTGCGCGGCAACCTGCGCGCCGTTCCACACCATAGAACGCGCACCGAAATGTGTGTTCGCTTGACCTTGCCCGCGCGCGAAGCGTCGGGCCTTTTGCTTGCCGGTCGTCATTGATAGTTCCGGGTTTGTAATGATTGATTCGCGCGCGCCGATCGACGACGCTTTGCTCGACCGGCCAAGAGTGCATGAGTGCTTTCATCGCGCGCAAACTAACTTTTCTCATGCCCGCATGAAAAAGTTTCATTTCCTCGGCGCCGGCAACGGGCCGATCATCGCAGCATCCGTGCTGTCCTGTTACGTTCCCACCATTGTGAAACCCCGTTAAAATCCGCCTCACTGATCCTGCACTGCGCTGACTCATCGAATGAGACCCTACATTCCTTCTCTGCAGAGCTTGCTTGCGTTCGAAGCCGCGTCGCGGCACCTGAGCTTCACGCGCGCGGCGCAGGAACTCGAACTGACCCAAACGGCGATCAGCCATCAGATCAAGACGCTTGAAGACCGGCTCGAGGTCAAACTGTTCGTGCGGCGCCGCAATGTGCTGACGCTTACGCCCGCTGCGCGCGAGTATCTGAATTCCGTGCATGAGGCGATCAATCTGCTGTCGATCGCCACCGCGCACGCGCGCAAGAAAAAGCCGAGCACCGTCCTCACGGTCACGTGCCTGCCGACTTATGCGGTCAAATGCCTGATTCCCGCGTTGCCCGAATTTCAAAGCGCGCATCCCGAGATCACTGTGCACGTCGCGACGAGTTCGACCTTCAACGAGTTCGAGCGCAACAGCTATGACGTCGCGATCCGCTATGGTTCGGGCCGCTGGGCGTCAACGCGTTCGGACCGGCTGCATGGCGAAGAATTCTTTCCCGTGTGCTCGCCCGCGGTGCTCGAGCAAGCCGGCAAGTTCGGCTCGATCGCCGACGGCCTTGCGCGCATGCGCCAGATTCGCACCTACTTCTATTCGATGTATCAGGACGACTGGCCTGCGTGGCTCGAGGCCGCCGTGCACGGACCCGTCGAATTCGCGAGCGAATCGGTGTTTCACCTGCAGCTCACGTCTCTCGCCGCGGCCGTCGACGGTGTCGGCATCGCAATCGGCCGCACGCCGCTCGTCAACGGCGATCTCGCGAGTGGCAAGCTCGTCGCGCCGTTCGAGGTGCGCGTGCCGTCGAGCTCCGCGTATTTCGTCACATCGCCAATCGACAAGGCGAGAACGAAGAAAGTCGAGGTGTTCCGCGAATGGGCGCTCGCGCGGCTCGGTGAGCATCGCGCGCACGATGAACGCGACGGGCCCACTGCGCATGATGGGCACGCGGGTCGCCCGGCGGTGCACGCGTCGGCTGCCGTCGTAGCGGCCGGCTCGCCTTACTGAGTTCATGTCGAGCGACTGTCCACCGGTAGCCGATTCGCCCTGGCGTACCGTCGCCGCGTTGCTCGACCGGCATCGGCGCGACAAGCCGGAGAAGGATGCGATTGTCGATGTCGAGCGGCGCGTGCGCATATCGTTCGAACAGCTTGCGAATCGCGTCGACGGCATTGCGCGGCAACTCGCACAGCATGGCGTAGAAAAAGGCACGCGCGTCGTGCTTGCGAACTGCGAAGCGCCCGACAAGCTGCTGCTCTGGCTTGGCGTCTGGCGCCTCGGCGCAGTCGTATGTCCCCTCGATGTTCCTTTCGTGGGCCACGAGATCGCGCGCAAGCTGCTCGAGACGCTCGCGCCCGGTCTCGTCGTATGCCCCGATGAAAGCAGCGCAGGGCTGTCCGCCATGACAAAGGCGCCGCTCGTGCGCTTCGCCGCAGGTGGATTCGGCAGCGATACGCCGGGCCGCGCGAAAACGCAACGCGCCGGCCAACGCACGATCACGCTCGCGCCGGACGACGAACTCCGGAACAGCGACGCCCCGCCGCTGCCCGACGCCGAGACCGTCTGCGCGATCGACGATATTGCATCGCTATGCTGCACATCAGGCACGACCGGCATTCCGAAGATCGTCGTCTACGACCACGCGTGCTACTGGCTCAACGGCCTCGACAGCATCGACCTGCTCGGTCTGAACAGCGATGATCGCACGCTCGAATACCGTTCGTTCGACTGGTACTCCGCACAGATCCTGAGCCTGATGCCGTTCCTGCAACTGGGCTCGACACTTTGCATCGCACGCAAGTTTTCGCGCAGGGAGTTCGGCAACTGGGTACGCGAAAACCGCGTCACGGTCAGCGCCGGCGTGCCGACCGTGCTCAATCTGCTGCTCGAAGCGCCGCTCGATGCGCCCGCCGATACGTTCGCGTCGCTACGCGCGATGACGTGCAGCACGGCGCCGCTCTCGCCGCTTCAATGGATGCGCTTCGAAAAGCAGTACGGCATCCGCATTCTGAATCTGTACGGTTCGTCGGAAGCGGGCTGGATGTGCGGCAGCCGTTCGGAGCGCCGCAAGATTGGCACGGTCGGTTATCCGGCCGCGCATATCCGCTTCGATATTGTCGATTCCGAGGGCGTGTCGTGCGCGCCGGACACCGAAGGGCAAGTCGTGGTCGACGGCGCGAAGCTCGCGCTCGGCGTGCTGCAGGCCGATGGCTCCGTGCAGGCAATACGCGGCGCGCCGCTTTTCACGCGTGATATCGCCGCGCGCGACGCCGAGGGCTTTGTGCGCATGTCGGGCCGCATGGACGATCTGATCATTCGCGGCGGCGTGAAGATCGTGCCGCAGGAAATCGAAGACGCGCTGCGCGCGCACCCGCAGGTGCAGGACGTCGCCGCGCTTGGTGTGCCGGACGCTGTATATGGTCAGGAAACCGTATGTTTTGTCGTGGCGCAACCCGGCGCATCGGTCGATCCGCAAGCGCTGCGCGCGCACTGCAAGGCGCGCCTTGCGCGCGAGAAGGTGCCTAAAGACGTGTTCGTGATCGCATCGCTGCCGCGCAGCTCGCGCGGCAAGATTCTGCGCGATGCGCTGCGCCAGCAATGGTGGCGCATCGTCAGTATGCCGCCCGATCTGTCGGAGCCGGAGTTCGAGTAAGCGAACGGGCGGCGGTTCAACGGGCGCAGCGTCCACGCGGCGCAGCGCTCGCGAGAATTATTTGCGGCTTTGCTCGCCCTCCCGGGCGGACTTCAGCGCATGAGTCCACCAGAGCAGGTCGTCGATCAGCGCCGTCGCCTTGTCGCTGAGCGCGGCCAATTCAGACGTGACGTCCTTTCCCTGAAAGTGCTGCCACAGCGCGCTCGCGGGGATATGAACCGATGCTTGCACAGGAGCCACTTGCAACACGGCGAGCGTGGCGCGCAGATGCTCGACGCCGCGCGCGCCGCCTTCGGCTCCATAGCTCACAAAAGCCGCGGCCTTGCGGTGCCATTCCTGGTTAACCCAATCAATTGCGTTTTTGAGGACTGCCGGGCTCCCATGGTTGTATTCCGGCGTGACGATGACAAAGCCATCGGCTCGCGCGATCTCCGCAGCCCAGCGTTTGACGACCGCGTGCTCATACGGCGCCCGTCCAGGCCACGAAGGCAGAACAGCCTGATCGAAAAACGGCATCGGAAACTCCCGCAGATCGAGCCATTGGGCTTCGACACCACTGCGTGCATTCAGACGCTCGAAAATCCATCTTGCGGGCTGTTCGGAAAAGCGGCTTTCCCGCGTGCTTCCAACGATGACGGCAATCGCGACCATACAGAGTCTCCTTCATGAACGTGACGGGCTGAACAAATTTGCAATACGAAGTTGATGTTGCGTGGCTTTATTCAGCGCGCCCATTCCGATCGCGAATGACGGAATCCTGAAGCGAATCTAAAAACTGAAAGTCTCTTATGATTGGATGTTATAACTGATTTTTATCGGTTACATGAGTAACCCGAAAAAACCGATTTCCCAGGATCGTGAAAAGCAAAACTGCTTTCTCCAATGGTTCGGAATATTCAACACCCACCCGTTGTTTTAAGTGCAAGTACTGTTACCGACGTAGAAGTCCCCGTTATGCTTGCACGCCTCAGAAAGTGTCTTTATTGGTTTGGAAAAGCGTTGTCCAGAGTCTGCCGCTCTCTGGTCATGACAGAAGCCCCGGTCACGCTCTTTCCGTATATACCGTCTGAATTTACGCAGACGTACAACCTGAAGCGGCCTCATGTACGGCTACGCGGGGAACGCATTTACTCCGTGTTCTACGATGGCGAGACCAGGATACTCGAGGTGCGTTATAGCGATGGCGATCTGCGCTGGTATGCCGATGTATCGGAGCGCGCCTATGAGCGGCTGCTGTGCGCGGACGGACCCGATGACGCGCTCGCGCGCGAGGTGTTCTTGCAGAATCGTTCAGGGCAATCGACGTTCCGGAATATCTCCTAGTCGTTGCAGCGATGACGTAGCGTCGCATTCTTACGGGAGCTGACGCACGTCAGCCGGCAAGCACCGCGCACGGCTCCGATCGTTCCTCTTCGGCCTTCGCTTGCGCAACATCCAACGAGCGCGGCAGCTTTACGCCGTTCTTCGCGGCCGTCATTTCCGCCGCAATCGAAACCGCGATTTCGGGCGGCGTCTTGCTGCCGATATGAATGCCGGCAGGTCCATGCAAACGCGTGAGTTGCGCGTCGTCGAGATCGAAAAGCCGCAGGCGTTCGCGTCTTGCCGTGCTGTTGCGGCGCGAGCCGATCGCGGCCACATAAAACGCTTCCGTTTGCAGCGCATCGATCAGCGCGAGATCGTCGAGCTTCGGATCGTGGGTCAGCGCGACCACCGCACTGTGTGCGTCGAGCTGCATGTCGAGCACCGTATCGTCGGGCATCGTCCGCACGATCTGCACGCCGGCCAGGTCCCATTCGTCCGCGTATTCCGCACGCGGATCGCACACCGTCACCTGATAGCCGAGGCCGCTCGCAATCACCGCGAGAAAACGCGACAGGTCGCCCGCGCCGATAATCAGCAACCGGTAACGCGGCCCATGCACAGTGACGAGCGTCGTGCCGTTGAAACGCAGCTGCTCGTTGGCGCTCGCGCGCCGCAGCCGCGCGCGGCCGGTGGCGAGATCGAGTTCGCGCGCGATCAGATTGCCGTGCTCGCATTGATCGAGCAGTTCGACGAGCGCGGTAAGCGAGGCATCGCCCGCGAGCGGCTCGATCACGAGCTGCATCGTGCCGCCGCACGGCAGGCCGAAACGCCGCGCTTCTTCGGCGCTCACGCCATAGGTCGCGACTTCGGGCCGCTCGCCCGCGAGCAGCTGCGCGCGGGCGCGTTCCATCAGATCGTCTTCGATACAGCCGCCCGATACCGAGCCGCTCACCGCGCCGTCGTCGCGCATCGCAAGCAGCGCGCCGACCGGACGCGGACTCGAGCCCCACGTGCGCGTCACCGTCACGAGCGCGACGCGGCGGCCCGCCTTGAGCCACTGCGCGGCATTGCGCAGCACGGTCACGTCGATGCTGTCCATCGTCTCCTCCTTTGCCGTACGCTTTGTTCTACCGCGACGGCGGGCTCGCACTACACCGCGCTACCGCCTTCGACGACGCCACGCCACGCCGCGCGACGCAGCGTCAAGCCGCCCGATAAGCCACCATCTGCAACTCGACGAGAAAGCCATGATGCAATTCCGGCACCGGCACCACGGCCCGCGCGGGCTTGTGCGTGCCGAAATACTCCGCATAGAGCTTGTTGAATTCCGGCCAGTTGTTGACATCGACGATATAAGCGGTGCATTGCACGACATCGGTCAGCTTGCAGCCCGCTTCCTCGAGCACGCGCTCGCAGTGCTGCAGTGTCGCGCGCACCTGGCGCGCAAAATTCTCGGGCCCGTCGACCGCCACACCCGGCCCCGGCAACATGCCTGAAACAAACGTAAAGCCGCCCGCCTGCACAGCTTGCGAATAATGGCCGCCGGGCGCCGGCACCTTGTCGGTAAAAATAAAGTTCATGGTTCAGACCTCTTCGGGTAAGCGCTGTCCTCGCGTTTCCGGCAACCACGGCGCCAGCACGAGACCAACAAGATAAATAAAGCCGACCGTCACCGCTGCGTGGCCGTAACCGCCGAACCGGGCGATCAGCGTGCCGGCGACAAGCGGCCCGGTCCACGCCAGAAAACGCGGCACATTGAAGCACAATGCGATGGCCGTGCCGCGTACACGCGTCGGGTACAGCTCGGGCAGCCAGGTTGGCATCCACGTATATTGCCCGAGGCTGAAAAAGCCGGTCACGCAGGAAATCACGAGCAGCAGCGCGATATCGTGGGTCCACATGAAAAGCACCGGCGTCAGCACGAACGCCATCGCAAAGAACAGGCACGTAATACGCTTGCGACCGTAGGCGTCGGCAAGAAAGCCGAGGCCGATGTAGCCGGCGATCGCACCCACGTTATAAGCCATGCCGGCAAAACTCGCCCACGTTGCCGCATGCAGGCCCGCCCGCGCGGCCTCCGAGCCGATATACGGCGGCACCCACGTCGAGATGCCCCACCAGCCGAGTGTCGTCGAAAGCGACATCAGCACAGCGATGCAGGTGCGGCGGCGCAGTTTCGGGTCGCTGAGCAGATCGATCAGCGTGAAGCGCGCGAGCGCCCGCTCGTGCTCGTCGAGCGTCGCGCCCGCGCGTTTGCGTGCAAGCGACGCCTTGCGATGCGCGTTGACACGTTGCCACTGTTCGGATTCCGGAATGCCGGCGCGCATCCACAAGGTGGCCAGCCCCGGCAGCACGCCGATCACGTACATGTAGCGCCACGCATGTTCGCCCGCACCGCTCATAAAAAGCCATATGAACGACGCGACGAAAAAGCCGGTGCCGAGGCCGCATTGCATCAGGCCCGCGCCTTTGCCGCGATGCCGGTCGGGCCAGATTTCAGCGGTCATCGCGGTGCCGGTGGCCCATTCGGAGCCCATCGCGAGGCCGACGATAAAGCGCAGCGCCGCAAACGACGCCCAGTTCCACGACAACGCGCTCAAGCCCGTGGTGAGCGAATACGCGAGTATCGCGAGCATCATCATCCGCTTGCGGCCAATATAGTCGGTCAGCACGCCGCCGATCAGGCCGCCGATGCCCCAGCCGAGCAACGTCAACGCGATCACCAGGCCCGCATAGAACGGAATCTGGCCGCGCAGCGACGGCTCCAGCAACTGTCCAAGCGCGCCGCCCACAGTCAGGATCAGCGCGTAGGTTTCGTAGCCGTCGAAGAACCAGCCGAGATTCGATGCGGCAAGCGCGCGCCATTGCTGCCCGCTGATCGACCGGTACCAGACGACGTTCGCGGCCGCATCGTTTGACGCATGCGGCGGCGCGCCGCCGGTGTCCGGCCGCTCCAGAGGTTGATGCATCGACTTGTCTCCTTCGTTATTGTTTTACGCCGCGCGCGGGTTTTGCCTGCTCGGTGCCGGGCCGGCGCGCACAGGCACCGCTACACGGCTACCGCCTTCGACTTGCGCATCTGCGCCGCGAGCTTCACGGCTTCGATAATCTCGGGGTAAGCCGCGCAACGGCACAGGTTGCCCGACAGGAAATGGCGGATTTCCGCTTCGCTCGGATCCGGGTTGCGATCAAGCAGTTGCTTGCTCATCAGGATGAAGCCGGACGTGCAAAAGCCGCATTGAAACGCGCCACATTCGATAAAGGCCTGTTGCACGATATCGAGTTCGCCGTTCGCATCGAGCGCTTCGACCGTGCTGACTTCACCGCCGTCGGCCATCGCGGCCAGATAGAGGCAGCCCGACACGCTCTCGCCATTTACAATCACCGTGCAGCATCCGCACAGGCCTTGCCCGCAGCTTTCGCGCGCGCCATACAGCGTGAACTGCTGCCGCAGCACTTCAAGAATGGTTTGATGCGGTTCGATCTCGGCGCTGACCGGTTCGCCATTCAGCGTGAAACGGATCATGACGGAAGTTGCGCTCATCGTTATTCCTCTGCTAGCGGTTCGTTGCGCGCCGCGCACAGCGCGCGATAGACACTCTCGGGCGTCAGCGGCAGCGACTTCAGACGCACGCCGACCGCGTCTTCGATCGCTTCGGCAATCGCGGACGCAACGCCGAACGTCGAGCTCTCGCCCACCCCTTTCGCGCCGAACGGCCCGTTGTTCTGCACCGATTCGACCGTTTCGCGGCCGATTTTCGCGGGGATATCGTGGATGCCCGGAATCTTGTATTCGGCGAACGAAGCATTACGCAGCTGACCGACTTCGTCGAACTCCATGCGTTCGAAGAGCGTGATGCCGAGCTGCATGATCGCGGCGCCCGAAATCTGCGTATCGACCACTTTCGGATTGATCGGTGTGCCGCAATCGACGACGTTCTCGAAACGCAGCAGCCTGAAATGGCCGGTTTCGGTATCCACTTCAACCTCGACGCCGCATCCGCCGACCATCCAGTTCGGCGTGATGTTTTCCGACTGGCCTGTTTCGTGCGACGGCGACTCGTAGCTCGGAATAAAGCTGCCGATGCCGACGATATTGCCAGCCTGCATCTTGTACTTCTGGCGCAGCAGTTCGCCCGCGCGAATCGCGGGCACGGTCGGCACGCCGAGTTCCTCGGCCAGTTCCGCGATCTTGCGATTCACGTCCTCGGCCGCGAGGCGCACCGCGTGGCCCATATGGAACGTCGAGCGCGAGCCGAGCGTCGCCATGTCGTACGGCGTCACATCGGTGTCGGGGCGCATCACCTTGATGCGTTCCGCGGCAATGCCGAGCACGTCGCCGGCCATCAGCGCGATCGCCGTTTCCGACGCCTGCCCCATATCGACCGTGCTCGAATAGACGGTGCAGCTGCCGTCGCCGGCGAGGCTGATCATCGCCATCGAAGTGGTCGGTGCGACCAGCGCCTTGAAACCGACGCCGATGCCGCGGCCGCGCCGCAGCGTGCCGGTGCCGCGCTCGAACGGCGCATGCCAGTTCATCCGCTCGACGACGCGTTCGAGCACGAGCTCGACGGCCGCATCGTGCATCGTCGTGCCGGTCGGATGCATGCGCCCTTCGCGCAGGATATTGCGGCGCCGGAAATCGACGGGGTCGACCTTCAACGCGCGCGCGATCATATCGGCGTGGCTCTCGTAGGCCCACACCATCTGCGGAATGCCGAAGCCGCGGAAGGCGCCCGCGGGAGGCAGGTTCGTGTACACCTGATACGAATCGACCCAGACGTTCTCGATGTCGTACGGGCCGGTCGCCGTAAAGCCCGACTTCTGCGTCACGCGCGGGCCGATATCGGCATACGCGCCGCCGTTCCACCACACTTCACATTTGCGACCGGTAATGCGTCCGTCGGCCGACACCGCTGTTTTCATGCGGAACGTCGTGGCGTGCTTGGTGATCGTGAAGAACTGCTCTTCCATCGTCAGCGATATCTTCACCGGGCGCTTCGCGAGCAGCGAGAGTGCAACGACGAGCGCTTCGAGCTTGATATAGAGCTTCGCGCCGAAGCCACCACCGAGCAGCGCCGATTTCACGCGCACGCGGTTCTCGTCCCAGCCGAGCAGACGCGCGATCTCGATCCGCACGAACGACGGGCTTTGCGAAGCCGTGTACACAGTCAGCGTGCCCATGCCCGCATCGGGCTCGGCCACCGACACCATCGGTTCCAGCGGCGTATGCATGACCTGCTGCGTCTTGAACGTGTCTTCGAACACGTGTGCGGCATTCGCGAAAGCCGCATCGACGTCGCCGCGGCGCAGCTTGAAATCGAGCGCCACATTGGTGCCCTTGCGGCCGGCCAGATGCTTGAGATCGGGAAAAGTGCCGGCGGGCCGCAGAAACTCGTGAACCAGCACGTCGTCCGATTGCGCGGCCTGGACTTCGTCGAACACGGCCGGCAGTTCCTCGTAGTCGACCATGATCAGGTGCGTCGCTTCTTCCGCGATATGCGGATCGGTCGCGAGCACCACGGCGACCGGTTCGCCGATATAGCGCACTTTTTCGAGCGCGAGAATTGGCTGGTCGTGAAACGCGGGGCCGTAGTACGGCTCCGGAATCACCTTGACGATATCCTGCGCGGTATAGACGCCGAATACGCCCGGCAACTCGCGCGCCGCGCTCGTGTCGATGCCCGCGATCTTTCCATGGGCAACCGTGCTGCGCAGAATCTTGCCGTGCAACATGCGCGGCAGCACGAGGTTGTGAATATAGTCGGCGCGTCCGGTAACCTTCGAACGCGCCTCGAGCCGGTTCAGTGAGCGGCCTATCTGCTTCTGCGCCGGCTGTTCGTCCAGCTTCGTTTCAATCTTCATTTAGGCGTGGCCCTCGAATGCGGTACCGCGCGAGTTCACGGCGGCAAGCGCCGTACGCACCGCGCGGCCCAGGTAGACCTTCAGCAACTGTTTCTTGTAGCTCGCCGTGCCATGCGAGTCGCCGACGATATCGAGTTGCGCGGCGCCCGCTTCGCCCGCGTGGCGCAGCGTTTTTTCGTCGCTGGGCTCGGCGCCGCGTAACAGCGCTTCGGCTTCGGTAAGGCGCGTGGGCCGGTCGGTTGCCGCGCCGACAATCACGCTCGCCTGCCTGATTGCCGCGCCCTGCATATCGAGCACGACGGCTACGCCGAGCGCGGGCCAGTCGTGCGACGCGCGCGTCGTCACCTTCATATACGCGGCCGGACGGCCTGCTTGCGGCGGCACGATCACGCGCGAAATCAGTTCGTCGCGCGCCAGCACCGTTTCGTAATAGCCGGTGCACAACTGCTCGACGGGCACCGTGCGCTCACCGTTCGGGCCTTGAATGGTTACGCGCGCGCCGAGCGAACTCAGCACCGGCGGCATATCCATATGCGGGTCCGCGTGCGCGAGATTGCCGCCGATCGTCGCGACGTTGCGCACGCGCACATTCGACAGCGTGCGCAAGGTGCGCGCGAGCAGCGGCCAGCCTTCCTTCACGAGCGGCGAATGTTCTAGCGTGGCGAGCCGCGTCAGGCCGCCGATCTGCAGTTCGCCGTTATTGCCGATGCCGACCTGCGCGTACTCGGGTTCGACATCGCGCAGGCTAACGAGCCGCGTCGGCCTCAGCACGCCCGCTTTCATCATCAGCATCACCGCCGTGCCGCCGCCCATCGGTCGGATATCCGGGTCCTCCGGATCCAGCAGTGCGATCGCTTCGGTCAGCGACCGGGGCCTTGCGAGCTCAAACGGAATCATCTAGTGCGCTCCCTTTTTCTATCACACGCTTATGCCGTGCTTATCGCGCACAGCCGGCGCGATCGAGCAGCTTATGCAGTTCGTTCGCGACGATGTCCGGGGTTTCGAGCGGCGTCAGATGGCGCGCCTTCGGAATCTCGACGAACGTCGAGCCGGCCACGCCCTGATGCAGCGCACGCGCCATCGCAGGCGTCGCTGCGTAATCTTCTTCGCCGACGATCACACACGCCGGCACCTTCACGTCCTTCATCAGCGCGCGGCCGTCGAACGCGCCGAGCATGCGGCCGGTCGCGGCGAATTGCGCGACGCCGTTGCGCAGGAACGTATCGACGCAACGCTGCACGACGTCCGGGTTAGACGCGCGGAATGCGTCGCTGAACCAGCGCGTGGTCTGGAATTCGACGAGCGGCGCCATGCCGACTGCTTCGGCTTTTTTCATGCGCTCGTCCCAGTCTTGCGGCGCGGTCTCGCCGTACCACGCGGTCGTGTCGATGAGGCCCGCGCCGATCGCGTCGGGATAGGTCGCCGCAAATTCGAGCGCGACACAACCGCCCATCGACGCGCCCGCGATCAGCACATTGCGAAAGCCCGTGCCGCTCACGACGTCGTACACGTCTTGCGCGAACTGCGTCACCGTGTATGGGCCCGCGACCTTGTCGGACGAACCGTGCCCGCGCGCATCGATGGCCAGCACGGACGCGCGCGGCAGCAGGCGCTCGACGACGGGCGTCCAGAAGTAGCGGTCCATCGCAAGCGAGTGCACGAGTACGACGCGCACCGCGTTCTGCATTCCGCCATAGAGGCTGTAGCCGATGCGCGCGCCGTCCCGCACGGTGACGTGGGATGAAACGACATCAGGGCTGATCGGTTGATTCATTGCTTTGCTCCGCTGGCCGAAAGGTGAAATCAGGGCTGGCTCGATGCCGCGCGCCTGTTTCACTGCGTTTCAGGTGCGCGTCAGGTCTGCTGCGAGCCGGTAAGCGGATATTGCGGGGCCGCTGCTGGCGCGGCAAACGACGATCATTCATGCCCCGTATGAAAACTATTCATTGCCTTGCGAAGAGGCGCATTGCGTGATCCAGCCTGCCTGCGCGGATGCCGTGCCCACCCTGCCGGATGAATTTCTCTCATGTTCGGCATGAACAATTAGCGTTTGCCCACTGCCGGTCGCGCGGTCAATCTCTGTGGCACCACTCACCACAGAGGTTTAATGCCGTGAATGTCACGAGGAAAATCCTGAATTCGCAGTGGGTCCGTCCTCTGCTCCTGATTGTCGTCGTCATCGTCGCGTGGGATCTCGTGATCCGCGTGTTCAAGATTCCGCCGTACCTCGTGCCGACGCCCGAGGCGATCGGTCAGCAGATCGCGGCGCAATGGCAGATGCTGCTGCAGGAATCGCTGCCGACGCTCTATGCGACGCTCGGCGGCTTTGCGCTTTCGGTGCTGATCGGCGTGCCGATCGCGATGCTCGTGGCCGCGTCGCCGCTGATCGAAAGCTATCTGTATCCGCTCGTCGTGTTCTCGCAGAGCATTCCGAAAGTGGCCATTGCGCCGCTTTTTGTCGTCTGGTTCGGCTTCGGGCTGTTTCCGCGCATGCTCGTCGCGTTTCTGCTCGGGTTCTTTCCTGTCGTCGTTTCGACCGTGCTCGGCTTCAAGTCCGTCGAGAAGGACCTGATCGATCTCGCGAAATCGATGGGCAGTTCGCCGATCAAGACCTTCTTCAAGATCAGCCTGCCGCATGCGTTGCCGTCGATCTTCTCGAGCATGAAGGTATCGATCACGCTGGCGGTGGTCGGCGCGGTGGTCGGCGAATTTGTCGGCGCGAATTCGGGGCTCGGCTTCGTGCTGCAGCGCGCGAACGGCAATTTCGATCAGCCGCTGATCTTCTCGGCGCTCGTCGTGCTTTCCGTGATCGGCGCGCTGCTGTTCGTCGTGATCGACATGCTCGAGCGCGTCGCGATTCCGTGGCACTCGTCGCATCGCGCGCGACTGCTCGGCAAGACGTAACGCGCCGCACGCAAAGCATGGCGGCACAGGCACTGCGCGCAACGCGCGGTGCCCGATTCGAATTTCCACATCACAAAAAGCAGGAGACGATATGAAGCTTAAACGGCTATTGCGCGCGGCAGCGGCACTCGGTTTCGCCGCGTTCTGTTGCGCAAGCGGCAGCGCCTATGCGAAAGACTCGTTGAGCATGATGCTCAACTACACGGTCACCGGCGCGGTCGCACCGTTCTATCTCGGCAAGGTGCGCGGCTATTACGACGCCGAAGGCATCGACCTGAAGCTGATCGAGGGACACGGTTCGGGGCCGACCGTGCAGGCCGTCGCCACGCATAACGCGGATATCGGTTATGCCGATTTCAGCACGATGGTGAAGGTGGCGGCGATAGGCGCGCCCGTCAAGGCGATCGGCGTGCTGATGCAGGAGAACCCGACCTCGGTGGTCGGCCTTGCGGAAAAGAACATCAAGACGCCGCAGGACATCAAGGGCAAAACGGTCGCGGTCGCGCCCGGCGATGCGTCGTCGCAGATCTGGACCATGTTCATGAACAAGGTCGGCCTGAAAGACAGCGATTTCAAAACGATTACCGGCAACCCGCAAACGACGATCAATGCGGTGATCACCGGGCATGCCGATCTGCTGGTCGGCTTCGCGACGATTCCGCTGATTTCCGTCGAAGAGGCCACGAAAAAGCCTGCGCGCGCGATCCGCTTTGCCGACTATGACGTCAACGTCGCGACGCTTAGCATCATCGCGCGCGACGACATGATCAAGGACAACCCCGATCTGCTCAAGCGCTTTATGCGTGCGACGGCAAAGTCGGTCGACGCAGCGGAGAAAGACCCGGCCGCAGCCGTCGATGCGCTGCTGAAAACGCTGCCAGGCGCCGGCTCGCGCGAGACGATGATCCGCACGCTGCAGGCGACGATTCCGTTCTACCGGACGCCCGAAACGGAAAAGCTGCCGATTTTCCATGTCAGCGCGAAGAACATCGACAGTTCGGTTGCGTCGATCGTTCAGTACAGCAAGCTCGATGCGTCCGCGAATGCGCCGGCGAAGTACTACACGGGCGCGTTCGTGCCTTGAGCGCCGCACGCCTCGCCCCCTCTTCCCTCAATTCAGATCCGTTCCGCCATGACCACCGTACTGAAGCTCGACGAAACCCACTATCGAACTCCCGCCGCGTCGCCGGCACGGCCGCTGATCGAGTTGCGCAACGTGACCAAAAGCTATCGCAGCCGGCAAGGCTTGATGCAGGCGCTGCGGCCGCTCGACTTCGACATCCGCGAGCGCGAGTTCGTCTCGATCGTCGGCCCGTCGGGCTGCGGCAAAAGCACGCTGCTCAAAATGGTCGCGGGACTCGAACCGATTTCGTCGGGATCGATGACGCTGTCGGGCCAGTCGATTAGCGGTCCGCAGAAAAACGTCGGCATCGTGTTCCAGAGCGCTGTGCTGCTTGCGTGGCGCAATGTGCTCGACAATATCCTGCTGCAGGCCGAAATGCGCCATATGCCGAAGCGCGATGCGCGGCAGAAGGCGCACAAGCTGATTGAAATGGCGGGTCTCGTCGGCTTCGAGGAAAAGTATCCATGGCAGCTGTCGGGCGGCATGCAACAGCGCGTCTCGATCTGCCGCGCGCTGCTTCACGAGCCGTCGGTGCTGCTGATGGACGAACCGTTCGGCGCACTCGACGCGATGACGCGCGAAAGCATGAATATGGAGCTGCAGCGCATCTGGCTCGAATCGAAGAAAACCGTGCTGCTGATCACGCACAGCATTCCCGAAGCGGTGTTTCTGTCGGACCGCGTGCTCGTGATGTCCGAACGTCCGGGCGGCATCGCGGCGATCTACGATATCGACCTGCCGCGGCCGCGCCCGCTTGAAGTGATGGCGACGCCGGCGTTTCTGCACTATACGAAGACCATTCGGGCGCACTTCAACGCGCAGGGTTCGCTCGACGAGCATTGATTGATCTGCGCGAGCAGCAGGCGGTAAAAAATCGGCAGGAATCGCGAGATTCCTGCCGATTTTGTTTTGCTTAGGCTAACGGGCGCAGCGCGCCCGACTGAAGCATTCTTTAGAACCAGTGGTTGATACCGAACGAAATACCCGTCTGCTTTTCATGCCCCGATGCGTTGAGCGACGCATTCTTCACATACACACCGGTGAAGTGCGTATAGTCGATGTCCGCATAAAGCTCGGTGCGCTTCGACAGCAGATAAACGATGCCGAGAATCGCCACGTCCTTGCGTCCATCCACACCGGCCGTGGTGTTCTTGTTGTCGTAATACGCGGCCGTCGCATTGAAAAACCGTGTGACCTGATAACGCACGCCGCCCCACAGGTACTGGTTGCGCGTCTTGCCCCTCACGTTAGCGGGTACGGCCTGCATATCGAGCGAGTAGCCGGCCATCATGTCGACCGGGCCAACGGAAAGCGTGCCGCCTGCCGTGTACTGGTCGTTATTGAAGAACTGGCTCGAGGTCGCAGTCAACGGATTCGAGCGGTGCGTATAGCCTGCGCCGAGCTTCACCGTCTCGGTGCGGTAGTTCAGGCCGCCCGCGAGCACCGAACCTTGCGCGACGCTGCCCGGCACACCACCCACCGCCACTTCGCCGCGCAACACCCACGGCCCGAAATTGCCGTGATAGTTGATGTCGTTGTCGTCGCGGCCTGTGTTTCCGCCCGATACGGCCGTCGCTTCCGTGATGCTCAGATAGTGGAAATCGAACGGTTCGAAGTCCTTGGTCAAAAAGTGCTGCAACGTAAATTGCCGGCCGATATCGACCTGCCCGAACGGTCCGCCGAAACCGACCGTCGACGTACGCTGGAACAGCTGGTTGTTCGTGTTGTTGTTCTGGCCTGTGGAAAGCACATAGCCCGCTTCGAGATTGAAGCGCACGTAGTACCCGCCGCCCAGATCTTCCTTGCCGATAAAGCCCCAACGGTTCGAGTTATACGTGCCGTTCGACGCCATCGAAAGCGCTGCGCCGCCTGCTTTGGTCCCGTTCACCAGATTGCGCAAACCGCCATCGAGCGAACCGTATAGCGTCACGCTGCTTTGCGCATGCGCGGTATTGCCTGCTGTGAAGCCGAACCCTACCAACGTCATTGCCGCCAGCGATCGCGTCAACATAACGACGCGCGCAGCGCCAACTGCTCCTCCTTTTTTATACATATCTCACCTGTTGATGTCGTTCTATTCGTGAGGCCGGACGTGCAAAACCAATACGCGAGCAAGGCCCGATGAGGAACGGCGCCGCATGCGGCCGGCCGCTCGAAGCGCCGCTGTCTCCAGTCGACGGCGCTTCGACACACACACAAGGCGCGCTTTTCCTTCAGCCTGTCGCGCGAATGAGAATGGGGCTTACATGTCGTTCTTTTCCTCGCTTTTCCCTTCGTGCTTCTCTTCAAAGTACCAGGCCGAGTCCTTGTTGATCCACTCGGGCCCCACGCGTTGACTCGTCTGCTCTTCGCCGGTCACGAAGTACTCGCTCCTTACCGCGCGCTGCGCCATCGCTTCGTTGCGCTCGTCCCAGTCGCCCATCGAGACGCCAAACCACGGCCATTCCGGACGCAGCGCCGGCAAACCGAGCTCTTCCCAGATCGCCTTGGCGTTTTCCATATACGGCTTAGTGGGTAGCGACATCGGCGGCAGCTTTTCCTTGAGCGTCGCGTTCATCAGAATCACGCCGTCCACCGCGTCGTCGCCACGCTCCGCACCCGACGTGCGCGGGCCGTGGCCCGTATCGCGGCCATGCAGGATCTGCACGTCCTTGACCGCGTTCATGCGGTAGCTCATCGACCAGAAGATCGCATCGCTGTTTTCAGGGTTGATGTCGTTGCTGACCGCGACCACGAGCTTGCCGACCGCGGGCTGCAACGAAGCGGCGCCCATCAGCGCACGCCAGATTTCCGTTTCGGTGGCCTTTTCGTTGAACACGACGATCACGAGCTTGCGCAGGTTTGTCAGCGGCTCGTGCATGACGACCTTCTCGACGCTCGGAATCCGCAACGCATTGCGCAGATGGTCGAGAAACAGCGGCTCGAAAGCGACTTTCTTCACGAGAGAGCTTTCGCTCGGCGTGACCTGGCTGATGATCGAAACGAGGTGTGCGTTCTTGCGCCGCGTAATCGCGGTCACATTCATATACGGGTTGAATTCCTGCAGGTTCACGTGACCGTGCGATTCGCCGAACGGTCCCTCCGGCTCGAGCGAATCGGTCGGCACGAAGCCTTCGATCACGATTTCCGCGTCGGCGGGCACGAGCAGATCGTTTGTCTTGCACTTCACGACGCGCAGCGGCTCGCCGAGAATCGCACCGGCCACGCCGAGTTCGTCGACATCGATCGGCAGCTTTTGCACCGAGCAGAACGACACGGCCGGATGGCCGCCGATCACGAGCGCGGCCGGCATCGGCTTACCCATCGCCTTGTACTTGAGCCAGTGCTGATAAATGCCCTGCCCCATTTCGATCGACGGATTGCAGCCGACACGGCGCTTGCCCTTGATCTGGCCGCGATACGTGCCCATGTTCTGCACGCCGTTTTCCGGGTCGACCGAGATGTACTGCGAGCATGTCGTGTATGGCGCGTTGTCGAAGCCCGGCGTCGAGATCGGAATCGGCAGGTGTTCGAGACCCTGGCCGTCCACATCGAGGTCGTCGCCAATAAAGCAGACTTCCTGGCACGGCGCGTCGCTCACCACGACCGGCTTCACGGGGTTGCCCTTCGCCTGCTGCCACTTCTTGCCAATCTGATCGACGGGCACGCCCATCCCGATCGAGTACACCTCGCGGTTGATCGATAGCGCGCCCACCACCACCGGCAGTTCGTAGCGGCGGCCCTTGCTGTCGACGACGTTGTGGAACACGAACGCCTTGCGGTCCGATTCGGGAATGCCGCCGCGCAATTGCCAGCGCACCAGAGGATGCAGCTCGGTATCCTTGTTGATTTCTCGGTGCACGTGCACAACGAGCCCTTTTTCTTCGAGGGCTTGCAGATGTGTCTGGAATGAAGGGAAATTCTTCATGGTGGTCCGGTTAGTGAACGGGGAAATATCAATCAGCGCAACAGCGGAACATGGATTGCGTAGTACACCGACGGGTACCTCGACAGATAAGGACCGCGCAGCGATCATCGAAGTCCGATCGCCGTGACGTGTTCCATTCCATGGGTTACATTGCGCGACGGGTCGCGCGGCAGTTCGCGCAAGACTGTCAGCGCAGACTGAGGCAGAACCAGCCACGTCGCAAACGGTGATTTCTCATGTGCGGCATGAACAGATTTCATCCGATGTGACCGGCCCGGAGACGATGAATCGCGCTCATGCCTTGCATGAACAGATTTCGTTTGAGCCGCATGACGTCTGTCATGCAACCTTCAAACTGGAGATGGGGACATGATTCGCGCTCAGCGAGGCATACCCCTCAAGCGGACCTCGACGCGGGACAACCGCTCAACAAGAGAACGATCGTGACAAACCGACGCAAACGTATCGTGGTGGGGATCAGCGGCGCCTCAGGCGTGATTTATGGCATCCGGCTGCTGGAAATGCTGCGCGAACTCGATATCGAGTCGCATCTCGTGATGACGCGCTCGGCGCAGATGACGCTCGCCTACGAAACGCAATGGCGCTCGGCGGACGTGCAGGCGCTGGCGCACAAGCACTATCCGAACGCCGATATCGGCGCGGCGATTTCGAGCGGATCGTTTCCCGTCGACGGAATGATCGTCGCACCGTGCTCGATGAAAACCCTGGCCGAGATCGCCACCGGCAACACGGGTTCGCTGCTGTCCCGTGCCGCCGATGTGATGCTAAAGGAACGTCGCCGAGTCGTGCTGATGGTGCGCGAAACGCCGCTGCATCTTGGGCATTTGCGCAATATGACGACCGTGACCGAAATCGGCGCGATCGTCTATCCGCCTGTGCCGGCGTTCTATGCGCGGCCCGATAGCCTCGAATCGATGATCGACCATACGCTGGGGCGCGTGCTCGATCTGTTCGATATCGACGCGGGCACGGTCAAGCGCTGGACCGGGCAGTTTGAAGTGGATGTGGCGCGGCTCGCGACGGTTTAAGCGCGCGGCTTAAGGGCGACGGTTTAAGAACGTGCGGCTCAAGCGCACGATTCGAGCACGTCGCGTATGCGCTGCCATTGCACCTGGTTTACGCCGCCGTGACGCGGCTCCATGCCGCAAGATCGCCGGCGTGTGCATGCCTGAGCATTGCTTCGACGTCGGCCATTGCAATCGGACGTGGATTGACAACAGGCGTGCGCAGCGCAAGCGCGGCGGCATCCGCGATGTCGTTCGACGAAAAGCCGATTGCTTCGAGCGAGCGCGGCGCGCCGTGGGCGATCGCGAATTCGGCGAGCCCCAGCGCAAGCGGCTGGCCGGGAAACAGGTCCGACAGAGCCGCGAGCGCGGGCACATGGCCGATGTTCAATGCGATCGAATAAGGCAGCATCACCGTATGCGCGTCCGAGTGCGGCAGCCCGTACGTACCGCCGAGCAGATGCGAAATGCGGTGATGAATGCCCATCCCAACTTGCGATAACGCTTCTCCACACAGCCACGCACCGCTGAAACATCCGGCCGCCGCCTGCTCGCGAGCGCCACTATCCGCGTTAGCAAGCAAGCCCTTCAAGCCGCCGATCATCTTGCGAATGCCGGTTTCGGCCAGTGCCTGCGTGAGCGGATTGATTTGTGGCGAGTACAAGGCCTCGACGGCGTGCGCAATCGCGTTGATTCCGCTGCACACCACGACGCCTTCCGGCAGCGTCAACAGCATCGAAGGATCGTAGATCACCGCGCGCGGCAAGACATTGCGGTTGTACGTCGGATGTTTGACGCCCTCCTTCGTCACGCCGAACACCCACGTCACTTCCGATCCCGAAAAATTCGTAGGAATCGCGACGATCGGCAAACCGAGTTCGTTGGCGACGCCTTTCGCGGTGTCGATCGCGGTACCGCCGCCGAATGCGACCAGACCGTCCGCCTTGGAATTGCGCGCAACAGCGAGCGCTTCCGAAATGGTGTGCTCCGGCACATGCGGCACCACACCGGTGAATTGCGCCGCTAACCGCTGCTTCGCCGCAGTGCTCGCGAGCTTATCGAAGCGCGCGGCAAGGTTCGGCGAACTGACGAGGACGAAGCGCTGGATATTCAACGCCTCGAGTTCGGCCGCCAGAACGTCAGCGATCGGCGCGCCGAATACGACGCGATGTTCGCGCAGATCGACCTTGAACGGCGAAGGCAAATGGATGGCATCGCTCATACAGACAACTCCTTGTGTTTAACGATGGTCGACAACGGCTGCTTCGTTGAACAAAGGCCTTGACGCATAAGACAGCGACTCATCTCACGGCCGATTCCTCTTTATTGGTGATAGTTTTTTGCGAACGCAGCAACGCACGTGACCCTATTCGAAGATCACTTTATACATCTTTGACACACACGTCAAGAAAACGTGAATGAGGCAGCGGCGCAGCTTCGGCCGCGGTTAGCATGTCTCGGCGCTAGCGAAGACGTGGAGCTTTCGGCAGGCGCGCTCGGGAAGCAGGCGCCACCATTGGCCCACGCTTCGCAATGGACTCAGCGCGCGGCGATTCCTTGTGCACCTGCAGGTACGCCAGTCACCGATCCCACAGGGCTGAGCGTACCGTCAGTCGAAACGCGAAATCCGCTAATGGCGCCATCTCCTTCGCGCACATACAGAAATTTGCTGTTTTTAGTGAGCGCGAGATCAAACGGTGCACTCAGCACGGCGGCCTTGGCGTTCATCAGTCGGATTGTGCCATCCGCGCCGAGTCTCAGACTGCTAATCGTTTGGCCTCCCGCATTTGCCGTGAAGGCGTAGCGCCCATCGCCTGTGGTAACAAGCCAGCAGGGTGCAGCTTGTCCCAACGGGATAGACGCGCTGATCGAATTGAGGTGTCGGTTGTCTTCGACATCATACGAAGACACTGATGCTGAACCCGCTTCCGCTACGAAGAGATAGCCTCGATTCGTGACCGAGAACCCGAAAGGTGTAACGCCGTTTGAGGGATGCGGTACGGGACCCGTCGTATAACCGAGAAACCCGACTTTGAAGGTATCAATGAGCTGCGTTCCTTTCTCGGTGACGATGAGCTCGTCGCCGTCCGGGGTGAAACGTACCTGCGCGGGTTGCGCATTAGCCCCACCCGCTAGTGATCGCCTCGAGTTTGCCAGCGGTATCAAACGCTTCCCGAAGGCATCGATGAGATAGCCATTGATATTCGGCTCGCCGCCGGCGTTCACCACATAGGCGGTGAACCCGTTTACGGCGATGCTGACAGGCATTTGCCCGCCAGAAGGCTTGCGGTCGACAAGCGTCAGCTTCTTTCCTTCTATCGCAAACATCGATACGTCGTTGCTTCCGGCGTTCACCGCGAGAAGGTAGCCAGAGCCGAGCGTCAAAGCGCCCTGCGAGGCCAGAGGATCGGTTCCCGTGCCCGCCCCTTTACCACCAGTCGGGTACGACGCTTCGAATCTGAGCGTGCCGCTCGGGGACCGTGAGTAGACCAGAACGGAGTTCCCGGTGGGCTGGTTAGATAAAACATATACAGCACCGGCAGGCTCCGTCTCGGAGTCGGCGTTCGCCACGTTGTCCATTGCCGCAACAAGAGCGAACGTGACGAAGGCGCCGCGAAACCAGAACAGAAAACAGGACCGACGTTTTTCCATTACAGAATCTCCATGATGTTCTGCGGAACAGCGGCGAGACGCAACGCTCCGGGGCAAAGCCCGGAGACGGCTCACAATCCGCCAGGATAAGTTGAAGTACGGTAGGACACTTGAAGCCGCGCGTGCTCTCGCGGCAAGGCTCCACGTTCGGTGTAGATCAACATCGTGCGGAATTGCGATATATCGCGTCCGCGGATGATCACGTGGATTTGTCGTTGGCTAATGCGGTAGCGGTGGGGTGGCTGCTCTGCGGGAGAATGATAGGTGTTAGGTCCCGGACATACAAAAGTCCGCGGGTATATCTTTTCTATCGTTGTGGCACGGGCCCTGGTGTGCGCGTGCCGATCTCGAAGGCCGTCAGATCCCGAGGTCCGTCGAGACCCGCGTTAGCAGGCGTCCATCGCATGACGATGTTTCCTGCGGATTGTGCCGGCCGCCGCGGCGCATGCGTTCGGCTTGTACGTCCAAGGTCCACTACCGGAGTCGTTCGCAGGCAGCTAGTCTAGTTTGCACGGGCAAACGAGGCCGGTGCTGCTTTTCAGGAATCACGCCATGGTTCGGGCAAGGCGGATTGCCGATCGTCGCGCCGCGCCTAAGCCTGGCCAATGTGGACCCACGATCAAACACGGCCCGACGAAACTGAGATGACGGAGAAACCTATGACCTATTTCGATCTCGGCCCCTATAGCCGCAAAGTCACCACCTCCGCGCCGGAAGCCCAACTCTGGTTCGACCGGGGGCTCAACTGGCTCTTTGGTTTCAACCACGGCGAGGCCATCAAGTGCTTCCAGAAGGCGCTCGAGTATGACCCGCAATGCGCGATGGCGCATTGGGGCGTCAGCTATGCGTCGGGGCCGAACTATAACCTGCCTTGGGATCGCTACGACCCACACGGTCGGCAACTGGCGTTGTCGGCCTCTTATGATGCTGCATTGCTGGCGCTCGCGCATGCCGGGAAGGCAAGTCCGGTCGAGCAGGCAATGATCGAAGCACTGCCTGCGCGCTATCCGCAGCGCGAGATGATCGAAGATATGACGCCATGGGACAAGGCGTACACGAAGGAGATGCGCAACGTCTTCGAAGCCTTTGCCGACGATCTCGACGTCCGGGCAGTCTTTGCCGAGTCGATCATGAATGAGACGCCGTGGAAAATGTGGGATTTGCGCTCCGGCAAGCCCGCCGAAGGAGCCGGTACCGAGGAATGCAGGGCCGTCCTTGAACACGCTTTCGATAACGTACCGGCTGCGTGGGATCACCCCGGCCTGCTGCATCTCTATGTTCACCTGATGGAAATGTCGCCGTTCCCCGAGCGGGCGCTGCGCGCGGGCGACCGGCTACGATCGATCGTTCCGGACGCGGGCCACCTGATCCATATGCCGACCCATCTGGACGTGCTATGCGGGTACTACAACGACGTCCTCACGTATAACCAGAAAGCACTGGTGACCGACCGCAGGTTCCTCGGCTATTCGGATGATCCGGGCGTCTACCTGATCTACGTCATCCACAATTTTCACTTCGCGATCTACGGCGCGACGTTCCTTGGCCAGTTCACACCCGCCATTGCGGCCGCTGAAGAACTGATCGCCTCGATCCCGGAAGCGGTGCTACGTGTTCAATCGCCGCCGATGGCCGATTTCCTCGAGGGCTACCTGACAATGAAGCAGCACGTCCTCGTGCGCTTCGGGAAATGGCACGACATCATCGAACAGGATTTGCCGGCGGATCAGGTGCTCTACTGCTCGAATGTCGCCATGATCCATTATGCGAAGGCGGTCGCGCATTCCGCGCTCGGCAATGTCGCCGCGGCGGAGGCCGAGAAGTCATCATTCATGGCGGCAAAGGCCCGCGTGCCGGAGACGCGGCGCGTGCATAACAACCTTGTCGTCGACCTCCTGAGCGTTGCCGAGTCGATGCTGAACGGCGAACTGGAGTATCGCAAAGGCAACTACGATTCTGCCTTCGCGCATTTACGCAGGTCGGTCGAGATAAGCGATGGGCTGCCGTATGACGAGCCTTGGGGATGGATGCAGCCAACCCGCCACGCGCTCGGGGCTTTACTCCTCGAGCAAGGGCGGATCGACGAGGCGGAGTCCGTTTATCGTTCCGACCTCGGTCTCGACGGCAAACTGAGCCGGGCCTGCCAGCATCCCGACAATCTGTGGTCGCTGCACGGACTGTACGAATGCCTGGTTCGTCGTGGAGAAAAGATCGAGTCAATGCTGATCAAGCAGCGGCTTGACCTCGCGCAAGCGCGGGCGGATGTTCCGATCAAGTCGTCCTGCTTCTGCCGCCGAACGGCGATGGCGGCCGGATAGCTAAACGCGTTGATTTCATCGCGCTCGAAAGCCGTACGCGCGGGGCGCGGGTGCGATTTTCGAAGACCGCCCCCGCTACGCCCTGCGCGCTCGAACGACGACTAGATCTGCTGCTGGCCGCCATCGACGAACAGCTCGATGCCGTTCACGAAGCTCGCGTCGTCCGAGGCAAGGAACAGCGCGGCGCTCGCGATCTCGGCGGGCTCGCCGAGGCGCGCCATCGGGATCTGGGCAGCCAGGTGATCGGCGAGTCCCTGGCGTTGGGCGGCATCGTTGCCGGCGAGGTCGAGCAGGCCGGGCGTGCGCGTCGCGCCCGGGCTGAGCGTGTTCAGGCGGATGCGGCGATCCTTCAGATCGAGAATCCAGCTGCGTACGAAGGAGCGCACCGCGGCTTTCGAGGCCGAATACACGCTGAATGCAGCCGTGCCCGCGCTGCCTGCCGTCGAACCCGTGAGAATCACCGACGCGCCCTCGGCGAGCAGCGGCAGCGCCTTTTGCACCGTGAAGAGCACGCCCTTCACATTGCGATCGAAGGTGTCGTTGTAGTGTTCTTCGGTGATGCCGCCAAGCGGAACCATCGAACCGCCGCCGGCGTTCGCGAACAGCACGTCCAGATGCCCCTGTTCTTCCTTGATCTGCGCATACAGCGCGTCGAGCTCGCCCAGCTTCGCGGAATCGACACGTACACCGGTCGCGTTGCCGCCTGCTTCGCGGATGCCCTTCACCGCGGCATCGAGTTCAGCCTGACGGCGGCCGGTGAGGTAGACGTGCGCGCCTTCTGCCGCGAAACGCTGTGCGGTGGCGAGGCCGATGCCGCTGGTTGCGCCGGTAACGAGTGCAATCTTGTTGTCGAGCTTGCGCGCCATGGTGTTTCTCCCTTCATTCGGTAAATGGATGACCGCGGTCGATAGTGCGTACTGCGATGTAAGGAGAATATCGACGCCCCCGGCTTTTCGAAATAGAATTGATTGCAAACTAACGTTGCAAAAATGCAAAGATGAGGGGAAATGGCGAAGCTGCCTGATTTCGAAGGACTCGCGATGTTCGCGAAGGTCGCCGAGGAAGGATCGTTCGCGGCCGCGGCGCGCACGATGGGGGTGTCGGTGGCCACGGTCTCGCGTGGCGTCGCTCGCCTGGAGGACCGGCTGGGCGCACGGCTTTTCAACCGTACATCGCGCCAGCTCTCGCTGACCGAGTTCGGCCGGACGATCTGCGAGAAGGCCGGAGAGATCTACCGTCAGGCCGAAGAAGCCGAAAGTGCCGCGCGCGAAATGTCAGTGCAGCCGCGCGGACGGGTGCGCCTGGCCGTGCCGATGTCGTACGGGCTGCGCTGGGTTGCGCCGCTGCTACCCGGCTTCTTTCGCGCGTACCCGGAGGTGTCGATCGACCTGCATCTTTCGGATGCGTCGGTCGATCTGGTTGCCGATGGGTTTGACGCCGCACTGCGCATTGCCGAGCTGCCGGATTCGTCGCTGGTCGCGCGACGGCTGTGCGCGGTCACACAATTCGTGGTGGCGTCGCCGGCGTATCTGAAGCGCGAAGGTCGGCCTGCGCATCCGCGCGAACTGGTGGAGCGGCCGTGTCTCTCATACGCGTACCGCGCGCGCAGCGATGTGTGGCGCTTCACGAACGCCGCGGGCGAGGAGGAGCCGGTCATGCCGACCGGCCCGTTGCGCGTGACGAATTCCGATGCGCTGCTGCCCACGCTGCTCGACGGCCTCGCCATTGCCGAGTTGCCCGAATTCATCGCCGGCGAATATCTTGCCGATGGCCGCCTCGAAGCGATCCTCACCGACTGGTCGTTGACCAAGGGCGGCCTTTACTTCGTCACGCCCTCGGCGCGCGCGCGCCCTGCGAAGGTGGCTGCGCTGTCCGATTATTTTGCGGAGCATCTGTCCGATCCGTCATGGCGATGGCCGAAGTAATGCGTCAGTTCCGGATGTTTTCCTCGCAATCTTCCCAGTACCGCAACGGATCACGATGTTGTGGATAGCGTAAGTCAAGCCACGCCGACAGCCTGCTCCAATCTGGATGATGGGTACCGGTCTGAGCGGACCAGGTCGATGACCGCTCAAGAATTCGACCATTGCCACGATCACGGACAATCAGGCTGCCTAAACCGCTTGAACTGTTCGCCTGTGATTCGACCAGATACCGCGGCAGAATTTTGAGTTCAGCATCCGCAGCCCATCCGTACAAAGCGCGGACCACGCCGGACGGATCGCGCAGCTCGATGGGGCCGCTTTCCGGGCGAACGGCTTTCCATCCTTCCGGGAATTCGGTGACGACCTCGTTTTCAGTTTCCCTCATCCACTTCACGCGCCATGCCCGGACCATTGCCTCGCGCATCTGAGACACCGACGCGTAGCCGGCAGGCAACGCGATCGCCTTCGGAAGCGTAATGAGGTTGTCCTTCCAGAGTTTCGTTTCGTCGTCGACGCGCTCGACTACGTCGAACGCGCCTGCTTCGAATGGATTCTCGGGCCGGCCCGATACTTTTGCGTTCCCGCTGGGCAACCCCTCGAAAAGACGCTCAGCATCATGGCGGGTCAGTTTTGTCTTTCCTTTCTTCATCGGTCTTCCTGCCGCAAAGTTGTCTCGCTAACACCTCGGCTGTGGCGACCGAAGTCGGCAGGCCGCTTCCTCCCAACCCTGCTTCAAGGTGTGCGCAATCGTATTCTGCCCTACCCGTTCAATCCCGACCTCGCGAGCGGCCATAGCGTTGCCTGTTCTGCCCTGCCCGAGCAGAGATTGTGCGTCACTCCGCCCCCAAAACGCCTGAGGATATCGACATCGGAAAAGGACGGATGACCACGTCGCCCACCTTACCCTGCGAACGTGGCGGCGGACCGTCAGTCGCGACGATCCGGTCCGCGGCACGACGCAGGAATTCAAGACATTCTGCGGCAGGCAACGGCCGACTCAACAGGAAGCCCTGCATCTGATCGCAGGAAAGGTCGCTGAGCGTGCGGACTTGCGACTCCGACTCGACGCCCTCCGCGACGACGTCGATCTGCAACGCGCGCGCGAGTGTCACGATAGCGGACAGTAATGCGCTGCCGCGCCGGCCGCCCGTATCGAGATCGCGCGTGAACGACCCGTCGATCTTGATCTGGTCGAACCTGAAGCGCTGCAGATAGCCGAGACTCGAATACCCGGTGCCAAAGTCGTCCATGGCGATGGTATAACCGCGCGACTGCAGGGCTTCGATCGTACTGCTCGTCTTCTCGATGCTCTGCATGGCCGTCGTTTCCGTGATCTCGAACATCAAGCGGCACGGATCGACACCGGCCGCGCCGATCAGCGCGTCGATCCTGTCTACCAGGTCTGGCACGTTGAACTGGACCGGAGAAAGATTCACCGCCACAGAAATCGCGGGGAGCCCTTGCGCGTCCCATAGGGCGATGTTGCGACAGACCTCGCGGAGCACCCAGTCGCCGATCTCGACGATGAGGCCCGAGCGTTCCGCGATAGGGATAAATTCAAGCGGCGGGATCTCTCCGAGATCCGGATGATGCCAGCGGATCAGCGCCTCGACGCCCGTCACCGATTGCGATACGACGCTGAACTTCGGCTGGAACGACACGCTCAGTTCGCCATCGCTCAACGCACGATGGAGGTCGCGTTGCAGGGTCAGCGACCTGAGCGCCGTGTGATTCATTTGCGGCTCGAACACGCGGAATGTGTTGCGTCCATTCTGCTTCGCGGCGTACATCGCGGCGTCCGCGCTATGCAGAAGTTCGTCGGCATTGCTGCCGTCACGAGGGTAAAACGCGATGCCGATGCTCGCACTCACACGCAGCGGCAATTCGTTGACAACGATCTCCTCGCTCAGTCGTCGCAGCACGTCATGGGCGACCGCTTCGGCGGACGATGCCGCGCCCCGATCATCGAGGACGATGACGAATTCATCCCCGCCGAGCCGGGCAACCATGTCGGCCGGATGCAAATTCTGGCGCAGACGTTCGGCGCACACTTGCAGCAAGTCGTCGCCCACGCCGTGTCCGAGCGAATCGTTGATTGACTTGAAGCCGTCGAGGTCGATGAAAATCACGGCAAACAGCGATTCCGTGCGCGCGCATTCCGCCACTGACTGCGCGATACGCAACGAAAGCTGCTGGCGGTTGGGGAGATTCGTTAATGCGTCGTGCGTACCCAGATAATGCAGTTGGCGGTTCGCGCGCTTAAGCGAGATGGATAGACTGCTCGTGTGGAAGCCGAGCAAGGCAAGCGTGCCGACCAGCATGATGAATGATGTCGCCGTGACGACGAGCGCGAGCCAGTTCGCATCAAGCTTGTCGCCCGAGAGGCAAACGCTGCCCGCGGCGAAGTTGGCGGCGCTCATGCCCAGATAGTGCATGCCCGTGATCGCGAGCGCCATGATGCAAGCCGCGCCGAGCCGCTTGATGACGAGATTCTCCACATCCGGCGTGCGCAGCGTGAAGGCAAGCCACAGCGCCGCTATCGAGGCAGCGATCGCCACGCCCACCGAGAGCATCACTTTCCAATCGGTGTACTCGATTTCCGGGGACATTTGCATCGCGTGCATGCCGGTGAAGTGCATCGCGGCCACGCCGACCCCCATGATCGTCCCGGCGACGCAAAGACGCGTGTGCGAAAGCGCGCCTCGGCTCGCGGTAGCAAGCGCGATCAGCGACACACTGATTGCAAGAAATAGCGATGCCGCGGTGGTGGGGAAATCGTAGCCGACGGCGACCGGTAGCGAGAAAGCGAGCATGCCGATGAAGTGCATCGACCAGATGCCGACGCCCATGGATAGCGCGCCACCGATGAGCCATAGCGGCTTCCGTCTTGTGCTGGCGAGCGCATTCAGGCCACCCGACAGCTCGACGGCCGTGTAAGAAGCAAGGAATGCGACGACTAAGGAAAGGCAGACCAGCAGCGGGTTGTAGACACCAGTCATCGGCTCTCTCTGGTTTTTTGCAGCGTTTTTTGCAGCAGTCTCGTTCGACCGGCTCTTTTTCTGTTGATCCGGTTTCGGCACGTACGCCGGGTCAGCGCGAGGCGCAACTTCCCCGCTGTTCTATCGACAAACAATCGAATAACTTTATGCGGCTGCAGGCAGTGGGGGCGATAGGACAAGCGGTTCGTGCGGTGCGTCTGCGGATGGTCGTATTCAGGGAACATCACCTATGTCCATAACCACAGCGCATAAGCCGTCTCGAATCCGATTTCCCCTTTTTAACCGAGTCACTGATGTTAATTTGCTTTTGTATTGTGCTCCGTTATTCACAGTGAAGTTCGAAGGTCTGCTGCTAGAGCCAAGCGATTGTGCGCGGGGGCTGCCTTGGACTTCTTTAGACTAACAAGCGGTCACCTCCGGTGATATCACGAGCCCGACTGCGGTTCGATGCATCCAGCATCTGCAGACCGCTGCCAGGCAACCGTGTCGTAGAAGCGATAACTCGCCCGTCACACTGTTCGATTTTCGGCAGGACGAAGTGCATTACGAATGCATTGCACGCGACTTGTGAAAGCGCGCAGGGCATTTGGCATGACCTTGCTGAGAAGCGGGCAATCGATAGCCTTTCAGTACGATGGCCTCGTACGCGCAGAACACGAATACAGCAAATGGGCCGTTACGAGATCCAGGCAATGGGCTGTTCACGACCCTTCTCGGACATTCGTCGAAAATCCGACGAATGTCTGTTGTGGGGCGTAATCGAGTCGTTGGACATCCGCACAGCATGCGGCATACTTCATGTCACCATGGTTGTCCTGTGCCTGGCGCTATTGAGATACGTCTGTGACATCTGACATACCCAGACGCCCCAGCTTCCCCGCCAGCTGCAGCCGATCATTACGCCAGTCCGTCAGCGCCTGGATTCTCTGCTTGCGTGCATCCGCCAGTGCCGATTGCGCATTCAACAGTTCCAGGATATTGCCCACACCCGCTGAATACCGATGCTGCGCCGCTTCAAACGAACGGGTTGAGACCTCGAACAACTCGGCTGAATTGGTCACATTCTGAATGCCGGTCTGAAGCGTCTGGTAACTCGTCCAGACATCAAGCGCGACGTGTTGCGCCACCTCGTTGACCGTCTCGCGCTGCACTTCTGCCTGTGCCTGAGCTTGCATGACCTGGTAGTTCCGGACAAAGCCTTCGAAGATCGGAATACTGACCTGGACACCGATGAACCAGTCGTGGCCCGTCGCGGGAAACTCCGGAATACCCAAACCGAGTGAGGCTGGTTGATTGTTTGCACTGTATTTTGCAACCAGGCTCACACTCGGCAAGCCCTCCGCGCGCGTCTGATCTGCCTTCGCGCTTGCCGCATCGGCTTGAGCACGTGCCGCGAGCAAACTCGGATGCATGCGCTCGGCATCGTCGATGAGATCGTCGACTGATTCGTTAAACGACGAATCTGGCATGACACCATCAACAACGGCGGGCAAAATCAGTGCCGTCGACGGTGGTAGATCCATATCACTCGCTAGCGTGCCAACGGCCGTAGCGAGGTCTCCTTCGGCTTTCGACCGCGCGGAGACCGCCTGAACATACGACGTCTGGGCCTGAAGTTGATCGCTGACCGGCGCTATCCCCTTACCCACACGCTCCGAAGCTGCAACAAAGCTTCCATGCGCCAGCGTCTCGGTCTGTCGCGCTGCATCGAGTGCTCCCCACGCTGCCTGCGCCGCATAATAGTCTTTCGCGACATTCGCGAAAGTGTCCTGCAATGTGGCCTCCTGATTCGCCCGCGACGCCGCGAGCAATTCCGTCGCATTTCGCAGCGCAGCGCTCCGTCCGCCAAAGTCCCATAGCACCCAGTTCGCCGACACCGTTTCAGACCGGACTGCGGTCCGATTGGCCGAACTCAGTTCGGGATGCCCCGTGACGTTCGTCACCGAATCGTCCCGCACGCCCTGCCAGGTCGCCGACAGGGTTGGCAGATAGGCACCTTTTCCGGCGCCGACCGCGGCCGCCTGGACCTTGACGTTCGCCCACGCCTCTCGTGTCTTAGGATTGCCGCACAGCGCGCGCTCGACCGCTTCGCCGAGTGCCAGCGGGGAGCCCACGCCACCGAACGTGCACGGCATACCCGCCACGGTGCCGTCCAGAAGGTGGCCGGCGGCAGTCGGGCTAACATTGCGCTGCGTGCGGAATACGTCGAATTCCTGAGCGTGCGCCGCTACCACCCAGGCAAGGCAGACGCATGGCAGCATGTAGCGGCGCGTCCTCCTCCATTCATGCCTGATCGCCCCATCGCTTCTACCGCTCACGAAAACTCTCCGACGAAGTGCGCACCAGTGGCCCCAGAAAGTATTGCGCGACGGTGCGCTTTCCTGTCCTGATCTCGACTGTCACCTCCATGCCCGGCGTCAGATTCACCCACCGGTTGTCGACCCGAAAACGGTTCGACGGCAACCGCACGCGCGCCGGAAACGTCAGCCCCAGTTTGCGGTCCTGCGTTGCATCGTTGGATACGGAAATCACCTTGCCGGTCAGGTAGCCGTACTGCGAATACGGAAACGTCTCGATCTTGACGATCGCAGTCTGCCCGACCTCGACAAAGCCGATATCCTTGTTCTCGATGTTCGCCTCGACTTCCACCGCGTCGTCCGGGACGATTTCCATCAGCGATTGCGCGGTCGTCACGACGCCTCCGACCGTATGCGTGTTCAGCTGCTGCACCGTACCCGACACAGGCGCGGTCAGACTGAGCAGCTTCTGTCGCGTGTTCGCCTTCGTCTCATCGTCCTCGCTCTGCACGCGTTGCTGACGCGCCTTGTCGTAGGCATCGAGCTGCTCCCTGCGAAACTGGGATGCAATGGACTCCATATCCGCGCGCTGCTCCGCGATGCCAGCGGCCAGTTCTCGTGCGTGCGCCTGCTGTGCGGCAAGTTCGTGTTCCTGCTCGAGCGCGGTCCTTTCCTTGTCCAGGTAGTCGTTCGCGGCGACGTACTTGCCCGCCACCAGCCCCTTGTAGTTGTCGGCCTGCTGCCGCGCGAGCGGCGCGGTCGATTGCAGTTTGGCAATCTCCTGCCTCGTGCCGTCCAGTTCCGCCTCGCGTTTGAGCCACTCGTTTCGCGAACTCAGGTACTTGTCCTGAAACTCCCTGTACTGGCCATTCGCGTAGTACTGGATCTGCTGCTGGTCGTCGGTCGACGCGCCCTCGACCAGCGCCACGCGTGGAGCAACGCCCTGCTCCTGCGCGGATAGCAGCGCACTGGCACGAGCCATCGCAAGCGCTGCCTCAATTCTGGATTTGCGCGCCTTGTCGGCATCGGCCGCCGCCTGCGTAGTATCGAGTTCCATCAGCAGTTGTCCCGCTATGACGCGCTGTCCGTCCCGAACCGCAATACGCCGAACCACCCCTGTCATGGCAGGTTGCACAACCTTTACGTGAGCGTCCGGCGCAAGCTTCCCCTTTGCAATCGCGACGATGTCGAGCTTGCCGAACACCGCGATGATCACGATTGCCGCTACGAGAACGACGATGATGCGCATCGTCCATCTGGGCGCGGGATGCACCGGCGTTTCCACCAGTTCCAGATGGCCGGGCAGGAACTGCAACTCGTGCCTCAGGCGGATGGGGGAGTCGAGTTGTGCACGATTCGTCCAGGCCGATCGAAAAACCGTCGCATAGCGCGAACAGAGCGCGAATAATGCTTCAAGACGATGTGAATACATGAGGCTCACCCGTTCTGAAGCGACACAAGGTGCGCGTAGTAGCCGCCCTTTCCGAGCAGTTCCGCATGCGCACCACTTTCCACGACTCTCCCCCTGTCGAGCGCGATAATCTGGTTCGCGTCGCGCACCGCGGTCAGACGGTGAGCAATGATAATCACGGTGCGGCCTGCACACATCGAGCGCATATTGTTCTGTATGACACGCTCCGTTTCGAAGTCGAGCGCGCTCGTCGCTTCGTCGAAAATCAGGATGCGGGGATTGGTGACGAGCGCGCGGGCAATCGCAATACGCTGCCTCTGTCCTCCCGATAGGGTCGAGCCATGTTCTCCGACGACGGTGTCGTAGCCTTCGGCAAGTTCGGTGATGAAGTCATGCGCACCGGCGAGTTGTGCCGCCTGAATCACCGCTTCAAGCGACAGGCCCGGGTCCGTCACTGCGATGTTCTCGCGTATCGACCGGTTAAAGAGCAGGTTTTCCTGCAACACCACGCCGATCTGCCGGCGCAGCCAGGCCGGATCCGCCAGCAGCAGATCCATGCCGTCGATTTTCACGCGGCCATATTCCGGCACATAAAGCCGCTGCAGCAGCTTGGTCAACGTGCTCTTGCCGGACCCCGATCGCCCCACGATACCGATGACCTCACCCGGGCGTATCGTTAGTGTGATGCCGTCAAGAATCAGCGGGCCGTCCGTCCGATAGCGAAAACGTACGTCCTCGAAACTGATTTCGCCCTTGACAGCGGGGCCGGCCTGACGACTTGCGGAAAGCTCAGTCCGAGTATTCAGGATATCGCCGAGACGGCCCATCGAGATACCCACCTGCTGGAAGTCCTGCCAAAGCTGCGCGAGCCGCAGCACGGGCGCGGCAACGCGCTGCGACATCATGTTGAACGCGATCAGTTCTCCGACCGTGAGCCGGCTTTCGATCACGAGCTTTGCGCCCAGATACAGCGTCGCGACCGTCACCAGCTTGCCTACCAGCTGGATCAGTTGCTGTCCCACGTTACCGAGCGCACTCGCGCGGAAGCTTGTGGAAACATACGCGGCAAGTTGCGTATCCCAACGGCGCGTGAACTGCGGTTCGAGCGCCATCGATTTGACCGTTTCCGCTCCCGAAACCGCTTCGACAAGGAAAGACTGGTTATCGGCGCCGCGCGCGAACTTCTCGTTGAGCCGCGTACGCAACATGGGCGTGAGCCCCATCGAGATCGCCGCATAGACCGGCAGCGACACGACAACGATAAGCGTCAGCCATACGCTGTACAGACACATCACGGCGATAAACACGATCGAGAACAGCAGGTCGATCACCGCCGTGAGTGCCTGGCCGGTCAGAAAGCTGCGGATGTTTTCGAGCTCACGCACCCTTGCAACCGTTTCGCCGACTCGCCGGCTCTTGAAGTAGGCAACGGGCAACGCAAGCAGATGCCGGAACAGGCGTGCGCCCAGCTCGACATCCATGCGGTTGGTCGTGTGTGAGAGAACATAATTGCGCAGCCCTGTCAGCAGCGCTTCGAATAGGCCGGAGACCAGCAGTGCGATGCAGACCACATTGAGCGTGCTGAATGCGCGGTTGACGAGCACCTTGTCCATCACAACCTGGAACATCAGCGGCGAAACCAGCCCGAACACCTGCAACACGATCGATACCATCAGGACTTCGATCAGCAGCCGCCGGTACTTGACCACAGCCGGAATGAACCACGAGAAATCGAAGTGCGCGAATTCGCCGGATAGCGATGCACGCGAGGCCAGCAGCATCACGGTGCCGCTTGCGCGTTCACCAAGGACGTCGCGTTCGATCAGTCTCGGCGCGCTCTCTGAGGGCTCGAGAATCAATACCTTGTCGCCATCCGCCCGGGCAACAATAAAATGCGCGTCGTTCCGGTCAAACACGAGCGCCGGCAGCGACATCCTGTTCAACCGGTCGACCCGCAATGGCACGACACGCGCCTTCAGGCCCATCGACCGCGCACTGCGCACGAGGTCCGCAGCGGAAAAATAGCCGTTTTCCAGCGCAGCCGCGTGACGCAGCTGCGCTGCATCGGTTGCGACTCCGTGAAAGCGCGCGATCAGCACGAGCGCGGCGAGCCCGGCGTCGTGCGGAGCGTCTGAAGCCTGTTGCGGCGCCGCCATCATGTTTTCACCCCGTAGCTTTTTTGCTTGTGAATAGCCGTCGACAAACTGTGGTGTCTAGCCTTCGCCCGTGACAGGCGCGACGGCGGCGATGCGCGTCACGGAGCCGATCCAGCGGGGAGACGCATGCAGTACTTCGAGAAACCACCCGTGTTCGAGCACCGGCTTGTAGATGCGAAACGCCTTCATCACCGACAGGGTCACTGCCGAATCCAGTGCGCTCAGGTAAGAGACGTCGCCGTCCAGGAAATGGGGGCTGTCGACCCACCGGTCGAGTTGCGCGGCACTTAGAAAGAAACATCCGGCCGACGGATAGGTCGTCCGCTCAAAGGGTACCTCGTCATCGAGAAAAGGCATCCGCAACAATGGAACGTCCGCGATGTCCTGATAGCGCTCGGTGACTTTGCGGTTCAGACGGTAGTCGACGTACAGCTTGTGCACGGGGCCATTCGGCGAGAGCTCGTAGCGGTTCGGCTGCAGCAGCGCATCGGGACCGAAGTGTTGATCGAAAAGCCGGCGTTTGCGGAAAAACAGCGGATCGGTTAGCACGACGTCGTCTTCGATAAATCCGTAGTAGTCGTAGCGTCCTCGCGCAGTCTTCATGACCTTATGGCATTCGAATCCCAGCATCATCGGCTCGGCGTCGGTCGGATGATGTCGAAACAGCGTGTGCAGCGCGCGAATCTCGTCGAGAAGATGGGCATTGCGCGTCGTGCAGATAACCAGATCGATCTGCTGCCCGCTTTGGCTTCGTTGAGCGCGGGCCTGTCCGTGGTCGAGACCGTACGTGCCGGTGCCCATTGCCTGATGAGGGCCGCAGATCGAAGCGACGAGGGCACGCAGGCGTTCCGCTCTTGCACTGGCGAGCCGCGAACGATTGGTCGCGTCGGGAATCGGTTCGCCGAAGAAATGCGGCATCACGAGAAGGATTCGCATCGTCGTTTATGCTCCGCCGCCGAAGCCTTCGCCCATCGTCGAGGTCACCGTCAAAGACCGCTCGAAGTACTCGATCGTTTGATAGAGCCCCTCCTGCAGCGAAACTTTCGGTTCCCAGCCGAGCACATCGCGCGCGAGGGAAATATCCGGACATCGCTGGACCGGATCGTCGACGGGCAGCCCCGTATAGACGAGCTTCGAGCGTGACTCCGTGATCTCGAGAATCAGCCCGGCGAGTTCCTTCACCGAGACTTCGTATGGATTGCCGATGTTGATCGGGCCGGTCACCGCGTCGGCCGCTTCCATCAGCAGCACAAACGCATCGATCAGATCGTCCACATAGCAGAACGCGCGAGTCTGACTGCCGTCTCCGTAAATCGTGATGTCGTCCCCGTTGAGCGCCTGTACGATGAAGTTCGACACGACACGCCCATCGTTGGGGCTCATGCGGGGACCATAGGTGTTGAAGATTCGCGGCACCTTGACGCGCACGCCATGCTGACGGTGGTAATCGAAAAATAGCGTTTCAGCGCAACGCTTGCCCTCGTCGTAACAGGCCCTGGGGCCGATCGGGTTCACGTTGCCGCGATAACTCTCCGGTTGCGGATGAACGACCGGATCGCCATATATCTCGCTTGTCGACGCCTGCAGGATTGTCGCGTTCGTACGCCGTGCGAGGTCGAGCATGTTGACTGCGCCTAGCACGTTCGACTTCACCGTCTGGACCGGGTCGAGCTGGTAGTGGACCGGAGACGCCGGACAGGCGAGGTTGTAGATCGTCTCGACTCCCTCGATATCGACTGGCGTTGAAACATCGTGACGGACGAGCCTGAAGCGCCCGTGCCCATATAGATGAGCAACATTTGCCTCGCTTCCGGTGAAGAAGTTGTCGAGTGCCGTCACGTCGTGACCGTCCGCTATCAGACGATCACAAAGATGCGAACCGATAAATCCGGCGCCGCCTGTCACAAGTGTTCGGGTTGTCATACGGGATGTCTGCGAAGCAGCAAGGCTGCGGTAGTCAGAAGCGTTCATCGGCCGAATTGCGCGGCGATCGTGCCGGCACTCACAGTTTCGCGAGCGTCATCAGTTCCACTGAGGCTGAGTCGAAGACATGGTCCCAGTCACCCTCGGCTCTCGGCCTGAAGAGGCGCATCGACGGATACCACGGACTGTCCGTGCGGCCCTCCAGCCATAGCCAATGCGCGACATAGCCGAGCAATACCCAGACGGGCTTGCCCATTGCGCCGGCCAGATGCGCGACCGCGCTGTCGGTCATGATCACGAGATCGAGCTGCGACACCGCGGCGGCCGTATCGGCGAAGTCTTCAAGGTGAGGCGCGAGATCGATGATCGGACCGCCTTTCGGCAATGACGTGAGCTCGCTGGTGCGAGGGCCCTTCTGTAGGCTGTATAGCTGGACACCAGGTAACGCAAACGCCTGGAAAAAGCGCATCAGCGGCTGCGCGCGTTCGTGATTCTTCTTGAATGTCACGCTGCCGGACCAGACGATGCCGACCTTCAGGCGTCCACGAGCACGATCGAACAACGGCGCGAGCTTTGCCGCTCGATCGGCGGATGGAAAAAAATATGGCGCCGCGGGTATCGAATTGACATCGTTCGTGAAGAGCCCCGGCAGGCTGCACAGATAGCAATAGAAATCCGCGGCCGGCAACGGCGAATTACGGGCGATCAGGCGATCGGCGACGCCCATCGCCGCAATCAGCGAAATCAGTTCAGCCTGGCATTCGATAACCAGTTCGCCGCCCAGCGCTTTCACGCGCGGCAGATAACGCGCGACCCATAACGTGTCGCCGAATCCCTGCTCGACAACGAGCACTAGCCGTTTGCCCGCATACGCTTCGCCGTTCCACTGCCGGCCGGGCAATTCCTTCTTCGGCAATTGCCCGGTCACGAGCCTCACTTCATAGTCCGGCCAGGCCTGTCGATAGTTGCCGAGATACAGATAGCTCCGACCGCGGTCCCAGCGCGCAAGATCGTACTGCTTGCGCTGTTCGATCGCGCGGGTAAAGGCAACTACGGCTTCGCCGTGCATGCCCGCTTCAGCCAGCGCGGTGCCGAGATTGTGGTGAAGCAGCGACGTCTCGCCCTGCGAAAGGGCGATTGCCCGCTGATGACAGTAAATCGCGCCCTTCAGATGCTTCAGCGATGTCAGCGCATTGCCAAGATTGGTCCAGATGCCGGCGGCGCGAGGATTGATGGCTAGCGCGTCGCGATAGCACCATACCGCGTCGAGATTGCGTTTCATCGCGGCGAACATCACGCCGCGTGCGTTTCGCAAGTCGCTGTTATGCGGGTCCGCCGCGATCGCGTCGCGCAACAGCGTCTCGGCTTCGGCAAACTTCCCCTTGTCGTGAAGCTCTTTCGCGCCGCGAAACGCCTGCGCCGATGCAGCGTGTGGCGAGACGTTCGCTGCGCCGTTTTCCACGGTCTCCATTGTCGACATCGTGCCCCCGATCATGCGTGCCAGGCCGCGGCAATCGCGCCTTCCAGCGCGGAGTCGGCGGGCATTTGCGTCGCGGTTGCCGGATTGAAGCCTGGCGTGTTCGCGGAATAGGTCGCCATCGCCTGAACGAGCTGGTTGATCTGACTGTCGACGGCGAGTCCGCCGGCGGTGATTTTGGCCAGTTGATTCCCCGTGAAAGTGAACCAGTTCGAAAGATCGACACGGGTCGTCGTTCCCAACACGTCGATCATCAGATCGTTGCCGGATCGCGCAAGCCAGAGCTGACTGTCGGCAATACCCGGGCCAAAATCGAGTTCATTGACGGGAGCAGGATCAAGTGTCTCCCCTCCATTGGAGATGGTGACCAATCCATCTCCAAGTCCTACGTCGAAGTAGTCGTAACCTAGTCCGGCGTCGTAGAGATGGTCGCCCCCACCTGTTCCGGCAACAAGCGTGTTGTTCGTGCCCGACGACTCCAATACCGCGTTAGCGACTGTTCCCGCGATCACGACGTCATGTTCTCCAAACACGATGCCGTCGGTAATTCCGATCAGTTTGTCGCCGAACGATGTTCCGGTTGCGATTGCAGTACCCGCTTGGAGATTGACGGTGACACCGTTTCCGCCGTATTCCGCGGTAACCTCGGAAGGTGTCGCGCCGGACGCGATCAGTGTGTTGCCCTCCGCGTCGCTTTCGAGGTTGCTCTGGCTGGCCGTCAGCGTGTCCCCGATGCCTGTAGCGACAATCAGGAGCGAATAGGGCGTAGCCGTCACCGTGTCGTCGTTTCCTGCGACCTCGATCTCGGAGACGGTCACAAGCGTATCCGAACGCGTGACGCCGTTGACAACGGCCTTTGCCGTGGCCACCGTGGTACTGCCTGAATTGAGCGCCACGGTAAGATTTGACTCTGCAAAATACGCTAGGCCATTCACAAGCGTGTTGCCGGTCAGGTCGCCGACCAGCGTGTCGCTTCCTTCGAACGTGCCGAACAGCGTGTCGCCTCCGGTATCGGAACCGATCAGCGTATCGTTGACGCCGGTCGCCATGGCACTCGTGAAGCCGATCAGCGTATCAGTCGCGCTCGCACCCGCCTCGCTTGCCGTGCCGTTGCGCAGATCGACTACCACGCCAGCGTTCGAGTACTCCACCTCGGTCTGTTTGCCGCCCGCTATCAGCGTATCGTTATTGAAGGCGCTAGTCAGCGTTCCCGCTGTCGTCGTGCCGATCAGCGTGTCGTGACTGCCCGAGGCCTCGACGATCGTGATACCGACGAGCGTATCCACCAGCCCGGGACTGCCCGCGACGCTCGCCTGCTTCGTCGCGAGATTGACGGTGACGCTGGATGCGGCGAAATCCGCGACTGTCGTGGCGCTTCCCGTCAGCGTATTGCCGCCGACATTTTCGGTTATAAGGGTTCCAGTGCCCGAACCGTCACTTAGCACGTTATTGCCGCCGTACGAGACGATGGTGTCTGCGCTGCCTGCACCAGCAATCGTCAACTGATCAGAACCTGTTCGTGCGCCGATCAGCGTGTTATTGGAACCCTGCACGGTAGCGCCCGCGAATACGCCGGACAATGTATCGCTGACGCCGGCCAGTTCAACCAGACCATCGGCAAGATCGATAACCAGCTTGCTCGATACATAGCTTAGCGAAGTGGCACCGGCGCCAGCGACGAGCGTATTGCCGGCGACGGTGGACGTCAGCGTGGTCTTGCCGGATCCTGCTATCAGCGTGTTATCCGCACCGGTGCTCGTCAGAGTGGTTGGCCCGGCGCCGCCGATCAGAATATCGTGCGTTCCGCCGGCCCCCGCCATCGAGAACGTTCCCACCAGCGTATCATCCGCGCTCTGCGCAGCGCTGACGACGCCGTGCGCGAGATCGACGACCACGCGGTTTTCGGTATAGAACGCTTCTGTTGCGACCTTGCCGGCGATCAGCGTATTACCGCCGACCTGAGAACTGATTAGTGTCGACTGCGCCTTGCCTCCGATCAACGTTTCGTCCTGGCCGGTCGTTTCGACAGAAGTCACATTGATGAGCGTATCGTTCTCGCGTCCGAAGCCCGATGCAATGCCCGCGTTCAGGTCGATCGTCATGAAGCTTTCCGAGTAATACGCAAGGCCGGCGGAACGCAGAAGAAGACCGGAGGTCCCACCGACCAACGTGTTGCCGCCGATCGAACTGCTGATCAGGGTGCTGCCGGCCAGTGTGTTGTCCGTGCCAGCTGCAAGCACAATAGTCCCCGGACCCGATGCCTGCAGATAGTCACCGCCGTTGTTCGAGCCAATGAGTGTGCCGTTAGCTGACGCGATGGCTACGTTGGAAAAACCGATCAGGGTATCCGCCCCCCCTCCCGGTGCAATCGCTAACCCCGTGGCAAGATCAACCACGACATTTGCCGTTCCACTGAAATTCGCCTCCGTCTGCCGCGAGCCCGCGATCAGCGTGTTTCCTTCGAGGTTGCCGACCAGCACCGCCGTTCCTGCTCCCCCAATGAGCGTGTCGTTATGGGACGCGACCAGCGAGTCACTGGCGCCACCGATCGCTTCCAGGACGCTGTTACCCGCACTCACGACAATATTATTTGCGCCACCTGTGATCTCGAGCAGGTCGCTGCCGCTGCCGGTCAGCCGGTTACCGCTTCCGCCGGAAGCAAGCAGCGTATTGCCGGTGCCTCTCGAGACGATCGTATCGCTGGTGCCCTCTCCCACCAGCAGGTCGCCGCCAGACGCCGAGCCAAGCACGTAGTCGTCGAGACCGGTCACGTCAGCAGCGGATAAGCCAACCAGCACGTCCGATGTCGTGCCGGGTTCGAGCAGCGAGCTGGCAGAGCCGTTCTGACCCGGACCGCCCAGCAGCACATCGACACTCTTCCCGGCGTAGTATGCAACCGTACGCGCGCTCCCCGCGACCAGTTCGTTGCCCTGCAGGTTGCCAATCAGCGTCGAGTTGCCGGTGTTTCCGATAAAGGTCGTCCCCGTGCCCGTCGCTTCGGTGATGGTGATATTGGTCAGTGTTTCGTCGTAGATGATCTCGCCGTTGGTCCACCAGGCCATTCCTTCAGCGAGTTCGATCGTATTCGGGCCGGCGAAGGTCGCAACAGTATGTCCCGTACCGCCGATCAGCGTTCCACCTGCCAAAACGGTGCTCGCGGTGCCGATCAGCGTGGACGTGTTGGCACCGCCTTCCATTACCCGACCGGTCATCAGCGTATCGTTGTTACCAAGCGCCATGAGCGTATCGCCGCCCATCAACGTAGAGTTGTCTCCGGTGACTGCGTAGGCTCCGAAATATCCATATATCGCGTCTTCCGGGCCGTAGGGATTCGAACTTGAATAGGCATAGCCGGTCGGCAGGCCGTCATCCTTGTTATCCACTTCTCCGTTGACCACCATGTTGTCGGCGTAAAAGTACGCTTCCCCGCCGACGTACTCGCCTGTATTCGGGAACGGGAAGTCGGTGATGAGCAGTTCGGATACCAGCGTATTGCCCTGCCCGTTACTGCCTATTGTCTGGTTCTCCCCTGCGTACAGGGTATTGCCGGTACCATCGGCCTGACCAATCTCGATGCCATAGAGCGTATCCCCATAATACTGTCCGCTAGCTGGCCTCGAGCCCTTCCACAACGTCGACGCCTCCGCCAACTGGTCGACAAGGTCGACAAACATACCGCTCGCGTAAGCCGCGACCGTTTGTCCGTTTCCTCCACGAAGAAGAGAATCTCCCGTACCCCTGCCAACCAGCGTCGTCGTACCACTACCTCCAAGGAGCTGCTCGAATCCCGATCCCGACGCGATGATCGTGTTGCCGTTCCCGCTCGTCGCCTCGCCTCCACCGATCAGGACGTTGTCGTCGCCTGAAACGATCGCATAGCCGATCACCGTATTGTTGTTTCCGGTCACACTACCGCCAGTGACGGATGTGACGAGCGTGTTGTGGTCGCCAATGATCGAGTCTTCGTAACCGTAGTTGTTGCCGGCATCAATCAACGTGTCATCGTCACCCGTCATCGATCCACTGCCATTCAGCGTATCGTTGTCGCCCACCAGTTCCAGGACGTTGATTCCGACCAGACTGTCTCCAACACCCGATCCGATACTTTTAACAGCGTTGCTGGTCGCGTAGAGGTCATTGCCTGCGTAATAGGCCGTCGTCTGCACCGTCTCTGTTTCATAGCCGATTAGCGTATTGCCTAGCGCATCGCCGACCAGTGTCGAGTCTGCGCTGTTGATGCCGATCAGCGTTTCGCCGCTGCCGGACGCCTCGGCAATTGTGACACCGACTAATGTGTCGACAACGCCTCCGCCGCTTTCAGACACTCGCTGCGTACTGAGATCGACCGTGGTTCCAATGCCCGCGTAGTCGACGACGCTCAACCCGGGTCCCGCCATCAGCGTATCGCTGTTGTCGCTGCCGATCAGCGTCGTGATGCCGCTGCCGCCTTCGAGCACATCGTGACTGCCCTGAGCGACAAGCGTATCGTTGCCACTACCGCCGATCAGCACATCGCCGGTGCCGGTTGCGATCACGTCGGCGACGCCGACCACGGAACCGCTGCTGCTTCCCGCCGACGTCACCATGCCGGTCGCGAGGTTGACGGTCAGACCGTTGCCCGCATAAATGGCCGCCGTGCTGGCCAAAGCGCCGACAAGCGTATTGCCGGCCGCGTTCGTGATCAGCGTGTCGTTACCGTTGCCGGCCTCGAGCGTGTTGCCGCTTCCATATGCGATTACCGTGTCGTGAGCGCCGGTCGCCGTAAGGAAGTCGCCGCCGCTTGCAGCGCCGATCAGCGTGTCGTTCGTGCCGCCGACGCTGCCCGCCGCGATGCCCACCAGCACGTCGCCGGTGCTCGCTCCGTCCACTGTCGCGGTGCCCTCGCCGAGATCAACGGCCACCCCCGATCCGTCGTATGACACGACCGTCCGGTTTGTCCCGGCAATCAGTGTGTTCCCCTGACCATTGCTGCCGAGCGTCGTGACGCCGGCGCCGCCATACAGCGTGTCATTGCTGCCGCCTGCCTGCGCCGCATGAATATTGACAAGAGTGTCAGTGATGCCGGACCCGGCGACGCCGGCCATGCCGCTGGCGAGATTGACCATGACGTCGTCGCCGCCGTAATACGCCGTCGCGACGCCTGCACCGCCGATCAGCGTATTACCCGCCGCGTTGCTCGCCAGCGTCGATGTGCCGGTGCCGGCGACGAGCACGTCGCCGCCGCCATTCGCCTCGAGCGTATCGCCGATGCCGGTTGCGCCCAGCTGTTCGCCGCCCTTGCTGGAGCCGATCAGCGTGTCGTCAAAGCCGGAGACGTTCACCGCCGTAATGCCGATCAGCGTATCGCCGGAACTGAGGCCGTTGACGATCGCCGTTCCGGATTCCATATCGACGGTAATCGATGAGCCGCTATACGACGCAACCGTGCGCCCTGCGCCGCCGATCAGCGTATTGCCGGTCGCGTCGCTAATGAGCGTCGTGCTGCCCGCACCACCTTCCAGCGTCTGGCCGCGTCCGACTGCAACCAGCGTGTTGTTATCGCCGTCGAGCGCCTCGAGCAGATCGCCGGCGCCCGGCGACGAAATCAGCGTGTTGTCGTTGCCGTTCGCCTTCAGCACGCTGTCGATCGCGCTGCCGACCAGCGTGTTGTTGTTGCCGTTGATCTGAACGTTCGTGATTCCCTCGATCACGCCGCTCGCGCCCGCGCCGTTCACCTTGCCGGACACCAGACTGATAGACAGGCCGTTCGCGTCGAAGTCGGCGACGGTCACGCCGGTGCCGCCGATCAGCGTATTGTTGGCCATCAAGCTGATGAGCGTCGAGCTGCCGCTTCCGCCTTCGAGCGTGTTTCCGGAACCGGTGGCGATCAAGGTGTCGTTCTCGCCGCTGGTATTGATCAACACGTCACCGTTTGCGCCGATCAGCGTATCGTCGTTGCCTGCGACAACGGCCGTGGAAATGCCAATCAGCGTGTCGCCGGACGCGGCACTTCCGCTATTGGCGTACCCCTGACCCGACGCAAGATTGACGGTCAGCCCATCCTGTTCATAGGCGACATTGGTGTGGCCCGTACCCGACACGAGCGTATTGTGCGACGCGTCGCCGATCAGCGTCGTGGCCGTGCTCGCACCAATCAGCGTTTCGTGGCTGCCGCTCGCCTGCGCGATGATGATGCCGGAGAGCACGTCGTGCGTCGCAGAGCCGGCGATCGACGCGATGCCCGTGCCGAGATCGACCACTGCACCGTCGCCATACGTCACTGTCGTTGCCCCGGCGCCGGCAATCAGCGTATTGCCGGTCGCGTTGCCGATCAGGTCCGAAGCAAAATTGCCGCCTGCGAGCGTGTTGCCCCCGCCAAGCGCGATCAGCGTGTCGTTCTTGCCCGCCGCGGAGAGCGTGTCGTCGCCGGTAGCCGACGACAGCAGCGTGTCGTCCGCACCCGCGACGATCACGTCAGCGATGCCCACGAGCGCATCCTCTGCCGCCGTGCCGGTATTCGAACGCGCGGTGCCGCTGCCCAGGTCGACGGTGATATCGTCGCTGCCGTAATACGCAGCGGTTTTCCCGGTTCCCGCGATCAGCGTGTTGCCGGCCGGACTGCTTGCGAGCGTCGATGCACCCGCCCCGCCGATCAGCGTGTCCGCGCTACCGGTCGCCTGCGCGATGCCGAAGGCTCCGGCTAACGTGTCCTGCAGACCGGTTCCATTCGACGTGACCAGACCGTTCGCCAGATCGATCGTCAGGCCATCGGCGGCGTACGACACCGTCGCCGGGCCGACCGACGAGGTGAGCGTGTTGCCGCCCGCCTGATTGACGACGAACACTGCGGCCGTCCCGCCCGTCAGCGTATTTCCCGATCCCGACGCAACCAGGGTGTCGTTGCTGCCCACCGCGGCGAGATAGTCGGCGCCGTTAGTGGTACCGACGAGCACGTCGTCGTCGCCCGTTACCCGCACCTGCGTGATGCCGATCACCGTATCGCTCGTGCCGCCACCGACCAGGTTCGATACGACACCGGTCGCAAGATCGACATCGATATGGTCAAAGCTGTAGATCGCCTCTGCCGTTCCGCTGCCTGCGACAAGCGTGTTGCCGCCCATATCGCTTATCAGCACGTCGTCTCCGGCTCCGGCGATCACGGTGTCCGCCTGGCCCTCGGCCCACAATGTCCCGCTCGCGGCACCGGCGATCAACGTGTCGTGGCTGCCGGTCACATCCGCATTGACGATGTCGATCAGCGTGTCGCCAACGCCGCTGTCGTTGATCGAGGCCTTACCGGCCACCAGATCGACGGCGAGGTCGTCTGCCAGATAGAACGCCTGCGTAAAGCCCGTTCCGCCGACAAGCGTGTTGCCGCTTGCATCGCTGACCAGTTCCGCCCGATAGCTCCCGCCTTCGAGCAGATTGCCGCCGCCGACCACAGAAAGCAGGTCGTCCCCGCTCCCTGCTATCAGCGTATTCGAAGAGCCGATCACGGACAGCACATCGATACCGGTGCCTGCAATCAGCGTGTTGGAGTTTCCGGTCAGACGCATCACATCGTTGCCGGTGGTGGCGATCAGCGTGTCCTGTTGCTGCTCGCCTGAACTGGCCGCGAATTCATCTGTGCCCGCACCGCCCACCAGAACGTTATTCGCGCCCGCGCCGTTCACCATCAGTTCGGTCGTTCCTGAGCCAGCCACGAGCCTGTTGCCCGAACCCGAAACGTTCAGCATGTCGGCGCCGCTGCCGCCGATCAGCTCGTTCGACGAGCCTGTCGCCGTCAATACGTCGGTGCCGTTGTTGGCGATCAGCGTGTCCGCTGAGCCGGTCATCGTCAGCGTATCGACATGGGTCGTGCCGTCGTCGATCATGCTGCCGTTCGATGCGAGGTTGATTGTCGCGCCGTTCAGGTTCGCCGATACGGCCGACACACCCGCGATATTGTCGAAGTACGACAGCGACGAGGCGCTCACGCCCGTCAGCAGGACCGTCGCGGTGCCGAGCTGGATCTGTGTGCCACCGGCTACGTCGGTAACGGTCATCGTCGAACCGGGGCTCAGGAAGTCGATCCGGCTGCCGTTCAAGCCCGCGTGGAAATTGTTGATCGTGACCTGCGCGCCGGGCAGGACGATATAGGTGCTCGGCGTCGCGCCGTCGCGAACTGTCTCCGCCCCCGCGGCCGCGAGTACAAGGTCGCCACCGAGAGCCTGCACGGATGTGCCTGGCGACGCGATCGTCATTTGCGACACATTCCACGCCTGCGCGACCGCCGCGAGCAGTGTTTCGAATGCAGCCGTGCCCTGCGCCAAAGACTGCGTGAGCTGGCTTTGCTCCGACAGCAGTCCCACCGCCTCCTGCGCATCGGCAGTCGTCAGGTAGTGCGCGCCCGCCGGAAGCTCGATTTCCGGAAGGACCGCCTCCGCCGTGTCGAGCGCCTGCTGTGCGGCGGGCAACCAGTTCAGCGTGGTCGCCAGATACGTGAACGCGGTCAGCCACGCCT